>JANPKD010000001.1:0-40229 GCA_031425835.1 Chitinophagales bacterium
TACGATTCACTCAGGTATGAAGATTCTGAAAGCACCCAAATCAACACTTCAAAAAGCACTATAATTATTTTTACGTAAAATGAAAAAACAAATACACAAAAACCAATTTGAAAACGGTCAACGTTTTTTAGGCATTGACAAGGCGACACTCACCACTCACAACTCACAACTCACAAAAACTTCTCCCCCTTATTCCGCTTCACTTCGGCTACGTATTCTTTTATATCCTGTTCTTTGTCTTTACGGCAAATGAGCAGCACATCTTTTGTATCGGCAACAATGTAGTCCTCCAGCCCCTGCAGCACCACTAGTTTTTTGCTGGGTACATTTATCACACACTTTGTAGAATCAAAAACAATTACGTTGCTGCCTGCAACGGCGTTTTCCAAATAATCTTTTTCCATGTTTTCCCAGGCACTGTTCCAGGTACCTAAATCGCTCCAGCCAAAATCGGCGGGAATAACATACACGTTATCGGCCTTTTCCATCACCCCAAAATCAATTGAAATATTGCTGCACTGGGGGTAAATATTTTCAATGGCTGCTTTTTCTTCCGGCGTGTTGAGGCTTGCTTCTTCGGTGGCAAATAGCTCATACATTTCGGGCATGTGTTTTTTAAACGCGGCAATACCACGGGCCACCTGCCACACAAAAATGCCCGAGTTCCATAAAAAATCGCCCGAGGCAATAAAGGTTTGCGCCAGTTCTTTATTGGGTTTTTCGGTAAAGGTTTTCACTTTGTACACGGCGGGTATGGCCTCAACACCGTCGTGCTGTATATAACCGTAACCGGTATTTGGATAGGTTGGTTTTATGCCAATTGTAACAAGCGCATTAAAGTGATTTACAAAACCCAGCGCCTCGTGTGTTACGGCTAAAAAACGGTCTTCGTGGAGAATGAGATGGTCGGCCGGCGCCACTATCAGAGATGCATTTGGGTTTAGCTTTTTTAATTTAAAGGAAATGTAGGCAATGCATGGTGCTGTGTTTTTCCGGAACGGTTCGCCCAATACATTTTCCGGTGGTATTTGTGGTAATTGTTCTTTGGTGATGTTGATGTATTCATTGGCGGTTATCACATAAATATTTTCGGGCGACACCAGTTTGGCGTAGCGGTCGAAGGTTTGCTGAATAAGCGTTTTGCCTGTGCCGAGAATATCTAAAAATTGTTTGGGGTGGCCCACCCGGCTTATTGGCCAAAAGCGGCTGCCAATGCCACCAGCCATAATAGCCACGTACGTGTTTTCGGTAATTTTTTGGTCTTGCATTTTGTGTTTATACCAGCCCTTCTTTAAGCAGGTCGTGTAAATGAATAATGCCTAAATAATTTCCATCCTCCGCCACTACCAGTTGCATAATTTCATTTTGCCTCATAATGTCAAGTGCATGCACGGCCATTTCGGAAGGAAGAACTGTTTTAGGATTTTGGGTTAAAATATCGCGGGCCATAATGTGTTCAATACTATCGCTTTTTTCCAGCATTCGGCGCAGGTCACCATCGGTAATAATGCCAATGAGCTGCCCCTCGGTACCGGTAACAGCGGTTACGCCCAATCGCTTCCTCGTCATTTCCATAATAACCTCTTTCACCGATTGGCTGGCCTTTACTTCGGGCTTTTGGTTTTCGGTGTATAAATCAGCCACACGCAGGTAAAGTTTTTTTCCCAATGCACCGCCGGGATGCAGCCTGGCAAAATCGGCAATCTTGAATTCTTTTTTCTCCATTAAACATACAGCGAGTACATCGCCCATTACTAATTGTGCGGTGGTGCTTGTTGTAGGGGCCAGGTTATGGGGGCAGGCTTCCTGCTCCACAGTAGTATTTAAAACAAAGTGGGCTTTGCGGGCTAAGTATGATGAAGTATTGCCCGTGATTGCTACCAAATAGTTACCAAAATTTTTTATCAGCGGCACCAGCATTTTTATCTCGGCACTTTCGCCGCTTTTGCTGATGATGAGCACCACATCGTTTTGCTGCACCATACCCAAGTCGCCGTGTATGGCATCGGCTGCGTGCAAAAAAATTGAGGGTGTGCCTGTTGAGTTGAAGGTTGCAACAATTTTTTGAGCGATGATGGCACTTTTTCCAATGCCACTTACTACAATGCGGCCTTTGCAGTTTGCAAAACAATCAATTGCCTGCTCAAAATTTTCGTCTAATTGATTAATCAACCCCTGAACGGCCCCCACTTCCATTTTTATGGTACGTACGGCGGCATCGGTTATAGTTCCAACTTTTTTCAAGGCTTCAAAAATAGCTGTTTTGCCTTCATCCATATCTCGAAAATAAGTTGTCACTTTAACTATTTCAACCCCTGATATGCGGCGGTAGGGGGTTAAATTCGCCTCCCTTTTAATCCCGACGGCTTACCGGGCCCGACCCGATACTGTGTTTTATAAAATGTTATCTTGTAAAAACCTGGTCACCACCCGTTCCATCGCCGTTTTTTTAAAAAGACAAATTAAATTGACCAGCTTTTTTAAAAGCTATAAACTTGTTGAAACAAAATGCCTACTGTTAAGAAAAACCCCGCTAAAAAAATAAAAGCCGTTACAGAAAATAAGATAGACCTCAACGCAGCGCTACAAGAATACTTTGGATTTAAAGATTTTAAAGACCAGCAAAAACAGATTATTGAGTGCGTTTTGGCTGGCCGCGATACGTTTGTAATTATGCCAACCGGTGGTGGCAAAAGTTTGTGCTACCAGTTGCCAGCACTTATTAGTGAGGGTGTTGCCATAATAGTTAGCCCGCTGATTGCCCTCATGAAAAACCAGGTTGATTTGGTTAGAGGTTACAGCACTAATGATACGGTTGCGCATTTTTTAAACTCTACGCTTTCAAAAAAGGAAATCAAAGCCGTACACGACGATTTAAAATCGGGGGCAACCAAAATGCTTTTTGTGGCACCGGAAACTTTAACCCGGCAGGACAACAGGGATTTTTTCAGCGACCTGCAAATTTCTTTTTTCGCTGTTGACGAAGCTCATTGTATTTCGGAATGGGGTCACGATTTCAGGCCCGAATACCGCCGCCTACGGGATATGATGGACGTAATCAGCCCAAATGCGCCGGTGATTGCACTCACGGCTACTGCCACACCAAAAGTGCAGAGCGACATTGTAAAAAACCTGGGGCTGCGGGATCCAAAAATTTTCATTTCCTCCTTTAACCGCGATAATCTTTATTACGAGATTCAACCCAAATTAAAAAAAGACCAAACAATAAAAAGCATTGCAAAATTCATCGTTCAGAATAAAGGAAAGAGTGGCATCATTTATACCCTCAACCGAAAAACAACCGAGGAACTGGCCGATATGCTGGTAGCCAATGGCGTAAAGGCGGTGGCCTACCATGCGGGGCTTGATTCTAAATTAAGAGCCGAAAGACAAGATTTGTTTTTGAACGAAGACACGCAGGTAATTGTAGCCACTATTGCCTTTGGTATGGGTATTGACAAGCCGGATATTCGGTTTGTTATGCACTACAACATTCCAAAATCAATTGAAAACTATTACCAGGAAACGGGCAGGGCCGGCCGCGATGGGCTGGAAGGAAAATGTATTCTCTACTATTCGCACAAAGATGTATCAAAGCTGGAACACCTGATGCGTGACAAGCCTTTGAGTGAAAGAGAAGTGGGTGCCCAGCTCATAAACGAGTCGGTGGCGTATGCCGAAAGTGGCGTGTGCCGCAGAAAAATTTTATTGAGTTATTTTGGAGAAGAATATACAGTACCCAACTGCGGCTTGTGCGACAACTGCAAACATCCCAAAGAAAAAATAGAAGCAAAAGCCAACATTGTACAGGCATTACAAGCCATAAAGGCCCTGGATGAAAGGTTTGCCACCGAATATGTGGTGCGTATAATAATTGGCCGCCTTACTCCACAAATAAAAATGTACCGGCACGAGGAGCTGAAGGAGTTTGGTATTGGTAAGGAAAAGCCCGAACACTTCTGGAACTCGCTGGTACGCCAAATGCTGCTTGAAGGTTTATTGAAGAAAGACATTGAAGAATACGGAGTATTGAAGATTACAAAAAAGGGAAACGATTACTTAGCCAAACCAAAACCTTTTTCTATAGTACTCAACAATGTTTTTGAAGACGCCACTGAAGACGATGAGGATACTAACGATTACACGGAAGGTGTGGCCATTGATGAAAAGTTGTTTGAAATTTTAAAAGAGCTGCGGCAGAAAGAAGCGAAGAAAAAGAATCTGCCACCGTTTGTTATTTTTTTAGAGAATTCGTTGCAGGACATGGCTACCATGTACCCTACCACCACTGATGAACTGGTAAAATGCCAGGGGGTAAGCAAGGGCAAGGCCATAAAATATGGCAAACCGTTTATTGACCTTATAGCAGCCTATGTTGAAGAAAACGCCATTGTAAAGCCCGATGATTTTGTAATGAAAAGCGTAGTGAATAAAAGCGGCAACAAAGTGCACATTATTCAACAGGTAGATAAAAAAATTCCGCTTGACGATATAGCCCGCAACAAAAATTTAAAGATTAATGATTTGCTGGAAGAAATGGAAACCATTGCCGCCAGTGGTACAAAATTAAATTTGGATTATGCCATTACCGATATGCTGGATGAGTATGAGCAGGAAGAAATTATTGATTATTTCAAAGGTTGCGAAACATCGTCCTTGGATGTAGCGCAACAGGAGTTGTCTGATAGCAATTACAATTGGGAGCAACTAAAAATTATGCGAATCAAATTTTTGAGTGTTTATGGTAATTAGGAATAAGGAACGGATGAAGTTGGAGCTAACTGTAATTGAAAATATTCCACAGCTTTTCAACAAATAAATCATTGATTCCCCTATTTTTGCCGCCCGAAACAGAAAATTCAAACACCCGTCTGTTCTTTATTTTTCTGTTCGATATCTTTTGGTGTGGTAACTCAGTTGGTAGAGTGACAGACTGAAAATCTGTTGGTCGCCGGTTCAAGTCCGGCCCGCACCACAAAATCCCTTGGCATACTGCTGAGGGTTTTTTATTTGTAGGTTTTGCACAATCCTGGATACGTCCCTGCTCATATTTCGCCTCCTGCTTCCATTCTTTTTGAACGTGCCAGCTAAAATGTTCCTGTGGCAGCGTGGTTAAAAAAAAAATGATTGATGCGTTACCATCTGTTATTTTGTTGCCACAACCCGCAACTCCTTTTTTTCGGGTGCCACAACAAAACCTGCCACATAAACTTTTTGATTTTCGCTTATTGAGTAGGGCGATTGTATTATCTCAGCCGGATTATTCATGTAAAGAAAGTTGCAGTTAAGGCAATTAAAAACGGGCTTCAGCAGCTCAAAGTTAATTGCACCTTCATTTTTTGGTGCCATAAAGCCGGCGGATTCCGTGTTCCAGTTATAAAACCGAAGTGGCCCCTTGTTCAATTGCTGAATTTCGCCCAAACCCATACCACAATAAACACCCTGCCTGCTCCGCCAATGAGAAAGCTGTACCACGTTTAAATCATCATTATGTCTTGCATTGAGTTGTTCTCCAAAAATGATGAAGGAAACGCCTCTTCTGCTTTCTTCATCTTTCCAAAGAAATATAGCCTGGCGTACCGAATTTGGAAAAATGATTGTGCAGTTCTTTTTATCGGTGGGGCTCAGGAAAAATATTTCTTTAATTACATTTTGCTTCCCGAAAACGTCCACCAGGTACTCGTGTGAGTCAAGTTGTAAAAGGTCTTCGGCAAAAATGATTGTGTTAACTGCGGGGAGTAGTTTTTTATTTATGGTAATGCAATAACTGATGGTTGAATCAATAATTTCCTGAAAGGTGTTGAGTACAAGATTTTGTTTTTGAAACACTGGCGACGAATCTGTTGTGGCTTTTGTATGCGTAAATCCCGCTGCAACAATTTCTTTCTCCAGCTCAGTCCATTCTTGCTGAGAGGTTGTTTTAAATTCGATTTCTCTACTTTGCTCTTTCAGTTTGATTTGAATACTGCGGATAACAGCAAGGTCCTTTATCTGGGCAATTTTAGAAAATGATGGATAATCGGAAGAAAATCCGCTTCTCTTAAATCCTTTTCTTTGAAGATGATTATCAACCTTTGTTGGCTTCATGTCCAGCAAAGCGGTCAAATCGGAAAAGCCGCTGTTTTGAGAAAAAACAAACTGGTGCAACACCATGCCTACCACAATAAAAGCAACCCTGCTCATAAAACTTTTTTAAGCGTTTAATACCGCTTTTCAAGGCTGGATTCGGGAAGGCTTTTCAAATGATGTGTGAAGAACCATCAATCTACAAAAGATAGCTGAGCAAAAAGAACCTTGGTGAAAAGATTCAAAAATTATGCTGGTTTTCGTCTTTACGTTTCACAACTAAGTACCAGTCGTGTTCAAGGGGCAGATAACCAAATTCGTAACAAAAAAAATACACGTTGCCCTTTTTATTGGTGTAGAGGTGTGTGCTGTATTTAAAAGAAAACCCTTTCTGCAACAGCTTTTCCTTGTTTGCCTTCGCCATTTCTTCATCGGCTAAAATGCTTTCAAGTATGCGGCGGTTCTTCAAAAGCGCATTGTTGATGTTTCGAATGATGGGGCTGTTGTTCGATTTTAAATTGTTGTTGTAGGCATTGCGGCAGTAGTCGTTACAAAATTTTTTATCGGTGCGGCCCTGTAAGGCTTTTTGGCAGGCAAGGCATTTTTTGGCGGTTTCGGTGGCCGGCATAAAATTTCTTTGTGGTAAGATAATCGGTAGTGTCTCAGTTTGAATTTAATTAGTTTTTGGGTGCTTGACCGGATAAGCAGGGCTTTTGTATCTTTGAAGCATGGCAAAAGCAAAACGTCCAACCGATTTTAACCAACGTGCAAAGTCAATCGTTGATATAGCAACCGGTGAAACAGAAGATACGAAAACGCCAGATGGTAAGAATCCTGCCGCCGTAGCATTGGGGCGATTAGGTGGGCTTAAAGGTGGCAGGGCAAGGGCGGCATCTCTTTCACCAAAAAAACGTTCCGAAATAGCTAAGAAGGCGGCCAATTCACGGTGGGATAAGAAAAAATAACACTTTTCAGTCTTTCTAACTCTCCTAAAGTTAAAATATTTAGCAAGATAATTCACTAAATATGAAACACTTACATTTTTCTAACCTCCAAATTAGAAAATAGTCTTGTTGCTCTTAGCACAATCGTCGTAGCTTTGTGCTATGGCAGAAAATTTTCATGTCCCCGATAGCGAAGTTCCCTTTTTGCAGAAAACGTATTCAGAGAGATACGAAAGCCTAACAATTCAACTTACTTCCCTGGCTAAGCAGATTGAACTTATGACACCTATGCTTATTCAATTGGGCATTATCGAGGACGTTCAACAAGCCCCTACTGCTACCGTCATCGGTGACGATGGGTATAACCCATCTTGGAAATGGCTTCAGAAAATTGAATTTCTTTTGAATTTAGCGATGATACCTAAAACATCAACTGAGATCGTGGAGGAGATTGTAAAAAGAGAGCCAAAAGAATCTCGTTCACGAGTAATGAATAGCGTTCCGGCTACCTTAAGTACCGCCGCAAATAATGTATTCACTAACGTAAAAAGAAAATTAAATGCAAAGGGAGAGTATGAGTACTGGATAGATAATTTGCCGTTTTAAAAAATAAAAGCCCTCGCAGTCGGCAAACTTAAGGGCTTTAGAAGTTTAATATATGGGGCGGTAGCATAAAGGCTAATGCAGCAGACTGTCAATTTGTGAATCCGAGTTCAATTCTCGGCCGCTCCATTTTTTCTGAAACAAAGATAAACATAAAATGATTATGCTCCAACAGAATGGGAATAAGATGAATGAGGCGAACCAACAAATAGAGCAGGAGCATATAATAATGGAGCGGGCTATTGCTGCCCGATCGCTAAGAGAATGTAACAACGACTTTAACCAAAGACTAAAAGAAATATTAGCGGGAGATCATAAAAATAAAAACCCGTTGAGTATTGGTCTCCCGAGTCCATGTCTATTAGATTGCGGGTTTCCAAATGTACAAATTGAGATTACTGTTAGAAAGCTGACCGAAAAAATGAATCAACCCAATCACCCATTTTCAATATTATCAGTGCTTCATATGCCAGAATGTGTAGGCAAACCGATTGCCGTTTTTCAAAGCGTTGGGAAGGTAAATAGCAAGGTTATTCTTACTGAAATGGTAGATGGTGTTGGCGTTAATTTAATTGTCGCAATCGAATTAGGCAAGACTTTTAATAAGAAAACAGTGAATGATATAAGGAGCGTTTATCCAAAAGATAATATTGGCGACATAGTGAAATGGATTAGAGAATATGACTTGATGGAATATTGCGACAAAGAAAAAGCCCTCGACTGGATCGGTAAACAGCAGTCTATCCCCGCTGAGGTTACCAAACTTGTCGAAGGCTTCACAAATGTATACAAAAGCAAATAGAATGTGAGTTAAAAAGACCAGAAGAATTTTAATTATTTTTAAAACTGAATAAAATGCTTGACCGTTCAAGTATATTATTCTATCTTTGGTCTATGAACAAGCTACCAATACAAAAAAGAGTACAGATCATCAACTGCTTAGTTGAGGGTATGAGTATGAGAGCTACCTCCCGGTTAGCTGATGTTAGTATCAACACAGTAACAAAACTGTTGGTAGATGTGGGTAGGGCTTGTGAAAAGTTCCATAATGAGCATGTGCAGAATCTTGCTGCCAAGAATGTACAATGTGATGAAATTTGGAGCTTCGTTTACAGCAAAGAGAAAAACATTCCTGAGGGTATGGAAGATCACGCCGGTGATGTTTGGACTTGGACGGCTTTAGATGCTGATTCAAAAATGATTGTGTCTTGGTATGTAGGCCAAAGGGATGCTGTTGCAGCAAATGATTTTATGAATGATGTTGCTTCACGTTTGGCAAATAGAGTGCAGCTAACTACCGATGGACATAGAGCGTATTTGACAGCCGTTGAAAATGCTTTTAAAGGTGAAATTGATTACGCTATGCTTGTTAAGATATACGGCCAACCAGAAGGAAGCACAACGCAAAGAAGATATAGCCCTGCTGAATGTGTTGGAGCAGAAAAAACCACTATTACTGGCACCCCTGATGAAAAGAAAGTTTCTACCTCTTATGTAGAACGTCAGAACCTAACAATGAGGATGCACAATAGAAGGTTTACAAGATTGACAAATGCCTTCTCAAAGAAAATTGAAAACCATTGCTACGCTATTGCATTACATTTTGTGTACTACAACTTTGTAAAAATTCATAAGACATTGAGAGTACCGCCAGCAATGGAAGCTAAGTTGATTAAAAGGCTGATGACAATTGAAGACATTGTAAGAGTATCTGATTAGTCGCAATTTCTAAAATATCCACACGTGGGGAAAACCGTATTTTCCGTAATTTTGCGCAATTGATTGATTTTCATAATCTATGGTCGAGTTTTTAGCAGGTTTTCAACATGCCTTAATAACTTTTTAAGGATAATTTTCATAGATTAGAGTAGTTTTCGTACACAATTTATTCACACCTGTGGATTACCGCATTATCTTTGCCGATTAGTTACCAATCATTCTTTGTATGGAATTGCTTATAAACAAATCTCGTGAGCAAAATGGTGCTGCCACCAAAGTTGTTGCTATTAAGTCTGAACTAAGAGACTTGATCAGTAAGTTTGAAGACAAGCTTAGGGCAAGTTTATTGCCAGATCAGCTCAGGTCGGGCTACACTTCTATTGATGATCTTTTGATTAAAAAGTATCACATATCTGGTATTGATAAATTAGATTTTCCTGATTTCAGACATAAAACAGAGTTCATTACAGATGGTGTGAGAGGCAATGTTCAAAAGATTTCAGGGAATGTATTGAGTTATCAGGATGGAGATAATATAATTGACGAAGCAATTAATGAGGATATACCATAATCTACCTATATTTATTAAACATTTGTAAGTTGAAGCTCGTAAATACGAGCTTCATTTTTTTTTTACTAAAACTACCACTGCATGAATAGAGAAAATGCAAAAGAAGCGGTTTATCTATTTTTGGAAGAAACGAGTGCAATCTTCAATCTAATTAAAAAGTATTCCATTTTAGTTGAAGAATTGCTCCCCGAAAAAAAAGCACCTATTCATACAGCAAATGAATTGAAATCTCTTGTATTTCATCTATACAATGCCAATGGCACTCCTGAGGAAATAAATACCAATATTTTAGAGGCAAAGGAGCATTTGTGCAGAGCTTTTTATGACCTCCACTGCATGGTTATTTCTATATACATCAAACAAGCCGTTGATAAGGTCAAGCAGTTTAGGCTTACAACCGTAACAAGCGTCTGTCCTGAATATCACCAAACCATTAAACCACAAATGAGAGATATTCAGGAAAATTTAAGGGAAATTAGAACCCACAGAAACACTGACATTAACTATCTTCAAATTAACCTTCAAAAATTTGAAGAACACACTAAAATGTTAGGCAAAATAGACGACATTATTGAAAGCTATTACCCTGAGTTTAATCAGTATGAGGAGGAACAGTTAGGTGAAAAAAAGGCGGAAAGAAACTGGGATATAAAAAAAATTATTATCGGAATAGCAGTTAGCGTTGCGTTGTTAGTTGGTGGTTTTCTTCTGGGCAGGGTATTCCCCGAAACAAAGGCTGAAATAAAGACAGAACAGCTTCCTGCAACCAAACTACCAAAAAAATAATTTTACAAAATTACTTGTATTTTTATTTTAATCGTAAATCCGGTTTTGACCGTTTAGCTATGGTGTTACCTTACACAATAGCTGATTTACAATGAGTTCTTTACATCTTAATCAATGGTTCTGATGCTCCCTGCATCCTGATAAGAGTTCAGATATTCCGCTATCTGAGAACCGTTCTTTAAAAGTCACTCCCATTTTCGCCAACCCTTCCCGTTTTTAACATTTCAAACTGAGACACTACCAGATAATCAAATCCTTATCCGTGTACAAACGTTTATAAATGCTTCTATGCGAAAGCAAACGATTAAAAACCGACTATGGTTATTTGTCATTAGCATCTTTGTTCTGTCAACCCATGGCGCCGTGGGTGATTGAGATAACAAAATTTAAAACCGCTTACCTCCTCGTACAAAAGAGTTGTGGTGGGCACAAAACACAAATTATGTACGCACTTAAAAACAAAGTTCAATTGATTGGTAATTTAGGAAAAGCTCCTGAAATCAAAACAATGGAGGGTGGAAAAAAATTGGCCCGGTTTAGCGTAGCAACCAATGAAAGTTACAAAGATGCAAAAGGCGAAAAGGTTGTGGAAACCCAGTGGCACAATGTAGTGGCCTGGGGCAAAGTGGCCGAAATTGCCGAAAAATATTTGACAAAAGGTTCGGAGGTTGCGGTTGAGGGAAAGCTTATAAACCGCAACTACACCGACAAGGAAGGTGTAAAAAAATATATTACTGAGGTTCAGATTAATGAAATACTGATGCTCGGCGAAAAAGTTTCGAAATAGTGTTGGTGGCTTATAAAGCTGGTGGTAACTATACCACCAGCTTTCTTATTTCGAACTTCGAATGGGCCAGGATCAAAAATTGATACATTTTTCAACCGCCTAGGTATTTGGTTTAATTTCATTCACTACATTTTATGCAGGCACTTGATTTCAGCAATAAGCTTTTTACACTCGCGGCCAACCTTGTAAACCATACCTCGAAAAGTATCTTTCTTACCGGCAAGGCAGGTACGGGCAAAACAACCTTTTTGCGGTACATAAAAGAAAACTGTCCAAAGCAAATGGCGGTTGTTGCGCCAACTGGTGTGGCAGCTATTAATGCGAACGGCGTCACAATTCATTCTTTTTTTCAGTTGCCGTTCTCCCCCTTCATTCCCGATAGCCCGGTAGGCTTTACTGCCGCTAATGATGAGGTGAGCAACAAACATACCCTGTTAGGAAGGCTCCGCTTCACCAGCGAAAAAAGAAAAGTTATCCAGGAACTCGAGTTATTGGTAATTGATGAAATCAGTATGGTTCGATGTGATGTGCTTGACGCTATTGATTTGGTGTTGCGCCATGTACGAAGCAGACATTACGAACGTTTTGGGGGCGTACAGCTGTTGTTTATTGGTGACATGTTTCAGCTACCGCCCGTGGTTAAGGAACCAGAGTGGGAGCTGCTGGCACCCTACTATAACAGCCCGTTTTTTTTTGACAGCCGCGTAATGCGGGACGAGCCACCCGTTTACATTGAGTTTAGTAAAATATACCGGCAAACCGAAGAAAAATTTATTCGCCTGCTCAACGGTGTCCGAAATAATAATCTGGATGATGACGAGTTAGCTCTTCTTCATCAACGTTACCTGCCTGCTTTTTTTAATGACCGACCCGAAGGTTACATAGTATTGACTACACACAATGACAAAGCCAGGTTGATTAACACCGCCGCTCTTGCAAAACTCAGTAACAAACCTTTCCTTTTTACTGCCGAAGTAGAAGGCGATTTTACACCATCGGCCTACCCTGCGGATGAGGCCTTACAACTAAAATTGGGAGCACAGGTCATGTTTATTAAAAATGATGTCGAAAAAAACCGACGCTATTTTAATGGAAAAATTGGGTTAATAACAGCCCTGGACGCCGAAAAGATTGCTGTGCGTTGTAAAGACGAACCTCTTGATATTGAAGTAAACAAAGAACGGTGGGATAATATTCGGTACACACTCAATCCAACATCAAAGACCCTTGAAGAGGACATTATTGGCAGCTTTAGTCAATATCCGTTACGGTTGGCCTGGGCAATCACCATTCACAAAAGCCAGGGCCTTACATTCGAAAAAGCGGTTATTGACGCAGGTGACTCCTTTGCCCCCGGCCAGGTGTATGTAGCCTTAAGTCGCTGCACCAGTTTAAATGGCATGGTACTGCAAAGTAAAATTCGCCGGAACAGCTTTTTTACAGATCCCCGAATTGTTCAGTTTTCAAACACCAACAAGCCGATTGATGATTTGCAAACGGAGTTGGAAATTGCCAAAAAAGCTTATCGGGAGAAGTTATTGTTACAGTTGTTCGATTACGGTAAAACAATGGCCGCGGTCTCCGGATTAACTGGGTTCTTGACTCAGAATCGTCCATCATTCAACGAGGAAGTTTATAGCTGGATTGATTTGTTAAAAAGAAAAATTGAGGCCATACAACGAACGGCAGAAAAATTTCAATTGCAATTGAAAAAAATATTTACCACGTCAGAAAATGAAGGTGGCTTTAATCTCCTGGAAGAACGGGTGAAAGCTGGTGCCGGACATTTTTCAAAAGAATTGGAGGCTTTTGCATTAATCCTTGCACAGTCGCCGGCTTTTACTGATAGCCGCGTGCATGCCAGGGAGTACAACGATTTGGTGCGGGAAATCTTGACCACTGCCTCACTTCAAAAGTTTTTGGTGCAGGGCTTTGCAACCGATTATGATATGGACGGCTTTCACCGGAGAAAAAATGGTTTCATCGCCCCCTCGTTCAGTATCAACGCCTATGCGGCGGGGGCCGCGGAGAAGAAAAATAATCTAAAGCACCCGGAACTTTTTTTCGAATTGAAAAAACAGAGGGATGCTTTTTGCGCAAAAAAAGATTTGCCTATTTATCTGGTAGCTAGTGGTAAAACTGTGGAGGAAATGGCGACTTTTCTGCCGCAAACCTTGCAGGAATTAGAACAAATTTCTGGCTTTGGGAAGGCTAAAATTGAAATGTACGGCAAGCAGTTTCTTGCAATTGTTCAGGAATATTGTCTGCAAAAAAACTTGTGTTCTAACATCGGCGAAAAAATTCCCAAGCGCATCCGAAAGGAAAAAAGCACTTTGGAAGCTCCTTTACGCTCCTCACGGAAAGTTGATACCAAAAGGGAAACAATGCGCTTATATAAAGAAGGTAAATCGCCGGCAGAAATTGCCGCTGAACGACACCTTACCCCGCAAACGATTGAAGGACATCTCGCCCATTTTGTTCAACTTGGTGAAATCAAAATTGATGAATTGGTAAGCAGGGAAAAATTTGTTTTGATCGAGCCACTTGCAAAGGATTTTCAAGGCGGTTCGTTATACCAGCTACGAGAAAAGCTTGGAGAGGATGTAAGTTTTGGAGAAATCAGGCTGGTGCTTGCAGCCGTTCAGTTGCAAAAGGGTGTGCAAAATGAGCCACGCACATAAACGATGTAACCTCAGCCCTCATCTACCCATAAACACCATAAGAATTTGAACATCGGTGGGGTTGATGCCTGATATGCGGCTTGCCTGCCCGAGCGTTGTGGGTTTTACCTTATTTAATTTCTCCCTGGCCTCTACACCAAGCGAC
The DNA here is from genome assembly GCA_031425835.1 of Chitinophagales bacterium. Classification (GTDB taxonomy): domain Bacteria; phylum Bacteroidota; class Bacteroidia; order Chitinophagales; family Chitinophagaceae; genus Flavisolibacter. The sequence goes on from JANPKD010000001.1 coordinate 14,303, forward strand.
ACAATTCGTTGATAATCAAAGTGTTCTGCTATTTTCAAGTCCTCCATTTGTTTCATTTTCATGACCTGCTCTGATTCCTTGTCGATGTAGCTCTGATACTTAATTTGGATTTCCGCCTGCCGAACAGCTTCCGGAGAAAATGATTTAAGCAGTTCTCCGACTGAGGATATTTCCTTCCTCATTTCCGATAAGCCAAGGTTCGGTCTCAATAGTATTTTTTCTAGTTTCTGTTTTTCCTGTATTTCGGCACTTCCTATTTTGTTTAAAAAGTCGTTTGCTTCCTCGGGCATCAGCGAAACTTGCTGAAGTGCAAGTTTTAAGCTTTGCACCGCGGCTCTTTTAGCTCTCATCAACTCCATACGGTCTTGGCTTGCTAGCCCCAAGTTATAACTCATTTCAGTTAACCTCAGGTCGGCGTTGTCCTGCCTTAACAACGTTCTAAATTCCGCCCGGGATGTGAACATGCGGTACGGCTCTTTTGTGCCTTTGCTAATCAAGTCGTCAATAAGTACTCCTATATAAGCCTCGCTCCTTTTTAAAATAAAGGGAGCCTGGTTGTTGATTTTCAAATGTGCATTTATCCCAGCCATCAATCCCTGGCATGCAGCCTCTTCGTAACCAGTGGTCCCATTAATTTGCCCAGCAAAAAACAAATTCTCAATCTGTTTAGTCTCCAGCGTGTATTTTAATTGAGTCGGGGGGAAAAAATCGTACTCGATTGCATAGCCGGGCCTGAAAAATTTTACATTCTCAAAACCTGGAATCTTCATCATGGCCGCATGTTGCACGTCTTCGGGCAATGATGTGGAAAAGCCGTTCACATATATCTCAACCGTGTTCCACCCTTCCGGTTCAATAAATAGCTGGTGCCGATCACGTTCCGCAAACCTGTTGATTTTGTCCTCTATGCTCGGACAGTATCTAGGGCCTGTCCCTTCAATTCTACCTGTGTACATCGGGCTGCGATCAAACCCGGTTTTAAGGATCTCATGAACGTCTGAATTGGTATAGGTTACCCAACAGCTTTTTTGATTTTTCGGCTTTGCGGTGGGCAAGTAAGAAAAGCCCTCAATCTCCTCATCACCCCTTTGTTCCTCCATTAGGGAATAGTTCAGCGTCCGTCCGTCCACTCTCGGAGGGGTTCCAGTTTTTAGCCGGTCGCTTTCAAATCCAAAGGCCACAAGTTGTTCCGTCAAACCCGTCGCCGCGGTTTCTGCTACTCGACCGCCCCCCAATCTTTTTTCGCCGATGTGAATTACCCCATTTAAAAATGTTCCGTTCGTTAATACAACTGATTTGCAACGAATCTTATGGCCCAACCCTGTTTCCACCCCTTTAACTACGCCATTCTCCACTATTAAGCTCCGTACCATGTCTTGGTAAAACGAAACACCGGCGGTCTGCTCTAACATTTCACGCCATTTCTGGGCAAAAAGCATCCGGTCGTTTTGAGTTCTGGGGCTCCACATTGCAGGTCCCTTTGATCGGTTTAACATCCGATATTGAATCATCGAAGCATCCGAAACAATTCCCGAATAGCCCCCGAGTGCATCAATCTCCCTTACAATCTGCCCCTTTGCGATTCCCCCCATGGCAGGGTTGCAGCTCATTTGAGCAATGGTTTGCATGTTCATTGTAACCAACAATACCTGCGAACCAAGATTGGCTGCTGCCGCCGCCGCCTCGCATCCGGCATGACCCGCACCAACCACAACAACATCATATTCCTGAAACATAGTTTGCAAATTTAGTTTTCTGTTTCACGTGAAACGCTGGTCAAAAACCTCAGCAGGAACTTTAACGTGCAAAATAGAGGGCAAGCCACTCTTGCTCTTTCTCCTCCATAATTTGTTGTGAGGCTGCAGTCTTATCCTGAAACCCACACAAATGAAGGTGGCCGTGAAAAATTACCCTGTGCAGTTCTTTGTTAAACGAAACCCGATACTTTTTTGCGTTCTCCCGTACCCGGTCAATGCTAATATAGATGTCGGAGACCAACGGCGATTGTATGGGCGATAGTTCAAACGTAATTATGTCCGTATAAAGATCGTGTTGCAGATACGATTGGTTAATCTCCAGCAAATATTTGTCAGAGCAGAAAACAATATTGATCGCATCAACTAATTTTTTTTCCTTCCTCAACTGGGACACTAAAAACGACTTTAAACTGTTTCTATTTCTGAAATAAAATTTACCAACCAAATAGTGAAAACGAATGGTGTTTGTAGTGGCATTCATTTGCCAAAATTCGTAAAGGCTTTGTTGGTGATTACAATAGCTTTGAGTGAATGAGGTTATCTGAATTAAAATCGGGAGAGAGAGGCACTATTATCGCTTTTCAGAGTGCGGAGCTTGAATTAAAATTGATGGAAATGGGATGTATTCCAGGCGAAGAAGTAATTGTAGAACAACGGGCTCCGCTTGGTGATCCAATTTCGGTACGAGTTGCTGGTTACACCCTCAGCCTTCGCTTAAATGAAGCAAATCAAGTTCTCGTTTCTTTATAACTCATTGAAAATTAAATGATTAATGCGTGTCGGACTCTACTTTGGTTCCTTCAATCCAATACATTTTGGCCATTTAATAATAGCAAACCACATTTTGAATGAAACTAAACTTCAGAAGGTATGGTTCGTGGTTTCTCCGCAAAATCCTTTTAAGCAATCAGCAACCCTTTTAAATGAATACGATAGGTTTTTTTTAGTTCAAAAAGCCATTGAAGATGACCCAAGGCTAAGGGCGGTAGATATTGAGTTTGCCTTGCCGAAACCATCGTATACAGCACACACCTTATCCTATTTGCAGGAGAAATACCCAAAACATCTGTTCACTATCATAATGGGGAGCGATAGTTTCCAAAATGTGCATAAATGGAAGAATGCCGATGTAATTGTTAAAAATTATCCCTTGCTGGTTTACAAGAGGCCCGGTTTTGACGTGGAAAAGACTGGACAAGCCAACGTGGAAATTTTGGATGCGCCTCTTCTTCAAATTTCAGCTACGTACATCCGAAATTTAATTACTTCTGGAAAAAGTATCAAACACCTTGTGCCACCCTTGGTAGAAAAGGAAATAGTCGAAAACGGCTACTACCGTAACCCTCAGAAAAAATAGCCCAGCAACAAACAGGTAATGACAACAAATGGGGCAGGAATTTTTGTAAACTGCAACAATAAAAATGTACCCGCAATCACTGAAATATTTGTCAGGCTGTTGGCTGTGGCGCCCGCCAACGAAATGTCTTTCATAATGTAAAGGGTGGAGGCAATCATTATACCTACAACCCCTGCATTTATTCCCTCTAATGATCGATATACCACAGCATATTTTTTTAGGTTATGCCAGATGGGGAAGAAAAACAAAACAAGCAATGCGCTCGGTAAAAAAATCGCCACCATACCTATGAGAGCACCCAAAACCTGCATGTGCTTTCCTTCATTTTTTAAAGCCATCCCTCCGGTAAAAGAGGCTATGGAAAACACAGGACCTGGCATGGCTCGTACAATACCCATGCCCGTGGTCATTTCGTCCTTTTCAATAACAATAATGTTTGTATTCTGTAGCGGTTCCGCGGCTTTCAATAATTGGGGCCGAACCGAAAATTGTTCATACATCATGGGCATGAGTACCTGCCCTCCACCAAAAACCAAACTACCCATGCGGTACGTGTTTTCAAACAGGTTAATTGGTTTCCGATCAGGCCAGTTATTGCTTCTTGCCAACTCACTCAGTACACCAGCTGAGAGAAAAATGAAAGCAAATAACCAGATGTTCCACCATTTTATTTTCTTGCGTTTGTTGTAGGCCTGAGGTATTCTTCTTTGACTGAGATTAGTGGCGATACCACTACAAAGGATTAGGGTTGGAAAGATCCAGGGGGAGGTGAACAAAAAATATGTAGCCACAACACAGGTGACCATTATTAACCAGGTAATTGTGTTTTTAATGGAGACACCAAAAGCCATTACCGAAGCATACACCAAAAACCCAACGGCCAGGGAGGGAATAAATTTAAAAATATCGGAGTGCAGTGAGTGTTGATCAACGTGTGGAAGCAAAAAAGAAAAAGCCCCCATCAATAAACAAGCCGGCGTAATCCAGATAAGCAGCGTAACAATTGCCAATGGCACACCACCTCTTTTGTAGCCAATTAATGTAATTGTTTGTGTTGAGGATGCGCCGGGTAAAAGATTACAAAAGGCATTGTATTCCAGCAACTCTTCCTTAGTTACGTACGGCGTTTTACCCACAAACATTTTCATCATCATGGCCACATGCGCCTGCGGACCGCCAAAGGCGGTAATGCTGTAGAGGAATACATTTTTTAAAAAAGGCACGTGTCGAAGCATCATAGCGGGATAAATTTATTGAAATCATTGCAGTGGCTTCAATGTGTTTTTAGCACGGCGAAATTTTATAAGGAATGTGTTTGCCCGTAGTATTTGAATGATGGCTAAATTTAGCGAATACAAAAAACGACTACACGTGAAAAAAATTATTCTACTCCTATCGCTTGCGATGGGTGCAGCAAATGTTTATGCTCAGCAAAAAAATACTGCAATAGAGATTGCTGCTGACAAAATAGAAGCAAAATGTATTGCCTGGCGTAGGGATATTCATCAGCATCCTGAATTGGGCAATAGGGAGTTTAGAACCAGTAAACTAATTGCCGCTCATTTAAAATCTTTAGGAATTGAAGTGAAAGAAGGCGTAGCGCATACAGGTGTTGTTGGATTATTAAAAGGCGGCAAACCCGGTCCTGTTATCGCTTTGCGAGCCGATATGGATGCGCTCCCGGTTACCGAAAGAGTACCCCTTCCCTTTGCATCAAAAGCAAAAACACAATACAACGGACAAGAAGTTGGCGTAATGCACGCCTGCGGACACGATACGCATGTGGCTATGTTAATGAGTGTTGCAGAAATTTTGGCCGGTATGAAAAACGACCTGTCCGGCACCGTTAAATTTATTTTTCAGCCAGCAGAAGAAGGATCCCCAAAAGGTGAAGAGGGCGGTGCTGAATTAATGGTGAAACAAGGTGTATTAGAAAACCCGAAAGTGGATGCCATATTTGGTGCGCACATTAGCGGACAAACAGAGGTTGGCAAAATAACCTACAGGCCTGGCGGTTTTTATGCGGGTGTAAACGATATGAAGATTACCATTAAGGGTAGGCAGGCCCATGGCGCAGCCCCGTGGACATCCATTGATCCAATAGTTGTATCGGCGCAAATTATTAATGCCCTGCAAACAATTGTGAGCCGAAATTTAGACATAACCGAAAATGCCGGAGTGGTAACAATAGGAGCCATCCATGCAGGCGTTCGTTCAAATATTATTCCCGAGCAGGTAGAAATGCTGGGAACTATCAGGGCCCTAAATGACAAAGACGAGGCTATGCTTATTGAACGAATAAAAACCATTGCAACAAAAACAGCTGAAGCTTCGGGGGCAACCGCCATAGTGGAAATTCCATACAGCTCACATTACCCCGTTACATCAAACCACGAAGGCTTAACGGCACAAATGTTACCATCGCTGCAAAAAGCTGCGGGTGATACCAATGTAAAATTGATCGCTCCAAAAACAGGTGCCGAAGATTTTTCTTTCTTTCAACAAAAAGTACCTGGATTGTTTTTTAATGTTGGCGGAATGCCAAAAGGTAAAGATCCAAAAGAAGCCGGCTCACATCACACACCCGATTTTTTTGTAGATGAAAGCGGAATGAAAACCGGCATAAAAGCATTTTGCTACTTAGTGTTCGATTACATGAATGCAGCGAAACAAACACCGGGAACGAAAACAAAAAAATCATTCTAACTAGTATGAGTAGGCTATTTTTTTCGATGGTGTTTTTATTTGTGTCGGTGGGCGAAACAGGCGCACAAAGAATTGATAAAAGATTACAGCAGGAAATTGAGACACTCATTGCAGGCTTCAACGGAAACATCGGCATCTACATAAAAAACTTAAACAACGGAAAAACATTCAGCATTAATGCTGATACTGTTTTTCCGACAGCCAGCACGGTAAAAAATCCCATCCTGATTGGAGTGATGGATAAAATAAACGGTGGTGAATTAAAGTATAACCAACCGCTTACCTACCGGGATTCGCTTTTGTATGCCGGGGTGGATATTCTTGGATCATTTAAAGATTCTCAAAAAATAGAACTCGGAAAAGCAATTATGCTGATGCTAACCATGAGCGACAATACGGCAAGTTTATGGCTGCAAAAATTGGCGGGTACCGGTACAAGAATTAATGCAATACTCGATAGCCTTGGCTATAAAAACACCAGAGTAAATTCAAGAACGCCGGGGCGTGAAGATGCCCGCAAACAGTTTGGCTGGGGACAAACAACACCAAAAGAGATGGCCGGCATTATGGAAAGTATTGCGACCGGCAAAATGCTTAATGATTCAGCCAGTAAAAAAATGTTACGGTTGTTGGGTAGAAATTTTTGGGATGATGTTTCCATTGCCGAAATTCCTGTTGATGTTTTTATTTCCAGTAAAAACGGAGCGGTAAATGCCAGCCGCAGCGAAATACTTTTTGTAAATGGCCGCGGAGCCAAATACATTTTCTGTGTGTACACTAAAAATAATAAAGATGAAAGCTGGGATACCACCAATGAAGCCTGGCTGCTGATGCGAAATATTTCGAGGGTGGTTTGGAAGAGATTCAGCAGTCACTAATTTGGATGGAAGATTCAGCTGAATTAAAAAAGCTTATCCTCTACAATCCTAACGCCTTACTCATCTCCATCATTTTATCCAAGCTTTTTTTTGCCTGCAATCTTAATTCTTCATTCATTAAAATTTCAGGTTGTTCATACTTCATGCACAGGTAAACTTTTTCCAGTGTATTGCGCTTCATGTGCGGGCAGTCGTTGCAGGCGCAATTATTTTCGGGCGGTGCCGGTATAAATGTTTTGTGGGGGGCCTGTTTTTGCATCTGGTGTAAAATGCCTGCCTCTGTAGCAACAATAAATTCGGTGTGTTCTGTATTTTTCGAGTAGGCAAGTAATTGAGTGGTGCTGCCAACAAAATCTGCAATGCGCAAAACCGGTTCTTCACACTCGGGGTGGGCAATGAGTTTTGCATTTGGGTGACGCACTTTCAACTTGGTAATTTTCTGCAGGCTAAAAATTTCGTGCACCATGCAGGCACCGTTCCATAAAACCATATTGCGGCCAGTTACTTTGTTTACCCAGGCGCCCAGGTTTTCATCGGGGGCAAAAATAATTTTCTGATCGGCAGGCAAACTGTCAACAATTGCCTTGGCGTTGCTCGATGTGCAAATAATATCGCTCAGCGCTTTTATACCTGCGCTGCAGTTGATGTAGGAAATGACAATGTGATCGGGGTGCTGCTCTCTAAATTTTTTAAACAACGGTGGCGGGCAACTTTCACTCAACGAGCAGCCGGCTTTCAAATCGGGTATAACCACCTTTTTAGACGGATTAAGGATTTTTGCTCCTTCGGCCATAAAGTGTACACCCGCAAACACAATCATGTCAGCATCGGTCTTTACAGCCTGCTGTGCGAGGCCCAGTGAGTCGCCCACGTAGTCGGCAATGTCCTGTATGTCGGGTTCCTGGTACAGGTGCGCCAGAATAATGGCATTCTTCTCCTTCTTTAGTTTTTCAATCTCTGCAAACAAGTCGAGCGTTGGGTCAATGTCGAAATCTAAAAAACCCAGTTCACCTAACATGCGGGCGTTTTCACCCAGTTCATTTTCGGTAACTAACATTTCTGTAGCCATGTAATAATATATAGTATTCTATTTTTTAAATAAACCCTATTACTATTAAGGGTGTGAATTGGGGGACAACTAAATGTTTTCAAATTTGGTACAATCAAAATTGGTTCTTTATCCACAAACACACTTCCATAATTCACACCAAATTTACCGAAGCCACTGCATTCAATACAGTAATTAACGTAGTGTGGATTTCTATGACTGCATAAAATTGTGCCACTATGAAATTTTTTGTCTGTGGATTTTTACTGTACAAAACGGCTATAGTCCACACGAAACTTTACGCACCCCATCAAAAAAAATATTCCAAACAATCTCTTACGTTTCACTCCACAGTTTCACGAATGTTATTCACAGATAATGGCCGTTATACACCGCACCCACTCCCGAAACTTCGGGACCCTCTCCAGCAATCCCGAAGCTTCGGGAGGAGGAGGGAGTTAGTACCGGCCTGCGTAGATGTGACGGGATATCTTTTCCCACTTCAACAGTGTTCGTTGCAAGCCATTGAAACAATCATCAGAGCCATAAAATATTTTGTAGGTATTTTCAACAAGCGTGGCTGTGCCCGACAAAGTCTCCGCCAACCGGCGGAGGATTGACGGGGCTTCGCTACTTTTATTTTTTAAAACAGGCTATATGAAGTTGATAAAAACGATCCAGTTATTTATACTACTGTTCATTTCTACAGCAAGTTTTGCCGATGAAGGCATGTGGCTGCCGCAGTTGTTACAGCAACTCAATCAAAAACAAATGCAGCGCCTTGGTATGAAGATGAGTGCCGCTGATATTTACAGCGTAAACAAAAGCAGCCTCAAAGATGCTATCGTAAGCTTTGGCGGTTTTTGCACCGGCGAGGTTATTTCCGACAAGGGCCTGGTGCTTACCAACCACCACTGCGGTTTCGATGCAATTCAAAACCATTCAACCATTGACAGAAATTATATCCGCGATGGATTTTGGGCAATGAATGGTGGAGAGGAAATACCAAACCCGGGCCTGTTTGTAACATTTATTGTGCGCATTGATGATGTTACCACTACTATATTAAATGGTGTAACAAAAAGCCTTAGCGAAAGCGAACGACAATCGGCCATTGACAAAAACATTGCTGCACTGCGTACGGCTTCTAAAAAAGAAACCTACCAGGATGCACTCATTCGTGCCTTTTTCGAAGGCAATAAGTATTACCTCTTTGTTACCGAAACCTACCGCGACATCAGGCTTGTTGGCGCACCCCCATCTGCTATTGGCAATTTTGGAAAGGATACCGACAACTGGATGTGGCCCCGCCACACCGGCGATTTTTCCATGTTTCGCATTTATGCAGGTAAGGATAATAAACCCGCTCCCTACAGCGCCGATAACATTCCCTACAAACCAAAACGTTCGCTGGCCATTTCATTAGATGGTGTTGCGCAAAACGATTTTACAATGGTGTTTGGTTTCCCCGGCCGTACTACACAATACCTGCCCTCCGAAGCGGTTGCGCAAATTATTACCATGAACGACCCTGCAAAAATCGCCATTCGCGACAAAGCGCTTACGGTGATTGATGGTTTTATGCGAAAAGACGAGGCGATAAAAATTCAATACGCCGCAAAGTATGCATCCATCCAAAACGCCTATAAAAAGTGGCAGGGCGAAGTATTGGGTATGAACCGTACAGGAGGTTTAGAAAAAAAGAAATTGTATGAAGCCGATTTTTTAAAAAGAGTAGCGGCCAATGCAAAGTGGAAAGAATTGTATGGTTCTGTTTTGGGTGATTTGAATGCGGCCTACACCGAGTTGAAACGGTACAGCTTTGCCCGCGATTATTTTAATGAAGTGATGAGCCGCATTGAATTGTTTGCCATAGCAGCTCAATTAAACAGTTTGGCGCAGGCAAAAGAAAAAAACGGCGAAAAGGGTTTTACCGAAGCACTACCCAAAGTGAAAGAGTCGCTCGAAGATTTTTATAAAGAGTTCAACCCCGATGTGGACAAAAAACTTTTTGCCGCACTGATGGAGATGTATGTAACCAATAACGACAAAGCCATCCTTTCGCCGCAACTAATTGCCCTGGTTTCAAAACACGGAGGCAATTATGAAAAGATGGCGGATGATATTTATAATGGTACCGATTTAGACGATGCCGCAAAAACTATGAGGGCATTGAATGATAATCCTGCCGCAGTTGCCGAAACCGCTAAAAATGAAATGGTCGGAAAAATGTTTCAAACTCTTGTAAGCGACTACAATAAAAATGTATCGGCAAAATTAAATCCAATACAGGCCCGCATAAATGCTTTGCAGCGAACGTACATGCAGGCACAGATGGATGTGTTTAGCACTAAGGTTTTTTACCCCGATGCCAATAGCACGTTGCGGGTTACCTACGGCCAGGTAAAACCATATCAGCCCCGCGATGCGGTGGAATACGATTACTACACCTATATAGACGGCATAATGGAAAAGTACAAACCCGGCGACTACGAATTTGACGTGCCGCCAAAGTTGCTTGAGCTTTATCGCACAAAAAACTATGGACAGTACGCCAGCAAAGGAAAAATGCCCGTTTGTTTTATTGGCACCAATCATACCACGGGCGGCAATTCGGGCAGCCCTGCCTTGGATGGCTATGGTAATTTAGTAGGGCTCAACTTCGACCGTGTGTGGGAAGGCACTATGAGCGATCTGAATTACGACCCATCTATTTGTCGCAACATTATGGTGGACATTAGGTACGTATTATTTATAGTGGACAAATTTGCCGGCGCCACGCACTTAATAAATGAAATGAAACTTGTGCACCCAAAGGCAAACAAGCCAATTTGAAAATATCGTTCAACAGCTAAAAATCTACGGACCAGTCAAACCCATTGTAGTGTAGGACTCTAAAGCCTCCTCTTCTTTGGAGAGGGGTTGGGAAAGAGGTCGCTGCTGGAATTTGAAAGTGAAACAACAGAACAGAACTTGTTACGCACATCATTCTTATTAGGCTGCTGTAAAAGAAAAATGTGAAAATCCCCTGCCACCGCTGGTTCCGCATTTTCAAATCTTTAAATTTTCAAATTAACCGCCTATTTTCGCCTCCCCGAAAAACGGGACGTTTTTTTAAAACTCAGAATACCCAAACATGTCAATCATCCAGACAATTCAGGAAAAGTATGCCAAGGTAATGGCGGTTATTATAGCCCTTGCCCTAATCATTTTTGTAGTGATGTTAGCCTTTGAAAATGGCGGCGGTCTTTTTTCGGGCAGCAATAAAGTAGGAGAGGTAAATGGCCACGACATTACCTCTGAAAACTTTAGCAGAAAAGTACAGGCCTACGAAAGAAACGCCCAGCAAAACGGCGGCGAAATGGCAACCGCGCAGGCAGTTGAGCAGGCATGGAATGATGGTGTTGACTCCCTGGTTATGGCCGCGGAATACAAAAAACTTGGACTAACTGTTACCGACAGGGAAATTAACGCGGTGATATTTAGCCAGAACGCACCGCAGGAATTCAAGCAAATTTTCACCGACCCGCAAAGCGGCATGTTCGACCCCAACCTCGCCCGCCAGCAATTTAATAATGTAAAAAAACAAGGCAGCGCCGATCAAAAAAACTACCTGAACGCCATAGTTGATTTTGTAGAAAGGCAAATGCTGATGAGTAAGTACACCGCACTGCTTACTAACTCCATCCATTTTCCAAAGTGGATGCTGGAGAAAAGAAACGTTGACAATAGCCTGGCCGCAAAAATTTCTTTTGTTGGCGTGCCTTATGTAACTATTGCTGACAGCACAATAAAAATTGCCGACGCAGAAATTAGCGACTATATAAAGGCGCACGAAAAAGATTTTCAGCAGAAACAGGAATCTCGTTCTATAAATTATGTATCGTTCAGCGCCGCCCCAAATGCTGCCGATAGTAATGCTATGCGCAACGCAATGTTGGAATTAAAAAAGCAATTTGATACCGTAACCAACTATCAAACCTTTGTTGCACGCAATAGTACCATGCCTTTGTACGAAGGTTATATTGCAGCCCCGGCAATACAGCAACAAAACAAGGACTCCATTTTAGCGGCAGGGTTGGGTAATATTTATGGCCCTTACCTCGATGCCGGTCAGCAGGGTGCACAAATGGTACTATCGAAAATATTCGGCGTTACACAAACGCCTGACACCGTGAGCATCAGGCATATTTTAGTAGCTACACATCAGCAGGGGCAGGATGGGCAGTTAACACAGGTGCGGGACGACAGCTCCGCAAAAAAATTAATTGACAGTTTGCAGGGTGCAATTGCAGCAGGTACCAGCTTCGACACTATAGTTGCAAAATTTTCGGATGATCCGGGGAGCAAAGACAAAGGCGGCAAGTACGAAGATGTTACCACCGGCAAAATGACCCCGGTATTCAACGACTTTATTTTCACCCATAGCCCCGGCCAAAAAGGTGTAGTAAAAACTGAGTTTGGGTATCATTATATTGAAGTGTTGTCAGCCAAAGGTTCATCACCCGCATATAAAATTGCGTACATAGGCAAACCCATTTTGGCCAGCCAGGAAACGGAGAACACTGCACAGAATGCAGCCTCGATTTTTGCCGGCGATAGCAGGGATGGAAAAGCATTCAACGACAATTGGGAGAAGAACATAAAAAGCAAAGGCATTAATAAACTAACCGCAACCGACATTACCCCCATGAGCTATAATATACAGGGGTTGAACGGCGCCTCCCGCAAACTGGTTAAAGATATTTTTGAAGCGGATAAGGGAGATGTAGTTGGCCCGGAAAGAGTGGGTGATGCATTTGTGGTAGCCACGGTTACGGAGATTAATGAAGCTGGCATTGCCGGTGTATCGCTTGCACGTTCACAGGTAGAACCCATTTTACGCAATAAGAAAAAAGCAGAACAGATAAAAAAGAATATTGGCACAATCACCACATTGGAAGCGGTGGCGCAAAAAACAGGTCAACAGGTTAGTACAGCCGATAGTTTGCGCTTTACCACAGGCAGCAGCCAATTGGGTTACGAGCCAAAAGTTGTTGGCGCTGCATTTAACCCGGCAATAAAAGGTAAGGTTGCCCCCGATGCAATTGCAGGCCAGTCGGGGGTGTATGTTATTAGGGTTGATAATACTTTTACCGTAGCTGTTCCCTCCGCAAGCGTTGACGACCAACGTAAACAAATGGTACAGCAAACCCGCCAACAGCTAATGAGCCAAATGCAATATGGCGGTGGCAATCCTTTTGTAGAACCATTAAAAAAAGCAGCCAAAATTGAGGACAACCGGGCTAAGTTCTGGTAAACATAGCATCTGAATAAATTAAGGGTTGCAGTAAAATGCAGCCCTTTTCCTTTTGTACGCGAAAAATCGATTCCGGGAAAAAACAATTGCCTCATTTTCGCCGGTGGTGTACAAGCTCCCTATTCAACAAATCCACAAAGTACTTATCCAAAACTAACTGGTCAACCTCGCCTGGTTTTATTCCAGAAGGCATTGCGACCACAACCGTGGCAGAACATTTGTAACAGATGCTATCTAATTGTACCGAATGCGTTACTTTATTATAAGTCTGATCATTTTCCTTTTTACAGATACCGCTGTAGCAAAGACGCCCGGCCCTACTAAAAATCTTTCCGATTCTTCAGTCATCCCCGCAAGTGTGCACTACAGCAAACCAGGTTTTTTTACCAGGTTGCTATATGGCACTAACTACCGGGCCGAATGGAGCCAGCCTGTGAGGTTACCCGTCTTCCAGCTTTCAAGGTCGGGAATGACAATTGACCGGGCGGGGGGCAGCCGGCAAACGAATTCGCTATACCTGCGTGATTCGATGCAGGTGGAATGGGTGCTTCGCTCGGTTGATAAAGCGGTTGAACGAGGCATACCTGGGTTGCTACAGGCAACTCCGTTTTTGCCGTATAAAAAACAACAAATCACCGCGGCTCATCCCTATGCTGCTGTGTTGGTTGCATCGCTGGCACAATCTGCTGGCATAACCGCCGCCTCGCCTGTGTATTATTATGTGGCGGCAGATGAAGCCCTTGGCATACATAACGAGGTATTTGCCGGCAAAATGTGCATGCTCGAAAAAAGAAATCCAACAAAGAATGGCTCGGCAACCGAAGCTACCGATAGCGTGTTGCATAAGATCAATGTCGGGCAGGGCTACCCTATTTTGCAACACTCTGTTTTACGTGTACGCCTGCTGGATATGCTGCTGGGCGATTGGGACCGGCACGCCGGCAACTTTGCATGGAGTACGCTGGATAGTGGTGGTCAAAGGTTTTATTACGTTATTCCCCGCGACAGGGATTTTGCTTTGTACTCCACTGGCGGCCTGCTGCCTGCCCTGGCAAAAATTAGTTTTGAACCCTACCTTATTGGATTTAGAAAAAAAACCAAGAATTTAAAAAAGCTCAACAAAAAAGCATGGGACTTCGACAAATTTTTTTTGAAAGACCTTACACGTGCCGACTGGGAAAACACAACCAAACATTTTGTAGCACAAATGAACGACGGCGTAATTGACGCGGCAGTTAAAAGCCTTCCACCCGAGATACAAAAGCTAAGCGGAACGCTGCTATCGGCAACACTAAAAGAAAGAAGAGACACCATGTTTGAAAATGTGATGCGCTACTACCATTTTATTTCTGGCAAATAGGTACTGATGTAACCATGTTATTCCTCAATGATTGTCACCATATTTTGCAGCAGGTTAGTTAACAACCCTTTCGCAACAGCGTTTTGTTTTAACAGCATCGCGTTAATGCACCTTTTGTAAAACTGTAAATTTGCACCATGAGCGAAGTGTTTGTAAACAAGGTGGCTAACAGCGGCATTATTACAGTTGACCTGGAAAAGTATTTACCTGTAGAGGAAATCGTTTCTTTCGACCTGAAAGATCATTTGTTCATGGGCTTGATATTGAAAGAAAAAGATTTTAGGGAGGTGTTGAAAAACATGGACTGGAACATTTATCAAGATAAGAATGTTGCAATTATTTGCTCCGTTGATGCCATCATTCCCGTATGGGCGTACATGCTTTTGGCAACCTACCTGCAGCCTGTGGCAAAAAATGTGTTGGTGGGTTCGACAGCGGATATGAAAAAACACCTGTTCATTAAAAACCTGCAAACAATTACGCCGGATGAATTTACAGATCAACGCATTGTAATTAAGGGTTGCGGTGAGGTGGAAATTGATAATTATGCCTACGCGGAAATTACCGGTATCCTGAGGCCCGTGGCTAAGAGCATTATGTACGGAGAACCTTGCAGTACCGTTCCTATCTATAAAAAACGGTAATGGAACGAATGGGTTATTCCTTTTGTAATACTATATGAATGGAAGCCATCTTAATACCGGCACTCGTGTGGTATACAATCCGTCGTTTCCTTTTTAGTTTCCTGATTGGTAAATTAAATTTTTAAAGCTGTTAGAAATTTTGAGGGCTAGAAACATCTTCTACATTCTGGCGCAGTCAATCTGCTGAAATACAGATTCCTTACTCCAGGCAGGTTCTATCACGAATATTGAGCGGCTGTTACACAATTTAAAATCGGACGTTCTTTTATGAAAACAGGCATTTTCTCACGTAGTATTACCCAACCCGGTAAGGATTTGTTCTCAATTTTCTAATAATAAGCACTTAGTTCTTTGCAACTCTCAGTCCTTATGTTTTCTTTGCTGTTCCACCAAAATCCTAATCTTATGAAGAAGCGTTTACTGACCGTGTTGAACTTTTTAGCGTTCAACTTATTGTTCTTTGCTCTCTACCTGAATTTCATTCACCGCGACAACAATAACTCTGCTATTGCTGTCAATCATTCAAAAATAGTTGCGGGCAAAGGCACTGTAATTGTAGCCAACCCCAGCCCGTACTTAAAAAACGATAAGCAGCTTTCATCAATTGCTCACTAAGCTTGCTCATAGTTTTTTTAAAAGTCCATAAAATTTGCAGGTTCCCCCGCCAAAAGTCCGGGGGTTTTTGCAATGCCATAGTCGCCAACTGTACACTACGCTGGAAATAGTAAATCCTGTCACTAAAGCCGCACCTATCGTGGCATAGCTGCGTTTTATCAATTGCAAACCGCCAGCAATAGAATTACCTAACTTCGGCGGCATGGAAAAACGACTTTTTCTGCTCGATGCTTATGCCTTAATTTTTCGTGCATATTATGCGCTGATACGCACGCCGCGTAATACTTCAAAAGGAAAAAATACAAATGCGCAGTTCGGGTTTACCAACACAATTGTTGAATTAATAAACAATCAAAAGCCGACACACATGGCTGTGTGTTTTGATACCGCCGCGCCAACGGAACGCCATACCGACTTTGCCGATTATAAAGCCAACCGTCAGGAAACTCCCGAAGATTTGAAGGCAGCCATTCCCGACATAAAAAAAATTATTGCAGGCCTCAATATTTCTATTATTGAAAGTGATGGTTACGAGGCCGATGATGTAATTGGCACTTTAAGCAAACAAGCCGAATGTTTGGGCTACGATGTGTATATGGTTACGCCCGATAAAGATTATGGTCAACTGGTGAGCGATAAAATAAAGATTTATAAACCCGGTTACCAGGGAGGCGATGTGGAAATAATGGGTCCCAAAGAAGTATGCGAAAAATGGTGCATCGACAGTGTTGACCAGGTGATTGATATTTTAGGCTTAATGGGCGATGCGGTTGATAACATACCCGGCATTGCAGGGGTAGGCCAAAAAACTGCCTGCAAATTATTAACGGAGTATAAAACACTCGAAAACGTTTTAGCCAATGCCGAAAATATTAAAGGCGCATTGGGAGAAAAAATCAGGAACGGAAAAGAAAATGCCCTGATGTCGAAAAAACTGGCGACGATCATCACCTCGGTGCCGGTGAATTTTCACGAAGAAAATTTTTTGTTGAAGGAATGGAACAAGCCGGCTTTGAAAGAGGTTTTTAACGAGCTTGAATTTAAAACAATCATTAAAAGATTATTGGGCGATGAAGCTAACGGCGACAGCCAGGCGCAAAAAAATAGTGCTGCCGGTGTGCAAACTGATTTATTTAGCAGCGCCAATTCAATAACCGAAGAACAGGAAGTAATCTCGGTTGAGAAACCAACAAATAACATAACCAACACGGAGCACCAATACGAGCTGGTGCAAAGCGACGCGGAGTTTAAACAACTAATTGATGAATTATCCAGCGTAAATGAAATTTCATTCGATACAGAAACCACTGGCATAGATGCCAATAATGCATTGCTCGTTGGCTTAAGTTTTTCGGTTGCAGCACACAAAGGTTGGTATGTACCTGTGCCCTGTGATGATGTAGCTGCCACAAAAAATATTATCTCCCGGTTTGCTTTTTTGTTTGATGATGAAAGCAAAACCTGGATAGGGCACAACATTAAGTACGATCTGTTAATGCTAAAATGGTATGGCTTTGAACTAAAGGGAAAACTTTTTGACACCATGCTGGCGCATTACTTAATTGACCCCGAAGGCAAAGCCGGGATGGATTGGCTGAGTGCCAGGTATTTGAACTATGAGCCCATTCATATTGAAGAACTGCTTGGCAAAAAGGGAAAGGCGCAGTTATGCATGAATGATATTGAAGTGGAAAAAGTAAAAGAATACGCGGCCGAAGATGCGGATGTAACCTACCAATTTAAAAATATTTTTGCCCCTAAACTAAAACTGGCTGAAGTTGAAAAAGTTTTTTACAAAGTGGAAAATCCGTTGGTGCCTGTATTAACCAATATGGAATTTGAAGGAGTGAAAATTGACATTGATTTTCTTTCGGAGTATTCAAAAATTTTGGAAAGGGAAGCCGGGGTACATGAAGAAAGAGTGTATGAAACTTCTGGGGTTCGTTTCAACCTGGGTTCGCCAAAACAATTGGGCGAAGTGCTATTTGAAAAACTGAAATTGGATGACAAAGCAAGGAAAACAAAAACCGGTCAATACGCCACCGGCGAAGATGTGTTGCGCAAATTGGCTGTACTGCACCCCGTAGCCGATGATGTACTGGCCTACCGCGAATACTCTAAACTCCGTTCAACTTATGTTGATGCATTGCCGCTGCTGATCAATAAAAAAACGGGCAGAGTACATACAAATTATGGCCAGGCAGTAGCCGTAACCGGCAGGTTGTCGAGTAATAACCCTAACCTGCAGAACATCCCGATACGCACAGATAGAGGCAGGGAAATAAGAAAAGCATTTATACCACGGGATGAAAATCATTTACTCATCAGCGCCGACTATTCGCAAATAGAACTGCGTATTGTTGCCGCATTGAGTGCCGATGAAGTAATGTGCGAAGCATTCAGGCAACACAAAGATGTACACACGGCAACCGCGGCAAAAGTGTATGGTATTGATGAAGCTGAGGTAACAAAAGAAATGCGCCGCAAAGCAAAGAGTGTAAACTTTGGCATTATTTACGGGCAGGGTCCTTTTGGCCTGGCCGAAAATTTGGGCATTAACCGAACCGAGGCCAAAACAATAATTGACAACTATAAAAAAGAATTTTCGGGCATAACAAGGTATATGGACCACATGATTAATTATTGTCGTGAGCATGGTTATGTGCAAACCATCCTTGGCCGCAAACGGTGGTTGAAGGATATCAATTCATCAAACTTTACGGTGCGTGGTTATGCCGAGCGAAACGCCATTAACTCGCCCATTCAAGGTACGGCAGCCGACATGATAAAGCTTGCGATGGTAAAGCTTCATCACACCATCAAGGAAAAAAACTTCAAATCGAAAATGATTTTGCAGGTGCACGATGAATTGATTTTTGATGCCACAAAAGACGAAGTGGAAATTTTAAAACCGTTGATTGTGGATTGTATGCAAACAGCTATGAGTTTGCCCAATAACGTTCCGGTGATTGCTGAAGTGGGTGCGGGAGTGAATTGGTTGGAGGCGCATTGAGGCATAGGAAACACTTGGTTATAGGATACTTCATTAACTCCGCCATTTATGGCGGGGATTGCAAGAATCTACGAGCAATCCGGCTTTAGCCCTGACTTCCCATGCCATAGGCTTTTAAAAACTGTCCATACTCCTCCGCAAAAGTTATTTTTTTATGATGGTCCTCCTGGTTTTGAATGTATGCTCTAACTTTCGCCAACCCCGATTCGCTCACTGACACAGCAAAATATTCATCACCCCATTCAAAATTTGATTGGGTAATCTTCTGCTTGTTGATCCAAAAAGAAACCTCTCCTTTCATTAATTGTATTGCTTTAGCAAGACTCATGTCGGCGTTTAATCCAAACAAACAATGTAAATGATCGGCATGGCCATTTAGGGTGTCAATGTAAATTTCTTTGGTCCGTGCATTTTCTTTTATGTGCTGGATGACGAGTGGCTTTACATCGCCGGTAAAAAATGGCTTGTGGCATTTTGTACCCCACACTGTGTGGATCATTACTTTGACAAAAGGCATCTGATTTGATTTTTTCAGGGCTAAAGCCCCGGTTATTTATTTTGGCTCGTTTCTCCGCTCTAAAGAGCGGAGTTAATCCAACTGCGTGATTGTTTTTGATTATTAACTCCGCCATTTATGGCGGAGATTGAAAATGCAAGAACAACTGGCTTTAGCCCTGAAACCCAAAAACTATTTAGTCGTTATCAAAAAAGCGAATCAACCTCAACCCTCAAAAAAATTTTGTTCCAAACAATTCCTCAACCCCCGTCCTCCCTACTTCAACCTCATCGGTTGCTTCTTCCAATACGTCATGCTTCGCCACAACCACTCAAACGGCCCGAAGCGATAATACTTCAACCAAATGGAGGAGGTAATCAATTGAAAAATCCATACACCGCCAACAACATAATACAACTGGTGAAACTGCAGTTTGTTGTAAAAACCCAAACCATAACCATGAAAAATAAGTGTGCAAATAATGCTTTGCATGAGGTAGTTGGTAAATGCCATTTGACCCACGTTGGCCAAACCTTTCATTAACCAGTTCAGCAGATTACTGCGAAAGACCAACATAATTAAACTGGCATGACCAAGGCATAAAAAAAATCTTTTTACATCGTATAGTGTTTGGTGATTTACGGTGTAAGCATCTACATACAACCCCTGATGTAATGTTCCTTCAATCATTCCTTTTGAAAACATGATGTACCCGATCGGTATTCCAATGCCGTAACCCACAAGCAAACCCATAATGTATGTTGAGGTACGCGGCTTGTTTGAGAAATACCCCCAGCGAAAAAAAGCCATACCAATCAACATCATAGCCACACAATCCCAAAACGCCCAGTGGTATGTGCCCCATATTTCGCCACCCGAATTGCGCGGTAAATAGTAGTTGAAAACGGTAGCGTAGCTGCCTCGCACTTTGCTAATATCCCTTTGCACTTCCATTGAATCGGGTCGCCAATTTTCTCTTTGGAGCCATTCCGCCTTTGCGGATTTTTGTTCATCGGTTAATGGTTTGCCTTCCTTTTTTGCCTGCACGGCTTCATTATAGGCCGCTCTTTTATCCCTTGTTTCATTGTAATTAATTTGACCTTTTATCATGTTGAAACAAATCCAGAGTATGCCCAAAGCAAAAAGCCACTTCGCAGCCGTCTTTCGAAAAGGATACAACAACATGCCACACAAACCATAGAAGAATAAAATATCGCCCTGCCACAACAATATGTAAGCATTGAATACACCAAAAGCTACAAGCAGTAAAAGCCGGCGGTAGTATAACTCGGCAACAGAAGGACCGCCCAAAGTTTCTTTTTTGTTCATAGTAAAAAGCAACATGCCCGCACCAAACAGCATAGAAAACAAACCACGCATAGTACCTTCAAAAAAAACCGAGATCACTTCCATGGTATAAAAATCAGCCGTGTTTTGTGGCCCTCTTATCATGCGGTCGAATGCACTCCAGTGAATACCAAAACCAGGAATGTTCATTAACAAGATGCCGCACAAAGCGACCCCCCTTATCATATCAACGGTGCTGATGCGCTCCGCTTTGTCAACCGGTTTTTGCGTTACCTGGGTTTGCGTTGTGGTAGAATGAAATTGCGGGTTGCTGTTATTACCCGAAAAATCTTGTGGCAGGTTGATATCCATAAAACGATTTGAAAAAGATTTTAAGAAAGAACAGTAACTGTTTGCGGCGTAGTTGATTGCTTGCGCATGGTATGCGGGAGCATTTTGCCATAAGAGATGCGGCGCCACAACCACTCCGCCGGCCCATAAGTAAACCGGCGCAGCCATAACACACTAAATATTGTTTGTAGCAGTAAAACTTCGGCAACAAACAGGTACAATTGAAACTGTGTTAACCTGGCAAAATATCCCATGCCATACCCGAAAAAAAACATGGTGCAAACGATAGATTGAAGCAAATAGTTGGTTAACGCCATTTTGCCAACAGCAGCAAATGCTGAGAATATTTTTGAGAACACAGTGGTGTGTAACAGGGCCATCACCAGGCTTGCATAGCCTAAAGCCATAGCCGCTTTTTCAATAGGAAAGAATATGGTGTGCGGCAGTGCTTTATTCTTCACAAACTTTTCATAGTCCTGCAAAGAAATTTGCTGAAAGTGTACACGATACCAGGCCAGCAGCACGCCTACCGTTATGCCGGCAATAGCCAAAAGAAAATATTGGCCACGGGTAAAACGGCTTGTAAAAAAACCAATTTTATACAACCACATGCCCATGAAAATCATAGCCGCTAAATACCATACCCCTTTTTTGTACAGCCATTCGGCTTGCCTTGATTGTGTTGCCGGCAACAAATGGTTCCATACTTTTCCATAGTTGCCACTGCGCATTTTTTTTATGTTGTCGTCATCTTTTTTAAGATCCACTTTTTTACCTGCCACCAAACCTTCCCAGGCCTCTTTGTCCTGCTTTTGAAACTTGGTTAATGTATCCTTCTTAGCCACGATTGCTTTTTTTGCTTTTGCAACCGAATCTTTTTCATACTTTTTTTCAAGAGTTACTGCTGCGGTGTATTTGCCGTACATTTTTTTATGGTCGGCGTAATCCCAATAATATTTACCACAGTAAACAACGGTCATGAGTAAGGTGGCTACGAGTAATGCCCTTGGCTTCATTCTAAAAAAAACAAACAGCAGTATGGCCATTATGCCCAGGTGAAAAAGTATGTCTCTTGACCACAACAACACCAGCCCATTAAAAACACCAAAAACGATTAGCCATAAATATTTTTTTACAAACACATCAACGGCGGGTTGTTGGCCTGCCTGCTGTTGCTTACTCAGAAAAATAACCATAGCAGCCCCAAAAACAATTGCCACCAATGCCAGCATTTTTCCACTGAAAAATATTTGTAGGGCACCAAACACACGATAGTTCCAACCTTTAGAAGTAAGTAATAATTGGTTTTGTTGTTGCTCGCTAAAACCACCAAATATCCAGATGCTGACAAACAATGCACCCAATACACCAATACCCCTGATTATATCGAGCGAAGGAATGCGGCTGTATGCTGGTGGGGTATGAATGCTTTGGCTACCTATGGGTTGCTGTTCTGCAGGTGGTGGTTGCTCCATTGTAGTGTAAGTTTTGGTTGTGGATGAAAAACGAAAATTTAAAATAGCATTTTTTCCATTGTGGCATTATGATTTTTTATGAACGAGAACCCCAACGCTCCCTCACCGTTAGTTCGGGAGGCTAATGTTCAACCGGTTTGTTGGAAGTGGTGTGGCGGCGAGAATTATTGATGGAAGTTTTGTCGATAAATAAAAAGAAATGCACTCTTTGCTAACTTGTACACAAAAACAATTGTACAATGAAAGGCTGGGTTCCACTCATACTAGTAGTTATTTCCTGTTCGGGAGCCAACAAAGAAAAAGCCACTGATAGTTACAAGGAGCTGGCGAGGCGCATCACCATCATTCGGGATGAGTGGGGCATACCGCACATTTATGGAAAAACCGATGCCGATGCCGTGTTTGGATTGATGTACGCCCAGTGCGAGGAAAGTTTTGAAAGGGTTGAACGCAACTACATTGATAAAATGGGCAGGCTTGCAGAGCTTGAGGGAGCCGGCTACCTGCAACAGGATTTGAAAACCCGATTGCTTTTCGACACCTCGGATGCCATTGCCGATTACAAAAAAAGCCCGCCCTGGTTAAAAAAATTGCTCCATGCCTTTTCCGACGGCATACACTATTACCTGCAGCAACACCCCGAAACAAAACCCGTTTTGCTTACGAGATTCGAACCCTGGTTTCCATTACTGTTTACCGATGGAGCTTTTATTGCAACACAAACCGGTGGGTTACAAATGCAGGATCTGCAGGATCTCTACGGCAAAAATTTTCCCGCATCAAATAAAAAAGAAGAAGATAAAACACCAGCTGGCTCAAATGGTTTTGCCATTGCACCGGCACGTACGGCAAAAGGAAAAGCATTGCTCTATATTAATCCGCATGTAACATTTTATTTTAGAACCGAGATGCACATGGTGAGCGAGGAAGGCCTTAATGCTTACGGTGCAGTTACCTGGGGACAGTTTTTTATTTTCCAGGGCTTTAATGAAAACCTTGGCTGGATGCATACTTCCTCTGCCGCCGATGCATCAGATTTATACGAAGAAACAATAGAAAAAAAAGAGAACGATTATTTTTATGAGTATGCTGGTACGTTAAAACCGGTTGTACAAAAAACCATTGAGCTGAACTATAAAAAAGATGGAACGCTGCAGCGGCAATCTGTTATTACGTATGCCACTCATCACGGCCCGGTAGTTGGCCAGCGAAAGAATAAATGGCTTTCTTTAAAAGCACTCAACCGTTCGCTCGAGGGGCTCATACAATCATGGGAAAGAACGAAGACAAAAAGCCTGGAGCAGTTTAAGCAAACGCTTAACCGCCGCGCCAATCCATCTACCAATACTTTGTATGCCGACAAAGAGGGCAACATTGCTTACTGGCATGGCAATTTTTTGCCAAAGAGAAACGATTCGCTCAACACCTTTGCACCATTAGATGGAACGACTGCTGCTACCGAGTGGCAGGGAACACACGAACTGAATGAGTTGGTTAATTACCTCAACCCGCCATCGGGCTTTTTGCAAAACTGTAATTCATCTCCATTCAGCGCTGCTGGTTTCAATGCGTTTAATAAAAAACCGTACGCAACTTACATGGCACCCGAAGGCGAAAATTTTCGTTCGTTGTACGCAATGAAAAAAATTGCGGAAAAAAAAGACTGGACGATGGAAGCACTTACTAATCTTGGGTACGATACGCATCTCTCCGCATTCGACACTTTGTTACCACCGTTACTTAAAGACCTCAATACACTTGCGCCAAACACAACAGACTACAAAAATTTGCAAGAAGCCGGTGATACACTACGTAACTGGAACCGACGCTCCGCTGTTAATTCTATAGCTACTACCGTGGCAGTGTTTTGGGCATACACAATTTTATCGGTGCAACGTAAAGGCGTACCCGAAAACTCTGATGATGTACAATTAACAGCTTGGTACATTCACAACACAACTACACAGGAAAAATTGCAGGCACTTTCCTCCGTACTTGCCGGTCTGCAAAATTTGTATGGTAGCTGGAAAACTCCCTGGGGGGAGATAAATCGTTTTCAAAGAAAAAACGGTGCATTGCAACCTGCCTTCAATAACAAAGAGGCAAGTGAACCATCGGGCTTAGGGCCTGCAGGTTTTGGATGCTTACCTTCTTTTGAAACCCTTTGGCACGAAGGCCGCCAATATGGAGTGGCAGGTAATTCGTTTGTTGCAGTGGTAGAATTTGGAGACAAGGTTAAAGCCAAATCCATTTCTACCGGCGGACACTCTTTTAATTCATCGTCGAAAAATTTTACTGATCAATCAACCCGGTTTCTGACGGGCAATTTGAAAGATGTTTGGTTTTATAAAGAAGACGTGGAAGCGCATGCGCAAAAAACTTACCGGTTGGCCGAGTGATGTAGGAACTATGGATGCTAATTTTCGCTTCAGCATTAAAATACTACTCACCAAAAAACGCTTTGCTTAAGCTGCTCAGCCGTCGCCGGTAAAATGAAACTCTGTTAACATAAACAGTACCCATGTTTCAGTAAATTTGCATTCTAACAATTTGCTGTATGCCCATACAAAACCCCGAAGAAAATTTTCAAAATAAAATTAATGCCGAAACCCGCATTGAACCCAAAGACTGGATGCCCGAAAAATACCGGCAAACACTCATCCGTCAAATCTCTCAACATGCCCACTCCGAAATTGTAGGCATGTTACCCGAAGGTGCCTGGATAAGCCGTGCACCCACACTCAAACGCAAACAAATTTTAGTAGCCAAAGTGCAAGACGAAGCCGGCCATGGTTTGTATTTATACAGTGCAGCCGAAACACTCGGCATCAGCCGCGATGAAATGATTGAGCAACTGCACAGCGGCAAAGCAAAATATACTTCCATCTTCAACTATCCCACATTAACCTGGGCCGATATGGGTGCAATTGGATGGCTGGTAGATGGTGCTGCAATAATGAACCAGGTGCCATTGTGCCGTGCATCATTTGGGCCGTACAGCCGTGCCATGATACGTGTTTGTAAAGAAGAAAGTTTTCACCAACGCCAGGGTTTTGAAACCCTGTTGGTGTTGAGTAAAGGAACCGCCGAACAGAAAGCCATGGTGCAGGATTCTATAAACCGTTGGTGGTGGCCAAGCCTCATGATGTTTGGTCCGCATGATGCAGAAAGCGGCAACAGTGAAGCAAGCATGAAGTGGAAAATAAAACGATTCAGCAACGATGAATTGCGCCAGCGATTTGTTGACATGATAGCCGAGCAGGTAAAACTGTTAGGCATGACCTTGCCCGACGCCGATTTAAAATGGAATGAAGAAACAAAGCATTACGATTTTGGAAAAATAAACTGGGATGAATTTTGGAACGTAGTTAATGGCAATGGCCCCTGCAACAAAGAACGGCTAGCTGCAAGAGTAAAAGCCTGGGAAGATGGTGCCTGGGTTCGTGAAGCCGCAAATGCGTATGCCGAAAAAAGAGCAGCAAGAAGCAAGCAAAAGGCAGCTTAGTTTTGTGAACCGAGCCGCAAATCTTTTATCCACAGCAGTGGCGTCGCACTCTTGTACAGTAGAAGTTCTATTGAGCTTCAAGTGCAGCAGTCATTAATCCAAAAATCAGTGAGGTAGAATTTTGAGGTGACAAATT
>JANPKD010000002.1:0-1947 GCA_031425835.1 Chitinophagales bacterium
CATAACAGTAGAAGATGATGGAAAAGGATTTGATACTTCTATTTTAAATGCAGCTAAGGGAATTGGATGGATGAATATAAAAAACCGGGTGGAGTTTTTGAAGGGTAAATTAGATGTGCAGTCAAGCCCCGAAAAGGGCACATCGGTACTTATTGAATTGAAGGCTGGAAGTTGAAGGGTGTGTGTTGATCGCGGGTGGCCTCCGCATTCAGATGGGTGTAAAGCAGTGTCCGTCCTACGAAAGAAAATCATGGAAAAGGGGGAGAGAATTTTCACATGGCCTTCTGGTTATTTGTACAATGTTTGAAAAGGAATTGTTTAGTGCATGAAAAAAACGCTGTCCATATTTTCATTCGTTCTGTTGGCAACAAATTTTTTATGTGCCCAAACGCCAACAATTGACAGTTTGCGGAGGGAGTTGGCAAAAACAAAACCAGATTCTATAAAGGTGCATGACCGCATCAGGATCTCCTGGTACCTTATCGAAATAAAAGACTCTGCCGCAGCGTGGCAATACATAACCGAGGCAGATAGTATTGCTGACAAAACAAAGAACCCGGTATCAAAAGGAATAGTTTATGAACACATGGGTTTTCTGTATAACCGCATGTTTTCAAAAAAGGCAATTACTTATTATCTGCAGGCCGAAAATATTTTAAAAGACTTTCCCAACTCAATGGCTGCAAAAAAAAGTATGGCTTCACTGGGTTTAAATATTGGTATTGAGCACATGAATGCAAATGACGATGAAGGTGCCTTGGTTTATTATTTTGATGCCATAAAAAAATATGAAGCTCTTGACAGCAATCATAAAAACATCCCGATCTTATATTCCAGTATCATCAGCTCGTACTACAACCTCGGTAAATTTGAAACTGCATTAACTTATTGTCAGAAGGCATACCAAAAAAGTATGTCCTCAGGTAATTCCGCATCGAAAATGTCGGCCTGCATTAATTACGGTAGGGTATTAAGAAAATTAAAACAGAAGGAAAAAGCACAGGCATTTTTTGCACAGGGCTTAGCAATGGCCGACAGTTTGAATGACCCTTATTTTCAATCGAAATATTATCAGGTCCTTGGCAATTTTGCATTTGATGAAAATAAATTTAGTGAAGCACTGGCTTATTTTTCAAAAGCCCTGCCAATCATCAAACTAACAAATGCACCTTATGATATTGCCAGTTGTTTTATTTGGATGGGAGCCTGCCATGCAGGAACAAAAAACTTTGATGCGGGTCGGAACTATCTGGATTCTGCTTTTAGCATTGCGAAAGAATATGATTATGTGCACCAGCAAAAAGACGTTTATAGAAACCGTTACCACTTAGAAAAAAGGCAGGGAAATTTTGCTTCAGCTATAAGTTATCTTGACTCCTTCAACGTAATTAATGATAGCCTGTTGTTGGTTGCACAGTCTGACCGTATAGAATTTTTAGATGCCAAATACCAGGCAGAAAAACAACAAAGCCAGATAACAAACCTACAATCACAAACATTGGTACAGCAACTTTCACTTACTAAAAAAAATACACTCAATTACATTTTAGCAGGCGGTGTTGGAGCAATACTTATTATTTCTTTACTCTCTTACAGGTCTTATAAAAACAAACAAAAATTGCAACAACAAAAAATAGAAGCGTTGGAAACAGAAAAACAACTTACCGCCACTGAAGCTGTTTTAAAAGGCGAAGAACAGGAACGCAGCCGCCTTGCAAAAGACTTACACGATGGGTTAGGCGGTATGTTATCGGGCATTAAATACTCACTCAATACCATGAAAGGAAATTTAATAATGACGCCTGAGAATGCACAGGCTTTTGAACGCAGCATGGATATGCTGGACAGTTCCATCCAGGAAATGCGCCGTGTGGCACACAACATGATGCCCGAGGCTTTGGTAAAATTTGGGTTGGATACAGCGCTGAAAGACTTTTGCACCGACAT
>JANPKD010000003.1:0-174330 GCA_031425835.1 Chitinophagales bacterium
GCTGCCCGTTGTTAACCGTGGGCAGAATGTTGTTTAGATTCCGCTGCCCGTTGTAAACCGTGGGCAGAATGTTATTTAGATTCTGCTGCCGGTTGTGAACCATGGGCAGAATGTTTTTTAGATTCCGCTGCCCGTTGTTAACCAACGGCAGAATGTTTTTTAGATTCTGCTGCCCGTTGTTAAGCGTGGGCAGAATGTTATTTAGATTCTGCTGCCCGTTGTTAACCGTGGGCGGAATGTTTTTTAGATTCCGCTGTCCGTTGTTAACCGTGGGCAGAATGTTTTTTAGATTCTGCTGCCCGTTGTTAACCGTGGGCAGAATGTTGTTTAGATTCTGCTGCCCGTTGTAAACCATGGGCGGAACTTTTTTTATTGCGACCTTCCGTACGCCATGAATGAAGAAGTGCATCCTAAAATCCTGCCCGTTTCGAATCTTGCAGTAATTCATTTTAACAACACGGCCACTATGCTTTCGGGTGCCTGTAGTGGCTTGTGCAGCGGACGGAAACCCACCCCTTAGTATCTTGTAAAAGCCAAATGCATTACTCCTGGTACAGGCAAATCAAAATTCTTTGTCTTGCAGGTTGGTCAATTGCAACCCTAATTTTGCGCCATGCAAAAAATCCTCATTACGGGTGCTAATGGTTTTATTGGTTATTACCTCACCCAACAATTATTGCAGATAGGCCACAGAGTAATTGCTACCGGCAAAGGCGAAAACCGGTTACAGTTATCACACCCAAATTTTATTTACCACTCCATGGATTTTACCGATGCGCAGATGGTGGATACTGTTTTTAACGATGTGCAACCCGATGTGGTAGTTCATTGCGGCGCAATATCAAAGCCTGATGAATGTGAAGAAAATAAAGAAGCTGCTTTTCACATAAACGTAAATGGGACAATCAATTTATTAAAGGCGGCTGGTGAGTATGTAGCTCACTTCATTTTTCTTTCAACCGACTTTGTGTTTTCAGGCCATAGTCTTTTTTACAAGGAAGACAATGAACGGGCGCCGGTAAATTATTACGGACAAACAAAATTGTTAGCCGAAGATGCAGTGATGGAGTACGAATACAAATGGTCAATTGTAAGAACAGTGTTGGTTTATGGCAAGCCAGTTACCGGCCGGCAAAATATTTTAACCTTGGTAGCCGATTCCTTGAAACAAAATAAAGCTACCCGCATTTTTAGCGACCAAATGCGTACACCAACTTACGTGGAAGATTTAGCCGCGGGCATAGTCAATATTGTAGAAAAGAAGGCAACAGGTATTTATCATTTATCGGGAGAAGATAAATTGAGTCCCTACCAAATGGCAGTGGCCGTAGCAAACCATTTACGCCTTGATGCCACCCTTATTGAAAGTGCAACCGGGAAAGATTTTACTCAACCTGCCCGCCGTCCGCCAATTACCGGATTTGATTTATCGAAGGCAAAAAGAGATTTAGGTTATAGTGTCACTTCGTTTGCTGAAGGCTTGAAGAAAACCTTTGCTGATTGATTGGAGCTAACCGTATGACCTAAATCGAATTTCACACCCAAAAAATTTGAAATCTCTAACCCATCCGTAGCTTCAAAAAAAAGAATGTAATAAGGTCAATAACTTAGAGAATTAATTTTTCTACTAAGGTTCAAATATTATTTCCAGCGTCACCGCGACCATATCTTCCGCGGCTGCTCATCCTCTGTCGGGCAAACACTCACCACTCACGACTCACTGCCTCACCGCTTCACTTCAACATAGAAGTTTTTATCAACAGTTACGCCGCTAAAATCTTTTCCTTCCCATTTTATTTTTTGTTCGCTGGTTGTGGGATTTAGCCATTGCCCATCGGTTAGTTTCACCGGCATATTAAAACCGGCAATACAATTTGTCCACCGAAATTTTATTTTATCTCTTTCGGCTTTTAACTCCAGCACCGGAATTTTTGTGTGTCGTAAATACTGATCAAACACCTTCGAAAAATCTTTACCGCTCTTCTCAGAAATATAATTTTCAACCTGCTTCGAGGTTACCGTTTGGTGGTAAAAATCCTTGTTCATCCCCCTGAGTATTTGCCTGAATTTTTCATCATCATTTATAATTTGCCTGATTGTATGAATGAGGTTGGCACCTTTTGCATACATATCTCCACTCCCTTCTTTATTTACCCCGTACCTGCCGATAACAGGATTGCTGTTGCCAATATTTTTTCTCAACCCCTGCAGGTATTCATTGCCGGCCTGTTTGCCATAATAATATTCGGTGTACAATACTTCGCTGTAATTAGTAAAACCTTCGTGTACCCACATGTCGGCAATATCTTTTGTGGTGATGTTGTTGGCAAACCATTCGTGCCCGCTTTCGTGAATAATGATAAAGTCCCATTTCAAACCCCAGCCCGTACCCGATAAATCGGTTCCCAAATAGCCGTTTTTAAATTCATTGCCGTAGGCCACAGCGCTTTGGTGTTCCATACCCAAATGTGGCGACTGCACCAATTGAAATCCATCTTCGTAAAACGGATACGGGCCAAACCAATGTTCAAATGCCCGCAACATCGGCTTCACCTGTTCAAATTGTTTTTTTGCTTTGGCAAGATCTTCTTCCAACACATGATAGGTTAAATCAAGTTTTCCTTTTTCGCCCATGAGTGTATCGCTCCAGCTTGCATATTTACCAATGTATGGAATGATGGTGTAGTTATTAATTGGATTTTTTACCTGCCAGGTATAACTGTGAAGGCCATTGTTATTTTCTATCGTCTCTCGCTCATTTGGAGAGGAGTTAGGAGTGGGGAGCTGCCGTCCATTACCAACAGCTACTAACGATTCGGGAGCGGCAATCCTTAGTGTAGCACCTTCATCCGGTTCATCGCTCTGATGGTCTTTGCAAGGATACCAAACCGATGCACCTAAACCCTGGCAGGCTACACTCATCCAGGGATTACCACTCTTATCCTTCTTCCAAATCCAACCACCATCCCAGGGAGGATTAGTTGCCTCCCGCGGTACACCATGATACACAAATGAAATTGTTTGTACCGAATTCACTGCTGCCTTTGGCAATGGAATATGCCACACGTTTCCTTCGTTGTAATAAGGCCGCGGCGGGTAATTGATGTACAATTTGTTGTTGTAATAAATGGTGTCGATGGTCAATGGTTGTTGCAGGTCTATCTGCATGTAGTCGGAGTGTTTATCAGCAACTATTTTATATTTTATAGTGGTTTTGCCGCGGATTGATTTTGTAGCGTAGTCAGGGGTTACCGAAACATCGTAGTGCAACACATCCCACCAACTGCGTTCGGGGCCAATAGTACCACGCAAAGTATCCTGGCGGGTAAACAGGTTTTTATTACTGCCTAACTGCGCATGTACGAGAGTGTTGAACAACAATACGGCGGCACTTAACAACAAAACTTCTTTCTTCATTTTATACAATTGCTTTTTCAAAACAAATACTTGTCTAATTTAGAACCCTTTGGTAATACAGATGCTTTACTGGAATAAATATTTAACAATAGCGACGCTGATTTTTTTCTCATCCTGCTACAGCAGGGATAAGGAAAGCAACAATGTTTTTCATTACAATGAAAGTACGGGCATTGCTTCGTTAGATCCTGCCTTTGCAAAAAATCAATCCATTATGTGGGCCGTGCACCAGTTGTACAATACATTGGTGGAGGTGGATAGCAACTTGAATATTGTGCCCTCATTGGCAAAGGCATGGACAATATCGCCCGATAAAAAAACCTACACCTTTTATTTGCGCGGTGATGTTTTTTTTAGCAACGATGCCTGCTTTGCAAATGGCCTAGGAAGAAAGATGACAGCGGCCGATGTTGTTTATTCTTTCAACAGGATTATGGATGCCGGAGTTGCCAGCCCGGGTAAATGGATATTCAACAAAAAAGTTGATAGCCTGCAAAGTTTTACCGCTGTTAACGACACAACTTTTCAACTCAAATTATCCCGGCCGTACAATCCAATACTCGGCATTTTATCAATGCAATACTGCTCGGTGGTGCCGCGTGAAGCAGTGGAAAAATATGGTGCCGGTTTTAGAAGTCATGCCGTAGGCACCGGCCCTTTTCAATTTGTAGCATGGGAAGAAGGGCAGGCCTTGGTGATGAAAAAAAATAAAAATTATTTTGAAAAAGATGAGCAGGGCAGAAGCCTGCCGTATTTGGATGGTGTAAACGTTAGTTTTTACGATAGCAAGGCCACGGAATTTTTATTATTCCGGCAGCACAAACTCGATTTTATCAACGACATAGATGCTTCTTTCAAAGATGAGGTGCTCACCAAACGCGGAACCTTGCGCAAGGATTGGGAAGATAAAATTCAATTGAAAACAACACCCTATCTCAACATAGAATACTTCGGTATTTTGTTCGACTCGTCAAATAGCATTCTAAAAAATTCGCCACTGCGGTTTAAAAAAGTGCGGCAGGCAATTAATTATGGTTTCGACAGGCAGAAGATGGTTCTGTACCTGCGCAATTCATTAGGCATTCCGGCACAGGCAGGGTTTGTGCCCGCTGGTTTACCATCGTTTGATTCAACTAAAGTGAAAGGTTATAATTACAACCCCGTGCTTGCACGTAAGCTGTTGCAGGAGGCTGGAATTACTAAACAAAACCAACCCGCAATAAAATTGCAAACCATTCCCATTTACTCCGAAATAGCAAATTACATTGCCCGGCAGTTAGAAGAAATTGGTTTGAGGGTGGAAGTGGATGTTGTTCAAAAATCTTTGCTGTTGGAAATGACATCAAATTCAAGAGCTCTGTTTTTTAGAGGAAGCTGGATAGCTGATTATCCCGATGCTGAAAATTATTTGTCGGTGTTTTATTCAAAAAATCCTGCGCCGCCCAATTACACCCGCTACAACAACCCGGCATTTGATGCGCTGTTTGAAAAAGCCATTGCCGAAACGAATGATAGTTTGCGTTACGAGTATTACCGGCAGGCCGATCAACTAATGATGGACGACGCACCGGTGGTACCGCTGTGGTACGATGTAGCTGTGCATTTGGTGCAGCCAGGTGTACAAAATTTTCAACCCAATGCTTTGAATTTGTTGGAGCTGCGGAGAACAACGTTGAAAAAATAGAATGATCTGCATTGATATTGTCGCTCTAGCATTACCCCATGCCTAAAACGCTTTCTTCCCCCCTGATTTTAACTTTGGCAACTTATAATTGTCCAAAAACGCCTGTGCGGAAGTTATTGAGGAGATTGAAAAATTGATTGTAGAAAAATCCCCGAGCCAATGCCGGGTCTTGCAACTTGTTGAAGCTTAGTTTGTCAAGCCCAGCCTGCAAAAAACCATATGGGCCGCAGTTTTTAGTTGTCTATAGTTTTTAAAAATGAGCGAATATCAGCTTCTTTATCGTGAATAATTTGCTGAAATTGTTCTTCAGAATACAAATGCAAATCAGCATTTCCAGTTCCGTGTATACCAATCGATTCTTCTGACATCGCAAATCCATTGCTTAGTAACATGTAACTCGGCTGGTTACTATCCGGATAATTTTCAAAATAATAAAAATAGAAATCATTTATTTGCTGCCCAATAATTCTTGTAGTGTACTGCTTGTGTAAATTTTTAGATTGTTTTGAGGTTCTCACTATTGAAGTGGAAGGACTACCGGTTACGGGAAAGGTAATTACCAAATCATCATTAAGTGTGATGAAAGTTCTTGAATAATCCATCCAATTGTCTATTTTATTGAAACTAAATTCTTGTTTGATATCTGTGATTGTACTTCCAATGATGTCAGATAAATCAATGGAACCAATGATGTCTAATTTAGGAATATCGTTCAAATATGACAAGTCACCTGTAAACTCTGGGTTATCAGAAGGACTGTTGTTTTTCCTTTTTCTGCTAAATATTTTTCGAAAAAAATTTCTCATTAGAGTGTAAGTTCAGTCGTTGCGGCCAACAAATGGCTTAACGTTTTTGGAAATTGTACATGGTTAGCGGCGGTTAGTATCTGAATACACCGATTACGAACATAGCTCTGCATCGTTTTATGAGTTCGGCGTTGTAAAAAAATATTTGCCTTTTGATTTTAGGGTTGTGTAATTGGTGCCTCTGCTAAAGGCGGGGGGTTGCCCCAGACACAAGCCCTCGCACGGCAAACCCCGCGCAAACGAGTCGTTTAAATCCGTGGCTTGAATAACCCAAGGCGGACAAAACAGGTGCGAAATAAATTGGAGGAAAAATTGCCTTATGCCGAGTTGCAAACTGAACCCTGAAGAGTGCGACGCAACAGACGCTTCATGGTAGCCATGCTGTTGGGCCCAAAAGAAAAAAACCTTACGGTTTTATCATACCACAGTACAGCATTCCACATCAACCCTAAAACGCTTTCTTCCCCCCCGACTTTAACTCCGGCAACTTATAATTATCCAACACCGACTTTTCAGCAATCATTTTTTCAATCTCGTCAATTGATCGTGGTGCGAATGCCGAAAGCAATTCGTAACCTTCCAGTGTAATTAATGCATCGTCCTCAATACGCACACTCAATCCCCACCATTTTTTGTCGCAGTCACTATTGGCAGGAATATAAATGCCGGGTTCAATCGTAATCACCATGTCTTTTTTCAACGGACCGTAGTGGCTTTTGTCGTGTACGTTCAAACCAATGTGGTGCCCAAGGCCGTGGGTGTAATAACGCCCAACCTCACCCGTAGTTTTTATAATGCCCAACCGCACCAGGCCATTGGCAATAACATCTTTTGCAGCCTTGCTTGCATCGGCCCATAACGACCCTTCTTTTAAAGTTTTGAACGCCGCCTCCTGAGCATCGTAAACTAATTGATAAATGGCCCGTTCACTATCCGAAAATTTACCATCAACCGGAACCGTCCGGGTTACATCGGCAGTATACCCATGGTATTCTGCACCAACATCCATCAGTATTAAATCGTTGCCTACTTTGGTTTTTGAGTTTTCCATGTAGTGAAGAATACAGCCGTTTTCGCCGGCACCAATGATAGAGCCATACCCAACATGCTCGGCGCCATATCGTTTGTGTATGTACTCGTGCAGTCCCTGTATTTCCAACTCCGACATATCTGGTCTTACTGCTTTCATTACCTCGTTTTGACCCAGGCAGGAAATTTCAATGGCCTTGCGCAGCAGCAAAAGTTCTTCCGGCGTTTTTACCTCGCGGAGTGTGCGGGTAATGTTTTGAAATAGTTCGGTTGAAAAACGTTTGGACCCGGAATCATTTTTATTTACTTCGAGCTTTGATTTTTCTTTAAACGTTTCCAGCAGGTGATACAAACCTGCGGCATCACCTCTCACAACATCCTTTGGAATTTCATCAAAAATTATTTTATCAAATCGGGCAAAATCAATTGGCGAGGTTTTAAAATCTTCGCCATTAAAAACCGTAGCAATTCCAAGTTT
The DNA here is from genome assembly GCA_031425835.1 of Chitinophagales bacterium. Classification (GTDB taxonomy): domain Bacteria; phylum Bacteroidota; class Bacteroidia; order Chitinophagales; family Chitinophagaceae; genus Flavisolibacter. The sequence goes on from JANPKD010000003.1 coordinate 7,415, forward strand.
TGTACGCACGCCTTCAATGCCCAGCCGCCTGCCCGTCCAGCTCTCGGCCCGGGCATTTCTTTTTTGTACGAAAAAAATTTCGGTGAAGTTGTTACCCGCCGCAGTTGTTTGCGGCTCTTTAAAAAGCAAAAGAACCGCGTGTGGTTCCTTGTATCCTGTAAAGTAATAGAGGTCGGGGTTTTGATGAAACAGGTACTCTACATCGTTGGAAAAAGTGCGGGTAGGTGCTGCAAAAATTACCATCACCGAGTTGGGCGGCATCAACTGCCTTGCAGCCTCTCTGCGGCCCTGGTGAAAAGCAGGAGTAAGATAATCCTGTGGTAAATTTTCCTGTGCAAAAATCCCCGAAACAAATAGTAGTGTTACAAAAAGAAAACAGTACTGTTTTAAAAGTTTTGGCTGCATTACCTGGTAGTTTATCATTTAAAAATAAACATCAATTTCCAGTATGCCATGCCATTTTATAAAAGTTCAACATCATTCGTCGTCTTCCTCCAGGTACGATTCTTCATTGTAATGTTTCTTCCAAACTTCCACAACGTCATCGCTCAGGCATTCTAAAATGTCATGCAGTTTGTCGTTCTTTCTTTTCCACTCGGTTACCAGTTCATCCTTGTATTTAAATACGTACATGCACTGTTCAGTTTCCACTGTAACTTTTATCAATTCTAAAGTTGATTCTTCCTTTTCCTGAACAAGGTAATAGCAACCGGGTTCAAGTAATCCGTATGAATACATGTCAATCCTCCGTTTTAGGGGTTTTAAAAACTTTTTACTTTGGGTTAGTAAGCAATAAAGCTGTGTAGAACTTAATGGGGTAATGGGTAGTAGTAATGGTCAATCAAGCCTAAAAATTGTGCCTGAGTAAGAAGCCAAAATTAGGGGATTTGCTGAAAGTTCAAACTAATATTCTTTGTGCAAATAAAAATAAACCGAACCGTCCACGACCGTCACCGCCACTCCGGCAAATGTACCCGAAATAATTTTCAGAAGCTAAAATGTTTAGTAAATAGCTTTCATTTTTAGCTATATTTGCCCGCTGTTGAGCTGGCAGTCAGGCTGTTGTGGGCTGAGGTGGCAACAAACTTTTGCACAGCACTGGCGGGATAGTGATTTCCCTATCCCGCCAATGAATCAATAAAATTATTTTTACCCAAAATCAAACTGCAACAAATCCTATGGCCGAAGCAAAAAAAAACCTTTTTGACTATAACGAGGAGAGCATTAAAAGCCTTGACTGGAAAGAACACATCAGGCTACGGCCGGGCATGTACATTGGCAAGCTGGGCGATGGTGCAAGCCCCGATGACGGCATTTACGTATTGGTAAAAGAAGTTGTTGACAACTGTATTGATGAGTACACAATGGGCTATGGCAAAACCATTGAAATAAGTATAAAAGAGAAGACGGTTACCATTCGCGACTACGGCCGCGGTATACCCTTAGGAAAAGTGGTTGATGTGGTGAGTAAGATAAATACCGGTGCCAAATACGACAGTAAGGTTTTTCAAAAAACCGTTGGATTAAATGGAGTTGGTACGAAAGCAGTAAATGCCTTAAGCTATAATTTTAAGGTGGCATCGTTCAGGGATGGAAAAGTTAAGGAAGCTGAGTTTGAAAGAGGTGTTTTAATAAGAGAAGAAAAGGAAGTAAAAACCGATGCGCCAAACGGCACCCTGGTAACTTTCATTCCCGATGACACCATCTTTAAACACTTTCATTTTATACCCGAGTATTTAGAAAAACAGATTTGGAATTATTGTTTTTTGAATGCAGGTTTAAAACTTGTTTTTAATGGGAAGTCGTATGTGAGCCGAAATGGTCTGCACGACCTGCTCACCCGCGAAACCAACGCCGATACGGCCCCCGAAGGTATTCGCTACCCAATCATTCATTTAAAAGGCGAGGATATTGAAGTAGCACTAACCCATAACAACGATTACGGCGAGGACTACCACTCGTTTGTTAATGGCCAGCATACCACGCAGGGTGGTACGCACCAGGCGGCATTTAGAGAAGCGTATGTAAAAGTGATCCGCGACTTTTTTAAAAAAGATTATGAGGCATCTGATGTAAGAGCAAGCATTGTAGCTGCCATTGCTGTTAGAGTTGTAGAACCGGTGTTTGAATCGCAAACAAAAACAAAACTTGGTTCCATAAATGTTGATGAAGGTGGACCAAGCATGCGCCAGTTTGTGCTGGACTTTTTAGCTAAGCATCTCAATAACTTTCTGCATAAAAATCCTTCCATTGCCGATGCGTTAAAAAAACGAATTGAACAGAGTGAAAGAGAGAGGAAAGATTTGGCCGGCATAAAAAAATTAGCCAACGAAAGAGCAAAGAAGGCAAACCTGCACAATAAAAAACTGCGTGATTGCCGCGTACATTTCAACGATGAACCCCCCACAAAAAACAAAGAAGAGTTTTTTGCCACGCAAAAAGAAACCACCATTTTTATAACCGAAGGTGACTCGGCCAGCGGCTCCATTACAAAAGCCAGGAGCGTTGATACACAGGCCGTATTTAGCCTGCGCGGCAAACCATTAAATTGTTATGGCCTCAGTAAAAAGGTGGTGTATGAAAATGAAGAATTAAATCTTTTGCAACACGCACTCAACATAGAAGAAGGCCTGGAAGGGTTGCGATTTAACCGCATAGTGATTGCCACCGATGCCGATGTTGATGGTATGCATATCCGGTTGCTGATCATGACATTCTTTTTGCAGTTTTTCCCCGACCTCGTAAAGAATTTTCATGTGCATATTTTAGAAACGCCATTGTTCAGGGTGAGAAACAAACAGGAAACCATTTACTGTTATTCGGAAGGGGAAAAACAAGAGGCGATGAAAAAGTTAGGCAGCAAACCCGAGATAACCAGGTTTAAAGGATTAGGCGAAATTTCGCCTGATGAATTCGGGCAGTTTATTGGCGACGAAATTCGTACACAGCCAGTCATATTGGAACACGGCGATAATATTCAAAACCTGCTGGAGTATTACATGGGCAAAAACACACAGGAGCGGCAGGAGTTTATCATCAATAATTTGAAGGTTGAAATAACACCTGTCCCGCTATTAAGTTAAGGTTGGAAGAAACCTTATCAACCTTAGTAAAGTGGTAGTTCTTTAAAACACCGACCTTATTACCTTATTTTCTTTCCCGCTTTGAATAAGATAATAAGGTACAATCCTCATTAGTTGAATTTTTTACCAAGGTAATAAGGTCGGCTACTTGCTTATCAGCGATGCTTTATTTTCCTAACTTAATGACATTGCTTTAAAGAACGACTCACAACACACACAAAAAATTTGAAGAAAGAGTATTACATTTTATGAAGAGTAAAGCAAACCAAAAAGATAGTTCACTTCAAAACACTCGGCCAACTGGGGGTGATCTTATTCACGTAGTATTTCAACAGGCCGATGTAGCGGTGTTGCAAAAAGCATTTGAATTAGATGAGTCGATGAAAGGCCAGGTAATAGAAATTAAAGACGATTACGCCGTTGGCCCAATCGAAAATATTGACGAGCCGGAAGGCTATCAAACACGCAGGGAGTGGTGGAAAGGTTTGCTCGATGCATCGCCATATGATACTGCGCAGTTAATGGATATGGTTGACGACCGCCTTGCCGTGCACCAGTTAAAAAGAGCATTGGATGAAAATGAAAACCTGCAGGTTTGGTTATGGATGGGGCAAAACCAACACGACGTTTGCGGCTACTACTGGCTGATTGCGCAATTGCACCCGTACCAGGGCCGGGTGGTTGTGTTGTACATGAACAACCTTCCGTTTATCAATGAAAAGGGCGGCATATTTTATCCAACCGCACTGCACGAGATTCAACCAAAAGAATTTTTGAAAGCAAAAAAATTAAACCGCGTGGTAACTCCAAGCGAGTTTGAAGTTGACCCCGATGAATGGCGCAAGCTCTGTACCGACAATGCCATGATCAGGATATTGGAAGGTGGTAAAAAAATTGCCGGAAGGGAAGAAACTTTTTATGATGCCGATATTTTACATGGGCTTAGCAAAGAATGGCAAAAGGGCAATAAAGCCATGCACGCCATTCTTTCAAAAATGAAGATAAAAACCGGCGATGTTTTTTTATTATGGCGCATGCAAAAACTTGCCGAAGCTGGCAGAGTTGAAATACACGGCAACCCTGCCGATGGATGGAAGGGCTTCGAGGTAAGACTAAAAACTACGGATACTGAAAACAATGCTACTGTTATAGAACCATAATTTATTAAACCAAAATTTATGAGAAAGCAATTTTTACTGATTGTCGGTTCCTTTCTGTTTGTTTTTGCATCTGCGCAAACTGCGGGGCAAAAAATGGAGGAACTGGTAACCGCGTATGCTAAGGATGGCAAGTTTAACGGCTCGGTGCTTGTGGCGCAAAAGGGCACTGTTCTTTATCAAAAAGGAATGGGCTTTAGGAACGCTGAGCAAACAATAATGAACGATGCCAACAGCATTTTTCAAATTGGTTCCATAACAAAACAGTTTACTGCCGCCATCATCCTGCAACTGGCCGAAGAAAAAAAACTTTCGTTGAAGGATACGCTCGGAAAATATTTTCCAGGATTTACAAATGGCGATAAAATTACCATCGAACATTTGCTTACCCATACCTCGGGCATGTATAACTACACCAACGATTCATCATTAATGAATGGCAATGTTACCATACCAATTTCCGCCGACTCAATGATGGCTCTGTTTAAAAAATACACTCCCGATTTTGCCCCCGGCGAAAAATGGAACTACAGTAACTCGGGTTACTCCATGCTTGGTTACATTATTAGCAAGGTTACTAAAAAGCCATACGAGCGGGTAATGCGTGAACGCATTTTTAACCCCTTAAAAATGACCAATAGTGGTTTTGATTTTACACATCTCAGCCACCCAAATAAAACAAAAGGTTATTTACTGTTAGGTGATAAAATAATGCCTGCGGAAATTGTTGATTCAACTATTTCCTATTCGGCCGGTGCCATGTACTCCACCGTTGGCGATCTTGCAAAATGGGAACGGGCTATTTACACCGATAAAATACTCAAGCCTTCGTCGTGGAAGGCTGCATTTACGCCCTATAAAAACAAGTACGGTTATGGTTGGGCCATCGATACTTTATTCCAACGAAATTTTACCGCGCATAGTGGTGGCATACCGGGTTTTGCATCTTACATCATCCGTTTTCCCGACGAAGAATTGGTAGTGATCATGATAGACAATGCATCATCACGATCGCTTGGAAAAATATCGAAAGCACTTGCGGCCATAGCACTGGGACAACCATACCAAATGCCCGAAGAAAAAAAAGCAGTTGTTGTACCCTCCACTGTTTTGCAGCAGTATGTTGGCGAATACCAATTGAGTCCATCTTTTTTTATAACCATAACACTTGATGGTTTACAACTAAAGGGCCAGGCCACCGGCCAGCCGGTATTTGATTTGTTTCCCGAAAAAGAAAACCTGTTTTTTCTAAAAGTTGTGGAAGCAAAAGTTGAATTTATACGCGATGAAAAAGCTGTGGTTACCGAACTAGTGCTCTACCAAAATGGTGCGCAACCACGGGGTAAAAAAATTAAATAACGGTAGAACTTCACACCCGTAGCTCCGGATAGCATGTAATTACACCCCGGAGGTTTTCAAAACCTCCGGGGTGTGGCAGGAACTTTTGAAGTGTGGTAGGAAACCTCCGCCGTCGTTCAAACAAAATAAAAAATGAGCACACAGAAAATAAAAAACTTCGAACACGTACAAACCGACCAGGGCATTAATGGCCAGTACAAAACCTGGTTTTTAGATTATGCTTCCTACGTAATTCTCGAACGTGCGGTACCAGCGGTAGAGGATGGCTTAAAGCCCGTGCAGCGCCGCATACTGCACGCCATGAAGGAGATGGATGATGGCCGGTTAAATAAAGTGGCCAACATCATTGGTCAAACCATGCAGTATCATCCGCATGGCGACGCATCAATTGGAGATGCGCTGGTGAACATGGGTCAGAAAGATTTATTGATTGATACGCAGGGTAACTGGGGCGACCCAAGTATGGGGATAGATGCTTCGGCGCCCCGCTATATCGAAGGCCGTCTGAGCAAGTTTGCACTCGAAGTTGTGTTTAATGCAAAAACCACCGACTGGGCACTGACATACGATGGTAGAAAAAACGAACCCGTAACGCTGCCCGTAAAATTTCCATTGCTGCTGGCACAAGGGGCCGAAGGCATTGCAGTGGGGCTGGCAACAAAAATTTTACCACACAACTTTATTGAAATTTGCGAGGCGGCAATAAAATATTTGAAAGGAAAAAAGTTCGACCTCTACCCCGATTTTTTAACCGGCGCCATGGCCGATGTAACCGATTACAACGAAGGAAGAAGAGGAGGACGAATAAAAGTAAGAGCGCATATTGAAGAACTGGATAAAAAAACTTTGCTTGTAAAAAGTGTACCCTTTGGCGTAAGCACGTTATCACTCATCGACAGTATTGTTAAAGCCAACGACAATGGTAAAATAAAAATTAAAAAAGTAACCGACATCAGTTCGGCCACGGTTGAATTACAGATTGATTTGGCTCCCGGCATTTCATCGGATATTACCATTGATGCATTGTATAAATTCACCGACTGCGAAATATCCATATCGCCCAACACCTGCGTGATCGTAAATGAAAAACCACAGTTTGTTAGTGTAAACGAGTTACTGCGTATTTCTACCGACAGAACAAAAAACCTGTTGCAGAAAGAACTGGAAATTAAGCTGGGCGAACTACAGGATAAATGGCATTTTACTTCGCTGGAAAAAATATTTTTTGAAGAAAAGATTTACAAGGAACTCGAAAAAAAACACGAAACCTGGGAGAAAGTAATTGCAGCCATTGACAAAGCTTTTGTGCCGTTTTCAAAACAATTAAAAAGAGCCATTGCCACTGAGGATATTTTAAAACTTACCGAAAAGCCTGTACGTAGAATTTACCGCCTGGATATTGATGAACTGAACCAGCAGATTAAGGATTTGGATGCGGCCATTAAAGCAGTAAAACACGACCTGGAAAACCTTAACGATTTTGCCATTGCCTATTTTGATGGCCTGCTAAAAAAATATGGCAAGGGCCGCGAACGCAGAACGGAGATTAAACAGTTTGAAATTATTGAAGCCAAGCAGGTAGCCATCGCCAACACACGTTTATACATCAACCGCGACGAGGGTTTTATTGGAACTTCATTAAGGAAAGATGAATTTTTGGTTGAGTGTTCCGACCTCGACGACATTATTGCATTCACCAAACGCGGTATAATGAAGGTGGTGAAAGTGCAGGATAAAGTTTTTATTGGAAAAGATATTTTGCACGCAGCTGTTTTTAGAAAAGGCGACGAACGCACTACCTACAACATGATCTATACCGATGGTGCATCGGGAATTAGTTTTGCCAAACGATTTAATGTTACCGGCATTACCAGGGATAAAGAATATGATTTGACAAAAGGCACGGACAAAAGCAAGGTGCAATACCTGAGTATAAATGCAAACGGCGAAGCCGAGGTAGTAAAAATTATTTTAAGCCCCGCATGTTCGGCACGCAATAAAGAATTTGATTTTTATTTTGAAGAGCAGGAAATAAAAAGCCGTAGTTCCATGGGCAACCAGGTAACAAAATATCCGGTGCGCACCGTAAAATTTAAAGAGGCCGGCCTTGCTACCCTGGGCAGTATTAAACTTTGGTTCGATGATAAATTCGGGCGCCTCAATCACGATGGCAAAGGAATGATGCTGGGCGATTTTGATGCCGACGATAAAATTTTGGTTTTATACACCGATGGCAATTATGTGATAACCGACCAGGAGTCAACGCAGCGTTTTAACCCAGAAGAAGTAATGCTTGTAGAGAAGTTTGACCCGGAGCGAGTAATAACGGCTGTGTATTTAGACAATGAAAAGCTGCAGTACAATGTAAAGCGGTTTAAAATTGAAACAACAACACTGAGGTCAAAATTTTTGTTTATTAAAGAAGGGAAAAACAATATTCTCGAAGCCGTGTCAACCGAAGAAGAACCGATTTTGGTTGTGCATTCGGGTAAAGGTTCGCAGATAAGAAAAGCCAAATTCAAGATTGCAAAGATGGTTGACGTAATGGGCTGGAAAGCCGTTGGCGCAAAACTGGTTGACTTCAATAAAAACATTATGATGGAGTGGGAGCAGAGAGAAGGAGGGCAGCAGGCGGAGTTGTTTTAGTGAAATAAAAACATTCAACTTTTTTAATTGCACTACACATCCCCGTGGGTTTTTTTGAACACGGATGACACGGGTTAGTCCGAGGTTTCGGACGGATAAGGACGGATTTATTTTACTTCGTAAAATTTAGATTCGGGTAGCAGAAACGGTGACCTTTTTAATTCCAATGCTTAATTTTTCGCATCTGGTTTTCTTGCGCAGCAGAAAAAACAAATCCATTAACATCCATAGATCCGTGGCATCCGTGTTCTGTATTTTTTGCGGAAGAACATAGCCCACACAGCCGCGGTTTTATGTAGTGTGACCTGCTAATTTTTCTTCCTTCTAATGCGCACCGCCGCATTTTTTTCAAGGTTGCTGCTCAACCGTACCTCGTGGCGTTTCTTGCCATCGTAAATAAGCATTAGTGCGGTATTGGGTGGTATGGCTCCCAGGTTGTTGGCAAACATGGCGAGGGTATTTATTTCTTTCGTGGTATCCAGTTTCAAATTCAGCTTAACCGACCGGGTGCTCAATTTTAAATTAGCACCGTACAATTGTTCGTTGAAAAAAACCGAAATCGAATCGCCATCAACTTCACCATTATCATAAAAATCAACCTGTATCGAATCGGCATCAACTTCAATTTCTTTTTGCACCTCTACCACCCGCTCGGTAAACTCCCTGTTGATCACCGGGTTTTGAATGATACGTTGCTGCACCGTTGCCGCCACCAATGTGTCGGTGCTCGATGGCGACCATAGCTGGTACCCTTCCTTGTAATTCCGCAACGCGGTTAAAATCGAATCGGCATTACCTGCTTCCTTGTTCAGCTGTAAATCAAAAACAATATCGGGGCAGGTGTATTTGTATGCGGGCTTGCCACTAAATCTTCCAATTAAATTACTACCGGCTTTAGCCACGCGGTGTATGGCAGTAAAATCCATAGTGCAATCCACCTCCCTGTTGCTGGTACTGCCGGCGTAGGGAATGGGAATATTGATCAACGTTAGCTGCCTTGTTTTGGAGTTGTACGTGCCGTTCAGCTTCAGGCTTCGGTAGGTGTTGCGGAAATAATAATTCATTACGGCCTGTACCGAACTGCTGTTTTGTTTTATAATTATCTCAACCAGGTAATTATTGCCAACCGTATTTTCAACGTTGGCGGTGCCATACCAATAACCTGCAACCTGCTGCGCATTTGTATTGTTATAAAAAAGGGTTATCAAAACAATAAGAGCAATAAATTTTTTCATTCGAATGTTGGCTTGAAAATTATTTTATAAAACGTTTCATTTCCCGTTCGGTGTCGCGTTGTTTGATGCTTTCTCTTTTGTCGTGCAGTTTTTTTCCTTTGCCCAAACCAATCTCTAATTTGGCCGTGTCTTTTTCATTAAAATAAAGGCGCAGTGGAATGATGGTATAACCCTGCTCTTTTAATTTGTTTTGAATTTTTTTCAACTCACGGCGGTTCAATAGCAACTTTCGTTCCCTAATTGGATCGTGGTTATTGGCGGTGCCGTGCGAGTACTCGGAAATATGGAACGATTTAATCCAAAGTTCTCCATTGTTGAATATGCAATACGAATCATTAAAACTGGCTTTGCCCGAGCGCAACGATTTTACCTCGGTACCCAACAGCACCAGGCCAGCATTGTATTTCTCTTCAAAAAAATATTCAAAATAAGCCGAGCGGTTTTTAATTTCCATTAGCTGCTTTTTCACTGAATTTATACACCTGAAATTTTGTTCCGTTCATGTCTGCATTGCCAATGTAATAAAACCCATTCATGTAGAAGAAAGTAAAATTTGGAAAAACATGACGGTGACCAAAGAGGTAGATCAACATTTTGTCCCAAATAAAATTTTTCACCTCCTTCTTTGTAGCACTCAAATCCGGCAATTCAAATCCCATGTTGAATGATACAGTGGGTGGGGGTTTCACCTGGTTGAAGCCCAACATACCCAGGGTCATTACATTCCCTACAAAGGTGGCATCAATTGTTGGCCGGTACTCACTGCCAATTGTTAACGAAATTGAATTTTGATCTTTGCGTCCGGAGATCAAAACCTGGTTGGACAAACATTTTTTCAGAAAATCCTTAAACCCAATGGTTGAACTGTTGCTACGCGACCAAAAATCCCCCACCTGCTCAACCGGAGCCGGAGAGAAACTGCTGAAATTGTTTTCATTAATTACATGGTGGGCAATCAACTTTTTATTGGCAACGTTGAAAATATGCAGATCAAGGTCATTTTCTGTAACCGTGCCTGTTATCAGTACCGAATCGAATAGTATTGACGTGTGCGACGCGGTGTTGGCATCTTTCGCAGGTTTGGAAAGTTTATACTCTTCAACTTCGTATGCGAATGTTTCCAGGTTCATTGTAAGTATCCACGACGAAAGATCGGGGGTGTTGAATGTGGCGATAAACTTATTGTCTTTTACAAAAGCCCTGTTTGTAAAGTTGATGGTGCCCAACGGATACCACATATTGTAGGGCATAAAAACAATCTTATTTTTCAGTTTTTGGGTGGCGGGATATTTTGCCCTATCGCCGGCAAGCTGGTGGCCTGGTGTTGTACTTTGAAACGGGTTGATGCTAACCGTATCGGTTTTTATTTTACTGCCAGGTGTTTTGCTGTGAAAAATAAGAACCTCCCTTGTGCGATGGCGTTTAATAAGTACCAGCTTCTTGCCGGTAAAATAACTATGAATCAGTTCCTCATTTGGCTGGTAGGGTAGCGTGTCGGTAATGGTAGAAATGCCCGAGTTAAAATCTGTGCTAACAAAAAAATATTTTTTGGCCGCCGGGTGTTGAATTACATCTATCACCTCTTTTTTAAAAATACCACCTGCGATAAAAATACCCGACTTATAAAGTTTGTAAATGCGCGGGGATATGGTATAAGCTGTAGCGTTCAAATTTTCCTTTGCCACTGCCTGCGAAAAAGTAAAATTGGTACCACTTGAATGTACCAGGTAACGTTCAACAGATTGTGCCGTTGCCACCGACATAAAAAAACTATTTGTGGCTTCAACCGGAATAACGCAGGCTGTGTAGTGCAGGTTTGCATTAGGTAATGGAAACTCTAATACTTTTTGTTGTGCTAAAGCTCCACTGAAAAAAAACACTAGGGCTATTGTTGTGAGCTTCATCAATAAATAACCTCTTAATTTTTAAAAAGCGTGAGCACCGTTGCCAGTCTTTCCTTCAACTCTTTGCGGGGAATGATAAAATCTAAAAAGCCATGTTCTAATAAAAACTCACTTCTTTGAAAACCCGGTGGCAAATCTTTTTTAATTGTTTCCTTAATTACCCGGGGCCCTGCAAAACCTATAAGTGCGCCTGGTTCGGCAATATTTAAATCGCCCAGCATACCAAACGATGCCGATATGCCACCAAAAGTAGGATCGGTTAACAGAGAAATGTAGGGCAGGCCGGCATCGGAAAGCTGCGATAATTTACCACTGGTTTTTGCCAGTTGCATCAGTGAAAAAGCACTCTCCATCATTCGGGCACCGCCACTTTTACTAATAACCATGTAGGGTAGCTTGTTGGCTAAACAATGGTCAACGGCACGGCTAAATTTTTCGCCCATAACGCTGCCCAGCGAGCCGCCGATAAATTCAAAATCCATACAGGCAATAACAATTGGCTGGCCATTTACATGGCCCGTGGCTACCCGCATCGAATCCTTCAAATCGGTTTTCGACCAGGTTTCCTCCAATCTTTTTTCGTACGATTTTAAATCGGTGAAGCCCAGGAAATCCTTTGAGCGTATTTCTTCAAAAAGTTCGGTGTAGTGGTTATCATCAAAAACAATTTCGTAGTACTCCGTGCTGCCAATGCGGTGGTGGTAGTTGCACTTTGGGCACACAAATAAAGCCTCACGCAAATCATTAACGGTGCATATGTAATTGCAGTCGGGGCATTTTGCCCATAGCCCTTCAGGCGTTTCTTTTTTTTCGGAGGATGGTGTGGTTATGCCTTTCTTCAGTCGTTTAAACCAACTCGATTTGGTTTCAGTGGTTTTGCCTTCTTCTCCTGCAAGGTTGGCGTCGAAATCTTCAAACTGTTGCACGTACAAAAATTTGGTACAGCGCAAATATAGGCGATTGTGGTTTTGAGAGGGGAGGGGGGTGTGACGTGGGCTGAGGTAGCTGTTTCTAAAAATTTAAAAACGGTCATTTTGCGTGCGGGTACAAGTGTGCAGAGCAGGAACGCCTCTCAAAGCTGTGCATTTCATAGGGGGTATTCATCGGCAAGCAACAAAAAAGCCGCCTTGTGGCAGCCTTAAATTGTATTCCCTTATAAGAAGCAAACTGTTACACAGCCATTTTTGTAATTACTTCGCTGGTGGTAATTTGGTTCGATGTGCCTATGGTAACAATCCGCATGTGATACACTTTGCCTGGCTGCAGGTTTCTTATAATGCAGGTTGCCGCGGTGGTAGGTTCATCATTCCATTTGGCAGCGGCGGGGTCGTCGGTGTATTGATGCATGTAACTAACGGCACCCGCCACGGCAGGTGTAAACAAAACTATTTGTCCCGCATTTGAACCATATTCGGCCATTGGTGTGGCGGTTCCCAATACTTTTGGTTGCGGTTCCTTATCAAGGCTAAGGCCTGCGCTGGCCAGCATAACCACATTGCCATTGGCAATAAAGTTTATTTGAGCTGCCAGGCCGCGCATAATCTGCACCAGATCTTCCTTGCATTGATTTTTAACGGCCCGCTCTTCGCGGGAGCCAAATTTTGCCTTACCCAGTGCCGCTATGTAGGCATCCTGCGCAGCCGTAAGCGCCGCGAGGCCAGGCGTTAAAGTCGGGAAAAATGTATTGCCGGTAAGCCCATTGATAAGCGAAATGGCAATGGTTAAAACTACATTGTCTGTAGCCCAATTGGATGGAATGAGTACTTTTCTCATAAAAATTGTTTTTTGGTTGATTTGATAAAATTGTTCATAGAATAATAGGGAATATATTATTTAACGCTAAGGTATTACCCTTATCAGGTTTATGTCAAGAGCATAATTGCTCCATTTTCTAAGTAATGTTACGAGGTAGTCATTCGTATAATCCACATTGTTTGCGTTAGTTTACTTATTATCAATTAATTAGGTTTCACTTGTGGGTTGTTGTATGCTGTAAAATATTTTCCACTTAATGGTAAATAAAATTAAAGTGCGGTTTTTTGCCTGTTAAGGCGCAGTTGCCAGGTGGTATGCTCTCAGCTAAGGTTTAATGGTTTGCCGGGTAACACCGGTTAACGAGGGGGTTGGTATATATTAAACTGCCGGCCAATAGCTGATAAAGTGCCGCTTACTACCTGGTAAAGTGGCGTTTAATGGCTGGTAAACTGCCGGTCTATAACCAATAAAGGGTAGGTTAATGCCTGACAAGAGGCAGGTTGATACCAGCTTGATAGGCAGTTCATCCCTGCTAAACTGCCAGTTGATAAATACTAACCTGGCGGGTAATGCCTGTTAAGGTTAGGATGGATGCCTGGTACTGCAAAGGTTAATAGATCGTAAGGGCTGGGTTACCATGGTTATTTGTGGCTGTGTGGTTTCTACCTCAATAAAATCGTAAAATAGTAAGTTACCTGCGCCCACACCATTGCAACCCCGCAGAAGCAGTTACAATATTTGCGCAGGCTATGTGTTGGTGGCGCACGCTTTTGCAGTACATGCAAGCTGTGGTTGGACAACTGGGGGCTACATTTTTTTTTACTGCCCATGGTTTACAATCCGGGCCTTTGTGCTAAATTGAAGAATGCAAATTTTACTGCAACCATTACTGCACCGCGGCGCGGAGATTATAACAATTGTGTTTGATTATAATGCGCAGTTAAATTTAGCTGTGCGCAAAGTAACCGGCGTAAAATGGAGCCAGGGCAATAAGTGCTGGTACATACCAATGAACAATGAGGCCTACCACAATTTTCTTATTAAAATAAAACCATTGGCTACCATCAACAGCAGTGCTTTGGTAAGCTATGTTCACAAAAAGAAAACAGCTAAAGCATTGCTTACCACGCAGCCCACGCCGCCGGTATTGCCAACCAGGCAGGCGCAAAATAAAACCACTGTTAGCCAACCAGCAAAAACCAGCACTTTGCAGCCGGCAAATATTGTAGCACTCAAAAAGTTTGTGCAACAACTGCAACTAAAAGCGTACAGCGCATCTACCATACGCACCTACCGCAACGAGTTTATGCAACTGCTGCAAATACTAAAGAGCAAGCCCGTTAACGAACTTACAACCGATGACCTGCGGCGGTATTTTGTTTATTGCTTAGAAGAAATGAAGCTGACTGAAAACACATTGCATAGCCGTATTAACGCCGTCAAATTCTACTTTGAACAGGTGTTAAAAAGGGAAAAGTTTTTTTGGGAAATACCGCGACCGAAAAAGCCACAGTTGTTGCCAAATTTTTTTAGTCAGAATGAAATTGCCGCGATAATAAAATCTGTTGGCAACATTAAGCACAAAACAATGTTGATGCTGGCTTATAGTTCTGGTTTAAGAGTTAGCGAAGTGGTTGCAATTAAAAGTAAAAACATTGACAGTAAACGAATGTGCATTTTGGTGCAGCAGGCCAAGGGAAAGAAAGACCGGATGGTAACATTAAGTCCTGTTTTGCTGGTGATGCTACGGGAATACTGGAAAGCATACAAGCCGCTGAAAACCGGCTTTTTATTTGAGGGGCAGGTGGAGGGTGAGCCCTATAGCAGCAGAAGCCTGCAGCTGGTTTTATCTGCAGCTAAAGACAAAGCAGGAGTTTTAAAACCGGGCAGCGTTCATGCATTACGACACAGTTTTGCCACACATTTGCTTGACAAGGGTACCGATGTAACCATGATTATGAAATTGCTTGGGCATAATGATATAAAAACTACTCTGCGATATTTACATGTTACAAACAGGGATATGCTACAGATTATAAGTCCGTTGGATGATTTGGATTTGTAGTGAAGTTGTATTTGCGAAAGTTTTCAAACTTTCGTTTAAACGGATATGTTGCGGCAAACCAATGATTTAGAAAAATTGTTTTGGGAAAAGTGTAGCGTATATTAGCGGAAATACAACTGTTGGCAGTAATGGTAAACAAACATCTCAAAAAATTGAAACGTACTCTTTCTATAGGACTTCTGATTCTAGCTTTAGTTGGTTGCTTTCCTTTTGACGACCATGAGACTTCTGCAAAGCATTTGACGGGACCGTTTTATCTGACTTGGTCAACAGAGCCAAAAGAACAAGTCATCATGGAAAGTTTTGACAACAGCGGCACAAACGGAACTATTGCCATAAAACCAACTGTTTTTGCCGTTGGGTACAACGACAGTTTTATAATTGTAAAACATCATCCCGACAAAGAAGAAGAAATTCGGTTGCGACTTTTTAAAGAAACAAATCAAAGAGGTCATTACCTACTACAAGACCCAAACGACACTCTTTATCTTTCACAAGCGGACAGCGTTTATCAAGAGAATGGAAAATGGTATCACATTAGCAATGGTTGGAACCCTTCGGACACATTGAAACCATACCGAGCGGAAACATTGTATTCAATCATTGACATTCGGAACTACAGTTTACAGACATGGCACAGCAGAGACAAAGTTTTTACTTTCAAAAACCCTGCTGACTTTAATAAAAGGCGACAAGAATTGGGAGTATCAAAGGACTTAATCTTTTCAATCATTGACACAGCTTTGCAATGACACGAGAACCACTACTGCCAACATGGGGTTTTGTGCAAGCAGGGCTTGACGTTCAAACTTCGGCTGTTTGTGTCTCGTCCTGAAATAGGTTGTCTGCAAAACGACTTAAAATGGACATCAAACAACAAGCAATTACCGAGTATTTAACGAAAGGAACAGGTTACAGGAAGCTGGCCGAAAAGTATGGTGTAAGCCGCAGCACCATCAACAAATGGGTAATGATACACCAGGGTATACATAACCTGCCACCCACCGACAAGCAACAGAAATATTACCTTTCAGCCATGAACAGCAATGGAGATAAAATTCCTGTTGATCAGCAAAATAATCAGGGTTTATTGGAGCAAAGAATTGCACTTTTAGAAAAGCAATTGGCTTGGGAAAAACTGCGTGCTGATGCGCTGGATACGATGATTAATATTGCTGAAAAACAATTAGATATTTCAATCAGAAAAAAGTCTGGCTCCCAACAGTCCGCGAAGTAAAACGGGCAAATGCAAATAGTAGTGTAAAAAGCATTTGCCGGTTGTTGGGTTATACGCCTCAGGCGTATCACAAACAAATAAAACAACGATTAACAAAAGAGGTGAACGAAGTGCTTATTCTAGAGCAGGTACGCATCATTCGCACCGAGCAGCCACGGTGCGGCACCCGTAAATTACTTATTATGCTTGAGCCATTTTTTACAAAGCAAAACATAAGCATTGGAAGGGATCATTTCTTTAACCTGCTGGCCAGTCATAAACTCCTGGTACGGAAAACAAAACGCAGCGTACACACCACCAACAGTAAACATCACTTTCGCCGCTATCCCAACCTGGCAAAGGATTTTACGCCAATGAAGGCGCATGAACTTTGGGTGAGCGACATTACTTACATACCATTAAAAGACAGGTTCGCCTACCTTTTTTTAATTACTGATGCTTACTCAAGGAAGATCGTTGGGTTTCATGTAAGTGATGATATGAAAGTGAGCAGTGCAGTGGTGGCGTTAAAAAAAGCGCTGGCACAAAAACCACCGGAAACCATCGTCATCCATCATAGTGACCGTGGCATACAATATTGCAGTTTTGAGTATGTAAAATTGTTAGAGGATCATCATGCAATGATCTCGATGACGCAGAGCGGCGACCCGCTGGAAAATGCGATTGCGGAGAGAGTGAATGGCATTTTAAAAACAGAGTTGATCAGCAGCAGTTATGAAGATATAGAGCGGGCAGCTTTATGTATTGCAAGAGCCATTACCATTTACAATTACCGGCGGCGGCACAGCAGCTTAAATTACCAGATACCGCATGAAGTGCACACGCAAAAAGGACCACAGGTAAAACGTTGGAAAAACTATTATTGGCAAGCTAAAAAAAAGGAGGAAGCAGTGAAGGAAGAATAACGAAAGAAATCACAAAAAATATTTTCTTAAGTATTTAAATGACTATGAAAATATTTTTTGCTGAGCGTACTATCAACACCTAACAATCAACCTTATTCAGGATGGTTTATCTTAGTCAACCAAATGCAGGATCTTTATCATTAACAAGACAACTTTTTTCAGGACGAGTCATTGCAAATCCCAGCTTCAGTTCCAGCAGACGAATTACTAACAGCTTTTGTACTTAACTTCATCAACATATTTTTAATCAGCAGCGGTTCAGGCAGACGGAATTCTATTTCCCAACTTGCATAAAGCCCTGTTCGTTGTTGTCAGTCAAGTCGCTTAAAACAAGAAAACTTATTATGAGAAAAAGCATTCTTATTCAACGCACTTGGTTCCTTCTTCTATTATTACAAGTTTTGCAATTATCTGTTTCGGCACAAAAGACAAACTATGCACCTGACGTTGAGAAAAAGATTAAAGAAGTCGAGAATAACCTTGGCTTGTGGGTAAATATAGAAGGCGCAAAAAACAAATACAATCTTCAGGAACGCATGGCATTCTACCGTGTCAATGGTGTCAGCATTGCTTTTATCAAAGATTATAAAATGGAATGGGCAAGGGGCTTTGGCTGGGCTGATAGTGCAGAACAAAAACCAGTAACCACTGCAACACTGTTCCAGGCAGCTTCTATCAGCAAATCACTTAATGGTGTTGGTGTACTGAAACTGGTGCAGGATGGTAAGCTGGACTTGTCATCAGATATCAATGAGTATTTAAAGTCCTGGAGGTTTCCTTATGACACTGTTTCAAAAGGGAAAAAGATAACAACTGCTAACTTACTTAGCCATACTGCGGGCTTAACTATCAGTGGATTCCCCGGATATGAAATGGGGGTTTCCTTGCCTACCCGTCCCCAGATTTTGGATGGTGTAACACCAGCTAATACAAAATCAGTGCGTTCAGCTTTTGAACCCGGGCTAAAGTATCAGTATTCTGGTGGTGGCACTACCATTTCTCAAACCATTGTTGAAGATATTACTGGAAAGCCCTATGAAGAATACATGTGGGACAATGTACTAAAGCCACTCGGCATGCATAGCAGCACTTTCGCTCATGTACCTGGAGAGGAGCAAGCAGACCTTAGGGCAACCGCCTACTTGAGCAACGGCAAAGCTATAAAAGGCAAATATCGCTTTTATCCTGAGCAGGCTGCTGCTGCTTTATGGACTAATCCAACTGATTTATCAAAGTACATTATTGAAACACAATTAGCCTTGCAAGGAAAATCAAACAAAGTTCTTTCACAGGAGATGACGAAGCTGCGTTTAACTCCCTTTGTGGACAGCTTAGCAGCTTTAGGAGTAATGATTAGCAAAAGAGGTACTCAAAGCTACTTTGGGCACAGTGGCTCCAACGCAGGTTTTAAATCGCAATATATTGGAAGCCTTGAGGGTGGCAATGGTGTGATTATTATGGTAAACTCCGATAACGGAGCAATTGTTTCAGAAATTATAAACAGCATAGTCACGGTCTATAACTGGAATGAGTTTTATGTACCGAAACTCAAAAAAACAGTTTCAGTAGATAGCGCACTATTGAATGGATATGTTGGCAATTACAATATCGACAAGCTGACGGTTTCCATTCTTATGGAAGGTGATAAATTGGTTTTAAAACAGGGTGAACAAAAAATGAATGTCTACTTTACAAGTGACACAGATTTTTTTGTAATAGAAGTCCCAAATGGCGAATATTCTTTTGTAAAAGATGCAACTAACAAAATAGAAGCACTTCAACTAAAGCGAGGAAGTACCATTACAAAGTTGACTAAATTGTTGTAACGACTGCCTACAACATATAAAGCTTAAACGAAGCTTTGCGCCGGCCGCCGCACCGTATATCAAAATCTCTTGTCGCGCAAAGATTTGATTTAAGCCTTTGTTGAATTGTGTAAGCTCCTCCAAAAACAGTACGTTTTAGAAGTAGACAAAGTGTATAATTTTAGAAACGTAAAAATAGAAAGAGAGTCAATTTACTTGCCCCTAAGAACAAAAATCCTGAATTCAAAATCTAAAATCTCAAAATGAAACTCTTGACTTTGAACTCAGGACTTTGATATCATCACTTGTGTCACCGCCCTTCATCCTTCCCGCGGTTCTTTAAATGCCCACCTTTATTTTCCTTTTTGTTGTGCGTTACATCATCGCCTTTTGTTTCCTGCTCTTCACCTTCGCGGCTATCGAGGTTGTCTTTATTTTCAGGGCGGTGTTTGTTGCCTGCCGGTTGTTTGCCAGGCATGTTGTTTTGCCGGCTGTTTTGCATGTTGTTTGAGTTCATAAGTTTTGTTTATATGGCTATCACCATAATCATACCAATACAGCTGATAAAACAAGCACTCTGCAGCCGGCAACCTGGCGCAGGTATACAGTAGCAGCAACACTTGGGTTTAAGCATAAGGTTGGCTTTTTTGGGGGTAAGCAGGCTGAAGGAATGCCAGTTAATAACCCTGGCGAATAGTGGCCAAATGCGGTACTTTTTTCTAAACTAACAGAAGAAGAGGAACGGGATGAGGCAGAGCTGGCAGCTTATTTATTTTCCTTTACCCGGTGGCAAAGCAGCTCAACTGAAAAACTAAACGCCAGCGCAAAAGCAATTGCCTCCCAGGCGGAGTGGCGAATGGCTGCAACAAAAACCATTACCAGGCAAAAAAGACTCGTCATCACGGTAAGGGCATTTCTTTCAGAAAAATATTTTTTCATGCTGGCGGTTTTGTTAGGTAGCAACAAATCTAACTGGTATTAATTTTTTATTTGCTTTGGCTCGGTGAGCAGGTAATATTCTTCGGCAAAAAATTGTTAATCGCGGTTTCTAAATTAACGCAATCGGCCAAAGCTCATATGGATGCCCATCAATAAAGGCCTTTTTCTAGAAAAAAACCTTAAAAGTTTTAACAACCTCCCATGAAAAAGCTATACTTTGGGAAGATAAAAAACACCTACACAATGAGAAAAATTTCTTTTTTGCTTTTAGGAGCCACGGTAGTAATGCTTGCCTGTAACAAACAGGACGCTAAACCAA
Source organism: Chitinophagales bacterium (assembly GCA_031425835.1). Taxonomy (GTDB): domain Bacteria; phylum Bacteroidota; class Bacteroidia; order Chitinophagales; family Chitinophagaceae; genus Flavisolibacter. The sequence goes on from JANPKD010000003.1 coordinate 27,824, forward strand.
CGGAAGCCGATGAATTTGGCCCGGAAACCACATCAGCCAGGTTTTGTGCATCAGCTGAAATTCTGGAACAACAGTTAGCCACCGACCCAATGCGTGCCCGCCGCTTGCAGGAGTTGGAAAACAAAACACAGCAACTAATTGAAAGCGGTGCCGCAGTGCGTTTAGCCAGCACCTGGTATATCCCGGTAGTAGTGCATGTGGTACACACCAACGCTAACATTGTTACCGATGCTCAAATTGCAACACAAATTGATGTGTTGAACAAAGACTTTTCTAAAACAAACACTGAGCTGTCCAATCCCGGCATTTATCTGGCCGGATATCCATTGGCAAATGTTGCCAACTGCCAGGTGCGTTTTTACTTAGCACAAACGGTTAGAAAAACTACCACCTTAGCAAGTTTTGGAACAAACGATGCAGTGAAACGTACTTCTTCGGGGGGCAGCGATCCGGTAGATGCAAGCACAAAGATGAACATGTGGGTTTGCGATTTAAGCGGAGGTCTTTTGGGCTATGCCCAGTTTCCCGGTGGCGCTGCTGCAACCGATGGTGTGGTGATAGACTACCAGGGATTTGGTACCGTATCAACAGGCTATCCCTTGTATGCAGCATTTGACCAGGGCCGTACAGCAACGCATGAGGTAGGCCATTGGCTAAACCTGCGCCATATTTGGGGTGATACAAGATGTGGTAATGATTTGGTGGGTGATACACCAGCACACGATGCATCAAACGGCGGATGTCCTGCAGTAAATTTAAAAAGTCGTTGTGCCGGTAAACCATTAGAGCAGTGGATGAATTATATGGATTACACTGATGATGCCTGCATGTACATGTTCACCGCTGGCCAAAAAACAAGAATGGATGCGGCCATTGATGGGCCAAGAGCCGGATGGGGTTCGTACACTACTCCTTAATTACCGTATAAATAATTTTATAAAAAGCTCCGGCACACTTGCCGGAGTTTTTTATTTTCACACCTCGCTATTTAGTAAACCTTATCAACCACATTCATTTTTATGACACGAATAAATTTTTTGTTCACCGCCACCTTTGCCTGCGCTGCACTATTTACATCTTGCAATAACGAAACAACAGTTGGCACAACAACAACAACTGTGCTTGATTCAAATGCCAATGCTGTTAACGGCAGTGCCGCATTAAAAGAAGAAGCTGTTAGCTATACCGTTAACGGAACCACCATGAATAGCTACATCACCTACAACGGCGCATCATCGGGGCAGCGACCCGTAGTGTTGGTGCTACCTGAGTGGTGGGGGCTCGACGACTATCCCCGCACACGTGCAAAACAACTTGCGCAAATGGGTTACCTGGCAATGGCTGTTGATATGTATGGCAATGGTAAACTGGCAGCCGATCCAAAAGAAGCGCAGGCTCTGGCTACACCATTTTACCAAAATCCACAAATGGCAAAAGCAAGACTAGATGCTGCATTGGCAAAAGCGCTTACCTATGCCCAGGCCGATTCGACAAAAACTGCCGCCATTGGTTATTGCTTTGGAGGTTCGGTAGTTTTAAATGCCGCTAAACTAGGTTCCAACCTTGATGGTGTGGTAAGTTTCCATGGAGGATTGGAAGGTGTTCCTCCCTCGAAAGAGTTGCTGAAGGCAAAAATATTGGTTGCGCACGGCGGCGATGATGGGTTTGTTCCGCAACCACAGGTTGATGCTTTTAAAAAAAGTATGGATTCCGTTGGCGCACAGTATTCTTTCAAAGTTTACCCGGGGGCCACACATGCGTTTACCAATCCGAAAGCCACTGCTACGGGTGAAAAATTTAAAATGCCCATTCGCTATAATGCAGCAGCAGACACGGCATCGTGGAATGACATGAAATTGTTTTTTGGAGAGATTTTTAAGTAATTGAAATCACTACATTTCTGCTTGGGAGAGGGGCAAAGTCATTTGCTTAAACCCGATGGGGTGACTTCATGTAGAGACAAAACTTTTCAGATAACCGGTGGCGCAACAAAATTTATCGCCTGCTCAAAGTATAACTAATAACAACAGGCTGTCCATTAACGGTAACTTCATCGTTGCCTCTAATAGTATTCTCGTTAAACTGCGTTATATCCAAATTAATATCGCCCGAGGCGAACGAGATATTCAATTGTCGATTGCCGTTGGTTAATTGCCAACTCATATTCTCCCAGGGGGCATTACAACCCTGCCGCGTTTGTCCGTAACCGTTTTGCTCAAAATTTAAAATAATATCGCGGCGGCAGGTAGAGTAGGTGCCAAAAATATCCGTTTCGGTATCACTATCACCATCCCAGTCGTATGCGCTATTTGAAGAGATTGCGGTAACGGCCCAACTGCCTTCGAGGGAAGTTTCATTTGTAATTGTATCTGATTTGGAACAGCCGGTAATCAATGACACAAAGATTATTGCGGAGAAAGTGGTTTTCAAAAACATAGCATTGCTTTTAGGGTGAGAGAATGTCTTTCTACACATTATCCTGAACCGTGCCAGTTGAAATGTTTGCCCTGTACAAGAATGTTAAGCTTTATATGAGGATAAGTATACTGCATTTATACTTATGGCTGGCTTCTGCTTTAATAGCAATAAGCCGTGGAATTGGTACGAAACCAAACGCGACAAGTGTTTGGAATTGTTTTTGCATAGGTGCCCTTTATGAAAGCAATAATCATTTCGATTGCAGCGGCAACCATGTTGTTTGCGTGTAATTCGGCCGAAAATAAAGGAACCAACGGTAAATTAGCAGGCAACTACGCTCCTGAAAATTTTGATGACTCTCTTGCTGCTTTAAACAAAACCGATATGGGCAACCTAAGCGTGGCCGTTAATCAGTTTGAAGAAAGTGTAGATAACGAAAAAGAAGGTGATGCCGCCCTGCCCCAACTGTTGCAATACATTACCGCCTCACTCGACACATTGAACGATGGCCTTGCAAAAAATGGATCGGAATATGTTTCGCTTGTTACCGACAGCATAAAAACACCGACCGCAAAACAGTTGGCGTTGGTAAAAAACATGACGGCGCATCATACGCAGTTACAGAATGATGGCGAGGGAGGAATTTATTTAGAATACGATTATGCATGGCTGCTAAAAGAAATTGGTGACGATCTTTCAGATCCGGTAAAAGACTATTTGCGCATTACCGCCGATGAGGCATCTATGCCGTTATCAAGAGATGGTGCAATAGTTTTACCGCTGCAAACGCTCGCCGACAGGGTATTAAACACAGAAAAGTTGCAGACACAACAATTGCCCGCAACATTTGCCAACGATATAAAAAAGGTGAACACCTACTACAGCAATGCCCTGCTTTTTGGTGCTGATAACACTCCATCAATTACAAGGGGAAGTACCAAAATCGCTCCGCAGTTTGACCAGGCCTATAGCTACGTAGTTTCAAAGAGTCCACAATCGGCTATTGCTGCAAAAATTGGAGAATGGCGAAATGTAGTTGCCACTGGTAAGCGGGCTGAGATCGATAAATTTATGAAGGCTAATTGGGAGATGGAGTGATCAGCTTAGGCTTCTCTCAACTCCCAAACCAATGCACTTGCACCCAGGATGGCTGCATCGGCTTCCTGCAGCTCACTGAAAATTAGTTTTACCTTATTTTGAAAAATGGGCAGCAAACTTTTTTCCATGTACAATTTAGTTGGTTCCATTAAAATGTCGCCGGCCTTAATTACACCACCAAATAAAATGATTGCTTCGGGCGATGAGAACATAATAAAATTAGCAAGCGACAACCCCAGAACCTCACCGGTAAACCGATAAACTTCCTGGGCAATCTTATCGCCCTTCACGGCACATTCATAAACAATCTTTGCATCAATATCATCGTAATTGTATTGCCGCAAAAGACTTTCCTGCTCCGGGTTCTGCAACATTTCCCGCGCCGTCATTGCAATGCCAGTTGCGGAACAGTAGGATTCCAGGGAGCCAGCCAGTCCAGTGCCATCGTGCATTCGGCCGCCAGGTATTATTGTAGTATGTCCTAACTCACCAGCAAATCCATCATGCCCTAGTATCAGTTGACCATTGGCCACTATACCGCTGCCAACACCAGTGCCCAACGTAATCATGATAAAATCCCGCATGCCACGGGCCGCACCGTAATTCATTTCGCCAACAGCGGCGGCGTTTGCATCATTAGTTAACGCCGATGGTAAATCGAATTTAGCGGTGACGAGCTTTGTTACTTCAATCACACCTTTCCACTGCAGGTTGGGTGCATATTCAATAGTACCCGAATAATAGTTGCCATTGGGTGCACCAATACCAATGCCTTTTACTTTTCCAACTTTTGAATATTCGTTAATTATGGGACTAAGCGTTGTATGCAATGCATCTACAAAGCTTTCAATGGTGGCAAACGCATCCGTTTTTAGCTCGCCTTTTTGCATTATCTCGCCGCGGTGGTTTACAATGCCATACTTGGTATTGGTACCGCCAATGTCTATTCCTACAGCAAATTCGTTAGAGAGGTCAATCATTTTTTTATTAATTATTCAGTAACAATTTTAATGTCCGCCGCCGGTTACCTGTTTGTCAAAATCAATCCCTTGTGCTTTTAAGATTGTTTGGGCACGCAGTGCATAAAAAGCAAGATAAGCAAAACACAAAACGCCAACAATGTACGAGAATTGAATGCCCAGCAAATCATCGCCGGCCACATAACCCTGCAATAAACTTATTACACCACCGCCCATAATCATCATAATTAAAAAACTCGATCCCTCGTTGGTGTGTTTGCCCAGGCCCGCAATGGCGAGTGTAAAAATACAGGGCCAAAGAGTAGAACAAAAAAGCCCAACGCTAATAAATGCATACACACTTACCATACCATCGGCCAGCATGCCTACAACTAAAGCGGTAATGCCAAGTAAAGAGAAAATAAACAACTGGCGGGCCGGGTTGCCTTTGCTTAACAGATCACCAATAATAAGTGCAACGATCACTAAAGCATAGATATAAAATGGCGTGAGGTCGTGGCGGGCAATTTTACTCACCAATAAAAACACACCGAAGGCGATATAGGGCATGATAAAACGCAGTACAGACTCAGCACTTTTTCCCATACCAAACGCACCGACAGAAGACGTCCACCTGCCAATCATTAAACTTGCCCAAAACAAAGAAACATAAGGTGCAATCTGGTCGGTAGGAAAAGGCTGACCATCGGCGGTAGAAACATGCTGTTTCATAAACTCCGGCAAATTAGAAGCGGTAGAAACCTCCACGCCTACATAAACAAAAATGCCAATCATACCTAGAACAAGCTGCGAATAATTGAGTGCGGTTTTCTTTTTGCCACCCGGTGTTAGTAACGGGGCACTAACATCCGTTGGGGTTGCAACTTTTGCCGTATCAACATCAAGTTCAATTTTATTAGGAACAGAAGAAAATTTAAAAACAACAGCGGCCAAAAGAAATGCTGCACCTAAAATAAGGTAAGGCGTTTTTACTGCACTAATGTCGGCAATGTTTGATGTAGCACTGCCAACTGAACCAAAAATGGCTATGCTTACAATCAATGGCCCAATGGTTGTTCCAAAATTGTTCACACCACCGGCCATGCTTAACCGTTGCGAGCTGGTATTGATTGGACCCATAACAATGGCCAACGGATTAGCAGCCGTTTGCTGCAGCGAAAAACCAAGACCAACTATAAACAAGCCCGTAATCATCAATCCAAACGAGGCTGAATTTGCGGCCGGATAAAAAAGGAGGGTACCCATCGCCGAGATGCACAGGCCCAGTGCAATACCATTTTTGTACCCCATCTTATTTAAAATATCGCCACCCATAGCTTTACTAACAAAGTAATAGATGATAGAACCAACAGTATAAGCCACATAAAATGCAAACGAAATCATTTGCGACTGCCATTGCTCAAGATTGAGCTTTTCTTTAAAAACGGGAATTAAGATATCGTTACTTGCAGCCACAAAGCCCCAGAAAAAGAATACTGAAATCAGTACGCCGAACTGAGACCATTTTGTTTGTTGATTCATAATTCTTTGGTGTTGGTTTTATTGAGGCAGGGAAAATACTAAGTTTCATCCACAGAAAACTAAAGAACTCGTTTAGTTGAAAACAATTTTCAGCTACCTTCAAATAAGCATCAAACTATTTATGGAGATTATACATATTTCAGCAGAGTGTTTTCCGGTGGCAAAAGCAGGTGGTTTGGGTGATGTGGTAGGTGCCTTGCCTAAGTACCAGGCCGACTTGGGCCACACAACAAAAGTGGTAATGCCCATGTACCGTACAAAATTTTTGTACGCCAATGAATGGGAGTTGGTGCACGAAGGCAATCAACAGTCAGGCGGGCATTACTTCAGGTATGCAGTGATAAAAGAAAAGACAGACAAACTGGGTTTTGAATTATACTTAGTTGACATAAACGGTTTGCTCGACCGCGAAAAAATTTATGGCTATGATGATGACACTGAAAGATTTCTTGCTTTTCAAATTGCCGTAGCCGACTGGATAAGGAAGTGGCAGCACAAACCCGATATTATTCATTGCCACGATCACCACACCGGCCTTATTCCATTTATGATAAGGCATTGCTACGCCTTTAATCATCTTGCTTCCATTCCAACTGTTTTCACCATTCATAATGCACAATACCAGGGGCAAATTAGTTGGGAGAAATTTTATTTACTGCCCGCATACGATACGTATAAATGGGGTTTGCTCGATTGGGATCACTATATCAATCCACTTGCATCGGCCATACGCTGCGCCTGGAAAGTAACAACGGTGAGCAAAAGTTATCTGGAAGAACTGCGTTACTCGGCCAACGGCATTGAAAGTTTAATGAATTACGAAATGGGAAAGAGCAGCGGCATACTCAATGGGATTGATGCCGATGTGTGGGACCCATCAAAGGATTCGCTCATTGTAAAAAACTACGACGACCATTTGGTGAAGGAAGGAAAACGAAAAAATAAAAAAGAACTGGCGGGTTATTTCGGTTTGGATGTTGACAAACCACTGATTGCTTTTATTGGAAGATTAGTGGGAGAGAAGGCTGCCGATGTATTGCCCGATGCCATTCGAAACTCCATATACCAGCACCATGGTAATGTAAATTTTTTAGTACTCGGTTCCGGCGATCCGCAGGTTGAAAATAAACTGGAAGAAGTAAAACACCAGTTTGGCGGCTATGTAAACACCTACATTGGTTACAACGAAGGTCTCAGTCATTTAATGTATGCCGGCGCCGATTTTTTATTAATGCCCAGTCGTGTAGAACCCTGTGGTTTAAACCAAATGTATGCATTGCGCTATGGTACGGTGCCAATGGTGCGCAGCACAGGTGGATTAAAAGATACCGTAAAAGATTTTGGCGATTGGCAGGGTTACGGCATTCGTTTCAACAATGCCGATGTGCAGGACATAACACAATCGGTTGGTCGCGCAGTTGATTTATACAACAACAAAAAAGATTTGTACAACTGGATGCGCAGTTACATGATGCATATTGACAACAGTTGGGAAACTTCGGCTGCGGATTACATTAAATTGTATGAGGGGCTAAGGAGTTAAGCCTATGGGTGCCACATGAAAAAATATCCTGACCCTCAATAATCTGATTTTCGCCGGTTCAAATTTTTTTTATCAAAAACAATTTCATCTCTTTAAACTGTAATTGACTACTGCTGCAATAAATGCCTGTTGTTGACGCATGAAAAGAAAGTACAAGAGTGCGACGCAACAGATGTTGCCCAATGATTTGCAGCCCGGGAACAAAAAATTCTTCTCCTTAAAACGAAATAGAGACTTATGAGCAAAGAAATGTTATCAGTAATCCTAGGTGGTGGCGCAGGCACACGTTTGTTTCCACTTACCGCAAGCCGTTCGAAACCCGCCGTTCCTATTGCAGGCAAATACCGGTTGGTTGATATTCCAATTTCCAATTGCCTCAATTCAGGCATTACAAGAATGTTTGTATTAACCATGTATAACTCGGCATCGCTTAACCGGCACATAAAAAACACCTATCACTTCTCGGCTTTTTCTTCGGCTTTCGTTGATATACTGGCGGCGGAGCAAACACCCGATAATCCAACATGGTTTCAGGGTACAGCCGATGCGGTGCGCCAGGGGCTGCGGCACATTTCACCGTTTGAGAGTGAGTATATTTTGATTCTTTCTGGCGACCAACTGTATCAAATAGATTTTCAGGAAATGCTCGACAGCCACAAAAAAAACGGCGCCGAAATAACCATTGCAACCATTGCGGTCAATGCAAAGGAAGCCTCGGAATTTGGCATTTTAAAAACCGAAGACAACATGATTACTTCATTCATTGAAAAACCAAAAACGGGTTTGGAAAATTGGGTGAGTGACACCGGTGCCGAGATGCAGGCAAAGGGAAAAAATTATTTGGCCTCAATGGGCATTTACATTTTTAACCGGCAGCTGTTGTTTGACTTGTTGCTGAACGAATATAAAACCGCAACCGATTTTGGCGGCGAAATCATTCCTGAATCAATCAGCAAATACAAAGTGGGTAGTTACCAGTACGAAGGATACTGGGAAGACATTGGAAACATACCGGCTTTTTTTCACGCCAATATTGGACTGACCAAAGACATTCCCGAGTTTAATTTATTCGACAACAACAATACAATTTACACCCGCGCAAGAATGTTGCCGCCCGCAAAAGTTAGCGGCACAAGGTTAGACAGAAGTATTCTTGCTGATGGATGTATTGTTAACGCGGCCCATCTCGAAAATTGTGTTGTTGGTATTCGTACCCGTATTGGCCACGATTCGGTATTAATTGATACCTACGTAATGGGTAGCGATTTTTATGAAACACTTGAAGACATTGCCATTGATATGCAACAGGGCATTCCGCAATTAGGAGTTGGCAGCAGGTGCGAAATAAAAAATGCAATCATTGATAAAAATTGCCGCATTGGTGATGATGTGAAAATAATTGGCGGCTCGCATATTGAGGATGGCGACTCGCCGCTCTATACCGTGAAGGAAGGAATTGTGGTCATTAAAAAAGGTGCGGTACTACCCAACGGTTTCACTATCGGGGTGTGAGTAAATATAGTTCTGTACGTTAGTTGTAATGCCGGTTTACGTTGTAGCCGGCATTTTATTAAACTTATGGTGAGGTAAACATTCGCTGTACCATCGCGGCCACAATTTTATCAATTGGCAGCGTAACGTTGTTCTCCGAAAAATCTGCCAGGTTAATAAACCTGAAACTTTCGGTTTCATTTTGTTGTTGGTAGAGTAGCAACTGCTGCTCATCAAAATCAAAAGCGGTGGTGCTGATGCGGGTGGTAATTTCTTCCAGGGCATGTACCAGGTAGTAGATGGAAACAATCTGGTGATCGGGATGAAAAGCCGATTGCTGAAAATAGTCGGTGGTGTACAAATGTTCGCCCACTTCTACCTGCAAATTCATCTCTTCTAAAAATTCCCTTTTCAAACAGTCTCTTGTGCCTTCGCCATACTCCATACCACCACCGGGAAATTTGGTGTACTCTTTTCCACGAATGAGTTCATCAGTCACCAAAACCTGTTGCTGCGCATTGATTAAAATGCCGTATACCCTTATGTTAAAACGAAACATTACTGGAAGAGTTTTTTGCGCAAAAAGAACCAGCCCACTACGATAGAAATGGCCAACGATAACACTACAACAATAGGAAACGCATACGGTGAGTTTTCAAAACCATTGGGCACGTTCATTCCAAAGATGCTGGAGATGAGTACAGGAAAAGTGAGTACAATGGTTATAACAGCCAGTCGTTTCAGCACTAAATTCTGATTATTGGCAATGATGCTGGCATACGCATCTAAAGAACTGCTTAAAATGTTCGTGTAAATATTGGCCATTTCCAATGCCTGCGAAGTATCAACCACCAGGTCCTCCAAAAACTCTTTTTCGTCGTCGTTCAGCGTTAAAAAATTGGTGCGGGCAAGTTTTACAAACAACAATTCGTTCGAGCGAAGTGCCGTTACAAAATACACAAGGCTTTTTTGTATCCGCAATAATTGCAGCAGGTGTTCATTGCGGTTAGCATCGTACAGCTGCTGTTCAAATAAATTTCTTTTGTGGTTAATTTCTTTCAGGTGCTCCATAAAATCCTGCACGATCTTTTCAAAAATCTTCAGCACCATCATGCTTGTTTTGTCGGGGTGACGGTTTTGAAATGTGTGCAAAAATCTTTTGATGGCGGGGTTTTCAAAAGAGTTAACGGTTACGATTTGTGTATGTGTAAGTATGATGCAGATGGGAATGGTGATATAGTAGGCATCGCTCTCGCTGAACGAATTATTTTGCACAGGTGTTTTTAAAACAATCAACCGTACATTATCCTCTACCTCGTAGCGGCTGCGCTCATCAATGTCTAATGAGTCGGTTAAAAAGTCGAGTGGAATCTCTAATTTCTCCGACAGCTCCGTAAATTCTTCCTGCCGCAAAGGTGGTGATACATTAACCCAGGCACCCACATGCGGCTTTTCAATTTCTTCGGTTTTGCCATTGTTGTTTATAAAATAGTTAATCACATTTTCGTTTTTAGAACCTAAGAAAAATCGCTGAGCGGGGATTAATTCCTCAACACTTTTATTTTAATTCAATAGTGCCTTCATACACTTTTGTTACCGGCCCATTGAGCCAGATATTTTTAAAGCTGTTGCCTTCCTTATCGTATTCAACGCTTAAATGCCCACCCTGGGTTTGCACTTCCACCCGGTTAAATCCATACTCGTTGTGATGGCTTACCAGTGCGGCGGCGGTTACGCCTGTGCCGCACGAAAAAGTTTCATCTTCCACGCCCCGTTCATAGGTTCTTACAATTATTTTTCCTGCATTGTCCCATTGCTCTACAAAATTTACATTGATCCCTTCTTTTTCAAATGGTTTGCTGTAGCGTATTTCGCGACCTTTTTTTACTACATCCAGGCGCATTACATCATCGGAAGGCTGTACATAGTGTGGCGAGCCTGTGTTCAAAATAAAATGTCCATGTTCTTTTTTTACTTCCTGCACATCATTCATTTTTAAAGCAATGATGCCCCCGTTTTTTATCTCCGCTTCATGCTCGCCGTCAATAGCGCTGAAGCGATAGGTGCTTTTATAAATGTTTAAGTCGTTGGCAAACTGCACCAGGCAGCGGCCGCCGTTTCCGCACATCGAGCTTTCCTTGCCATCGGCATTGTAATATTTCATTTCAAAATCAAGATGGGGATGTTTGTTCAGTAACATTAACCCATCGGCGCCAATGCCAAACCGCCGGTGACACAAAAACTTTACCTGCTCGTTTGTGAGGGTGTTGAAGCGGCCATCGCGGTTATCCATAATTACAAAGTCGTTGCCGGTGCCGTGGTATTTATAAAACTGTATGTGCATACTTATAAGGAGGTGGTTATTATTTCTATAGTCTGTTGTATCAGCCGATCAATAAGAGCACTGCCATCTTTCGAAAATTCTTTTTTAATTCGGTTGGCAACAATTGCGCTAAGCGAAATGCAATGATGACCTAATAAATTTCCCAGGCCGTAGATGGCTGATGTTTCCATTTCGAAGTTGGTGATGCGGTGGTTGCCATAAGAAAACTGCGTAAGCCGGTCAATCAAATTTGGATTTTTAATCCCCAGGCGCAGCACCCTTCCCTGCGGGCCATAAAAGCCCGGGCAGGTAACCGTTATTCCCTGGTGATAACCATCAACAAAATGTTTTAACAGGGATGGACTTGCCGATGAAATGTAGGGATTGCAAACCTGTTGGTGCAACTGCGTATGCGTTACAAATGAATGCAGCAGTTGGTTTTCCTGTACGTTTTGATCGAGCCTGTAATAATTCAGCAAATTGTCTAAACCCAGGCCGTGTGTTGATGCAACAAATGAATCAACCGGTACATCTTCCTGCAGCGACCCGGAGGTGCCAATGCGAATGATGTTGAGCGGGGTAAGTTGTGGTTTAATGGTTCTGTTTTCAAAATCAATATTCACCAGCGCATCTAATTCGTTCAGCACTATGTCAATATTGTCGGGGCCAATGCCTGTAGACACAACCGTGATTCTTTTTTTACCGATATAGCCGGTGTTCGAAGCAAATTCGCGGTGATGTCCCCTGGTTTCAACCGAATCGAAATAAGCGCTTACCAGCGGCACACGAAAGGGGTCTCCAACGGTAATAACGTTTGGTGCTAATTCATCGGGCCGCAAATCAAGGTGGTAAATGCCGCCGCGGGCATTGATAATTAGTTCTGATTCGGGTATTCTTTGCATGGCTTGATCTTCACAATATGGCCTCAAATGTAGTGCGTTAATTGAGGAATTTTTCCCTATTTTCGCCCCCGCTCTTTTTACAAATGCTACATGATAGATAGCTGGCGGCTGATGGATGACAGCTAACATCTGCCTGGTACCGTGGCCGAGTGGTTAGGCTGAGCTCTGCAAAAGCTCCCACAGCGGTTCGACTCCGCTCGGTACCTCAATAAAACATCCCGGCTCACACACCGGGATTTTTTTTATTTATGCTGACGAGTGAAGAACAAAAATTTTTGGCGTACTGGAGCCAGCAACGCTTACACAAAAAAAAGTTTTTGAGCAGGGTTACAATTGGTTTGCCATTGGCATCGCTCTTAGCAGTTGCTGTACTCATTAATTTTTTATCGGGCTGGTATAAAAGAGCCGATGCCGACTTGCGCAGCAATTCATCTGTAATAATTGTGGTGATCGTTGCGTTAGTGGGCATTGTTGTCTTTATCACCATCTTTTCGGCTTATCACCGGTGGGATAGGAACGAGTCTTTTTATCATGAGTTACGCACACGCTCGGATACAAATAAAAACAGTGTGCAGCAGGTTTCGGAAAAAGACAGTCTAAACAAATAAATAATTACCATGTTGAAAACAGTGTACGTGCTATTGGGTTTTTTAATTTTCTTTTCGGGTTGTATGAAAAACGATGCATCCAAATGTGAGTACGATGCCTGTGCTACCAAAGCACCTGCAACCGAAATACAAGCCGTGAAAGATTACCTGGCAAGCGTTTCCATCACTAACGCAACAGAGCATTGCAGTGGTGTTTTTTATGTAATAGACACGGCGGGCACCGGCAATGCACCCGCTGCATGCACCTCGGTTAACGCCACTTACACCGGTAAACTTACCAACGGAAATACGTTCGATTCCGGCACTTCTCAGTTTGCATTAAATGCAGTTATACCCGGTTGGACGAATACCATTCCCCTGATTAAAAACGGCGGAAAAATCCGTTTGTTTATTCCTCCGTCTCTTGGTTACGGGGCACAGGGCATTACCGATTCGCGTACGGGCAACGTCATCATACCTCCAAATGCGATATTGCTTTTTGAAGTACGTTTGAACGCTGTGTATTAATGCCGCAACAACAAAGGGCTACATTTGTAAAAACAGTATCCCTTGGCACACGAAGCAATTTCGGTTTTCGATATTTTTAAAATTGGCATTGGCCCATCAAGTTCGCATACACTTGGTCCCTGGCGTGCAGCCCAACAATTTCTTCAATACATTTCTAACCAGCAGGGTTTGCAGCAGGTGGTTAACGTGCAGGTATTACTTTATGGCTCCCTGGCAAAAACAGGTAAAGGCCATGGTACTGACATAGCGGTGCAATTAGCCCTATGTGGCTACGACCCTGTAACCTTCGACGTAAACCACATTACTTCCGAAATTGAAAAAATAACTGCTCAACAAAAACTTTTACTCGGTGGAGAGAAGGAAATTGCTTTCAACCCCTCAACCGACTTACAGTTTTTAGTGACCGAGTCGCTTCCCTTTCATCCGAACGCTGTAAGTTTTTTAGCGCAGTTTATCAATGGTGAAAATGTTGCGCAAACCTATTACTCTATAGGCGGTGGTTTTGTGGTGCAGGAGGAAGGACGGGAAGAAACCAGGATCAAGGAACAAGGTGCAAGGTCCAGGGAACAGAACACAGGAAACGAGAAACAACAAACCAACTCGCCACTTCCATTTCCTATCAATAACGCTGAAGAATTATTACACTGGTGTCGCAAAACAGGTTTGTCTATTCACGAAGTGGTGATGGAAAACGAATTGGTTTGGCGCAGCGAAAATAAAACCAAAGAAGGTGTGCTCAATATTTGGAAGGTAATGATGGACTGCACCTACCGCGGTTGCCACACCACTGGTATTTTACCCGGTGGCTTAAATGTAAAACGACGTGCCGCCGACCTCAACAAAAAATTACTGCAAAATAAAAATTACAATAACCAAAAGGAATGGTTTACTGCAATTTCCGAAGGCGGAAATTCTTTCCAATACATTCTTGATTGGGTAAGTTGTTTTGCCCTTGCTGTGAACGAAGAAAACGCGGCATTCGGCAGGGTAGTAACGGCACCTACGAATGGTGCGGCAGGTGTTATTCCCGCTGTGTTGTTGTACTACACGGTGTTCACAAAAAATATAACCGACGATAAGGTTGTTCAATTTTTATTAACCGCATCGGAGATAGGTAGCATATTTAAAAAAGGCGCCACCATATCCGCAGCCATGGGTGGTTGCCAGGCCGAAATTGGCGTATCATCGGCAATGGCCGCAGCGGCATTAACCGAAGCACTTGGCGGCACACAACGCCAGGCATTAATGGCCGCCGAAATTGCAATGGAGCACCACCTTGGCATGACCTGCGATCCCATTGGCGGCCTGGTGCAGGTGCCCTGCATCGAACGCAATACCATGGGTGCAATCAAAGCCATTACCGCATCGCAACTCGCACTGCAAAGCACCCCCGATTTTGCGAAGGTTTCCCTCGACGCAGTTGTGGAAACCATGTGGGATACCGCAAAAGATATGAACAGTAAATACAAAGAAACCGCCGAAGGTGGGCTGGCAATAAATATTCCGCTGGGGTTAAGTGAGTGTTAGGTTTTTTGGGCCGGGGCTGTGGTGCTACTATTGAGCATTGGTTGCGTCGCACACTTTTACTGCTGGCAATTTATTCGGCATTTTCGCCGGTCGTATATTATTGATGTAACAGACCTCCGGGGTTGTATAAAACCTCATGGGATCTTTTAAAAACGCTGTCAACAACAATGACCCAACAAATAAAACTTTCTCAACTTGTTGAACAGATACAGGAAACTATCCAGGAACGTTTTGAGGGCCGGGTGTATTTAGCTGCAACACAAATAACCAACGTAAAAAAATACCCTTCAAACAGAAGGTGTTACCTAACATTGGAAGAACATGACCACGGCGAAAAGAAAGCAGAATTAAAAGCCGTGTTCTGGAGTAACAGCTACAATACCATTGAAGACTTTGAAAAAGCAACGGGTCAACTGTTTACCTCGGGGCTGCAAATTATCTGTAAAGTAAAGGTGCGGTTTCATAAAGTGTATGGACTGAACGTGGACGTTTTAGAAATTGACATTGCACACACACTAGGCAGCATAGAGTTAGAAAAACAAAAAACCCTTGAGCGGCTGCTTACAGAAAATCCAACCACTATCCAACTGTTCGATGGAGCATACAGTACCATCAACAATCGTTTGCCACTGCCGTTAATTGTAAATAGCATTGCTTTAATCACTGCGCCCAACTCCGATGGGCAACGGGACTTTCAGCAGGAAATTTCTAAAAATAAACACGGCTATCAGTTTACGGTTAGGGAATTTCTGACCACCATACAAGGCGACAATGCGCACAAACTAATTTTGCAACAGTTGCAACTCATCCAACAATCGGGTGAACATTTTAATGCCGTTGCAATTGTACGCGGTGGTGGTTCGGCAACCGATTTTAAACCTTTCGATGAATACGGGTTAGCAAAGTACGTTGCGCATTTTCCCATCCCCATTTACACAGGCATCGGCCACGACAGAAACCAAACCATTGTTGACCAAATGGCGAGAGAACAAAAAACACCAACCAAAGTAGCAGCGCTTTTCATCGACCATAATTTTGAATTTGAAAACCGCCTGATGAAATTAAAAACAAACTTTTTTAATGCCGTGGCAGCACAGATTGACAACGCAAAAAACCATTTGAACCATGCTAAAAGGCTGGTGAAGTTAGCAAGTCCACAAGCCATACTCAACCGGGGTTTTGCCATTGTTACCATCAATAATAAGATTGTAACCAACCCTGATGTTATAAAAGAAAACATGGAGTTGCAAACCATGTTGCGCAACCAAATAATCCATAGCACCGTTACTAAAAAAGAAGAAAATGAAAACGGAATTGAGCTATAGCGAGGCCTTTATGCAATTAGAAGGATTGCTTGAACAACTTGAAGACGGCGACATTCAGTTGGATGACTTGGCTGAAAAAGTGAAGCAGGCTAACGAGCTGATATTAATCTGCGAAAACAAATTGAGAAGCATTAGCAGCGAGATAAATAAAGCCTTGGCGCCAAACCTTCCCAATGATAAAAGTTAGAAATACACACCCCGACTGATAACCCACATAAAGTGTTGACCGGAACAGGTAATCTAATCAGGCATGTTCCGGTTAACACCGCGGCCGATTATCGAAATAAAAAAGCAAAACACCTGGTTCCATCAGCGTTGAACCTTGCTTTTAAGATTATGGACAACCCAGGCACCTGGTAAAGTTTGTCAATCGGCAACTCCAGCAATTTTGCCCGAACAAAAGCTTCTGTTACTTGATTGTCAATGTGGCCACCACCGGAAAATGATCGGAAGGAAATTTACCGTTATAGGTATCTGTCAGCAATCCCCACCTGCTTACTGTAAAGTGCTTAGAAATAAAAATGTGATCAATAATGTCCGTGCTGTTTTTGTTGTGCCCAAAGCCATTGTACGATCCATTGTTTGCATAAGGATATTGTACTGCTTTATAGGCATCCTTTAAAATGGTGGAAGATGTTATCGCCTGGTACCATTCACTACTTTGCGATCCATTCAAATCGCCTGTAAAAACCGCCGGTTCTCTGCCTGCAATTTCTTTTATCTTTTTCAGTATCAGGTTGCTGCTTTCTTTACGTGCAATCACACCCTGGTGATCGTAATGAGCATTAAAAAAATAAAATTTTTTTCCGCTTGTTTTGTGTTCTAAATATACCCAGGAACAAATTCGGTTGCAGCAGGTAGCATCCCATCCTAAGCCTGGCCTATCTGGTGTTTCAGATAACCAGAAATCGCCTTTCTTTAATAATTTGAATTGATCTTTTTTATAAAAAATTGCTGCATGTTCTCCCCCGTCTTTACCATCATTTCTCCCTGCACCTGAATAACTGTATTGCGGGAGCGCATTAATAATATCATTCAATTGGCTTTTGTATCCCTCCTGTGTACCAAAAATATCAAAGTCGTGAAACCGTATTAATGCTGCAACGATGGGCGCCCTTGTTACCCATAAGTTACCCGTGTCCTTCGGGTTGTCGTACCTTATGTTATAAGTGGCGGCCGTAATTTGCTGCGCCTGCAAAAAATAGCTGCAGCAAAGCGTTACAATGGCGTAAAGCAATTTCCTGAAATTCATACCTGGTTTAATTAAAATTTTAGGGTGGGTGTGTAAGCTGAACTGAAGATAGGTAAATAAGAAAATCAAAATTTCTGGTAACTGTGCAGGTGCCTATGAAATTGCAAACAACTAAAAACAAAAATGGCGGATCACTACCTGATCCACCATTTGCCAAAGCTTTCCTTTTTTTCAGAGTTTTGCATGAGCATTATTGCCAGCTGTAATCGAGGTTAATAACTTACCGCCCGGTATTTCTTTAGACAAATAATACAAATGAAGGGTAGTAGCAGCCTTGTTTTTTTGCAGCGCAAGAATGTCTTTTACTTTTATAGACATCCCTTTGCCAGCATCCGCAAAACGCCAATCTTTCAGTAACCGGTTTTGCCCATCTTTAATTACAATATTTCTTCCCTTACCCGTAGCACCGCAATGACTGTAGTACACATCCACTTCGTCATTGGGGGAACTCTCATCAAGCTGGATGGTTTTTACGCTTTCGCTTTTATAAACCATCTGTTCCACCACCAGTTTTTTGTTTACATAAATTTTGAAAACATCTCCACCGTAATTACCGGTGAAAGAAAAAATGCTTGCGCTCATAACCATAATCAGGAGCGTTTTTACTGCGTGGCTTTTAACCTTAATCGGTACCATAAAATAATTTTTTGAGTTTAATAAAAAGTGCAGGACCTTATCAAACACAAAGGAAAATAAGCTGGTAACGCTAAAATAACTTGTTTGACGACTGGAGGGATTTTGCTGATGTTCTGTGGCAATTGGTAGTGTGAAGAAAAGCTGAACTTAAGATTGAGGGATTAAAAGAACACCATTTAAGATAAAGACCTTGACCAGCAAGATTGAAAGTCTTTCAAACACTCTTTGGCAAGTAGTAGAAATTGCAAAAACACAAAACCTAAAACTCCGTCACCACATTATACAAAGTATCTCTTTCCACGGGTTGGCGGTTTACCTGCTTAATTAAATTCACAATTTCCTCGGTACTCATTGCCGGTGTTTGTTCCTCGGCCCCGGCCATTGAATAAATTTTTGTGGTATCGTCAATGGTGCCGTCAATATCATCAACGCCAAAGGCTAATGATAGCTGTGCATTTTTTCGGCCCAGCATTGGCCAGTAAGCTTTCAGGTGTGCAAAGTTGTCCATATACAATCGGGCAACAGCATACATTTTTAAATCTTCAACAATACTCACTTCCGGCACGTAGCTCATATCGTTGTCTTTGTTCCTAAACTTTAATGGAATAAATGTGTTGAAGCCCTGGGTTTTATCCTGGAGGTTCCTTAGCCGCTTCATGTGGTCGATACGGTGTTCATATTTTTCAATGTGGCCGTATAGCATTGTGGCGTTGCTGTGCATGCCTGCATTGTGTATGGCCTCGTGAATATTTAGCCAACCCTGCGCATCAACTTTATCGGCCGAAATTGTTTGCCGTATGCCTTCATCAAAAATTTCCGCACCGCCTCCCGGTATAGAATCTAGCCCAGCTTCCTTCAATACCTGCACACCTTCTGGCACACTCAATTTTGCCTTACGAAACATGTAGTCGAGTTCCACCGCCGTAAATGCTTTTATGTGCAACCCGGGCCGGTGGGCTTTTATAGCTTTCAATAAATCGGCAAAAAAATACAAGTTCATTTTTGGATGCACGCCGCCAACAATATGCACCTCGGTAACCGGTTTGCCATCGTAGCTTTTTACAATCTTCAGCATGTCGTCCATGCTTAGTTCCCAACCTTCCTCGCGGTTGGCGTACAGTTGCGAATACGAACAGAAATTGCACGAAAACACACAAACGTTTGTTGGCTCTATATGAAAGTTGCGGTTGAAAAAAACGTTGTTGCCGTGCTTTTGCTCCCGCACATAATTGGCTAATGCGCCAACAAAAGAAAGGGAGCCTTTTTCGAACAACAGCAAACCATCTTCATCAGTGATTCTTTCCCCGGTATAAATTTTGTCAGCAATGGTTTGCAGGGCCGCAGAGGCGTTTTTAAAAATTATTTGTTCTTGTTCCGTAGTTGTAGTCATTGCCATTTTTTTGCGGAGCAAAGGTAGGGTGTAAACGAGGAAAGGAATTGTTGTAATAGTGCGCAACTCAGTGGTTAAAGAATGGAATGGCTGCTCCTTTGACGTTGAAGTGGCCTGTGTTAACGCTAAACTTTAGTAACCGCCCAACTTTGAACTTTAGACTTTGAACTTACTTACTCCAAAACTACCTCTTCATCACCTTCACCGTCCTGTTCATTTTATCCTGCTCATAGCCCAGCTTCACAAAATACATTCCCGCTGCTTTTGACGAAAGATCTACCTGGATCAATTTATCGGCATCGCTGTTGTATTGCCTGCTCCATACCAGTTGACCGGCGGTATTAAATACATGAACGTATCTCAACACAGTGGGTTGCACCAAATGCAAAACTGTAAAACCGCTGCTGAATGAAGTTGGTACTACCAAAAAGCCCTGCTGTTTTAATGCGGGAGGGAGAATGACGTTAGTAACATTTACGTTGTCAATAAAAATGTTGTTGCTGTTATTGTTTGTTACCTGCAATGCCAATAGTATCGGACTTTTATTTGCGTACGCACTCAGGTCAATGCGCTCCTGCCGCCATTGCGCTGAAGATTGTGGAAAGTATTCTGAATTTTGCGGTGCAGAAGTGGTAACTAATTCATCGCCCCATTTTTTATATACAGTAGTAAAACTGTTGCCACAATCTTTTGTCACCAACACCTGTAATGTGTCCTCATCACCAAGTGGGCCTAACGATGCCGCAACATCAAAAGTCATGATCAAAGAATCGGAGGCAGGGAAAGAAATTTCTGGCAATACAAGTAAATCTTTTTGGCCGATGCTGGGGTAATTAAAAGTATTTAGAAACGCCGAACCAGGATTCCCTCTGCCATTGATGTTTCGTCGCCAGGTAATACCACCATCATCATTTATTATAGCCCATTTATCGGGTGAGAAAGTTGGGACCGTGAAATTTTCGCTGAGCGGTGCAGTTACAGTTCCCGGTATTGAAAATGATTTTGTAACTGAATCGTTTGATGCATTTACATCGCCGCTTCCGCTCACCGAAACCGGATCGGCAGTAAACATGGTAATGGTATGATTACCGGCGGGTACATTCACCACACCAAAATTTACTGTAATGGTTTCATTGGCGCCAATTGTTTGGTTGAAGGTTTGTATAGCGGCCGCCCCACCATCTAACCGGTAGCCAACTTTGAAAGAAGAAATGATATCACCACTTTCATTTTTTACCGTAAGCTGCGGAGTTATGTTGTTGCCGCATACTAATGAAGAAGGAGCAAGGATGCTGTTCACTTTTATATCTCTCGGCGATGGCACCAGCAAATTAATGTTGTCAATAAAAATATTGTTGCCATACCTCGAAGTGTTCCTAAATGCAACCACTACCTGCCCCGATGCCAGTATGGCTCCCGAAACATTAATGCTTTCCATTCTCCAGTCGGTGGAGGCGGGTGAAAGATAACTGTCGTTTGCGCTACCTGCTGTTGCCAGTGCGGCCCCCCATTTTTTATAAACAGTTTGCCAGGTAACTCCGCAGTTCCCCGAAACAAGAACGGATAGTGTGTCTTCGTAACCCGTGAGCGGATAATTTTTATGTGCCAAGTCAAAGTTGATGAGCATAGCAGGAACGCCGCCGGTATTTACCGGAGCACTTCTAAAATCATCTATGTTATTCGAGGCACTGTCATCGTAATTATTAATGAACAAAGCACCATTGCTTGCCTTGCCAGGCGATGTGCTTTGCCAGGTAAAATCCGAATCGTAATTGATCACCGACCACCGGCCTGGTGGAAAAACACCCGACTCAAAATCTTCGGTAACTGCCAATGCAACCGGCGGTTGATAACTGGCAAAAGTGGATGCCGAATTGTTACCGGCATCACCATCGGGCACACCATTCGGAAGCGATGTGGAAACAACGATTGTATTGTTGCCTGTTGTGAGATTGATCAGGGGTAGTGTGACGTTTACGGTTGCCCCAAAAGCAAGGTTTCCAACCCAGATAAAATTTATTGGAGCCAGTCCGTTTACCGTGGTGCTGATGACGGCGGAGGTTAATGGAAGCGTTCCATAATTGTGCAGCGTAACAACCGGCGATACGGTGCCCGTACAATTAATACCGCCGGATGTGGGTTGGGTAATGGCATCAATACCTGCATCGTTTGGAGAGGGTACATAAGGCTGACAACCGGGTGAAGTAAGCAAAGTGTTTCTGTCGGGCGATGTATTGACGGCCACCTCCATACGGAGGCACTGCTCCACTGTAAATAAAAGCATGCAGGCGTCATCGCCATAGTCCATGTGGTTTTGCCACATAACACCAGGGGCTGTTGGACTGCAGGTGTTTAATACCGGGGCATTAGGACACCCAAATGTTGGTGCTTCAGTTGGCGGTGTATCTGTGCAATTATCAGTACCTGTGCACGATGAACTACCCGAGCCACCACCCCAGGGATGCTGCAGATTAAAGTAGTGGCCAATTTCATGTACTGCTGTTTTTCCCTGGTTGTAGGAGGCATCTAAATAAGCCGCACCCGAACCAAAAGCACGGTAATCAACTACAAAACCATAACGCTGATCGCCTGGCGGAAAAGTGCCGGGAAAATAAGAGTAACCCAGTGTTCCATCGGTGAAATTCACCACCCAAATGTTTAGGTATTGCTGCGTGTTCCAGGCAGTAACAATACTGCTGGGGTGGGCCGAGGATCCAAGGGAATAAGTTTGATTGGTTGTGCGACGGTTAATACCCGTTGATGCGCCACCGGAGGGTGTACGTTGTGCTAAACAAAATCGTATTTGGCTGCGGCCATAAGTGGTTTGAAATGGAGTATATACCCGCAGACTGTCGGTGGCGGATTGAGCACCATAGTATTTATTAAGTGTATCAAGCTGGCGTTGTGCAATTGCATCGGTAACCTGCGTTGGATTACTCGTCATGATATGAATAACAACGGGAATGTTAATGATGGCATTTGTACGGGCGGTACGCAGGGTAGCCTGCAGGAGGTGCGCTTTTACTTTTTCATCCAGCATTCTTTGCGTTTGCTGGTACCGCATTTTTAACTGGGGGTCGGCGTTAAAAACAGCCTGCATTTTTTCGTCGGTAACACATTTTTTCTTTTGCTGGGCAAAAACTGTGGCGTTGATGAGGGAAACAAACACTAAAATAAAGAGGCTATACTTTTTCAAAACAGGTAGGTTATATGAATAATCGGTGCTTGTATAATTTGTAGGGTGTACAATGTTACTCAATTAACGCCACGAAATGAAAAATATTAGCCGTATAATGCCCCTGCAATACAGCCACACATCAGGCAGGCAATAGTGCCGCCCAGTAAGGCTTTAAGTCCCAACTCGGTAAGGTTGCGCCGCTGGCTGGGGGCTAGCTGACTGATACCGCCTATCTGTATGCCAATGGAAGCAAAGTTTGCAAAGCCGCTAAGCGCATAAGTGGTAATCAAAACTGACTTGGGATCTTTCATCATTGTCGCGGGATCTTTTTGCATGTTGGAAAAAGAGAAGAAGGCATTAAACTCATTAAGAATTGTTTTTTCGCCTAGCAGCGAACCGGCTTTTAAAATCTCAGCACTATCAATCCCAATAAGCCAGGCAACAGGAGAGAAGATATATCCCAAAATCATTTGAAACGAAAGTGATTGATAAGGTGTGTTGGCCGCAATTACGGTATTCAAAGTCGTCCAGTCGCCAATTTTGAAAAGCATGTAATTGAAAACAAAAATTAATGCTGTGAAGGCAATAAGCATGGCACCTACGTTTACAGCCAGCTTCAATCCATCGGTGGTACCCATCGAAATAGCGTCCAAAAAATTGTCGCCTAATTTTTGTTTGGGGATGGTGACTTCAGTGAGCACATTTTCTGTTTGTGGAAATAAAATTTTGGCGCAGATAATTGCGGCCGGCGCACTAAGTATTGATTGAGTAAGAAGGTGCAGCGCAAAATATTCCTGGCCTCCAGGGTTAGATGCACCGAGCAAAGAAACATAGGCTCCCAACACACTCCCTGCGGTATTAGCCATACCC
This sequence comes from Chitinophagales bacterium, assembly GCA_031425835.1. Lineage (GTDB taxonomy): Bacteria > Bacteroidota > Bacteroidia > Chitinophagales > Chitinophagaceae > Flavisolibacter. The sequence continues at coordinate 51,393 of JANPKD010000003.1, forward strand.
CCAATCATCACACATAAAATTTCAGAGCGGTTCATCTTGTCGAGATAGGGTTTAATCATCAGCGGCGCCTCGGTTTGCCCCATAAAAATATTGGCCGAAGTAGAAACGCTTTCAGCCCCCGAAATTTTTAACTTGCTCAGCAACCAGGCAAACACGTAAACAATTTTTTGCAGTACGCCGGTGTAATAAAGTATTGACGATAGTACCGAGAAAAAGATGATAGTGGGCAGCACCCGCACCGCAAAAATAAACCCCCAGCTATCGGGCCGCACTTCTATCAGGTTCGAAAAAATGAGCCTGGTACTTTCAATTTCCACGTCAATCATTTTTACAAACGCACGGGAGAGAAACTGAAAAAAACCATTGATAAAACCAACTTTTGTTACGCCCAGATAAAAAGCAATCATGGCTATAAGTGCATAAATCACAACCTTCCAGTCGATGGCTTTGCGGTTGTTGCTAAAAATATAGCAGAGAAAAATAAGGAAAGCCATGCCCAACGCACCACGACCTAAATTGTTTACAACATTATTCATGCAGCCGGTTTTTTTGAATAGCCGGCAATTTAAGGATTTAAGAGGTACTTAGGGGATGGAGCTTGCAACACCAAAAAGGAGCGCTTCATTCTGCAATCGATAAATTCTCAAACCGCATTACTAATGGACGCTGTTATTTTAGCGCAGCATCTATGCCTTTTAAAAATAAGAAAGAGGCTTTGCAAAAAAATATTGGTGAACTTCGCCGGTAAGTCCGAAGCCTCGGACGGGAAGGAAAAAATGAATTGATTTTCAATTTGTGCATGTCACAGTCTTACCGCCTTCCCTGCAGATTAACAGCCCATTTAAACCGGCCCTCAAAGGGAAACAATACAAACCCCGTTTCAAAAAATTAAATTTTTTCTCTTCCTTCATGGAATAGATTTGCCACCCTTAAAATATCCTGATGGAACAAAAATATTTTGCGCAGATAGCCGCCGCGCTTTCCCTAACAACAAAGCAGGTGGAAAGCATTTTTAACATGCAAAATGATGGAGCTACCATTCCATTTATGGCCCGTTACCGCAAGGAGGTTACCGGCAATTTAGACGAGGTAGTGATTGGCAAAGTGGTGGAAGAAATTGCCTACTTCAAGGAGTTGCATAAACGAAAAGAAACTATTTTAAAGACCATCGAAGAACAGGGCAAGCTAACCGCTGATTTACAAAAACGAATCGAGGATTGTTTTTCGGCCACGGCATTGGAAGACATTTATCTACCCTACAAACCCAAACGCAAAACCCGTGCAACACAGGCAATGGAAAAAGGCCTGGAGCCACTGGCAACATTGCTGTTTACTCAAACCAGTTTTGATGTAGATGAGGCAGCGGAAAAATTTGTAAAGGAAGAAGTGAAGGATGTAAAAGAAGCACTGCAGGGTGCAAGAGATATTATTGCCGAGTGGATTAGCGAGAACGAAATGGCACGTGCAGCGTTGCGAAAAATTTTTGCTCAGTCGGCCACCATTAGTTCAAAAGTTGTTACTACAAAAAAAGAAGAAGCTGATGCACAGAAATACCGCGACTATTTTCACTTCAGTGGTTCACTCGCTCAAAGTCCGTCGCACCGCATACTTGCAATACGAAGGGGAGAGAAGGATGGATTTTTAATGATGGATATTTCCATTGACAAAGCAGTTGGTATAGCGGCAATGCAGGATATTTTTATAAAGGCCAACAACGCCGCGGCAACAGAGGTAAAAAAAGCCATTGAAGATTGTTACAACCGCTTGCTGAAATCTTCTATTGAAAACGAATTTCGGTTGCAGAGCAAAACAAAAGCCGACGAAGAAGCAATAACTGTCTTTACCGAAAACCTCCGGCAACTATTGCTGGCCTCACCACTGGGTGCTAAAAAAATATTGGCCCTCGACCCCGGTTTTCGTTCGGGTTGTAAAATGGTTTGTTTAGATGAGCAGGGAAACCTGTTGTACCACACTGCCATTTACCCGCACCCACCGCAAAATCAATGGCAACAATCGGTTACCGAAATAAAAAATGCGGTGGCAAAATTCAACATCGAAGCCATTGGAATTGGCAATGGCACTGCGGGCAGAGAAACTGAAACATTTATCCGCAGTATTGATTTTGAAAAGGCGGTAAGCCTTTTCCAGGTAAATGAAAATGGTGCCTCTATTTATTCCGCATCGGAGGTAGCAAGGGAGGAATTTCCTGATCATGATGTTACCGTTCGTGGTGCCATCAGCATTGGCAGGCGGCTACTCGATCCACTGAGCGAGTTGGTAAAAATTGATGCCAAGTCTATTGGCGTTGGTCAGTACCAGCACGATGTAAATCAAATAAAATTAAAACAGGGTTTGGACAGGGTGGTGGAGAGTGCCGTAAATTTTGTTGGTGTTGATTTAAATACGGCGTCAAAACATTTGTTGCAATACGTGTCGGGTATTAGTGCAACACTGGCAAATAATATTGTGCAGCACAGGTTGCAGAACGGTGCGTTCAAAACCCGCGACGAGTTAAAAAAAGTTACGTTGATGGGGCCAAAAGCGTTTGAACAATGCGCAGGTTTTTTGCGGATAGCCAATGCAAAAAATCCTTTAGACAATTCATCGGTACACCCCGAGCGGTATAGCGTAGTAGAGCAAATGGCAAAAGATCTACAGGCTTCGTTGGAAGACCTGATAAAAATTGCGGAGCTGCGGAAACAGGTAAATCCCAAAAAGTACATTTCAGAAACGGTTGGCGCCTTTACCATAAACGACATTTTAAAAGAGTTGGAAAAACCGGGCAGAGATCCCCGTGCACCCATTGAAGTATTTGAATTTGATGACACAATCAAAAGCATTAGTGATGTAAAAGTTGGAATGAAAGTGCCGGGCATTGTTACCAACATTACAGCCTTTGGTGCCTTTGTGGATATTGGTGTAAAACAGGATGGGCTGGTGCATGTATCTCAGCTGGCAAATAAATTTGTTTCAGATCCCAACGAAGTAGTGAAGCTGGGCCAAAAAGTAATGGTAACGGTTACGGAGGTTGATGTGCAACGAAAAAGAATTGCTTTAACAATGAAGGACAACAAGATTGTAAATAACGAAAGCAGGCAAGCAGGCATCAGGAACCCCGTTGTTAAAAAGGAGGAAACGGCAAATGATTTTCAAAGTAAGTTGATGGAATTGAAAAAAAAGTTTGGGGAGTGAGCGGCCGGCTTTCCGCCCAATCCCCTTATTTTTATTTCCACCGCCAACATAAATGAACAAACTGTCCATCATCATCCCGGTATTTAATGAGTGCACTACTATCGTTCCCATCTTAAATAAAATTGACCTCGTTGACCTCCAATACGATTTGTACAAAGAGATCATCATCGTTGATGATGCCTCAACCGATGGCACGCCAAATGTTGTTAAGAATTACATTGAACAACACCCCAACCAGGATTTGCATTTTTATCAGCACCAAAAAAATACGGGCAAGGGAAGTTGCATTCACACCGCACTTGCACATGCAACAGGTGAGTACATATTAATTCAGGATGCCGATTTGGAATACGACCCGGCCGATTATAATGCCTTACTGCAACCAATGGCCGAAGGCAAGGCCGATGTAGTTTATGGAAGCCGTTTTATTGGTGGACGGCCCCACCGCATTTTGTTTTTCTGGCACAGCCTCGGAAATAAGCTGCTTAGTTTTTTTTCGAACATGCTCACCAATCTCAATCTCACAGATATGGAGAACGGCTACAAATTGTTTAGGGCCGACATTATAAAATCCATTTCGCTAAAAGAAAAACGTTTTGGTTTTGAACCGGAGGTTACGGCGAAGATTTCTAAAATCCCCGGCATAAAAATTTACGAAATAGGCATTGCCTACTATGGGCGCACCTACGAGGAAGGCAAAAAAATAAATTGGAAAGATGGATTGCGGGCTGTGTATTCCATTTTGAAATACAACGCATTTTCACACGAAAAAACTTTTCAGTCGAACGCCACTTTATTTCATTATAAAAACGCCCCAGCCTGGTGGCTGATGTTTTTATTTTTTGTAGCCGGTGTAATAATGATTTTTGTTGCTAAGGGAACGGGCGATGAAGGTGATAGTGTAATGCATTATTTATTTGCCCGCCACTCCTGGCAGTACCCCGAACATTTTTTTAACCAGTGGGCCAAACCTGTTTATGTATTACTGGCTTCGCCATTTGCACAATTGGGTATTAACGGCATCAAGTTTTTTAACCTGCTCGTTTCAACCCTAACTATTTATTTCACCTATCGCTCCGCGAAAAAATTCAACATTCCTTATCCCTGGCTGGCACCGCTTTGTATGGTGTTTGCACCTTTTTTAATGGTAGTTACATTGTCGGGGTTAACCGAACCTTTATTTGCACTTTGGTTAATTGCAGGCATTTATGTATTGCAGCAGAAAAACTATCTACCAGGCTTTCTTTTTCTTTCCTTTCTTCCGTTTGTGCGCAGCGAAGGGCTCATTGTTTTATCGGTGCTTTTTGTGTTGCTTCTCTGGAAAAAATGGTACAAATACATTCCGCTATTACTGGCTGGACATCTGGTTTATGCCATTGCCGGATATTTTGTACACCATAATTTTTTGTGGGTGTTCAACACTTTGTCGTACGCGGTTTTGTCGAGCGTCTATGGCCAGGGTACATGGGGGCATTTTGTTAATTCCATGCCCGAGGTGGTAGGTAAAGTGCTGTGTGTGTTTCTTATTCTCGGTTTGATCTACGGCGGCGTACAGGTTGCAAGAAAATATTTGTACAAACAAAAAACAGCCATAACAACCAACGAGATTTTTTTGGTTTATGGCATCTTTGCTGCCTACTTCATTGGTCACACTGCGTTTTGGGCTTTGGGCATTTTTAATTCTTTTGGGTTGATACGCGTGATGGTTGGCGTACTTCCGTTAATAGCCATTATTTGTGCAAGAGGATTTAATTTTTTGGGAAGTCTATCAACTTTGTTGCCGTACAAATTTGTTGTTTATACGGCCGTTGTATTAATTATGGCCTATCCTTTTTTAGGTAGAAAATATTCTTTCAACTGGCAAAACCATTTTTCCTTAAAGGCCGACCAGGTTGCGGAAGATCGTCTTGCAAATTTTGTAAAAATTAATTATCCTAACTACAAAGATCATTTGTTTTATTACGAAGCCTGTTACGTAAGTGTAGCCTTGGGCATTAGTTATTTTGATACCTCAAAACATAAAAGGCTTTTAGGAAATTTTGAAAAAAATAGTTTCGCCAAAAGTTCCTTTATTGTTTGGGACGATTGGTTTGCACCGCAGGAGGGCAGGGTAGAGGAAGCACAGTTGTTGAATGACCCGAGGTTTGAATTATTGAAAACTGAAGAGCAACCGGATTTTTGGGGAGGTAAAAGGAGGGTGCATTTGTTCAGGGTGAGGTAAATGATTATTTGAGACCTGTTGCTATTTTTTGGCGCAACATGGCTCTGAGAAAACAGTTTCACGCAGAGCCGCGGAGTTCGCAGAGAATGACTCCGCGGCGCCTGCGCTCCGCGTGAAATTCATTACTTGTCCATCCATAATAGCGTCACTTAAAAAATTCTTTCCAAAAAACAGTCTTTCCTGTTTTTGCCGAATGCCGCGCGGCTTCCAAAATTTGCATCACCACCATATTGTTTTCCAGCGATGAAAGATCGAAGGGAGGTAAAACAATTTCATTTCTCACCACCGCTGCAAAGAGCGAAAACGGATCGTTGTATGGTGTGGTGCGTTCGGGTAATTTGTAAACAGTTTCTTTGAAGCCATCATATCCTTCTGCTATCCGCAGTCGCATGTCGTTTCTATTGTCGGCAAATATAGCCCCTTTCATTCCGTACACTTCCATATCCTTTCGGCCAATGGGCCAATTCCATGAGGCTTGTATAGTGGCCTTTGCATTTTGATAAGTAAGAATGATGGTTGATTCATCATCTACCTTCGGATTATTCTCTGGTTGTAATTGCTGCGTTACTGCCGTAACTGAAACAGGGTTTTTATCATTCAGCAACCAGGTAGTAAGATTGGCACCGTAACAACCAAAATCCATAATAGCACCTCCGCCATTTTTTATCGGGTCGGTCAACCAATCTAAAAACTCTTTATTCACGCCAATTTTTTTTGGCCCTCTGTGTCCATCTCTTATAACAAGTTGAGTGATGTTGCCGATGCTATCGTTTTGAACAATCTCCTGGGTTTTATGTGTAGTGGGGTACCAGGTTGTTTCGTAATTAGTAAGCAGATGGATTTTGTGCTTTTTTGCCAATGCCTCCATTTTCTTTGCGTGGTTGTAACTAACCGCCAATGGTTTTTCCACCATTACATGAATGCCTTTTGGTGCGCAGGTTTCCACTATTGATAAATGATTGTAAATAGTACCGAAGGCAGTAACGGCCTCAGGCTTTGTTTTGGTAATCATTTCATCAATGGTAGAAAAAACCAAGTCAATTGAATAGCCGTGTTGCGTGGTGTAGCGGGCAGCCAATTCTTTATTGGGTTCTACTATACCTACTATAATAATTCTATCATCTTTTGGGCGACCTAAAATCCAATGCACATGGGTATGCGTTAAGCCCACCACACCAACTCGAAGGGGTTTAGAATTCGTGGTGGTGGTTTGCGCCGCCATGATATTGCTTAAAAACAATGAAAGAAAAAAAAGACTTGTTGTCTTTCTCGTACATTTTACATTCATTATGCTACAGTTTTGTTGCGATCACCTCTTCCTCACCCTCCCTCCAAAAACCAACTTTCCAACTTTTCCATTTCCACCAGCAAAAAAAACGGCATCGCCATATTTGGCAATGCGTACGGCATGAAAACCTTCTTTGGAAATGTTTTGCCAGTTGGCTGCTCCATCCAAACTATAATCAACACCGCTAAGGCCACAGGTAACCAAATATTTTTCGCCCAAAAATTCTACACAACTCCTGTAACTGCCGGGCGGTGTTTTTGAAATCTTCCAGGTTTTGCCGCGGTCGTTGCTGTATACGCAATTGGGCGCCGCGGCGCTGTCGGCAAAATCGCCGCCAACAACAACCAATTTATCGCCACCATTTTTTTTGAAGCGGTGCCAAACCGCAACAGAGTTAGCACCCGTTGTTTCCTTACCCTGCACAATGGGGAGTTTTATTTTTTTGTCTTTGATAAAAATGTTTGATGACTTTCCACCACTCACAAACACCGCTTCATCATTATCCAATGCACGAATGTTAGTTCCGCTTGCAGCAAAACATGCCTCGCCACTATCAGCAATCGGTTTGTATAGCTCAGGTATTTCTTTCCAGGTATTACCACCGTCAAAAGTTCGGGCAATAAAAAACTTTCCATCAATTGGGTCGCCAATTACAATGCCGGCGTGTACATTCCAAAACTCCATGGCATCTAAAAACATGCCTTTGGTTTTGTTTTCGTAAACTACTTTCCAGCTTTGGCCGCCGTCAATTGTTTTTAAAATATAGGCGGGTTCGCCAATGGCCATAACAACAGCGGTGTTGGCGTCAAATGCTTCTATGTCTCTAAACTCGGTTGTGTCAAAACCTTTTACGGTCATCCACTTCCAGTCTTTACCGGCATTGGTGCTTTTGCCCACAGTGCCTTTGCTGCCGCTAACCCAAACTATATTATTGTTTACTACGCTAAGGCCGCGCAGCGACGATTTTGTTCCCTGCGTTAACACGGCTACGGTGGGAATACCATCCTGTGCAAAAAGACAAATAGAAATAATGTTGAGAAGAAGGAGTGCTGAAAGTTTTTTCATAGTATATGTTGAACAAGCGTCAACAATATACAGCAAGCATCTTGATTTACTAAGTGGTGCGACTGACTCTGCGTAAATCCTAGCTTGTACGATGCCTACAGACAACAGATTCCCCGCCCGTGCGGATACCGCCGGGAATATATAGAAGGCGATGTTCTGAATTAGTTGTTGCTTTTTAATTTTTTGGCAAACACCTTTTCAAACTTTTCAAGCTTGGGCCGTATAACCACCGAACAGTAAGGATTGGTGTTCTTGTTGTTCTGGTAATATTCCTGGTGGTAATTTTCAGCCGTATAAAATTTATCGAAGGAGGTAACTTCCGTAACTATTGTGTTGTTGAATGCACCGCTTTTGTCCAATTCATTTTTATAGAACTCGGCTTTTTGTTTTTGCTCCGCATCGTGATAAAAAATAGCGCTGCGGTATTGCGTGCCCACATCTGCACCCTGGCGGTTTAGTGTTGTTGGGTCGTGCACCTGGAAAAAAACCTCCAGCAACTCATCGTAAGTAATTTTCGAAGGCTCGTAAACCACCTGCACACACTCGGTATGGCCGGTTTCGCCGGTGCAAATTTCTTTGTAAGTAGGGTTGGCTACCTGCCCGCCCGAGTACCCGGAGGTAACACTTAACACACCATTCAATTGTTCGAAAACAGCTTCGGTGCACCAAAAACATCCGGTACCAAATGTAGCTGTGTCGGTTTTTTCTGTAGTATTTACCATAGCTAAACTCATAGCATTATATCCTTTTTCTGATTTACATGCAAACAGGCTGCAAAAACTAAAGAGTGCACAAAATGCTTTTGTAATCATGATGAATCTTGAAGCAACAAATGTCAAACTGAAAATAGAAAATGAAAAGCCAACAAAAAAGTTTTAACACAAGGTTTGTGCAGCCCGTCAACCGTAAATGTATTGATAGTTAGCTTTTACCTTTGATAAATTTTTTGCGGAGAATTGAATTATGAAATTATACCCCGGGCAGGCATCGGTGCAATTAGAATTCGAAAAAATAAAAAACCTGCTTCATGAAAAATGCCGGTTTGAATATGCAAAATCAAAAGCCCTTGACTTGCGCATTCACACAAGAAAAGATTTTATTGATCGAGAGCTTAAGCAAAGTCATGAATACCGGCAACTGTTACAAAACAGCACCTATTTTCCCAACGATTTTGTTTTAAATCTCGCCCGGGAATTACAATTGCTCAGCATTGAGGGAGCAATGTTATCGGGTGAGGAACTGGTGCTGTTGCGCAAATTGGCCGTTACCATTGAAAGCATTTTTCGGTGGTTTACTGCTGAACGACAAGAAGCATACAGCGGCCTGGCCGAACTAATTACCAACGTGCATTACGAAAAAGCAGTGTTGCAGTTAATCAATCAGGTAGTTGATGAAACGGGCAGCGTAAAAGACAATGCGAGTGATGAGCTTCAAAAAATTCGCATGGGCCTTTACCGCAAACGTAATGAACTACGCCGCACTTTTGAACGCATCATTTCCAAACTAAACAAGCAGGGTTACCTGGCCGATATTGAAGAAAGTTTTATGAATGGCAGAAGGGTAGTGGCCATATTCGCCGAACAAAAACGGATGGTAAAAGGCATTTTTCATGGCGAGAGCGACAGCCGGCGTACAACTTTTATTGAGCCCGAGGAGACCATTGATTTAAACAACCAGTTGTACGAACTGGAAGGTGCGGAAAAAAAAGAAGTCTATCGAATTTTAAAGCAACTCACCAAACAACTATCTGTTTATGCGCCACTACTTTCCATTTATCATACTATTGTTGGCGAGTACGATTTTATAAGGGCCAAGGCCGCATTTGCCATTGATATAAATGGCGAGTATCCGTTGGTGTCGGACAAGGCAATGGTGCATTTGGTAAAAGCCTGTCACCCCTTGTTGTATTTGTACAATAAAAAAGCTGGCAAGCACACCATCCCCGTTGACATTACGCTCGATGAGAAGAACAGAATTTTAGTAATCAGTGGCCCAAATGCTGGCGGTAAAACGGTAACCATGAAAACCGTAGGCCTTTTGCAAATGATGGTGCAAAGTGGATTGCTGGTGCCGGTAAATCCATCATCGCAGTTTGGCATTTTTAAGCAATTGCTCATTCATATTGGCGATGCACAAAACATAGAATTTGAGTTAAGCACGTACAGCAGTCATTTGCTGAGCATGAAACATTTTATGGAAGCCGCCAATGGCCGCACACTTTTTTTTATTGATGAATTGGGCAGCGGCAGCGATCCAAATTTGGGTGGCGCCTTTGCCGAAGTAATTATGGAAGAACTGGCCCGCAAGCATGCCATCGGAATTGTTACAACCCACTATCTTAATTTGAAAGTAATGGCCAATAAAACGCCGGGTATTATTAATGGTGCAATGGCTTTTGATGAAAAGAATCTACTGCCACTTTACAAATTGGTGGTGGGCAAACCGGGTAGCTCTTACACTTTTTCTATTGCCGAAAGAATTGGCCTTGATAAGCGACTGATTGAAAAAGCAAGAGGGCTGGTTGATGATGAACACTTTAGTTTAGACCGTTTGCTTAACAGAACAGAGCAGGATTTGCAGGTAGTGCAACAAAAAGAAAAAGAATTGCAAACCCTGTTAAAAGAAAATGAACGGCTGAAAAAAGAAATGAATAAGGTGATTGATACAGAACGCCATCGGCAGCAGGTAGAGGTTTTAAAAGAGCAAAATAAAATTACCGAAGACAAGGTTGTTTATTTAAAAGACATGGAACGCAAGCTGCGGCAAATGGTTATTGAATGGAAAAAAAGCGAAGACAAAAATAAAGTAGTGAAAGAAATGGCGGCACTGCTGTTCAACAAAAACGACCAGAAACCTACCGGCAAAAAACAAAAACAGCTTGATGCGAAATACCAAGAGTTGAATGGCGACATTATTGTTGGCGCACAGGTAAAAATGAAAAAGAACATGCAAATAGGAGAGGTGCTGGAAATACGCGGCAAAAAAGCAGTTGTAAAAATTGGGTTACTCCCCATGCAGATTGATGTGAATGATTTGGTGTTGATAAAAGAGAAAGAAGTGTAAGTTTACAGTTAGCGACCAGAAAGTATCTACCGGTTACCCTCAATGTAATTTATTGCCCGTCTTACTTGCATCCCACAATTCCTGGTGTTATTTTTAGTGCAAACCAATCCTAATGAAAAAGCAAAACCTGCTCCTTTGCCTGTGGTTATTTGTTACAACCGTTTCACTCCAGGCACAACAACCAGCATACAATCAAAACTCGTCCCGAAGCAATAACACAAGGGCTTTTAATCAAAACTCATCACGAAGCAACAGCGCTAAAATTGCCGACAATGATGCCTGGAGTTTTGGCGCAAACACAGCGGCGTCCTTTGCGTTAAACAGTAATGAAAACACTTTGTTTCGTGGCAATAGTGTTGCCACAAAATTGTCTGGGCGTTACTATTTTGGCAACTTTGGGCTAGGTGTTGCCGGTGGTATTATTCCGGGCAGTATCAATGGCGCCGCACTCAGTAATTTTTTGGTTGAAAGAAAATTTCCCCTCGACGCAGTTGTTACAAATGCACGACCGGCTAATAGTTACCTGCTCTTTGGTCCATCGTTTCGGTTTGGCAGGCGGGTGCAATTTGGGGCCGAAGTAAATGGTGGTATGTTCTATAACAATGCCGGTGGCGTTACCATTGCGCAGCAAGGTGCGCAGCGATCGTTGTTTCGATTTGATAACGGCAGTAAAAATTTATTCCCCGGGTTTTCGGGCACTGTAAACATTGGCTATCCAATAAATAATTCAACACAGTTTTTTGTCAATACCGATTACCTGCAAACACAATCCTCCATCCGGCTTTTCGATCCGCAACGCGGCATCGATTTACCTACCGAACAAAACCGGAATGTAAAATTGTTTACGGTTGGCATCGGCATTACAAAATCGTTCAACACAAAAAAATCAACCGTAGTGAGGAGAGAAATTGCAGGTGAAGAAAGCACTGAATTTTTTTACGAAACCAAAGCACCACGTGATGTGGCCACCGGCCAATCGAGTGGAAGAAGAGTATTGCCAACTGTAAATAAAAGAGAAATAGCCATTGGCGAACCCGGCGTGCAGTTGTACCAAACCAATGCACCCCGTGATGTTGCAACGGGCCAATCAAGTGGAAGAAGAGTATTGCCAACTGTAAATAAAAGAGAAATAGCCATTGACGAACCCGGCGTGCAATTGTACCAAACCAATGCACCCCGTGATGTTGCCACGGGGCAGTCGAGCGGGAGAATTACCAATGAAAATTGCGGACCGGTAACCATAAAACAAACCTTAGCCGATGGCAGTGCAATAGAAAAAACATTTGCCTGCACCAACGATGCACTTGCTTATGAAAAACAAACACAAGGCGCAACGTTTGGAGAAAAAGTAAACCAGGGATTGCATGCGGCGGGCAGTTCATTATCGCAACGCAATACGTTTGGCGAAAAGGTAAATGCGGGTTTGCATGCAGCGGGTAGTGCTTTGTCGCAGGGTGCTTCAAGAAATTTTTTGGTTGGAAAAATATCATGGACTTCGAACGCAAATAACATTGTTACGAACAAAACAAAATTGGCTGGCGGTGCAGGTGGTGGTGCTGCCGCAGCTTCATATGCGGCAACAGGGATGGTAGTAAATAATCCAAATCCGCCAGGGGGGTTAACGGCAAATATCCATGCCCGCGAAGCAGCAAGCGGTAAACGGGCCAGAGATGCAGGCAGTGGAATGGCTACCGGCCGGCGGCAATACGAACCAATTTATTTTGAAAATGGTAGTGAGATGCCGGGTGACCTCGCTAATATTAAATCGAACCCGTTGTATACTGATAAAGAAACCACGGGCCAAAACCCTCTGAGCGAAAATAAATATGCACTCTACGGTATTATGAAAGCGGCTGCCAACCTCGCGGGGTTAGTGGTTCATTTAGTGGATGCGGGGAGTGGTGCAACAGTTGCCGGAACAAAAACGGATGAGGATGGCAGCTTCTTTTTTGCCAACGTGCCATCAGGATTTTACCTGGCTAAGATAACGGGGAGCATCAGGTCGAAAAAAAGTTATGATGCCAAACTAAACAAACAAAGCGATATAGCAGGCGAATTGCTCCTGGGCAACGATTATTTTTCTATTGCTCTAATTACCGATACAGGAAGCGTTGAAACAGCGCAAGCCGTTGTTAAGACTAAAACAAAATCAAACCAATCGAACGACAGAACAAGCAATGGTTCGGGGAGTGTTTGGGACAGCCGCTCGCAAAAAACATTAAGCATAACAACGGCAGATGTTGATGGCGACGGTGCAATGGATTTAATTGCCAGCTCAAATTTTAATGAAACCATTGCAAGACAAAATTTATTGGGTGGTGCATTGCCCGGGGGAGCAGTGATATCAGCCATGGCAAGACCCGGCACCCCAATTGGTGGCATTATTGTAAAGGGTGGAAAAAATCCGGGCGGACAGATGCGCACAACAACAACAAATGAGCATGGCGAATTTGAATTTACCAATTGGACGGAGGGCAATTACACCATCACCGCGGAGTTAGACTATTACATACAGGATGAAACGGCCATTGTGTTGGGCCGGGGTAGCAGAGGGACAAACATCAATACCACCGAATCGAATTTGAAAGACATACCACCGGTGATGAATAAAAGTGGTGGGGGCGGTATCAAACAAAGTTCAATGCCCAATAGAATTTCGATGAACGTTACGGTGCCTAAACAAACACAAGGCGCAACCTTTGGCGAAAAGGTAAATGCAGGATTGGTTGATAATAATGATCCCACAACAAGAGTACGCAATAATAATACGGTAAGAAGCAACAGGATTGATAACGCATTTGTACTGGCCGATTTAGATGGTGATGGCGAAATGGAATCATCGCTTTTAAACATTAATGATGAAGTTGCAACCATTACACTTTCCGAACCCGGCATAACTGTAGCAGGCGATAATGCGGCGGGTGGTATCAACATTACGGATGCCAGTAACCAAAACAATAACTGGCGAACTACAGAGCCAACCGGCTCGAAAGATGTATTGCAAACGCAGGTAAAAACCGCCACCAAAGTTGGGCCGGTTAAATGGATGGCACCCGAGGTGATTGCAAAAAAGGTGAAGGTGGAATTGTATGTAGAGGAGTTAACCGCATCGTCTGCCGACTATGCTGTTGCACAATCAAAATATTTAACCCGGGATGTTGACATCAAAACAATAAGTTGCAGTGATGGGGTTATTGTTGCGCTAACAAGTAAGGGCGATGATTATCCTTCCTCTTCAAAAATATCTTTAAATGGTTTGCCACCAGGTCTGCCCGTTGGTAATGCTGCAGTTTGGTTTGTTGCTGAAAATGGTGCGGTATACAAAAAACAGACCGACGTTCGCGGCCGGCTATCGCTGACTCGTTTACCACCCGGTACTCCTTTAAAAATGCTGATGAATTTGGCCTTGGAGGGAAGCGATGACGTTCTTGTTACTTTTTCAACAGATGCGCAGGGCAATGCAATTTCAAATGTGCTAAAAACAAAACACGACACGGTAAAAAATTCGATTAATAATGTGCGTTGAGTTTTGAAACCATAAATTGCAGGTACAACTTTAGTTACCATGAGGAATTTTGGTGGAATTATTTTTCTGTGCCTGCTTGTGGCCTGCAATAACACGGGCAACAAAACAGAATCTTCAAACAGCGTAACCAGCACCGATAGTTTTTACCGCGAACAACACCGCCCACAGGTTCATTTTTCTCCAAAAGAAAGTTGGATGAATGATCCAAACGGTATGGTCTACCTGAACGGAACCTGGCATTTGTTTTACCAGTACTACCCCGACAGTACGGTGTGGGGCCCTATGCACTGGGGACATGCTGTTTCAAAAAACCTGGTGCAGTGGGAGCATCAACCCATTGCTCTCTACCCCGATAGTCTTGGTTATATTTTTTCGGGAAGTTGTGTTGTTGATTCAAACAATACTTCCGGCTTTGGAAAAAATGGCATAGTACCACTCGTAGCCATTTTTACGCATCATGATACGACAGGTGAAAAAGCAGGCACCAGCACTTTTCAATACCAAAGCATTGCTTATAGCCTGGATAAAGGCAATACCTGGACGAAGTATGCAGCCAACCCGGTTTTAAAAAATCCAAGCATCAGGGATTTTCGCGACCCGAAGGTAATGTGGTACGCACCTGCTAAAAAATGGATTATGACCTTGGCAACGAAGGACCGTGTTACATTCTATTCATCACCCGATTTTAAAACATGGAATAAGGAAAGTGAGTTTGGCGCAACCATTGGCGCACATGGCGGCGTGTGGGAGTGTCCCGATCTTTTTTCAATGGAACATGATGGCAAACAAATTTGGGTATTGCTGGTAAGCATTAATCCCGGCGGGCCAAATGGTGGATCGGCTACGCAATATTTTACCGGCGATTTTAATGGTAAAACTTTTACACCTCGTGATACCGGTACCAAATGGATTGATTACGGAACCGATAATTATGCCGGCGTTACCTGGAGCAATACAGGTAACCGAAAAATATTTATGGGCTGGATGAGCAACTGGCAGTACGCCATGGTTGTACCAACTGAAAAATGGAGAAGTGCAATGACGGTGCCGAGGGAATTGGGCATCGAAAAAGTTGATGAAGAATATTTTGTTTCATCAAAGCCGATAGTTGAATTGCAGGCATTAAAAACAGAAGAGAAGTTGCTTGAAAATATTGATGCCGCCTCTTTTGACCTCTCCGAAATAACCGGCGCATTGAGTGGGGGCGCAAACTTGAAGGTGACGGTTGATACCGCTAAAAGTTTTTCACTAATTCTTTTTAATGATAAAGGTGAAGAACTTGCAGCGGGTTTCGATAAAGCCACCAACACTTACTTTATTGATCGTACAAAAGCCGGAAAGAACGATTTTGAAAAAGGTTTTGCCAAAAAGCATTTTGCTCCCCGAATCAGCATTAAAACCTCAACGGAAATTACTTTTGTAATTGATGATGCTTCAATAGAGATGTTTGCCGATGATGGCTTAACGGTAATGACCGATATTTTTTTTCCTACACAGCCATTTACAAAAATGAAATTAAAAGCGCCACAAAAATTGCTAATTAAAAAAATTGAGTTCAATAAGTTGAAAACCATTTGGCAATAGCATTTCACAGGCGTATTTAGCGACGGTTTTAAAATACTCCCGGCCTGGCACCAAACCATTTGGGGCTGGGTCTGATTAATATTCGGGCTATAGCTGTAAGGAAAGTACAGAGGCTGCGTCATCATAAAAAAAAGAAATTTTTATGACGGCAAAAACCAAATCCATTGCTTCCTGGATATTAAGAATACTGGCGGCCTTAATACTTCTACAGACACTGTTTTTTAAGTTCACAGCCGCCGAAGAATCGGTTTATATTTTTTCTACACTAGGCATTGAACCCATTGGCAGGATAGCTTCCGGGGTAGTTGAACTAATAGCCGCTTTACTAATTCTTGTGCCACGCACAACTTTATTTGGCTCATTGCTGGCCATTGGTGTTATGAGTGGAGCAATTCTTTCGCACGTGTTTTTTTTAGGTATAGAGGTACGAGGAGATGGAGGCCAATTGTTTATATATGCTTTGCTGGTTTTCATCAGTTCATTGGTTTTAGCAATTTGGAACCGGGGGCAAATTTTTAAGTTGTTGCCCGCTAAATTTTTTCCGCAACGCAAATCGTTTCAAATAATAAAATAAAGAAGGAAAGGCATGCCATTCACCCAATCGTTACAAATTCTTTTGCAACAGTTGAATCTTGTATTGCAACAACTTTCCGATGAGGCGTATAAGCAACCCGTACCAATTTTATCCAATGCCAGCATTGGTCAGCATGTCCGCCATGTAATCGAGTTGTTCCAGGAGTTGGCTGCCGGTTACGATAGTGGCATTGTAAATTATGATAAACGAAAACGGGATTACATTTTGGAAACCAACAGGCAAACAGCTATGGCGCAATTACTGGCCATGCCTTCTCAATTTGCCAAACCCGATTGCAGTTTGCTATTGGCAGGTTCTTTTGCAGTGGATGGCGAAGCAATATTGGTATCAACCAATTATAAAAGGGAGGTGCTCTATAATATTGAACACACTGTTCACCACATGGCCTTGATAAGGGTTGCTCTTAACAATTGCGCCAACATTCATTTGCCTGAAGGATTTGGCATCGCCGCTTCCACACAAACACATCAACAAACATGTGCACAGTAAGTTTTATTGCCGCCGGCAATCAATTTTTTATTACCAGTAACCGCGATGAAAAACCAACGCGTAAAAAAGCGTTGCCTCCTGCTATACACTATTTCCAGAACTGTTCTCTCTATTTTCCGAAAGATGCACATGCCGGTGGTACATGGATAGCGGCCAAAAATAATGGCGATGCAGCGGTACTCCTCAACGGCGCTTTTTTTGCCCATACTACCGGTGCGGTTTTTGGTACAAGCCGCGGACTTTTATTAGTTGAAATTTTAAGAAGCCCTGCACCACTTTCTTATTTAACCAGTTATAATTGCGAGGACATAGAGCCTTTTACCCTGGTACTTTTTGTAAGTACACAATTGTATGAATGCCGTTGGAATGGCGAAGAAAAATTTTTCAAACAACTATCATTAAACCAGGCGCATATTTGGTCTTCGGCCACTTTGTACACAAGCGAGATTGCTGATAAAAGAAAAACATGGTTCCTGGAATGGCTTAAAAAAAATCCATTACCAACCATGGAAAGCCTTATGCACTTTCACCGCTTTGCTGGCGATGGTGATAAAACAAACGATCTGTTGATGAATAGGGAGAACACCATGGCTACCGTTAGCATTACCTCACTTTCTATAACTAACAAACAAATTGGCATGCGGTATTGGGATGCCATTGATGATTGCATTCATGCGCAAACTTTTCCTTTTTGCAACCAGGGCCTGGCAACTACAAGATCATGAGAAATGCTTTAGCAAGAAAATGGATCCGGTTAACGCATTGGGAATACTGGCCCATGCATTGGGTGTATGCCCCCATTTATTTTTACTGGTTCTGGCTTTGCCTGAAGTCAAGGTCGTTTTTCTTTTTTAACACCGCCAATCCTGGTATAAGGAATGGTGGTTTTTTAATTGAAAGCAAAAAAGAAATTTATGACCTTATGCCTGCAGTCAGCTATCCCGCCACTGTATGTTGCCGCATGGGCGAAACATTTGCCACCGTAATTGAAAGGATGCATCAGCATGAACTGAGTTTTCCATTGATAGCTAAACCTGATATTGGTTTGAGAGGCATGAGTGTTTCACTCATTTATTCCATAGTTGAATTAGAACAGTATCATTTAAAAAGCAAGGTTGATTATTTGTTGCAGGCCTACATCAATTTTCCGGAAGAAGCAGGTATATTTTATTACCGTATTCCGGGTCAAAAAAAAGGACACATATCGGGGATTGTGGGAAAAGAATTTTTGAAAATTAAAGGTGATGGATTTAGTACTATGCAACAGTTATTACAAGCCGAAGACCGCTATACTTTACAGCTACCCCAATTGCAACTCATGTACGGCAAAGAGCTACTCCAGGTGTTGCCACTGAATGAAGAAAAATTGCTGGTGCCATTTGGCAATCATTGCCGCGGTGCAAAGTTTATTGACATAACCCATCGGTGCAATGAAAAACTTTTGCAAACCATTGATCACCTGGCGCAACAGGTACCTGGTTTTTACTTTGGGAGAATGGATATTAAATACCTGAATTGGAATGACCTCTGCGACGGGAAAAATTTTTCGGTAATAGAATTAAATGGCGCCGGCAGCGAACCGGCACATATTTATGATCCCCGTCATTCACTGCTCTTCGGATGGAAAGAGATTATCAGGCATTTGAACCTGCTTTATACCATAAGCAAAATGAGCAAACAGCAAAACAACCTGGCGTATATGACAATGAGGGAAGGACTACAAATGTTCAGAGATAACAATAAACACCTTAAACTGATAGGATAGGGGTGATGCAGCGGAGTATAAAAATGTGGCAGTGATCGGCGGTTAATTTTTTAACGCGGTTTCAATAATCTCCTGTTTTTTTTCTTCGGGTAAATGGTGGGTCTCATCATTTTTATGCCCCGACAAGGCTTTGACGATAGATTTATTTTGACGGGCAAATAAGCGGCACAAACTACACTTGGCAATATGTTGCCAAAGCTGCACCCGCTGCCAGCCACTGAGTTTTTTTTCCTCTTTTTTTGAGATGAAATCAACCGCTTGCTTACAGGTAATACTCATTTTCATACATGATTATTTATCCATCCAGTTTTTTTGAAGGCAGGCCCTAAGCTGCACCTTCGCCCTGTGAATGATCACCCAATAATTTGACGGGGAAAGGTTGAGCAACTTACAAATGTCCTCACTTTCCAATCCGTCAACATATTTCATTACAAAAACAATATTCTGAATTTCCTTTAGCTTGCCGGCACAGTTTTTAAACACCGTGTAAAATTCTTTTGCTTCTACTTTATTATCAAAATTCACTCCCCATTTTTTGGGGTATGCATTTTTGTCCCAATGATCCGTGGCGTCAAAATAATCCTGTTTGTTATGGTCTTGCTCAATCGATTCTATGGCTACTATGTTTGCGGCTTTTCTATAATGATCGTTGATCTTATTTTTCAGAATCACAAACAGCCAGTTTTTTATGGAAGCTTCACCTCTGTACTTTTCCACATTGCGCCAGGCAGCTAAAAAAGTTTCCTGAACTATATCTTTGGCAGTATCACTGTCAAAACCATGCTTTTTAGAAAAGCCATACAGGAGATCGGAGTAATCATTCACCCATTGTTTAAATTCCTTTTCCTTTTGCAGTTGCATGATTTACCGTGTTGAATTACGGTGATAAATGTATTGGTTTGGAAGCTCTCTATACATTATTTTATAAAAAAATGATGCGGTACAAATCCTACTGTACCTTTTTGATGTTGGTAGTTCGATAGCTATTCCTTGTCTTTTATTACTTCCCAGTTTTTATCTGCTTTTGGTATAAGCTCACCGTTTTTTTTGCTCCACTGTTCTTTTACCTTTTTATTGTAATTGAAATACAACTTACTATCAACTATCGTCCAGGTGTCCGTTTCTGTTGGGGCCTTGTGTCCGTCCGATGTTCCATAAGCACAATACCCACCATACTGTGGCGCATATTTTTGTGGTGCCATTTTAAAGCTGTCTAAGTTGGCCTGCGATGAAAAAAACCAGGCGGCATCATTCCATTGGTAACTGTATTCCGGCTTACCCTCAACCGGCTTTGCTTCGGTATGAAAAGCTACGGCATCAAAACCCCGTATTGCTTTACCATTGGTTTGAAATGTTTGTGATTTTTGCGCTAGCGCACTTGCGCTTATGGCAATAGAAAATAGAAAAACAAGAAATGATTGTTTCATTTTTGATGATGATTATTTGATGTAAAAATTTATTTCAGTAATGCAAAACCAAACAAATGATTGAAAGCTTTACAATGAATGCAGATGTATTTGTATTGGGATAAATCAGGCATTTCTGCTAAATCGTAAACTTGTTTGCCATTTGTTGATTTTAATTTTCCTCCAACAATAAAATCTACCGGCATGGCTTGTTTGGAAAGATAAACGTACAAATCGGGGCCATTGTTTGTACTAAAACTATCCAGCACTACAGAATAGCTGCCATTAAAATTTTTAAACACTTTTCCCCTGCCCGTCACTGTTCCGTAAGGTCCATTTTCAAACGAGCCTGAGGCCAATAATTGTGCTGTGGTGTCAATGGTTTCCGATAGTGCTGCTGTTGGTGCATCTGTATCTTTTTTACAGGCAACAAAACTTACAAGCAGTACAAACAAAAATAGATTACGCATGAATTGTTGTTTTAGAATTGAATGCTGATTTCGGGTGAAAAAACAAAACTCCTTGTGAGCCCATCGGGCCGAACATCTCTAACCACTAATGGAACACCGCCACTAATGCCAATGCCGATTTTTTTGTTTACCTGGTAATTGATGCCTGCTGTTGCGTTGAGCGTTATTCCTTTAGAACCCTTGATGGGAATAGGTTTTGTACTGATGTTGGCATCTATGTAGGTATCTTCTCCCAAATGATAAATGCCCAATAAACCGCCGTTAAAACGCCATTTTTGATGCGCTGAAAAAGTATAGCCAGAACGAAACAGTAAATCGCCTTTACGATTAAAATCATTGGTAGGAGGGTAGTTGTTTGCAACAGAGTCATCCCAATACACAGGTAAAAAATTGTTGCGGTTGATGCCGGTTAAAGGTTGTTGTAAGCCAGCTGCAAACTGCCAGTGATGAGATGCAATTGCAATCCCTGCAATTACATCTATTGTACCAAGGCTGCTTTGGTATTGCATGGGTAACGACCTGTTGCCTTCTTTCAAATTGCCTTGATTTAATGGGAGCTTTGCGCCAAGGGTAGCGGAAGTTTTCCATTTGGCAGATGGATTAAAAAGATGGGTAGCCGAAAGAAATACATCACCCAAACCCACAGCACTACCTAAATCACCGGTTGCGTAATTAGTGGTGAGTTTACCTTGCACAATCCATTTTGCGGATAACTGCAAGTTGTATTCAATAGCCGGCGAAAACACAAATACATCTTCATCGCCAACGCCTATGGGCAGTATTAATTTTAACTGGTGCCGTGTGGTGTGAAGACTGTCGGCTCTTGCGGCCAAATTTCCAATGGTGCAAAAACCTGCATCACTACAGCCCTGCGCAATGCTTTTAGTTGATGGCAGGGCTGCAGATACAAAAATGAGTATGGTAATAATTTTTTTCATGCAGGCAAAAGTTATTGAAGTATCCTGGTCCAGTTTGCATCGGCCTTAGTTCTTAACGCGGCTTCATTTTTGTTCCAGCTTTTTAAAGTGTTGTTGAAAAATTTATTGTAAAAAAGATAAAGTTTACCTCCGGTGATCTTGAATGTTTCAGGATCAATATTTACGTTTTCACCTGTGGCGCCCATGGCATAAGCACACCAACCACCATATTGGGGGCGGTATGCAAAAGGATTGGCTATAAACAATCCTTTGTTTTGAGGGGACGAAAAATAATAGGTCACTCCTTCGTGCACTAAAGCGATTTCCTTTTTGCCTTGCACCGCTTTATTTTGATTAAAGTAGGCCACTGGGTCGTACCCTTCTATTGCAATTGAAGAACCATTAAGGTTGTAAATTTTTTTTCTTTTTTCATTTTGTGCCTCCACGGTGGTACTTACCGTAATACCAATAAGTAAGAATAAAAAAATCCGTTTCATTATCTGCCTGTTTGATAAGTTAGACGGCAACTTTGAATCTTCCTTACAGTAAATTGAAATTTAAAACCCCCGTGCTTATACACACCCGATGCCACTAAGGCTAACCAGTTATTGATGATTTTGCTCACAGCACTCGCCATAAAAAAATGCTTCAACCGCACAAAATGAAGAAATGGCTGCAGAAAATATAGCCCTTTAAAGAAGCTCAGTAACAACTCCGTAACTTTCATTCCATCGTTAAACAACAAATAGCCATTCAAAAAAATCATGACGACACAATACCAGGACTTAATTAAAGAAGCATAAGCCGCTGTCAACGCAAGAGACATTGACAAAGTGCTTATTACTTTTCATCCACAAGTACAATGGTCAAAGGCATGGGAAGGTGGTTACATAACCGGGCACGATGAAATTCGACGTTATTGGACAAGGCAATGGAGCGAGATAAATCCAAATGTTGAGCCAACGGGTTTTACTGAAAGCCCAAATGGAATTTTGGAGGTGGACGTTCATCAAAATGTGAAGGATTTAGAAGGCAACATTCTTTTTGATGGAACAGTGAAACATGTTTATAGTTTTGAGAATGGCTTAATAAAGACGATGGATATTGAGAAATAATATCCCTGGACTGCAACGAAAGGATCCGGTACGAAAAGCGAAAGAACCAGGAGATTTTGTCAATGAATATCAAGTTGCAGTTGCGCACGGCAAACAGTTTGCTTTGTCATCCCGTCTTTCCAAGAGTTGGAAAAAATCAGAACAGCTTACCATAGTTGTTGATCCGTGACTAAAAAAATGAGATTTCATCATGGCTCTATTATCTTAAATATCTAACTTTAAAAACCTCATCTTAAAATAAGTGCATGCGGGAATATTTGATCTTTATCATACTTGCCATCTCGGTTGATGCTTTAGCACAGCAATATCCAAAATCATTTATTTTAAATTCGTCCCTAAGGGTAAACGTTGGCGGGCATAAATTCTACTCTATAGGCATAAATGAAAAAGAACTTGGCTTTCTTCGTTTTCAAAAACCGGGCTATCTAAGGTTCATAAACCCTTTGGAGCAACCAGCAAAAAGCCAAACCTCATTTACCTCCTATACGAAAAGCACTTTTACCTCAATACCAAGCCACTTGTTTGCAAAAAGTGGTACTCGCTTACCCATTTCAACATACCAATATACTCAACCTAATCCCTTCTCCCAGGCTTTTTTAAACACTTTAGATTTTGCGGCAAGGATGTTTCTGGAAAATCGTTAAAGAAAACAACCCGACTCTTTTTCAGTGGTCGCAAACTTTTTAACGGGGGTTGGAAAACATGCCAGAAGGTGCTCGGCATGAAAAAGGTTTCAAAGGAAAAGCCAGGACTAACATTTGTTTCAATCCTTAATTCTCTTGTTTGAATTGGCTCTCACAGTGTTACACAATGAATAAATAACTACACAGGTGCAATAATAACCTTCGGCGCATTGTACACCGTGAAAGGTTCATTTGTTTAATACCTAAATTTTATTTTATGGCAAGGACTCTTAAACAAACAGCAGCAGAAAAAAATTTCCAGCAGAGGAAAAGAAAATTCAAAGAGATGACTTGACGAAAGCACTTGCCTTTGTTAATGGGATCCGGCTCACTGGTCGGCGCATACCGCAATCAAAGAAATGCTTTAGGGTTTTAAATTTGAAATGGTGCAGCCCCGATGTGTTTACAGTGAAAATCTTTGCACCTATTACTGCACCAGCCATTGTATAAAAAAGCGCAAACCCTTTACTGTATTGAGTTTGCGCTAAATATTTGGCGGAGAGCGAGGGATTCGAACCCCCGGACCTGTAACAGTCAACAGTTTTCAAGACTGCCGCAATCGACCACTCTGCCAGCTCTCCGCCGCAAATGTAGGGGTTGACCTCTTTCAAAAAAAATCTCCCCAAAAAAAATGCAGAAGTTTTATCGCGCAGGTTCGAGGCGGGTACATTG
This sequence comes from Chitinophagales bacterium, assembly GCA_031425835.1. GTDB lineage: Bacteria > Bacteroidota > Bacteroidia > Chitinophagales > Chitinophagaceae > Flavisolibacter. The sequence continues at coordinate 75,444 of JANPKD010000003.1, forward strand.
ATAAGACATTATTTCTAACGCATAGCATCAATCACTATCACCCACGGTTCTATTATTGCATAACCACTAATGTATTTTAACCCTTTGTGCAATCAATAATCAGTAATTTTCTTTCGTGAAATTTTTTGGTTGGTTCCTTTTTTTTGCTCTGGGATTTACCCCTAACACTTTTTCTCAAAACCTAAATGGATTTTGGAAAGGCACCCTCTCCATGGCGAGTGGTTGTTTCCCGGTTAATAATATTGAGCTGCAGGTGCACGTAAACAATAATGTTGTCAGTGGCGACTCGTACCACTATCTCGATATCAATAATTACGTAAAAAAATATTTCGATGGCAGCTATCAGCCCAACGAAAAGAAATTAATTGTGCAGGAGCGTATTGTAAACACTTTTAGAATAAGGCCTGAGTGCCGCGTGTGCATTAAAAAATATGAGCTCTATTATTCAAGAAATGGGAAAGTTGAAACTTTGAGTGGGGGATGGACGGGTTATATGGTGGGTACAGGCCAGAGTTGCGAGAGCGGGAGCATTGTGCTGACCCGCATTAAAGAATCGGCATTTAAAGAAGTACCGGAAGTAGCAGTTGATACGGGCATGCTGCGGTTAGACTTCTATGACAACAACCAGGTTGATGGCGATTCGATTACTGTGTTGGTCAATGGAAAAACTATTTTATCGCACCAAAAACTTACAGCAAACCCTCTTACCAGCTTTGTAAAAATTGATGAGCAAAATACTTTTCAGGAGGTGGAAATGATAGCAGAGAATTTAGGCAGCATTCCGCCCAACACAGCATTGCTCATTGTTACCGCTGGTGAAAAACGGTACCAGCTTTTTTTATCTTCTACTGAAACAAAATCGGCCCGGGTAAGGTTTGTTTATGATGCGGTACGCCGTGGAAGATTGAGCATGATACAATAAAAAAGAGGCGGCCTTTGAACGCAAACTGGTAGTTTCCACAAACATATTACACGTAAGTTTCCGGAAAGCGAGCCCTTGTTTCAGTATAAACCATACCACATTAATAGAGCAAATCTGCCATTGTTTAAAGTGGTGCTGCTATATACTTTTGTGTCAGAAGTTGATTGGTACATATCAATCAAACCAATGTCCGAAAAAAACCATTACTAATCCAATTCCTGATAAACCGAAAATCCAATATCAGTCAACTTCTTCTTTATCCTTTTGAAAACTAAAAAACCAATATCCAAAAAAAGCCGTTGTTCAACCTAAGAAAAACACTTTAATCCAAGCCGACGAAAACCATCCAATCCTAAGAAAGCCAGTTTAATCCAAAACCTGAAAAAACCATCCAGTCCTAAGAAAACCAAATTAATCCAAGCCTTAAAAAACCATCCAATCCTTGAAAACCCAGGCGTAAAATCATGAAAACCGTCCAAGAGTCAACTCACTGCCTGAAAATATTTCTCCCGGTTATGCCGGGAGATTTTTTTGCCTGCTCTGAAATGACACACGCTGCTCCCAAAATTTAATCTTGGCCCACAAACAACAGGGTGTAGCCCGGGCTTGAGTTGTGCAGAACTCAACCCATTTTGAAAATAAATATTTGAGCAATTGGGCGGCAAAACATTGTTTATTGAAGGGCCTATTTCTATCTTGGCCGCATGACTTTTACTGAATTCAACATTTTGAACGAGATCAGGCAAACGGAAATATTACTTGAGCAAGGGGTTATGATAGCAGAAAGAATGTACAAGCAATTTAAGATTATGCTGTACCAGGTTAACGAATTTTATGTTGAGGTTTACTATCACACCAATTATAAGGTCATCCAGGGTTTCAGAAGTTTTGATACCACCTCGGGGCTGGAACCCTATTTTGCCGATATTGATATTGATTGCCTCATGTGCTAAGCAGGCCCTTCAAGTTTTCATCGCCATTTTCACAACCCGTATCTATTAATTTCAATTCCTTAACAGCGCTTGCCTTATTTTCGAGGCTTATTTTTGCGCTATGGTTAAAAACGATTTTACTTACTCCAACAACTCCGAGCCGCACCGGTTGCGTACAAAGCAAATTTTAAAACAGCATCCGGATGTACGAAAGCTCATTGGAAAAAATCCCCGCACCATTTTTTTTATACTTTTTCTTGTAGGTTTTCAAATCGCAGGTGCCTGGTTTTTGAGTGATAAACCCTGGTGGGCCATTTTTGTTGCCGCATATTTTGTAGGCGCCTTTGCCGATCATGCACTTTTTGTAATGATTCATGAGTGTGCACATAAACTGCTGTTTAAAAATCCTAACGCTAATAAACTGGCGGGCATTTTGGCCAATGTGCCACAGATATTTCCTTCCTCAGTTTCATTTGAGCGTTATCATATTAAGCATCATTCCTTCCAGGGTGTTCATGAATTAGATGCCGATTTGCCCAACCGTTGGGAAGCCAAACTGATAAACAATTATTTTATAGGAAAGGCTATCTGGTTTTTATTCTACCCGTTGTTTCAAACGTTCAGGGTGGCCCGCTTAAAGGAAATTACACCCTTTGATGGCTGGGTTGCATTGAACTGGGCTGTGCAAATTGTTTTTGTTGCCGCCATCTGGTATATACTTGGGCCAAAAGCCATCGTGTTTTTAACCGCTTCTTTTTTCTTTTCAGTTGGTTTGCATCCATTGGGTGGCCGGTGGATTCAGGAGCACTATCTAACTAATGGCGAGCAGGAAACGTACAGCTACTACGGTCCGCTAAACACTGTTGCATTTAACGTAGGTTATCACAATGAGCACCACGATTTTCCTTCCGTTCCCTGGAACAAACTGCCACAGATAAAAAACACTGCACCTGTATTTTACAATTCGTTGGCCTCGCACAACTCATGGTCAAAGCTCTGGCTTAGGTTTTTGTTTGACAGAGAGCTTTCGCTTTTCTCCCGCATTGTGCGCAAAAATCGCGGCAAGGTTGCGTTGGTCGATGAGTCGAAACCCGATGTTGATATGATTGCAGCCGAAAAGCAATTGATTGCTTAATACCTTTTTCGCAAAAAGTTTTTCAACAAAAACCCCTTCGCAAAAAGGGGTTTTGTTATTTCAAGGCTTGAACGACTTTTAGGTTCGCGAGCAAAGGTTGCGCAAGCATTTCTACAGAAGCGGTTCAATTAAATATTTCTTTTACTGCAGGCTCATCTAAAACTATTTGCAAGTTGGCGTCATGCTCTATGAAGTAGTTCAAGCAACAAAACCCCGTTAGCGTAGCAAAGCAAAACTCTGAATGACATTTTTAAAACACCCAGCCCTGTTGTTTGTTGTGCTGGAATGAATTTTATAACACTAACCACGAATAGTGTCTTATCAATTACAAAAACGCAACAATGAAATTTATTAAAACAAAAGATGCAGGCAGTGGCGAAGAAATAAATTTAGCCTACTCCGATTACGGCAAGGGCAAACCCGTAGTACTCATTCATGGCTGGCCATTGAGCCGGGAAATGTGGGAACACCAAATAGATGCTTTGGTAAATGCAGGACTCCGTGTGGTGAAATACGACCGTCGCGGTTTTGGCAAATCAAGCAAACCCTGGGATGGTTACGACTATGATTCACTAACGGAAGATTTAAATGCCATAATGGAAGAGTTGGATTTGCAGGATGCAACACTCGTTGGTTTTTCTATGGGTGGTGGCGAGGCAGTAAGGTACCTTAGCCGCTATGGAAACAAACGGGTATCGAAGTTGGTTTTAATTAGTTCGGTAACACCCTTTCTTGGTAAAACGGCCGACAACCCCGATGGTGTGGATGAAGCGGTGTTTGCCGAAATGATGACGGCAATGAAAGAAGATCGGATCGGTTTTTTAGAAGACTTTGGTAAAAAATTCTTCAGCGTCAATCTCATTAATCACCCAGTGAGTACGCCGCTGTTGGAATACTACCGCATGCTTGGCTCATTTGCATCGGCCCGCTCCACACAACAAGCGGCGCTGTCGTTTGCCAAAACCGATTTTAGAGATGATGTATCAAACGTCAGCATCCCCACACTCATCATACATGGCGATGCGGATAAAACCGTACCCATTGAAGCCAGTAGCGAACGTACTGCGGCAATGATAAAAGGTAGTGTTTATAAAGTGTACGAAGATGCCCCGCATGGTTTATTCTACACGCATAAAGATCAATTGAACCAGGATTTGATTGAGTTTATCAACACCGCGCAAACAGTTGATGCAGCAAAAGAGGAAAGTGTGAAACAGTATTAGAAATTTCGAAGTGGTTGTCGCAATACACCCCCGAGGTTTTCATTCCGATCGCTATCCGGACTTCAGGGGTGTTTATACAAAATCAAAAGGGTTATAAAATTTTTAAAACCCTATCATCCCTATATTTGCAGCGGCAGGTCTTATACGACCAGCTCCTGCTGAACTCCCCCAGGACCGGAAGGTAGCAAGGGTAGGCGGTTGTAGCGGTGCGATGTAAGTAGCCTGCCATTTTTTTTATCACAGATTACACAGGCCTGTCACTGATTTACACAGATTTTCAATTACTGATGTCGCTCATTGTCTCCACCATTGCGGTGGATTTTTTATTCCGGTAGTTCCTTTTCTATTCTTTTATATTTGCTTTCAAATTTTGAACGTTGCTTTTTTGTTGACCAGCAGCTGTAATTCTATTATTCTCCCGAAGTTTCGGGATGTTGCGTCGCACACTTCAAGGTTCATCCATTATTCAACATTAAAATTGTAGGCACTCAAGAACAATTAGAGTGTTTATCAAAGCCCGCCAACCGGCGGATTACGGGTTTATGAAATTTTTTATAGATACAGCCAACCTTGCGCAAATTAAAGAAGCAAACGAACTAGGAATTTTGGATGGTGTAACTACCAATCCATCGCTCATGGCAAAAGAAGGTATTCGCGGCCAGGAAGCTATTAATGCGCATTACAAAACCATTTGCGAAATTGTGGATGGCGACATCAGCGCCGAAGTATTATCAACAAGCTTCACCGAAATTGTCGAGGAAGGAAAAAAGCTTGCGGCCATTCATCCCAACATTGTAGTAAAGGTGCCCATGATAAAAGAAGGGGTAAAAGCAATTAAGTGGTTTACCGATAACGGTATTCGCACCAACTGCACACTCATTTTTTCTGCAGGCCAGGCTATACTCGCTGCCAAAGCAGGTGCGGCTTATGTATCGCCCTTCATTGGCCGTATTGATGATAGTGGGTGGGATGGTATGTTGCTCATTGAGCAACTTGCACAAATTTTTGCCATACAGAATTACAAAACCGAAATACTTGCAGCATCCATCCGCAATGTAAACCACATTGTGCGGGCGGCCGAGTTAGGCGCTGATGTGTGCACTTGTCCATTGGAATCAATCCTTGGTTTACTCAAACATCCGTTAACTGATATTGGCCTTGCCAAATTTTTAGAAGATGCGAAGAAGATGTGAGTAGGCGAGGTCTTTGAGTTCTGAGTTACGGACTGAGTGACTTCTTTAGTTGATGTCGATCGGTAGGTGAGAAATAAGGTTTCGTACTTTGGTATTAATATCAAAAGCTAGTTCATTTTTGAATTAATTGTTCAATTCACCCGCTTACCCTTTCCGCCTTTTCCCTTTCATTTCCCGCAAAATTTCTTCATTGGTTTTTAACGGCTCGTCAAAGCCGCGTTTTCTAATGTAAATGATCACCTCCTTTTTAATGCGGGGATTGCTGCGAAGTTGTGCCGTTACTCTAACGGTTTCTTCGGTCCAGGAGCTATCTAAAAAAAGATCGTTACCATAAAAGGCGCCGGCGTTGGAGCTGAATTTTATATGGCTGCTGTCCAGGGGCATCCAGGTTCCGTCGGCAAGTTTGCCATCAACATTTATGTAATTGTAAAAACCTTTTTTCAAACTGTCGGTGTACAGGTTAAAAAATATGCTGTCCACTTTTTGTGCGGTGGTGGTTAGGAAGGAGGAAAGCAAAACAGTGAATAGTAAAGTCTTTATCATTGCCTGGCAAATTTCCAACTAAAGACGTTAAGGGTGCATTAAGGTTGCGCAATACTGGTTGCCTAAAATTTCATTAACGTTACAGTTCTCAATCCGCGTACGCTAGATACTCTACTATGGCACCCATTGAATTAGTCATCTCCCATAAGGTACTCAAAGGCAAAACAAATATGTTTAACAAGGCGTCATTTCCCATGGAGTGCTGCATGAGCTTTTCGCCCTTCACGCACTATTATGTCAACCGTTTCTAAAATGTCTTTGCCTGAAGTTCTAAAATTTACAATGCAGCATCTTAAACAATATTTTTCGGCCACAACTGCATTTGATAAAAATACTTCGCCGCCCTGTTGCAATTCATTCAACAACTTTTCATTCAGGCTGTTCAAATAAATTTCGCTTTTGGTACCAGCTTCCGATAATCCAGCCGGAACATATCTCAACGTGGTAATGCTAAGGTTTTGTGTTACCGCTTCCAGCTCGGGATGTTTTTTCGCTTCTTCAAATAACAGTTCTGATAGAGCTATGTCGTCTCCAATCATTTTTATATAGCCCTGCCTGCCCACCTGTTGTAAAGCCATCCAAACTTTTAATGCCCTGAAGCCTCTTGAATTTTGAAAGCCGTACTCATAATAATTCACGGCGGGTTCGTCATCATGATTGCCGAAGTTGTAATACACCGGATGCGAACTGTAAGTGTCAATGAGGTGTTGCGGATTTTTTACCAGTGTGCAGCCTGCTTCAAGTGGTGCGTACAGCCATTTGTGCGGGTCAAGTGCAATGGAATCAGCTTCCTGTATTCCATCAAACAAATTTTTGTATTCGGAAATAACAGCTGCGGGTGCTCCATAAGCACCATCAATATGAAACCATAAATTTTGTGCCTTGCAAATTGTTGCAATTGCAGAAAGATTATCCACTACGCCTGTGCTCACATCCCCTGCATTTCCAATTACCAAAAATGGTTTTTTGCCGTTCTTTAAATCGTCTTTAATTGTTTGCTCCAAAAGCTCCGTGTTCATTTTATTGTCGGCATTGGTAGCTATCCATCTAATTGCTTTTGTGCCATGCCCAAATAAAACCGCTGCTTTCTCAATCCATGTGTGTGTTGCTTTTGAACAATAAAAAACCATCTCACCATGCGTATTCAGTAAACCGTCTTCCTTTAAATTTTTTGGGCCTTTAGCGGTTCTTGCAGCCAGGAAGGCCGTTAGGTTTGCCATGTTGCCACCACTTACCAATATGCCACCACATGTGGGGGCAATACCAATAAATTCTGCCAGCCATTTTACAGTTTGCTTTTCAATAGCAGTTGCCATTGGGCTTAAAACGTTCGCTCCCACATTGGCATTTACAGTCGCCGCTAACAAATCGGCCAGGGCACCGATTGGTGTTGGAGAAGCGGTGATGTAGCCAAAAAATTTCGGATGTCCGTTCAGCAGAGAGTGGTTGAGTAATAAGTCTGAAGCTTTCAAAAATAATTCAGACACGGCACTGCCACTCTCCGGTAGCGGGGCATTGCCTAACAGTGTTTGTATTTCTTTTGGTGTCTCTGCGGTGGTTACTTTTCTTTCATCAATTGTGTCAATAAAGTGAGAGATGGTATCAATTAACTGGTAGCCAACTTTTCTGAATTCGTCTTTACCAATTTCAACTGGTGATTGCCGGTTGTGTAACATGCAGGGGGTGAGTTTTAGTTTGACAAAGCATTATTTCAATCTTTCTAATCGCCCTTTCCTTTTCACTATGTTTTTATAGTCCCACTGAATGGCTCTTGATTTTTGTAGCCAACGCTTAAGGTCCTTTGTATTTATTTCTTCAACCGAACTGTAAAAAATAGAAGCGTCTTTAAATTTTTTTCCGTGCACGTTTAATTCGTCTTCTTCAAAACCTGCTCCACTCCAAAACATCAAACGCAACCCGGTTTTTTGTTTGCTGTAACCCACAACCGGGTTACCATCTAAAAACCAAACCGGGTGTGCATGCCATATTTTACTTTCCGCTTCTGTCAGTTCGCTATCTATAGTTGTGGCAAGCAATCGGGAAATTTCTTTGTCAACCGGTGTTTGGCTTTGGTTATATTTTTGAATTTCTGGGTTCATAGCGGTTGTTGTGGTTTCATTCCTGCATTCGCTTTTTCAAATCCATTTGACCATGCAAAATTCTTGCAACTTCAATGGCCCCCCTGGTTTTTCTATAAAATATTATGTGCCGCCCTGCTATGCATCCTAAAATTTCAGGACTGATTTCCGGATAAGATTTTCCTGAGAGATTACCGTCTGCCAAGTCCTGGCAAAAGTCTAAAAGCATGTAGTAATATTTTTCTACCTGGAATGCCGACCACACCTCATAGGTGTAGTCCCAAATTTTGGAAAGGTCATCTATTGCTTTGTTGGAAAGGTAGTACTTAGCCATTTTTTCTCTTTGCCGATTTCAACTTTGCAAGATGTTTAGCAGGGTTAAAATTTTTGACAAATCCGCTTTCAAAACCTTCGTCAATAGCTGTTCGAAGAACGATAATTTTAGATTCTTCCTCTTCCAATAAGCGAAGGCCGGCTCGTATAACTTCACTGGCATTTTTAAATCGGCCGGTAGATATCTTGTTGTCCACAAAATTTTCAAAATGATCGCCTAATGAAATTGAAGTATTTCGTCCCATAGTTTTGAGGTTTTAATAAAAGTACCCAAAATTGGTAATTTTTAAAATCTTTTTTCTGCTGATGGCTCCCGATCTTAACCTGCGATATATGGCTTGCATGGCTGAAAAATAAAAATGCGCTGGAGCCAACCGTAAACTGCATTTTGCTTCCGCTTTTTTACTGAACTATAAACCTCTGAAAATAATGCTGTTGAAAAATGTTCAGTTCCAGAATGTATAATCCTGCTGCTGGATTTTCTTTTAATGGAATTGTATACTTTCCACCATTTTCTGCCATCAGTTTACCGTGCTGTATCAGCTGGCCATTGGTGGAGGTGATACGATAATTAAAAGAACCCGTTACCTGGTTGCGGACGGCCAGTATAAGGTGGTTACGCACTGGATTAACTACAATTGAAACGGGGTTGCTCAGGTTTGTTATTTTAACGGAAACTATGTAGGAGCGTTTTTCTTTCCCGTCAATGTCAATTAATCGTAGCCTGTAAAATGCAATAGAATGAACAGGGCCGTTATCCACAATACCGTATCGTTCCTTAACGCCACGGTAGCGTGCAGGCACTTGTGCTATCGCAGAAAAAGAAATGCCGTCATCACTTTTTTCAATAATAAAGCGATCGACATTGTATTCATTGTCGGTGGTCCATGTTAGTTGTGTGGCGCTGGCTTGACGGCTGGCCGAAAAGTTTATCAGTTTTAATGGTACTACAAATGATTTGCTGCCAAACGTAAAAAGGTTAAAAGAAGATAGGCTGTTTGAAGTAATAGTACCGGTGGTTGAAGCATTACCCGTTGCAGTACCTCCATTGTCCGTCCATGCAGTTCCATTATAACCAGCGGTGGTAATATCGGGCACCGCCCAATTTGGAAAAAATATTTTACTGTGATCCCAGTTCATGGTAACGGTGGCAGTACCACCCGAGGTTTTGGTTAACGACCAGTACTCATTTCTATCAATATCAACAACCGGAAATTGTGTTTGAGTAGCATTTGGGGTAGCGGCAAAGTGTTTTGCATTGAACTCACTGTTTGTTGACAGACTGCTTATTGCAATGGTTCTTTGTACTGAGCCATTGCCTACCGGGAAAACAAAATTACTGCTACCCATCTTTTTTACCCATCCATTTACATGACGGCTATCAGCGCTGCCTGTGTACGACGAGCCAGCTTCATAAATTAAATAGTGAGGTGTGGCGGAGGAAGTAATAATCCCCGCCGTAAATGTATGCACATCACCCACACTAAGGTTGTTATTGAGTGTAATGCCCGCAATGTTGTTGCTCACCAGCTTCCAGGTTTTAAAAGCCTGGCCGCCACTTACGGTTTGTGCCGCGGTTCCATTAAGCAATAAGGTGCCTGTTCCTGTGGCCATTGATAACTCATGGTTGATAAGATTTTGAGTCACGAACAAATTGCCATTATTAGTTAATGCTGCCGAATTCGCATTGGTAAGATTTCCATTGATGTAAAAGCTATCGGCGGCATTACTGATAAAAAGTATTCCACTATTATGTAAGTCGGTCTGGGCTGTGGCAAAAAAACAGAGCATACTAAATGGCGCCAGCAACCAAATTGATTTTTTCATAGAATCATTTGAAATTGAAAAATACCTGCGGATTACTTGATAGTCAGATTTAAGGTTTCTACAGTCATGCCGGTTGCATCAGACGTGTTGGCAGCCCATATTTCTATATAATCATTTGTAGAAAGCTGGACGGTACAGCTAAGGGTGAGTGATCCTTTATCTACCCCGGTTGATAGTCGCATGGCCTGCTCCGACTCGGGCAGCTGCACTCCATTTTTATAAATGTAAAAGGAGAAGTATTTATTAGCCGCCTGTGATGTTACACTAACCGAACCAATTACAGCAAAACGTCGGTTTTTAATGCCTGTGTAAACCAACCTATTGTTGGCTGGAGAAGTAACTCTAAAAAGCCCAACTGCCGAAGTTGTACATAACACTTTGGTTGGTGCATTGGCTGCTGAAAAACTGGTAACCGTATTCGCAGTTAGATACAAATTGCCGGTGGCCACATCATCTTTTTCGGTTGTAATGCCTGGCGACTCCACCTCCCATTTACCTGAGAAACTACCATTAACCCGTGTGCCTGTACCCATCATGGCTGTATTTCGAAAAGTTGCGGCATCAGTAATGGACGTAACGCCTGAAACATCTAACGCCACAGCTGAATTGGTACTTAGTGCGTGACTAAAACCGCCCAGTTTTTCTATCATTGAAAAGTTGCCTACCAGTTTTTCAAACGTGTTCGAATTGGTAGAAAACCAGGCAGTATTATCAAGCAACAGGTGACTGTTATCCTGGTAGGTAATGCCGTTGAGATTGCCGGAGTATTGCACTACACTAAAGAACACAATATATCCACCTTTTACCAGGCCTACCTCTTTGCAGTTGGCAACAATATTATCTCTGAAGACGAGGCTTTCGGTTGCTGCCAAATCAAGGTTAAACAATTTTGCTCCGGTTGTAATAGCAGCAACCGTAAGGTTTTTGATGGTGCCGCCTTTTGTACCGGTTAATAACTCGCCGGTAGCAGGGGTGTATATCAGTTTGTCATTGGTTGCATCCCGACCAATTAAGTAGCAACCATTCAGGTTTATTTTGTTGGTTAAAACTATGGTACCATTCACTTCATAGGTAACCCCCGCAGCCAATGTAATTACACCTGCAACAGGTGCAGGAAGGTCGGAGGCTGATTGAACAAGCACAAAATTGCTCCTCGTTTTTATAGGCCCCGAACCAGTAACGTTCCAGTTGGTACCATCACTGACTACTGTTATCATTTCTTTACTGTCATTCAATAGCCATGATGCGCCGGCGTCAATTGTTTGGGCCGATGAAGTGGCAACGGTTAGCAGCGGAACGGGGATGGTTCCACTTGCGTTTTTAATTGAATACACCCTGCCGGTACAGGTGGCAGCATCGGGTAGGGTTAGGGTTGCAGCAGTAGTACCGGTAAATAAAAGGGTGTTGTCAGTTGCGGTTGCCAGGGTGGAAGCAGTAAATGCGCGGTAGTTCAGTGATAGTGATCCCCTCACATCCAATGTAGAATTGGGCGAGGTAGTGCCGATGCCAATTTGTGCGCTGGATCCTATTGAACAATACAGTAACAGGAAAAAAAGAATTGCTTTTTTCATAGGATGGATTTTTGGATGTAAGTAAATGTAACTGTACGTAGATGGTCTTTATAACCGTTTCACCGAAAACCCCAACTTAATTTAGGTATGTATAGGCTTCTCAATACACTAACCTGCGAGTTAACTCTTAGGGCCTGTCAAACTCAAATTTTGCAAAATCATTTGCTTCAGATGTAGGATTGCAATATTGGGTGGGGGTGTTGAACGTTTCGAACGATAATGTTGTAAAACAGTTCAGCCGGAAAGTAAGAGACATTAAATAACATGCAGCAAGAGTGTGAGATTTAACCATCCTGGATTCAGAATGAGCTAACCGGGATTCTTTCCTCTCCCGGGAATAATTTTCATTTGACCTCAGGCTAATTCAACATCAATAAAATCTACACCCTCAATTTCTTTTAATCCCCTCGACGCCGATTCCATATCAGTCCTCAGTGGTTGCAATTTATCAAACCAACCTTTTTCACCAACCTCTCTCGGCGATGGTTCATCGGAATAGTCTTTCATAAACGAATAATTGAAAATGGCCGTTTCAGGATCGAAGTTGTTATCGGCAGTTGTAAATGCCTGCAAATAATTTTTTGTGTTGCTTACCCGTTTGCCAATTTCAGCAAGCAGTTGTGCATCGGGGATGGTTTCGTATTGTTTGCGCTTGGTGGACACAACACATTTGGCCGTTGGTTTTTTACCCGCTTTTGGTAATGGTAAAATTGAATTGAACATCCTGTTCATTTCATGCTGGTCATCTTCATCCCTTATCCAGGGTGTGGCATTGATACTTCCATGGTGGCCAACTTTTAAGAAGTGGAGGGGCTTCGAAAAATGTTGTTTTCTTTTATGCCACATTACATTCCAGCTTCCGTTCTTTTTTCCTTCTTCAAATTCATGCTCCCATTCCGCGTCGCCTACAAACAGTAAGCGCTTTTTCTTCCATTCAATGAGGAGCACCACACTTACATTGTTTTGTATTTTGGTATCGTCAAGTGCAAAGGCAAGGCTGTTTGATAAAATACGCGGCTGCAGGTTTCTAAAATCCGCGGCACTGATATTAGACGGAAGCGCTGATGAAGATTTGCCACTGTGTCTACGAATAAAACTGGCGCCACCCTGCAGCCCATGCAGGGTTTCATCCGCTTCCTTGCCGAGGTAAAAATGATCAATATCTTTTTCGGGTGCCAGCACATGAATTTTTGTTTTGTCGATCGTAACGTCTAAATCGTCGGAGGTTTGGCCGGCAAATACAAACGATGGTATAATGCCATTTGCTGCGGGAAGGGTTTTAGTAACTAAGTCGGTTGCCCCTGTATTGCCAATGCTATAAAGCTGCATAAGGTCATTGAGTTCGGGGCTCAGCGCTACCGCCGATTTGGCAAAGGCCCGCATTTGTTCGGTTGCCAATGCATGCAATGCCAATGTTTTTTTGGCCTGTGGGTGCGATGCATTCATGGCAGCAGTAATCCAGATATTTTTCACCTCGATGTTTTCAAAAGATTTTGGATCGAGGCCACTGATGTGGTCTTCGTGCCGATGCGTAACCACCAAAAGATCCAAACGTTTTTTACCTGCGGTACCCGAAGCGGGCAACATGTTTGTTGCTAAATGTTCTATGGCCCGTTTTGAAACAGCGGCCGATTCTAAAGAACCACAATCAATAAGGATGTGAAAATGTTCTCCGTTATTTGGAATGCGTACATAAATACAATCACCACATCCAACATTGTAACTTCTTACTAAGAGCTTACTTGCCATTGTTTTCTTTTATAGTGTTTATGATCCTCACGCAAACTGAGGTGAGGAGCTAATTCAAATTTTAGAACGCCATTTTGTTTGCTAACTGTAAGTGGTGGCACCAATGAACCCACTATTCCCTTACTGCTTCCCAACACCGCACCTATCTGCCCGGTTTTTATTCGCACTGCCAGGTCGTGCAAAAATTGCGACAATCGTTTTTTACCTTCCTCATTTTCTGCTTGTCCTTTTTTGCTTTCATTGCCGCAATCAGAACCAGGTTTACGAAACCAGGACAAGATGTTTCCTTTATCGTCAAACACTAAGGTGCCACCGCAAAGCATGGTGGTATTTTGCCCGTCAAAATCTTCAAATCTTTTTCCGGTGAGTATTACATCTTCCCGCCAGATGTATTGCAGAATAATTTGCCGCGGCAAACGGATGGCATGGTTAGAACGTTTGTTGGCATCGTACAAATCAGCCACTATCACATCCTGGTTTGCGGGGATGAATAATTTATTTCGGTTGTCATCAAGAAACCGATATGCCGTGGCTCTCGATCTTGAGATGTCGTCAATATCATGATACACGTCGAGGTCGGGAGCATCGGGGGCTTCGTAAACATAACGGGGTGCAAGCAATTCCTTCCGCTCTGTCTTAGTCAGAATTTTTCGTTTTACAAAAACATCCAGCATCATTTGGTAGTAGTCGTGCGGATCGGTAGGGTTACTTAATTCTTCGGCCCTCAGTACCGCCAGTGCATAATCCCTGAATGTTACATCAACCGGTGGCAAAAGATCGAGGGGTTGAATGGCCGTACACTGCATGCGGCTAACTGCTAAATTGAACGATGCTTTAGGACTGTGCTTTCGTTTAATGTAATGGCGGGTGAGTTCTGTAATAATATCAAACATGGCGCCGGTGAGTACTTCCGAAACACGGTGTGGCCCGTCGGTATCACTCAGGTCTTTCATGGTTAACTCATTTATCGCCGTGCGTAAATAAGGTTTGCCCACAGCGGCTTTTCCAAATTCTTCGGCTATAGAAGTTAAGTGATCAGCCACGGAGATATCTCCCTTAGTTTCAGCCGCAATTTTTCCACGAAAATTGTTGTTGCGAAGAATAATTAAAATGGCAGTGAGGTCGCCCATGAACTCATGGAATGCACCTGTTTGCAGCATGATACTTTCATAGTAGTATGGCCTTATGCCATCAAGCACCGCATGGCCAAACTCGTGGTTGATAATGTCGGTGGAAAGACAAGTGTAAACCCGTTCATCACCATCATCGAAATAATAAAATTGCAGCGACTTGCTTTTACGGTCGTAGTAGGCGTTCTTTCCATAGCCGGCATGTGGCAACACAATCAACCTGTTGCCGTCAAAGCCAAATGGTATTGGCCTGCCAAGGCCACTGCCTTCTTCAAAAAATGTAAGTGCTCTTTGCAAAACAGCCCACACATTTACCTGGTGAAACTGCGGCAGGTTGCTTTTTGTTTTGTCTAAAATAGTTTTATCTGGTGCAAGAAAGGCTTCCTGTTTTTCGTCCCACACGGCCATGGGAATAATCGTTTCTGTATCGGCGTTATAATCAACCACGGCGAACCTTGCACTGGTGGGGCCATCGGCAACGCCGGGTTCCCAGTTCACAAAAAAATCTTCATCAAACCCAAACTTCGGGTCGTTCTTATTTACGAGTGGGTCCTGTAAATAAACATCAAATGGAATTCGTAATCCCAATTCATCCTTTGCAGCAGTAGAAAGGAATTGAGATGCTGCATAAAGGTTCATCCTCGTTTCTTTGGTAGAGGTTCGTCTTTTTCCCATAACGACGCATTAATTTTTGGTGGTTTGACAGTTTGTGAACGGCGGATGCCGTTGCGGTACGTTTTGCTAAGCTGTGATAGGGGTGGGGTTACTCTGTCGTGCAGCACTGTGGGCAGTACACACAAATTATTCTTTTTTTGCGGTTGTTGGTTATTTGGGCTGAAGTTTTTTTGATGAAGGTGTTGTGGGCAGCAATTCTTTTCCCCGTTGTTTAACCGGACACAGACTTTGTTACACGAAGAGCCCAAGTTGTTTCACCGGACGCAGGCTTTGTTACACGGAGAGCTCCCGTTGTTTCATCGGCCGCAGACTTTGTTACACGGAGCCCCCTTGTTTAACCGGACGCAGACTTTGTTTCACGGAGAGCTCCAGATGTTTCATCGGACACAATCTTTGTTACACCGAGAGCTCCCGATGTTTCATGGGACGCAATCTTTGTAACACGGAGAGCTCCCGATGTTTTATGGCATGCAGTCTTTGTAACACCGAGACCTTCCGTTAATTCATGGGGGGCAGATTTTGTTTCTTCGGCAGTCTCCATTATTCTTCGGACGCAGACTTTGTTTCTTCGAGAGCCTCCTGTTGCTAAAGACGTGGAGTTGCGCCACACTCCGGCGAACGCACTCCCGAAGCTCCGGGAAAACCCCGCACAGACTGGTCGTTTAAATTTTAAAAATGGAAAACCGGGGGCGGACTGAAAACACCGCAACTGGTAAAAATATTTTACCCCTGGAAAAAAGGAGATGATGGATGAAATGGCGTGAGGATGAAGGCACACCAATAGTGTACAAACAGTCAACCCAATAAAGGGTAACGATAAAACTATGTACCTGCATTAAAAAAGCAGAGCCAAAAACCATGTATAAAAGAAATTGGTGCTATTTTTAAAACCACGAAACAAGTTTTCAGTAACAGCACACTGGAAAATGTGGATGGATTGAAAGAAAATATTTTTAAAACAAACGAATAGACCACACCGGGTTGATACTTTGTCCCCAACAAAAGATTACGGCGACATCAGTCAACTCAAAAGTATACCGCAATGCCCCCCGTGAGAGTTTTTAACGACGGGGCTTTTTTGGGGGGCAATGCGGATACTTTTCTGAGTGTTAGCCGAAATCATATGGAAGAGTCAAAAGAGTTGAAAAGAATAGTTTTTACAAGAAATGATAAACGGCTTTTGGTTATAGCTGCACTGTTCCCTACGATAATCTGTGGTGTTGCTCTTATTAGACAACTTGCAGAATATTACTTTCGGTTTTCAAAAGAGTATAAGTATATCTACAGCATTGTGAGTACAACAGGGCTTTTCATTCAGATGGGTACTTTGCTGGCATCAATTGTCTTTGCATTATATGTTTTACTTGGGCTGAAAGTCGTTAATAATCCCTTGGTAGTAGCACTCTCTGTGCTATTAAGTCTTTTACCTCTGGCCTGGATAGTAATAAGTTTGACCTGCTTATAGACATTCGGCTAACATAAGCTTTATGCAACACGGGCTGAAGTGCATGTGCTGAACAAAAGATTTGCTATTTTACAACTGGAACAAGGTGAAGCAGCAGAACCACAATATCCCTGCTGCATAAAGCTCTGTTCCGTTGAACGCCATTTTATGAAGAAGTCTTTACCACTAAATGCATTTCCCATTTTCCTTCTTTCCTCTAACACTTTCGGAGAATCAATGTTCGTCTACGCCTGGTAAAATGTGGCTTGCATTAGCTAATAACTTTTTTGTAGGGGCGGTTACAGCCGCGAACCGCAATACTTGCAAAACTGTGCATCTGGTTCATGTCCTTCCTTTCCACATCCGGGGCAGGTTTCATGTCCTTGTTTTTTATTGCGTGCCGCCATGGCCATGTTGGTTGTGATGATTCCTGTGGGTACAGCAATAATGCCATAACCGATAAACATCATAATGGAAGCAATGAATTTTCCCAAAGGAGTAACCGGTGAAATATCGCCGTAGCCTACGGTAGTAATTGTAACGATAGCCCAGTAAATGCTATCAGGGATACTTTCAAAACCATTTTCACCCTTTTCAACCAGGTACATAACAGAACCCATTATGATGACGGTGCTTAATACAACCAACATGAAGATGCTGATCTTTTTCATACTGGTGGCAAGTGAAGACTTTAAAAACTCTATCTCCGTCAGGAAGTGTGTAAGCTTGAAAATGCGGAAGACGCGTAACAGCCGGAGTGCACGGAATACCAGGAGCGATTGTGTGCCAGCGAGGAATATACTGAGGTACGACGGAATGATGGCAAGCAAGTCAATCATCCCTAAGAAAGAAAAGACATAACGCAAAGGTCTTTTTAGACAAACCAGGCGTAGTACATATTCGATGGTGAACAGACCGGTGAAAATCCATTCAATTATAAAAAAGGCCTGTCCATACCTCTGGTGATTAAGAGGAATGCTATCAAGCATCACAACCATTATCGAAGCCATGATAAAAAACAGCAGGGCTATATCAAATATTTTTCCGGCAGTGGTATTCGATTCATAGATCGTTTCATGAAGTTTTGTTCGCCATGATAGACGGCTTTTCTGCATATCGCAATATTACGCCTAACAACTTTATAGTTTTGGCTGATGAGCAGTAAAATGGGTGTTCAATGACCCAACATAGCCCTTCATCATCGCATCCTTTCGGTGCCGGCGGATACCGGCTCCTAACGCTACAAACTCATTTTGGACAGGTTCTTGTTTAGACAGGGATAGCATCTACATTTTTCCCAACTAAATCATTTTATTATGAGTTATTACATGAAAAGAATGGCCCCAATCTTTTTTGCGGCCTTCTTCGGCCTTACTTCCTGCACAGAATCAAAATCCTCCAATGCTGAAGAGGAGGCTGAATTAACGAAGATGGATTCTACTTCTAAAGAAGTAAAAGAAACCACAGCTAAACTTGAAACCGAAACAGAAAAAGTGGAAGCCTCTCTTGAAAAATTAGACGAAGAATTTGAAACCGCTAAATAAAATATTATGAAAAAAATACTAACAGGTCTTTCTATTACTTTATTCATACTGGTAGTAGCATTTACAGCCTTTGCGCAGGAAAAGGAAAAAAAGGGTAATAAAAAAGAACAGGCGCAGGTAGGCGCTAAAAAGCAAGACAAGCAACAAGGTAACGCCAAAGGAAATTCGGGCAATAACAAGCAGGATAAAAAAGCTGGTAAGAATGATGACCAGGGAAATGACGATAAGAATAAAGGCCAGGGAAATAACGGCAAAGATGATGATGGGCCTGACGGCAAGAATGAAAATAACGGGGTTAGGAAAAATGACAATGGTAATAACCAGGATGGCTACTCGTGGAACAAAGAAAATTTTAAAGAGCGTAAGAAATTAAAGAAACAGGAAAAAGTAACGCTGTGCCATAAGTTCAATTCGAATAATGAACCTGCGGTTGCCATCAATGTTTCATCGAATGCTGTAAAAGCGCACATGAATCATGGCGATGTAGTGGGCAATTGCCCGGCAATAACAGATAGTCGTTATTCAGATAATTACCTGCGCAGAAAAGCAGCATATTATAACGATCTGCAGAACACGCAGGAGCAGGTAACCTATAGCCGGTCTATATTAGATTATGCAGTACAAAGATTAACCAACTCACGTGTACAGCTTGCAACTTTAAGAAGTAACAATGTACCTGCCGCAGAGATCCAACGTAAGGAAGCTGCAATAGGGGAATTGGAACGCAATGTGTCGTTACTGGAGATAGTGTTGGGTGTGGCTGCAAATTTGGTAGTACAAAAGCTGACGAATTAATTTATCATTCATCAACTGATAGTGAAGCTGCTTGCCCATATGGGTAAGCAGTTTTTTTTTACCTTTCGTAGTAGGAAGGATAATTTGTTCTTTTTGATTTAAAGCGAAGCCCCTTCGGAGACCAGGAGGGAAATTGTAAAACAAGCAGGCAGAGATGGCAGTGGTAGCTGCTCACAATGGCGTAAAAAAGAAGCCCGGTGCTGTGAACCGGGCTCTCTGCGTTTTTACCTTACCGTGCTTTTTTCTTTGGATCAGCTTTCTTCTGTGCTGAGCTTTTCTTTTTGGTAGGCTTATTCTTTTTAGGTTCAGCTGACTTTTTCGGCATACAATTAAATTTAAGGTTAGTGAATTATTTACTCATGGCTGCAGCGTATTTCTTACCGTTCTTCCAGGTTGTACTTTCAGAAGCAGCAACTGTACAGCCATACTGTAAGTAAACAAAGATATGCCTATGAGGGTAAAGACGATATTTGATGAAGGTCAGTCGCTTGGGAATATTGTAGATCTTTTTACGGCGTTGTTGGTGTTCTAAATAAGAAATAGCTATGAGCTGAGTACTCTCTTCCAACAACATGCTGCCGATAGGACAAGTTGTTGATGAGTAAATCCAGGTGCTAGAGATTTTAAACAAAAACACTAGCAACAGCGGAAACCGGACGCAAACTTTGTTACATGGGAAGCAAAAGTTGTTTCTCCGGAGGCAGACTTTGTTACTCCGAAGCCTCCCGATGATTCACGGGAGGCAGACTTTGTTACACGGACAGCCTCCCATGTTTCTCCGGAGGCAGACTTTGTTACACGGACAGCCTCCGATGTTTCTTGGGGAGGCGGACTTTGTTACACGGATGGCTGGTGCTATTTCACCGGAGGCATATAGTTGCTCAAGGCTTGGGGTTGCGCCACCCTGCAGGCAACGCACGGCAAACCCCGCGCAGACTGGTCGTTTAGATTTTGAAAACTGAAAACTTCGGACGGACTAAAAAATTCCAATGGCGGCAAAACCTCTCACTTCCTTAACAGAGTAAAATCTTTATACTTTTTGTATCCTCCATCGCTATATGATAAGACAACTTGCGTAAAATAAATTTTGCCTCCTGGTGGCAGGGAGTTTACCTTATCATACAAATACTTTCCTAAAAACTTACCAGAAACAAAAGTTGGCGACAGAACGAGTTTCCCTACTGAATCAATCAAACTGATTTCAAAATGAGCTACCTGATAATCTCCACCATAGTTGTGATTTGGAAGCTTTACAATTAAGCTTGTTCTGTTCAAAATTTGACCATTTGAAAGCGAATCATCGTATTCCTCTTCCAAAACAACGGCAGGCTCCCCAGCTTCTTGTGCTTTAAATCTGGCTGTATGTATTTTCCTCGTGTAATTTGTACCTCGTTTAGCGACCGTTATTTTTACTTCATCTTTGCTAAGATTCGAGACGAGGATTTTATTGCTACCGTTCAGCGACAGCATACCACCGTCAATAGTAACAGCATGCTGGGTAAAATCCTTCACACCCTCAATCGTTATGTGGTTCTTTAAATCTCTAAATAAAATTTGTGAGTCGGTCGAGGCAAGATCTGTATTCGTTACACGAATTTGAGCAGTTCCAAATTTGGTAATTATCAAAAATGATAGAACTATAATGAGTTTCATAGAGTTTCGATTAAAATATAGACCATTGCGCTGTTGTTGATGTTATCCTATAGAGTTTTTTCGATAAAGTTTTCCGCACCATCAACTGTTCTAGCATAAGAGTTGTTGGAGAAGCCTCAGTGAACATATGTTCCTAATTTTGAAAAACAACAAATGCGTTGGCATCATAAATTATTTTGGCAAATCAATAGCATACTTCCACAGTGCTTCGTAGAATTACAAACCGTACAAGAGTGCGACGCAACCGCAGCCAAATAGAAAAATAAAAGCCCGGCCCATAACTACGCTAAAGCTTCGTTAGGCAAGCAAAAAATTAAAAAGCCTTCCCTTCACCACTACCCACCGGTTTGTTTTTATCTGCATTCTTCACCCATTTATCCAACCACTGATTTTGCTCCCATAGCAAATGCAAAATATTTTCTTTGGCGGCGTAACCATGGCTTTCGTAGGGCAGCACCACGTACCGCACCGTGCCGCCATGGCCTTTTATGGCGTTGTACATTCTTTCGCTTTGAATAGGGAAGGTGCCGGAGTTGTTATCCATTTCGCCATGCACCAATAAGATTGGTGTTTTAATTTGATTGGCATAAGTAAACGGGCTCATTTTGCTGTACACATCGGGGGCTTCCCAATAGGTGCGTTCCTCGGCCTGGAAACCAAATGGCGTTAGCGACCGGTTGTATGCACCGCTGCGTGCAATGCCGGCTTTAAATAATTTTGTATGTGCCAATAAATTGGCCGTCATAAATGCGCCGTAGCTATGGCCGCCCACCGCCACACGGTTGCTATCACCCACACCCATAGCCGCTAATTTTTGTATGGCCGCGTGTGCATTCAAATGCAATTGCGGAATAAAATTATCATTGGGTTCTTTGCCACCTTCGCCAACAATGGGCATTTCGGCATCGTCTAAAACCGCGTAGCCCTGCGTTACCCAATACACCGGCGAGCCCCAGTTTAATCGTGTAAACATATACTTCGATCCACGCACCTGCGCAGCATCGGTAGCCGATTTATATTCTACAGGGTAGGCCCACATAATTACCGGCAAGGCACCATCTTTTTTTGCATCGTAACCCTTTGGTAAATACAAATCGCCGGTGAGGTTTATGCCATCGCCACGCTTGTACGAAATTTTTTGTTTTGTTACCCCTTCCATTTTTGCATAAGGGTTGGTGAACTGTGTAATGGCAATGGGTGCAATTTTTCTTTTGATATTTCTTATGTAATAATTGGGTGCTTCGGTCACCGCTTCACGGCTGGTAAGAAACACGCCGTTCACCGGGTCAATTACATCAAGCACCGTTTCGTAATAAGGCGCAGCTGAACGCCACAACATTTTTTTCTTGCCGGTTGCTACATCAAAGGTTTGTACAAAAGGCATATCACCATCGGGCGATGATCCCTGCGAACGGAGTAACAGTTCTTTACCGTTTAATAAAATAAGTGTTTGCCTGTTGTAACTATTTGCTTCTGTCATCGGTGAGCCAATATCACTGTACGCATCGTTTGAGCTGCGTTCAAAAAGCGAGTCAACCTGGCCGGTAGATGGATTGTAGCGGCTCATGCGAATGGTTCGGTTGGCATTCATACGCTCATAAAAAACCGCCACATCTTTATTGCCCCATACCACGCCGCCAAATCGTTTGGTGGTTTTAAACAATTCTTTTGCTGCCGATGCGTCCTGTACGTTCATTGCATACAAAGCATCTCTGTGCGTAGCTTTCTTTTTTCCTAAACCACCGTCCAATGCCTGCACGTAGGTAATGGTTGCGGGTTCATCATCACGCCAGTTAAAATTTCGTGGGTAGGCAGCCACGTCGTCGAAACCAATTGGCTGTCCTTCGCTGTTTGGGTTTTTTGCCAGCATTTTAATTTCCTGTCCCTGCATATTTATTACCGATACAGTATGGGGAAAACCTGTTGCCGGCACTAGGTAAGAAAATGGTTTGCTGATGATGGTAGTGAGCAAATATTCTTTGTTGGGCGAAAGAGAAAAACCGCGGTAGATGGCCGGTATGCCAATTGGTGTTTCGTTTGTGAAATCGTTTTTTACTAATTGCGCTGTGGCGTAAAAATCGAACAGGGCTTCGTCGTAAGGGTTTTTTATGAGGTCCTGAAACGTACGCGACGCCGCAGCTTTTCCAATGTTTTCCTGCACAATGGGGCCGGCCGGTGCAGATGGTTTTACTGATAATGTTTTGCCGGCGACAATGGTTTTATAGACAAGCAAATTGTTGCCCGCCCATTGGTAACCTGCACCCAGCAAATTGTTGATGGCTGTTTTATTTATTTTGGAAACTTTTTTTGTAAGCAGGTCGGCTACGTATAAATCAACGGCTGTGTTGCCAACATGCAGGAAGGCGAATTTTTTTTCGTCGGGGCTCCATTGCACCGACGATGCCCGCAGGTTTTGTGGCAGTCCGTCCAAATCAAAAGTTTTGTTGTTCTTAATATCCTTTATTTGAATGTTGGTAGAAAAAGGTGCACGGCGTGCACTGAAATTATTTGGGTTGATGCGCAGTCCTGCAATCCGTAGTTCGGGCTGGGCCATTTCTTCAATGGTTGGGTAATCACTCCGCTCCAATAACAAAATGTACGAAGCATCTTTATTGATTAATACACCGGGTGTTGGTTTGGCTAACAGTAAATCCTGTATGTCTTTGGGTGGGGTTTGGTATTTAAAGTCATCTTGTGCATAGGTGGTGGCAACAGTGAAGAGGACGCAGGATAAAATAAGTAGGCGTTTCATGTGCTTAAGTTTAGGTGGTTAAGTTAGTATGAAAACTAAACCGTTCTGGTAAATTCTTTTGGCTGTTATTATTTGAAGCTTATTTTTGCCGGGCAAATGAAACTTTTGGTACATACACATCATCACACACTTGCCGCAGGGTAAGCCGTTGATGTATGTACATACAATAAATTACGGGCTTGCCATTAGGTGAGCCTTTTTGTTTTTCATTTGAAAGTGATTAAAGTATTGAACTGGTGTATTACGTTCTCACCCTTTTGGCAATGCCGTTAGGTTAACTCCGCTCGTTAGAGCGGAGATGAAAAAAAACAGGTGGGACGGGGCTTTAGCCCTGAAGTTTTGATGTATAAATAGGGGGCTAAAGCCCAGGATTACTATACTTGTTTCTCTCCCCCGCCATAAATGGCGGGGTTATAAAACAACCGCACTGAACTTGATGACATTGACCTTCTGGGTTAATTGCACGGTTAACAAGTTCAATTAAACAGTAATTATGGTTTTAAAAATAGCAATTCAAAAATCGGGTCGGCTGCACGATGACAGCATTCAATTGTTAAAAGACTGCGGCATCGCGGTAAAAAATGGGCACAACCAGTTGAAATCGGTTGCCGATAATTTTCCAATGGAAGTTTATTTTTTGCGGGATGATGATATACCGCAGTACGTGGAAGATGGTGTGGCACATATTGGCATTGTTGGCGAAAACGTATTGTTTGAAAAAGACAAATCCGTGGAGGTGATTGAACAACTTGGGTTTGGTAAATGCCGGCTGAGTATTGCCGTAAGAAAAACCGAAGAATATACCGGTGCCGGATTTTTACAAAACAAAAAAGTGGCTACCAGTTACCCGCGACTTACCCAAAAGTTTTTAAAAGAAAAAAACATTGACGCCGAGATCCATGAGATAAGTGGCTCGGTAGAGCTGGCGCCGGGTATTGGTTTGGCCGATGCTATTTGCGATTTAGTAAGCAGCGGTTCTACATTATTCATGAATGGATTACAAGAGGCCGAAACCGTTTTACAAAGCCAGGCGGTTTTAGTGCAGTCAAAAACTTTGAATGAAGAGCTGCAAACAATTATACACCGTTTGTTGTTTAGAATCAGGGCAGTTCGTAAAGCCAACAACAACAAATACGTGTTGCTCAACGCACCGAATCATTCGGTGGAAAAAATTATTTCTTTATTGCCGGGCATGAAAAGCCCAACCGTATTGCCGTTGGCAGAAGAGGGTTGGAGCTCGGTGCACAGCGTATTAAACGAAGATGAGTTTTGGGAAAAAATTGAAGCGTTGAAAGCGGCAGGTGCTCAGGGAATTTTGGTGGTGCCTATTGAGAAGATGATTGTTTAATGAAATAATGTGCCGATGCTTGTGCAAAGAGGTTGGTGCATAAGAAATAAGATTGAATAACAAAATTATGAGCAGGTTTATAATTAGAAACCACATTGGTTAATTTGCTAATTATCGAATTTGCTCATTACTGATAATGCAAACGATTTTATACCCCGATAAAATAACCTGGAAGGCGTTACTGCAACGGCCTTATGCCGATAATACTTCTGTGCTGGCTGCCGTTGAGTCAATATTAAAAGAAGTGAAGCAACAGGGTGATGAGGCTGTGCTTGCACTAACAAAAAAGTTTGATGGCGTAGATTTAAAAACGCTGTTGGTAGCGGAAGAAGAATTTTCTATTGCCGAACAAAGGGTAACGGATGAATTGAAAACCGCCATTAGCATTGCAAGAAAAAACATCGACACATTCCACCGCCAACAAACAACCACCGTAGAAAGAATTGAAACAATGCCCGGCGTGGAATGCTGGCGAAAATCGGTGGCTCTTGAAAAGGTGGGCCTGTACATACCCGGTGGCTCAGCGCCATTGTTCTCAACCGTTTTAATGCTGGGCGTGCCGGCAATAATTGCAGGCTGCAAACAAATAATTTTGTGTACACCTGCCGATAAAAACGGAAATATTCATCCAGCCATTTTATACTGCGCCAATATGCTGGGGATAAAGAACATTTATAAAATTGGCGGTGCACAGGCCATTGCGGCCATGGCTTATGGCACCAGCTTAATACTTGCGGTTGATAAAATTTTCGGGCCCGGTAACCAGTATGTAACCACTGCAAAACAGTTGGTACAAATGCAGGGCACGGCCATTGATATGCCGGCTGGCCCCAGCGAAGTTTGTGTACTGGCCGATAGCACTGCAAATGCCTCGTTTGTTGCCGCCGATCTTTTATCGCAAGCTGAACATGGTAGAGACAGCCAGGTGTTATTGGTTAGTAACAGTGAAGATTTAGTAGAGAAGGTAAATGAAGAACTCGCCAAACAAGTTGCGCTTTTACCAAGAAACGAAATTGCGCAAGAGGCATTAAAAAATTCCAAAGCAATTGTTGTAAAAAATATAAACGAGGCAGTTGAACTGGTAAATGAATACGCTGCCGAACATTTGATTATCAATTGCGCTGATGCCGATTTTATTTCTGAAAAAATCATTAATGCCGGCTCGGTTTTTATTGGTGGTTATTCGCCGGAAAGTGTTGGCGATTATGCCAGCGGCACCAATCATACTTTACCTACAAACGGCTTTGCAAGAGCATACAGCGGTGTGAGTGTTGATAGCTTCGTTAAAAAAATTACTTTTCAAAAATTGAGTGAACAAGGTTTGAAGAACATTGGACAAGCAGTAATTACAATGGCCGAAGCCGAGGGTTTAAAGGCACATGCCCAAGCGGTTAGGGTGAGGTTGGCGGAGCGGTCTTAAGTTTCCGGTTTAGTGATGTTAACTGTGGAAGCGACCAAAAAGAATACGAATCCGAGTACAACAAAAACTTTAAAACAACAGGTGTGACATGAATTTCGATTTAAACAAAATATTACGGAACAATATCAAAAATCTAACACCTTACTCATCTGCCCGAAGTGAGTTTAGCGGGAAAGCGAATGTTTTTTTAGATGCCAATGAAAATAGTTTTGGCTCACCATTAATAAAATGGTACAACCGTTACCCCGATCCCCTGCAATGGGAGGTAAAGAAAAAACTTTCCGCAATTAAAAGCATACCATCCGAAAACATGTTGCTTGGCAACGGAAGCGATGAGTGTATTGACCTGTTGATTCGTGCATTTTGTAATCCGCAAAAAGACAACATCATTATTTGTCCGCCTACTTACGGCATGTACTTAGTGTACGCCAATATCAACGATGTGCCCGTGAGGGAAGTTGCGCTCACCAAACATTTTCAATTAAACCTTGAAGCATTGGAAGCTGCCATTGATGCCAACACAAAAATTATTTTCCTCTGCTCGCCCAACAACCCAACGGGCAATAGTTTGCTGCAGGAAGATGTTGAAATGGTGCTCAATAATTTTGATGGAATCGTGGTAATTGACGAGGCCTACATTAATTATAGTCGTTACCGCACTTTTTCGCAATCGCTTACCGAATACCCAAACCTGGTTGTGCTGCAGACCTTATCAAAAGCCTGGGGGCTGGCGGCGTTGCGTTTGGGAATGACCTTTGCTTCAACAGAAATAATTGATATACTCAACAAAATAAAACCACCGTACAACATTGGCCAGGCCACGCAGGAGTTGGTGTTAAAAGCACTTGATAATATTGAGCAGGTAAACGACATGATTACGGAAACGGTGAAAGAACGAGACCACCTGGCGCAGTTGCTCGACTCCATTCCGTTTGTACAAACAATTTACCCTTCCGACGCAAATTTTTTATTGGTGAAGATGCGGCAGGCTTCGGCAGTGTACCAATACCTTTTAGAAAAAGGAATTGTTGTGCGCAACAGGAGCAACGTGGTTTTGTGCGATGATTGTTTGCGGATAACGGTAGGTACCGGGAGTCAAAATCTTGCTTTGATTGACCAATTGAAAAGTTTTGACTCAACGAGAGATGAATAACAATTCAATTTTAGAAAATGAAACTGACTTGTGTGCAGCAGTTGAAAATTAGGAGCTTTCTCAAAAAGAATAAAATGTAAAAAATTGAACCCCTAAAATAACCATGGCAAAAAAAGTTTTATTTATTGACCGCGATGGAACGATGATCGAAGAATTTCCACCGCTCTACCAAATTGATTCTTTAGAGAAAGTATCTTTCTATCCCTATGCGTTTACTTACCTGGGTAAAATTGCCACCGAGCTTGATTACGAGTTGGTGCTGGTGAGCAACCAGGATGGATTGGGCACACCAAAGTTTTCTGAAGAACAATTTAACGGCCCGCATGATCTTGTGATCAGTTCATTTAAAAACGAAGGAGTAGTGTTTAAGGAGGAGTTGATTGACAGAAGTATGCCCGAGGAAAATTTACCTACACGCAAACCAGGCGTAGGTATGTTCACAAATTACCTGAACAATCCTGCTTACGATATTCCCAGTTCATTTGTTATTGGCGATAGGATAACCGATGTGCAGCTGGCAAAAAACCTCGGCTGCAAAGCCATCTGGATTAAAAATAATCCCGACCTCGGCGCTGCCGAAATAAACGATACCGTTGATGCACTCCAAAATGTAATTGCACTGTCAACCACAAAATGGAAAGACATCTACGACTTTCTAAAATCCGGAGCAAGAAGCGTAGAGCACAATCGCAAAACTTCGGAAACCGATGTCCGCATACAGCTCAACCTTGATGGAAGCGGGAAGGCCACCATTGCAACCGGCCTGCATTTTTTCGACCATATGCTGCACCAGATTGCGCGGCACGGTTTAATTGATATTGAACTGCAAACAAAAGGCGATTTACATATTGACGAACACCATACCATTGAAGATACAGGCATTGCACTGGGTGAGGCTTTTGTAAAAGCACTTGGAAATAAAACAGGAATTGAACGTTATGGATTTGCCTTGCCTATGGATGATGCGGAGGCAAAAGTGCTGATAGATTTTGGTGGCAGAAACTGGATTGTTTGGAATGCCCTGTTTACCCGCGAAAGAGTAGGGGATGTGCCCACCGAAATGTTTTTTCATTTTTTTAAATCATTTTCTGATGCATCAAAATGTAACCTCAACATTGAGTGCCGTGGGGAAAATGAGCATCATAAAATTGAAGCAATTTTCAAAGCTTTTGCAAAGGCAATAAAAATGGCGGTAAAAAAAGATCCGTTGAAAGATTACCTGCCATCAACAAAGGGGGTATTGTAAAAGTTCCTCTTGTTAGCCGTGATGGTACTTTTCATTTTTTAAAATAGTACAGGCCCGGTACAATTGTTCGGCTAAAATTAAACGCACCAACTGATGGGGAAATGTAAGTTGCGACAGCGACCATTTGAACCCACACCGTTCAAGCACGGCTTCATCAATGCCATAGGCTCCACCAATTAAGAAAATAAGATTGCGGGTGCCGGCGTTAGCCCGCTGCTGTAAAAAACCGGCGAGCTTTTCCGATGTAAATTCTTTACCCCGCTCATCAAGCGCCACTAAAAAGTCGTCGGGCTTCAGCATTTGTAGAATGGTGGTGGCTTCTTTTTTCTTTAGATCGGTTTGTGGTAAAAGGCCGGCATTTTTTGGAGGAGGAATTATTTGCCAGCTAACCGTAAAGTATTTTGAAATACGGTTGGTAAAATCGGCAACGCCATCTTTTACGTAGGGTTCGTTTGCTTTGCCGACTGACCAGAGCTGAATTTTCATTTGCGCCTTTCTTTTGCTACAAATAAAGCCAATAAAATTTACTGTGCGTCCACTTGCGTGTAGCGTTGTGCTTGTTGCAACTCAGCATTCAAACTTACATCTTCAATCACCTGGTCAATAAGGTCGCGGCTGCCAGTGCCCTCCACCTGCCATTCACCGTTACGGCGTTGCGCCATCATTACAGGTGGGTGAATCTCCCTGTTTGGATTTTCGGCCGGGTTTAACACCAACCGGTTTTCCATTTTCTCAACATTATACCCAACAGGGTTGCCATCAACAAAAAGAACCGTAGAAAATAGAAACATAAAAAATCTTAAGAGCGAATGTGGTAACGAAAACCGTACCGAAGCCAGGCGACTGGTGTAACCCTTTTAAAAATTATTGATAGCTAAGTGTAAACTACTAATTATTGTATGGTGTTATACAAAGTGCTACGGTTATCCAATTTAAACATTTGCATTCCGCTGAGCTTTTTTCAATATTTATAATGTAAAGATTTAAAGATGACGACCATTATTCTATGGAAACCAGTTCAACAATCCTTTGCAAAAACCAACAGGCGTCCGTCCCATTACCGATCTTAAACTTTACAACAAATACGCCTGCAAAAAAATCCTCTGTTAAAGAGGATTTTTTTTGTTTAAGCTATGTTCGTTTCATTCATAAATCTCCGAAACAAACGCTCGTTGCTTCAACCTTTTTATTTCGCCCGCGGGTTTTAATAGTGAGGCAATGTGTTGGGTTACTAATTGTGTTGGGTTGAATGATTGAAACTCCATTCCCAATGCGCTCACTGCATGGTTATACTCCGGCTTTTCCAACACTTCTGTCACCGCTTTTTTTATTTGCTCGGCGGTTGGTTTTTCGGTTTTTAAATTTAGGCCAAGTTTGAAGTACCCAATTCTTGCAGCTATTTCATTTTTGCCTTCGTGGATGCCTGCCGCTACCATGGGCAAGCCATTTTTTATGGAAAGCAACACACCACCGTAGCCGCCATTGGTCACATATACATGGGCAAACGGCATTACGTCTTCAAAAGCAATAAAGTCTTCAATAATAATATTAGCCTGGGGATATTGTTTTCTAAGCTCATTGGTTTGTCCACCGCCCGTTGTGGCAATAACCAGGTAGTCCGAATTTTTAAATGCCTCAAGCGTTGGCACCAGCAACTTTGTTACATCATTTTCTACCGTGCCCTGTGTAACTAAAATAACTTTTTTGTATTGGAGCAGCCGCTCATCACTCCACCTGGTTTTTATTTTTTTGGATGAAAAGGGCAGCAAAGGACCCACAAAATGTACATGGCTGCTGATGTCGCTCCTCTGGTATTCAAAACCGGGTGTACCACTCTGCAAACTAAGTGTTGACTTTTTTATGAGTATATCAAAAACGTTGCTTCCTCCTGGCGAAATGCTATAGGAAGCAAGCACTTTTTTCATTACGCGGTACGGGTGCGCAAACAAAACCTTGTCGGCAATAAACCGTAAAATGTTTTGTTTCTTCTTTCCAAAAAACCCGGTAGCGGGTGTTAGTCCCAGCCCCATGGGTCCCAGGTCTTTTGAGGTTTCGGGCAGCGGTATTACATTGATGGAAACAACAGGAATGTTCATTTTTTCTTTTACAAACGGAATGCCTGCAAAGGTTAGATCGGCCACCAATAATGAGAAAGGAAACTCCTGGTAGATCTCCTGAATGTCGGCGTAGTATTCAGGGCCCCGCAAAATAAAAACATGAATCATGTCGAACTTTAATTTCGACAGCTGGCTTTTCTTTTTGGCTCTTTCCGGAAATATTTTATCTGGGTCGGGGTCAGCGCTTATGTCAAAAGCTTTATTAAACGGATAGAACGGTATACCGAGGCTGGCAATTTTGGGTTCAAATTTTTTTGCCGTATACCATCTCACATCGCAGCCTATGCTTTTTAAATGTGCGGCTATACCGGTAAGCGGGTTAAAGTGTCCATCGGCAGGCACATTGGCAAATAAAATTTTGGTGCCGGGCTTAATTTCAGCTTGCGCAAAACTGTTCATAAAAAATATTTTTTTGTTTGATGATTGTAATAAACAAAGCTATCATCAGCAGGAGGCTGCATCAATAACTACTGCAATGGATTGTATGTTTTAGTTGATGAAGTGTGTGGCGAAAAATTCGGCACAACTGATACATCGTTTTCTACAATTGGTACCCGTTGCATTTGAGTGACAAGATGCAGGGCTTTATTTTTACTAAAGATTCTGAAACACTAAAACCACGGCGATGTACAAACAGTATTTTTTCGCAAGTTTAATTCTGACAGCAGTGCTTTTATGCGGGCCTATGCTCAACGCTGGTAAAACAAACAACTGTAGCCAAAGTAATAAAACTGTCGTTGAACGCTGTAAAACCAAAAGGGTTTTTGAAAATGACATCGCTTCAAAAAAATCTACGGTGGCTCCATTGCTCCCAGGGGTGTTGCTATAAACAAATGGCCTTTTCTTAATTGCGCTTCTACTTTTTCTGATTGACAGTAATCTCTTTGTCGTTCTAACACTTCATTACTTTTTCATCCGGTTTACGGGAAGAAAATAAGGTTCGTGAGTCTTCTGTGTTTTGTTCTCTACTAAGGTTTAAACACTCTCAAATACCTCAGAGGTGCTACACAAAACACAATTGCGAATTACAGCATTTTGAATTCCACACCAATTACAGCAGGAAATGGTTCTTCTGACCATTCTTGGAACTCGGATTGGAAAAAAAACCTTAGTAGAAAATTATATGCCCTTTGCATAAAACCTTATTCCCTTATTCATCCGGTTGAGGGCAGGCAATAAGGTAACAAGGTTCAAATGTTGTGTGTGATACATTTCAAGCGAGGTTTAAAATTGTTTTCATTTGTCGGATGCGTCTGGTACATAGTAATGCCGAAGTACCAAAAAAATTAAGCACCCAAAATTGCTTTCCTGATCTGATGAAAAGTGTTTGCAGAAGAGTTGGGATTAATTCTTCAACTTTTCAAAAAGTTTATCGCACAAGAAAAAAGCACATGTTACTGTGCTTTTTAACTGGTTGGCCTGGATGGATTAGGGTTTGGTTTCTGGTATTATTTTTTACCGCCTACACCTGCCGGCGGTATTGGTGCCGGTACAACATTGTTAACCGGTGGGGTTGATTTTAAATAGGTAAAAATTGCTTTTAAATCTTCGTCGGTTGCATGGCGTATCATATTCCAGGGCATTGGTGGCAGTAGGGGTCGTGCATTATCCAGTCCCTTTGATTTTCCTTCTCTCAATGCTTTAATAAACTGGTGCTCGCTCCAGTTACCTATGCCCGTTGCATCTGATGAGAGGTTTGCTGCAAACGACACCCCCCAGGGCCCAACGAAAGCCGTCAGATTTTGGTTGAATAAAATCCATGATTGTGCATCCGCAGCATTGTATTTGGGCACCGGCATGTCGGCAGGATGGCCCGAGAGCATGCGTGATGAATCAATTTCGGGGCCAGCTGGTGTCATAACTTTTGGCGAATGACAATCGTGGCAAAGCATGGTGGTTACCAAATACCTTCCTCTTTCAATTTGTTCCTCGGTTGTTGGTGTACTAATGCCTTGCACCTCTGCAATACCTTCCGTTTTTGTTGATGGTGAGGTTGCACTGTTACAACCAATTACAGCCGCAGTTATCACAACTGCAATGCAAACAATTACAAGGGTTATCTGTTTCATGTTATTTTTTTTGAGATGAGTGAATTATACAATCATGGCGCCTTCGCTCAACGATTCAATAATTTTTTGTAGCCTGCCTTCGGACAGTTCATGTTCTGCTTTTGTAAACAGGGTTTTAAAAACACTGGGTGGCGCAGTTCTTTCTACTTCCCTCAGCCAGGTAGCAGCTTCGGTGTTATTTATGCCACGTAACATCCACTTCATAAAATATTCAACTTGTAACGGCGAGGTTTCTTTTACAATTTTTTCCTGTACCGTTTGTAGATACTCGTTGGAGTAGTAGCGCCACAGTATCTCGTTCAACACGGTTTCCTCCTTAGCCATATGCTGCAAATTAAAAACCGTATATGCCACGAAGTCGGTGTTGATTTTTTTCCCGGCCCCGGCACGGTCCTCTGCTTTCATCAGCAGTAAAAACTGCTTCATGGTATTTTTTAATTGTGCCGACAGAGATAAATCGGTTGCATGTTCCTGCTCAAATGCATCCGCTACCGAGGGTTCATAATCCGCAACCAGGGGGAGTATGTAGTGGTCTTCTTTTTGCGCATGTTCTTCAAAAAGCATGACCACTTCATTTACATTTTCAATTGCTTCATCAGCTTCTAAACCACAGGTAAAATCGGTGCGTTGCAAATTGATTGCTGTATCATACAAAGACGCCCGCAGCCCTTTGTGAATCTGGTTAAAAATGTTTACTCCTTTCATGATTGTTGTTTTTAAAAATTAAACCGATGGTTTTTGTTTTACGAAGCCTGGCGATAGACAAAATCTTCCAGTGAAATTTGCGAGCCACCATCCTTTTTTGTTACAGTCATTTTAGTGGGGTAGTAGCCCTCCTTCACAAATTTTGCAGGCTGCGGAATGGGACGGGAAAAGCTGTTGGTGTTCTTTAAGAAATCAAGTGTAATCATCGGTTCCATAAAAACAACTTTTCCGTTGTGCGAGCCGTAAATAAATGTTTGCGTAAATGGTGCGCCGCCTAGTTCGGGAGAGGTAACATCTATCCAGTGCATACCCATTTTAGGCACCGGCGGTCCGGCTACATAGTTGGCGGGCAGGTAAGCGGCCGGCGGCAGCGTGGTTAATTTCGCCATGTCGGTGTATGTCTCTACTTCAGCAGGTGTGCTCATGTAAAAATGCATGTCGAAATGGGGAAGGGTATAAACGCCGGAAGGTTCATGCCCGTTCGGATTCCAGTTGAGCATAATAAACTGAAACGGTGTAGCGGCAATTGCTTTTTCGTGAAGCGGCAGAATCACATCATTCCCATGTGTATGTGGATGATCGCCGGGTGTTTCACCAACTGGTACCGAATTAAGTGCCGCCTCGTTAATAACAAGCGTAAGCTTTTCGGGCTTGCCATCTTTTGAAATGGTTGTGCTGCTCCAGGCTTTTCCATGATGCACATTTACGTGTGCGCCTTTAAATTCGCCGCTTTTGTCTGTGATTTTCGCGTCTTCTTTTTTGCACGAAAAAAGAGCGGTGATGATGGCTGTGGTTAAGAGAATCTTTTTCATAAAAAATAAAAATTTGGTTTTGATTAATGATGTAAAACTGCATGCATAACCGCTGTTTGTAAAGGCTGATTGCAACCAGTTGTATAAAATTTGACATGAATTGACGCAGCCTTTTTGCGAGCGAAAAAAACATGGCTGCGCACCAGTTGTTAATGCGTGTGTATGAACTGTGTTTTTTCAAGCACCAACTGTTCTAAGCTTAGCCCGGCCATTGTTATTTTTGATTACACTTAATAACACCAGATTTTGCGGCGAATTCTTTTTTTTATTTTGACTTTGATACTTGGATGGTGGCATGTTGCCGCGCAAACCGGTAAGCAATATTCTTTCCGGCATTTTTCTGTTACCAACGGGTTGGCAGCTAATACAGTTGGCAGCATTGCGCAAGACGGGGAAGGATTTATTTGGATGGCAACCACCAATGGTTTGCAGCGATACGATGGAAACACCTTTCTCACTTTTCGTGCAAACGCAAAAGATTCTACTGCAATACCCAGCACTCACTTATACAACGTGTATGTTGATGCAAGTAAAAGGCTATGGCTGGTGAGCGACAAACAACGCATCGGGATTTTCGACACACAAAAATTTATATTTCGCGAAGCAAAAATTGTAGGAAGAAAAGATATAGCCCCCGACTTTTTGTTGCAGGAGTTACCCGATGGCAGAATGATTGTGAAATTGGAAGGAAACATTTACCTGTACCATGCACGGCTGAACAAATTTATGCTCCACAATCAGCTTTTTCCTTTGCCACCCAACTGGCATTTTTCGGAAATGGTGTGGGATAAAACGCTGCAGAATTATTGGATTGGATGCGACTCGGGATTGTTGCGCTATAACCCCGTTACCAGGCGTATGAACTACCGCGGGCATAACCCTGATAACGACCCGGTAATAAATGCATTTGCCGAACAACGCAGGCAGGTGGGTTTAAGAGTTGATGCAAAAGGAAATGTGATTTATTTTTTCTGGCCTCCCAATTCAGGCAACGGTTTTCTCCATCGTTACAACCGTAAAACAGCACAGGCAGAAAAAATTAATCTTGGTTTGTACACGGGTGGCTATCACGAACTGACTGGTTATCTGCAGCAAAAAAATGGCCGGTTTTGGGTTTATGGGATGCCTTTTTTATTTGAGTGGACGGACAGCAGAACAAATGCTTTTATACCCGTAACCGGCATCAACCCGGAATCGCCGGATATCAATTTTGACATTGCATACAAGGTTATTGAAGACAGGGAACAAAACATTTGGGTGGCCTGCGATAATGGTGTGTACGTTTTTAATCCGGATGCACAAATATTCAGTACCTATAATTTGCAACGTCCCGATGAAACAAAAGCAAAAGAGTTGGCCGTGCAGGCTGTAACCGAATTGCCTGATGGGCGGATAGTTGTGGGCTGCTGGGGTGGCGGTATTTTTTTATTCGATCAAAATTTTAATCCCCTTCCGTTGCCACCGGCGTTGCAGGTGCGTGGCAAACAATTTTCTGTTTGGGATATGAATGTACATAGCCGCACCGGCAACCTTTGGATAGCGCAGCAGGGTGGAATTTTATCGGTGTACGATCCAAAAAAAGATAAGCTGACCGACCTGGCGCCGGAAGTATTTGGGGCCTCAACCATTAGGCAGTTGGATGATGATACATCGGGCAATTTTTGGTTCGGCACCCAGTCGGGTAAATTAATTAAGTGGGACATGAAGGCGGCAGGCAGCGACCCATCAAAAGGTTATACTGTAGTGGCGCAGATGCAAAGGATAGTAAAGGTTCATTTTGATTATGCCGGGTTTGTGTGGGCAGGTACGTTGGGAGATGGCCTTGTAAAATTCGACGTGCGCAAAAACAGAGTTGTAAAAACATTTACCACCAACGGCCCGCCCGGTGAAAGGATGTTTAGCGATAACGTTACCGACATGACCTACTACGACGATACAACGCTGGTTGTAACAGCAGATTGTGTACACATCGTCAATCCAAAAACAGGAAAAATAAGAATGATTACGGCGGATGATGGGTTGCCATCGAATTCGGCTGTGTCGGTAGAAAAGGATGAGAACGGAATACTTTGGGTGGGAATGAATCACGGACTGTGCCGGGTAAATTTGAAAAAAAATATAGTAAGCTATTACGACAGGCGCAATGGTATTGCCTACGACAAGTTTGCTGCAACCAGTGTACAGGAATTG
Organism: Chitinophagales bacterium; assembly: GCA_031425835.1. GTDB lineage: Bacteria > Bacteroidota > Bacteroidia > Chitinophagales > Chitinophagaceae > Flavisolibacter. Next base: position 112,003 of record JANPKD010000003.1, read on the forward strand.
AAGGATGGAAGAATTGTTTTTTATACCGATCACAACTTTTTGGTGTTCGACCCGCAAAAATTTATACAACAAACAAAACCAATCACCCCCCAAATAACAACCCTGAAGCTAAGTGACGAAAGCATTCTCCTCGACTCGGTAAAACAAAGGGGTGGGCTAGTAGAGCTAAGCTATAAAAACTCCTCAATCAGTATTGGCTTTAGTGCGTTAAGCTATGTGCTGCAGGCCAGCGTTTATTATTATTACAAAATGGAGGGGGTTGATCAAACCTGGATACGCAGCGATAAACCCGCTGAAGTGGCATATAACTATTTGCCACCCGGCAATTTTGTTTTTAAAGTAAAAACGGTAAACGCCGATGGGATAGAAAGCAATAACATAGCCTCCATCGCCATAAATGTGCAGCCACCATTTTATAAAACCTGGTGGTTTTGGGGATTGCTATTATTGTTTGCCATAGCCGTGGTTTATGCAATTAACAACGAACGGCAAAGGCGTAAAGCAACACTGCGAAAAATGCGCAGAAACATTGCCGGCAACCTGCATACCGAAATACAGGATGCCCTCAACAACATAAATGTACTCAGCGAAATTGCCCGTATAAAAGCCGATAAAAACATTGAACAATCAAAGGAATTTATCGACCAGATTAGTTATAAAAGCCGCAACATGGTGGAGGCGATGGACGACATGCTCTGGAGCATTGATCCGCAAAACGACAGCATGAAAAAAACTGTTTTGCGCATAAGAGAATTTACCGGCAGCTTGAGGGCCAATAGTGATGTTGAAATTGATTTGATCGTTGATCACAACGTGCAAAAGCTGGAGATGGATATGCGCTTCCGGCACGAGCTGTTTTTCTTTTACAAGGAAGCCATGCAGTTTTTATTACAGCATACGCAAAGCAAACAACTGTTTGTAAACATTAACCAGGTGCGTTCAAAATTAATGATAGAAATATTGGCTGATTGTACTGCCGCAGGCAACAGCCTGGCTGCCCGTTTTCAAAAGGCAATGAAAAAAAGAGCCGGGGCGATATCGGCCCATGTGGATGTGTCGGTTGAAGAAAAAAGTTTTGCGGTGGTTATGTTTGTGAATATCAGGTAGAGGGAAATTAAGACCAGGGAATAAGAAATATAGGACTAAGATAACTGCATCAGTAGCTACACTTGCAGTTGGCTTTAGCCAACTGTGTGATTGCATTGATGTTAAATGGCTTTAGCCACATTACAAAGCATGTGGCTAAAGCCACTTGATAAACCAGTTTCTTTTTTCAGTTGGCTTCAGCCAACTGCAATTGATAGATCTATTACTTATTTTCCCAGCCAGGTTTTAAACTCCGTTACTTTTTCGCGGCTAACAATTGCTTCCTTTTCTGTTTCGGGGCGTAGTTGCAGCATAAGCCTGTTGCCAAAATAGTCGTGTATTTGCGCCACCGAATTTACTGAGATGTAAAATGAACGACTGATGCGATAATATTTTTGAGGGTCGAGCATCTCCGCCAGTTCATCCATGGTATAATCAACAACATATTTTTTGTTGTCGGTGGTTTTAAAGAAGTTCAGCCGGCCATCGCTAAAAAAATAGGCTATGTCGTCAATTTCAACCGACACCAGTTTCTGCCCGTGTTTTACCAGGAATCGTTTACGAAACTCTTTCGTTTGCAGTTTATGCTGAAGTTCTTTCACCAAATCATCAATCATTATCTGCGGCGAAGCCGAATCGGTTTTGTACATTTTTTTCAGGTCGCGGTATTTATTCAATGCCACTTCAAGGTCTTCTTTCTGCACGGGTTTTAGCAGGTAGTCAACACTGTTTACCTTAAAAGCTTTTAACGCATATTCATCGTAGGAGGTAATAAAAATAACCGGGCTTTTTACCTGCACCTGGTTAAACACTTCAAAACTTTGCCCATCGGCCAGTTCAATATCCATCAATATTAAATCCGGCGCTGTATTCTGCTGCAGCCAGTTTACGGTTGAGCTAATGCTGTCGGCCTCGCCAACAACTTCTGCACCTTCGTCAACACTGAACAAAGTTTTTTTCAATTTTTTTACCGCCAGCTCTTCGTCTTCAACAATTAAAATCTTCATGTCGCAAAATTTAAGTGGTGTAGTTATGTTCCCGTAGCGAAAAATCCTTCTACAAATTAATTGCTTATTCCCTCGCAAATAAACCGGGCGTTTTTACCCGTTGATTCGTTTGTATGAACTGTAGTAAACGCTGTATGAATTGTTAGGGTGAAATTTTAAATCATTCCATTCTTCACGCCAATTACTCCTTCATCAGGTTTTTTATTTTTGTTTCGCTCATAAATACATACACTACCAGCGAGATAAAAATGCAGGCGGTAACATACCAGTAAAACAGTTTTTCGTTGCCCATGTTTTTAAACCATAGGCCCACATACTCAGCCGTGCCACCAAAAATTGCAGTGGTAACGGCATATGGCAACCCCACGCCGAGGGCACGTATGCGGCCGGGAAAAAGTTCGGCCTTTACAATAGCGTTGATAGAGGTGTAGCCACTTACAATAAACAACCCGGTAATAATTAAAAGGAACGCCGGCATTGCACTGTGGGTATTACTGATGGCGGTTAACAAAGGCACGGTGGCAAGCGTACCGGCAATACCAAAAAAAAGCAGGAGTGGTTTTCTGCCTACCCTGTCGGAGAGCAAGCCAAATAAAGGCTGCGCCAATGCAAAAAGTAATAGAGAGAAAAAAGAAATGGTTGTTGCCCCCGATTTTGATAGGCCAACCGTGTTCACCAAAAACTTTTGCATATATACAGAGAAGGTGTAAAAAGCTACGGTGCCACCGAGTGTTAAACCCACTACCGTTGCAATGGCTTTTGGGTGTTTGAGCAGTTGGGCGATGGTTCCTTTTTCTTTGTGTTTGTTGCTTACCTCGATAAAGGTTTCGGTTTCGTGCAGGTTGCGCCTGATGTAAAACGCCACGGTAGAAAGCAATGCCCCAATTCCAAATGGCACCCGCCAACCCCATTGTTGCAATTGTGTTTCGGTGAGTATTTGCTGCAAACAAATTAAAACACCAAGCGCAAATAATTGTCCGCCTATAAGTGTTACATATTGAAAACTGGAATAAAAGCCTCTGCGCTTTTCGCTTGCCATTTCGCTGAGGTAGGTGGCCGATGTGCCGTACTCGCCTCCCACACTCAGGCCCTGTACCATGCGGGCAAGCATTAACAAGATTGGCGCAGCAATACCAATAGACTGGTAGGATGGTATGCAGGCAATGAGTAAGGAACCCGCCGACATAAGTAGTACCGAATAAGTCATTGCGGGGCGACGGCCTTTTTGGTCGGCCAGCTTGCCAAATAACCAACCACCTATTGGCCGCATAAAAAAGCCTACGGCAAAAATGCCGGCGGTGTTGAGCAACTGCGCCGTACTATTTGTTTTGGGGAAGAAAGACGATGAAAAATAAATGGCGAAGGCAGCGTAGGCATACCAGTCGTACCACTCCACCAGGTTGCCAATAGAGCCACCTGCAATTGCTTTCAGGCGATGTTTTGTGGTGATTGTTGATTGCGTGGTTTTTAGCAGAGTTCCATCTTGAATAAGATTCATGTTGTGCAAACTAAATGAAAAAAAACCTCACCCCCTAAAAGCCTATCGCGTGGAAACATGTTGTGTGTGCTGACCCTGAATAGGGTCAAATGTTAATAGCCACCGGTAGCTACCGGTGGGTCAGACGGTTCTTCAAAATCGCAACCCTGAAGGGGTTGAACTTATGGCCGTCAAATAAAATATTCTTCACCGAAAGTTCACATTCAACCCCATTCGGGGTTGTCGTACAACCTTTAAGCTTTTTTCCACCGGTTACAACCGGTGGCTATTATTAGTCAACCCCTTCGGGGTTATGCGTTTTGCAAAAAGCGTCCAAAGGATGTAATAGCTATCGGGATAGTGGGGGGAGTAGTAAGGGCAGACGCCTACTTAATAAAGTTCGTTTAAGTAGAATGCTTTGTCATTGCAGTGAAAACAAAAACCTTTCTATCATCAAAACGCAAACTGATAAGCCATTACATTTGCGCAACAAATAATCACCTCATGCAAAACAAACTATCGCGGGTTTTTTTATTGATGATCATTGCTCTGTACCTGCCCATTTCTTCAATGGCCTGGGGCATGCTTGGCCACCGTATTGTTGGCGGCATTGCCGAAAAATATATAACTGCCAAAACACGGCTGGAGATAAAAAAAATCCTGGGCAACGAATCAATTGCCATGAGTAGCAACTGGGCCGATTTTATAAAATCGGACAGCACATTTAAATACCTCGATCCCTGGCACTACATAAATTTTGAAAAAGGATTAAGCTACGACCAGGTGAAAGAAGTTTTGAAAAATGATACCGCGGTTGATGCATATACCCGTATTACTTTTTTGGTGAAGGAATTAAAAAAGAAAAACCTGGCGAAGGATAAAAAAACAATGTACCTGCGCCTGCTGATACACATTGTTGGCGATATTCATCAGCCGTTGCACGTAAGCCCGGTGGGTAGCACTGGCGGTAATGATATTAAGGTAAACTGGTTTAGCACGGCTTCTAATTTACACCGCGTGTGGGACTCGCACCTGGTGGAACAACAGCAACTGAGCTTTACCGAATACATTGATGCCATCAACTTCAGCACCTTGCAGGAGCGAAAAAACCTGCAAAAAGATCCATTAAGTAAATGGTTGTTTGAGTCGTACGAAATTGCCCAACAACTGCACAACGAAATAACCACCACTAACCCGCGGCTTGGTTACGAATACAACTTCAAACATTTGGAAACCGTGAACACCCGGTTGGAAAAAGGTGGCATAAGGCTGGCCGGTTTGCTCAACGAAATTTATGGGCAATAAAATTTTGACAGTCTCCCTCGTTGCCTAGACACCGGCCCAACGTTTGATCAAAATGTGCAGCCGGGAACGATGCCAAAGAAAATAAAAACCTGTTGGGCATCGTAAGTCGGCAGCCGCAAACGCAGTGCTGCAAAGGCTTTGGGGGCAATTGCCCGATTTAGCAGTTGTATAAACAGCCCGTATTCGTCTTGCCCGTGGTGGGTTCTAAAATTACTTTTGCGTTACCATTCTGTTCGTGGTGAGTACCACTTTACTTAACTGTCGCAAAATTATTTTTATGAAGCATACAACAACCGTTCTGCCGGTAACCAAAGGCAATTTTACCAACAAACCCGTTAGCAGCGACAACCAATTAAAGCATATTCTTCCTTCTCCCGCAGTAGTTATTGCCATCGGCGCATCTTCCCGCACAGCATATAACATCAACAAACGTTTTTCGTTTGATAATAATGGCGGTGGGTACGCAGGGTTGTAACAAACTGTAACTTCTTTTCATTTTTGTGATGTAAGATTTACCGCTCTATACACGGCACTTTCGCCCATTGGTTTTACCTGGCCTACAGGCCCACACTGCCTCCGTTTACGCTGCAGTGCCGGTTACTTTTCTTCGGCTTTCACGAGCATCGATTTTTGGGGACTAAATAATTTATTGTGGATTTGTATTGCTGCTACCCCAATGCAAAACGTATCACAATTAATAGTTGAAGATCAACTGTGTTTTTTTGCAGGTGATAGCATAAATTTACGTCTTGGCGGTAAAATCGTATGCAATACTTTAAACTATTTTTAAGAGCGGCAACTTTTGTTTTTCTTTTCCCCGGTTGCTACCCCTGTGGGCCGATCAATGGGCGAAAGGCCTGCATAGATATGTTTTATTTTAGCATTGTCGACAAAGCAAGCCGACTGCCTTTACAATTCGGGAGTTATGAATTATTCAGGGATTTAAAAGATACCGCGAATGGAGGTTTGTGGTCTGCGGTATATCCGGGAAATGGGCAACCTGGTGCGGCAAGATTGTACGCAAATCCAAGCATTCCAGACGATACCGTCTATCTACGGTTAGACCGCAGGGACGTCGACACACTAGTATTTGCCGTCAGATACAATGAAACGAAATGTTGTAGTATTTACAGCGAAATTTCTGCGATTTCTTACAATGGACAAATAAGCCCCAAAGATGGCGACACTTTGTTGTTCCAGAAATAACCTCGTATAAAACCGGTAAAATGGTATTTCTGCAATAGCGGCTGAAGTACAAGTGCTGAGCAGTTTAAAATCAATTCAACTTTAGTAATAAATTTTAGCTGACGAAACATAGACTTCCGCTACTGCAGAAATACTTTCAACGTTATCCGCAATCCTGCAACAGTGTTGCTAACACAAGAAAAGGCAGCTGAAATTGGTGCACATTTTGAATCATCCAGGTAAAACCTTCTTCACTTCATGCAGAGCCTGTAAGCTCCCCCAAAAACAGCACGTTTTAAAAGTAGACAAAGCGTTTAATTGTAAAAACGTAAAAAACAAAAAGGCTCAACCCACGCTCCCCCCAAAAAAAAGCCCATCCCGAGGAATCGGGACGGGGTACTAACGATTGCTTGCTATGTAAATAGAGAAACTTAAAATCTTTTTTGAGCAACAGCTACCATAAAACCGCTGTTGCATTTTAAAAGTACGACGGTGTTTGCGGGCAGGCCGTTCAAAAACATAGGTACTATACCTGTTTTAAATAGCCGCCCAAAATTTCAAATCGTTTGCAGTATTGGGTTACAGGAAGTTTGTGCTACGATGCCCAACGCCTTCGGCAGCGATTAAATATTTCAATCTCAAAAAGTTTTTACATTCTCTTCCTTAATCTGCAACTCGGTAACCTTGCCATATTTAGCGGCAATTTGCCTGATGTCGGCTGCTTTCCCAATCATAATAAACTGCAGATTTTCTTTCGGAAAATATTTTGCAATAATTTCTTTTGCTTTTGTGGTGGTCAGTTCATCAACATTCTTTTCAAAATTATTGATGAAGCTTTCATCAAAGCCATGCCAGAACATGGTGGTGAGTAAATTGGCTAACTGGCCTGCAGTTTCGTACTGTGGAGGAAATTGTCCCTTCACATAATTGCGTGCCGAGGTTAGTGTTTTATCATCCAAACCTTTTTTGTGCAGCGCATCAAAAACTTCCAATGCTTTATCAATAGCGGCTTCGGTATTTTTTGTTGCGGTGAAGGTTGAAATTTGAAAACTACCCCCGTTCTTTAACGGGGTAAACGATGAGTTGGCACCGTACGTTAAGCCTGTGTTTACACGCAGTTCATCGTTCAGCATTGAAGTAAACCTTCCACCCAAAACCGTGTTCACTACCTGTATGGCTACAAAATCGGGGTTGCTGCGGCTAATGCCAGGGCCACCAATGTAAAATGTTGTTTCCCTTGCATCATCCTTATTCACTAAAACCACTTGTGCGTTTGCTGGTTTACCAATTGGTTTGGCCGCTACATTGGTTACAGCCGTTCCTTTTTGCCAGCCATTAAATAAAGTTGCCAGCCGGGTTTTCATTTCGTTTGAATTAAAATCGCCGACGATGGCTATGGCAGCGCCGTTAGGCATGTAGTGACTTTGATAAAACTTTTTTGCATCGGCGGCGGTGAGTTTTGTTACGGTTGCAATGCGACCAGCTGTGGGATTTGCATACGGGTGATTGCCATAAATAGCCTGGCTAAAATAATCGCCAATAACCGAACGCGGACTTTCTTTTGCCTGCTCCAAACCAACCAGCGTTTTTCTTTTTTCTTTATTGAATTCGGCGGTGTCAAACACCGGGTTCATTAAAATGTTTTTAATAATTTCCAAAACCTTGTCTTTGTCTTTTGCTGCAAATTTTGCGGTTAATCCAGCCGACTCTTTTGATGCATACGTGTTTACCGAAGCACCTATAAAATCAAGCTCGGTTTCCATTGCGGTTTTGCTCATAGTTTTTGTGCCGTGCATCAAAGCCCTTGAGGTTAACCCTGCCAAACCCGCCTGGCGCTCATCGTAAATAGCACCGGCAGCAAATACCACCGACACATTTATCATTGGTATTTCTTTTTGTTCCATTAGGTAAACCGTCAACCCGTTTTTCAAAACAAGTTTTTGGTAAGCAGGTAACTTAAAATTGTTTTGTGCCTGGGCAAATGCTGCGCAGATGATGAGGAAAAGGAGGGAAAAATATTTTTTCATTGTTTTTGTTTTTATAATAGTTGATCATTGAGGTCAGAGGCCGGAACAAGGAAGTCAGAGCACGGTGGCGTGTAGCAACTCACCACTCACCACTCACCTAATCCACCTTCGACTGCAAAACCCCCACCGTTCTGTTTGATTTTTTAAAATAAAGGTTCGCTACTCGTTTAATATCGTCGGCCGATACTTTTTCGTAAGCCGCCGGCGCATCAAACATTTTGCGGTAGTCGCCAAAAAAAACTTCGTAAGTGCCAATGTTATTCGACTTGCCATTGATGGTTTCTACCTGGTTGTAAAAGCCAATCAGTTTTTGATTTTTTACTTTTTGTAACTCAGCCTGTGTAACGCCATCTTTTTTTATTTTTTCAATTTCATCATACATGGATTTCTCCAAATCTTCTACGGTTTTTCCTTTGTTGGTAACGGCATTTACGGTGAAGAGGGTAGGATCAAACGCTTCGCCGAAATTTGTAAAGGTGCTGGTTGCTAATTGTTTTCCATCTACCAATGCGGCATATAATCTTGATGATTTTCCAGCCGACAAAATTGAGCTAAGCATATCAAGCGCATAGTAGTCGGCATGTTTGGCCTCGGGCACCCGGTACGCAATGGTAAAGTATGGATTGGCAACTTCTTTCTGCACCACAATTCTTCTTTCACCCATTTGCGGCGCTTCAATAAGATGCACTGGTTTGGGCACTGGCTGCGCCGGAATAGGTTCCAGATATTTTTCAGCCATTGCTTTTACATCGGCCATTTTTACGGCACCTGAAATAACAACTACGGCGTTGTTGGGTGCATAATAAGTTTTGAAATAATTTTCCAGGTCCTGCTTCGTCCAATTTTTTATATCCTGCTCGTAACCAATAACCGGCCAATGGTAGGCACCCTCCTGGAAGGCAGTAGCCTGCACGTTTTCCCAAAGCATTCGCCACGGCGAATTTTCTAAACCCGTACTTCTCTCCGACAGCACAACACCTCTTTCGCTCTCTACCATTTTATCATCAATGCTCAGGCTTGAGATTCTATCGGCTTCCAAATCAAATATCACCTCCATGGCCGACGCGGGAAACCAGTTGGTATAAACCGTAACATCTTCGGTGGTGTAGGCATTGTTTGCGCCGCCATTATATTCCATTGTCTGGTCGAATAGCTTAGGCCCAAATTTTTTTGCACCGTTAAACATCATGTGTTCAAAAAAATGCGAGAGACCGGTAACGCCGGGATGTTCGTTGCGACTGCCCACCTTGTAAAAAATATACATGTTGGCATTGGGAATGGAAAAATCTTCCAGCACCAAAAACTTCATGCCGTTTTTGAGTGTAAAGGTTTTTACATCCTCGGCTTTCATTTGTGCAAACAGCTGCGTGCTAAACAAAAATGAAATTAAAAACATTGCTTTTTTCATGACCAAAAATTAAGTGGTGAAAGATAAGGATGAAACAGAGTACAAAATGGTTGGTGTGATGAATGGCGTTGGCGTAACTTTTAACGGCATGAAGAGTAAAATGAAAAAATGCAGTTGCGACTGTGGAGTCCGGAGTTTCTGACTTCACAAATTCTTTACACGGTGGAAGTTTGGTCACCATTATAGAGATACAGACACGGGCAGATTCACCAACTCACCAACCGGCAATAAAAAGGCACAACAATAACCTTACAATTCTATCACCTGGAAAACCTGGCCTAGTTGCGTAAGCTGCGTGGCAAGGCGGCTGCAGTTGGTATCGGTGATAAAAATTTGCGTTTCTTCATCGGCGCAAACACGGAGTAATAAATTGCCGATGCGTTCCTCATCAAGTTTTTCAAAAACATCGTCAAGCAATAAAATGGGAGAGAGGTGTTTTTCCTCTTTAATGATTTCCATTTCGGCCAGCTTTAATGCAAACAACAAACTTTTTCTTTGCCCCTGCGAAGCCGTGGATTTAAAAGGCTGATCGTTAAAACTTAATACCAGGTCATCCTTATGAATGCCACCCGATGATCGTTGTAGCATCAAATCTTTCTGGCGGTTTTGTTTCAGCAGTTCGGCCAGGCCAATGCCATGCATTTCGCTTTCATAAAACAGGTTCATGTTTTCGCTGCGTTGTGCAATTTCGTTGTACAAATGTTTTACTGTGGGCAGAAAGCGCAGCAAAAACTCACGGCGTTTTTCAAAGATGGTGGTACCCTCTTTCCACAGTTGTTCATCCAATACATCAAGCACTGAAAGATCTTTACTAAAACTATCGGCGTAACCGCGCAGGAACGAATTGCGCTGCTGTAAAATTCTTGTGTAGGCTATCAGCGCCTGGAGGTAGTGATGGTCTAATTGTGAAAGGAGGGTATCAATAAATTTTCTCCTTTCCTCGCTGGTGCCAATGATCAGTTGCACATCATCAGGGGCAATCATTACGCAGGGGTAGCGACCAATGTGTTTCGAAAATTTTATGTACAGTTCGTCATTAACTGAAAACTCCTTACGTCCGGTTTCCCTCAAAATGCAAACAGCTTTTTCTTCTTTATCATTTAAATTAAAATGGCCCTCCATTCTAAAGCCATCATGCCCCTGCAAAACATTCACTCCATCCTGCCGCGTAAAATAACTTTTGGTGAAACAGAGATAATGTATGGCGTCGAGCAGATTTGTTTTGCCCACGCCATTGCGGCCACAAATGCCAACAATACGTTCGGTGAACTGGTACTCCTGCTGGAAGTAGTTTTTGAACTGATATAGTGATATGGCTGAAAGGGAGAGTGGCAAGAAGGTTTTTAGTTTGGGGTTTGGTGTTTAATGTAGGGGGCCTCCTAACGGTTGACAAGCTGGGATGCTGGTTTTTGTCTTTAAATTATTTTCAACATCAAATATCTTATAAAATGCCTAACAAGTAATTCAATAAAGTTCAGCTGTTTTGATCGGGCATTAAAAAAAAAAGGCTGACGGTAGCGCTTTTTCTTTTATCCATGTTTATACCTTCTTACACAACATGCCTGCTTATCACTAATGCACTTTTTCTTTTTACCTTAATTTGCGCCCAATCTACCATGAACCTCTTAGAAAAATTCTCTCGCATTACAACTTTTATTTTCGATGTTGACGGTGTGCTCACCGATGGCTCGGTTTTACTGTTAGAAAATGGCTTGCAGGCCAGGAGTATGAACATTAAAGATGGACTGGCATTGCAAATGGCAGTGAAGAATAACTACAGGGTAGTTATAGTATCTGGTGCCAGTTCGGAAGCGGTAATGAACCGGTTTCTTTATTTAGGAATAAAGGAAATACACCTGGGCATTAGCAATAAGCTGCAATTTGTTGAAAGTTATTTGCAGCAAAACAATCTTGCCTGGACCGAAGTTTTATTTATGGGCGACGACCTGCCCGACGTTTTGGTTTTAGCAAAAGCCGGTTTATCCTGCTGCCCTGCCAATGCTGCTGTTGAAGCCAGGAAAAGCAGTGTTTATATTTCGCCACTCAATGGTGGTTGCGGTTGTGTACGGGAGGTTATTGAAAAGGTTTTGAAACTCAATGCGCACTGGAATTATCACCCCGAAATTTCATCGCGATAAATTTTTTGAATGAAACTGATGAGCGCTTTTTTTCGATTGGTTCGCTGGCCTAATCTTGTGTTCATTGTACTTACCCAGGCTTTGTTTTATTTCTGTGTTTATATTCCACTTTTTAGTACAGGCAATATTTTAAAGCTCACGTATTTTATCGCCGCCTCGGTACTCATTGCCGCTGCCGGTTACATTATCAATGATTATTTTGATCTTAATATTGATCAGATAAACAAACCCGGTAAAAATGTTTTTGTAAAAACAATTCACCGCCGCTGGGCTATTATTTTACATCTGGTTTTAAGTTTTGCGGGTATCGTTTTTACTGTGTTGGCCGCCGGGTTTAGCAAATGGTATCTTATTGTGGCCAACCTGTTTTGCATTGCGCTTCTTTGGTTGTACTCCACTTCTTTAAAACGAAGTTTGTTGGTAGGCAATGTTGTTACCTCGCTGTTAACTGCCTGGACAGTGCTGATTATTTTTTTTGGATTTACCGAACCTGCCGATGCCATTATGACGAACAACCCAACCGCCGTTCGTTTTTTTAGAATTGCTTTTATGTACGCCGGCTTTGCATTTATTCTTTCGCTCGTACGGGAGGCGGTGAAGGATATGGAAGACCTTGAAGGTGATGCCCGTTACGGCTGCAAAACCTTGCCCATTGTTGCCGGTACAAGAACAACAAAAATGTATGCGCTTGTGTGGATGGTGGTGTTGATTGCTTCGCTACTGATTCTGCAATTGTATATCCTTTTGTTTGGGTGGTGGTATGCACTCGTGTATCTTTTTTTAATGGTTTTGTTGCCGCTCATTTACACAGCGGGCAAAATATTACGCTCAGGTAACACAGAGCAATTTGCTTACATCAGCCAGCTAACAAAATGGATCATGTTCACCGGTATTTTGTCAATGATTTTTTTTAGAATTTATTTTTGAGTATGGCGCAAATTATTCTTGCATCCGCATCGCCCCGGCGCAAACAATTATTGCAATGGGCCGAAATGGAATTTGAGATTGTTGTGGAGCCAACCGATGAAAGTTATCCGCAGGGCTTATCTCTTCAGCAAACCGCCATTCATATTGCTATGCAAAAAGCCGAGGCAGTAAAGCATCTTGGTGCCAACAAAATAATTATCGCCGCCGATACCATTGTGGTTTTAGATAACGAAATAATTGGCAAACCAAAAGACAGAGCAGATGCAATTTCTATTCTTACAAAATTAAGCGGCAGGCAACACCAGGTAATTACGGGTGTAGTAATTATGCGCAACGAAAAAATTATTTCTTTTGCCGATGTAACGGATGTTGACTTTTACGACCTCACACAAGAGCAAATTATTTTTTACATTGACAAATACAAACCCTACGACAAAGCAGGGGCTTACGCCATTCAGGAATGGATTGGGGTTACCGGCATTAAAAAAATTTCGGGCGACTTTTATAATGTAATGGGTTTGCCCGTGAGCAGGGTGGTGCAGGAAGTGAATGCCTTAATTGGTTAATGGGTTTACTAGTTAATTGGGTTATTGCGCTGGTGGTTAGTTGGGTTATAACATTTTGGTCAGTCACCTGGTTGATCACATTGCCTTATTCACTAATTGCAAATTGTATTGTAGCTTTAAATGCATGACCGAAAAGCTTCTCCAATTCATCTGGCAGTTTCAATATTTTAACAGGGCTGCCCTGCAAACTACCAATGGAGAAGCGGTACAAATTATTCAGCCCGGCCTACTCAACACCAACCAGGGTCCCGATTTTTTACAATCACGCATCCGCATAGGCGCCACCAGTTTTGCCGGGTCGGTAGAGTTGCATTTACGTACCTCGCATTGGCTGCAGCACCGGCATAGCGGCGATGCCAATTACAAAAACGTGGTGTTGCATGTAGTTTATGAAAACGATTTGCCCGAAACCATAGCCGATATTCCAGTGCTGGAACTGCAGCAGCATATTCCAAAAATGCTGCTGAGTCAGTACACCCGGCTGATGCAATCCTCCGCATTTATTCCCTGCGCACCAACCGCTGCAAACGTTTCGAACCTTACCTGGGTGGCCTGGAAGGAAAGAATGCTCGCTGAACGCCTTACAAGAAAAGCCGCACTAATAAATACCTATCTGAAACAAAATAACAATCACTGGGAGGAAAGCTTTTGGTGGCTGCTTGCACGAAACTTTGGCGCAAAAGTTAACGGTGATGTATTTGAAGCCATTGCTCAATCGCTTCCACTAAACGTTCTTGCAAAACATAAAACCGGCATCCACCAGTTAGAGGCCTTACTGCTTGGCCAGGCCGGACTGCTGAACAATAACTTTACCGAAGACTACCCCCTTTTGCTGCAAAGAGAATATGCTTTTTTGAGAAAGAAATACAACCTGCACCCGGTTGCGTTACCTGTACATTTTTTAAGAATGCGGCCGGGAAATTTTCCCACCATACGCCTCTCGCAGTTAGCGGCACTCATACATATATCGGCCCACCTGTTTTCCAAAATATTAGATGCTGCAAAAATTACCGATCTCCTGCCACTGTTTAACGTTACTGCAAACGACTACTGGCATTACCATTACAGTTTTGAAAACACCTCGGTTTTTAAAAAGAAAATTTTGGGAAGTGCAATGGTTGACAATATTTTCATCAACACCATTATACCCGCATTGTTTGCGTATGGTTTGTACCACGGAGAAGAAAAGTATAAAACAAAAGCCGTAGCCTGGCTCGAAAACATTGGCAAGGAAACGAACAGCATTACAAAAGGTTTTGAATCGCTTGGCGTAAAAAATCATTCGGCTTACGATTCGCAATCGCTCATTGAATTAAAAACAAGATACTGCAATGATAAACTTTGCCTGCAATGCGCCGTAGGTAATGCCACGTTGAAAAATGAACTGCAAAATTCTTTACCTGTAACATAGAAACAGAAAGATTTATGCTGCCGCTAACTCCATCCATGCCAATCAACATTTATTTCAATGTCGGGATGGATGCTTTTCCATACCGGGCAGTTGAGGCCAGTGTTTTTTAAAATGTCTTTTGTTTTGGCTTCTATATTTTTGAGTGATTCGGGAAAATGAAACAGCAGGTTGATGGCACCCACCCGGCGGGGTTCGGTTTTCATTATTTTTTCAACGCTCACCTCCACACCGTCCAAATCAAAATTCATACTCAGTGCCTTTATGCCCATTACCGTTAACATGCAGGTGCCAAGCGATGTTGCCAGCAGGTCGGTGGGTGAAAACCGTTCTCCTTTTCCATTGTTGTCGGTAGGCGCATCCGTTTCAAATGCCGATCCCGATTTAAGATGTGTGCAGGTGGTACGCAACCCGCCATTATATACAACAGTTGAAGTCATACTTTTTTGCCTAAATTTACGTTCTACAACCTAACATATTTTACCTGCGTGAAAAAACTATTTCTCTCTACAATTCTACTGGCATTTACAACAACCATCCTCGTTGCACAGGACAGCACTGCCCGCAAGCAAAGTAAAAAAGATAAAAAAGCCGAGAAGCGTCAACGCATAAATGCCATCATTAAACAAGAAGAAGAAGGCAACCTTGCATATTACAAACAAAATGGTTTTGGCATACAAATGCGCACAAACGGCTGGGGTTTTTTTTATGAATTGGGCAAACGAAACACGCCCCGTTTTACTACCACCTACAGCATCGAGTTTACCGAGATAAAACACCCCAAGGAAGAAAAATTTGGCGGCATATTTTCCAATCCATACACCTATGGAAAAGTCAATAATTTTTACCAGTTAAAACTGGGTTACGGCCAGCAATATATTTTTGGGCAGAAAGGAAATAAAAACGGCATCGCTGTAATTGCACTCGCACAAGCGGGTCTTTCGGCGGGCATGCAAAAACCTTATTATTTAGATTTTGGTAATGGTCCCGAGTCGGTAATAAAATACAGCGACGACCCCGTTCGGTTTCTTTCTCCGGATATTTCGGGAAATACTCTTGCAGCCGGCGTTGGCCCTTTTAAAGGTTGGGGCGAAATGAAAGTAGTTCCAGGTGGTTATGTAAAAGGGGCGGTGCGTTTCGATTTTGGCCGCTACAACGAGTCGGTTCAGGCAATTGAAATTGGAATGAGTCTTGATTTTTACTCCAAAAAAATACAGATAATGGCGCCGATTACCACCGACCCCAAGGCCTCCGGAGCACAGGCACTTTTCTTCCAGGGGCACATTGCCTTTGTATTTGGTCGCCGCAAATAATGCGGTACTTTTGATTTTTTTTAGCCGGCATTTGTACAAAATTCATCGCCGGTTGCTCCCGAAGTTTCGGGAGCACACTTCAGGGTTTTGAATATCAATCAACTTCAAACTCTGTAGTACCGTCGCAGTACTCAATTCAAAAAAGCATGAGCATTTGTTCTACCGCCCCAACAGAAACACCACGAAGAAACAAACCCGACTGGCTACGGGTGAAACTACCCATTGGCGAAAGTTATAAACACGTACGCAACTTAGTTGATACGCATAAACTGCACACCATTTGCGAAAGTGGCAACTGTCCCAACATGGGCGAGTGCTGGGGCGCAGGCACGGCCACTTTTATGATTCTTGGAAATGTGTGTACACGCAGTTGTGGCTTTTGTGCCGTAGCTACCGGCAGGCCCGATGCTGTTGATTGGGATGAGCCGCAGCGTGTGGCCGAAGCCATTCACCTGATGAAAGTAAAACATGCGGTCATCACATCTGTTGACCGCGATGAATTAAAAGATGGTGGCGCCGAAATTTGGTTCAACACCATCAAAGCAGTAAAAGCCCTAAACCCGGATACAACCTTAGAAACACTGATACCCGACTTTAAAGGAAAAAAAGAAGACATTCAACCAATCATAGAAGCGGCGCCGGAAGTGGTTTCGCACAACATTGAAACTGTTGAGCGACTGACAAAACAAGTTCGCATACAAGCCAAATACTGGCGCAGTATGGACGTAATAAAAACACTAAAAGCCGGCGGCATGCGCACCAAAAGTGGCATCATGCTGGGCCTCGGCGAAACAAAAGAAGAAGTGCTGCAAACCTTGCAGGATTTAGCGAACGCCGGTTGCGATGTGGTAACCCTTGGCCAATACCTGCAGCCCTCGAAAAAACATTTACCCGTGCAGCGCTTTGCCCACCCCGACGAATTTGCCGAGTATCGGCAGGCTGGTTACGAAATGGGATTAGACTATGTGGAAAGCGGGCCGCTGGTTCGATCATCGTACCACAGCGAACGGCATGTAATTGCGGGTTATGGAAAAGAAGCATGGCTGAAAGAAAAGCAGATTTAATTTTACAATCCTACTATGCCCGCTTAAATTGGGCGGCGAATAGAAACCGATTATCTTATCACCGAAAACCAAAAACAACCCAATGAAAACCCTCTTTTATTTATCTATCCTCAGCACCATTTTATTTTTTGCCTGTAAAAAATCCGGCTCCGAACAAACCGTTGACAAACATCCGCCGGGAGTGCCTACTGCTGCAGAAACAAAAGCACAGTACGATAATTCAAGCTTTGGTGTTTACAAGGGAGTGGTCATCGGTTCCAGCGGCATCATCATCTTAAAAATAAATAACGGCGATAATACCACAATAGCTTACCTCACTATTGACAATAAGAAAGACACATTGACTGCCGTACAATCACCTGTTGCGGGGCAACCCATCACCAACCTACAGTTCACCGGACGGTTGTCGTGTATGAGGCTTTCTGCAAATGCTGATGGCAGCAATGCGCAAATAAACAATCTAACAATTACAGGTCATCCAAATGCATCGGCAATAGTTGTGCATGAAAATTCAAACCGGCAGGTACTGCTTTACGAGGGAACTTTTACCGGCGAGATTTCCGGGCGAATAAACTTTATGAAGGTGGGTACGGACGTGCGCAGTGAGCCGGTAGAATTTTTAGCTAAGGTTTCAACCGATAGTTATTTCATAAAAGGAATTGGTCAGCAGGAACAGGATACCGGATCTCGTAAGCATACCCACTACATGTACGACATAGGGGGTAATCCAAGAGGGTTTACAGGTTACATGACTTTCAACCTTTCTGAAGTAACTGGTACCTACAATTCTTATGTTCACTCCGAGCTAAGGTCTTATCGTGGAACGGTTGACTGTAAGCGGACATACTAAAATCACATTGTGGAACAGGCTTCTGGGCGTTGTATTTAGCAACCCCATTGTGGCAGGGCAAAAGGATTATTGTAAAGAAACAAACTAGCCACAAGGTGCAGTTTTTTAGATTTGGTGCGAAAGTTTCACTCAAAGGAATTTTTCTGTTTTGCATAGTTACCTCCTGTTTCTCTACTTTCTCTATTTTTTTGATTGAAACAATCTAGGAACGGTGTACCCGAATAAAAATTTTCTTCGGGTTCGCAGAATCGCAATTGGTGGCCGCCGGGAAGAAGAGGGGAGGGCAATTTCCTAGTGGGTGTTGTTGTAAAGGGTGATGATTTCAGTGAATGTCCCATGTTTGAAAAAGGTTTAAATGGAACTAAGCATTTTTACCATTTTCCCCTCCTTCTCCATCATCAATTTTTGCTTGTTCTAAAACCCTGCATCTCTTTCCTTATTTTTAAAGGGTGAAAACGAAACTCCCTTGCTTTATTTTTATTTTCTTATTGTTTTTATCCGCGCCTGTTTTTGCACAATACATTTTAAATGGAGCGGCTACAAAAAACAGTTGTAATTGTTACACCCTTACCACACCTGTAACCACACAAACAGGCAGTGTGTGGAACGCAAACAAAATCTCACTCAGTCAGTCATTCGATTTTTGGTTCAACGTCTTTTTAGGTTGCAGCGATAGAGGCGCTGATGGCATTGTTTTTATTTTGCAACCCATTAGCACCAGCATCGGTACCTCGGGCGAGGGAATGGGTTTTGGTGGTGTATCACCTTCCATTGGAATTGCGCTGGATACCTATCAAAACTTTAATCTTTCCGATCCTTCTTACGACCACATAAGCATACAGGCAAATGGCATTATTAACCACACAAGCGATTTGGCCGGCCCAGTACCTGCATCGTCAATAAACAATGATGTTGAAGATTGCCAGTGGCATAACCTGCGCATTAGCTGGAACGCGGTAACAAAAACCCTCACTGCATATTTCGATGGGGTGCAGCGGGTGCAAAAACAAATTGATTTAGTGTCCACCATTTTTAACAACGACCCAAATGTATTTTGGGGTTTTACGGGTGCCACCGGTGGCGAGGTAAACCTGCAGCAATTTTGCACGGCGCTTGATCCCGACTTCACCACAAATTTTCCATCGAACATTGCCTGTGCACCGGCGAGTTTGCAATTCAGTAACCAGTCGCAATCATTTGCACCAATTGCAAATTACAGCTGGCGTTTTGGCAATGGCGATTCGAGCAATTTGCAAAACCCAGCGCCGGTGTTATTCACGCAGCCCGGTGTGTATGATGTGCGTTTAAAAATCACCGGCCTTGATGGTTGTGAAAGCGACACGGTTAAAAAGGTTACCATTGGCTCGGTGCCCAACGCCACACTGCAGGTTTTTGATACCTGTTTTAAAAGTGAACCACGACTGCAGTTTACGGCAAATAATTTTGGCGTCAATTATCAATGGTTGTTGAATGGAAATGTAATAGCAACAACACCCCAACCACAATTAAATAGCCTGCCCGCGGGTGCGCACAACCTGCAACTGCTGCTTGCCTCTCAATTCAACTGCGGTTCACCCGACACTGCTTCGGCTTCGTTTTTAATAAAACCTTTACCCGAGGTTCAGATTGTTACCACAAGCGACTGCAAAACGTACAATTTTCAGGCGCAGCAAACCGACAATGCAACAAGCATAAACAGTTGGCGGTGGCAGTTGGGCAACGGCAGTTTTTCCAGCACTCAGAAAACCGTGCACACTTACAATAGTTACGGTAACTACAATATTCAATTGTCGGCCATGGCTTCAAATGGATGCGCATCTGATACAAACAATTTATCCATTCAGATAATAAAGCCATATGCATTTGCGGGTAACGATACCGTTGTAATCATCAACCAGCCATTTCAATTAAACGCTGCCGGTAACGGAAGTTTTGCGTGGACGCCGGCCACTGGTTTATCAAATGCGTTCATTCCAAATCCGGTTGGCAATTTATTGTCGGCACAAAAATATTTTCTCACCGTTACAACGCTACAGAATTGTGTGGCAACCGACACGATAAACATTAAAGCATTTGTGGGCCCGGCTGTTTATATTCCCACGGCATTTACCCCTAATGCCGATGGTTTAAATGATGTACTTCGACCCGTGTATGTTGGCATTACTAAACTGCAAGCTTTTTCGGTGTACAACCGTTATGGTCAGATGGTTTTTACAACTACCGACACAGGTAAGGGTTGGGATGGAACTATAAACAAACAACAACAAGGGAGTGGCAGTTATGTTTGGTATGTTTCGGCCATAAATTATTTACAGCAACCGGTAACTTTAAAAGGAACCGTAACTATTATCAGATGAAAAGATTTTTTGCGAGCATCATTTTTCTTTTGCCGCTGTTTTGCCTGGCACAAACAAAATTAATGTGGCAGAATGTTGATTCGGCGTATGGCCCATTACCCAAAGGAGTTGCCATTTATTTTACGAATAAAAAAATAGATACAGCTTCGTTCAGGGCATTCTATGTTGTAGCCGATCTAAAAAATAAAAAACTGGATTTTACCACCGACACGACTTTAAGAAGGCGACTGACCCCTTCGGGTTTTTATCAGAAAAACAATCAGCCCCTGGTTGTGGTAAATGGTACATTTTTTTCGTTTGCCACCAATCAAAATTTGAATGTTATAATTAAGGAAGGCAATGCGTTGGCCTTTAATGCACCTGTGAGAGGTAAAGGACAAGATTCTGGAAAATTATATCCCAGCTACTACAGCGCTATTGGCATAACCAAAAAACGAAAAGCCGATGTTGCATGGATTAGAACCGACAGCACAAATTCAAAAGTTAAGGCAGTTCAGTTTCCGTTTACCCGCAAGGGAAATTTTATGACGAAAAATGTTTCAACGGGTGAAACAAGTGTGATGCACAACTATGATCCGTTCCTGCGTTGGAAAATGCAAACAGCCATTGGCGGCGGCCCGGTGCTTTTGCAAAACGGCGAAATAAAAATTACCAACAACGAAGAGATGAAATTTGGTGGTAAGGCTATCAACGACAAACATCCGCGAACAGCGATGGGTTATACAGCAGATGGCAAACTAATTATTTTGGTTGTGGAAGGAAGAAATCAAAATGCCGGTGGTGCAACACTTATACAACTAGCCCAAATTTTAAAAGACCTTAACTGTGTTGAGGCATTGAACCTTGATGGCGGCGGCAGTAGTTGTTTGCTGGTGAATGGGAAAGAGACCATCAAACCATCTGACAAAGAAGGGCAGCGGGCAGTGCCGGGGGTCTTTTTAATTTCAGCCACCCGTTGATTGGCAATTCAGAATATCCCACTTCAATTCTAACCCTGCTACAAAAAGTTTTAGCAACATTAATTAGTGAGTTGTTTTTGAATTGCCCTGCCATTTATGGAAGGGATAGAATGAGTAGATGTTGTTGGCTTTAGCCAAACCAAAATGTTCCTTTGGGCTAAAGCCCCCTTATCAAAACATTATTATCAAGGCTTTAAAAAGCCAGGCAATTGACTCTTCCTACCTCAATGACATTGGAATATTCGATGCTTGCAATGGACTATCAAGTTGTTACTCAAACCTCTCTTCCCAAACTAAAATTTTCCAACTCTCTCGCAACCGCTGTTAAAAAAGTTGCACCCAAGCTGCCATCAACAATGCGGTGGTCGTAGCTCATTGATAAATACATCATGTGGCGTATGGCGATGCTGTCGCCGTGTTCTGTTTCAACAACTACCGGGCGTTTTTTTATGGCACCAACGGCAAGTATGGCTACCTGTGGTTGATTAATGATTGGTGTACCCATCAAGCTGCCAAAGCTGCCAACGTTGGTTAGTGTAAATGTGCCGTCCGAAATATCTTCGGGTTTCAGTTTGTTGTTGCGGGCGGCATCGGCCAAACCATTCACCTTTTTTGTAAGGCCTACTAAATTCAAACCGTCGGCGTTTTTAATTACGGGTACAATCAAATTGCCCGAAGGCAGGGCAGTGGCCATCCCAATGTTGATGTCCTTTTTTACAATGATGTTATAGCCGTCGAGCGAAGAATTAATAAGCGGGAATTTTTTTATGCACCGCACGATGGCCTCAATAAACAGCGGGGTGAAAGTAATTTTTTGTCCTTCTCTTTTTTCAAATTCCTTTTTGTTTTTCTCCCGCCACATTACCAAATTAGTTACATCGGCTTCGGTAAAACTGGTTACGTGTGGCGATGTGTGTTTGCTGCGCACCATGTGGTCGGCAATGAGTTTGCGCATGCGGTCCATTTCAATAATCTCAACATTACCTGTGTACGTTGCTACCTGGTTGTTTTGTTTTTGGGCAACCGGCTCTTCAACCTTGTGGAGTGGAATAAGCATGTCGCGGTTTGCCGGCTGGCTCTCAGTTCGGCGATCGCCGCCCGCGGCTCTTCCCGACTTACGGTCACTCACATACTGCAAAATATCCCGCTTGGTAACGCGGTTTTCGTTCCCGGTACCGGCAATATTTTCCAGTTCCGTCATACTCACGCCTTCCTGTGCTGCAATGTTTAATACCAGTGGAGAATAAAATGCGTTTGTATTTTTTTTGCCTCCCATAGCTTCGGCCGGTGAGTTTTGAATTGAACTGGGAGCGGAGGAATAGTTGTTTTCATCATCTTCATTGCCTGCAAGTGCTGTGTCGTTTGTTTGCACCGAAACGGCGGAATATGGTTGCGCATTTTGCGTTACCGGTGAGGAACCACCACCACCAGTGTCTATCCGGGCAATAACTGTATTAATAGGCACAACATCATTCACACCAAACAATACTTCGGTCAATACACCCTGCGCCGTGGAGGGCACTTCGCTATCAACTTTATCGGTAGCGATATCCAAAACCGTTTCATCCATCTGTACACTATCGCCAATATTTTTATGCCATTTTAAAATGGTTGCTTCCATTATACTTTCGCCCAACTTAGGCATCACCAAATCAACTGTAGCCATGAAAAAAATTTAAAGTTTAAAATTTAAAGTTGCTGGTGCATGTTCTGACTCTATTCAGCAGCTTAGCAATCGTTGCAATGTTTCCGGGAACGGTTTTCAAGCCTTTTGTCTTTTAATCTTCCCTTTTTATTGCGGCCAAAAATAAGCAAAGCACACTAAACCCTATGGCCTTCTTCTTTTACAATAAAACGATGCAACATTGTCAAGGCAGTTTGTGCCGTCATTTCAATATTACGGCTGCGGTCGAACCGGAAAAAAACTTTAAATGCTTTCGTATTTTTTGAAGAAGCAACTGCAATCCAAACGGTACCGACTGGCTTGTCGTCGCTGCCACCATCCGGGCCCATAATGCCCGAAGTGGCAATGGCATAATCGGTGTGCATCGCCAGCAAAACACCGCGGGCCATTTCCAACACTGTTTCTTCACTTACGGCTCCAAAGTTTTTTAATGTTTGCTCCTGCACATGCAGCAATTCTTCTTTAACCTTGTTTGCGTACGACACTACGCTTCCATTATAATTTGCCGACGCACCCGCATTGGCCGTCAGCAAATGTGCAATGTATCCGCCCGTGCAACTTTCGGCAGTGGCTACAGTTTTATTTTTTTGCTGCAACAACAACAAAACGGCCTGTGCCAACGAAACATCTTCATCTGCCACCATCGATTCATGCACTAAGGCTTGTAATTTTTGAAACTGCAAATCAATTTCCCCTGTTACAAAGCTTTCATTGTCGCCGCGACCGGTAAGGCGCAAACGCAGGGTACCATACGCTGGCAGGTATGCAAGTTTTATGTAACCGGGCAGTGTATTTTCAAAGCCAAGTAGTGTATCAGCAACCGTTGATTCGCCTACCCCTGCTAGCAACAGTGTTCGATGAACAACAAAAGGCAATAAAAATTTTTGCTGTAACAGACCGAGGATACTGTTAGTCATCATTCCCTTCATTTCGTTTGGTACGCCTGGCAGGGAAAACAACACGCCATTTTGTGGTGTGGTAAAGTACATGCCTGGAGCGGTGCCACGCCCATTTGAAATTGGGATGCAGTTGTCCGGCACCTCCGCCTGTTTTAAATTTCTTTCAGTGAGCGGACGATTGAGTTTTGTAAAAATGTTTTTTACGTTCTGCAATGCTTCTTCATTCACAACAAGTTTGGCGTTAAAAAATTCGCATAACACCGGTTTGGTAATGTCGTCGGCAGTAGGGCCAAGTCCACCCGTTACAATTACCACTGCACAGTCGTCGGTTTGTTCTTTTAGCGTTTTTAAAATGTGTTCTTTTACATCGCCAATTGCAATTCTTCTTTTTACCCAAATACCTATTTTATTTAGTTCCTGTGCAATGAACGCCGAGTTTGTGTCTATCGTTTGGCCAATCAGTAATTCATCTCCAATAGTAATGATGGCTGCATTTACTTCATTCATAAACCAATGCCTTAATTTTAGCGCAATGTACACCGCAAATAAAATCCTGTTTTTGATTGTTGTTTTTCTGCTGCCCTTTCATGCCCCGGCACAAACAATTACCGCGTCGTTGCACAAGGCCTTTACAAGTTTTGAAACCGATGAGCAGCTGAGCAGTGCCATTTCATCGCTCTATGTAATTGAAGCAAAAACCGGCAAGCTGGTGTTTGAAAAAAACGGCAGGGTGGGGCTGGCGCCAGCATCAACACAAAAAATTATTACCGCTGCAACGGCTTATGAATTGTTGGGTAAAGAGTTTAGGTATAAAACTGAGTTTGGTTACGTTAACAACACGCAACAAGATGGCCCGCTTTTTATTCGCGGATTTGGGGATCCTACTCTCGGAAGTTTTCGATTTGCGGATACAAAGCCAGAAAAAATAGCGACTGTGTTTTTTCAAAAGTTAAAAGACAATGCAAAAGATTTCGGCGGTGTTTTACATATTGATCATTCTGCTTTTGAAACGCAATACATTCCTGACGGCTGGATATGGCAGGATATTGGAAACTACTACGGTGCTGGTATGGCGGGTGTAAACTGGCGGGAGAACCAATACGACCTGAAATTGAAATCTTCATCGGAAGTTGGAGGGCAGGTAGAAATTGTTGCAGTAAATGAAGAAAAGCCAATCACCTATTTTTTCAATGAATTGAAGTCTGCTCCCAAAGGCACCGGCGATAACGCCTACCTGTATTTACCGATCGGTCAGCAGGAGCCTTTTGTAAGAGGAACAATTCCCGTGGATGAAAACAAGTTTACAATCAGCGGTGCTGTTTACGATCCCGCATCGTACCTGGCTACCGATTTCAATAAATTTTCTAAAAAACAGTTTAGCGATTCGCGGTGGGCAAATACACAACTTGGATATTCAACCCAGAAAATAACAGAGCCGGTTACCGTGCTTTACATGCATTATTCGCCATCGCTTGATTCCATTATTTATTGGTTCTTAAAAAAGAGCATCAATTTGTATGGAGAAGCACTTATAAAAACTTTTGCCTGGCAAAAAAACGGGTTTGGAGAAACCGGTAAAGGCGTAGCAATTCTTCGAAGTTTTTGGAAAGAAAAAGGCATTGCTTCCACCGAGTTAAATATGGTGGATGGCTCGGGCCTTTCGCCACTCAACCGCGTTACCACTCATGCACAGGTGCAGGTGCTGCGTTATGCAAAAGCACAACCCTGGTTCGGTGGCTTTTACAATGCCCTGCCCGAATACAACAACATGAAAATGAAAAGCGGAACCATTAGCGGGGCTAAAGGGTTTTGTGGTTACCATACTGCAAAAGATGGAAAGGAATACATCTTTTCGTTTTTGGTAAATAACTATAACGGGTCAGCAGCTGCAGTGGTAAAAAAAATGTACACGGTGCTGGATATACTAAAATAAATTTTATCCCCGCACAATTATCTGCATCATCTTCGCAAACAATAACCAATTGAATTATGAACGAGCAAAATTTTAAAAACCACTCGCAAATCGTTTACGGATTTTACCTCACAACCGGTGTGCCCATTTTAATTTTAATTGGGATAGCCGTTTGCCATTTGTTAGCAGAGGATGGTGATAAAAATTTTGGCTGGACGATGTTATTGATTGGCTGGATACTGCTCACCTTTCTTTTCCGCAGCAGGAGCTTTGCATTAAAAGCGCAGGACAGGGCTATTCGGGCCGAAGAAAACCTCCGTTATTTTCAACTGACGGCTAAAAGAATAGACCAACGCATAACACTTCAGCAAATAATTGCATTACGGTTTGCATCAGACGAAGAAATGCCAGCCCTCACCCAACGAGCCCTTGATGAAAATTTGACCAACAGACAAATTAAGGAGCTAATTAAAAACTGGAGAGCCGATTGTAGTAGGGTGTAAGTCCGGCCCCCTAAATCCCCCGGTGGGGGACTTGCCAAGCACAGCCCTTGCTTTTCGGCGACGCTGAGTTTTTTGCTGGAGTATTCATTCAGCTCGAATTCAGACTATTTAAAAGCTGACATCAGATCTGTACAGAAATTTCAAAAAAATGAAGCTGTATTTGTATTTCCCCCTTGGGGGATGAGGGTGCTCTACTTCGCGATTAACTTATCCAAGCTAAGTTTGCCGGGTCCAAAAAACAAAATGGCAATAAAGCAAGTCAGGAAAAGTCCGGCACTCTCGCCCTGTCCGAAAAACTCACCTTTGTGTGCAAAAAATAAAGCAACACCCATGGCCACTATCAGCGGTATGGTTGCCAGCCGGGTAAACAAACCGAGTATGATGAATGCCGCGCAGAAAAATTCCGCAAATACTACAAGCGATAAAGAAGTGGTTGTACCAATGTGGAACGGATCGGCAAACCGCGGCGCTTTTTGCGCAAAGTTCATGAGCTTGTCCAATCCATGATTCAGCATCATTAGTGAACCGGCACCAACACGCAGTACAAAAGCGGCAAAAGCAAAAGCATTATCCGAGGTACGGATGGTAAATAATTTTTTCATAGAAATTTTAATTGGGCCGCAAGATAAGGAGTTAGGGAAAAGTTGGGGGCGACCAGTGTAAAGTTCGAAGTCGAAAGTTCAAAGCCCGTGTCCGAAAGATCATGACAAGATGAAAAATTCAACGTCCGAATTTTGGGATGAGCGTCAAAAGTCTCAGGAGTGGTCGCCACATTTTGGGAGGGGGAGAGGTCATTCAGCCACGGGTTTCCACAGTCGAAATTGCTGCCACTCACCATTCACAGTTCACCACTCTCGAGTGCAACCTTCTTGTTAAACATGTCCTTCAAGTCAACAATTAACTTGTTCTTTGGAACGATGTTTGGTAGCAGTCAAAATAATTAGAACATTTGTTACGTTATGCACCTAATGGCTAAAGGAAGTCTTATGAAGAAACTTTTTTTCTCTGTCTCCACTATTTGTCTTTCCCTTTTTTCTTTCTCGCAACAAACTATTTTTTTTAAACCACCGCAGGAGCGATTTAATGAAGCAAAAGAATATTTTGTAAAAGAGCAGTACAATCTTGCCTATCCATTATTTAAAGAATTGCAGCAGGCCCTCCGCGAAACCGACCGGGTGAACAACCCAATAGAGACGCAGGAAATTAATTATTACACCACCGTTAGTGCATTAAAACAAAATGAGGGGAGAGCCGAGCAGGATGCATTGAGTTATATTGAGGTAACCAAAAACAATCCCCGTGTCCAGATGATGAATTTCCATCTGGCCGAATTTTATTTTCGCCAACAAAAATTTAGCGATGCTGTTGGTTTGTACGAAGGCGCTAACATTGCCAACCTCAATAACCGCGAGGTGGCCGATCTGAAATTTCACCAGGGCTATTCTTATTTTACCATGCAGCAGTTTGCCAAAGCAAAACCTTTGCTCGATGCGATAAGGCAGGTAAAGACTGATCCAAATTATATTGATGCCAACTATTACTACGGCTTCATCGCCTTCCGCGATCGCAACTATGCCGATGCGCTGCAAAGTTTTAGAATAGTGGAAAATGAATCGGACTACGAAGCGATTGTTCCCTACTACATTGCCCAGATTTATTACGTAAAGGGAAGAAAAGATGAGGCTATTGCGTATGCCGAAGGAAAAATAAAACAAGGTAAAACTCAGTATTACGATTTGGAATTAAAGCAACTCCTTGGCCATGCTTATTTTGAACGAAAGGAATATGCAAAGGCACTTCCATTGTTAGAGGATTATGTTACCCGGTCGAAAAAAGTGAGGCGTGAAGATTTGTACGAACTATCGTACGCCTATTACCAGGCCGCTCAATACGCAAAAGCCATCGATGGGTTTAAGCAATTGAGTGGCAAAGAAGATTCGCTGAGCCAGCACTCCATGTATTTGCTGGGCGATTCGTATTTAAAAACCGGTCAGCGGTCAAATGCAAGGAATGCCTTTCTTTTTAGTTCGGTGAATAACAGTCACCAGTTGCAAAAAGAAATTTCGCGGTTCAACTATGCAAAACTTTCTTACGAACTAGGTTACCAGGACGAGGCTTTAAAAAACCTGCGCACTTTCATTAACGACTATCCCGATTCGAAATATAAGGACGAAGCAACTGAGTTGCTCATCGGCGCATTAGCCAACACCAATAATTACCGCGATGCACTCACGCTGCTGGAAAGTATTCAGTTCCCCACAACAACGGTTAAACGATTATTGCCGCGCATTTTGTTTGGCCGCGCCACCGAAATGATAAATGATGAACGATTGGACGAAGCAGAGGTTTTGTTGGACAGGGCATTGAAAGATCCAAACAATGCCGCGGTGCTGCCACTTATTAATTTCTGGAAAGGCGAGTTGGCCTATCGCGACAACCGTATTGATGATGCCATCCGTTTTTATCATGCCTACTTAAATGCGGGAGCACCAACTTTAGGTGAGGCCAATGAAAAATCGGTGAAATACAATTTGGGTTACACCTACTATCGCAAAGAAAATTACCCTGTTGCCAAAACTTATTTTGAGCCGTTGGCCACAAACGTTACGTTAAGTTCCGACGCCATTACACAGGACGCCTACATACGCACCGCCGATGTGTATTACATGAGCCGTAGTTATGCGCAGGCAAAAACAATGTACGATAATGTTATCCGGTACTCGTGGCCGGCCGAGGATTATGCCACTTTTCAAAAAGCAATGATTGCGGGCATAACTAATGGCAATGAAAAAATTAATTTGCTTAACACCATGAACCGCAAGTTTCCCCAATCCAGTTTGGTGGGCGATGCCAACATGGAAATTGCAAACACTTATTTATCGGATGAAAGATTTAGGGAAGCCATTCCATTTCTCACTACAATTATAAACGCCACCGCCAATTCAAGTTTAAAACCACAGGCGCATTTAAAGTTGGGTATTGCGTATTACAACCTAAATAATAATGACGGTGCCATTGCGCAGTACAAATTGCTGTTGAAAAATTACCCAAATTCGGAAGAAGCAGATGATGCCCTTGATAATTTAAAAACCATTTATGTACTGCAGGGCCGCCCCGGTGATTATGCCGATGCAGCACGTGCTGCAGGTAAACCCATTTCGGTAAACACCGAAGACTCGCTGACATTTGCCGCAGCCGAAATGCAGTATGAAAATGGAAATACCGCCGCTGCTTTGGAAGCATTTAATAGTTACCTGCAACGTTTTTCAAACGGGGCTCATTCCACAGATGCACATTATTACCGCGCCGAAATATTCGGGACACGTAAAAACTGGAACGAGGCCTTAAGCAGTTATGCAGTAGTAGCCGAAAGAGCACCAAACCGTTTTGCTGAGAGGGCGGTATTGCAAGCCGCCCGCATTAATTTTTTCGAATTAAAAAACAATGCGGAAGCCGAAAGATTTTATGCCCAGTTAAAACAAATTACCGGTAGCCAGGAGGCAAGGTTGGAGGCCATGCGTGGATTATTGCGCAGCCAGTACCAGCAACAAAAATGGACGGAAGCCGTAGCCAATGCAAAAGATTTAATTGCACAAAAGGGCAGCAGCTCCGATGATAAGGCGTTGGCTAATATGGCTATTGGTAAGTCGGCGCAGATAGGTGGGCAATTCGATGTGGCCATTGCTGCATTCAAACAAGTAGTGGCTGTGAACAAGGCTGCATTGGCAGCGGAGGCCCGTTATGAAATTGCCAACTCCTGGTTCTTAATTGATCGTACAGGCGATGCGGAAAAAGCGGCATTTGAAGTAATCAATAAATCGGGCTCGTACGATTTCTGGGTGACGAAAGCCTACATTTTATTAGGCGATGTTTATTTCAAACAAAAAGATTTTTTTAATGCAAAGGCAACTTTCCAAAGCGTTGTTGAAAATACTTTAAACGCTGAATTAAAGGCCGAAGCACAAAGTAAGTTGAATAAGACCGTTGAGGAAGAAGGAAGGAGCAGTAAGGTTGGAGGATAGTGGTTGTAAGTTCAAAGTTTGAAGTTCAAAGTCAGTCTACTCAATTTCAAAATGAATTAAAGGTTTCGGCCCGGCCATTTAGTTATTGAGTCATTAGGTCATTGGCACATTAGCACATTACCACATCATCACCTTAACACATTAGCACGATGAAGTTTTTAATTACAATAGCAGCCATTTTATTTTTGAGCCATTTCGCAAAAGCGCAGGACAGCATGCGCAAAAAGGAAGTGAACATCACATCTACTTTCAAGCCTACATTGAAGGAAGCGGCCAAAATTAATATCAATGCCACACCGTCAACACCGGATACCGCCAGGCCACGACTGCAATACAATATTCCCAATCAAAATCTTGCATTTGCGTTTCAACCCGGCACCCTAAAGCCGCTGGCTTTGCAGGTTGATTCGGGTGGTAAGTGGAGCAATGAAAGCTATGCTAAGTTGGGCTACGGAAGTTTAAACACTCCGTATTTGCAGGCCGGGCTTTCGGTTGGCGACGGAAAAAAATACGGCTTGAATGTTTACGGCAAACACTATTCATCAAAAGGAAAAATTGCCTTGCAGGATATGACGCATACCAATTTAGACGTGGCTGCATTTTTTCAAACCTCAAATAATTTAGAATGGAATGCAAGAATTGGTTCGGTGCAGGAGAAATACAACAAGTTTGGATTTTTGCCAAAGACACTGGTATTCCCGGCCGATTCTACCAAAGTAAAATTTCAAACGCTGCGTGGCCGCGTCGGCTTCCACAACATTAACCGCACTGCATTTGGCTTAACCTATTCACCCGAAATAAAAATTGAAGCATTTAGCGACGGCCTGAGTAATTCTGAGAGCAACACGACTATTAATTTGCCATTACACAAAACCATAGGAACAAAGTTTGAAGCAGTGGTGGCGGTGGAAGTAAATTTGACCAATTACAAACCGCAGGGCAAAACAAACGTCAACAATTATTGGGTAATGGCATCGCCGTCGTTTTTGTATAAAACCGGGCCACTGCATTTGCAGGCGGGCGTGCGGCCCACCTGGGATAACGGGGCTTTTAAATTACTGCCAAATATTTTTGTTGAGTTCAACACCAATGATAATTTGTTAGCGGTGCAGGCTGGGTGGAATGGTTATATGCGCAATTCGGGTTTTCAATATTCGGCCAACATGAACCCGTGGATTTGGGCACCAGCCACAGTTTATAATTCACGCATTGAAGAAAGGTATGCAGGTGTAAAAGGCTCTACCGGCGATCACCTGAGTTACAGTGCCAAAATTTCTTTTAATAAAATAACCAACCAGCCCTTATTCGTAAATGATACAATGAGTGGCAAATCGTTTTTGGTTTTGAATGAAGCCGACATGGATGTGGTAAATTTTGCCGGTGGTTTGGGTTATACTATTGGCGAGAAATTGTCGGTGCTGTCGCACATAACACTCAACAGGTACAATCCGAAAGTAAGCAAAGAAGCCTGGGGACTTTTGCCATTGGAATGGAATAATACTTTGAAGCTGCAGGTGTTGAAAGATTTGTACGTGAACACAACTTTGTATGCTTTTGGTGGGCCGCAATCAAAATCAAAATCCGGCGAAAAGATGCTCCAAGGTGCAATGGATTTAACCGCCGGGCTTGAATTTAAAATTGTAAAAAACATAAAACTCTGGGCGCAGTTCAATAACATTTTCAATAGTGAATACCAGCGCTGGAACCAGTATCCAAATTATGGCTTCAACTTTTTGGGCGGTGTTGTATTTTCGTTCGCTCAAAACAAATAAAGTGCTGGCATTACTTACGCAATATTTATTTCGATACGGTAAAGTGTACATACCGCATGTGGGCGGTTTTCAACTGGTGCAACAACCACCACAGTTTAATGTGGTTGATAAAATAATTCTTCCACCATCCTGGCAGTTGCAGTGGCAAAGCCAGGACAAAGCCCCGGCCCATCAACTGCAATTTATTGCCCGCAACAGCGACGATTATTTTAGATACACTGAGGACGAACTGGAATCAACCGGTAAAAATCTTGCGGCGGTCATCAACCAGCAGCCATTTACCTGGAATGGGGTAGGGGTACTCAGCAAAACGGGAAGAGAGCTTACGATAGAAAAACAATTATTTCAATCGGCCGGGTTGTTACCCGTAGAAGCGCATAAGGTTTTACGCGAAAGACCCGAACACAACATGCTTGTGGGCGACCGTGAAATGACAACGCAGGAAGTAAACGATAGCTTTGCAATAAAACCGAAAAAATATTCTTACACCATAATTGTTGCCGGTGCATTATTGCTGCTGGCAACTATAGCAATTGTGTATTTTTTCTACCTGGGTCAATGGCAAATATTTTCGGGCGGGTTAAGAACAAGGCCGTAGTTGGCAGCATGTCTGCGATAATATTGGTTCCTCTCCTGGAAGATGCCAAGGCAAATGCCTTTCCTATTAAGGGTGTTTCCTTATTTTGCACCCTTTTATGAC
Organism: Chitinophagales bacterium; assembly: GCA_031425835.1. Taxonomy (GTDB): domain Bacteria; phylum Bacteroidota; class Bacteroidia; order Chitinophagales; family Chitinophagaceae; genus Flavisolibacter. The sequence goes on from JANPKD010000003.1 coordinate 144,572, forward strand.
CATACATTACTCCTCCTGTCCGGTTTGTGGCGGCGCCCAAATAAACCCACTCTTGACTGTCAGGGATCATTCGGTAAGCAAAGAAGATTTTGTTATTTGGCAATGCGCCACCTGCACATTGCGTTTTACGCAGGATGCACCCGATGAAGAGTCAATGAATAGTTACTACAAGTCGGAGGAGTACATTTCGCACAGCAACACCTCAAAGGGTTTGGTTAATAAGCTTTATCAAACCGTGCGCAGCTATACTTTAAAACAAAAGGCCGACCTGATTATTGCGCACACAAAAATTCGGGGAAATATTTTAGATGTGGGTGCAGGCACCGGTGCGTTTTTGCAAGCAATGAAGGACAAAAACTGGAATGCTGCAGGGATTGAACCAGACTACGGTGCAAGAGAGGTTGCCAAAAAGTTATACAATATCAGGTTACTGGAGACGGAGCAATTTCAGAAACTGCCGCAACAACATTTTGACGCCATAACACTGTGGCATGTACTGGAGCATGTACATGAGTTACACCCCTACATGGAGCAGTTAAAAAACCTTTTATCTAGCAGTGGACGAATTTTTATCGCTGTTCCTAACTACAGTTCTGTTGATGCTGGTATTTATCGCAACAACTGGGCAGCTTACGATGTGCCGCGGCATTTGTATCATTTTACACCACAGGCAATGGAAACCTTGCTGCAAAAACATGGACTAAAATTGATAGAAAAAAAGCCCATGTGGTTTGATGCTTTTTACATTTCATTGTTGAGTAGCAAATACAAAAATGGCGGCACTAATTGGTTGGGTTCGGGGTTGGCTGCATTGCGTTCCAACATAAAAGCCTTTGCTGATAAAGATGCGTGCAGCTCACTGATTTATGTGGTTGGGAAGAATTAAAAAGCAAATTGCAATTCAAAAATCTCCGGCCAGTTTTTACCTGTTACATAAAATTTTTTGGTGAGTGGGTTGTATGCTATTCCGTTTAGCTCTTGTGCCGCCGGCTGCTTTGCTTGATTGCTCTTCACTAACTCGGTTAAATCCATCTTTGCCACTACTTCGCCGTTTGCCGGATTAATTTTTAAAATGTAATTGTACTGCCACTGGTTGGCGTAAATAAATCCATTGACCCATTCCAACTCATTAATATTTACCACCGGTGCACCGTTTTCGGTAACCCCAAGGGTACGTAAAAGCTTAAAGGTGCCGGGTTCATAAAAATAAATATCCGAGCTACCATTGCTGGCAATGAGTTCTTTGTCATTGTGCGTTAAACCCCAGCCTTCACCATTCAGCGGCAGTTCTTTTATTTTTCTTAAATCCTTTATGTCGTACACCAGTACTTTATGTTCCCGGTAGGTAAGCTGGTAAACCGTATCAGCAAAAACGGTTACACCTTCCCCAAAAAAGGAGTCAGCAAGTTTTACCTGTTTCAAAATTTTTCCACCGGGAAACTCTTTTTGCACCAACAACGATTTCTCATAGTTACCCGTGCTTTCTAACAATGTGCCCTTATAAAACTCCAGCCCCTCGGTAAAATAGCTGGTGTCGTGCGGGTGTGTGGCCACTACGCTAAAACTCAATGCTGGTATGGGTTTAGCTGGCGTATCGTTGCCGTCGTTGTTGCCATTATTATCGTTACAGGAAATGATTATCGCCAACAAAAATACAAGCGGCAGCCAGCTATATTTATTCATAAAACAAAAATAAGGGTTGAACACAGATGGTTGATAAACATATATGGCCATAGGATTTGAATTTTTGGATTGCAGTATTATATTTGACCATTCACTCCTCGTATCCTCTTAAAGATCTCCAAAACTTTTTCTGACTTACCCTGATTTCCAATTCCTGCGAAGGCGTTTTAATTATTTTTTCGTATCCAACTTCCTGATTAAAGCAGCTTTATTTCCTATCCCTATGCGTGCCTTCAAACCCCGGAAATATGAGGACGAGATTATTAGGTATCTGCATGCTATTTTCTGCTGCCGTCTGCGCCCAACGCGAATGTGCAACCACTCAATACTTGGAAAGTCAACTGGCTCTCAATCCCCTTTTTAATAACAGACTTAAAGAAACAGAACTGTTTATCGAAAGCAGAACACGAGCTTTTCGCACAAACGAACCGGAGGTGAATGCGCCGGGCACTATTATAAAAATTCCGGTGGTTGTGCATGTTGTTTACAACACTGCCGCGCAAAACATTTCGGAAGCACAGGTGCGCAGCCAGGTGGCAGTTTTGACAAAAGACTTCAGGCGTCTGAATGCCGATACAAACAACACACCCGCAAGATTTAGATTAGTAGCCGCGGATGCCGGTTTTGAATTTGTGCTTGCCACCACCGATCCTATGGGCCGACCAACCAATGGTATTGTGCGTAAACAAACTTCGGTTACCAAATGGAAAAGCGATGATAAAATAAAGGAGGCCGCGCAGGGTGGAAGTGCGGCATGGGATAGCCGTTATTATCTAAACATCTGGGTAGGAAATATGGAGTCGGTGATTGGTTATTCGTCGGTGCCCGGTGGTGATGCAGACCGGGATGGAATTGTTCTGGCTTTCGGTGCATTTGGTACCATCAATACTTCCGGCTCGTACAACCTTGGCCGCACCGCAGTGCATGAAGCGGGCCACTGGCTTGGGTTAAAACATATTTGGGGCGATACCTATTGTGGTACCGATATGGTTGATGACACACCGCAACAGGGGAATTTTACACCGGGTTGCCCTACAGCTTTTCGTTCGTCGTGCGGTAACGGGGCCACCGGCGACATGTACATGAATTTTATGGACTACACAAGCGATGCCTGTGTAAATTTATTTTCGGTGGGACAGAAAAAAAGAATGAGGTTATTGTTCGAACCTGGTGGGCCGAGGGCCTCTTTATTAAACAGCAAAGGATTGAACCAGCCGTGGGCCGAAGCTTCGCCAATAGAAGAACCGCTGATTAAAATAGCCACGAATATTTATCCCAACCCGGTAGTTAATGAGTTAACACTGAACGTAGATGCAGGGTGGGTTGGACAAACAGTGATTGTAAGTAACATGCAGGGAGTAGTTGTTGCAAAACTGGTGATCACTTCCGCCAAACAAAAAATTAATGTAGGCAATTTGCCAAAGGGTATGTACTTGTTGCAGGCTGCATCGCAAACAAAAATCATTAAAGAAAAGTTTGTAAAGTTTTGATTGGTCTATCCATGTCATTTGCCGAAAACGCAAACAGATTTAATCAACCATCATCATTTTTGCAACAGACTGTCCTGCAACCGGCGCCACCGCCACACCCATTCCACTCATTCTTACTGCACAAAAAACGCCATCAACCAACTGCTGAATAATGGGCATTTTCTCACTGCCCATAGCCATAATACCCGACCATCTGCTTTCAATCTGGTATTGGCCTTCGTACAGCGGCAAAATCACTTCGGCCAAATATTTTTCCAACGCCGCCTGGATAAAATCGGTGGTTTGCATTTCGGTCGACTCCTCTTCATTCAATGCTTTGTTCCTTGCCCCGCCAAGCAATACGCGGTTATTTAAATTACGGAAGTAGTAAAAACCTTCGTCGGAATGGAATGTTCCCTGCCAGTTTAAATTTTCGATGGGAGAGGTGAGGAGCACTTGTCCACGTGCAGGCACAATATCAATTTGCGGAAAAAGATTTTTGGTAAAAGCATTGGTACAGAGCAATATTTTTTTGGCCAATAATGTTGGTAGTTGATTGGTGTGTATTTCAAAAATATCTGCATTGCGTTCATAGCTTTTCACTTCGGTGGCATTAAAAACCTGTACGCCCATGGCCTGCACCCTGTGCAACAGTGCCTGTAACAATTTACCTGAGTGCAGCGAACCTTCGCAGCTGTTTTTTACCAACTGTTTTGTTTTGCCGAAACCAAAGTTTTGTATGGAGGCGTTGTCAAGACTATAAGTATTTTTTGAGGAAGTAATTGGTTTGAGGAGCGAGTTAATGTAACCAATATTGTGTTGTAGTTGTTCATTGGTAATTGTGTCATTGTCGTCGTATAACTCGTAGCCCCCACAAAGTTCGAAGTCAATTAGCTCATCATCAAAAAACTTTTGAATTTTTTGCAGGCCTTTGTAGCGCATTTCAACTAATTCCAGCATTTTATCGGTACCCATTATTTGAGCATCATGTACCACCTCACTTAAACTTCCAAAGCAGGCAAAACCCGCATTGCGGGTGCTGGCACCAGTCGGTATCAGGCCTCGTTCTATAATTGTAATTTTTAGTTTGGGATTTTTTCTTTTTAAAAAGAAAGCCGACCACAGGCCAACAAAGCCGCTGCCAATGATGACTACATCTTGCGGAGCAAAAAATGTTTCTTTTTCCCAAATGGATACCTGCATGCAAATCTTTTTTTAAGGGCTTGTAAAAATACAGGGTTGTGTTGTAAAAGAATTTTGTATCAACCCAATGAAATCAACCGCTGGCGGATAGCTTTTTTCACGCATTACTGTTTTGCTTTCTCCGCTCTTTTTAAAAAGCAGGCGATGTTCCTTAAATTTTTCGCCTATTGTACCTTTATGCGTTGCCTGGCGTTTTAAGTTTCAACCTCATTTAACCGTTCTTTTGATTTGTGGATATTATATTCGGTCTATAAAACCATTCTATGAAAAAATACTTTCTGCTTTTTAGCACTGCAATTTTACTGGGAGCCACACTGCAGGCCCAGGGCTTAAAAGGCTTAATTAAAAACGCTTCAAAAAAAGATTCGGCAACATCAAAACCAACAGGCCTTCAAAAAATTTTAGGCGGCGGTTCATCATCATTAACGAACGACGATATTATTGGGGGACTGAAAGAAGCACTCACGGTTGGTACAAACAATTCCGCAAAAAAATTATCGGCCGTTGATGGTTTTTTTGCCGATGCAGCCCTCAAAATTTTAATGCCCGAGGAAGCCAAAAAGGTAGAAACAAAATTGCGCGGCATAGGCATGGGCAAACAGGTTGACAATGCCATTCTATCAATGAACCGTGCCGCTGAAGATGCAGCAAAAGAAGTGGCCCCAATTTTCATCAGTGCTATTAAGGGAATTACCATTGGCGATGGCCTGAGCATTTTACGTGGCGGCGATTTTGCTGCAACAAATTACCTGAAAGGCAAAACGGTTGCGCAGCTCACTGAAACCTTCAGGCCAATTATTGAAGCCTCGCTCAAGAAGGTAGATGCTACAAAACACTGGAATCTTTTATTCACCAACTATAACCGTTTTAGTGCTGAAAAAGTAAACCCTGATTTGGGTGCGTATGTAACCGAAAAAGCAATGGCGGGCATTTTTTTACAGGTGAGTTTAGAAGAGCAAAAAATTAGAAAAGACCCAATGGCGAGGACGAGCGATATTTTGAAGAAGGTGTTTAACTAAGAGAGAGACGAAAGAGAAAAAGAGGAAAAGAGATTTGCCGGTTGCAACATGATATTGAAATAGTGAAGCCGTTTCATTTTTGAAACGGCTTCCTTGTTTGTGGATTGTATCTTTTAATAAAACTGCAATTCAAATAACTCCCCGTAATAACCGCGATAATAAATCATCAATCAGTTAATGCACGAAAAGCCCACTTCTTTTCCTCCTTTCACTCTTTCGCCTCTCCATTAGCTCACAAATGTATCGCCTCGCCATACGCCACCTCAATAGCTTCTTTCATCGCCTCACTAATGGTTGGATGCGGATGAATAGAGTTCAATATCTCATGGTGCGTGGTTTCTAACTTGCGGGCAACTACCGTTTCGGCAATTAGCTCAGTAACATTGTAGCCAATCATGTGTGTGCCTAACCACTCGCCGTATTTTGCATCAAAAATTACTTTTACAAAACCCTCGGTATGGCCAGCTGCCGATGCCTTGCCCGATGCGCTCAATGGAAACTTGCCCACTTTAATTTCATGGCCTGCTTCACGGGCTTTTGCCTCGGTTAATCCAACCGACGCAATTTCGGGAGAGCAATACGTACAACCGGGTACGTTGCCATAATCAAGTGGCTCGGGTTGGTGTTTAAATTTCTTTTCACTAAAAGCAATTGCCTCGGCACAAATGATAGCCTCTTTCGATGCCACGTGTGCAAGCGCCTGGCCAGGTACGCAATCGCCAATGGCGTAAATATTTTGCACCGACGTCTGGTACATCTTATCAACGGTAACCAATCCTTTTTCCGTTTTTATGCCAAGGGTTTCCAGGCCCATGTTCTCGATATTGGCGACTACACCAACAGCACTTAACAAAACATCCGCTTCCAGGGTTACTTCACTGGTGGCGGTCTTCACAGTTGCCTTCACACCATTGCCGGATGTATCTACTTTTGTCACCTCGGCCGATGTCATTATTTCAATGCCCTGTTTTTTCAAATTCTTTTCCAGTTCCTTCGAAATTTCTTCATCCTCCACCGGTACCACTCTTGGCATAAATTCAACAATGGTAACCTTAGTACCCATGCTGTTGTAGAAGTAACCAAACTCCACGCCTATGGCGCCACTGCCCACTACTATCATTGATTTTGGTTGCTGGGGCAACACCATTGCTTCGCGATAGCCAATAATTTTTTTGCCATCAATGGGCATCGATGGCAGTTGACGGCTACGGCCACCAGTTGCAATGATTATGTGTTTGGCTTCAACGGTTTGCTTAGCGTTATCGGTGGCGGTTACTTCAATTTTACCCTTGGCTACCAGCTTGCCAAAACCATTGATCACGTCAATTTTATTTTTGCGCATCAGAAACTGAACCCCTTTGCTCATTTTATCCGCAACACCTCTGCTGCGTTTAATAACCGCTTCAAAATTGGCCTGGCCACTGGCTTCAATGCCAAAGTCCTTTGCATGTTTTATGTAATCGTATACTTGCGCACTCTTCAACAATGCTTTGGTAGGTATGCATCCCCAGTTAAGGCAAACGCCACCAAGACTTTCTCTTTCGATTACCGCGGTTTTTAACCCTAACTGAGCGGCTCTAATGGCGGCAACATAACCACCGGGGCCAGAGCCGATAATAACAACGTCGTAGGCCATAAGTATTTACGATTTTTGATTTAAGAATTAAGATCTGCTACTCAAGCCTCAGGGCTCAAGATCATGTTTTTTTTGCGTGGCGAAGCTAAAGGAAAATGGCCGACGGGAAAAGTGGAACTAAAATCTGGAGGGGAAACTATTGACAATAAACAGCATTACATTTCGGAGCCAAAATGCTAACTTCATTTACAAACAAATCGCATGTCTCAATATTTTCCCATTACCAGAAATGTAAAAGAGCATTTGGAAGAACTGATTGTGTTGAACAAACAGTGCGCCTTACAATTCAGAACAGATGCACAGGCAACCATTTCATTAAACACAAGTCTGATTGATTTATACACCGATGAAGGAACAGAATATTTAATGACCGCTGACGGGTTGCGCATTGCACTTGCAGACCTGGTTGATGTAGATGGAATGCAGGCCCACAGGACCTGTTAGCTCACGCAACTTGTTAACTTTTATTTTTCTTTTTTTATTCTTTGGCTGGTTAGGCGTTTTTTCCGACATTCGCATCCCGAAATTCAGGGACAAAAAATTATTTAAGTCATGGCAAGAGTATGTCAGGTTACAGGTAAAGTACCAATCGGCGGTAATAAGGTGTCGCACTCCAACATAAAAACCAAACGCCGTTTTTTACCAAATTTGCAAACCAAAAGGTTTTTTTTAGCCGAAGAAAACAAGTGGATTACTTTAAAGCTTTCTGCTAACGGTATCAGAACCATTAATAAAAACGGGTTGCTTACTGTTGTAAAAGAAATGAGAGCGGCAGGGCAACACATTTAATCAAACTTGCCCAGGTGGTAAGCAATTGAAAAAAATTCAAATCAAACAACAATGGCAAAAAAAGGAAACCGGGTTCAGGTAATTCTTGAATGCACGGAGCAAAAAAATACAAGTGTACCTGGCACCAGCCGCTACATTTCAGAAAAAAATAAAAAGAACAATCCTGAGCGTTTGGAGTTGAAGAAATTCAATCCAAATTTGAAGAAGGTAACCCTGCACAAGGAAATTAAGTAATTAGCTTGTTGCTCAATGTGCTCGTTAATAGCAGCATTGGCAGATCGGCACATCATCACATTAGCAAATTAAAACCCCATGGCAAAAGCAGCAAAAACGGCGATCAAATCAAAAGATGCGAGGGCAGCCGCCGAAGCAAAAAACTGGTCGAAAGTTATAAAAGCGGTACGCAGCCCCAAAACCGGCGCATACACTTTCAAAGAGGCAATTGTACACAAAGATAAAGTGAAGGATTTTTTAGCGAACAAATAACGCCGTTCGATAATTTTTTACAAAGCTGTCCACCTCTGGTGCCGACGGCTTTTGTTTTGTAATCCATCCACCATTTCCTTAACTATCTTGCGGCCTGTCAAATTTAAATTCTGTTTTTTGTAACCAGCATCATTATTACTATCGTCTTCCGTTGCGTCGCACAATGCAGGGTTTAAATCATTATTCAACACAAACAGAAAGCATCTCCAATTTACTGGAGTGCCGGTAAACTTCCGCCAGCCGGGAAATGAGGGTTAATTATGGGATTTTTCAACAAACTCTTTGGTAAAAAAGACAAGGAAAGCTTAGACGAAGGCCTGCAAAAAACCAAGGAAAATTTCTTTTCAAAAGTTACAAAAGCCATTGCCGGAAAAAGCACGGTTGATGAGGAAGTGCTTGACGATTTGGAAGAAGCCCTGGTGGCCGCCGACGTGGGTATTGACACAACCGTGGCGATAATTGACAGAATTGAGAGGCGGGTGGCCAAGGACAAATACCTGAATACAAGTGAGTTGAATAACATACTTCAGCAAGAAGTGAAGGAAATGATTGCCGATGGATCGTCTTATAACTTTACCACCGACCTGCCTCACAAGCCCTATATTATTTTAGTAGTTGGGGTAAATGGTGTGGGCAAAACAACCACCATTGGTAAGCTGGCGTACAACTTTAAAAAAGCAGGCAAGCAGGTTTTGTTAGGTGCTGCCGATACTTTTCGGGCAGCCGCGGTTGACCAGCTTACCATTTGGAGCGAACGTGCCGGCGTGCCCATAGTAAAACAGGCAATGGGCTCCGACCCGGCAGCCGTTGCCTTCGATTCGGTACAAAGTGCCCTGGCCCGGAATATTGATGTGGTGCTGATTGACACAGCCGGCCGCCTGCACAACAAAGCTTATTTGATGGAGGAGTTGAGTAAGATAAAACGCAGCATCGAAAAAGTTATTCCGGGGGCGCCGCACGAAGTGCTGCTTGTATTGGATGGATCGACCGGGCAGAACGCTTTGGAGCAGGCCAAACATTTTACGGCAGCCACAGATGTTACAGCACTGGCCATTACAAAATTAGATGGCACTGCTAAAGGGGGCGTAGTGCTGGCCATTGCCAACCTTTTTAAGATACCGGTGAAATTTATTGGAGTGGGCGAAAAAATGGAAGACCTTCTGGTTTTTGATAAACATGAATTTGTTGACAGCCTTTTTAATTTGAAAAAGACTGAGTAGAATTTTGTGGTGATGCCGGCGCAGAACCTCAAGGCCCTGCATGAAAAGAAACGCATCCTCACTCATTTTTAATACTTTATGCTGGTTGTTTCAGTAAGGACATTAGACCTGCCGCACCTTACATCTTCCCCCAAAGATCAGCCCGGACGCTTAGGCAGCCGGTACAAGGGGTTTAGCAGTATGAAGATTGGCTGTGATAGCTTAGATGGAGAGTGGTCAACGATTGGCGCCCCGCACGCCGGGATTATTTAGAACTGACATCCCTATTTTTGACCTTCAAAATTATTGGACAACGTGTTACGATATTTTTTAAACATCGCTTTCATTTTCTCTTTTCTGCAATTCGCTAATCCCACCGTGGCAGCGGCGCAGGCAGATAATACTTCGCTTGGAGTAAGATTAGATTTTGGAAGAGGCAGAAGCTATTTTGGTTTTTCGGCCAAACATTTTTTTACACCCAAAGGCGCTGGCGAAGCCTACTTTTTATTCGCCAACCGAAGTAGCTTGTTAGGTATAGAGTACCAGCATCATTTCAACATAATCCGTACACCCGGCTTTAAATGGTATTTGGGTTTTGGGCCCGCAGTAAATTTTTACCGCTTTGGCGGCGCCGATCTATGGATACGGCCAGTGTTGGGGCTCGAATATAAATTCCCCGGCTCGCCGGTGAACATGGGCTTCGATTGGCGGCCAATTATTTTCACCGATGATGGTGGCTTTGAGCCAGGCCGATTTGGCTTTACTACCCGGTATGTATTTTAATCTCCCGAAATAACCTTCCCGATATCTCTACGCCACCAGGTTTTTATTGTTATGTAAAAGTTCAACATCCGCCCAGCCGCCCGGTTTGTATCAGTTACCTTTGCGGCCCATTAACAGGCAGTGCATGAAAGTAAAAACGCTCAAAAAAGACAAAGTCAACATTATAACACTTGGCTGTAGTAAAAATATGGTTGACAGCGAAGTACTGTCGGGCCAACTACAGGCCGGGGCCATTGACGTAGTGCATGAGAGCGGGAAAAAAGACCACAACATTGTAATTGTAAACACCTGCGGTTTTATCGACAAGGCAAAAGAGGAAAGCATCAACACAATAATTGAGCAGATAAGTCTCAAACAGAGAGGCAAGTTGGATAAAGTTTACGTGACAGGCTGCCTGAGCCAGCGTTACCGCGATGATCTGGAACAAAGCATACCTGAAGTGGACGCCTGGTTTGGTACAATGGAATTGCCACTGATTTTAAAACGTTTTGAAGTTGATTACAAAGCCGAGCTGATTGGTGAAAGATTATTAGCCACGCCACAGCATTACGCCTACATGAAGATTGCTGAAGGCTGTAACCGCACCTGTGCTTTTTGCGCCATTCCATTAATGCGTGGCAACCATGTAAGCCGAAGTATGGATGATTTGGTGAAGGAAGCTGAGGCACTTGCCCGACGTGGGGTAAAGGAAATTTTATTGATAGCACAGGAGCTTACTTATTATGGCCTCGACCTGTACAAAAAACGTATGCTCCCCGATTTGCTCAAACGCCTGAGCGATGTACCCGGCATTGAATGGATACGCTTGCATTATGCTTACCCGCATAAATTTCCCATGGATATTTTAGAAGTGATGAAGGAGCGACCCAACATTTGCAACTACCTCGACATGCCTTTGCAACACGCCGCCGATAATATGCTAAAAGCCATGCGGCGCAATATTGCCCGGCACGAAATGGAAGACCTTGTTGCCAACATCCGGGCAACGGTTCCCGGCATTTGTTTGCGTACTACTTTGATTGCCGGCTTCCCCGGTGAAACACCTGACGATGTTGAAGAGTTAAAAACATTTTTAGAAAAACAACGCTTCGACCGGGTGGGCATTTTTACTTATTCGCACGAAGAAAACACTTCGGCTCACACATTAATTGACGACGTACCTGCCGCGGAAAAACAAAGGCGGGCCGAAGAAATTATGGCGGTGCAGCAGGAGATAAGTCTTGAAAAAAACCAGGAAAAAGTTGGACAGGTTTTAAAAGTGCTGATTGACAAAAAAGAAGCAGGCCGCTACATTGGCCGTACTGAATTTGATTCGGTTGAAGTAGATAATGAAGTGGTGATTAATGCTGATAAGAAATTGCCCGTTGGCGATTTTGTGAATGTGCTTATTACAAAGGCCTTTGATTATGACTTGGAGGGGGAGGTTGTTTGAAAATAAATAGACTGTTGTAAATTTTTTGCGGGCCGCTTCTACAATCCTAATCCCTAACTTCGCCTTTCCAAAAAACCAATTGTACATTATGGCATTAACTACTACAGTCACCCAGCCCGTGGTTGCTCCAAGCTCTGAAAAACCAGTAAACAACACAGCCGCCGATGCAACACTCTTAAGTATGATTTTGCTTTCTGTTTATGCAGCCGGCAAAAGCAAAAAAGCATTGCGGAAATTAAAGCGACAGTTTTTATGGACTGCTTTGAAGCTTAAAGTAAAGTCGGTGTTTGCTCCTAAAAAAGCTACATCGGAGAGAAGGTTGATCCTTTACATTTTATTAGGAATACTGGCGTTGGTGCTTGTATTCTACTACCCAATTGCTGCCTTAATTGTGGCCATTGTTGGTTTGATATTATACCTGACAGGTACAATTTAAAACCATTTTTTTTACAATTTTTACATACGGTTTCAAGGTGGTTACTAACCTCGAAACCGTATTTTTATGTCCTCAACTTTTCACAATTTTAGCTCACCCTGCGAGTGTTCTTAAAATTTTTTTATGGCGGTATTGCATAATCGTGTCTCTCAAAAAGAGCTGAAGGAACTCCTCATGCAGGAAACCTTCTTTCGTAAAACCATTTCGTTCTACAATTATTTTCCTATTGCCGATACACAGGGTTTTAGAGATGACCTGTACAGGGAACTGGCGGCTCTAAAAGTTTTTGGTCGCATATACGTGGCACCAGAAGGCATTAATGCGCAGGTAAGTGTGCCGGAGGGAAATTTCGAGGCGTTCACAAATGCTCTTTATTCCATTGAAGAACTAAATGGAATACGATTAAACATTGCAGTTGACGATGATGGTAAATCTTTCTGGGTTTTAAAAATAAAGCTGCGTGATAAAATTGTTGCCGATGGTATTGATGACCCCTCGTTCAGCATGACCAACAAAGGCCACTACATCAACGCCGAAAATTTTAATGCGCTGACCAACGAAAAAAATACAATTGTGGTGGACATGCGTAACCATTACGAGTACGAGGTTGGGCATTTTGAAAACGCAATTGAAATACCCTCCGATACTTTTAGAGAGCAGCTACCAATGGCCGCCGAAATGCTGCAGCATGCAAAAGACAAAAACATCATTATGTATTGCACCGGCGGTATTAGGTGCGAAAAAGCCAGCGCTTACATGCTACACCGTGGATTTAAAAACGTCTTTCATTTAGAGGGCGGTATTATTAACTATGCCCACGAGGTAAAAAATAAAAACCTGCTTCAAAAATTTCACGGTAAAAATTTTGTTTTTGATAATCGCCTGGGCGAAAGAATTACAGAAGAAATAATTGCCAAATGCCACCAGTGCGGTCAGCCTGCCGATACGCATGTGAACTGTGTTAACGAAGCCTGCCATCTTCTATTTATTCAGTGCGATGAATGCCAGAAAAATTTTGATGGCTGCTGCTCTAGCAATTGTCAAAATTTTATACACCTGCCGTTTGAAGAGCAAAAAGAAAAACGCAAAGGGACTAATAAGGGAAGGAATGTTTTTAATAAGGCGAGGGGACGGGTGCGGCCAAGGTTGAAGAATTAGAAGGCTGCAGAAACAGAAATTTCTTCTTTATTGTCAGAACCGTAAAGAGTTTATTTTACGGAATACAACCCAAACCAGATGTTTAAAAACTGCTTCATTATCTCCGCCTCGTTGATGTTTCTCGCCTGCAACTCCAATCAACCGGGGTATTCCAAATTTTTAAATGAAGATTCTCTGCCTTCACAAGTGTTCTCAGTAGACAACAGCCATGATACCATTTTGCAAACTGCTAATGGTGCAATAATTAAAATTAAAAAAGAAAGTTTTTCAAAGGGAAGTGTGCAGCTCGAAGTAAAGGAGGCATACACCATTGAGCAAATTATTTTGGCGGGACTTACCACACAGTCAAACGGCAAGATTTTAAGTAGTGGCGGCATGATCTACCTGGCTGCTACTGATGACGATGTAAAAATCAACAAGGCCTTACAGGTTTCTATTCCAACAAAACAATACGATAGCAAAATGCAATTGTATAATCGCGAGGAAAATGGCGGTATAATAGACTGGCAAAACCCACAACCAATTGTTGCCGATACTGCGAACCCTTACCTAAAAATGGGGGAACAAATTTTTCAACAAAACTGTGCTTCTTGTCATAGTTATGATAAGCAATTAAGTGGGCCTGCAATGAGTGCGGTGGAAGGCAGAGGTCCGTGGAATAGCAGGGAAAGACTTTTTAAGTTTACAAGAAACCCCGCTGCTTTTCTCCCAAGAACTTGCTACACAAAATTGCAGCAACGTCAATATGGACAAATCATGCCTTCATTTCCACAATTGAGCGATAATGATCTAAATACCATTTATGATTACATAAAGAACGAGGACATGAAGAGGGGAATTGTTTATTCCACAAACTATAATCCTGCCTGTGATGATAGCTGCTTTACTTATGATTCTCTCTCTAATTTAGCCATGGAGCGGAACTATTCGTACTTAAGGGATAGCCTTATCTTGGAAAATGAATCACGGATTAATTTGGAACGTACATTTCTTGAACCGTCAATTTTATTTGATTCGAGTGATTTTATTCTTCCTGAATTTCCAGAAGTGGAGAAGGTTGAACCGATAAATTATTCTGCTGTTTATTACAAATTCGACATTAAAACTTTTGGCTGGTACAATGTTGACTATAAAATTGAACCCGGTACTAATTCGGCAGAGTTAAAATTGGAAATGCAGGGAGATTTTAAAGAAAACATGAGTGTGTTTATTGTTGTACCAAAAGACAAAGTTTTTGCCGAGGGCGGCCCATTAGACCGCGGAGAAAATGTGTTTGGTTTTTTTGAAAGAGACGGAAAAATTCCGTTGCCACTAAGTTCAGAAGTAATTGTTTTCGCCGTTGGCGAAGCTGATGGGCAAATTGTTTTTGACTTCAAAAAATTTACTACTGTTCAAAGTCAAAAAATTTTTCTTACTCCCGCAATTGTTTCCAAGCGAGAATTCAACAGGGCAGTAAAAAGGTTTCGGTTACAGGGTGTCAGCATACAAGCCGAGGATTCTAACAATGCCGATCAAATAAGAAAAGTGGATGCGAAAATTAAAGATTCGGAAACCTTGTTGGAATTGTATAGGCCAAAAAATTGTAATTGCAATTGTCTTTCACCCGATTCCAGTCAGATACCAAGCCCTTTGATCGAATACCCAAATCATAAAGACACAACCATGAAGTAATATTTTGCAAGAGATCCATTGACCTCAAAATTTCACCCCAAATTTTAGTTTTTCCTAAACAGCGTTCACCCTATCTTGGCTGTCTGTTGTTTTACTAAATTCCTTTTGTACTTTTAAAGTATGCGGCCCTTTTCTTTCATACTCTTTATCATCTGTTTGCTTGGCATATCCGTTTCAGCAGCCGCACAGGAAGATTCGACCCGGCCCAATCCCGCCAAGTGGGGTATTAACGATACCATCATTGTTCCCGCAATTTATTATGGCAATCATTGGATGCCGTATAACGAGTTGGACATGGTTTATGTTTCAAAACTATCCCCCGAAAAACTGGCAAAAGTGATTGAAGGATACAACCGGCTGCGCAATGCCGTATATGTTTGTTACCCTTACGCCATACAGGCCGGGGCGGTGATCAATAATGTAAACGCAAATCTTGCCGATGTTAAATCAAAAAAAGAAAGAAAAAAATACATCAAGTCAAGGGAGAAGGAACTAAAAAAGCAATTCGCCGACCCGCTTTCTAACCTCTCCGTTTACCAGGGAAAAGTTTTAATGAAACTCATTAACCGCGAAACTGGTAATAACTGTTACGAAATAATTAAGGAATACCGTGGCGGATTAAATGCCCGTGTTTATCAAACCGTAGCTTTCTTTTTTGGCAGTTCACTCAAGCAAGAATATGATATTGCCAACGACAAAACCGACAAACAAATTGAAACCATTGTACACGAAATAAACAGTAGTTGGTACAACAATGCATACAGACCGGGCATAAGGCCGGGGCAGTAAGCGGAGTTCAAAGGCAGAAGTTCAAAGTTGAAAGTTGGTTACTGCTCAGTGGGAACAATTGGCTTACCCGTTTCGTGTTCCTCATAACTCCCGGTCTCCGTCAACCACAAGGCACGCAAGCAATTCCTAATGAACCAAATAACCAGGTAACCAATTAACTTTTATCTTGCCAGCATGAAACTCGACATTTTAGCCATCGGCTCGCACCCCGATGATGTGGAACTAAGTTGCTCTGGTACACTGATCAGCGAAATTGAGAATGGAAAAAAAGTTGGCATCGTTGATCTCACACAGGGCGAGTTAGGTACAAGGGGAACCGTGGAAACCCGCTACCAGGAAGCTGCCGATGCAGCTAAAATCATGGGTGTTTTAGTACGGGAAAACTTAAAAATGCGGGACGGATTTTTTATAAACGACGAAGCGCATCAAATGCAGGTAATAAAAATGCTGCGTAAATATCAACCCGAAATAGTAATTGCGAATGTGTTGGAAGACCGTCACCCCGACCATGGCAAAGGTGGCTGGCTGGTTTATGACGCTTGTTTTCTTTCGGGGTTAAGGCAAGTAAAAACCATTGGAGACGACGGAAATGAACAACCAAAATGGCGACCCAAAATGCTCCTCCATTACCTACAGGACAGATTTTTTGAACCCGATATAATTATAGACATCAGCCACGTTTGGGAAAAAAGAGTAGCCGCCATAAAAGCTTACACCACGCAGTTCAATAATGAAGGCACCAGCGAGCCGCAAACCTATATCTCCAGCCCCGATTTTATGGATGCCCTTACCTCAAGAGCAAGATTATTGGGTAAACGCATTGGCGTAAAGTATGGAGAGGGATTTACGTCAAAGAAAGACATTGGATTAAAAAGTTTGGACGCTTTGATAACGATCGAAACCTGAATGAACGAGACGTCCCTGCCGGTGCTACACCACCATGCGTCACTTCCAAAGTGAAAGCGGTTACAGTGCTGCGGGCCGGGGTTGCATGGTATTTGTGTATTCTTCTCCACTATGTTCTATATTTTCTATTGGCTTCTTTGCCCTCCGCAATAAGGTTCGCTCTAATCGGGCAATTTTTCCTCACTGGCCCTAAGGCATTGTTTTGGTACTTTTTTTAGTGCACCAAAAAAGCGCATTTATGAATCAAGTAAAAAACGACACCGGGGTAGAAGAACAGGATATGACCGACACCCGAAAAGAAAAATATTCGGAGGCGAACGACCGTGCATCGGAAATGACCAGTTTGGAACAATGTCTTACAAAACTGGAAGGGAAAGGTTACACCGAACAGTTTAAAGTGGAGAAAGACAAATTGGTTGCGGTAAAAAAGAAAAGCAAATACAAAGCAAAGGATGTAAAAGCCGCAAACTTTTTTCGTTTCGAAGGAATCTCCGATCCAGATGATACCTCTGTACTGTACGCCATTGAAACCACCGACGGCGTTAAAGGAACATTAACCGATGCCTATGGTTTATACGCCGACGACGACACAGGAGAATTTATGAAGGAAGTGGAAATTCAAAAAAAAGTTACAAAAGGCGGGTTGTTTTAAACGGGCTCTTTAAATTTTAGAAAATGCCATGCTTATAGTGTGGCATTTTATTTTCGCAATAAAAAATTGGTTTTCAAATTGGCCCACTCGTTTTTTAAAATACTATAATAGGCTGTATTGCGTCGAAAGCCATCGGGCATCAAGGTGTGGTTTCTTAAACACCCCTCGTACACGGCACCCATTTTTTCCATAGCCGTACGCGACTGGCTATTGCGCTCATCCGTTTTTAATTCCACTCGCTCAAAATCCAGCGTATCAAAAGCATATTGCAATAACAGAAACTTACAATTACGGTTAAGACCTGTTTGGTGAAACTTTTTGCCAATCCAGGTCCATCCAATTTCAAGTCTGCCGTCTTTGTTTGATACGGCAGCTATGCTGGTGCTGCCTGCATAGGCGTTTTCTTTTTTGTCGAAGATGGAAAATGGGTAACGCTGGCCGATTGCTTTCTCATTTATTGAATCAAGCACAAACCGTTTTAAATATTCGGGCTTATGTATCAAATAATTTGAGTACCGAACAAGGTCGTCATGGGCAGTAGCAACCGCTAATAAATTTTCAGCATCCCTTTCTACCAGGGGTTGCAACCGCACCCGCTCATTTTCAAGAATAACATCCTCATTAAAATCAAAAGCCATTTTTTTCCTGCAATCTACAAAACAGGCTGTTCTAAATATGCGCTGAGAGAATGTTACAGGTTCAGGCAGTATCTTAGCCCAAAACGTATCTATTATGAAAAACAAACTTTTTCTCTTAACGGCTATTGCCGTCTTATTTTTGGTGGCCTCTTGCAAAAAAGATAATGCTGCGCCGCAGATTGTCTTCTCAAATAACATAGCCGAAGGAACAGCCAGCAATGCCGGCGAGTTTACAATTGCTGGCCATCTTAGTTCAGTAGTAAGGCTTGATAAGGTAACACTCACCAAAGAGGGAGCAGCCACTCCTTTTTTTACCGATGAATCAACGGCGAAAAACAAAACCGAATACGATTTCTCGTACCTGGTAACCGGTATTACTGCCAACACATACATAGTGCTTGACGCCTATAACCAGGAAGGTGGCAAAACCACCGCAAGGTTCCTGATCAAAAAATAATCAATGAAAAAATACCGGAGTGTTTCTCCGGTATTTTTTTCTCTTTTGTGAAGCCCCCAAATAACCCCTGCTCTTATTGCCTTTTTTATACTCCACCTTCTGCCACCCACGGTTTGAAACAGCTTTTGACTGCCGGTATCTTACCAATTTTGGTAACCCTTTCCATTGGCGGTTATTAAAACGGTTCAATAATTACAACCTTCGCATCAAGTATATTTGCGCCAAAATAAAATTGCTGCTATGAATTTTCAATTGAGCGAAGAACAGTTAATGATACAGCAGGCAGCCAAAGACTTTGCACGCAACGAATGTTTACCGGGTGTAATTGATCGCGACGAAAAAATGCAGTTTCCGCGTGAGCAGATGATGAAGCTGGCAGAACTTGGGTTTTTAGGCATGATGGTTAGCCCTGAATATGGCGGTGCCGGTTTGGACACCGTAAGCTACGTATTGGCCATGGAAGAAATCAGCAAAATTGATGCTAGTGTGAGTGTTGGCATGAGTGTAAACAACTCCCTGGTTTGTTACGGATTAGAAAGCTATGGAACGGAGGAACAAAAACAACAATACCTAACACCGCTGGCGCAGGGTATGAAGGATGGTGAGTTATACACAGGGGCCTTTTTATTGAGCGAGCCAGAAGCCGGGAGCGATGCAACTATGCAACGAACCACCGCTGAGGATAAAGGTGATTATTACGAATTAAATGGAACAAAAAACTGGATAACCAATGGCGGCTCCGCATCGGTTTATTTGGTGATTGCACATACCGACATTGCCAAAGGCTCAAGAGGAATCAATGTTTTTATTGTTGAAAAGTCGTGGCCCGGCGTAGTGGTTGCTGCTAAAGAAAATAAGCTGGGTATAAGAGCGAGCGATACACACACTGTTTTGTTTAACGATGTAAAGGTGCCCAAGGAAAATCGCATTGGCGCCGATGGATTTGGTTTTACGTTTGCCATGAAAACTTTGGCCGGCGGCCGCATAGGTATAGCCGCGCAGGCATTGGGTATTGCAAGTGGTGCGTACGAACTTTCGCTGGCGTACTCAAAACAACGCAAAGCATTTGGTACCGAAATTTCTAATCACCAGGTAATTGCTTTTAAACTGGCCGACATGGCAACCCGTATTGAGGCGGCACGACTGCTTTGCATGAAAGCTGCTGTCGAAAAAGATCAGAAAAAAGACTACACCCTTAGTTCTTCAATGGCAAAAGTGTTTGCCTCCGAAACCGCCATGTGGACAACCGTTGAAGCTGTGCAAATTCATGGCGGTTACGGTTATGTAAAAGAATACCATGTAGAGCGGTTGATGCGGGATGCGAAAATCACACAGATATACGAGGGTACAAGCGAGGTGCAAAGGATTGTGATTAGCCGGAGCATCCTAAAGTAGGCTCATTGCCGAGGGTGATCTTTTGCCAAATAGAACATTTACCGGCTCACAAACTGAAGCCATTTTAATATTTACTAAACCCAATTAGCATTATCAGCTAACTGGCTCATTAGCTAATAACGATGCCCGTTAATAAAGAAAAATATTTTTCCATACTTGAAGAATTGAAGCAGTACAGTGCTGTGCTGGTTGCCGTGTCTAAAACAAAACCCGTTGGCGATATTTTGGCATTGTACGAGTTAGGACAAAGAGATTTTGGAGAAAACTATGTGAATGAACTGGTGGAGAAACAACAACAATTACCAGCCGACATTCGCTGGCACTTTATTGGTCATTTGCAAAGGAATAAGGTAAAGTTCATTGTACCTTTCGTTCATCTTATTCATGGTATCGACAGTTATAAATTATTGGTGGAAGTAAATAACCAGGCAGAAAAGCGGAACAGAGTAATTGATGTTTTACTCCAGGTGCATATTGCGAAGGAGGAAACTAAGTTTGGTTTTGATGACCAGGAGTTAGAACAATTATTTAAAACTGATTTATCCGCATTGAACAACATAAAGGTTACTGGATTGATGGGCATGGCTTCTTTTTCAGATGACCAGGAGTTGATAAAAACAGAATTTCACTCCTTAGAAAATTGTTTGCGGAGCCACGCCAAATTCCAAACTCCAAACACCAAACTCCAAATCCTCTCCACCGGAATGAGCGGCGATTATAAAATTGCTCTGCAGGAAGGAAGTAATATGGTGAGAATCGGAAGTTTGCTTTTTGGAGCCAGGTAATCAGGGCTACCCTCATGCAGAGGCTGGCATGCTTTTTTACTCAGCTATAGAAACCTTTTGTCATGAAAAAAATATATTGCTTGTTAGTTACGGCATTCTTAAGTGTAATGGCGTTTGCACAGGAAACAAAAAAAGTAGATGTTGATATCAGCACAGGTGGCGACAGCGCAAACTGGTACGCTTCACCCTGGGTGTGGGTAGTTGGTGCGGCTGTATTTATTTTATTGCTGGTTGCCTTAACCCGTGGCAGCGGTAGAAGAGCGGATTAGCCCGAGAACTTATCAATGAAGAATAACTGTCTCAACTCGTGGGGCAGTTTTTTTTTGCACCATCACCCCGGGCATCGTTGTTTTCACGCCGTCCGTGGCGTACGAAAATTAAAAGAGTGAGCACACCTGCGAGAGCCCTTATGAACTGCTATCCGCAATGTACCAGTACAAAAAAAGATGCCGGCGCATCTTTTTAAAATGTTTTGAACGGAAAAATTATTTAGTGCGGAACCGCATCTTACGTTCGGATGCTTCCTTCATCCAAAACTGCAATTTTTTGAAACCATGGCTGCTTACACCACCTGAGGTTCGTGTATGATAAAGCAGGTAAAAAATCACAGACATCATTACTAAAAACAACCACACTGGAAACATAACTTCAGATTTATACTTCTGTAAATCCAAAGACCGTTCCAATTAGATTAAGTTTAAAAACCGCTGGTGTTTGGGGAATTGTATTAACGATTTGCACGTCAGTGTTATTTCAACTACTGCACACAGGTATTTTTGGTTACAATGGGCAACACCTATTCACTTAAAAGAACTGTTCATCACTTTTATCAAACCCTGGGCACCCCACTGCGGCGCAACAAGAATGCGCCTAGCGGTGAATAACGGTTGCAACGAGTCTCTTTTTGTGGCCAATTGATACGCGGTTTTGTACCCTCTTTTTTGGAGCTCCGGAATTCCCTTTGCATCCCAAATACCAAAGGGATATGCAAAATGCTCAACCTTTTTTCCAGTTATTTCCTCCAGCTTCTTCTTGGTATCCGCCAGCTGCAAATCGTAATCGTTTACTAATTTTTTTTTGCCGCCAATCTCCTTGGTGTTTTCGTAGGCGTACCTGTCAAACCGGCTGTGATCCCAGGTGTGAGAAGCAATTGTGTGCCCTTCGTCGGACAATTGTTTTATTTGTTCCTTACTCATGTAGCGGGGCCGGCCAATTGAAATAGTCATGATGAAGTACACGCCTTTAAAGCCGTACTTATCCATCTCAGGTTTTGCAATTGAAAATTGTTCTTCGTCCGTATCGTCGTAAGTAATCATTACTGGTTTTTCCGGCAATGGTTCATTGTAGTTGAGATAAGCATACAACTGATCGGGGCTAATTGATTTGTAGCCACTATCAGCCAATGCCTTCATCTGTTCTTTAAATGCCGACACTGTTACAGTGTAGCCTGCGCTGTTTTTGCCAACCGATGGTGCATCAACAATGTGGTGGTAACACAAAATGGGCACTTGCTTACGCTGCATCATTTCAGCGGCGGAAGAAGCTGTACCGGTTGTTTTTGACTGAACGGAATCGGTTACGGGCTTTGGAGTTTTTTCGGCTTCCGTTATGGTGTTGTTTTGCGCCTTATTGTTGTTGCAGGCAAAAAATAAAATGACGGCAAGGCAGAGGTAAAGAAGGTTTTTCATGATTTGATGGTCTGAATAAAAAAGTGGTTAAAGATGCGCAAAAATATTATAACCTAAAGTAAGTAGTGTGGCCAAAACGATAAAAAGAAAAAAAATCCGGATGAATTTGTTGCCTTTTTGAATGGCCATTTTAGCACCAGCGGCACCACCCAATGCGTTGGCAAGCGCCATGGGCAAAGCAACCAGCCAAATAATATTGCCATGAAATAAAAACAAGGTGATAGAACCAAGATTGGTTGCCATATTAGCCAGCTTTGCTGTTGCAGATGCGTGGAGTAAATCGTACCGAAGCAATGCCACAAAAGCGAGGATAAAAAAGCTGCCGGCGCCCGGGCCAATAAAGCCATCGTAAAAACCAATTATGGCGCTGATTAAAACCGCAAACTGAATTTGCCTTGTTTCTGAAATCGTATGTTGTTCATTTTGCCCAAAATTTTTTTTGATAAAGGTGTAAACAAAAACGGCAAATAATACCAGGCACAACACCGGCTTCATAAAGGCGCTGTTTACTACCGTAAGTAATTGCGAACCGGCGAACGAAGAAAAAAATGAGAGCGAGCAGATAATGCCGGCGAGCTTCCAGTTGATAAATACCTTTTTCCGGAACCGTAAAAATGCGACGGCCGTACCCGCGAACGATGGAAGTTTTAAAGAGGCAATTACGGACGGCAGGGGATGGGCGGGTAATAAAAGCAGAGCAACCGGCAGTTGTATCAATCCGCCACCGCCGGCAACAGCATCAACAAAACCGGCACAAAACGCAGCAAGACATAGCAGAAACAATGTGTACAGCTCAATGGTCATTGTTGCCGCGAATGTAATGTGGAAAGCGGTAATGATTAATGGGTAATCATTAAAAAGTAGTGTATTCCGGTACTGCCCTACAACGTTTACAGGGGAGGCTTATTTAACTCAGCTCCTCACCAATGGCATCGTTCAACGGACGTTCGTTGCCCAAAACCCATGAGGGAACATTCTGATCGAGAATTCGCCAGTTGTTATCTTCCCTTTGCATTTTAAATTGAATGCGGTTGCCGCGATCGTCGGGCACATCTACATTCAATAAACTGTTTGAGGTGCCGGGCATCATTCTAAAATTAAATTCGCGGAGTCGCTCAGTGGTTTTCACCAGCTTTGTAAAGTGGATGTTACGTGTGAAGTTGAGGTTCATTTGGTGCTGTTTGATTTTTACTCTGCAATTCTCATGCTGCAATTGCCTAAAATGGTCTTAATAGAAAAATATTTTTTTGACAGCTACCCGGTTGCAAGGGGGAGAAAATTTCATCGGTTAATTTTTCAAGCTTGTCTTTTTAACGGTACTTCATGGGTTTCATGTGTTAGCTTTGCCGGCATGTAAAAAGCCCGGCAATTGGGCGACATTTATTTTAAGACTTATGGCTACTCCTAAATTTCCTATCGTCAAACAATCTTTTCACGTTGAACTGAAAAAGCGGATCAATGATTATTTTGAAAGCACCGGCAAATCATTAACCGGCAACCGCCAGCTGTATATTAAGGCGGGCCTGCTGTTGGCAGGCTTTGTTTTCCTTTACATTCACCTTGTTTTTTTTACGCCAGGTGCAATTTGGGCGATTGTTGAATCGGTTCTTTTAGGATTGGTGGTAGCAGGTATTGGCTTCAATATCATGCATGACGGCGCCCACGGCAGTTTCAGCAAATATAAATGGGTGAATGGGGTAGCGGCTAATACGCTTAACCTTATTGGCGGCAGTTCCTTTATGTGGAATGTAAAACACAACGTAATTCATCATGCCTACACCAATGTTGATGGTGTTGATGATGATATTGACATTCAGCCCTGGATGCGTATGAGCAGTACGCAGCCCAAATACATGATGCATAAATACCAGCACTTTTATTTTTGGTTTTTGTACGCCATGTTGTACATACTTTGGATTTTCGTACTCGACTACCAGAAATATTTTAAAGGAAAGATTGGAATGATGTCGATAAAAAAGATGGCCTTGAAAGACCATTTAATCTTCTGGGGTTTTAAAATAAGTTACCTGTTTTTATTTCTGGCCCTCCCCATTTACACGGTTGGCTTCACCGGCTGGTTAACTGGCTTTCTGATTTTTTCTGTCATTACAGGTTTTATCATCTCTATCATATTTCAGTTGGCGCATACGGTAGAACATACCGCCTTCCCGGTTGAAAATGCCGACACCGGAAAGATGGACGATGAATGGGCAATTCACCAATTAAAAACAACGGCCAACTTTGCACCAAAAAATAAAGTGGTAAGCTGGTTGGTGGGCGGGCTTAATTTTCAAATTGAACATCACCTTTTTCCAAAAATATCTCACGTACATTATCCTGCGCTGCGCAAAATAATCAAGCAGGCCTGCACCGAATTTGATATGCCGTATGTTGAGTACCGCAGGTTACGGCATGCCGTTGTTTCGCACGTTGTTTTTCTAAAACAAATGGGAAGAGCGTAGGGACAAAGCCAAAAGTTCAAAGTCAAGAGTTCAGAGGTGAGAGATTCCAATATCAAAAACCGCGCATGGTACGGGGTCTGTTGTTGCTTAATGAAAGTTGGTCATTGAATATTGAGCATTTGTTTTGCTTGTAGCTAACGTCACTATTCAATATTCACTGGTCGGTGGTTTTAGTGCGATACCGGGTTGGCAAATACCAGTTTCAAATCACCACTCACGATTCACAACTCATCCCCTGCAGTCTAACTTAACAAATACTTTTTTTTGTCGCCTCTTTTCATACAACTCATTCTCCTATCTTTGCCGCGTTAATTGAGAGCATCGCATTGGGTAAGTGTCTAATTAATCTGCTACTTGTTTCCGCTGTTTAGTTTAACCCTTCACTTTCTTGCCTCATCTCAAGCATTTTTAATTTTTTTTTAAAAGAAAGTATGAACATCTACGTTTCGAATCTGAGCTTCAATGTACAAGATGAAGACCTCAAAGAATTTTTTACAGAGTATGGCGAAGTATCTTCTGCCAAAGTTATCACCGACAAATTCACCGGTAAAAGCCGTGGTTTTGGATTTGTTGAAATGGCCGATGATGAAGCGGCAAAAAAAGCAATTGCTGAATTAGACCAGGCTTCAGTTGAAAACAGAACCATTCGTGTAATGGAAGCAAAACCCAAAGAAGATAAGCCTGCACGCACTAGTGGCGGTGGCGGCGGTTTCCGCAGCAACAGTGGCGGCGGGTACGGCGCTGGCAATAGCGGTGGCGGCAATGGCGGCGGCGGTTATAATCAATCAAGGTATTAATCTCATTTTCACCTTTGAGATTGCCCTTCCTTTTTGGAGGGGCTTTTTTATGGCCAAGAAAAATGCAATTGGGAGTATTTTACAATCGCTTTGAAATTTTACCAATCAATTATTCTTGATTTGGCTTTCGGTTGGGTTGGTGTAAAGTGAATGTTGAAATGAATGCTTTCCGTAAAACTTGCTTAAATTATGCTCATGTGCGCCGTAGTTTTTTGTGTGGAAGGGCACCGGATTTTCTGATTAGTTGATTTTCAAACTGCAAAACAATGGATATTGAATTTGTACGGCTGGCCTGCATGAATTTACCAGCCGTAACCGAGGATGTAAAATGGGACAACGACCTTGTGTTTTCCATTGGAGGCAAAATGTTTTGCGTGGTATGGTTAGAACCACCATTCACCTGCTCCTTTAAAGTTCGGGATGAGGATTATGAAGACATCAGCAACCAGGAAGGTTTTATTCCGGCACCTTACATGGCAAGAGCAAAATGGGTACAGGTTGTTAAGCCCGATCAGTTAACTAAAAAAGAATGGGAAGATTCGATTACCCTGAGCTATGAATTAGTGAAAGCAAAACTTACAAAAAAACAACGCAGTGAGCTGGGTATTTAACGTCGGGATTTACTCAGGCCCGTGCCCGAACACTTTTGCGACGTATTTTTTTTATCCTTTGTTTTTTAAATGATATGCACGGGCTTTTACAAAAGCCCTGATGCCGGAATGGGAAAGCGTACTGCCAAATCCCGAATTTTTACGACCACTCCATGGAAGAGCAGCACTCACCCTGTCGCAACAATTCCAATAAGCCGTACCGGTGTTTAATTGCTGCAATATTTTTTCAGCCCTTGTTTGGTTACTACTATATACCGAAGCTGTTAATCCATAGTCCGTATCCTGCATCAACCGAACGGCCTCCTCATCATCGGCCACCTGCATAATGCCAATGAGTGGCCCAAAGGTTTCATCACGCATCACTGTCATTTCATTTGTTACATTGGTAAGTACAGTGGGTTGAAAAAAATAACCGGGCCCGTTCTCTTTACTGCCACCTGTTTCAACTTTTGCACCACTGGCTACTGCATCATCAATTTGTTTTTGAAGTACGTCAATTTGTTCTCTGCGGGTTAACGGGCCAATATAAATTTCGGTGGTTGGCTGGCCGGTTTTAAATGCTTTTACTTCTTTAATAAACGCTGCAACATAATCATCGTACACAGCCTTGTGTACATAAATGCGTTCTACCGCGCAGCAGCTTTGACCATTGTTGTAAAATGCACCATCGGCGGTGGCGGCAGCTACAGCCTTTATATCTGCAATATCACCGGCAACATACAGCGGATCTTTACCACCTAATTCACACTGACAGGGTACCATTTTTTTTGCTACCTGCTCATAAATATATTTTCCGGTTTTATTGGAGCCGGTAAAAAAATAACCATCGAATGGCAGGCGAAGGAGTTCTTCGCCAACACTTGCCGCGCCAATGGCGATGTGAAAAACATCGGTAGGTACACCGGCTTCTTTCATCAATTTTTCTATTTGCAAACCAGTAAGTGATGCATACTCCGAAGGTTTATACATCACGGCATTGCCCGACAGCAGAGCGGGTACAAAAACATTTACACCAACGAGGTAGGGATAATTCCATGCGGAGATATTACACACCACGCCAAGCGGTTCGTAAACAATTTTTTCTTGAAGGCCTTCTTCATTCGTCATTACTTCTTCCGACAAATTTTTCTCGGCGTTTTCAGCCAGCCATTTTATTCTTGTGCAGGCGCCATTGATTTCATTGCGGGATTGTTGCAACGGCTTGCCCATTTCGGAGGTGAGGGTCAGGGCAAATGACTCTATATTTTTTTGGAGGAGCATGGAAAATCGTTGCAACGTTGCAACCCTTTCCGCCAGCGATATCTTTTGCCATTGTTGCTGTCCCTGTTGCAACAATTTAAATTTTACTGACAGGGTTTCTTTTGTATCCTCGTTTAATTCTGCAATGGTTTCTTCCGTTGCCGGATTGATGATGTTTCGTTTTTGCATAACGGTGTTTCGTACCTCTTTTAAAAATCGTTGTTTAATGTTTTCAGAGAAGGAATGATTCTCTTTTCCGCTCATTCGTTCGGGGTGCCATTGTACGCAAAGCATGAATGCCTTGCCGGTTTTGTTTTCAAATTCCAAACCTTCAATTTCCTCATCGTGATGCGACCAGGCATTGGCCTTTAAATTTTTGCCGATCGCCTGTTGATTAACGGATTGATGGTGTGCACTATTTATTTCCGCAGTGTACGTACCTGTTATCTCCGCCAACAAGCTTTTTGGCTCAACAGTCACGTGGTGGGTTTTATCGTCCTCATCTTCTTTTTTATGGATGGAATTATTGTGACTTAAATCCTGGATGAGCTGGCCACCCTGTAAAACATTCACCAACTGCAGCCCCCTGCAAATGCCTAACAACGGTAGCGAATGCAGTTGGGCATACTCATAAATTTTCTTTTCAAAAAAATCTCTTTCTATTTGAAATACGTCGGGTTTGTTTTCGTAAACATCGGCTCCATTGTAAAACGACGGATGCACATCTACACCCCCGGTTAAAATAAATCCATCGCAGGTGGCAAAATCTTCAGTGTTGTTTTTTTGAAACGAAAGTTCAACCAATTCCAAATCATCTTTCAAATCGGATGGTGTAATCCAGCTCCAGTAATATTTAAAATTGGTGGTTGAAAAACTAATGCCGATTTTCTTTTTCATCATTTACAATTTTGGAATTTGCTTTTAGATATCCCATATCTACGTAGAAATGGAATAGCTCCGGAAGTCACTACAACGCGGTGCTATAAAGCATTCTAAAATCTTCCCTCGTTACCGGTTTTGGATTATTGGGATGCGCAAAATCGGCAATGGCTAAATCTGCTAAAGTTTCGATGTGCTCCTGTTGCACACCAATGTCTCGCAGCTTGTGTGGTATGTTGATGCTGGAATTGAGATCAAATAAATATTGTACCACTGCAGCCCCGGTTTGTTCTTTCAAGCCAATTGTTGCTGCAACACGTTTAAATTTTTCTTCGCAACCTGCAACATTAAATTCCATTCCATACGGAATGTTCACGGCATTGGCTAAGCCATGATGTGTATCGAGCAAGGCAGAAAGGGGATGCGCTAAAGAGTGGACGACACCTAAACCTTTTTGAAAAGCCACTGCACCCATCAATGAGGCCATCAGCATCTTACTCCTTGCTTCAAGGGTAGGTGCATTCACTGCCTGCACGAGCGACTGGCCGATTAAATAAATTCCCTCCAACGCAATGCCCTCGCACATGGGGTGTGGCATTTTTGCCAGGTAAGCTTCCATATTGTGCGTTAGTGCATCCATGCCGGTTGCCGCGGTTATGAAAGGCGGCAGTTCCATAGTGAGCAAGGGATCTGCGAAAACAATTTTGGCAAGCAATTTAGGAGAGAAGAGGATTTTCTTCTGGTGTGTTTCATCATCGGCAATAATGGCGCTGCGGCCAACTTCACTACCTGTACCGGCCGTTGTAGGAATTGTAATGAAATGCGGAACATCATTGGTTACAAATACATCGCCGCTAATTAAATCATCGTATTTAAAAAGATCGTCGCGGTGGTTAATGCGCAAACAAATGGCACGGGCTACATCAATGGCTACACCGCCACCAAGGCCAATAATACAATCTCTGTCTGTTCCATCATACAGATCGGTGCCGTTGTACACATCACTCTTCACCGGGTTTTTATGCAGATCAGAAAACACTTCAGTCGAAATTCCGTTTGCATGTAAGTCGGTAATAATTTTTTTGAAAAAAGAAAGTTGCGCCACTACTGCATCGGTTACAATTAATGGTCGCTGCAAATTGTTCTTCTTTAAATAATCACCTAACTCATTGCTGGCACCTGTGCCAAAACGAATGGTTGTAGGAAAATTGTATTGGTAGATTGTATCAAAATTCATGTGTGTGTTTTTTTGAACCACGGAGACACGGAGGCACAAAGTGTCACAAAGGTTCTCCGTGTAACTCCGTGTCCTTGTGACTCCGTGTTCTTCTTTAAATAATCACCTAACTCATTGCTGGCACCTGCGCCAAAACGAATGGTTGTAGGAAAATTGTATTGGTAGATTGTATCAAAATTCATGTGTGTGTTTTTTTGAACCACGGAGACACGGAGGCACAAAGTGTCACAAAGGTTCTCCGTGTAACTCCGTGTCCTTGT
>JANPKD010000004.1:0-4709 GCA_031425835.1 Chitinophagales bacterium
GTTGAACACCATTAATGGCCGCTTCATCAAGTGCATCAATTACATTTTGATAGGTTGAGGAATTTAGCGGCTTAATTAAAAAAACAATTTTGTTTTCATCGGCACCCAGTTCCGCTTGCTTTTTTCGCAGGTAAAAGCCGAGCCCCTTCTGCACATCAAAAGTTGTGTGTACCAGCTTTTTTTGTTTTACTGCTTCGCTAAACATTCCCGAATACGCAATCACTTTATTGTTGCCGGTAAGTATTGCGGTAAAAGCATTTCGTTCAGCCAAAGGTGTTGGTGGGCCATCTTCGTTTGGCATAATTAGTTTGGCTACGCGGGGTTGCGCCATACTGGTGGTGAGGATAAAAAATGTTATCAGCAAAAATCCAAGGTCCACCATTGGCGTCATGTCAATCATAGGCAGGTGGTGTGTTTTTTCGCCCGACTTTTCTTGTGCTGGTAGTGGCTGTATTTGCATCCTGGTTTTTTTGTTGAGATGAAAAAGCAGAATTATTCCACAGTACCAGCGCAGCATTTCCCGTACTTCTTTGTAATTTTTCAACATGAATACAATTGCCGTTGCCACCGACTTTTCCGCTGCCGCCGAAAATGCCACCATGTACGCGGCACAGTTTGCAAAAAAATTGAGTGCTGATCTTCTGTTGATACATGCTTACCAAATGCCGGTTAGCATGAACGAAGTACCCGTGATGATGATACCGGTTGAAGAAATAAAAAACAGTGCTGAAGCAGGGCTGGAAAGAATGAAAAAATTAGTGCATAGAAATTATCCCGACCTGGAAGTAAATACAGAAACAAGGCTGGGTGATGCCGCCACGGAAATTGCGGATTGTTGTGCACAATTAAAACCAACATTTTTGGTTGCGGGCAAACAAGGGGCAGGCGGCGTTGAACGTTTTTTGTTTGGCAACACAGCTTTGTCCATCATTAGGCACAGCAAACTGCCGGTAATTGTTGTTCCGCAAAACACTAAAACTTTATCGCTAAGTAATATTGCGTTTGCAGTTGACGACAGCAATGTACACAAGCATCAATCCCTCATTCAAAAATTATGTGCCGCTGCAAACGCCCGGTTGCATATTGTACATGTAAAAGAGTACAATGAAAACCGGCTGCATACCCAGGATATTTTTAAAGAACTACAGCCGCAATTGCATACTATCACCAATGAAAATTTTGTGGCGGGAATAAAACATTTTTTGCAAACCCATTCAATTGATTTGCTCATCATCATTCCACATCAACACAGTTGGATGGAACGGGTTATTTTTAAAACACACACGGCTGATTTGCTGGAAAAAGTTAGCATACCTATAATGTGTTTGCCGGAGGGAGGTGTAGAGTGACGTATGTAGTGAATAGGGCATGGTTCACCGGCCATAAACGGTGAACTTGAAAACTTGTAAGCTTGCAAATTCGTGAACTTGTTCTTTAAAACTCCGCACTCCCCGGCGTTCTTGGAAAAGCAATAACATCCCTGATGTTACTCATGCCGGTTACAAATTGCACCATACGTTCGAAGCCCAAACCAAAACCTGCATGTGGAATAGTACCAAACCGGCGGGTATCTATATACCACCACAATTCTTCGGTAGAAATGTTCATCTCGTTCATTCGCTCTTCTAACTTATCAAGCCGCTCTTCTCTTTGCGAGCCGCCAACAATTTCGCCAATGCCCGGTGCAAGAATATCCATTGCGGCAACCGTTTTTCCATCGTCATTCTGCCGCATGTAAAACGACTTGATATGCTTTGGATAGTTGGTAACAATCACAGGTTTCTTAAAATGTTTTTCAACTAAATATCTTTCGTGTTCGCTCTGCATATCAACACCCCAGGCTACATCAAACTTGAACTTCTTTTTTTTGTAGTGGCCCGACTGCAATAAAATATCTATCGCTTCGGTGTAGGTAATTCTTTCAAATTTATTATCGGCAACAAACTGTAGTTTTTGCAACAAATCCATTTCGCTTCTTTCGGCCTGTGGTTTTGTTTTTTCTTCATCCAACAAACGCTGATTTAAAAATTGAAGATCATCGCCATTGTGCTGCATTACATAGACAATCAGGTATTGAATAAATTCCTCGGCAAGGTTGGCATTGTCTTCCAAATCATAAAAAGCCATCTCGGGTTCAATCATCCAAAACTCTGCAAGGTGCCTGGCAGTATTACTGTTTTCGGCCCGAAACGTGGGTCCGAATGTATAAATATCACCAAAGGCAGTAGCACCCAATTCGCCTTCTAACTGTCCGCTAACTGTAAGGTTGGTGCTGCGGCCAAAAAAGTCTTCTTTAAAATTTATTGAGCCATCTTCATTTTTTGGGGGATTATCAAATTGCAAGGTGCTTACCCTAAACATTTCGCCTGCGCCTTCGGCATCGCTTGCTGTAATGATGGGTGTGTGCAAATAAAGAAAACCCT
Source organism: Chitinophagales bacterium (assembly GCA_031425835.1). Classification (GTDB taxonomy): domain Bacteria; phylum Bacteroidota; class Bacteroidia; order Chitinophagales; family Chitinophagaceae; genus Flavisolibacter. The sequence continues at coordinate 2,424 of JANPKD010000004.1, forward strand.
TATCGTTAAAAAATTTATGTACGGCAAAGGCCAGCGCATGCCGCAACCGAAACACCGAGCCAAAAGTGTTGGTTCTAAATCGCAGGTGTGCCTTCTCCCGCAAAAACTCAAGCGAATGTTTTTTTGGTTGCAACGGGTATTTTTCCGAATCGCTATCGCCCAAAATTTCTACTTCGTCGGCTTTCAATTCTATACTCTGTCCTTTACCTTGAGATGCCACAACTGTGCCCTGAACTTTTATACTGGCACTGGTGGTAATGCGTTTCAGCAAAGCATCATCATACTTGCCCAGTTCAAGTACCACCTGTAAATTATTGTTGGTTGATCCATCGTTGAGTGCAATAAACTGGTTGTTTCTAAATGTGCGTACCCAACCCATTACGATTACGGTTCCCTGTGTGGGCTGCTGACCAAGTAACTCTTTTATTTTAATTCGCTTATTAAACATGTTCAAACGTTGTGCCTTAGTGAAATTGAAAAAGGTGGGCAAAGATAGCGGCTACGGAAATAATTGGTTTGATAGTTGCCATCTTCCCTGGCAGTTGGTGATCATGAACAGACGAACAGAGCAACAAGGCAAAAAGAGTGATGCGTGTTGATCTGTGTCATCAAAGGAAGCACGACAAAAAATGTGCTTAGTGCCGTTACAAACAGCCTGCCTACTGCCTATTTTAGCCGATGGCTTTTTCCTTACAAACGAAAAACTTTCACATTAATTTCCTCTAAAAGCAATGACATCAAAAGAACAAAAATTTTTGCTTTTCTCATTTTAGCCGTATAATTGCACCATTAATAGTTGAGAGACCCATTACTTTAACTACTCACAACTCCAATCCCGCCCTGGCTGGATCACATTCAATTTATCAAATCAAATCGTTAACCTCCTGGCTTTTGCCCCCACTATTTAAAACCAGTGTTTCTTATGTACGACATTTTGCAGTTGAACGACATGCTTGTTCCCGAATTGCTTGACCTTGCTGAAGAATTAAAAATTGAGAACGCAAAAAAACTAAACAAGCAAGAACTTATTTATAAAATTCTCGACCGCCAGGCCGTAGTAAGCAGCCAACAAAAAGCGGCTGCTGATACAGGTGAAAAACCAAAGCGCAAACGCATTGTAAAAACCTCAACCGCCAATTCAACCGAAGAGGCCATAGTAGAAAATGAGCCGGTGGCTGAAGAAACACAAAAGCCACAAAAAAAATTGACACCACGCAAAGAAGTGGCTGTGAAAAAAGCTCCACGAAAAAAGGCTGATGAGCAACCTGAGTTGAACCTTGGCACCGAGGAAACCGGGAATATGGGTGATGCACGGGATGAACAACAGCAGCAACAACCACAGGGGCAGGAAACTCAGGCACCTGAAATTGCTCCCGAAAAGATGATTACCACCACGCAGGTAAATAAATTTTTTACGCAACGCCGCGAGCCCACCTTCAACATAGAGTTTGATGGCATTATCCTAGCCGAAGGTGTTTTAGAAATGATGCCCGATGGTTATGGTTTTCTGCGTTCATCAGATTATAATTACCTCTCCTCGCCCGATGATATTTATGTATCTCCATCGCAAATAAAATTGTTTGGTTTAAAAACCGGCGACACGGTTTACGGTTCGGTGCGTCCGCCAAAAGAAGGCGAAAAATATTTTGCTCTTTTAAAAGTGGAGCATATAAATGGTAAAAGCCCCGAGGAAGTAAGAGACCGTGTGCCATTTGATTACCTCACACCATTGTTCCCTTACGAAAAGCTGAACCTTTTTACCACACCTACCGATTTTTCAACCCGGTTGATGGACCTTTTTACACCAATAGGAAAAGGCCAACGTGGTTTAATAGTGGCCCAGCCGAAAGTAGGTAAAACAATGTTGCTGAAAGCCGTAGCCAATGCTATTGCCGCCAACCACCCCGAAGTGTATTTAATGATTGTATTGGTTGACGAAAGACCCGAGGAGGTTACCGATATGGAACGCAGTGTAAAGGCCGAGGTAATCGCATCAACCTTTGATGAGCCGGCCGAAAAACACGTAAAGGTTTCTACGGTGGCGCTTCAAAAAGCAAAACGGCTGGTTGAGTGTGGCCACGATGTGGTGATACTTTTAGATTCGATAACCCGCCTTGCCCGTGCACATAATACAGTGGCACCTGCATCAGGTAAAGTATTGTCGGGTGGTGTAGAAGCCAACGCCATGCAAAAACCAAAACAGTTTTTTGGTGCTGCACGTAAAATTGAAAACGGCGGTTCACTTACAATACTCGCTACAGCTTTAATTGATACCGGTTCTAAAAT
>JANPKD010000005.1:0-50295 GCA_031425835.1 Chitinophagales bacterium
GGTATATGCGGGTGAATGAAAAGAACGTGAATCTCCGTTTTGGTTTTTGTTGAATACATCTTGATGAGGAGGATGGATGCGCACTGGTAACACTGCGGTCAGTCAACAATTATTATTTAAAAAGGTAGTTTTGATTTGATGGTTAATACTTTGCAACCCGTTTGTGTTTTTTGCAACAATAGTCAACTGCAATTAAAATTTTCAAAACACTACCACCCCGTAAAAAAACATTACGGCCCGTTTGATATTTACAGGTGCAACCGTTGTCATTCATGCGTCACCTTTCCTCTACCTGCCGAAAAAGAATTGGCGGCACTCTATAATAGTTTTGCTGATGGATTAATGCCTGCACTCAGGCAAATACGTAACGAAAATGCATTGACGGTTTGGTATGGGCAGTGTATACAAAGAGCAACTACCGCATGGACAAATAGAGGGCAAACAAATTTTACCTGGATAGACATTGGTGCGGGTGGCGGCGAACTGGCGTTGCAAATGGCAAATCAATTTCCGCACTCAAAAGGATGGGCAATTGACTTTCATCCAAGACCAGCACTACTAAATGGTGCGGGAAATGTTGATTGGGTACAAGCCGATTTGAACAACGGTTCATTTGCCCCGCAGCTAAATATTACAGCCGACATTGTTTTTTCCATAACCGTATTGGAGCATGTGCTGCAACCACATGAGTTTATTAAAAATGGAATTCAACTGGTAAAACATAACGGTGTTTTTTACATCACCGCTCCTTGTACAAATACTATTGCGTCAAAGTTGTTGGGGAGGTTTTGGCCTTACTTCATTCCCGGCGAGCACTTAAATATTCCATCGGTACAGGGTTTGAAGTTTTTGTTGCAACGATTACAAGAACAAGAAAGACAACAAATGACATTTGAGGTAAGAGAAACCATACTTCCCTACACGCTCGGCTACTACTTATCTTTTTTAAAGTTGAAGTTCTTTACAAAGCTGTTACCGCAAAACCTTCCTACCAAATTGCCCACCGGTATTTTGGAAGCCACCATAAAATTTTGATGTTCAGGAGGAGCTGTGGTCCTCTGCTTTTTCAATTGCATTTTTCCTCACAAGATCAGTAATCTTCTGTTCCATGTTTCGCATACGGGCATACAACTTTATAATCACAAACCAAAAAATGAGAATACTGGTGTAAAAAACTAAATCGGCTCCCCGGCCCACGCCCAATTTGTTTGCGAGCGATTGTGTAAGATTAGGACGGAGAATAAACAACACCGCCGCGAGTATCAGCAAGGAAAAAAGCACTACGTCAAGCGATCGTTTTTTCCAGCGAACAATTAGATAAAACGAAATAAAAAAAACACCAGTCAACAAGACAAGCTGAATACCCGTCATTTAAAAAATTTGTGTAAAACTAAATCAAATAGCACTTGAACTCCGTTTGCCACCGACTGCCCTTTTTTGCTTGAGTAGCTTGAGTAGTGCACCTGAACCGGCAGCTCTTTGTACCGCAGTTTGTTCTTTTTTATTTCAAACAAAATTTCAGAAGCATGTGCCATCCGGTTTTCTGTTACCACTATAGTCTCAATTGCTTTTCTGCTAAATGAGCGAAGCCCGTTGTGCGCATCGCTTAACAACAAACCGGTAAAAACAAAATTGACGAAGCGGGCAATTTGCAAAACCATTCTCTTTAGTGGTGGCACCTTCTCCTTGCTGCCTGGCAAAAACCTTGAGCCTAAAACCACATCGGTTTCATTATTAAAAATGGGCAACAGCAACCGTTCAATGTCCCCGGCAAAATGTTGACCGTCCGCATCAAAACTTATCACCGCATCGGCATTGTGTTTTACTGCATAAGCAAACCCGGTTTGTAGAGCAGCTCCCTGGCCCAGGTTAACAGCATGCGTAAGCACACGCACGGGTAGCTGTTTCAATGCCTGTGGTACATTATTATAGCTTCCATCATCAACCACCACAACTGTAAATGGCATTGACACTAAACTTTCCACTACTTGCCTGAGTATGGTTTGCTCCTCATTAAAAACAGGTATAACAATAAATACTTTTTTCATTAGTTAGAACGATGTTCAAAAAAATGCAGGGTGCCAATTTGTTTTACCTGTTTTGCATTGGTGCTGGCAAGCAGGGACGCAAAATTTTTCCGTTCGTTTTCCTTCAACATAATCGTCAATACAAATGGTTGAGAGGAGGTTATTTGTGTACCGTCGTTTAGCCCATACAATCCTTTAGCTCCATTAAGACTTGCCAGGCAAATTAGCGTGGCATCGGTGCTGGTAAAAATAATGCTGTGGGCAGGGTTTTGTTTTCTCAACTCAAAACTGCGTGTTTCAATAAATTTTTTTTGGGCAATAAAGGTTTTGTTTTGGTGAAAGACAGTTTTGTCGCCCACCAATATTTTGCCCGTAAAATACAGCCCGTGCAAAACCTCCAGGCTTAAAAACAAACAGAGGAGCATCACAAGCATTCGTAAAGATTTCTTTTTTAGCCGCCGCCAATTTTGAAAAAGCAAAACAAAAAAAACTAGTTGTACAAACACAAGCGGTAGTGCAAAGTATCGGGCCTCCAGTACAAAAGTCCACTTGCTGCCTGCAACAATAAACGGAGCATAAGCTATAGACAGTGCTGCGAGCAGGCCCATTGTAATGGCTGAAGCAATGCCACCAGTAGCTAAAAAATGATCAGTCAGGGTAACTGCCCGCCACCTTTTCTTGAAAAAATATTTTAGTGACAAAACGTAAAACCAACACACTAATAAAAAACTTATTAGCCTGATCACTTCGGCATGTTGGCCGTATTTTAATAAAGAAAATGATTGAGCTATAGAATAATAAAAACCGGTGTCTACGAAAGCGGTAATTATTACAGGATAGAATTGGGCTAAGTTGCCTGGATAAAAACCTCTTGTTGTCTCGTTTATAAATACCGCTGAGCCGGTGTACTGATTTTGAAAAAGCAACAATGCACCATTAAGCACCAACGAAACCGCAGTTGCCCATACACCCCCATCCAAAATTCTTTTGTTGCCTGAAACCTTACCCATAAAAATTAAGTACAAAGGAATAACTACAGCCACCGGGATAAACATATACCTGGTAAAGCCGCAAAGAAAACTGACGATGCCAATGGCGGCAGCATACACGTTTGCCTTGGTGCTGTCTTTAATAAAGTGTAGTGCCAGTGAAAAACTGCACATAAAAAATGCCAGCGCATTCAAATCCGTTGTGGAGGAGCGAAGAAAATCGTAAAGAAAAAATCCAAAAACAATGGTGTAGCAATTTACCACTACCACGCTACAATTAAGATGAAGTAAAATTTTTCGGCAGTGGATCAATAATAAAAGCACACAGAAAAGATCAAAGAAAATACCGCCAACTGTTACAGGTTGTTGGGTAACAAAACTTATTGCGCCAACGATAATTGAATACCCGGGTGGCCATCCTGTTAGCGGTATATACACTTCTTTGGCAACATCGGCGGGCATTACCTGGTTTATGCTGATGCCATGGCCGCCCATAAAGTTTTTTGCAGCTAAAAGTTGCAACGCACGGTCGGTACCAAAAGTAAAATGATACAGTTGCACCAACAGGCGGTTAGCGGCAGCAACAACAAAAACAAAAATTGAAAAATACGGGTGGCCAATTAGCTTAGTAATTTTTTGCAGGGCCATTTAGCGATATTTAAAGCTGGCAATCCGCTGCGCCACATTTTCCCTAATATTCATGTAGTACAAATTAACGTCGGCAATATGATAGTTGCGGGTTCTGAAAAAAATGCTGCCCGGAAATTTTGGCCGGTTAACCCACAACACTCCCTTGCCTACCTGCGCATCAGTGGTGTTGAAAATAATTTTATTGAAATCGCGTAGCACACTCCCTTTATTTTTTTCGCTCGAAACGTATTCATTTGTTATGGTCCACGACAGGGGATTGGTAACCACGGCGAGGTTATTCTCCTTTTGAATGTACGCCGGAATATGCCCTTTGCGATAAGTACGCCAGCTAACAAAGCAGCCCGTTTGAGACTGGTTGGTACACGCCGGAATATTCGTAAAATATTGCTCCGCCACCGGCCACCCAATAATGTAGGCCGCCACTAGTTTCTGTTGTAATGGTTTGCCATCGAAAAATTCTTTCATCAATCTATTACAAAGCAATGCTCCCTGGCTATGGCCCGCAATAATAACCGGCCGGTTGTTGTGGTGGTGTTTCAGGTAGAATTCAAAAGCATTTTTTACATCGGCATAAGCCATATCAAAAGCCTTGAGTGCCTCCGCTTCCTTCGTATAAAACGCTTTGAGATGGATCTGCCTGTACCTCGGCGCAAAAACGCGGCAATGCTCATTAAACACGGAGGCCTGGTACAAAATAGATGAGTAGTCGGTTTTTGCATTTAATTCTGCATCATTGATATCTGCATTCCAGTTTTGTTTAGTGCCGGTGTATGTTGTTGGATGAATAAAAAAAACATCGGCCACGGAGTCAATGTTTTTAGTTTGTATTTCTGTAGGTATAGAATCTGACGGATCTTTTTTATGCGGGTGCGCCGCCCAGTAGTTTAAATCATGATAATCCGGAACAGGGCTTGCATTTGCAAACCGGTAATTGCTTATGTAAGCGTTATACGTTGGTGTACATGCTGCAAAAACTAACGCAGTAGCCAAACCGGTAAAAAGCTTTTGGCAGCTGAAATTTGATAGAAGGTTCATTTGTAAATTTGTGCGCTTAGCAAACAAAAATAAATTGACTATATGAATATTCCTGTTGTTGATCTTTCCGACTTTTTAAGTGGCGATGAAAGCCGCAAACAAACATTTGTTCAGCAACTTGGCAAAGCATATGAAGAAGTGGGTTTTGTTGCCGTAAAAAATCACGGCATCCCCGACGACCTTATTGCCGACCTCTATAAATATGTACAGCAATTTTTTGCCCTGCCTTCGGATGTGAAACATGGATATGAAAAAAAAGAATTGGCGGGCCAACGTGGCTATACATCTTTTGGCCGCGAACATGCAAAAGGGTTTGATGCACCCGATTTAAAAGAGTTTTTTCAGTTTGGACAAACGGTTGAAGATAACGATCCAATAAAAGCGGAGTATCCCGAGAATGTTACAGTGCAAGAAGTACCTGCATTTTCGCCAACACTGCTTGAAGCCTATCGCAATTTTCAAAAGTCGGGTACGGCTTTGCTGCAGGCCATTGCCTTATACCTTGGGCTCGATGAACATTATTTCGACGAGTGGGTGCACAATGGCAACTCTATTTTAAGAGCCATTCATTATCCACCAATTTTAAGCGAACCAAAATCGGCTATAAGGGCCGAGCAACATGAAGACATTAACCTGATTACTTTATTGGTTGGCGCATCGGCCGACGGCTTGCAAATTCTTACCAAGCAAGGTGAGTGGGTTGGCGTAACCTCCCTGCCCGAACAAATTGTAGTAAACGTTGGCGATATGCTGCAACGGCTCACCAATAATAAATTACGCTCAACAACACATAGAGTTGTAAACCCGCCAAGAGAACTTTGGGCCACTTCCCGGTTTTCCATTCCTTTCTTTCTTCACCCCAAAGGGCAAATGGATTTAACCTGCCTGGAAGACTGTATCGACGAGCAGCATCCGAAGGCTTACGAAGACGTTACCGCCGGTGAGTATTTAGATGAAAGACTTCGGGAAATTGGTTTGAAGAAGTAGATTAGTTTGAAATACTTAGTCACCTCCGGCTTTTTCCCGGAGGTTTTTTTATGCCCCACTCATCAAAGCTCTCAACCGTTGAAAAATTTATTTGTGACTGGGGCTTTCATTTAATTAAATGAAAATCAACCTAAAATTTCAAAATTCTTTCCTGTGCGTCAACCACTACCAAAAAAAACTTGGTACTATGTGATGTAAAGTACCAGATTAAACCATAATTTTGTTCTATCAAACGAAAGAAATGACAACATCATCAATTAATCTGAAACTTTTTTTAATCATACTTCAACTGGTTTTTGGAATTCACCTGCTTCAGGCCCAGGGTTTAAAAAAAGAGGATTCACTCTATAAAGAAATTGCCCACATGGATAGTGTTTTGTTTAACGCATTCAATACCCGCAACCTGGCAACTTTTGAAAAAACATTTTCACCCGACCTCGAGTTTTATCACGACAAAGGAGGGCTTACCAATTTAGAATACACGGTAAACAGTTTACGAAACCAGGCTAATCAAAAAAGCGATTTGCGCAGGGAGTTAGTGTTGGGCTCAATGGAAGTTTACCCGGTAAAAGATTTTGGCGCCATCCAGGTAGGCCAACACAGGTTTTGTCATACCGAAGAAGGCAGGCAGGACTGCGGCACTTTTAAGTTTGTACACGTATGGAAAAAAAACGGAGGCACCTGGCAGCTTGTACGAGTACTGAGCTATAATCACTAAAAAAATAAATTCATCAACTAATACAACGGAACATGAACATTGAAAATACACAGAGCCAGATGCGCAAAGGGATACTGGAGTTTTGCATTCTCTCCATTATTCGGCGCGGCGAGGCTTACCCCAGTGATATTGTGGAGGAAATGAAGGCCGCCAGCCTACACATTTTAGAAGGAACACTTTATCCCTTACTCACTCGCCTTAAAAATGCCGAAATGCTTACATACCGCTGGGTTGAAAGCAACTCGGGGCCACCTCGTAAATACTTTTTGTTAACGCCAAAAGGCGAGGCATTTTACACCGAGCTCGAGCAAACCTGGCAGGAATTATCAAACGGCGTAAATGCGCTTACCAACAAAAAAGACATCAATTCCTAACACTTCAACCAACTACATAAAATGAAAAAGATCATCAACATAAATTTATCAGGCAGGGTTATCCCGATTGAGGATGCCGCGTACGAAAATCTAAAACAGTACATTGAAAGCCTACGCCGCTATTTTGCCGGCGAAGAGGGCCGCGATGAAATCATCAACGACATTGAAAGCCGCATTGCGGAATTGATGAACGATAAAGTACGCAAAGGTTCAGCCGCTATTACCGAAGCCGACATACAGGAGATCACTGCATCAATGGGTAGTGTAAGAGATTTTGAAGAAGCCGATGCCGCTGAACGAATAACATCGGAAAAAACAACTACCGATGCTGGTGCAGGTACGGGTGCCGGCGCCAGCGCTGGCGCACAAACATATACACAACCACGTTTTAAAGGAAGGCTATATCGTAACGAGGGCGACAAACTGTTGGGCGGGGTTTGCTCGGGTTTGGCAGCCTATATGAACGTAGATCCGTCGGTTGTCCGTTTGCTTTTTGCTATCATTACTTTTGGTGGCTTTGGTATGGGTGTGCTTATTTACATTATCCTTTGGATTGTTCTTCCGGCATCCCCGTTGACCACTTACACTGGCAAAAGGCTTTTTCGTAACCCCGAGGACAGAATCATTGGGGGCGTTGCCGGAGGCCTGGGTGCGTACTTCAACAAACCAGCATGGAACATCAGGTTGATATTTGCTGCGCCGCTCATACTAAACATCATCTTCGGAATATTTGACGGGCCTCATGATGTGTTTCCCAACCTGTTCTTTGGGTCCTTCACCGGAACTTTTATTCTTACCTACATCATTCTTTGGATAGTACTGCCCGAGGCCCGCTCGCCATTTGAAAAAATGGAAATGCGTGGCGAAAAGGTAGATGTGAACAGCATTAAAAACAATGTGCAGGAAGGCATGACCGATTTTAAAACACGCATGCAAGCCTGGAGTGAAGAAGTAAAAACATCGGCACAAAACCTCACCAACAGGGCAAACGACTTTACACAAACACATGCCCGCCCTTTTGCAAGTGATGTAAAAGCCACCGCTGCACCATTAGGCCGGGGCATTGGCCACGCCATTGGTGTAATTTTCAGAGTGTTCTTTCTATTTGTGGCAGGTTGCATTGCGCTCATGCTTTTCGCTATTATGATAGCCTTGATTTTCGGGGGTGTGGCCTGGGGGCCGGTAAATAATTTTCTGTGGAGTTCTCCATTTCAACAAGCTATGGCCTGGGGTACCGTCATCTTCTTTTTTGCAGTGCCTGTTGTTGGGTTTATTACCTGGCTTGTAAGAAGAATTGTAAGCACCCGCTCAAAGAGTAAATACTTAGGCTGGACGTTTAGTGGCCTATGGACTATTGGCTGGATCTGTGCCATTTCCTTAACAGCAAGTATTGCACGAGATATAAGAAAGTTTGAAAGAACCGCAACCGATGTGGCCATCAGCCAACCAATAACAAACGGCATGCTGGTGAAGGTGGTGGAGCCACGCATTAGATACACCGGCGGCATGTGGGGGTTTGATGATGATAATGGTGGGTGGGATGTTAATGAAGACACACTTCGCTACAACAATGTAAAGTTGCGCATGACAAAAAGCGAGGACTCAGCTTACCATGTTACCATCTATAAATACAGTGCGGGTAATACGGTTAACGATGCAATGGACAGGGCAGGAAAAACCCAGTTTACTGCCTATACACTCGACAGCATTTTAAATATTGGCAGCGGCTTGCGTATTGACAGGACCAGCAAATTTCGCGGGCAAAAAGTATTGGTAGAAGTAAAAGTGCCGGTTGGAAAAAAGATAAAGTTTGATGAATCGCTGGTTGACACTTTTGAACCCTGGGTGGTGCGGTACGAAGAAACGGGCAGCGACCGCCGCTGGAACAGAAGGTATAGAGTTGATTGGGATTGGGATGAATCGTTTTCCTGGACGCCTGGTGTTGATTACGTGATGACGTCGGAAGGAACGTTAATCACTACCGATAAAGTAATTAATAACCCCGAAGGCGTTTACGAAAAAAGAAGTAACACCGACAGCCTGCGCCGGCAAATTGAGCAGCAGGAAAAAGACCTGCAGGAGGATAGGGAGCGGTTGAGAGATTTGGAAGAAAGGCGTAGGGACAGCATTCGATCAACCACCTTGATAAAACCAAAAAAACCGAAGAAAGAAACTCAGGTGCAGATGTACACTGCATTTGTCCCTCTTATTATTTAACCAACGAAGGTTGAAGTTTTCCTGGAATGCAGGAAGCTTACGGCTCCCAATTCTTTGGGGGCCTTTTTTGTTCACCAGGCATTTTTAGCAACTATTGGCTACGGCTTAATATTGCCTATAACAACAGTTGGCGCGGCAAATATTTGGCAACGAATTTTAGCAGGCAATAAAAAACTTTTCGCATCGGCTAAGCCTAACCTTTGATACCTATTTTTGCACCCTAAATTTTTTCAATGAAAAATACTCCCTTCACTCAAAAACATATTGATGCCGGTGCAAAAATGGCCGAGTTTGCAGGTTACAATATGCCTATTAGCTACACAGGCATAAACGATGAACATGCAACAGTTAGAAAAAACGCCGGGGTGTTTGATGTAAGCCACATGGGCGAATTTATCTTGAAGGGAGAAAATGCACTTGACCTGATTCAGCGGGTAACTACAAACGATGCATCGAAACTTACTGCCGGAAAAGCCCAATACAGTTGCATGCCAAATAATGAAGGTGGTATTGTTGACGACCTGTTGATCTATTGCATTGAAGAAAATAAAGTTTACATGATTGTTGTAAACGCCAGCAATATTGAAAAAGACTGGAACTGGATTCAGCAGCACAACTCGCAGGTTGTAGAAATGCACAACATTTCGGACGACACCTGTTTACTTGCAATACAAGGCCCCAACGCTACAAAAATTTTACAGCCTCTTACAGATATGGATATCCTCAACCTGAAATATTACACCTTCACAAAAGGAAAATTTGCCGGTGTAGATAATGTGCTTGTAAGTGCCACCGGCTACACTGGTGCAGGAGGAGTTGAAATTTATTTCGAGGATAAAAACGGTGCAGCCGAAAAAATTTGGAATGCCATTTTTGAGGCGGGCACACCGCAGGGCCTAAAACCAATTGGCCTGGCGGCAAGAGATACGCTGCGTTTGGAAATGGGTTACTGTTTGTATGGAAATGATATTGACGACACCACCAATCCGCTGGAAGCCGGCCTGGGTTGGATAACAAAATTGTCGAAAGAACATTTTACCGCGAAAGATATTATTCAAAAACAAAAGGAAGATGGTGTAAAAAGAAAGCTGGTGGGTTTGGAAATGATTGACAGAGGCATACCCCGACACCACTATCAAATTTGCAATGCAAAAGGAAGTGAAATTGGTTACGTAACATCGGGTACACAATCGCCCAGCCTCAACAAAGCTATTGGAATGGGATACGTGGCAATAGAGTCATCAGCGATTGATTCCATCATTTTTATAAAAGTGCGTGATAAATTATTGCAGGCAAAAGTGGTGAAGGTTCCATTTGTGTAGTGGCCAATTAGCCAGCCAGCAAATACCGCAATTTGAAAATGAGCAAATGAATACCGCGACTCCTGATTTTCAAATTGTCACATTTTCAAATCAACCCATGCCCCTTATTCATCTTACCACATTTATTGCCGCCCCAATACAACGGGTATTTGACTTAAGCCGGAGCGTACGCCTGCATAAACAGTCGATGAGCAGGCAGGCCGAAACAGTGGTGAGCACCACAAGCAACGGGCTAATGCAGTTGAATGATGAAGTAAAGTGGAAGGCTAAACATTTATTCAAAGAACGTTTTTTGAGAACAAAAATCACTTCATTTGCAGCACCCAATTTTTTTACCGACGAGCAGGTAGAAGGTGATTTTGAAAAACTGAAGCACGAACATTATTTTAAAGAAGTGCAAAACGGAACGCTGATGATAGACCAGTTTTATTTTACCGCACCGTATGGTTTTGCCGGCGGTTTGCTCAGCAAAATTTTTCTTACCAACTACATGAAGGGCCTGTTGCAGCAACGCAACGCCGAAATTAAAAAAGTGGCCGAAGGCAATCAGTGGAAACAATTTATCAACCTATGAGTAAACCAACTTTAAATACCGTTCTCTCGCCGGCCTTGCTGCATTTGTATGATGTGGAAAATACTGTAGTTGTTGTGATAGACGTACTGAGGGCAACATCAACCATTGCCACAGCTTTATACAATGGGGCGAAGGAAATTATCCCGGTTGATAGTGTTGAAAAGTGCATTCAGTTTGGTAAAGAAATGGAGTGCATAACCGCTGGCGAACGGGATGGTCAAGTGGCCGAAGGTTTACAGTATGGTAACTCCTCGTTCGAGTATCCAAGAGAATTTATTGCCGGCAAAACCCTTGTGCTCACCACCACCAACGGCACCAAGTTGTTGCACATGGCATTGGCAAAAGGCGCCACTGAAATTATTACCGGCGCCTTCCTAAATTTTTCGGCTGTATGCAACCACCTGGTGAAAATGAATAAGAACGTCATTCTCGGTTGCGCCGCCTGGAAGGATAAACCAAACATAGAAGACACTTTGTTTGCAGGTGCTGTGGTTGCCGAAATAAAAGAGTTTTTTCAAATTAACTGCGATGCCTCGCACATGGCCAAAAATTTATACGGTATTGCAAAGACCGACATGTATGAATTTATGAAAGCCAACGATGCCTCGCACTACCACCGGCTCACCAACTTTGGTTTGGAAAAAGATATTCGCCATTGTCTTACAATGGACCTGGCCAATGTATTACCCGAGTATCTGAATGGGCGGCTGGTGAGTCAGGAATAGTCAATTTTCTTTTTGCAAAAGCTTTATGTGTTCAATTAATTTATTGATCTCTAACTCAAGTGTGCCATTATACACACCCCGTATTCTGCCTTTTTTGTCAATGAGAATACAGTTTTCTGTATGAAGAAATTCGTTGCTCTCCTTATTATAACCAATTTCTTCATCGGCAAAATAAGATTTGCGGGCCAATGAATATATCCCGTTCTTATCGCCGGTAAGCAACAGCCATTGTCTGCCATCAATACCCATTTGCTGCTCGTATTTTTTTAGTCGGGGTATGCTGTCAACTTCAGGTAAAACAGAATGAGATAAGATCCTTACATCTGTTGCATTTACAAATGCTTCCTGCACCTTTTTTAAATGAACGGTCATCCTGGGACAAATGCTGCCGCAGGTGGTGAAAAAGAAATTGGCAACATAAATTTTCCCATCAATCTCTCTGTTTGTGATCGTTCTCCCGTTTTGATCGGTAAGCGAGAATGCGGCAATGGTGTGAACGCTGTGGTAATTTGTATCACTCGGAGTAAGCCATGCAGGTGTAAAATTAGGGGTATTATAAAAAGGCAATTGCAATTCCTCCCATTTTTCCTTACACGAAAAAATTAGTAGTAAAGTATAGAAAAAGAGGGCATTAATTTTTCTCATTCGTTACATTTTTACAAAGTTTTCTGCCAATCAAGCCATATTGCTCCCCGTTTTTTACCACATAGTTGGCTCTTATTTTACCATCCTCCCACCACAATTGCTGCAAGCCGTCTTCGTGCCCTTTTCTGTAATGAAAAATGCGGAATGCCTTTCCGTTGTTAAAAAATTCTTTTGCTGCTCCTTCATGTTCGTCATTGGTAAAATGATATTCAAACCTTGGCTGCCCGTTTTTCCACCAGCTTTTATGGGTACCTTCTTTTCTGCCGTTTACAAAAAACCTTTCTTCCATTTTCAATTTGCCCGTAAACCATTTATAGCACCAGCCTTCTTCTTTTCCATTGTAATAAGAAAACAAAAGGGCCGTATCGCCATTAGCGTACAGCTCGTAAGTGTGGCCCGAAAATCTTTTATTGTTGTACAAAAGATAACCTGTTTTTTGGTGCAGACTTTTATGACCTGCTACAACATAAGCATCAGGAATTTTAATATCCGCCTCATTGTTGTTACAACCCGCACTCCATAAAAAAATAGTCAATGCACTATTGAGAAACAGTGCCTGCCGTTCCATAAAAACCGTTGCCATTGATATAAGGATCTGTTGAAGTAATATGGTAATGATAGATGCCGGCAGGATAATCGGTGGTAACACTTGTATGACCGTGATAAGCATCAAGCATGGCATTGGTAACCGTAGCGCCATTTTCCACAGGGCCATATACAGGAAAGCCATCCAATAAAAATCCCAGCAGAGCCGACTTGCCTTTAGTGGCCGTCAGCCAAAAGGGCTCTACATGATAATGATACTGCCCCTGCTGTTGGGGATGCCCCTGGTATTGATCAAAAGAATTAATCTCGTTGGTTAATGGAGATCCCATAGCCGCGTATTGATTAAAAAAAGCAACACCGTTTAAGCTTACACCAATGGGGCCACCGGGAGTTGCCTGGTGTGTACTGGCAACAGCAGGATTCAGCGGAATCTTAAATGTAAGGTTTGATTGTGCAATACGGTTTGGATTGGTCATATAAGCAGGATTGGTTCCATTATATGCTTCATACTTTGTACTCTCCCACTGTGTGCCCTGGTAATAAGGGCTTTTATGATCGGGCAAACTAGTGGATTTAATCACTACGTAATTTCCTTCCACATAAATGCTGGTTGCACCGTAAATTTTTTTATAAACATCGGGCACTGTTGTCGTGTTGGTATTGTCGTCGTCCGAATTTTTTTTGCAGCTTATAATGATCAGTGCCAGGAGGCAGACAATGAATGAAAGCGGCAGTAATTTTTTCATGATCTTTTATTTAATAGTTAGATGTTGTTCAAAATAATTTCCTGCGGTTTGCAATAATTATAAGGGTGGCGGATGCTTTTTTTCACCGGGCGGCGGCCCTTCCGGCCTTCCCCCCGGCGCACGACCCATGTTTCTTAAAATATCTTGTATAACCCTATCAAATCTTTGTTTCTGTTCTTCTGTACAAATTTTTCTTAGTGCAGCAAAGTGTTGAAAAGTATTCAGGTCAATAGTTTTTTGCAAAATGCCGATCTGTTGTGCAATGGTGTTGGCGGCGGTATCGTTCTCTATTTTTAACCCGTCAAAAAGCCGGTCCTTAAGTTGCCGCATCTCCTCACGCCTTTTATTCATTTCTTTAAAATGAATGGTTCTCAAACTATCAAACTGCTGCGTTTGTTTTTTATCCAGGGCCAATTCATTTACTAAAAAATCCCGTGCGTCTCTGTTACCGTGTGGTCGGTCATTTACTTTTTGCTTCTCTAACCATATAAACCCCAGCGCAGCCAGGTTAACAACAGCTAAAAAAATTACAGCTATTACCAGCCAGTTAAATTTTAATGTACTTGCCATATTAATAAGCTTCTGGTAATGAAATTGAATATTCCGCTGCTACAGCGGCTACATCTGTTTCATCCAATTTATTTTTTAATAAATTTTCAATGGTAAAAGCATTCATCAATACAACAGTTACCATTACTAAAGCCAAACGCAAGCTCCATTGTCCCGGCAATACAGGTTCGGCATGCTGCCGCCTCATCCTGTATTTTATTTTGGTAAATAAAAACGGGTTAGCCTCTGCTCTTTGCACCCCATGTAAACTGTTCAGCGTTTGTTCAATTTGTTGTTGTACATCTTTTTTCATGGAAATAATTTTTCAATTTTTAATAACAGCACGCAGTCATTTGTAATGCTTTTGATAATAGGCTTCCAGGTTTTTTCTAAGGTTTGCCTTTGCTCTGTGTAATAAAGATTCAACTGCCGATGTTGTTGTCTTCATTACCTCTGCCACATCCTGCTGACTTAACCCTTCTAATTTTTGTAATAAAAAAACCGCCTGTTGTTGTTCCGGCAATTGGCTGATGGCTTTAAAAAGAATCGCCGCCATTTCTTTTTGTTCAGCTGCCACACCAGGGTGGTAAAAATGAGCCAACTCAATTTGTTCTTCCTTCTTGTTGAAAAGGGAAGCAAAAGAGCCACTTCTTTTTTGCCGCTTTTTTTTTCTTAAAAGGTCAAAGGCCTGTGTTACTGCAATCCTGTATAACCACGTACCCAGTTTTGATTCTCCTTTAAATTCTTTGATGTTTTGGTAGGCTTTTACAAAAACATCTTGTGTTACTTCTTCTGCATCCTCTTGGTTTTGTACAAAGCCCAATGCGGTGTTATAGATCTTGTCTTTGTATAAGGTCACCAACTCTTCAAAGGCTTGTTCATTGCCTTCTTTAAGGCTTGCTATCAATTCAGATTCCTGCAAATGAATGGCTGGTTTAAAATGTTAGACGATGAACCAAGATAATATCCTGCGGCCCACCCCCCAATTTATTAATGCAGGAATTATCTCCTTCTTTCAGGTTATCCCAATTTGTTTCCTTTATTTTTGTCAATTGCCCTGTTCGTAATGGTCGCTAAATGTCAATAGTCAAATGGATCAAACATGGTCTTATACGCTCTGCAGTTCTTTGACCCCATCTGACCCCTTTGACCGATTTAGTGTATTTGACCCTATCAACCCATTTGACAATTTAAATTGACATTCTTTTGGCTTTACCACCCCTGCTCAAACACATTTATACCCATGGCAGCGACGAAGTTATTCGGCGCGGAAAAAAAATTCATGCACTTGGCTATGTTGAATTAGTGGAGAATGATTACCTCTTTGGCTCGGCTACATTCCGTGTGCGGGATGACAATTATGCCACTTACTACAAAGTACACATCACCAATTATAAAGACCCTAAGTCGGTATCGCTACGTTGTGCCTGCCCTTACAACCTTGGTGATATTTGCCGCCACGAATCGGCTGCTCTCATTCGCCTGCAGGAGATGATTGATAAGGGTATGCTACGTTCCGAAAATGTGGTGTACAACCAGCGGCATACCGTTGCTAAAATGAAAACCATTGATTTGCGCAGCATTCAATTGCTGGCAGGTAACGAGGTGGTAACACAGGCCGAAGAATTTTTGAAAACAATGAAGCCGGAAATTGAATCGGCAAAAGAAGAAACGGTAAAGGCAACCGTGAAATTACATGGCGAAAATTATTCCGTTATCATCAGGCGCAACGAGGAAAGAAATTTTGACACAAGCTCTGATTATGAAGACGAGCACCACCTCCTTTGTTTGCCGAAAGTAATTGTGTTCATCCACTTGCTTTATACCAAAGGCCAGCATTTTTTTGAAACCATCCGCAACTGGGATAAAGAAAAAAATAAACTGCTTGAGGCATACGGTTATACTCTGCAGGATAATTTAAAAGGCAAGTTCGAATTCAACTACAAAGATGGCAAACCTTACCTGAGGGTGCTTGATGTTTCTATCAAACGTATTGCCATACCACAATCTATTCGCCCTGAGGCCGATGAAGTGATAGTAGATAATGAAGAGGATGAGCCGCAGCAGAAAACAACAGTTATTTCTAAAAGACTGGGAATGGTTTTTAATTTTAATAAAACCGGTTATCCATTTTTTAGTGTTGATATTGTGGAAGGCGATATGGATGAAGAAACCACTTTTACCGGCAACGTAGAAAAGCTTGAGTTAGGCAGGTTTATTCAAACTGAAGGATACAATGAGTGGGACAGAAACCTGCTAACACTTGTACGCAAATTGCAGGATGCAGAGATCAATAAATACGTAAGTCGCAACTCGCCTTTTTCGGGCATTTGGGAAAACATTATTCATAACCAGGATGATGAATTGCCGGCCGAAACCAAAGGATTGATTGCCGAATACATAGTACCCAAACTAAAAAAAATTTTTATTGAAGGTCCTTCGACGCCGGTGTATGTACTTGCAAAAAACACTGCTTTTAAAACGGCCAATTTGCAGAAGGTAGAATTAGGCAACCGGTTACTCACTCCACACTTTGCCGTAACAGTGCCGGCAAACAAATACCTGATGGAATGTTTTGTTACCCCCGATGCGGTTGCGCAACGCATTGATGCAAACGAATCGCCATCACCACTGCTGTTTTTGTATAACCACCGTTTGTATCTATGGGAAAGTGCTGAACTGGTGGAGATAGCCGAAAAGTTTTTACCCGGCGGCACTATGAAAATTACCAGGGAGGCATGGCCGCAAACCTTGTCGAAATTGATCATGCCACTCACCAAAGAGTACAAAGTTGATTTTGATAAAAGTCTTGTATCGGAAATAAAAGATGGTGAGCCCGAAGTAAAATTATTGCTGCACGAGAAAGGTGAGTACTTAGTGTTTCAACCCATTTTTAGTTACAAGGGTTTTGACACTAAAGCAAAGGATAAGGATGAATTGGTGATACCTTTTAATGATAAAGTGATAGTGGTACACCGCAACCGCCTGGCCGAGCGGGCATTTATTGACAAGCTGCAAACGCTGCATTCCAATTTTATTACCTACGAAGATGGCGCCGCCCTGGCCCTGCGTGGTGCTGAAGTATTACGCGGTAACTGGTTTTTTTTATTTGTTGATGCAATGAACGAAGCCAAAACAGAGGTGTATGGTTTTGAAAGTTTAAAAAATTTCAGGTTCAATACAGCCAAGCCGCAAACGCATATCTACCTTTCATCGCACCCCGATTGGTTTGATGCCAAAGTGGATATTTTATTTGGCGACCAGCGGGTAACAGTTGCCGAAGTAAAAAAAGCTTTGGCCAACAAACAACAGTTTGTACAACTGAGCGATGGCACCTTAGGTATACTGCCCGATGAATGGTTAAAGAAGTATGCATTGTTATTTAGAGTGGGCGAAGGCCGGGCTGATAAACTAAAACTCTCCCGTTACCATTTAAGTGTAATTGATGAACTGTACGAAAACCGGAACGAAGAAGAACTAACCATTCAGCTTGAAGAAAAATACAGCCGCATAAGGGAGTTTGATGAAATAAAACCAATACCGGCACCCGAAGCTTTGCAACCAGTTTTGCGGCCGTACCAGGTAGCCGGTTTTCAGTGGTTGAATTATTTAAAAGAAGTGGCGTGGGGTGGCATACTGGCCGATGATATGGGCTTGGGTAAAACCGTGCAGGCACTGTCGTTTCTGCAATATTATTTTGAACATTACAATCCCGACATGGTGGCGTTGGTTGTTTGCCCAACCACACTTATTTACAACTGGGAAAACGAAATAAAAAAATTTACACCATCGCTTGAATACTACATTCACCACGGTGGCTTGCGCACCCGCAATGTGGCCGAATTAAAACAGCACCACATCATCATCACTACCTACGGCACGTTGCGCAGCGATATAAAAACCTTCATGCAAATACCGCTCGACTATGTGATACTCGATGAATCGCAGGCCATAAAAAACCCGGCAAGCAAGGTTACCAAGGCTGCTTCGTTGCTCAATGCAAAAAACCGTTTGTGCATGAGTGGTACGCCTTTGCAAAACAATACGTTTGATATTTATGCACAGATGAATTTTTTAAATCCCGGCATGTTGGGCTCAATGGAATTTTTCAGGCAGGAGTTTGCCATACCTATTGATAAATTTGGCGAGCGGGAACAGAAAGACCATCTTAAAAAAATACTCTACCCTTTTATTTTACGCCGCACCAAGGAGCAGGTGGCAAAAGACCTGCCGGAAAAAACAGAAACCATTTTGTTTTGCGAAATGGAAGACGCCCAACGCCAGATTTACGATGCCTACCGGAACGACTTCAGGGCAAAAATTTTGGGTACCATTGAGGAGCAGGGCATTCAAAAATCGCAACTCACCATTTTGCAGGGGTTAATGAAGCTGCGCCAAATTTGCGACTCGCCGGCAATTTTAAACGAAGAGGAAAAGTTTGAAAATCATTCCATAAAATTAGAGGAGCTGGCCAGGGAGATTACTGAGAACATTGGCAACCACAAAGCACTCGTGTTCTCGCAATTTTTAGGCATGCTTGCACTGATAAAAGAAAAGCTCACAGAGCTGGGTGTGAAGTATGAATATTTTGATGGCAGCACATCGGCTCCCGACCGCCAAAAAGCAATTGAAGCTTTTCAGAACGATGACGAAACAAGAGTGTTTTTAATTTCCTTAAAAGCGGGTGGTGTGGGTTTAAATTTAACCGCCGCCGATTACGTTTACATAGTTGACCCCTGGTGGAACCCCGCCGTAGAACAACAGGCCATTGACCGTACACACCGCATTGGCCAAACAAAAAACATTTTTGCTTACCGCATGATTTGTAAGGATACCATTGAAGACAAGATTATGCTGTTGCAGGAAAAGAAACGGGCCTTAGCCAAAGACCTTATTGCCGATGACTCATCATTTGTAAAAGCATTGAGCAGGGAAGATGTGGAGTATTTGTTTAGTTAGGGGCGGTATTATTTGCTATGATCATCTCAATTTGGATTTTAATCGCTGGAAGATCATTTTTTAAAACAAGCCATACTGTTTCGTAATCAACTCCAAACTACTGATGTATTAGCCTGTCACGCATCCCCGCCATTTTTTTTAGGGTACATGCGGATATTTCATTTTGAACTCGCCGGAAATATTTTTAGCAGCTTCGCCAATAATTTCAAGGCTTCTGATGGTAGCTCTTGTAAGCGTTTCATCAATGATAAAAGATTCGTACCAAATCGGTTGTTTGTCTCAAACAATATGAAACTTCATCGTAGATATGCATTATAAAATTAAGCTCGGAGCCGTACATATTCAACCTCTTTAAGAATGCAAGGGCCAATGTAGGGGCTCAAGCCTTGCGGTGTAACAAGGTCAATTTTCTTTTGAAATAGTTCTTCAAGAAAGTCGCCAAGGCCAATAAGATTATCCAGATTTTTCTTCCCTTTTTCGAAGTCAACCAAAAAATCTATATCACTCGTTTCAGAACTTTCACCCCTTACAAACGAGCCAAACAATCCAATTTGCTGCACCCCATATTTTTGCAGGGTAGCCTGGTGCTCTTGCAACTTTTCGTAAATGGTAATCTTGTTTAAATTCCGGTTCATTGCGGCTAAATTAATACTTTTACCCTGTGTGGTATTAATCCAAAGCGTTCTAAGTAGCCTATAGTTATTGTTATTTACCAGCCAACAATATAAATGCGATAATGCCTGCTCTCACTCCAAGCGTAAATCATCACCGCCATTTAAACCACTCATCCAGCCGTTAACCTTATTTAACCACATACTTAACTCTTTGCGAATATCTTCGTACCCCAACTCTTAGCTTATGAAAAAGGTGTTACTACTATGCATGCTTCTTTCTTGCCTGCAACATGCGCAGGCGCAAAAAACAAATGGTATCATCAGGGGTACACTGCAGGATTCTGCTTCCGCCACGTTGCTTGCCGATGCTACCGTTTCGGTGGTCAGGCTAAGCGATTCATCACTTATTTCCTTTACCCTCACAGATACGAAGGGAAGATTTGAAATTAAAAATTTAGAAGCCGGTTCCTACTACGTTGTAAGCTCTTTTACCGGGCTGCAAACTTTCAAGAAAAACTTTGTTATTAGTCCTGGCAATCCAATTATAGACATGGGACTGATAAAAATGGAACGTTTTTATAAAACACTCGAAGGGGTGGTGATTACTGAGGCACCGGTACGCATTAGTGGCGACACTATCTCCTACAAGGCCGATGCGTTTAAAACAAAACCAAACGCCACGGTTGAGGACCTCTTAAAAAAATTACCGGGTGTGCAGGTAGAAAGAGACGGCACCGTAAAAGCGCAGGGCGAAAATGTGCAGAAAGTATACGTTGACGGGAAAGAGTTTTTTAACAGCGATCCAAAGCTGGCAACAAAAAATCTTACCGCCGAAATGGTTGACCAGGTAGAAGTGTTTGATGATATGAGCGAGCAGGCAAAGTTTAGCCGTATTGATGATGGCAGCCGCACAAAAGCCATCAATCTCAAATTAAAAAAGGACAAAAAGAAAGGTGTGTTTGGCAAAGCTTACGCTGGTGCGGGCCGCCCCGGCGAACGATTTGATATGGGGCTGAATGCAAACATTTTTAAAGGTGCCATGCAAACCTACGTGTTCGCAAAAAACAACAACACCAACAACATTGGCTTTACAGTTTCCGACATTGTGGGCACCATGGGCATGGGTGCTTTAACTGGCAGCGGCATGGGCATGGGCGGCGGAATGAATGTTTCGGGAAGAGGTATGATGGGTGGCGGTGGCAGCACGGGTGGCTTTAGTGGTGGCACCAATAGTGGAGGCATTACAAAATCATCGAACGTTGGCATTAACTACCGCGATACCTGGAGCAAGTTTTTTGAAGTGAACGGCAGCTATTCTTTTAACCACACAAATACTGGCAATGAAAGGATAAGTAATTCAAAAACTTTCTACCCCGACTCTACCCGGCTACAGGATGCGTTCAGTAATTCGAGAAGAGAAAATGATAACCACCGCATAAACATGAATACGGTTTATACCATTGATTCATTCAATTCAATTATCTACAACCCAAATTTTAATTACCAAAAAACCTTCAATACGTTCAGCCGCGATTCGTTAGACATCGGCTTTGAAAAAGAATCAGGAGGTAGCTATCTCGCTAATAAAATTCTATCTCTCACCAATACCACTGGTGATGGTTACAACTGGAACAACAACCTTATCTGGCGCAGAAAATTTCGTCGCCCGGGCCGAACACTTTCGCTTAATTTATCGGGTACGCTTGGTGCTACCAAACGTAATGTACAATCGGCTTATGATGGCGATTTCTTTAATGCCGCTGGTGTAAAGTGGAGGGATAGCACGGCGAATGTTTTGAACGTCAACGAAAGTGAAACGAACAATTTCGGCCTTTCATTTTCTTACACCGAACCAATTGCCCGCGATAAAATTCTTGAGTTTAACTACAGTCATAACAGTAATGAAAGCCTGTCGGAAAGAGAAGTGCTCGGGTTTGATGCCGCAACCGGAAAATACACTGTACCGAACAGCAGGCTGTCTAACAATTTTGAAAACAAAAATGTTTCCGACCGGGCTGGCACCAATCTCAGAATTGTAAAAAAGAAATACAATTACCAGTTGGGTTTTTCGGTGCAGCAAACCAGCATCAACAGTAATAATCTTTCAACCACAAAACTGCTCAATCAAAAATTCACCAACTATTTTCCAACAGCATCTTTCAACTACCAGTTTGCCCGTAGCCGTAGTGTGCGGTTTAATTACCGTGGCAGTACAAGGCAACCAACGGTTACACAATTGCAGGAAGTGCCCGATGTAACCAACCCACCCAATGTTTATATTGGTAACCCCTTGCTGGGGCAGGAGTTCAGCAACAACTTTAGTTTGAGTTATAACTTTTTCGACCTGATTAAATTTCGGAACCTTTTTGCTGTGCTTACTTTCAACAACACCATGAATAAAATAACCAATGCCATCACGCAGCTGCGTACCGGCGGGCAACAAACAAGGCCGGTAAATTTAGATGGTGCCTACAATGTTTCGGGTACATTCAATGTGGGTTTCCCTATTAAAAAAATGCAGGGTGGAAATTTTAATACCAATACCCGCATTGCGTATGGGAGAGATGTGACTATGATTAATGACGTTGAAAATTTTACAAAAAACCTGACTGTCGGCGAGGACCTGCGGTTGAGTTACAACTACAAAGAAAAGCTTGATATGGGCATTGGCGTTAGCTCTAACTACACCAGAGTTAGATATACCAACACTGATTACGCAAGAAACAATCAGAACTATTTTACACATGCCTTATCGGCCGATGTTACCCACACTTTTCCAAAGGGAATTATTCTTTCTACCGATTTTGATTACACGTTGTACACCGGCCGAACCGATGGCTTCAACCAAAACTTTGCGTTGTGGAATGCAGGCCTGGCCAAAGAACTTTTTAAAAATAAAAGAGGCGAAATTAAATTTTCGGTTTACGATATGCTTAACCAAAATATTGGCATTACCCGCAATGCCAGCGATAATTACATTGAGGATGTACGCAACTCGGTGCTCAATCGCTTCTTTATGCTAACGTTTACATACAGGCTAACCCGCATGGGAGGTAGAGCCATGCCCGCTATTATGGAAAGGGCAACAAGAGGTATAAGAATTACGCAGTAGAAAGCTAAAAGAGAGACAACGAGCAAAAAGTAAAGGGGAGATCGTCACCCTTTGTAAACCTCATTCAAAGGCAATGCAATATTCAGTTTTGGTAAAGAAATTACATCTGTGTTTCTAATAGAGGTCATTGCCTCCCACTTGTCTTCTGAATTTTTTGAGAACAGCGTAACATAAATTGTTTCCGGCTCAACAATCAGGTAATATTTTAAAGAGGGAATCGAAGTGTATGCAATGTATTTGTCAACAGTGTCGGTAATGTAGGTTGACGGAGAAATGACTTCAACGATGATTTCAGGCTCGAATTTGATGTATTGGTTAGATTCTGTCCGGGGTTCCTGTGTGGCAAATACATCGGGGTAAAAATATTTTGCGCTGTCGGGCGTTGCAACTTTTACGTCATTGATATAGATCTGATAGCCCTTTGGCGTCAGATGCTGAACAAGGAAGGTCAGATATAAATTGCTACCTGGTTGTTGATGTCTTTTTCTCCTGGTATTTCAATTAATTGACCGTTAATAAATTCATGGCGTACATCGGATTCGAACTCCAACTGAATGTATTCTTCTACTGTCAATTGTGCGGAACTATTGTCCTTCTGATTCGCATGTCTCATAAGTTTAAAATTATGTTTTTTAGTAGCACTTGCAGAAGTTGATATAATAGTTTTACCAGCATAACTTTAAATATGCAACCAACTGTTTACGCCTGGCAAAAAGCGCCGTTCCTGCGGTTGCTGGTTTCGCTGATTGCCGGTATTGTTTTACAGTGGCAATTACAATTTTCGGCCCTCGCACTTTTGGCGTCGTTTGCTTTGTTCTTCACGGTTTTATTTCTTTACAATGTTCTGCCGGTTACAAAAAAATTCAGGCTGCAATGGATTACCGGGTTTCTTATCAATTCAGTGTTGGCAACACTTGGGGCTTTACTTGTTTGGAGTAATAACATCACCAACAACAAACACTGGTTTGGAAACCTGTATTCCGAAAAAGACCTGATTGTTGCAACTATTGAAGAACCACTGGTGGAAAAACAAAATTCTGTTAAGGCAATTGCAACTATCAATGCTGTTTATAAAAATGGAAACCAGCAGCAAACCACGGGTAACATCATCATCTACTTTAAAAAAGACAGCAACTTAAAACTGCTTAAATATGGTTCGGTTGTTTCGTTTTCAAAATCGCTGCAGACAATAAAAAACGGTGGTAATCCTGGCGGCTTCGATTATAAACGTTACCTGCTTTTCCAGGGCATTACCCACCAGGTTTATTTAACGGCGAAAGATTTTAGAACAACACAAACAGAAAATAAAAAAGGCTACAAAACTTTTATTTACAATTGTCGTAGCTGGGTAATTGCCACAATAAAAAAATACATAGGTGGCCAAAAAGAGCAGGGTCTTGCCGAAGCACTTTTAATAGGATACAAAGATGATTTGGATAAAAACCTTGTTGAAGCTTATACCAACACCGGGGTTGTGCATGTCATTGCCATTTCGGGGTTGCACGTGGGTTTAATTTATTGGCTATTGATGGGCCTAACCAGTCCGTTGAAGAAAAAGCAAACCGCATTTGTGCGATTGCTCATTGTTCTTTGTTGTTTATGGCTTTTTGCTTTTTTAGCTGGTGCACAACCGTCAGTGCTCAGGTCCGCCGTAATGTTTTCTTTTATTGCCACGGCAAAAGTAGTATCCCGGCGTTCATCAATTTATAACACTCTGGCCCTTTCTGCGTTTGCCTTACTCTGCTATAATCCTTATTGGCTTTGGGATGTTGGTTTTCAATTATCCTACACGGCAGTGCTTAGTATTTTTCTTTTCTTTCGGCCGGTGTACAACTGGTTTTATTTTCCCAACAAAACCCTCGATTTTTTGTGGAAGCTCAACGCCGTTACCATTGCCGCGCAAATACTAACTGTGCCACTCAGCATCTATCATTTTCACCAGTTCCCGGTTTTGTTTCTATTTACAAATTTGGTAGCTGTACCGCTTTCGAGCATCATCCTAATGGGCGAAATCTTATTGTGTATGATTGCTTTTTTTCCCCCCGTGGCAGGTGTTGTTGGAAGTTTTTTATACCACCTCATTTACTGGATGAACAGTTACGTTGAGCGACTAAATGAAATTTCATTTGCGGTGTGGAATGGCTTATCAATAAACCTGTTGCAACTTTTTTTGTTACTTATTTTCATGGTTGCCTTTTGTTTTTGGTTAATGGAAAAGCAGAGAGTCCTTCTTTGGGCGGCAGCAGTAAGTTTGTTGGTTTTCATTTCGTTGAGATCGGTATTTATTTGGCAGGCCAGCCAACAGAAAAAATTGGTTGTATACAATGTGCCGGGCCGCAGGGCAGTGGATGTATTGAATGGAACGCAAACTTATTTTATTGGCGACAGCGTTTTGTTGAACGATGATTTTTTCCGCAACTTTCACCTGCAGCCGGCAAGGATTTTGCACCGCACCGCTTCCGTTGAAAGCAACCTTAAAAGCAACAATTTTTTTGTGGATGAAAAACAAATTCTGCTGATAAGTGCCACACCAAAATTCCTTTCTATCACTACAAAACCTTTAGTTGACCTACTTGTTCTTTCCAAAAATCCAAAACTGTACATTACCCAATTGCACAAACAATTTTTGTTGAAACAAGTTGTGGCTGATGGTTCGGTGCCGGCATGGAAAGCCAGGCTTTGGAAAAAAGATTGTGACTCCCTGAACATTCCGTTTTACAACGTTGCTGACCAAGGTGCTTTTGTAATGAACCTGTAGCCCCTACCTTTGCTCACTTCAAAAGGCTGGTGATATAAGTTTTGAAAAGCCTTTGTTCCCAGTTGCTATTCATTAATCGGTTTTAAAATTTAGTAGATGAATAAAAAAATTGCATCCGCCCTTATTTCTGTTTTTGATAAAAATGGACTGGAACCTGTGGTACGCCAACTACACCAGCAAGGCGCAACTATTTACAGCACCGGTGGCACACAAAAATTTATTGAAGATTTAAACCTACCCGTTGTTGCCGTGGAAACACTTACTACCTATCCCTCCATTTTAGGTGGCAGAGTGAAAACACTTCATCCTGCGGTGTTTGGCGGAATACTGGGGCGCAGAAACAATGAAACAGATGTGGAGGAAATGAAACAGTACAATATTCCTGAGATTGATTTGGTGATAGTGGACCTGTACCCATTTGAACAAACATTGGAAGAGCAAAAACAAAAAGCAGCTGAAACAGAAACGGAAATAAATGAGGCGGCTGTCATTGAAAAAATTGACATTGGCGGGCCATCCCTGCTACGTGCCGCGGCAAAAAACTTTGAGTCAGTTATGGTTGTATCATCGAAAGATGACTACGATTTTTTAGTAGAATTATTGGTTCTGCAAAATGGCGAAATTACATTGGAACAACGTAGAATTTTTGCTACGAATGCATTTACTATAGTGGCCCGTTACGATACGGCAATCAACGAGTATTTTCTTTCCCACGATGATATAAAAGCCATTAATGTGGAAACAGAAACAATTTTGCGCTACGGCGAAAACCCGCATCAGCATTCTTTTTTTTGGGGCGATATAAACAAGTCCTTTACGCAACTGAATGGCAAAGAACTTTCGTACAATAATTTGGTTGATGTGGACGCGGCCGTTCAAATAATTGCTGAACGGAGCGATACAACTTTTGCTATTATAAAGCATACAAACGTTTGCGGCATTGCCATGAGAGATACCGTTTTTGAAGCCTGGCAGGCTGCTTTCGATGGCGACCCGGAAAGTGCATTTGGTGGTGTGCTTGTTTGCAATAAAGCAATTGATGCGTCAACCGCTTATGCTATTTCAGAAATATTTTTTGAGGTACTGATTGCTCCTTCCTTTTCGGTAGAGGCATTGCAGAAATTAATAACTAAGAAGAATCGCATTCTCCTTGAATTAAAACATACAGATATCCTGCCCGCTACTTCCAAATCTATATTGCATGGAACTTTATTTCAGGATAAAGACCACGGTAATTTTGAAAAATGGGAAGAGGTTGGTGCAAGACAATGCAGTGCCACTGAAAAAGAAGATTTGGAATTTGCCAACCTGGTTTGCAAGCACCTGAAATCAAACGCCATTGCACTTGTAAAAAACAAACAATTAATTGGTAAAGGTTGCGGTCAAACCAGCCGTATAGATGCAGTCCGTCAGGCAGTTGAAAAAGCAAAACAATTTAATTTCGATTTGAAGGGAGCAGTGATGGCCAGCGATGCTTTTTTCCCATTCAGCGATTGTGTGCAGTTGGGCCACGAAGCTGGCATAACCGCATTTATACAACCCGGTGGTTCGATGAGGGACAAAGACAGTATAGACTATTGTAAACAAAATAACCTGGCCATGGTGCTTACAGGCTTAAGGCATTTTAGGCATTGAGGCGGTGAGTGGTGAGTTGTAATTGTGAATTGTGCGTGTAGTGCAAGCACAATTTCATAAAGAGAGATTTATAGAAAACCCCGTCCGACCAGTCATCCGGGCCGGCTTATCAACCTGGTGGAAGCATTGGCTTCTTGAGAGCTCTACCTTATTAGCTTATTCTTTCGATGCTTTAAATAAGCTAATAAGGTCCATTCCTTGCTGGTTGAAATTTTACTGAGGTATTAGGTATGCTCTTGGGCCAAGAGCGATGCTTTATTTTCTTTACCAGATGACATTGTGCGAGTGCCATTAATATTGCAGGGAAACAATTTCAACATTTAGAAACCATCATCCCTCAGCACAACATTCACAACTAACCACTGACCAGTTGCACGAGATTTTCAGTACTCAAAAACTATCATTGTACAACACCACATTCACAACTCACCATTCACCATTTGAACAACGACTCAAACATACAAAAGCCGACATCGCTTAACACTGCAGCCAGGTATATTTCCTGGCTTAATCCCCTGCGCACCGAAAAACGTGGTGGCCGGGGAAAAGCACTGTTTGCCCTGGCGTTGGTTTGTTTTTTTTGGGGTACTACATGGATCGCTTCTAAAATTGGTGTACGTAATATGCCCGCATTACAAATGGCCGGTATGCGGCAAATGTTTGGCGGTTTGTGTTACGTAATTTTTTTTATAGCTAAAGGTGCGGCACTACCAAAAGGAAAAGAATGGCGAAGTGTGTTGATTTTATGCCTGCTGAATTTTTTGTTGAGCAACACACTTTCAACGTGGGGGGTAAAATATATTTCGGCTGGTTTAGGTTCTATTATAGGTTCCATCTTTCCGCTGTGGATTGTTGTAATTGGATTGTTTGGCGGCACGGTATCCTCGCTCAATAAAAAATCAATCATTGGTTTGCTTGTTGGCTTTACCGGTATCTGTATCATTTTTGCGCAGCACCTGTCCGACTTTGTAAATCCAGCTTTTCAATTCGGTATTTTTCTTTCATTAATTGCCACGTGGACCTGGGCCTTTGGCACCATCTACACAAAAAAACATGCAGCCCAATTCAACCCTTATTTTAGTTTGGGTTTGCAAATGTTTATTTCCGGCATCACGTTAATCACTGCTACCAAAGGTTTAAGTGTATTACCCGTTGCTAATATTCATGTGGGTACATCACCCGAAAAATATTTTATACCCCTGGCAACAATTCCCTGGCAATCGTGGGCGGCAATGGCTTACCTCACCGTTTTTGGATCGGTGATTTCTTTCATTGCATATTTGTATGCACTGCAAAAATTACCAACCGAACAGGTTTCTGTTTACGCCTATATAAACCCGGTAGTAGCTGTGGTAGCAGGCTTTATCATTTTTGGCGAAATGCTTACACCCTACATTATCGTTGGTGTGTTGATTACTTTGTATGGGGTGTATCTGGTAAATAAATCGGTGGGGAAGCTTCGATAAATTTTGCCTCTACATCTTTCTTCCCTGGTGATCTCAAAAGAAAATATTTTATCCGAAAAGGCACGGCATCATACTTCTCTCTTCTCTATACCGATAGCTATCGGGACTGTTGAGGGTCCCGAAGCATCGGGAGGGGAAGAGGTGCTGACAAATCTTCTATACACATCCCTCCATCCTTCAAACTCCTTGCCCGTTCCTAAAAAACTATTGTGCCAAATGGTTATCATTGCCCCACCCACTTCTGTTATTACTCTTCGATACTGCATCAACTCTTCAAAGGCTTCTTCAGCAGTCAATTTCTGTTCGTAAAACGAATTAGCCTCCATAAAACAGAATGGGTGAATAAGAAGGTTAGTGACTTCATCATTTTTTAAATCGTACCAATAAAATGGTGTTGTAACAGAAGCCCTGAAGCCATTGATACTGCCGTAGCCCATGGAGTAATCGTTTGTAATGCCTGCCTTCAGTAACCAGCGGTAGGTATCGGGTAACGTAAGGGCAATAAAGTGCTGGCGCGATGCATGAATGGTTTGTGCTGAAACAGTTTGCAAATAATTTTTTTCTTCAGCAAGCAGATGTGGGTGCTGATTACTACTCCAGGAGGGATGTAAACCAACCTTGTATTTTGCGGCTATGGTTTTTATCAATAATTGAAAAGCCTTGTTTTCCGGACTGATATTTTTGTCGAGTGTTGAAATTTTTTTGGCTACCAGGAGAAAGTACAAGGGCTGCAAATCAAAATCTCTGTGCAGTGTATCCATCCAGTGGTAGGCATCGTAGGGGTCGGGTGTTTTGTAGCGAAGCACGGAAATCCGTTCCCTAAAATCTTTCCATTTTCCCGTGGCAAATAATTTAAATAGAGCTGCCGTGTTTCGTTTCCATCCCTTGTTTTTAAAACTCCAGGCCATATCAATATCATAGGTGGGTAGATGCCCGAACGTGGAACGTTGTTGAAGGAATAAATCGTTTTTTGCTGCTAGCAAACTTCTAAAATCCTCGAGCCATATATTAACCAACGGGAGTTGTAAAAAATTTTCTTTAAAGGCAATTGAATTCTGATGCGCATACCTGCCATATGCGTCTTTTTGATGTGGTAAATATTCTTCGTAGCGGGTAATTAAATAAAAAATGGCGGCAAATAAATCAAAGTGTAAATCGCCTTCGGCTTTAAAGAAACATGTGTAAGGCTGCCGGTTTGCGTCGGTTGATTGGTGTTGAAAACATTCAATTTTTACGGGGTGAACAGCGGATTCAAAAAGTAAAACATGCGGGTGCATCCAAATTTCATCACCGGCAATTTTATGGTAGCTGTAATTAATTTTGCAAGGTGCCTGTGATGCATTGTAGGTTTCTTCGTTACTCGTCAACTTAAATTCAATCGCATAATACCTCGCCAAAAAGTCAACAATGTATTGCAGGCGAGCCGTGATGCTATGGCTGTAAATGATAGCCGCCGTATTCATCTTTATTTATTTCGTTCCTTCCACTGCTGGTTGAATGATTTTTTTGGAAACTGTAGTTCGCTTCTGTTCTGCTTCCAGGTTTTCATAAAATTATTTACCACCCATGTTTTCATAGTGCCCGAACCAATGTTCATAAACCGGCGATGGAGCATAGCCCGCTTCCAAAATTTCCAGGCCATTTTTTCGGCAAAGGTTGCCGCACCTTTTTCAACTGCCTCGTTGCGGTTGTCTAACAACAGCTCGTGCAAATTTATTTTTACCGCACACACTTCGGTACAATTACCACAGAGTGATGATGCGTAGCTAAGATGTTTCCATTCGTCCATTTCTTTTAAGTGCGGTGTAATTACCGCACCAATTGGTCCGCTGTATGTGGCCTCGTAAGTGTGGCCACCAATGTTTTTATAAACCGGGCAGGCATTGAGGCAAGCCCCGCACCTAATGCAGTACAATCCTTCTCTTGCCTTTGCATCAGCCAAAATATTTGTGCGGCCATTGTCGAGCAGTATCACGTACATTTCTTCGGGGCCATCAATTTCAGTTGCTTGTCGCGGCCCGCTAACAATGGTGTTATAGACTGTAACTTTTTGCCCGGTACCGTACGTAGATAGCAGTGGCCAAAACAAATGCAAATCGGTAAGCGAAGGAATTACTTTTTCAATACCCGTAATTACAATATGCGTTTTTGGCCAGGCACAACTCAATCTTGCGTTGCCTTCATTTTCGGTAATAGCAATGCTACCCGTATCGGCAATAATAAAGTTGGCGCCGGTGATGCCAATTTGCGCCTGCATATATTTCTCCCGCAATTTTTCTCTTGCTACTAATGTCAGTTGTTCTGGTGTAAGGGTTAAAGGAGTTCCTAATTTGTCGGCAAATAATTTTGCAACATCTTCTTTGCTTTTGTGCATGGCCGGCGTAACAATATGGTACGGCGCTTCGCCATCTAACTGTTGAATGTATTCGCCCAGATCGGTTTCTACACTTTCAATGTTATGCTCTTCCAGAAATTTATTGAGGTGCAGTTCTTCTGTTACCATGCTCTTACTTTTTACAATTGAAGAGCAGTTTTTTTCTTTACAGATTTTTAGAATTTCCTCTAAAGCTTCCTCGGCGTTTTGTGCCCAAATTACCTTTGCACCTTTTTTTTCTATTGCGGTTTCAAAACTTTCTAATTGCTTACCCAGGTTTTCAATGGCCCGCCATTTTAAATTCTTTGCTTTTTCGCGGGCAAGGTGCACATTGGTAAATTGCGTTTTGCCAGCAGGCACCACGGCATTGTACCGGGCCATGTTGAAATTAATCTTGCGACGGTGTTCCCTGTCGGCCGACTTAATTGTGCTTTTTGCAATGAAGGTTGAAGATTGTTGCGACATGCTTATTTATTTTTTTCATCAAAATGCTCCACGGCTACCTGGTGCAAGGCTTCATAAAATGGTTGACCAAACTTACGTACAATAGCATCTTTCAAAAATTGATACACGGGTAGTTTTAATTTTTTTCCCAGTGCACAACCGGGGTTGCACATGCCGTCACGCGGCTCGTAGTTTACCATGGTATATTTTTTACGCTTAGTGGTTTTTATAGGATACAGATGACAACTTATTGGTTTTTTCCAGGGAAGTTTTCCATCATTGAAAGCCTGTTCAATGCCACATTTAATAATTCCATTATTATCGCGGTTGCCATAGGCGCAAATTTTTCCATCAACGGTCGGTGT
The DNA here is from genome assembly GCA_031425835.1 of Chitinophagales bacterium. GTDB lineage: Bacteria > Bacteroidota > Bacteroidia > Chitinophagales > Chitinophagaceae > Flavisolibacter. The sequence goes on from JANPKD010000005.1 coordinate 31,833, forward strand.
AACCCAGCCAAACTCGCGGTCGTACAAATATTTTCCCTGGCGTTTTATTTCCAGCAAACCTTCATTGGTTAAGTAGGGTTTAATTACCTCGAAGTATTCGTCAATAAATTTCTTTTCTTCGTTCTCCAGCGGTGCGCCGGCATCTCCATCTTCGCAGCAACCACCTCTGCATTTGTGCAGGTCGCATACAAACTGCGCTTCCACCACATCATCGCTAATAATTACATTGTCAATTTCAATCACAAATTCTGTTTCAACGAAGGTAAGCGGAATGAGAGGGCCGATGGATTTGCTTTGGTGAAAAAAGTTTTGGGTTGTTGGCTTAATAAAAAATCCCAGGCGGTGCACCCGGGATTTACTGAACTATTCTTCTTTCTCCTTAATTAGAGCTAAGGTCCTTGCGCAATTTCATCATATACATTTCGCGGCTGGCTACATTGGCATTTTCATCTAATAATTTTGAGCGGGCATCCCAGGCTTCCTGACCGTAATCTTTTATGTACGCATCTTTAAAAGCATTTGGTGGATTTTGATTTGGACCGAAATAATCTGTTTCCAACTCTCTAAAACCATCCTTCAAACCTCTAACGGTCACCATAACGGGATCGGAACCCGACATCATTTGAAAATATGTATTGACACTCACTTTACTTGGATAAGGCAGTTTTGCCTGGATCAATGAGTTTCTTTTTGACTCTCTCAGGGTACCCGGCATCTGCCCAAATTTTACATGGGTGACGGTCACTAAAAATTTTTCGGCAGTTACTGTGCGGTTATAACTGGCTGTATCATCCCAACGAAAAATGCCATGCATTGACCCTTCTTTTATGTACGGCTGAAATGTTTTTTCCAAATCAAGTGCATGTTCTTTTGCGTTAGGCGTTTCTGTGTCCATATCGGCGTAAGCAATAGGGCCTTCCACAATATGGTAACTCCCTGCTCTTGGTCCACTCAAAACTTCATACACCATTCGCTTGTCGGTGTTCTTATGAAATTTAGCCAGGTGCAGTTTCCAATTTGTTTCAAAAGTAGATTTCATACCGGCTTTTGGAGTAACAAAATTTACTTCGTAAAGGGTGTTTTTTTGGCTGTGCGCAAAAAATGAGGCTGCCATAAGCAACCAGAAGAAAATTGACTTTCTCATGATCTTAGTTTTTGGTGATGATAAATAATACGTTACCGTGAGTAGGTTTCCAAAGTGGTAACAGCTTAATTATGTAGTGGTGTATTTATAGAATGTAGTTCTTGAAGCTATTTATTAAAACAGAGAGTGCCAAATTTTTTTGGGGTAGAGAAGGTTGTTACTTCAGCGGAAACCCGGGGCAGGCTTTACGAGGCTTGTAAATTTTTTTCAGACGGATACGATATCGTTTTTAAGAAAAATCTACCCCTTCTAACTCCAATCACAAGTCAATCAGAATTTACTTCCAGCGCAGGGTGTTAATCAAATGTTTTAGGTCTTCTCTAAAAAAAATATTAACCGGCGCAAGCGAATCTTCATTAGGTGCCACATTAAAATACAGGGCACCGCGTAAAAAATGTTTGGTGCTATCGGTAGCAAAAAACTGGTTGGTTGTAGCCGCGTTGCCCCGCAATGTAAAATACACGCCATCAACACCGTTGGGTGTTGTAAATGCTTCGGGCTCTATAGCAGATGCTTTGTAAGTATGTTGTTTATACGAAAGTGTAAATGCATCCTGTACCAAAGAGTCGAAATTATTTTGACCAACGTCTTTATAACTAAAGTGCATGCGTGCATTAAAAGTTGGGTAATCAATATTTATCCAGTATGGGTTTTCTGCCTTCTCATCAAAGAATAAAGAATCCTTCACAACGCTGCCATAAACCGGGTATTCAAATGTGTAGGGGTAGCCGGGTTCATTAAACTGCTGGTATTTTTTTACTGGTAGATTAATGGTGAAATAACCGCGGGGTTTTTGCGTGTACTCGCTGTTGCACGAAGTGGCAGAAAATAAACAGGCAATAGCCAATAAGGAATAAGCCATCGGTAACAGGCAATGCAACATCTTGTAATCGTTTGCCAAATTTTTATTCGTTCTAGCTCTACAACCTATAACTGTCAATGCGGCAACAATGCACCGACGGTATTTGCCCACTGTGTTTTGCCCAATGTTTTTTTCTCTACTGCTCATTTCTAAATTGGTTGATAACGATCTTTACTGTTTTAATTCGGTTCTTGTCTATTTCCAGTACAGTAAAATCAAAATCGCCGCTACTAACCGTTTCATTGATTTCGGGGAAAGCTCCTGCAATTTCAAGCACCAACCCGGCAAGCGAATCGCTTTCTTCCTTTACAGAATCGAAAGTATCGATTGACAAAGCCATGTAGCGGCATAAATCGTACAACATAATTTTGGCGTCGGCAATATAGGTGGCATTGTCAATTTTTCGAACGGCATTTTCTTCTTCATCAAATTCGTCTCTTATATCGCCGATAATTTCTTCAAGGATATCTTCCATGGTTACTATACCGCTTGTGCCGCCAAATTCATCAACTACAATTGCAAAATGAACCCGCCTGGCCTGAAATTCTTTAAGTAAGTCCTTAATCAATTTCGATTCGGGCACAAACAAACTTGGGCGTACTACGCTATGCCAGTCGAATGCCGGCTGGTGCAAATAAGGAAGTAAGTCTTTTGTATTAATAACGCCAACGGTATGATCAAGGCTTTCCTTAAAAACCGGCAGCCTTGAGTAGTGTAATTCTTCAATTTTATGAATAACATCGGGGAAGGAAGCGTTGTAATCAATACCACTTACATCAAGCCTGAACTTCATTATTTGTTTTACGGTAATGTTCCCGAATTTGACAATGCCTTTCAGGATATTTTTTTCTTCAATTGAGGTTTGCACATTGTTTATTTCAATGGCATCATCCAACTCCTTCATGCTGGCTGCTTCCGACTCGTTGGCGCCACTGGTTTCACTTATCTGGTCGGCTATGGCTACCATGCGCAGGCTAATACGCCGCAACAAAAGATGCAACCCTTCTACCACTGCCGATGTACTGTAAGCAAAACGTAAAGTGTTTTGTGTAGCCCATACTTTCGGCAGCATTTTTCCAATAAACACAAGTACAAAAGCAATGATGACGATTTCTATAAGCATATCAACATTTACGGGCACAAACAAATTAACAGTACCGATATTGAGCAGGGGGTCTAATAAAAAATTGGCGAGAATAATAATGCTGATGTTAAAAACGCCGCCGGCAATAAGTAGTGAAGTATACACAGCTTTTCTCTCCTCCAGTAAGCTGGTGATGCGCCTGGCTGCTGCATGTTGTTTTGTTTTAAGCATGTTTACGTCTTTGTTCTGCAGCGAAAACAAAGCAACCTCGGCACCGGAGGTAATAAAACTTAACAGTAAAAGCACCAGCAGCAGCGCCACAAGAAAAACGCTGCTTTGCGGATTGGCCGCTAAAAAAACCTGGGCTATTGAATGAATTAAAGAATTTACCGGAGAGTGATCCAACACAAATATTTTGGTGAAAACTACATTACAAAGGCAGGCGTATAAGGCCTGCCACTGCAAGGTTGTAAAACTAAACCATTTATTTAAAACGAAAGATCGGAGTGATCGTTCATGGGTGCTTCGGGTGGTGGGGTATAGGTGTCGGGCCCTTGTTCCGTAGTGCCGCCACCATGTCCATGATCGCTTCTCTTATCAAGCATTATCAGGTTGTCGCCAACTACTTCGGTGGCAAATTTTCGATGGCCCTCCCTGTCTTCCCAACTCCTGGTTCTTAGGCGGCCTTCTATGTAAACAAGGCTTCCTTTATGCAGGTACTTCTCGGCAAGTTCGGCCAAGCCCCGCCACAACACCACGGTGTGCCACTCGGTTTGCGAAATTAATTTTCCCGATCTGTCTTTAAAAGTTTCGGTGGTAGCTAACGGAAATTTTGCAACCCCAATATTACCCTCTAGAAATTGTACATCTGGATCTTTTCCCAAATTACCAATCAGCATTACTTTGTTTACACCTCTCATACAATTCAGTTTAACTGTTTAATAAATTGCTCCTGCCCGTTTAGTAAATTTAAAAAAATATAATCAAATTTATTGCCACCCTCTTTATGTGGCTGTCAGGTGGTGGCTGATAAATTGTTGAAGTGTTTTGGGGAAGGCCAATTTGGTCAGGGCATTAATTTTTACCCACCTAAAATGTTTTACAGGTGTTTGATCTGGCGATTCGATGATGTAAAATGAAAAGTGGATGAGTTGATGTGTTAGTCGTTGTGTGGATTGTACTGTAGCAGACAGTGGTTGCATTAGTTTAAAAGAGTAGTTGGATTCAAACTCGTTGGCTAACTGTTCGCTTGAAACAGGCTCGGATTTTTCAATTACAGGAAATTCATGCAGATGTTGCCAGATGTCGTTTTCTGTACGCTGGCGCAGGCAAAAACTGTTGCCGGCCTTCAAAACAAAATAATAAAACCAACGCTCCTTTATTTTGATTTCTTTTAGTTTAACCGGTAAGTTTTTCTGGTTGCCCACGGCATAGGCTTTACAATCGTTATGAAAAAAACAATCCTCGCAGTTAGGGGAAGGTTTGCAGATTAGTGCACCAAAATCCATGATCGCCTGGTTGTATTCGGCGGCTTTTTTTGGCGTAAGTGTTTGTTGCGCCAGGGCGGCAAAGTATTTTTTTCCTTCCGTGCTATCTGTGGGGACAATTTTGTTGTAAATACGGGCCAGTATGCGGTACACGTTTCCGTCAACCACAGCATGGGGTAAATTATAAGCAAACGAGGCAATTGCAGAAGCGGTGTACGGGCCTACACCTTTCAGTTGAAGAATAGATTGATAATCGGCCGGAAATTTTCCTTCGCATTTGCCGGCAATATGCCTCGCAGTTTCTAGCAGATTGCGGCAGCGGGAATAGTAGCCCAGCCCTTCCCATAATTTAAATACTGCTTCGGGTTTTGCGCTGGCAAGTGCACTGATGTTGGGAAAGCGCTCAATAAAGTTTTGATAATATTTTAAACCCTGGTCTACCCTTGTCTGCTGTAAAATAATTTCACTCAGCCAAATTTTGTATGGGTCTTTTTCGCCCTTCCACGGCATTTGCCTTTTATTAAAATATTTGTTCCACCGGAGCAGTTGGCGTGCAAATTTTTTCCCCGTTTCCATCTCCGAATCTGCCAATTCAGCCATTTTGTTTTGAGCACCCATAGAATAACCCGGTAATTTAGAGATTAATATTTCTATTTTATTGACACTCATTGTATATTGTACTACAAACTTTGTAAATCAGATTAAAACTTTGCTATGAGAAAAGCAGATTTGGTCAACCACATCGCCGAAAAAACAGGCATTCCGAAAGTGGATGTGCTGGTTACACTTGAATGTATGTTTACGGAAATTAAGGACTCTCTTTCCAAAGGAGAAAATATTTACATCCGCGGCTTTGGTTCTTTCATCACAAAAAAACGGGCGGCAAAAATTGGTCGCAACATCAAAAAAAATATTGCCGTTCACATACCCGAACACCTCATTCCGGCATTTAAACCAGCAAAAGAGTTTGTATCCGAAGTAAAGAAAATCGGCGTAGAAATGTAGTTTTGCGCACCCTTCAGTAAATGTGGGTTCTTTATGCGCAAACCTCAGTGGATATTTTTTGTTTCGAGTGTTTTAATAGTATTGAGTTTATACGCTGCCACCCAAAGCAAAATTTTTGGCATAGTTCAATCCAAACAGGTGCCAGGCAACCGTCCTTCTCAAGCCGCGTCGTTATTTACAATTGATTCGATTCTATTTACCGCAAAGCAGGAACTTACACAACCCCAAATTCTGCGCCTCAGCCAGTTAGAGAACGGAATATCAAGAGGGGATGTGGCGGCTCAAAAACTTCATGCATACCACCAGCTAGCCAATTTTTGGAAAGACACCGCCCGTCTTTTAGCCCCATTTGCCTGGTATACCGCTGAGGCAGCCCGGTTGGAAAATTCAGAAAAATCCCTCACATTTGCTGCCCGCTTGTTTTTGGAGGGTTTAAAGAACGAACAAAACACACAACTCAAACAATGGGAAGCAGGCCAGGCAAAAGACTTGTTTGAGCGTTCTTTAAAACTCAATCCTGCTAACGATTCATCAAAAGTAAATTTGGGTGAAGTGTATTTATACGGAGGATTGGGCTCGCCAATGGAGGGCATTGGCTTGATAAGGGGAGTAGTAGAAAAAGATTCGACCAACGTGCATGCACAAATGCGGTTAGCGGAGGCCAGTTTGGTATCGGGGCAGTTAGAAAAGGCATTGGAACGATTTAAGATTGTTGCCCGTTTACGGCCTGCAAACCTCGAAGCGATATTTGGTGCAGCCGATGTTTCGGAAAGAATGGAGAACAAAAAAGCAGCGGCTGAATGGTACAACAAAAGTTTGCCGTTGATAAGTGATCCGGCATTAAAGAAGGAAGTAGAACAACGCCTCAGTCAATTAAGAAATTAGTATTTCATCATAAAAAAATTATAACAGAGTATGCCTTGTGGTAAAAAAAGAAAGCGTCATAAAATTGCGACACACAAACGTAAAAAGAGACTAAGAAAGAACCGCCATAAAAAACGCAAATAGGTTCTTCATAAAACCGGGAGTGGCGCAAGCCTTTCCCGGTTTAGCTGTTTCCACAACTCCGATCGCCTTACTGCCGATTGCAACTCCCATCAATTTGCCCCGCTATTAACAGTAAGAAAAAATTACTCCCTGCAGTACGGTATCGGTAATTGGTATTATCACTTGCATATTCAAAAAGCTGTAGTAATGTGAATAAGGAATTGATCATTAATTCTTCGACCCATGGAGTAGAAATTGCTTTGTTGGAAGATAGAAAATTAGTAGAGCTACATACTGAAAAAACGGATGGCCGTTTTGCGGTTGGCGATTTGTATTTAGGAAAGGTAAAAAAACTCATCCCCGGCTTAAACGCGGCATTTGTAGATGTGGGTTTTGAGAAAGATGCTTTCCTTCATTATACAGACCTTAGCCCATTTGCAAAATCGTTGCTGAAGTTTACACAGCTAAGTATTGCCGATAAACCCGGCGAAACACTCGACTTTGCCCAGTTTACAATAGAACCCGAGATTGTAAAAACCGGAAAAATTAATGAGGTACTGGGCGGCAAACCCAATGTACTCGTACAAATTTTAAAAGAACCTATTGCTGCAAAAGGCCCCAGGCTTAGTTGCGAGCTATCGCTCCCCGGCCGCTTCATTGTACTCACTCCGTTTAATGACATAGTCGCTGTATCACGCAAAATTCATTCGTCCGAGGAAAGAAAAAGATTACAACGGATCGTAGAATCCATCAAACCAAAAAACTTTGGTGTAATTGTGCGCACGGCTGCTGAAGGAAAAAACACCGCGGAACTCCACGAAGATCTTTCCGACCTGACGGCTATGTGGGCAGCCATTCAAAACAATTTAAAGGGTGCCGTGCCGCCTGCAAAAATTTTGAGTGAGCAAACAAAAACCACCAGCATTCTACGCGACCTGCTCAATGAAGATTTTAACCGCATAGTTACCAACGACAAAAATATTTTTACCGACGCTAAAAATTATATTCAGCGCATTGCCCCCGAAAAGGCCGACATCGTTTTGTTTCATCAAAACGGTACGCCCATTTTCGACCAGTTTGGCATAACCAAACAGGTAAAAGGAAGCTTTGGTAAAACGGTTAATCTAAACAGTGGCGCCTACCTTATTATTGAACACACCGAGGCCCTCCATGTAATAGATGTAAACAGCGGCTATAAAAGCGTAAGCAACAACCAGGAACAAAATGCTTTAGAAACAAACCTTGAGGCTGCCGATGAAATTGCAAGGCAGTTACGCCTGCGGGATATTGGTGGAATTATAGTGGTTGACTTTATAGACATGAAGCTGCCCGACAATAAAAGAAAATTATTGGAGGCCATGGACGAAGCCATGCGGCCCGACCGTGCAAAACATGCAGTGCTGCCCATTTCTAAATTTGGTTTGATGCAGATTACCCGGCAAAGAATGAAGCCGGAAATGAACATCAACACGCAGGAGGTTTGCCCCACCTGTAGTGGCACCGGTAAAATAGCTTCTACACTTATTTTAGAGGATGAAATTGAAAAGAATTTAAACTACCTCATTACCCATAAGCACAGCAACCTTACCATTAACGTACACCCCATTGTATATGCCTATCTAACCAAAGGCTGGATCTGGAATTCAAGATTGGCAAAATGGAAAAGAAAGTTCAACCAAAAAATTATTCTCAAAGCCGACAGCAATTATCACTTAACCGAGTTCAGGTTTTTTGATGGAAATGGTGAGGAGATAAAGATGTGATTGTAAACTTCCGGTGACGGGAGTTTTTTTTTGAGGAGGTTTTGTCCTGGCAAATGTTTACGCGTCTTTTCAAATTGCCATCTCCATAACTCGCACTAGGCTCCCTAAGATATTGTCTCAATTAATTTTGTGCCGCAGCCGCAACTCTTGTGTCTTCACAAACTCAACTCGTCTGTTAAACTGCTTGGTTTTTGCGAGGTGCTTATGCTGCTCATTTTACCGCACCCTTGATAGGATAATAGGCGGGTCATTCGTTGAAATTCTGCTGGGAAAAACTAGAGGAATTTGAAATTTTGATACTCTTCCCGCATTCACCTTGTTTATCACCTGCATTCCGTGGAAAGCCGGGATGTCCGATGTAAATAAATTGCAGAGAAGTATAAAAACTGAACTTATGAAGGGGCGACATCAAGTCTCTCCTTTCCTCCTTTTCTCTTTGTAAGTAAACATTGTACAATAAACCTCATTCCTCTTTGTTACCTATAACCCGGTATGTTTTTCCCTAAAACAATATCACGTTCGGCGTGTTGCAAACCATTTATTTTTTTAGGAGTAACCAGGCCACTACCGCCACGGTTTTGAGCACGGCTCTGCATGTCTTTTGTTAGATACGGGTCGTCGGTAAATTCAAATTCATCAATCCAATATTCATTTATGCCCGGCTCTTTTATAGTGGCATGTATATGCTGCGGATTGTTGCCATCGGGGTAAGATGCAGGTCGCAAGGTGTAAAAACGATACTGTCCTTTGGTATTTGTTTTTACCCAGCTACGCAGGTAGCCGTGCCGTTTGCCCCAGCCTTTTTCATTGCCTTTTGTTGGATACAAACCTTTTTGATCGGTGTGATACACATACAACACAATATCCGGCGCCGGTGTTACGCCATCGTTTTTATAGACCGTTCCGCTAACGATAAGTTTGGGTCCCGGGTCATTAAAATCGGGCAGCGTGTCCTGCCAGCTTAATTGTTTGTGTGGAACGGGCGATTCATGAATGGCTTCGCAGCCTTCACAACTGCCGCCAACCAATTGACCAGGGTCTTTTGCCTTGCCGGTTGTGGAAGTATCATTTTGAGCACATCCGCAAAAACAGATGCTGCATAATAAAATGGCAAACAAGTATTTCATGTTGAAAAATTTAAGCAACAAAGTTTTGCAGAAAACCGATCGTAAAGCCGGCCAATTACACCTGTGGTTATTTTTACTTGACAAGCCGGGATATATGCTGATTGTGTAGCAAAACCTGCCAATGATGTAAACCATTATCCGGGATAGAAGTGGTAGATTTATTTTACAACATGGGCTGGCAAAATTGTTTTTGGCGATATAAACTCCACCATCTTTTTTTATGGGTGGTGGTGTTTTTGGTTTGGTATTACCTGCGCTACCAGGATTATTCAACACAAGAAAAAGCCCTTGCTGTTACAGCCATAAAAGTGTTTGACCTTGCCCTGCTTGTTTATCTCTGCAATTACCTGCTTGTGCCAAAGCTGCTGTATAAAAAAAAATACGGCCTTTTCTTTTTGAGTTTTTTTTGTTTGATAGCCTTGAGTAGTTTAATAAAAATGCAGGTGCTTGGCCATTTGCTCAATAATCCCGCACTGCTCAACCTAAGTGGCAATTGGAAGCTGCGTGTATACGACAACATTATTCCACATTTTTTTTTGGTAACGGCTGGTGTTGCCGTAAAATTATCAGTCGATTTTTTAGGCCTGCAAAAACGTTTGGCGCAAATAGCAAAAGAAAAAGCCGAGGCGGAATTAAATTTTCTAAAATCGCAGATCAACCCGCATTTTTTATTCAACTCGCTCAACTCGGTTTATTTTTTAATTGATAAGCAAAACGAAGAAGCCCGCAACGCACTACACCGGTTTTCAGAAATGCTGCGCTATCAGTTATATGAATGTAATGGCGAAAAGATACCCGTGGAAAAGGAACTCAAATTTTTGAACGATTTTGTAAACCTTCAGAGTTTGCGCCTTAACGATAAAACCCAGGTAACTTTTAATTACGGGGCCGATGTAAAAAATTTTTCCATCGAACCACTGCTGCTTATTCCGTTTGTTGAAAATGCATTCAAACATTTGTCGCATCATACAAGCCGGCAAAATGCTATCGACATAAAATTGGAAAGGCAAAACGGAGAGCTGGTATTTTCAGTAGCCAATACGATGGAGAATGAAAAAGACGCCGATGCATCGAGTGGGGGTATTGGCCTCGTAAATGTGCAACGGAGGTTGCAATTACTTTATCCACACAACCACCGTTTGCAATTACAGAAAAAGGGGGGCTGGTTTTTTATGGAATTAGCAGTACAAATAAATGATTGAACATGAGCATCAGTTGTATTATTATAGACGATGAGCCATTAGCCCGCAAGGGTATTATGGAATACATTGAAGAAGTGCCGTTTTTGCAATTGACCGGTTCATTTGAAAACCCATTAAAGGCCGCAGCCATAATTGATGCGGCCAACATGCCACTTCTTTTTTTAGATATACAAATGCCAAAGATAACCGGCATAGATTTTTTTAAATCGCTGCCCGCCGCCCCACCCGTAATTTTTACAACCGCGTACCCGCAGTATGCACTCGATGGTTTTAATTTGAATGCTTTGGATTATTTGGTAAAGCCCATCTCGTTCGAGCGGTTTTACCAGGCGGCACTAAAAGCAAAAGAGTATTACGATCTGCGAAAACAAAATGCTGTTGATGAAAAAATTTCGGCTCCTGATTATTTTTTTATTAAAACCGATGGCAGGCTGCAAAAGATTTTTTTTAATGAACTCATTTTTATTGAAGCCCTGCAGAACTATGTAAACATTTACACCACTACGGGCAAGTACATCACTTATCTCACTTTTAAATCGGTAGAAGAATACCTGCCTGCGGAACTGTTTTTAAAAACACATAAGTCGTATATCGTCTCTCTCGCAAAAATCAACAGTATTGATCACAATGAAGTAAAGGCTGGCATACATTCAATTCCCATTAGCCGCAACCTAAAAGATGAAGTAATGAAAAGAGTATTAAGCAATAGGTTTTTGAAAAGATAACTACAGATTATAAAATGGTGCATTGTTTTCCAGGCAACCAGAATAAAAACCGACTGCTTGCTAGCACAAAACAGCCTACACAAGGGCCGGGGTTTGCAAAGGGTGGGGGAGAAACAAGTTGCGGCGTAAGTGTCAGTTGCAAAAAATAGAATAGCGCAATTGCCGAAACATTTAATTTTAGCCAAAACTAAAATTATGCAAAAGCGGGTTTTCAGTTGGTTTATTGTTCTTGCGTTTTTTATCGCATCATGCAACAACAATACTACCGTTACAACTGCCAGCAATGGAGACGATTCGGCTACCAAAAATGTAAGCAACGAAAATGCTGCGTGGATACAGCAGGGAAATATTTACGAAGTAAACGTAAGGCAATATACCACGCAGGGTACGTTCGCTGCATTTGCCACACACCTGCCCCGCCTGAAAGAAATGGGTGTGCAAACACTTTGGTTTATGCCCATCAATCCCATTGGTAAAGAAGCACGGAAGGGTGTGCTGGGTTCCTACTACGCCATATCAGATTATAGAAGCGTTAACCCCGAATTTGGTACCATGCAGGAATGGAAAGATCTGGTAAACACCATTCACAGTATGGACATGAAAGTAATTATTGATTGGGTGCCTAATCATACTTCCCCCGATCATCCCTGGATAAAGAAGCATCCCGAGTTTTTTATCCGCAACGCAAAAGGAGTTCCCATTCACCAGCCAGGCACCGATTGGATTGATACAAGAAAACTGGATTTTAAAAACACGCAACTATGGGACAGCACCATTTCCGTTATGAAATACTGGGTTGCCGAAACGGGCATAGATGGTTTTAGATGCGATCATGCGCAGGGGCAGGGCAAAGATTTTTGGACAAAGGCGAACAGGGAATTAAAACAACTCAAGCCAAACATTTTTATGTTGGCCGAAGCAGAAGACAGTTGGTTGTACGATGCGGGTTTTGACATGAGTTACGCCTGGAAGTTTTTTCATGTCACGGTTGATGTAGCCGCGGGTAAAAGATCTGCGCTAGCTCTTGATACTGTTTTGCACGAATTAGATACAACGTATGCTACACCAGGTTTGTTTCTGCATTTTACCAGCAACCACGACGAGAATAGCTGGAACAAAGCCGACTATGGAACAATGCCCGGGGCTTCTCATGCACCGTTTGCCGTACTTACACAAACCGTTAAGGGTTCTGTCCCGTTAATCTACAGCGGGCAGGAAGTACCGGTGTTGGACAGCCTCAGTTTTTTTTATAAAGACACCATTAATTTTGAAAAACTGGAACGGGCCAATTTTTATAAAACGCTGCTCACTCTCCGAAAAAATAATGCAGCGCTTGCAGCCAATGCATCATTCAAAAAATTAGGTACGTCGAACGATGCTGCCATCTATGCATTTGAAAGAGAAAAAAATGGCCGCAAAGTTTTGGTGATTTTAAATCTTTCAAAAACCGCACAGGAATTTACATTTAAAACAATGCCTTCGGCAAAAGAATGGAACAATGTTTTTGCCGGCAGCAAAGAACCTGTCGATAAAGGTTTCGGCATTGAGCCCTGGGGGTATGCGGTGTATGAGAATTGATGCGGTGATTTTCGACTGGCTCTGCCAGATCCATCTGAGCGGAAATGTTCAATATTCAAATCTCAATGTTCAATGCTCAACTAAGCGAACAACTACGTCAAACCCCGAACAAAAAACGATAAACAACAAACTATAAACTGCTTCTATCTTCGCAAATATGTTTCATAACATTTCCGATTTTTTAGAACCCATTCAGCTCAGCCATATTTCGCACGACACAGGTTACAAGGAAGGACAGATTGGCTACAGCGTTAAAGTATTTGAAGATGAATTTCCCGACCTGGATGAAGTAGACATTGTGCTGGTAGGTTGTGGTGAGCAAAGAGGTGCAGCGCTATTGCATGCGGGTAACGCTGCCGATGTAATTCGACACGAGTTTTTTAGTTTATACCATTGGCATACCGATGTGCGCCTGGCCGATGTTGGCAATGTAAAAATCGGTAAGTCAACCACCGACACTTATGCTGCGTTGAAAGTTGTAGTACACGAATTAATGAACGCCGGAAAAACGGTTGTTGTATTGGGTGGCTCCCACGATTTGACGCTGGCACAATACAATGCATTTGCCGAAGGCAAAAAATTAGTTGATGGAGTAGGTATTGATGCGGTGGTTGACATCAACATAGATTCACCTTTTCGCAGTGATAATTTTTTAATGGAGTTGCTAACCGCCGACCCAAATTACATGCGGCACTACAATCACATTGGCTTTCAAAGTTATTTTGTGCACCCGCGTATGTTAGAAACAATGGACAAGTTGCGATTCGATTGTTACCGTGTTGGTGCCGTAAAAGAACACATTGAGGAAATGGAACCGGTCATTCGCAACTGTCATTTTTTATCGTTTGATATTTCGGCACTCGCACATTCATTTGCACCCGCAAACACAATAACGCCAAATGGATTGAATGGCGAGGAAGCCTGTACTCTTTTGCAATACGCAGGCATGAGTGCCAACATGCAGAGCATTGGCATTTATGGCTATCGCCCCGAAAAAGATGTGGAGCAACTTACTGCGAAACAAATAAGCCAAATGCTTTGGTACCTGATGGATGGTCGCAGCCGGGGCGGCAGAGAAGCGTTGATAAATCAGTCAGAATCGTTTAATGAATTTCATACCGCATTTGCAAAAGTGGCCACCACATTTTTGCAAAGCAAAAAAACCGGGCGATGGTGGATGCAGTTGCCCGACAAACAATTTATTGCCTGCTCGCACAAAGACTACCTGTTAGCCAGCAGCAACGAAATACCAGAGCGGTGGTTGCGTGCGCAGGAGCGGATTTGAGGTAGCCCGAGGTCGATAGTGCAAAGTTCAAAGTCAAAAGCCGAAAGTTTAAAGTTGAAAGATGTTTGATCGTTTAGAGTGTGTGTTGTTTAGGTAACTGGTTCTGCCCGGGATGAGCATTTAGGTTTCATACCTCGTCCCTTGAGACATCCATCCCGAACGCTTTTTTGATCACTAAAAGCGAAAGAGAAAACTATCCCCGTACCTCGCAACTTATAAGCATTTGCATACTGTAGTTCACAGCCTTTGAACTTTAGACTTGTGGCTTTGAACTTTTCTCTCACTTATATTTGCCGCATGGAACAATTGCTACAGCAAATTGACAACTATCGAAAAGAAATCAGTGATTACTCAATTGCCAATGCACAACAGCTGGAAGAATTCCGAATTAAATTTTTAGGCGCCAAGGGAATAGTGAAAACCATTTTTGGCGAGATGCGCAATGTGCCTGCCGACAAGAAAAAAGAATTTGGACAGATACTGAACGACTTGAAACTTTTGGCCGAAACAAAATTTGAAGACGCAAAACAATTAGCCACAAGCGATGAGCAGGTAACCACGGACGATATAGACCTTTCCTTGCCTGGCGATGTTATACAAATTGGTTCACGCCACCCTATTACTTTGGTACGTAACCGTATTGTAAGCATTTTTCAACGGCTTGGTTTTTCGGTAGCCGATGGGCCGGAAATAGATGACGACTGGCACAATTTTACAGCCCTTAATCTCCCCGAAAACCACCCTGCCCGCGATATGCAGGATACGTTTTATCTCCATCAGTCGCAGGGCGAAGGCACCGATTGGTTGTTGCGTACACATACCAGCAATGTGCAGATAAGAGAAATGCAAAAAGGCAAATTGCCCATCCGTATTGTGTGTCCGGGGCGGGTGTATAGAAATGAAACCGTATCCGCCCGCTCTCATTGTTTTTTTCACCAGGTTGAGGGTTTGTACATTGATGAAAATGTAAGCTTCGCCGATTTAAAACAAACGCTTTATTTTTTTGTGCAGGAAATGTTTGGTAAAAATGTGCAGGTGCGTTTTCGCCCATCTTATTTTCCGTTTACCGAGCCAAGTGCCGAAATGGATGTGAGTTGTTTTATTTGTGGCGGCAGTGGTTGCCGCATTTGCAAACACAGTGGCTGGGTAGAAATTTTAGGTTGCGGAATGGTACACCCCAACGTATTGGAAAACTGTGGTATTGACTCAAACAAATACACCGGCTTTGCATTTGGCATGGGTATAGAACGACCCGCCATGTTGTTGTATGATGTAACGGACATTAGATTGTTTAGCGAAAATGATATTCGGTTTTTGAAACAGTTTTCGGGTGCTGTGTAGGTACGGAGCAACGCTCTTCTCCCCCAGCTTTGTGCCAAAAAAATCTCTTCATTCTAACAAAAAAAGCCGCGAATAAAAATTCGCGGCCGTACTTGTTCGTCTTGAGAAACCGCTATCGAAGAATCATTGTAATAATATTTTGATTACCTCAGCGTGGCTGTCGGAGGATACCCTAATATAGTAATTGCCACTCTGTAGCATACTTAACCGATACCGGTTGTTTGCCGAAGGCCTCATTTGCAGAACACTTCTTCCGCTCATATCAATTACTTCAATGTTTGTTATTTTTTTGTCGCTTTGAATAACCACTTCATCGCGGGCAGGGTTAGGCCACAAACTCACAGTCATAAATTTTGCAAAATCAACTTTTACAATATGGCTGTACTTAGACTTTCCATCAACATCCACCATTTTTAGTCGGTAGTAGTTGGCACCTTGCTGCGCACCTCCATCTGCAACTTCATAGTTCTGAATTCCGGCGGCATTTGTTGCAGTTACTTCCGCAATTTTTCTGAAGATGTTTCCATCGCCGCTGTGCTCCACTTCAAAATGCGATACGTTGATTTCATTACTTGTTTGCCAGCGGAGCAAAGCCTTTGTGTTTTGTTTCGTAGCAATAAAGCTTATCAAACTAAGTGGCAATGGATTGATAGAAATATCTACCGAACCAAATGTAAACGGACTGAAATTAGTTACCGGCCCCGCAGTGGTAACGGTACCTGTTGTACCGCCTGTGCTGCCACCACTACCCAGGTTTTCCCATGTACTCCCCGTCCACCGGGCTATCCTTGCAAATGCCGGATTGCTTATGTATCCAGGGGTGCCGGAACAAGGCGGTTGATATGAAAATGTGAGGGTGACATTACTTGTTCCTAATATCCTGTTGGCCATCCAGTACTCGCAACCACTGATCCGTTGCATGGTTGGAGCATGGTTGCTGGTATCGTAACCATCAAGGTGCGGATTTTTTTTGATGTACTCAGCGCTAAAAACATCGGTGGCAACTGCCGGTGCCGTCATCGCCACGGTATTTAGAGAGTTGGCCGTGCCTACTGGAAATGTAAATGCCGTATTTCCCGTTTTGCGTACAACACCAGTTACTTTACTTGTGGTGCTTGCGCCTGTATGTGTTGACCCCGCAAGAAAGGAAAGAAAATTGGTGCCTGATGAAACAATGTTGCCTGAAGTAAAGAGAACGTTGTTACTTATAAGTACCGGATCATTTAAAGTAAGACTGCCACTACCTGTTTTTGCTATTTCAATGCGGGGAATTGTTATTGTTTGCGTACCTTGTTGTTCAATAGTGGCCGCGGTGGTTCCCGAAAAAATGCTTTTGTTCGAAGTGCCAAAAGAAATTCCACTTACCGAGTTGAGTGTCAGGTTACCATTGAACCTGGTATCTGTATCGTAGTTAATTTCAATGCCGCCACCATTTCGTACAAATGTGGCGTTACCATTATACACATTGCTGCGTTGATAGGCTTCGTACAAAATGACCCCTGAGTTAACTGTAAAGCTGGTGTTACCGTTTACCACACTTCCCCGGTAGTAAAAGCTATTTGAATTTGCTGCAAGATCCGAAACCGTTAGATTGCCTGTAATCTGCAGCCTGTCAAAGTCATCAATGTTTCCCGTAGCCATCCCCGAAAAAGTTGCATCGGTTACCATTAAGGTATCATGGGTTACAAGGGCATAAGTTGTTACTACGTTGATGGTTCCGCCGGCGGTATTGTTTATTATCCTTCGCATGGTAAAAGGCCCACCGTTGGCAACCGTGATATTTACTGTGCCGGTAATGGACGGAGCAACTGCTGCGGGTGAAACACCGGATGAATTAATACTAGTTATGCCACCTGCATTATTGTTATAAGTGAAATTGCCTGTGATACCATTATGGCCGTTTACAAATAATGTGGTAGTACCGGCCACCGTCCTGGTCACGGTAAGATTTCCATTGAATGTTGATGCACCGCTGTATGAACTTTGGAATTCGCCGGCTCCGTTAAGTACAAAATTAGTGTTGCCATTATGAACGTTAGCGGCCGGAAAGCCCTCATAAAAAATCCCCGTTCCACTAACGTTTACAGTTAAGTTATCATTAACGGTGGTTGATGCATATTGCAAAGTGGAACCGCTGCAGTTTATAACAATATCTGTAACCCCCGAAGAATTGTTCAATGTTGCATTGTTCAGATTTAGATTGCCGGTAGTAAGCGCAAAACCATTAAAGTTTAAAACACCGGCGGTGTTCATGGTTAAACCTGCCAAGGTGATATTTGATGGCAGCGCCGGGTTGTTAGGCACACCACCCGGAATGATAATGGAACTTGTGCTGATTGGCACAGTGTTGGTGCTCCAGTTGGCAGCCGTGTTCCAGTCGGTACTTGCACTGCCATCCCAGGTTTGTGCGTTCATAAGTTTAGCAATCAGGATAACCGAAAGCAGAAGTAGAATTTTTTTCATGCCCGAAATTTTTTGATGTTGAAAAAAAAGGAGATTGGTTTTTACTACGGGGACATGAGAGCAGAAATGCATGGAGTAGGTGCGGAATAAAATGGTTAGCATTCCTCTGCAATAAAGTCCGAATCAGTTACCAAATGAATGCTTTTTGCAAAGTATGGCCTATACTCCTTTTGGATAAGACAGCATTTTCAAAATGTTTCGGTAATTTGAATGAAAACAATCTCCCTTCTGAAAAAATTTTTTGCCATACTATTTCTTGCATGTGCTACAATTATCTGCTTTGCCCACGCACCGAACGCTTTCACTCCTTTACCTACAGCGTTAACGAAGGCCTGCTGCAAAGCACCATTTACGACATTGCCATTGACAAAAACAATTATTGCTGGATATCATTTCCAAACGGTATTCAA
>JANPKD010000006.1:0-210258 GCA_031425835.1 Chitinophagales bacterium
CGAAGCTACCAAAGAAGAACAGCTTGTTTTTAATGATTGGTCCACCGAAGCGCGCACCATATTGGTTGAAATCGAGGCGCTGGGTTGGGAATACGATCTTGTCTGCACGGTTTCCCTGCTGTTTCTGGCTTCTGAAATAAGTATAAACAGAACCATTGATGCTATTGGTGCCTGAGCGTGTAATTGAGTTAATGGCACTGCCAATAAAATTGCTCTGCCTTACGTCGTAAGGAGCAATGTTGATGGATATTTCTTGTAAGGCATCTAAAGAAATAGGAGAGCCATTAGCCGGGAGATTTCCACCAATTCCAAAGGTATTGTTGAAGTCGGATCCATCGACTGTGATATTATTCTGGCGTGAGTTTCCACCACCAATTGACTGGCCGTTGGCCTGGGGTGCCGCACGGGTTAAATCATTCATGCTCCTGTTAATGGACGGAAGCCTGTTTATCTGCGTTACATCAATATTGGTTACGGCACCAGTTCTGTTGGCATTAAGTATTGCGCTGCGCCGCACACCCGTTACCACCACTTGTTCCAACTGTCCCTCAGACCGCTGCAGATTGCCGTCAACAATCGTCGACTCACCCAACTGCAAAACAATATCACTTAGTGTTTGGGGGTTAAAACCAATAAACGAGATAACAATTTGATAGGGCCCACCCGGTATCATGTTTGTGATGGTAAACTGGCCGCCCGCCTGTGTTAAAGCGGTATATCGTGTTTGAGAGGGCTGGTGTAAGGCCGAAACCGTTGCCCCTGCAAGATTCTGACCGGCCGCATCCCGTACAGTTCCGGTGATGCTGCTGGTTGTAATCTGCGCACTTACAAAATTTGTAGCCAGTATTGTCACCGACAGCAGCAATAAAATTCTCTTGATAAGCATAATAAAGTGTTTGTTTTCGGCTGCAAAGAAAAGGATAATAATAACACAGCCTTTGCAGAAGTATTAACAATTTGTGACTTCGTGGATAGAGCTGGAATCCAGCTGCATTGCTGCATTTCAACAAAATTTATTATTGCCTGTTCCTGCTTTTTTTTTGTGGGTTACTTTTGTAAAAAAAGGTTCATGCTACACTCTATAGAAAGTGCAATAGAAGATTTAAAAGCAGGCAAGGTGGTTATTGTGGTTGATGATGAAGACCGGGAAAATGAAGGCGACTTTATTATCGCATCTGGTTGCGCTACACCGGAAGTTATCAACTTTATGAGCAAACATGGCAGAGGTTTAATTTGTGTGGCCCTGCCCGAAGAACGCTGTAATGAGTTAAAGCTCGAACTAATGGTGAATAATAATACAGCATTACACGAAACTGCTTTCACCGTGTCGGTCGATTTACTTGGGCATGGCTGTACCACTGGTATCTCAGCCAGCGACAGGGCCAAAACTGTACAGGCATTAATCAACCCAAAAACAAAACCCGAAGAGCTGGGAAAACCCGGGCATATTTTTCCTTTGCGTGCCAAAAAAGGTGGTGTGTTGCGCCGCGCCGGGCACACAGAAGCCGCCGCCGACCTGGCTCGCTTAGCCGGATTTTATCCTTCGGGTGTGTTGGTTGAAATTATGAATGATGACGGCTCGATGGCGAGGTTGCCAGAGTTAATTGAAATCGGTAAAAAGTTCGACTTTAAAATCATTTCCATTAAAGACCTGATTGAGTACCGCATTAAAACCGATTCGTTGATTGAGGAGATTGTGCGAGTGGACATGCCCACGCAATTCGGGCATTTTAAATTAATTGCCTTCCAGGAAAAGGCTTCTGCTAACGAACACCTGGCGCTGATTAAAGGAAGCTGGCAGCCCGGTGAACCGGTGATGGTTAGGGTACACTCGTCCTGTTTTACCGGCGATATATTGGGCTCTATGCGTTGCGATTGTGGAGAACAACTGCACCAGGCCATGCAAATGGTTGACGAAGAAGGGCAGGGTGTTATTTTATACATGAACCAGGAAGGCCGTGGTATTGGCCTGCTCAATAAATTAAAAGCCTACCAACTGCAGGAAGAAGGAATGGATACCGTGGAAGCCAACCTTCATTTAGGTTTTCAAACCGACCAGAGAGACTATGGTGTTGGTGCGCAAATTCTCCGCCATCTCGGCGTTACAAAACTCCGGCTGATAACCAACAACCCTAAAAAAAGAGTTGGTTTAATTGGGTATGGATTAGAGATAGTTGAAAACATACCCGTGCGGATTGACGCTAACCCGCACAACGAAAAATACTTACAAACAAAAAGAGATAAGCTGGGGCATGAGTTGCATTAGTGTATGGCATTTTAAATTAGGTTAGAAGAATGCTCAACCATTAAGGTTTTGGAGTTGATGGTACGAAGCCCCCCGGCCGAGGTAATGATGCTGTTTGTTTTTTGGGCTGCGGGCACCAACTCTTTCTTCAACTGTTGTTCGGGCTATCCGCTACAAGCCCCGCCCGGGGCGGGGGGCTTTCCGCTACTATCCCGCAGCCCGTGGACAGAGGAATAAAATGGAGCGATTGCATATCCTCCAATTAATTTTACTGCGCTGCAGTTTTTAAAATTTTAAATCAAAAAACCTATTCCGGTAAAAACAGCTGGCATAATTTATTTACAAGTGGAAGTAACATGAAAACATTTTTATCAATTTTGCTCGCCTTCATTTCTATAAACATTCAAGCACAGGATGAGCAGGTGCAGCAACTAAAAAAGGAAAGCAGCCGCACCATAAAAACCGGTGCCGACGATACGGCAACAAACTATTTACGCAAGGGTGGCTTGTTCAACTTTAATCTGGCCCAGGGCTCGTTAAGTAATTGGGCGGCAGGCGGCGACAACTTTTCGCTTACACTTACCTCGTACCTGTCGTTATACCGCTTTGCAAAAAAAGGCCGGCATAGCTGGGATAATACCGCCGACTTTAATTTTGGTTATGTAAACACTACCAGCCTGGGTGCCCGCAAAAACGACGACCGCCTCGATCTTCTTTCAAAATACGGTTACCAGCTAGACAGTGGCCGCTGGTATTTGTCGGGCCTGGCAAATTTTAGAACACAAATGGCCAACGGGTTTACCTATCCGGCCAACGAAAAACTTTTACTTCAGCTTTTCTTTCTCCGGCGTATTTGCTGGCGAGTATTGGGTTTGATTATAAACCCCGTGCGGGCTTTTCAGTCTTTTTATCACCCATCACCAGCCGCTGGATCATTGTAAAAAATGATGCACTTTCCGCTAAAGGGTTATATGGTGTGGCACCTGGCCGTAATAGTGTAACCGAGATTGGCGCCTTTGCAAGTGCACAGTACCTGAAAGATTTTTCAAAGGTTGTTCAATACCGCGGCCGCCTGGATCTGTTTTCTAACTATCGCCGCAACCCCGAAAAGATTGATTTGTTCATGACAAACATTTTGGCCCTCAAAATTTCAAACATCATCAATGCATCCATCAATGTGGATTTGATTTACGATGATGATGTAAGGTTGTTTGGTAGTTCGGGTAATGAACCGGCATTACAAATTAAGTCGCTCACCGGCATTGGGTTGCAGATAAAGTTTTAGGAAAAAAATGCCATGAGGCAATTGCTTTTTTAACGAAGCAGGTGACGTGGCCTTTGTTGCTGATGATAAGCCGCGTGTAATTTTACATTTGTTCCAAAATAATTACCGTCAAAAAACAAAAAAGCTGTGCTCCAAAATGGAACACAGCTTTATAAAATTGTACCAGCGACTTATCTCAAAAATACCAGCTCACGGTATTTGGGTAAATACCATTCCTTGTCATCAACCAGTTGTTCCAACTTATCTACGTGGTAGCGTAAGTCATCAAAATATTTTTCCTTCACATCATCACAATAGGCAATTGCGGTAGCCCTGGTGTCGCCAATTTTGTTGGCTGTTTTTCTTGCTTCAATCATTTCATCGGCAAGCTGGCTGGCACCATTTATATGTTTCGAAATTTTGTTGAGCAATGCTGTTCTTTGCGCACAAGCTGTATCGGCTAAACCAACATCTTTTAATCCCCTGATGTTGTCTATCAACAAATTTTGGTAGCGAATAGCCGCCGGTAAAATATGACTGGTTGTTAATTCGGCCATCAACCTGCTTTCTATCTGTACTTTTTTTATGTACTTCTCCAGTTCAATTTCATGCCGGGCTTCCAACTCAACGTGCGAGTAAACATGGTTGCTGTGAAAAAGTTTTTTTGCTTTTTCTGTAACCATTGCATCCAATGCAAGCGGTGTGGTTTTTACATTAGGCAATCCACGGCGTTCAGCTTCTTTTTCCCATTCATCGCTATAGCCATCGCCTTCAAACAAAATCTTTTCGCTGGCTACTATATATTCCCTGATGGTGTGCATAATGGCTATTTCTTTTTTCTCTCCTTTCTCTATCAAGCCATCAACATCGCGTTTGAATTTTTTCAATGTGTCGGCCATAATGGTGTTCAACACCGTCATAGCATTGGCGCAGTTGGCCGAAGACCCGACTGCACGAAACTCAAATTTGTTGCCGGTAAAAGCAAACGGAGATGTTCGGTTACGGTCGGTATTATCCATTAGCAACTCTGGTATGCTTTTATGAATTTCAATCTTCAGCATACTCTCATCGGTTTCATCCATTTTGTCGGTAACTCTTTCTTTTACCTCATTCAAAACCTTGCTGAGGTATTGGCCAATAAAAACCGAAATAATAGCCGGCGGTGCTTCGTTGGCACCTAACCTAAAGTCGTTGCTGGCTGAGGCGATTGCTGAACGTAACAAATCGGCATGATCATGAACAGCCTTGATAATGTTCACAAAAAACGCAAGGAACATTAAATTGGTTTTTGGCGTTTTGCCAGGCGCCAACAGGTTTACGCCTGTATCGGTTGCCATGCTCCAGTTGTTGTGCTTACCACTTCCGTTAATGCCTGCAAAAGGTTTTTCGTGCAGCAACACCCTTAGTTTATGACGGGCAGCTACGCGGGTCATCACATCCATCAACAAAGTGTTGTGGTCAACAGCCAGGTTTACTTCTTCAAAAATTGGTGCACACTCAAACTGCGCTGGTGCCACCTCGTTATGCCTTGTGCGCAATGGAATGCCCAGGCGGTACGATTCGGTTTCAAAATCACGCATAAAGGCGTAAACTCTTTCAGGTATCGAACCAAAGTAATGATCTTCTAATTGCTGGCCCTTTGCAGGGTTATGTCCAAACACAGTGCGTCCGCAAAGCAACAGATCGGGGCGGGCATTAAATAAGCCTTCGTCAATAACAAAATATTCCTGCTCCCAACCCAGTGTGGGGGTTACCTTATTTACGTTGCGATCGAAGTAATTGCAAACATCGGTGGCGGCATGGTTCAGCGCTTCGAGTGCTTTGAGCAAAGGCGCCTTATAGTCGAGCGACTCGCCAGTGTAGGAAACAAAAATGGTAGGTATGCATAGTGTTTTGCCATAACCAATATCCATGATAAATGCTGGTGAAGACGGATCCCAGGCTGTGTAGCCACGAGCTTCAAAGGTTGCCCGCAAACCGCCACTTGGAAATGAGGAAGCATCGGGTTCCTGCTGCACCAATGCATCTCCTTCAAACTGTTCAATGGGTGTGCCATCGCTTTTTAAAGTAAAAAACGAATCGTGTTTTTCGGCAGTGGTGCCGGTTAGTGGTTGAAACCAGTGTGTAAAGTGGCTTACCCCTTTACTTTCGGCCCAGGCTCTTATACCGTTGGCTATTTGAGCCGCCATGGAGCGGTCGATTTTTTGAGCGGTTTTTATAGAACCCATCAGGCTTTTAAAAGCTTCATCGCTTAAAAACTGGCGGGCCACCTGGTGGGTAAAAACGTTTTCAGCGAAAATAGCCGTGATTTTGGTAGAGGCCTCGGGGTTCAACTTATCAGGCTGAAGGAGGTTATTAAGAGCATTTAGGCGCAACGACATAAAATAATTTTCAGCAAAGAAATTGTTTTATGCCCAAAAGTTTCGAAAAAATTTGTCGTCTGTGGGGTTTAAACGGTCAATCCTGAAAAAAATGGTGATAAGTTTTTTATCTGCCACAAAAAATCACAACTTTTCGGAAAATTTCAAACATGCTAATTCTTATTTATGTTGGTAAGCACCAGCTGTTTTAGCCTTTGCCAGTCGATAGATGCCACAATGGGTACAACCAAAAAAGGAAACACAATACTCCGGTAGCGCACAATAGCCCCCAGCACGTTTACGCTGTACCCAATCATCATTAACGTGGCAAATGAAAAACAGAGGCAGAAGAGTAGAAAGGGGCTGGGCTCTAATTGCACGCGACGGTAAAAAACAAAAAGCAAAACCAATAAAAGAATCAGGTTTATTTCCACTGCTGCAGCCAGGGAAAGTAAGTGACGCACATCGGCCGGGTATGGGCGAATGGTGGTAATGGAAAAAGCACCCGGGGCATTTTGGATAAAGCTGCCCAGCCCAGGTCGTAAACTATCTACCCGCACCGCCGACTTGCCACCCAGTTTAAAAAACTCCTGTTGTTTAATTACCACAGCCTCGGGAAAATTGAATTTTGGGTGTACATATCCAGCCGTGAAAAAAATCACCATCGACAGAAATAGTACGCCGGCAAAAACAATCACGGGTTTTACTGTCAACCTTTTGGCCAACCACCAGGCAACCAGGCACGGAAGAAGCGGCAACAACAAAAAATTGCGCATGGCTAATATCAAAGCCAGGCCGAGCGCAATGAGTGGCAGCCGATAGAATCGAAACTTTTCTTCCTTCAACCCGAAATAAAAATGATACACCACCAGCCCGAGGCCCACGAAAATCAGCCCGTCTTTATGTAACCCACTGGTCCAGTAAATAAAAGAAGGCACAAGGAAAGTTGCTATTAAAATACTGAGCCTCCGCACTGGAAATACACTCCTCATCACCCTGTAAATGGCTACCGGTCCAAACATGGTAAGGAAGGAATAAAAAATAATGTTGATGAAGTAGTTTCCAAAACTTAGCAGGTTAAAAATGGCCAGGAGCTTTATAAAAAAAGTTCCTTTCAAATCGTTCCACCAGGAGTTTTTTGAAACAAGAAAATTTGTGTAGCCACCCTCGTAAGTGTTCCGAAAAAGAGAGGTAAAAAAAGTTATGGGGTCATTGCGTAACAGTGCCGATTCCTGCAAACTTTCGTAATGGTAACTCCACGTGTCAACCATCTGCGCCATTTGCCAGTAGTACACGCCGATCCAACCATAAAAAATACCGGCCATTACCTTGAGCAAAAAGAAAATAATAAGTTGAGCCTTGGTTAACCCCGATTGGGTAAAAAATTTTACTTTGGTGATAAGCCAGGCAACACCAATAAGATAACCAGCAAATAAAAAATACTCCAACCCAATTGTTTTAAGTGCCGCAAAATAGGTAAAGTAGGGCAGAGGGGTTTATGTTTCGAAACACCAGGTGGAGGAAGGAAGTTCTTAAAGAAAAGTTCGAAGGTCCAGGGTCAAAGTTCAAGCGTCCAAAGCCGGAGATTAGAAAGTTGTTCAAAATGAGGGTGCTTGCCAGAGCCGACGGGTTAAACTTAAAAACAACCTTGGTTGCCTGGTCCGCTGTTTGCTTGCTGAATGCGTAATTTCATAATCGGAAGGTTTTCAAACTGCAACCGTTTTCGTACCGCTAATCATTCTCAGACAAAAAAATTTGGTATGAAGAATAACAAACTGCTCCTTGCAATACTCGCAACTGCATTGGCAACAACTTTTTCTTTTTATAAAAAAGAACCCGTGCATGCAAACCAGGCTACCGATTTTATTCAGTCGCTCAATGCCGAACAAAAGAAAAAAGTACTCCTTCCATTTTATCATCTATCCGGCCACAAATGGCATTTTATTCCCGCCTCGCAAAGCAACCCCCACGGGGTGGCGATGAAGGACCTCGATGGAAATCAAAAACAAAAACTGCAGGTTTTACTCCAGGCTTATCTCAGTACAAAAGGCTACAACAGAACAAAAAATATTATGGACCTTGAGTATGTACTTAAGGAACTTAATCCTGCGCATACAAGTCGTATTCCCGAAAATTATTTTGTTGCCATTTATGGAACACCGCACAAAGACAGTGTGTGGGGCTGGTCGTTTCAGGGACATCACGTAGCGTTGAACTTTACCGTGGTAAAAAACCAAATTGCATTTGCGCCGTTTTTCTTCGGTAGCAATCCGGCCGAAGTAAAAGAAGGACCCAAAAAAGGAATGAGGGTTATTAAGGAAGAGGAAGAAATTGCCTTTGAGCTGGTCAATACTTTTACCGAAGACCAGCTACAAAAAGCCATGATTCAACAGCAGGCGTTTGAAGAAGTTGTTACAGTCAATGCAATACAGGTTGAGGCCTTGCCACAGGCCGGCATTTCCATTAAAGAATTAACGCCGTCTCAAAAAAGAATTCTAAATAAATTGATAGGTGCTTACCTCTCAGCTATGCCACCCGCATTGGCTACTATGCGTTTTAAAAAGATGGAGCAGGAAGATTTGAGCAATATTTATTTTGGGTGGGCGGGTGCTACAAAAAAGGGCGAAGGACATTACTATCGCATACAGGGAAAAACATTTTTGATTGAGTTCGACAATACACAAAACAACGCCAACCACATACACACTGTGTGGCGTGATTTTAATGGTGATTTTGGTAGAGACCTGCTAACCGAACATTACAAAACTGCGCACCGGCATTAAAACCGTAAACAATTTAGCCATCACTCAAAATAAAAAACACTACAGTCTCCCCGGTAAACCGTGCAGTAAATTTTCCAGAGCGGTCTTCATGTCTTAAATCTTCAGGTCATCCCTCTTCGGGTATTGCGTCTTCCGGTCTTAAGTCTTCAAATCTTCACGTCTTCAATTCTTCTCCCTTAGCTTTGCCGCTTTCATTTTATTATTATGGACATTACCGCCAAAACCGCCGCGCAGTTACGATTAACGGAAGAGGAATTTGAACTGATAAAACAAAAGCTTGGCCGTACACCAAACTTCAATGAGCTCTGTGCATTTTCGGCTATGTGGAGTGAGCACTGCAGTTACAAAAATTCTATCAGGTGGTTAAAAACATTGCCGCGTGACGGTGCAAAAATGTTGGTGAAGGCCGGTGAAGAAAATGCAGGCCTCATGGACATTGGCGATGGCTATGGTGTAGTGTTTAAAATTGAATCGCATAATCATCCCTCGGCACTCGAACCTTTCCAGGGTGCTGCAACCGGCGTGGGTGGCATACACCGCGATATTTTTACAATGGGTGCACGACCAATAGCCGCACTCAATTCATTGCGCTTTGGAAATTTGAAAGAAGCAAAAACCCAGCACTTGTTAGCCGGTGTGGTGCATGGCATTGGCCATTACGGAAACTGTTTTGGTGTGCCCACTGTTGGAGGTGAAATTTATTTCGAAGACTGCTACCATACAAATCCATTGGTAAACGCCATGAGCGTGGGCATAGTAAAAGCCGGTAAAACAGTTTCGGCAACGGCCCTTGGCGAGGGCAACCCGGTGATGTATGTTGGTAGCGCCACTGGTAAAGATGGCATTGGAGGCGCTTCATTTGCATCGGCTGATATTACCGCCGGGAGCGTAGAAGAATTACCTGCCGTGCAGGTGGGGGATCCTTTCCAGGAAAAAAAATTATTGGAGGCCTGTTTGGAGGTAATTGAAACGGGTGCAGTAGTGGGCATGCAGGATATGGGTGCCGCAGGCATTATTTGCAGCACCGCCGAAATGAGTGCCAAGGGAGAGGTAGGAATGCGGATAGATTTAGACAAAGTACCCACCCGCCAAAAAACAATGAAGGCCTGGGAAATTTTGTTGAGCGAAAGCCAGGAACGTATGTTGCTTGTTGTTGAGAAAGGAAGAGAAGAAGAGGTAAACGCGGTGTTTGAAAAATGGGATTTAGAGAGTGCAGTAATTGGGCATGTAACAACTGATGGCCTGTTGCATTTTTATGTTGCTGGAAATTTAGAAGCACAGATTCCCGCGCATGAGTTGGTGTTGGGTGGTGGAGCACCGCAATACGAACGCAATTTTAGCACGCCTAAATATTTTGATGAGATAAAAAAGTTTGACGCTGCAACAATCGCGTTGCCGCAAAATTTAAAATCTGTTGCCGAACAAATTATTCAGTTACCATCCATTGCTTCAAAAAAATGGATTTACAACCAGTACGATAGTATGGTTGGAATAGTAAACGCATCAACCAACGCTCCCTCCGATGCTGCAATAGTTTTAATACACGAGCTGCCAGCTATGGAAGGCCACGGTGGAAAAGCCTTAGCCGTAACCGTTGATTGCAACAGTCGGTACGTGTATGCCGACCCGTATAACGGAGCAATGATTGCGGTGGCCGAGGCTGCACGAAATATTGTATGTAGTGGTGGCAAACCGTTGGGTGTAACCAACTGCTTAAACTTTGGCAACCCGTACGACCCCGAAGTGTATTATCAGTTTGTACATGCCGTAAAAGGAATGGGTGAAGCCTGTATAAAATTTGATACGCCGGTAACAGGGGGCAATGTTAGTTTTTATAACCAGGGGCCCGACGGGCCGGTATATCCTACGCCTACAATTGGCATGGTTGGTTTGGTTGATGATGTAACCAAAACAATGGGACTTGCGTTTGCGAAAGAAGGCGATGTCATTTTTATAATTGGTTCAATAAACAACGACATTAATTCATCAGAATATTTACACAAAATCTGCGGAATAGAATTTTCGCCTGCGCCACATTTTAGTTTGGATGATGAATTTTTACTACAGCAGAAAATTGAAGAGTTGATTGCTGCATCTGTAATTGAATCTGCGCACGATATCAGTGAAGGCGGTGCGTATGCCACCTTGTGCGAAAGTGGATTTGTAAATGAGTTGGGGTTTTCTATCACCACGGATTTTGGTGTGCGGGCCGACGCATTTTTATTTGGTGAAGGGCAGAGCCGCGTTGTGGTTTCTGTTTCCGCCGCGCAGCTAGGTTCTTTTAAAATATTGGCCGCCAATTTTCCGCACCATCAAATTGGACTGGTAACCGGCGGTGAAATTTTGGTTGATGGAAAAAGTTGGGGCGAAATTGCAGATTGGAAAAATTTGTACGATGGGGCCATTGAAAAATATTTAAGTAAGGAGTTGGCAGGAGAGGGTGCGTTGGGGATGCTTTGATGGCGTGGTGCCGCCGGGTTTAAAACTTTATGGCCGTGTAATAATTTATCCGGTCACGTTCCTACACGGAATAAAAGTTCTTAAAGAATAAAAAAGAGAGCCATCGCTGGCTCCCCCTTCTTCATTCTAACTAAAACAAAAAACGAATTATTTAGGCATCAACACGCCATCAATTACGTGTGTAGCACCGTTGCTCGAAATAACATCGGCAATAGTAATGTTGGCCATGCCGCCTTTTGCATCTTTAATCATCCACTTGCCATCCTTCATCATCAGGGTAAATTTGTCGCCTTGCACCGTAGTTACTACCTGTCCGTCTTTTAAATCAGCCGAGGTAATTTTTCCCGGAACAACATGGTATGTAAGTACTTTGCTCAGGTCGTTCTTCATCTCGGGCTTTAATAAATTGTCAACCGTACCGGCGGGTAATTTATTAAAGGCTTCGTTGGTTGGGGCGAAAACTGTAAATGGTCCGGTTCCTTTCAACGTTTCTACCAAACCTGCTGCCTTTACCGCGGCAACCAATGTAGTATGGTCGGATGAAGCTGCGGCATTGTCAACAATGTCTTTTGAAGGAACCATGTTGGCGCCGCCAACCATAACACCGGCTTCTTCTGCTGTTGCCGGCGGCGTGTTGTTCATATTGTCGCCCGACATAGTTGTCGTAGCTGTGTCAGATGTACTGTCAGTTGTAGTTGTTGTTGTACTGTCGGCACACGAAACCACGAAAATTGCTAAACAAAATCCGAGGCTGAGCAGAGAAACTTTTTTCATTTTAAAATTTATTTGTTGGTTATTGTAAATCAGAATAACAATGAACGAGAAAAAAGGTTGGTTGGTTTTTTTATTTTTTCAGTTTTCCACAAATAAGCCTGATATTTTTTGCCCCGTAAAATTTACAGTAGGTTTGCACGACCTCCCGGAATTTTTCAGGCTGGTCGCAAAAGGCTCAATGGCATTACCAAACGTTGAAGAGTGCGACGCAACTAAAGTTTAATAGTAGCAACACAGCCTGGCTCAAAATCAACCATTAAAATCGTTTTTTAAACAACCATAAATCATGGCTAAATATATTTTTGTTACAGGTGGCGTCACATCTTCGTTGGGGAAGGGCATCATTGCAGCATCGCTTGCAAAGCTGTTGCAGGCAAGAGGCTTGCGGGTAACCATTCAAAAATTTGACCCGTACATCAATGTTGATCCCGGTACCCTCAATCCGTATGAGCACGGTGAATGTTTTGTTACCGAAGATGGGGCTGAAACCGATTTGGACCTGGGGCATTACGAACGCTTCCTCAACATTTTTACTACGCAGGCAAATAATGTAACTACAGGACGTATTTACCAAACGGTAATTAATAAGGAACGGGAAGGAGCATACCTCGGTAAAACAGTGCAGGTTATTCCGCACATTACCGATGAAATAAAAAGAAGAATGACCTTGCTGGGCCAACATAATAAATACGACATTATCATTTCTGAAATTGGCGGTACGGTGGGCGATATTGAATCTTTGCCTTACGTAGAAGCCATCAGGCAGTTGCAATGGGAGCTGCCCGAAGAGGATTTAATTGTGGTGCATCTTACACTTATTCCGTACCTGCGGGCCGCAAAGGAATTAAAAACAAAACCGACGCAGCATTCGGTAAAAATGCTGAACGAAAGTGGTGTGTTTCCAGATATAATTGTTTGCAGAGCAGAAGAGCCTTTAACACTCGATATAAAAAAGAAAATAGCACTGTTTTGCAATGTAAAAGTGGAGGGTGTGATTGAGGCTCCCGATGCCAGTACCATTTACGAAGTGCCATTGTTGATGATGAATGAAAAGCTGGATCAGATTGTGCTGAAAAAATTGGCAATCACCGAATTTGGTGAACCCGACCTCACAAAATGGAAAGCCTTTTTAGACAAGCTTAAATATCCCAAATCAAAAATTACCATCGGCCTTATTGGAAAATACGTGGAGTTGCAGGATGCTTACAAATCCATTCTTGAATCGTTTGTACATGCAGGTGCGCTGAACGAGTGTAAAGTGCAGGTGGTGTCCATTCATTCTGAATTTATAACTCCCGAAAATGTTGCCGACAAGTTTGAAAACCTTGATGGATTATTAGTTGCTCCCGGTTTTGGACAAAGAGGTATCGAGGGAAAAATTACGGCCATAAAATATGCACGGGAAACGGGCCTTCCTTTTTTTGGAATTTGCCTGGGTATGCAAATGGCAGTTATTGAATTTGGAAGAGATGTGCTGAATATTAAAGAAGCACAATCAACCGAAATGTTTGAAAACCCGGCCGAGCCTGTAATTGATATGATGGAAGAGCAAAAGAAAATTACAACCAAGGGCGGCACCATGCGTTTAGGTGCTTACCCTTGCCAGGTAAAGCCCGGCACTTTAGCGCATAAAATTTATGGTACCGAAACCATTTCTGAAAGACATCGCCACCGCTACGAGTTCAACAACAAATACCTTGAGCAATACGAAGATGCAGGCATGATTGCCAGCGGCCTCAACACGGAAACCGGGCTGGTGGAGATCGTTGAAATCAAAAATCACCCGTTTTTTATTGGCTGCCAATACCACCCCGAGTTAAAAAGCACCGTTGAAAATCCGCATCCATTGTTTGTGCATTTTGTTGGCGCGGCAAAGATGTTTCATGAACGAAAAACAACTGAAAAAAATCCGTTGTTGCAGAGTGAGATGATTTAAGGCGGCATTTCATTAGCAGGTTTACAATGCAGGTTAGCAGTAGCTTATCCCGCCGGACAGGTGGCGTAATTGCGCATGCGTCACTGCGTTGATGTAAGTTTCGTTTTATTTATCAACTCCCTGGCGCCACTGCAAGTTGAAAGTTTGAGCAATTGAGGTTACACGGTAAACTTTAAACTTTAAACCACCTGCCTGCCTATCTTTGCGGCCTTTAAACAGGGCCTGGCCTTCAAACCGCATACAGTTGGCCCACTTCATAATTAACCGAACATCAAATGAACTTCGACCGGAACACCGTAATAGGTTTTGTTGTACTTGCCCTTCTTTTCTTTGGCTATTTCTACTTTAACAACCAGCAGCAGGTTGCTTATCAAAAACAAAAATTGCAGCAGGATTCTGTTGCAAAAGCAAGACAGCCTGTACCTGTGGTGCCTGCACCGCAGCGGCAGGACAGCATAACAAAGGATACCACTCAGGTACCCTCCATACCCGGCGATCTGCGCCAGTTTGCCACCGGCACTGAAACAATAACAACGGTTGATAATGGTGTTGTTAAGATTGTTTTCTCTAATAAAGGTGGTCAGCCAAAGAAGGTGGAATTGTTGTCTTTTAAAAAGCCCGATAGCAGTATTGTACAATTGGCATCCACAGACTTCGATAGAATTGATTATAAAATCATCACCACACAAAATGCCACTGCCGATATTTCGAATTTGTATTTTTCGGGGGGAGAGGTGTCGCAAAATGCCGATGGATCAAAGCTGGTAACATACACACTTAACAGCGGCGGTAAAACAATCACGCATCAATTTGTGATGAAACCAAACAATTACCTGGTTGATTTTAATGTTCAGTTAAATGGCGTTAATGAACTGGTTTCGAACAACACACTCAACATCACCTGGCAAAACAAAGCACTTGCTTTGCAAAAAGATGTGAAGTACGAGCGGGAACAATCATCTGTAAATTATTTTGCCGCCGACGATTTCGACTACACTTCGGCCATGAGCAACGACAAAGTTGATTTTGAGAAGGGAGTGAAATGGGTTTCGGTAAAACAGCAGTTTTTTAATACGGCACTCATCGCAAAAAACAATTTTTCGTCGGGCACTATAGATTGGACCATCCCCGAAGCAACAGATAAAAATACGGTTGTGCAGGCCACTGCTAATTTAAAAATGCAATTATCGCCCACCGCCAATGCGGCCACCGTACCAATGTCGCTTTATTATGGGCCTACCGATTATAAAATACTTAAGCAGTACGGCATTGAGTTAGAAGACATGGTCAACTTAGGCAGCGGCATTTTTGCCTTTGTAAAATATATTAACCGCTACATCATTTTACCTGTGTTCGATTTCTTCACAGGGTTTACAAAAAATTTCGGCATTGTAATTTTATTGCTCACACTTTTTATTCGCCTGCTTATTTCGCCACTTACTTATTCCAGTTATTTAAGCGGTGCAAAAATGAAAGCCCTGCGGCCCGAAATCGATCAGCTAAAAGCAAAATATGGTACTGATCAGCAGCAGATAAGTATGGAGCAAATGCGGCTTTTTAGAGAGGCTGGGGTGAACCCCCTTGGTGGTTGTATTCCAGGTTTATTGCAGATACCCATCTTCTTTGCGTTGTACAGTTTTTTTAATTCGAACGTTGCACTACGTGGCCAGCCATTTTTATGGGCCGACGATCTTTCTCAATATGATACCATTTGGAATTTTGGCGTAAACATTCCCTTATTGGGTGATCACCTTAGTTTATTTACCCTAACGGCGGTGCTGACTTCTTTCCTTATTTCCATTTATAGTATGAGCATGACACCCGACCAAAATAACCCGGTGTTAAAATACATGCCATACTTCTTCCCGATCATTTTACTGTTTGTATTTAATGGCCTCCCATCGGGCCTCACCTGGTACTACACGGTGTCGAATATCATTACGCTGGTGTTGCAGTTTGTTATTCAGAATTACATTATCAACCACGATAAAATTTTGGCCAAGATTGAAGTGAACCGGAAGAAGCCAAAAACAAAGTCGAAGTGGCAGGAACGGATTGACCAGATGCAGCAGCAGCAAAAACAAATGCAGGTACAACAGGGCAAGAACAAAAAGTAGTGTTAAGGCTCGGCATTCATTTGTTTATTAAGATGCCTGGTTTAAACAATTGCCCTTATCATTGTCCTATATGCCGAACTTATTTTTGCTAGTGTTTTTGTAAGCACGGCGATTAATAAGCCTGCAACTATAACCAGCAACACAAGCGTCTCTACACATACAAACTTCATTATGAAAAAGATATTTTTCGGCATCACAGTTTTGATTTCGTTTTTTTCTTTTTCGGCAACTGCTCAAAAGAAATTTACTGAAGGAACGATTACTTACGACATCATTATCAATACAGGGAGTGATAAGCCTCAGAATGCCGAGTTTTTAGATGGCGCCACGAATGCTGTTTACATTAAGGGTAATAAAACCCGCACGGAAATGGTGAGTGCTTTAGGCACACAATCGACAATTATTGATGGCACAAAAAACTCAGTTGTTATTTTAAAGGAGTTTGGTGGCCAGAAATACATGATAAATCTAACCCCCGCCGACTGGAGGGATGCCAATAAGAAAAACGAGGACATTGTGTTTACGATTGACGAAGCGGCTACAAAAACCATTAGTGGATATGTGTGCACAAAGGCGATTGGTAAGTTGGCAGATGGTACGGCCTTTACAGTGTGGTACACAACCGATCTTGCACCCGAGAACAAGGATTTCCAGTACGCGTACCGTAATTTGCCGGGTTTGGCCTTAGAATACGAAACCAATATGGGAACACTAAAAGTTACCTATACCGTTTCGAAAATTAATTTTAGCCCTGTGCCTGCTGCAAAGTTTGATACACCGAAAGCGGGATATAGAGTAATGACTTACGAAGAAAGTAAAAAGGGAATTTAACCGGCGGCGTTAAATTTAATTTTGTTGTTAAGCAAAACTTTTTTCCTAAGGGGTAACACGTAAGTTGCATTTCCTTTTTGAAAAGTGGTGGTCGTATTCAAAATAAGAAAACGGTTGGGAGATGGGGCAGTGAAGAGGTTGATGGTTCTGTAATTATAGCCGGTGCGCAAACTGAAGTTTTTAGCGCTAAATGAACGAGCCGAAGTTGTAAACTTTTTTTCTCCTTTCTTATCTCCGTCGCCTAAGGTTGCAAATGCGGCTATTGAAGCTGTAATGAACAAAGCAGTTACTAATTTTCTTTTTATAAGCTGACGGGATAATGAGGCATTTACTTTCATGACGGCACAAATGTAGCATTAAAATATTAACATTCTTTCAACCGGGGGCCACTTTTCTTGACTTATGTTTAACGACCACGTAAAATTATTGTTGTAAATACTTGGCAGAATTTCTGTGAAGTGCTAATTTGTCCGGGGAGATTTACCATGATTACAGACCCATACCAGGATAGGGAGAGCATTGATGAATTGCTGAAGCAATACAATAATCTGCGCAACGGGCAGGCAGGGGTTTTCCTTGAAGAGGAAGCCTTTGAAATGATCATTGATTATTACGATGAGCAGGAAGAACTGGTAAAAGCGCTGGAGGCAGCCGACACCTCTATCGAATATTTTCCCTTCTCAGCTCCCTTACTCATAAAAAAGGCCGACCTGTTATTGGCTACCCGTAAATACCACAAGGCTTTGGAAATACTCGAGCGAGCTGAACTTTTTGATGCCAATGACATCAACCTCTACATTTTAAAAACTGATGTTTTTTTAGCCCTTGATCAACCAGAAAAAGCTGTTGAGATTTTGGAAAAGGCCCTGGCGTTATTTGAAGGTGAAGACAAAATCGAACTATTGTTTGAGCTGGCTGATGTATACGATGACTACGAAGAGTTTGATAAAGTGTTTGATTGCCTCACAGAAATATTGGAGGATGAGCCAACCAATGAGGAAGCGCTGTATAAAATTTGTTTTTGGACCGACTTTACGGGGCGCAACGAGGAAAGCATAAAACTGCACACTAAAATAATTGACGAGCATCCCTATAACGAACTGGCCTGGTTTAACCTGGGTGCTGCGTACCAGGGACTGAAGTTGTACGAAAAAGGAATTGATGCCTATAAATATGCACTGGCTATTGATGAAAAATTTGACTATGCATACCGCAACATCGGTGATGCGTATATAAGGCTTAGAAAGTACAGGGATGCCATTGAAGCCCTGGAAAAGGTGCTTGAACTATCTAAGCCAGAAGAAGTGATTTATGAAGCGATTGGACATTGTTACGATCATTTGAAAAAATTTGCGCAAGCCCGTTTTCATTATCGCAAAGCATCGCACCTGAACCCGGAGGAGAGTAAGCTCTTTTATAAAATTGCCTGTACGTACTTTCACGAGCAGCAGTGGGGCAGTGCTGTTAAACAGTTAGAGGTAGCCCTACGCATTCAACGCCTGAAGCCCGAATACAACCTGCTAATGGGCGAATGTAAAATGCAATTGAATGAAACAAAGGAAGCTGTTCAATTTTTATCGACGGCGGTAAGGGGGCGGCCAAAAAATGTAGCGGGCTGGGAAGCCCTGATACGCTGTTTGTATGCCGCGAAATTTTTTAGCGAAGCAAAACAGCAAGCCATTGCCGCCCTCAGTTATACTAAAAACAAACCCGTCTTTTTATTTTATCTCAGTGCAATACTTTTTGGAATGAACAAATCCAAAGAGGCCGGGTTGTATCTCGAGAAGGCCTTGGCCACCTCGCCAAAACAACTCAAGAAATTTATACATCTTAACCCTGCATTACTGCAAAATGCTCAGGTGGTTGACATAATTGCCCGCTTCAAAAAAAACCGTTGATCGGCCTCCCGAAATCCGGTTACTTTTAGTTCCCTATTTTTGCGCCCATTTTAACTATAACCGCTACAGCATGAATTTTAATCTTTCTCAAATTCCCGAAAGAATAACAAAGCCCCGTACCTCGGGTCTTACAATGGTAATGGACAAAGGGCTGAGTGTAGAAGAAGCCAAAAATTTTATGAGTGCTTCACATCCGCACGTTGACATTATAAAGCTCGGTTTTGGCACTTCCTTCGTAACGCCAAATCTTGAAGCCAAATTGGAAGTCTATCGTTCATACGACATCCCCGTTTATTTTGGCGGTACGCTGTTCGAAGCGTTTCTAATAAGAAATCAGTTTGATGATTATATAGCCGTTTGTAAAAATTTCGGCATCAGTTACATGGAAGTGAGCGATGGCTCCATTGATATTCCCCATGCCGAAAAATGTGGTTACGTTGAAAAGCTTACAAAATATGGAACGGTATTAAGCGAGGTGGGAAGTAAAGATGCTGCCCATATTATTCCTCCATATAAATGGATTGAGTTGATGCGTGCCGAATTAAACGCAGGCGCCACTTATGTAATCGCCGAGGCCAGGGAGGCAGGTAATGTTGGTATTTACCGCGGCAGCGGAGAAGTAAGAGAGGGGTTGGTGCAGGAAATACTTACCCAGATTCCGGCGGAGAAAATAATTTGGGAAGCACCGCAAAAAGCACAGCAACTTTATTTTATTGAATTAGTTGGTTGTAACGTAAATCTGGGAAACATAGCACCAACCGAAATGATTCCGCTGGAAACCATGCGCATAGGCTTGCGTGGCGATACTTTTCATTTGTTTCTCAA
Source organism: Chitinophagales bacterium (assembly GCA_031425835.1). Lineage (GTDB taxonomy): Bacteria > Bacteroidota > Bacteroidia > Chitinophagales > Chitinophagaceae > Flavisolibacter. The sequence goes on from JANPKD010000006.1 coordinate 19,494, forward strand.
CAAGGAAAAAGCAGAATGAAACGCTTTGGGTTAATTGGAAAAACACTGAAGCATTCGTTTTCAAAAAAATACTTCACTCAAAAGTTTATTGAGCTTGGCGTTGATGACTTTGCCTATGACAATTATGAACTGGAAAATATTACCGGCTTTCCCGGGTTATTAAAAAATAACGCCGACCTCCGTGGGCTTAATGTTACTATCCCCTACAAAGAGGCCATTCTTCCATATTTGCATGAGACATCGGAAGAAGTAAAAAACATTGGTGCCTGCAATTGTATCAATATTATTGAGGGCCGGCTCTATGGTTTTAATACAGATGCAACGGCATTCGCACGATCGCTGTTGCCACAATTAAAAGCACACCATACAAAAGCACTCGTGTTAGGGAGTGGTGGGGCCGCGAAGGCTGTGCGGTTTGCATTGACCCAGGCAAACATTGATTACAAAATTGTGTCGCGATCAAACGATGAGTACTTAAACTATCAGCAATTGTCGCCAGATGTACTTAACCAGCATCTGCTCATTATCAACACAACACCACTCGGTATGTTTCCAAATGCCGGTGCACCGGCAATTCCTTATCACCTGCTCACACCAAAACACTTTTTGTTTGATTTAATTTATAACCCGGCAAAAACTTTATTTCTTGAAAAAGGAGAAATGGCTGGTGCACAAATTGCCAATGGTGCCGAGATGCTTGTATTGCAGGCGGAGGCATCGTGGGATATCTGGAGCAGTTAACTACTCAACCTGGCTATAACGGCTTCGGGTAGGCCAACTATTTTACGCAGACTGTAATCATAACAAACCATCCCTGTTTTAGCAACCGCCACCACAGCAGTATTCTTTGCCGAAAGAAGTCGGTAGTAAATTTCAAACCCAACCCTGCTAAATTCAGCGGCAGTCACCTCCGCTATAATTATATCGCCATAAAATAGTTCCGCTTTAAATTCAATAGCCACATCGCTCATAATCAAGCCAACATTTTCAATGTTTAATTCGGTGTAACCACAACTTTGTAAAAACTGCATTCGTGCCTCGTGAATAAGGGAAAGGACGGTATCGTTGCCTACATGGCCGCCATAATTGATATCGGTAATGCGCACCGGTATCGTTGTTTGAAATAAAAATTGTTTGGGAGGTTGCAGTTTAATTCGGGCCATTACCAACGTTACTAATTTTCCTTTAAAGTGGAAAGCATGGCTACCAGTCCCGTAAAATCGGTGCTGAGGGTGGTAGCGGCCATCTTTTGCTGAAGTTGCTCAAAACGTTCCTTACATTTTATTTCGGGCTTAATGCAGGCAACCATATCAAACAGTCTGCGTGAAAGTCGCATGGCATTTCCATCACCATCACTATACACCATGTATTTTTCCGTGTTTTCGTTTAACGCAAAACGTTTTTCCCTTTCGGCATAAGCGGGGACAAATGCGTTAGTGAAATGAACCGGTTTTTCACTGGCGGTAATTGCTGTACGCGAAAATTTTGTTTTAGGAATGCCGCTAGATGATTTAATGGTGGCTGCTGTCGATATACGTGTAGCAGGCTCGCCATAGCTGATGCTGTTCTTAAGTGCATCGCCATTTCTATCTTCTGATTTTGTGGCGAGGTCATTCTTGGGTAAAGAAGTAATTGTATTAGCGGTGGTAGCAACCGGGGGAGCCATATTTTGTTTCACAGTTAAAAAGTAACTGCCGCCCGCAATTAAAATAAGCACCGCCGCGGCGGCGGCGTAACGCATCCATGGCGTACTGCGGATAACTGGAACAGCTTTTTTTTCTTGCTCATCATTTTGTAACCAAGTGTCGATTTTGTTCCAGGCACCTGCTGGTGGCTGCAATTGATATGAATGTAATTTTTGAGCAAACAGTGGTGTTTCATTCAAGGAACTTTCAATTGCCTCCCAGCTATTGTCGGGTGGTGGTGGTGCGTAGTTGTACAATTTTTTTGAGAATGAATCACTCATCTTACTGTTTCTGTTTTCTTTTTTCAATGTATTGCTGCACCAGGGTTTGCAAAATTTGTTTAGCCCTCGACAGCTGCGATTTACTTGTGCCCTCGCTGATGCCTAAAGCCTCCGAAATTTGTTTGTGGGTGTAGCCTTCCACAACGTACATGTTGAAAACCGTTCTGTATCCTGGCGATAACTGTTGCACTAAACCAATGATGTCTTTCTCCGCCATACTATCCAAAACCGAAACATATTTTCCCTCAATAGTTGCTTCTTCGTACTCGGTAATGGGCTGCAAATAATTTTTTTTGCGAAACTGCTCAATGGCGGTGTTCACAAATATTCTTCTAATCCACCCTTCAAACGAACCCTCTTTTCTAAAACTGCCTACTTTTTTAAACACCTTAATAAAACCTTCCTGTAAAATGTCTTCGGCTTCCTCAGCGTTGGCAGCATAGCGCAGGCATACACCATACATTTTTGAAGAAAACCGTTTGTACAATTCCTTCTGAATTCGCCGGTCACCTTTCAGGCATCCTTCAATTAAGTCGTTGTCGCTGATTATTTGGTTGCCTGCCTCGTTCAATATTGTGTGTTTTGTTTAATGTTATTCAAAAATGCTACCAACCCCATTACAGCTTTTGCCCGGTGACTAAAAATATTTTTCTCCGTTATATCCATCTCTGCAAAAGTTTTTTCCGAACCTTCAGGAACAAAAACAGAATCGTACCCAAAACCCTTGGCGCCTCTTTGCTCCTCAATTATTTTGCCTTTGCAAATGCCTTCAAAGAAATGTGTTTTATCATCCAACACCAAACAAATCACGGTTCTAAATTGTGCCTGCCTGTTTTCAAAATGGAGAAGGTTAGTAAGCAGTTTGTCAATGTTTTTTTGAAACGATTTTTCCTCGCCGGCATACCGTGCACTTTTTACTCCGGGTTCATTATTCAGCGCACGCACTTCAAGGCCGGTGTCTTCACCAAAACAACTCGTTTTCGTTAACCTGTAAATAGTTAAGGCTTTTTCTGCCGCGTTTTCTTTTATCGTTTGGTGAGGTTCGGGTATGTCGATGTCAATTCCTGCTTGCTTCAGCGTAATTATTTTTAATTGGTGTGCCAACAGGCTTTGTAATTCGGCTACCTTATGCTGGTTATTGGTTGCAAAAATTAGTTTCATGGATAAAATTAAAGCCCAAACAAATTTTTTAGGCTGTTCCAGAATTTCAATTTTACAGCTTTATCACTTTCAATGGCTGTAAGTGATGGGGCATGCAGGTAGGTGCGGCTGTTAAAATGTTGCACCTGGTATTGCGGAAAATGGATGGGTAAATCAAGCGTGGCTGGTTCTACGTCAAACATTAAAACGGTAACCGCATTGAGGTGATCCATTTTTTGTTGCAAGTGCCGACTTTCGCTAGCCGCTGTATTCACTATAGCAACATCTGCCATATTCAATTTGCAGGCGGATAGAATACTCGTCAAAAACAGGAGCTCGTTGTCAGGTAAAAAAGGTGTGTTGTTACTGTTGGTTAGAATAACAATATTTTTTGCACCGCTCCCTAAATGCTTGAGAACACCCGCTGCAGGTGGGTGAGTTTCATTTGCCAGCTGTACCAACGAGTTGCTGTACATATCTGTTAAAAGATTGGGTGTAAGTTTAATTTCGTTCAGGCTCATGTCTAATCCAAATTCAAATGAAAGGTTCTTTTTTTGTTTCTTTGCGGGCCTAAATTAATTTTATTATGATTGACATTATGGATATAGCAGTAACAAAAGTTGAACGCAGCAAACTTCAGGATTTGAATCTTGAAAATATTCCCTTCGGGAAATATTTCACCGACCACATGCTGGAAGCCGATTACGAAGGCGGTGAGTGGAAAAATGTAGAGATTAAACCTTATCAACCGTTACTGCTTTCCCCATCTGTCGCGGCATTACACTACGGGCAGGCCATTTTTGAGGGCATAAAAGCGTATAAAGATGAGCAGGGCGATGCTTTTATTTTTCGCCCCAATGACAACTTTCAACGCTTTAATATTTCTGCCGAACGAATGCAAATGCCAACCGTGCCCGAAGAGATTTTTATTGAAGGAATGAAGCAATTGATTGCTATAGATAAAAACTGGATACCGAAACAGGCCGACCATTCGCTGTACATCCGCCCCTTCATGTTTTCATCAGACGAAATGATTGGCGTGCGGCCCTCAGAAAATTATAAGTTTTTGATTTTACTTAGCCCAACGGGTCCTTATTACGTGGCGCCAATGCGTATTTATGTAGAAGAGCAATACGTACGTGCGGTACCCGGAGGCATTGGTCATGTAAAAGCGGCGGGCAATTACGGAGCAGCCATGTACCCAACCGCGCAGGCCAGGAAAAAAGGCTACGACCAGGTGCTGTGGACGGATGCACTTGAGCATAAATACGTACAGGAAATTGGCACCATGAACGTGGTATTTATTATTGGCGATCGGGCTGTTACCCCCGATTTGAGCAGCGGTACCATCCTGGAAGGAGTTACCAGAAACAGCGTACTTACACTATTACAGGAGGCCGGCCTGAAAGTAGAAGAACGTGCTATTAGCATTGATGAAATTATTGATGCCTACAAAGCCAATACGTTGCTTGAGGTGTTTGGTACGGGTACGGCCGCAACAGTTTCTTACATTAAAGAACTGCGGTACAAAGATTTTGTAATGACTTTTGATGTGGACAGTTGGAAAGTTGCTCCAAAAATTAAAAGTTTGCTCAACGATATCCGGGAAGGAAAAACCGAGGACAAACACGGTTGGATGGTAAAAGTTGATTGATCACCCTTTCAAAAAAAGTTAACCGGCTCTTTCGTGGCCGGTTTTTTTATCATCACTTGTTGGATTTTGATGCCTTGAAATCAGGATGCTGTCTGAACCTTGTCAAAACTTTTTTCTTGCACGCAACGGACTCTAGTTGGGTGGGAAGACTGCCTGAAAAGATGCAAAGGCAACAACCTGATACTCTAATAAAATCAAAAAATTCTCCAAAAGGCAAATCTTTATTCAAATTGTTTCCCTTACTTTTGCCTCCCAAAATTCCGAATGACCGGAATGGAAAATTAAAGGTTTGTAAATGCCTACAATTCAACAATTAGTTAGAAAAGGAAGAGAAATCATCCGCGCCAAAAGTAAATCAAGGGCTTTGGATAGTTGCCCGCAGCGCCGCGGTGTTTGCACTCGTGTATATACCACTACTCCTAAAAAACCTAACTCCGCCCTTCGTAAAGTTGCCAAGGTTCGACTAACCAATAAGATCGAGGTTATTGCCTATATCCCCGGTGAAGGCCACAATCTACAGGAACACTCAATCGTGTTGATTCGCGGTGGTCGTGTAAAAGATTTGCCTGGCGTGCGTTATCACATCGTTCGTGGCTCATTGGATACTGCAGGTGTAAAAGACCGTAAGCAAAGCCGTTCGAAGTACGGAACCAAAAGAGAGAAGGCAGGAGCAAAAGCAGCACCCGCTAAAAAGAAATAAACCACAGCGGCACAGATTTCAAAACAAAGAGATTTAATAATTAAACAGCAGTTAAAAGAACCTTGGAAATTTCATCAGTGAAATCACAACAAAGCTTTTAATCTGTGATAAACAATCAGTGATACGATGCGTAAATCACAAGCAAAAAAACTTCCTTTAGCACCCGACCCCCGGTTTAATGATAAACTGGTAACCCGTTTTGTAAACAACATTATGTGGGAAGGCAAAAAAAGCGTTGCATTCGATATTTTTTACGATGCAGTTGATAAGGTTGCCAAACAAACCGGCGAAGACGGTTATGAAGTTTGGAGAAGAGCTTTGTCAAACGTTACCCCTGGTGTTGAAGTACGCAGCCGCCGCATTGGTGGAGCAACCTTTCAAATTCCGGCCGAGGTTCGTCAGGATCGTAAGGTATCGCTCAGCATCAAATGGCTCATTCGTTACAGCCGCGAAAGAAATGGCCGCAGCATGGCCGATAAATTAGCCAACGAAATTGTAGCCGCCGCTAAGGGTGAAGGCGCCGCTTTCAAAAAGAAAGAAGATACACACCGTATGGCCGAGGCAAACAAAGCTTTCGCCCATTTTAAAGTTTAATTTTTATTGGCAACGCATAAAAAAACCATCCGCCAGCTGGCGGATGGTTTTTTGTTTGTTGTTATCCGTTGAAATCAACTATTGCTACCAGGGTTGGTTTCATCGTTGCTATTGTTATCAAACAAATTATCTGTAGGATTAACCACTGATTCGGAGACAGCGGTGCTTGTGTTTATATCTGTGCCGCTGCTTTGCTCAGGGGCGGGTATGGCATTGTTAGCCATGTTGCCGTTTGAACCGCTAATGGGGGTTCTGCGGCGTGGTGCCGACATTGAATTTTTGCTTCCGGCTTTTGACGCCCTGGTTGCTGAGGAACCCGATGTTTTTGGAGCCGTGCTGACTGCTACCGATTTTGCCGCCGCTTTTTTTGGTGCTGCTTTTTTCGGGGAAGCTTTCTTCGGTGCTGCTTTTTTTGGTGCTGCTTTTTTGGTGGCCGCTTTTTTAGGAGCTAATCTACGAGCAGGTCTTTTAGCCGCCGCTTTTTTTGGTGCTGCTTTTTTTGAGGCTGCTTTTTTTGAGGCTGCTTTTTTGGGTGCTGATTTTTTGGCTGCTGATTTTTTACCCATTGCTTTTTTTGGTGCTGCTTTTTTAGCCGGAGCTCTTTTTATTGCCGCTTTTTTTGGAGCTGCCTTTTTAGCCGCGCCTCTGCGTAGCGCTTTTTTAGCCGCTGTTTTTTTTGGTGCTGCTTTTTTAGCCGGAGCTCTTTTTGCTGCAGTTTTTGATGATGATCTGCCGCCGGAGCTTTTCTTTGCTGCTTTTTTTGCTGCGGCTTTCCTGGTAGATTTTGCCATTGGTGATGGGTTTTAAATGAGAGTAGAATAAATTTCTGTTTACAAAATACGATGATTATAGCATTCGTAAAAATTATGCAAATAGTGGTTGATGATTTGACCCATTTACATGACGGCAAAACCAGCATTTACCTTTAACAAACATTGTTTGTAACCGGGCTTTTGTTAAAGTGTATTTCCCCTACCTTTGCGTCCTCAATTTTCAGGCTTGTCCATAGGGAATAATTGCTGAAACATTGATGGGTGGCGGGTTACAGTTGTGGTGTTTTAATTGGCTGATATGAGGCCCACTAAAATAAGCAACACATAAACCAGCAACTTTTGTTCTTCGTTTTTGAAGAAGAGGAAATTTTTTAAACAGTTATCATTTTCAATTTTAATAATCATGGCTGATCTCAGATTTCAACGCAACTTCGGTATTGCGGCACATATTGATGCCGGCAAAACCACAACTACTGAACGCATCCTTCGCTACACCGGTATGATTCATAAAATTGGTGAAGTACATGATGGTGCTGCAACAACCGACTGGATGGAACAGGAAAAAGAAAGAGGTATTACAATTACATCTGCTGCTGTAAGCTGTCATTGGAATTTTCCTACTGATAAAGGTAAAATTGATGCCAATTCAAAAAAGTATGCGTTCAACATTATTGATACTCCTGGTCACGTTGACTTCACCGTTGAAGTAGAACGTTCACTTCGTGTATTGGACGGCTTGATTGCACTGTTTTCGGCCGTTGATGGTGTGGAGCCTCAGTCTGAAACTGTTTGGCGCCAGGCCAACCGTTACAATGTTCCGCGTATTGGTTTTGTAAACAAAATGGATCGCAGTGGTGCCGACTTTTTAATGGTGGTAAACCAGGTGCGTGAAATGTTGGGTTCCAAAGCCGTGCCGCTTCAATTGCCTATTGGCGCCGAAGATGATTTTAGAGGCGTGGTTGACTTGATAAAAATGAAAGGCATTATCTGGCACATGGAAACAGAGGGAATGACCTTTGATGAAATTGAGGTGCCTGCAGATATGCTTGATGAAGCCAATGAGTGGAGAGCAAATTTGGTAGAGGCAGTTGCTGAATATGATGATAAATTGATGGAGAAATTCTTTGAAGATCCTACTACTATCACCGAAGATGAATTACACATTGCTATACGTAAAGCCACAATTGATTTGAGTATTGTGCCAATGATGTGTGGCTCATCGTTCAAAAACAAAGGTGTACAAACTGCACTCGATGGTGTGTGCCGTTATCTTCCTTCGCCAATGGATATTGAAGCCGTTTCAGGTCTCAACCCCGAAACCGGCGAAACCGAAACCCGTAAGCCCGATGCTAAAGAACCATTTGCTGCATTGGCATTTAAAATCATGACTGATCCTTTTGTTGGTCGTTTGGCTTTCTTCCGGGTTTATTCGGGTAAGTTAGATGCAGGTTCTTACGTGCTGAATGTAAGAAGTGGAAAAAAAGAACGCATCTCACGCATCATGAAAATGTTTGCCAACAAACAAAATCCAATAGACTTCATCGAAGCAGGTGATATTGGTGCTGCCGTTGGTTTTAAAGAAATAAAAACCGGTGACACTCTATGTCACGAAGACCATCCTATCACCCTGGAAAACATGTTTATTCCCGAGCCGGTAATATCGGTAGCGGTTGAACCAAAAACACAGGCCGACGTGGATAGAATGGGAATGGCCATTGCTAAGTTGGTGGAAGAAGATCCAACGCTTCGTGTAAAAACAGACGAAGATTCAGGACAAACAATTCTTTCAGGAATGGGAGAGTTGCACCTTGAAATTATTGTTGACCGTATGCGCCGCGAATTTAAAGTAGAAGTAAACCAGGGTGCTCCCCAGGTTGCGTACAAAGAAGCGTTCAATGCAACCATATCGCACCGCGAAACTTTAAAAAAGCAAACGGGTGGTCGTGGTAAGTTTGCCGATATACAATTTGATTTGGGCCCGGTTGATCCTGAATGGAAAGCAGAGAATCCCGATAAGAGTTACCAGTTTGTAAACGATTTGTTTGGTGGTTCTATCCCCCGCGAATTTGTACCTGCTATTACCAAAGGTTTTGAAACCTCAATGGGAACAGGTGTGCTGGCTTCTTACCCGGTTGATAACATGAAGATTCGTGTGTATGATGGTTCGTTCCACGCGGTTGACTCAGATGCGATGTCGTTTGAACTTTGCGCAAAGCAAGGATTTAGAGAAGCAGCAAGAAAAGCAAAGCCTGTTTTGCTTGAACCGATTATGCGTATCGAAGTGTTAACCCCCGATCAGTATATGGGTGATGTAACAGGTGATTTAAACCGCCGCCGTGGAATGCTTGAAGGAATGGATACCCGTGCAGGTGCGCAGGTAATTAAGGCAAAAGTTCCATTGAGTGAAATGTTTGGATACGTAACACAACTACGTTCTCTTTCATCGGGCCGTGCATCATCTACCATGGAATTTTCGCACTACTCTCCGGCACCAAATGGTATTGCTGAAGAAGTAATTGCAAAGAGCAAGGGCAAGGTGAATGCCTGATAAGATTTTAGTATTTTGTGCCTGCTGCTTCGGCAGCAGGTTTTATTTTTTAGAAATATTCTTTGGGGCCGTTTGTCCCGATAGCTATCGGGATTGACGCCGCAAATTTTTTCTGGGGGCCGTTTGGTTTTGACAGCATAGATCTTTGAAAGTGTAAGCATGCAGAGCGTTGGATAATTAGCTCTTTAATCTGAATATTCAAAACAATAAATGGCAATACTCAGTATGCCATGGCCGCTTAATCAGTGATTAAGTAGTCATTAGGGCCGCCGCACAGGTTAGCCTCTTACCAAGTGCCGCCGCCGACATCAAACAAAAATAGGTTGCTGCAACCGAAGGCTGTGACGGTTGCTTAAGACCATACAGCTAAGAAGAAAATTGGTTTGTTTCTTTCCGGTTTTCTTTCGACAATCAATACAGAAAATAAGCATGTAGAAAGCTTTTGAACATCATGTTTGGACACCGGTTCGACTCCGGTCGGCTCCACATAATTGACCGGGCGATTGCGTAACAGCGTTGCCCGGTTTTTATTTCCAGCATCCACTGCTGATAATCTTTTCATCGCTTCATTCATTTAACGGCTTACTCATTCCCGGCTGCCGCTGTGTTTAAAACCAACTACAACAATATTTTCCAGCAATCAATTTCCATCATGTCGCATTCCTTCTGCTACCTGAAAAATGTGAAGAATGTATGGGAAAAGCGCATCCATTGTTTCTTCAGCGCCACGGGTCGACCCTGGTAATGTTAGTACCAGCATTTGATTGATAAAGCCGGCTACTCCACGTGATAACATCGCGTACGGCATCCTTTGTTGTCCGTAATTGCGGGCCGCTTCCATAATGCCTGGTATGTGGCGGGTGAAGAGTGGCTCTATTGATTCCGGTGTTACATCCCGCTTAGACAAACCCGTTCCACCTGTGAAAACGGCAAGATGAAATTGATGTTCACTTAACTCTTTTGCCTTAGCCTGTATTTGTTCGGTTTCATCGGCAATAATTACGTACACCGATGTACTTAAACCATAAAGTTGTAATTTTTCTATCACGGCTTTGCCGGCAAAATCCTCTTTGCTTCCCGCGGCTACACTATCGCTGCAAACAATAACGGCGCATTTTAATTCAAAATTTAACTTGTCGGAGTAATCGCTTTTGCCGCCTTTTTTTTCAACCAATTTTATGTTCGAAATTTCTATGCCTTTATCAATGGGTTTCAGCATATCGTACATGGTTAACGCGGTAACCGAGGCACCGTGCATGGCTTCTACTTCAACACCGGTTTTATAAATGGTATGTACCTCTACCGAAATAATAATTCGCAGTTCATCAACATGGTAAGTTATGGCAGCAAATTCAATAGGTAGCGGGTGGCAGTCCGGAATAACATCGCTGGTTTTTTTCACCGCCAGCAAACCCGCCGCACGGGCAAATTCAAACACATCTCCCTTTGCAACTTTGCGTTGTTGAATGGCATCAATGGTTGCTTGTTTTGATACCGTTACAGTTGCACTTGCAATTGCTTTGCGCAGCGAAGAAGATTTGTGTGTGATGTTAACCATGATGTAATGTTATTGATCATTGCTTTTAACGCAGCGCAATCATTACACGAATGTAAGGTGGATGGCTGGGCCCATCCCAAATGGCCCATCCCAAAGTTTCAAAGTTGGAAGTCATTTAAGTACGCCTGCCCAAAGGGAAGGAGTAAGGAGTACTGATGTTTTGCTGCGTATCGTTTACCAATTAGTAATTTAAACGGCCCAACTGAACATTACTGCCCGTCCGTCAGGCGGCGAAAATTGAGCTTTGGTTATTGAACATTTTGTTTTTTACCGCAACCAATAAGTTCAAATAACAATGCTCCAAAATTAGTTTTTTTTACCCCACCAACTTATCCGGCGTCATTGGTAAATCTCTTAGTCGTTTTCCCGTTGCATTAAAAACGGCATTGGCAATAGCTGCAGCTACACCTACAATTCCTACTTCGCCAATGCCCTTTACACCAAGCTTGTTTCCCATTTTATCCTCTTCATCAATAAACAAAGTGTCAATGGTTTTTATGTCGAGGTTACTGGGCACATGATAATCGGCAAACGAGCGGGTGACAAAATTTCCATAGCGTTTATCCATCACCGATTCTTCGGTTAACGCCATGCCAATGCCCCAAACCACTCCACCGATAATTTGTGATCGGGCCGTTTTTGGATTCAATATTTTACCTGCTCCCGTTACCGCTAAAAACCGCGGAATTTTTATCATGCCGGTTGATTGATTCACCCACACCTCGGCAAAGTTTGCATTGAAGCTATGCACCGAATAACTTTCAGCGCTTACAGGCGGTTTGGCATCAACCCTTGTTTCGAAGGCAGTTAAATTTTCCGAAATCATCATTTGCGCCGCAGTGGGTGGTGCAAAAAATTGTTTGCCCGATTTAGCAATCAGTTCGTCCGTAATTTTCATCGCTGCATCGTTAACAGCATTGGAAAAACTTGCGGCACCTACCGACCCTACTGAACCGGCAGCGGGCGGCAGTGCCGAATCGCCAATTTTTACAGTTATTTTATTAATGGGCAAACCCAACCCATCGGCCGCTGTTTGGGCAATAATAGTATGCGAACCCGTACCTAAATCGGAGGCGGCTAATTCAATTACGGCAGTTACATCATTGCCCTTGCGTGTGAGTTTTATAGTTGCGGATGTATCTCTTTGTCTTGACGGATAAGTGCCACTGGCTACACCATAACCAATTAAATAATCGCCCTGCAGATTTTGGCGGGGCTCCATTTTACGTTTGTTCCAGCCAAATGCTTTTGCACCTTCCTGCAGACATTGTATTGTAGTTCTCGACGACCAGGGCTTACCGTTAGATGGATCTTTCGCTGGTTCGTTTTTGATTCTAAATTCAATGGGGTCCATTTTCAAACTATACGCCAGCTCATCCACGGCCGATTCCAACGCAAAACTTCCGGTTGATTTTCCCGGTCCGCGGGTGTACGTGGGCAAAATAATATTCATGTTCACCAGGCGGTAAGAAATAAGTGAAGCCGCGGAATGGTACATAATTTTTGTACAGTCGCCGCAACCTTCTACAAATTCATTTACAATAGCGCCATGTGTTATGGTTTCATGTGCAATGCCGGTTAGCTTTCCGTCATTGGTTGCAGCCAGCCGCAAGCGTTGTTCGTTTTGCTGCCGCAACCCAACCGAGTTAAACATTTGCTGCCTGCTTAATGCAAGCTTCACCGGGCGCCCAACTATTTTTGCAGCAACGGCGGTAAGCACAAGGTTGGCCCACTGCCCGCCTTTTGAGCCAAAGCCTCCACCAATATGCGGCGTAATGATGCGCACATTTTCAGCCGGTATATTTAAAGTTTTAGCTGCCGATGTTTGTGCGCCATTTACTATTTGCGATCCGTTGTACAACATTAGTTTTTCACCTTCCCACACTGCAATGGTTGCATGTGGTTCCATAGGTTGGTGGTGTTCGATGGGGGTGTAATAAACCGCATCAATTTTATGCGCTGCATTTGCAAATGCTTCCTCCACATTGCCCCGCACGGCATCGGCTCTTTCTTTGTCTTTTGGAAGTGTGGCTTCCTTCTTATGTTTTTCAAAATCAACTTTTGGTTCTGTAGATTGATAGGTAACTTTTACCTGCGATGCGGCATGGCGGGCCTGTTCAAATGTTTCGGCAACCACAACGCCAATGTGCTGACCATAAAATTCAATGGTTGCACTTTGCAGCAATGCACCCCCACGTATACCACCCGCAACATTTAGCGTAGGTGCATTTTTATGTGTAATAATTTTCAAAACACCGGGTAACTTTTCAGCCAGGCTTGTATCAATGCTTGTAATATTTCCGGCGGCAATAGTGCTTTTAAAAAGCACGGCATGCGCCATATTTTTTATTGGATAATCGGTTGCGTATTTGGCGGTGCCGGTTACTTTTAAAATACCATCAACACGGTTTATTGCCTGCCCGATTGTTTGTGTGCGATCGCTCATTTTATCTTTACTTTTTTATTGAACCGTTCTTAAATTTTTTTGCGAATGATTCTTTACTCCTTAACTCCTGACCCGCGACTCTTGCATCTTGTATCTTAAATCTTACTCCTTACATCTTCAGATCTTCTTCATCAGGAATGTTGCCCTCCACTCATTGCCTGCAATAGCGCACGAACAATGGCTTTGCTACTTAATTCTACCTTGTATAAATTATCTTCCAATGGTTTTGCATCTTTCATTGCAATGCTTGCGGCTTCTCTAAAAAGTGCTTCGCCAGACGTTTTGCCAACTAAAAATTTTTCGGCTTCTGTTGCACGCCATGGCTTATGTGCCACACCTCCTAATGCAATGCGGGCTTGTTTTATTTCTGTGCCAACAGTTTCGAGTGCCGCCGCAACCGATATAAGCGCAAAGGCATAACTACTGCGGTCGCGTACTTTTAGGTAATAAGATTTAGCGGCAAAATTGTTTGCGGGAATTTCAATTGCAGTAATTAATTCACCGGTGTTTAAGTTGTTATCTTTTTCGGGTGTTGTGCCCGGCAGGCGGTGGTAATCGGCAAAAGGAATTGTTCTTGAACCGCTCACGCCCTGCACTTTAACCACTGCGTCAAGCGCAGCCAATGCAACGCACATGTCGGATGGATGAACGGCAACGCAACTATCCGACCAACCAAAAATTGCATGTAGTTTATTCACTCCTTTTAATGCACTGCAACCGGTACCGGGTTGGCGTTTGTTGCACGGCATGGCCACTTCATAAAAATAAGGGCAGCGGGTGCGTTGATTTAAATTGCCGCCGTTGGTGGCCATGTTGCGTATTTGTGCCGATGCACCGGCCAAAATTGCCTGTGTGAGCAATGGAAAATTTTGCTTGATGAGTGGATGATTGGCCGCATCTGTGTTCTTACCCAGGCCACCAATGGTTATGCCTCCATTGCCTATACCTGTACCAATTTTTTTTACTTCAGTTAATTTAATGTTGCTGATGTCGATTAGCTCGTTTGGTTGCTCCACATCTTCCTTCATTAAATCAATGATATTGGTGCCGCCAGCTAAAAATTTTGCGGAAGGGTTAGCGGCATTTTTTGTTGTCGCGGTTCCTACATCAACTGCCCTGGAGTATTTAAACGGTTGCATTATTTCCTCCTTTTTGTTGGTAGCTGCCGGTGTGCTTGTTGGTTTTATTTTGTTGTAACATTTGCCAGTTTTGCGAAACATCTTTTCCCGTGTGAACTTCTTTAATGGCGGCAACAATATTTGGGTAGGCTCCGCAACGACAAATATTCCCCGACATACGTTCTCTTATTTCTTCATCAGAAAGTTGCAGGTTCATTGTTGTTGACCGCACGTCCGGCGTTATGTAGCTCACCTCACCCCGCTTGGCTTCGGCCATTAAAGCAACCGCCGAACAAATTTGTCCGGGTGTGCAATAACCACACTGAAACCCATCGTGTTTTATAAATGCGGTTTGCATGGGATGTAAGTTGTTGCCTTTCATCAACCCCTCAACTGTAATAACTGATTTTCCTTCGCAGCTAGCTGCTAATGTGAGACATGATAACACACGCCGCCCGTCAACAATTACGGTACATGCGCCGCACTGTCCATGATCGCAACCTTTTTTTGAACCCGTTAATTGCAACCTTTCACGCAGGGCATCAAGCAACGTCATGCGGGAATCAACAGCCAGATTTTTTGTGGCACTGTTTACTTTAAATGCAACCTTTACCAAATTTTCTATGCTGCCCGCTGCAGGTGATTGGGCAATTGCCTGGGCAAACAATTCTTGTCCCCCAAACAAATTGAATGCTAACATACCACCTCCTGTAAGTGTCATCATCTTCAAAAAATGCCGGCGGGCTTCGCCATAAGGCGAGAGGTCGTTTTCATTTTCCGACACCATTTCATCAAGCAATTTTTTTTCGTCCTCAGTAAAATCGTGGTTGGTTATTTCTTCTGGCATACGATTGTTTATACTTTAAAAGTTGGAAGAGTTGTACGGGAAGGAAAATTTTTATTAAACAGGTAATTCAGCAATAAATGTACCACCGGCCCATTAACTGCGAACAACAGTTGAATTATTTAGTGGCTCATACCTTCTTGCGGCCCACCAAATCATTTTGTGAGTGGGAAGGTTTAATTTCAGTGTGGAATGTTTGGCGTGAAAAATAGTTTGTTTGTAAAACAATAGCTCAATAAATTGTTTAACCGTGGTGGATATAAAGTTGACAAACTGCAGGCACGTTTTTTTGAGCACTGACGCATAGATATTTACTATAGAATTTTCAAAGTAATACATTCGAGAAAGTAGTTTCTAAACCGGATAAAATAGTGAAAGAAATAAACGACATAATTAAAGCCTATGATGTAGCCAAAGTGCAGGGAAAAAAATCGGCACTTGCTACCGTAGTGCATGTAGAAGGCTCATCGTACCGGCGGCCCGGTGCAAGAATGTTGGTTACCGATGACGGACAATTAACCGGTGCCATTAGCGGGGGCTGTCTTGAAGGTGATGCTTTACGCAAAGCCCTGCTTGCCATAAGCCAGCAAAAAAATAAATTGGTTACTTACGATACAATGGACGAAGACGATGCAAAGTTTGGTGTACAATTAGGTTGCAATGGAATAGTGCATATTTTATTTGAACCCATTTTGGACGACGGGAAAACCGATGCCATCTGTTTGTTGCGAAAATTAATTAGCGAAAGAACAAATGCGGTGCTGGTTACTTTATTTTCTTTGCAAAATGCATTACAGCCAGGTACAAGCCTATTGTACCGGCACCATGCAATGGACAGTATGTTACCTGATAATTACGGCGGTGAGCTGTTACCAGAAATAAAAGAGGCATTGCAGAACAATGCCTCCACTATCCAAAAATATTCCTGGCAGGGTTCGGCATTAAATGCTTTCATTGAATTTATAAAACCACCCATTGCAATTGTTATTGCCGGGGCAGGCAATGATGTTCAGCCGCTTGTTGAAATTACTTCGTTGCTTGGCTGGCATACAACGGTGGTTGATGGTAGGCAAACACATGCAACAGCACAACGGTTTTCACAAGCAAATAAATTATTGGTAGCAAAGCCGGATGAGGTGCTAAAACAAATTGACATTGATGAGCAAACGGTTTTTGTTTTGATGACCCACAATTATAATTACGACCTGGCCTTGCTGAAACAATTACGCACAACGGGTTGCAAATACATTGGTGTTTTAGGTCCAAAGAAAAAAATGGAACGTATGTATGATGAACTGCAGCAGGAAGGAATTGTGTTTAATGAACAGCAAAAGGCAAATATTTACAGTCCGGTTGGTTTAGATATTGGCGCCGAAACGGCTGATGAAATAGCAGTTTCAATCGTTGCGGAAATAAAAGCTGTAATGACACAAAGAACCGCAATGCCGTTACACCAGAAGAAGGTTTCCATTCACCATAGCATTCAGAAAATACCCGCCACTGAATGAATCGTACGGGCATAATTATATTAGCGGCCGGTGCATCGGTGCGGTTAGGCAGGCCCAAACAACTCTTGCCTTTTCAAAACAAAACATTGTTGCAGCATATTACTGCCGAAGCCGTGAATACAAATGCAAGTGCAGTGGTGGTAGTAACCGGTGCTAATGAAAAAGAAATTTCTGCGTCGTTGGCTACAACTAAAATTGGTTTGGCGCACAACGAAAATTGGCAACAGGGCATGGGCAGTTCCATTAAAACCGGGATGGCTTTTCTGAAAAATTTGAACCAAAAAATTCAGTCTGTGATTGTTTGCGTTTGCGACCAGCCTTTTGTTAGCAAAGGATTATTTCAGAAACTCGTTGAAAAAAAAAGTGAAACCGGAAAAGGAATAATAGCTTGTGCTTATGCCGGCACTTTGGGCACACCGGTTTTATTCGACGAAAAATATTTTGAGCAATTGCAAAAACTTTCAACCGATGGCGCCAAAAAACTGGTAAAGAAATATCCCGAAGATGTAGCCTTCGTTTCTTTTCCTTCGGGCCACATTGACATTGACACAGAGGAAGATTATAACAACCTGCTACTTAAAAAAAATGACTGAACCTAAAAACGATACAAGTGCTGTAGACATTTCCTCCCTCTCCAACCATGTTGGAGAGGGTCCCGATATGTCCCGTCCCGATATGTCCCGAACCATATCGGGACGGGAGGAGGTGAGGTTGACCGACAACTTCGACCGCGTACACAATTACCTGCGCATTTCGCTTACCGATAATTGCAATCTTCGTTGCTTTTATTGCATGCCCGAGGAAGACTATGATTTTTCACCTGCATCGCGGTTAATGCAGCCGCATGAAATTGAAACCCTCGCTAAAATATTTGTCGCACATGGTGTAAAAAAAATTCGACTCACCGGTGGCGAGCCGTTGGTACGAAAAGATGCTCCGACAATTATTGACGCCCTTGGTAAACTCCCGGTGGAATTAGCTATCACCACAAATGGTACGAGGATACACGAAATGTTGCCCGTGCTAAAAAATGCCAACATCAACACCATTAACATTAGCCTGGATACGTTGCAGCCCGATAAATTTTTATTGATCACCCGCCGAGATTTATTTCACCAGGTGCGCAGCAACATTGAGTTATTACTTCAGCACCACTTCAACGTAAAAATAAATGTGGTGGTAATGAAGGGCTTTAATGACAATGAAATCAACGATTTTATTAACTGGACAAAACACATTCCCGTGCAAATCCGGTTTATAGAATTTATGCCTTTTAGTGGCAATCGCTGGACGAGTAACAAAGTTTTTTCGCTGCACGAAATTCTATCGCAGATTAGTGACCAGTATTCTTTTTTGCCCTTGCAGGGAAACGCTAACGACACGGCAAAACATTTTGCAGTGCCAGGGCATGAAGGTTCGTTCGCTGTTATTAGTACTATGAGTGAGCCGTTTTGTTCAACCTGCAACCGTATGCGGTTGACTGCCGATGGTAAATTAAAAAATTGTCTTTTCTCCAATGGAGAAACAGATTTACTCACCGCCTTGCGCAATGGTGAGGATGTGTTGCCATTAATACAGGCCAATATAAAAAGTAAAGCAAAAGAATTAGGCGGTCAATTTACAGGGACTTTTGAAATGTTGAACGCTGATGAAATTCACAACAGGAGTATGATAACAATTGGTGGATGACAATTGGCTTTTACCTGCTTGCGCAATTTGTAACCATGCGGTTTTATAATCCATTCAACCAAATTTTTTTATTGATTTAATTACCATGATTTCAGTTGCGGAAGCAAAAGCCGTCATTGCAAAAAGTATTACCCCACTTCAGCCGGTACAATTGCCGCTTGCGGAGGCCGCAGGCCATACCCTTGCAAACAATGTTTTTGCAACCATTGACATTCCGGCATTTCAACAATCGTCAATGGATGGATACGCCATAAGGTATGCCGATAGAAATAACACACTAAAAATTTGCGGCGAACTGGCGGCGGGTACTGCTGAAATCTTTTTTTTAAATGAAGGCGACGCAGCCCGCATTTTTACCGGTGCGCCATTACCAAACGGTGCCGATACAGTGGTAATGCAGGAAAAAGTTTTGGTACAAGCTGGAACGGTGACGGTTGTAGATGAAGCATTAAAGCCGGGGAGCAATGTAAGGCCTAAGGGGTCGGAAATTAATGCCGGCACTATGGCAATGGAAGAAGGAGATTATTTGTGGCCTGCTGCTATTGGTTTTTTAGCGGGCATCGGTGTTACAAAAGTTTTTGTGTATCCAATGCCTTCGGTAAGCATAATTGTTACCGGTAAAGAGTTGCAAACACCAGGCAATGTTTTACTTGCCGGACAGGTATATGAATCCAATTCGTTTTCATTACGGGCGGCATTGCAGCAGGCTGGTGTAAAAAATATACAGGTGGTAATGGCCGATGATGATTTACAAATTTTAAAAAATATTTTGCATGATGCGCTTTTAAAAACCGATGTGGTTTTATTAACCGGGGGTGTAAGTGTGGGCGATTACGATTTTGTGTTGGAAGCGGCGGGCTTGTGTGGTGTGCAACAATATTTTCATAAAGTAAAACAACGCCCCGGAAAGCCTCTATATTTTGGAATGAAAAATACCAAACCAGTTTTTGGATTACCAGGCAACCCTTCATCAGTACTCAGTTGTTTTTATAATTACGTACTGCCTGCGCTTGAAAAAATGTGCAATAAAAAAAGGGGTATTAAAAAAGTGCAGGCCTTGCTTACATCCAACCTTATTAAAGTAAAGGGACTAACACAATTTTTGAAAGGGCATTATGAAAATGGAAGCGCAACGCCATTAAATGCACAGGATTCATACAGGTTGAGTTCTTTTGCACACGCCAACTGTTTAATTGTTTTGGAAGAAGAAAAAACTACTTACGCCACGGGTGAAACGGTGGAGGTGTATTTGTTACCAGGAATAAATTAAGGATGGAACCAAGCATTATTTTATTTGTGTCGTTGCTGTTTGTTGTGGCGCTTTTGTATGCGGCTGTTGGGCATGGTGGCGCCAGTGGTTACCTGGCGTTAATGGTGTTATTTAATTTTGCTCCCACCGTAATGAAACCAACGGCTTTGTTGTTGAACTTATTCGTCTCGTCGGTTTCCTTTATACAGTTTTACCGGGGCGGTTTTTTTAAATGGAAAATATTTTTGCCCTTCGCTTTGGCTTCCATTCCCTTGTCGTTTGTGGGTGGATTAATTTCAATTGACGGCGACGTTTATAAAAAAATATTAGGCCTGTTGTTGTTTATACCCGTTATCCGTTTTTTATTTTTTAGAAATGTTCAGCCCGAAAATTTACAACCATCCAAAACAGGTTTGTCACTTATCACTGGCGGGGTAATTGGATTTTTATCGGGGTTGATTGGCATCGGGGGCGGTATCATTCTTTCGCCTGTTTTATTGTTTTTGAAGTGGACTGATCAGAAACAAACGGCAGCCATCAGTGCTCTTTTTATTTTTGTGAATTCTGCGGCGGGTTTAAGCGGTCAGTTCATTCAGGGCTTTCAATACAATGCGTTTATGCTTGTGTATGTGGCCGTTGCTTTTGTTGGCGGGTTGTGCGGGGCGTACTTAGGGTCGTTTAAATTTCCGCAAGTGGTAATAAAAAATTTATTGGCTTGTGTGCTGGCAGTTGCTGCTTACAAGTTGTTGTTCACTTCCGCCTGATGTTGTGCAATAGCTGTGGGTAAACCATCAATGCTCTGCAGGTTTTTTTCTTTCTTGTATTCTTCTAAACCATCTGCTCCCTTTTTCGCCGCCCATTTTTCCGCATGGTCACGTTCGCCAATATATTTATAATAAGGAATGCCAAAGCCACATGAATTTTGCACATGAAAAATATCGGCGACAATTATTTGCCGCGTAGCCGGTAGCAGCGTAAAATTTTTCGACAGTTCATTCCATTGTTCATCACCGGGCAGCACGGTAAAACCTTGGCCATACAGGCGTAAAATATTGGGTGGCCCGTCAAAAGAGCAAAACATAAAACTAATGCGGCCGTTTTCAAGTATGTGTGCCGAGGTTTCGTTGCCACTTCCAACAATGTCCAGATAAGCTACTCGGCTGGGCGATAGTATGCGAAAGCTATCAAGGGCTTTTGGTGAGAGATTTATGTGGCCGTTGGCATGTAGCGGGGCGGTGCTTACAAAAAATAACTGCTGCCTCGCAATGAAGGTTTTGTCGTTTTCAGAAATGGAGGTAGTAAGTTTTCCCATAAAAATAAGTTGAGGTAAAAGTAAAATTAAAAGTTACGACAGACGGCTTGATTACAAACGCAACTGCCAACTGGTGTAAATTTGTATACTATGCAAATAAACCTCAAAGTTTTTGGGCAGCTGACCGACATTATAAATATCAATGAACTTAACATCCAGTCAGGGAATGATACCGATAGTTTACGAAAGGAACTCAACACACTTTTTCCAGGTTTAGCAGGCAGAAATTTTTTAATGGCAGTTGATCAAAGAACCACTACGGGCAACACTATTTTAAACGAAGGCAGCACCGTTGCTTTAATGCCGCCATTTTCGGGCGGGTAAAAAAATGAAAGAAAGCAGCTTATACGAAAGATACCAGCGCCAGATAATTTTAAAAGGTTTTGGCATTGATGGGCAGCATAAAATTATGCAGGCAAAGGTATTGGTGGTTGGTGCCGGTGGCTTAGGTTGCCCTGCACTGCAGTATCTTGTTGCAGCTGGTGTTGGCAGCCTTGGTATCGTAGATGATGATGTTGTTTCGCTGAGTAATTTACACCGCCAGGTTTTGTACACTGCTGCGGAAATTGGGCTATTGAAGGTTGCGGTAGCGGCCGAAAAGTTGAAACAACTGAATGCGGATGTAAACATCTTCACATACCCCGAACGATTAGAAAACAAAAATGCTTTCGCCATTATTTCTCAATACGATTTAGTAATTGACGGCACCGACAATTTTACTTCCAGGTACATGATAAACGATGCCTGTGTTTTGTTGAGCAAGCCGTTGATTTATGGAGCCGTGTCGCAGTACGAAGGACAGGTTGCCGTGTTTACAAATACCTTATTAACAGGCGTCAATTACCGAACTATTTTTCCGCATCCCCCAAAAAATGGCGAGGTGTTGAATTGTGCCGAGGCAGGTGTGTTGGGTATGTTGCCGGGTATAATTGGAACCATGCAGGCCGCAGAGGCAATTAAATTAATTACAGGCATTGGAGCAGCCCTGGTAAATAAACTTTTAACCTACAATCTGCTTGCGTGTGAAATGTATGTAGTGGAGCTTATGCCCGTAGAATGCGCAAATAAATTATTGCCAAAAAATGAAACTGAGTTTTTAGCCATGAGCTATGTAGATGAATGTAGCACCAAACAAAATGGTGTTATTGAAATTGATGCAGAGCAAATGCAGCGGTTGAGCAAATTAACAAACACCGTGGTGATTGATGTAAGAGAAAAGGGTGAGCTTCCTTTGATGAAAAACTTTGCCCACCAACAAATTCCCATGTCGGTTTTTAAGGAAAATATTTCGGCCATTGACAAACAGACTGTTGTTTTATTTTGCCAGCACGGCGTTAGAAGTTTGTATGCCGCGGAATTATTGCACGAGGTTTTTGGCACCGGAAAGGATGTGTATAGTTTAAAAGGCGGTGTGGTAAAGTGGGCAGATGAATTGGGTGTTTGAGATATTTAAAATCAACAGAGTTGAATCATCAGGCAAAATAATCTTTGAGAAAGGCTTTCGATTTTTTTATTACTATACAATTATGATTGGGTAGGTCACTACTGGCGAGAATAAAAAATATCATTCCAACTATAAAATATGATGAGCGAAAAAAAACCAAAAAATGTTTTTGTGAATGGCGCAATTACTTCGGCATTTATTGGCGACAGCATATCAAAACACAGCACACAACTGAAGATAGGGGCGCATAGTATTTTTTTGGGCCAGGTGCGCAGCGATGTAATTGGCGGAAAAACAGTGACAGCAATTGAATACACCACCTACAACGAAATGGCGTTGGAAAAAATGCACGAAATACGGGAGTCAATTTTTTCGAAATACGCCTTAACCTGTATGCACATTTACCACAGTTTGGGTAGGGTAGCTGCCGGCGAAATTTCACTGTTTGTTTTTACATCAGCACCTCACCGTAAAGCTGCAATAGATGCGTGTGCCGAAGTAGTGGAACTAATAAAAGCACAATTACCTGTTTGGGGCAAAGAAGTTTTTGCAGATGAAAGCTATCAGTGGAAAAGCAACAATCTTTAAACTTGCATCTGCCTCATTATAAAATTGCTTACAAAATCTTAGCACACGGTCACCGTCGGCCATAGCCTTTGGCGCCGGACGATGACACTGATAGAACGGATGTAAACGCCTGCCCTTTCGTTCAGGCGGGGATTTTTTTTCTGCCTCGCAGAAAAGGGAATTAATGATTTTTATAGACTTGATTTGATCAATGGCTTGGATAAAATCATTTGAGCTCATTGATATAACTCGTGAATTCATTCCCCCCTCTCCGCCAGGAGAGGGGTAGGGGGTGAGGCGATTTAACCCTCACCACTTCACTACTTCCCAAAACGCTTTTTTTGGTTGCAAATTTTTATCAAACAACAGCGGAAAATCTTTGCGGTCACGCACCGGAAAATTATCTAACCAACTGCTGCGGTCCGAAATATTCCAGAAGGTAACACTGGAGATATTTTTTTTGTGGTTTCTAAAAGCTTCAAAAACCATTTTGTAAACCTCTGTTTGTTTTTGTTCTTTTTCCTGCGAAAAAGTAGTGTCGTAATCCGTAGCTTTTCTTTCTCTTGCATTGTGCTCTTTCGGATAGACAGAAATGTCAAGCTCTGTTATTTGCATGTTTAACCCGAGGGTTGAAAAATCATCCAGTGTTTTTTCCAGTTGTTCTTTAGTGGGCTCACTAATGGCCCAATGCCCCTGCAACCCAATACCGTGAATTGGAATTCCTTTTGCTTTCAAACCATTCACCATCCGTATTATCTTTTCTCTTTTTACCGGGTTGATTTCGTTGTAGTCATTGTAAAATAATAAAGCATCGGGGTCGGCGGCATGGGCGTATTCAAATGCTTTGGCAACAAAATCTTCGCCACAGATTTGGTAAAAAAGTGAGGGCCGGAAGTATTCATCCGCTCTATCGCTGATCACTTCATTCACTACATCCCAGGCGTAAATGGTGCCCTTATATCTTGAAACAACAGCGGTAATATGTTGTTGTAAGCGTTGCAATAACACCTCTTTTGTTACTTGTTTGCCAGTGGTTGAATCGGTAAAAAACCAACCCGGCGTTTGATTGTGCCAGCATAAACAATGACCACGCATTTTCATTTTGTTGCGCTGTGCAAATGCAGCGATCGAGTCGGCATCTTTCCAGTAAAATTGATTTTGGCGGGGCTGAATTGGCCCCATCTTCATTGCGTTTTCGGCGGTAATGCTATTGAACTGCTGCGTCACTAATGCTGCTTCGTCGGTTTTTAGTGCACGTGGTGAAACAGCAACCCCGATGGAAAAATAATTTTTATAATAGTCTTTTAGTCCTTTCACATCATCAGAGGATTGTTGATTACTTGTTACCGCACTACCTGCACTGTTGCAATTAGTGGTGGTGACTGCCAGAATCAAAAACGACAGAGTGATTAAAAAATTCGTTGGCATTTGAAATAGTTTTAAATTTTTTCTTTTGTCAGTTCATTGTTCACCGTACGGTAAATATTTAATGGATTTTCGTTTTTTAGTTCCTCAGGCAACAAATTATTACTCCAGTTCTGAAAGGATATTGGCCGGGCAAACCGCTTGATGCCATCGGCACCAACGGAGGTAAATCGTGCATCGGATGAAGCAGGAAAGGGGCCGCCATGTTGCATGGATAAACAAACCTCCACACCGGTAGGCACGCCATTAAGAATAAGCCGGCCGCAAATATTTTTTACCTGCTCAACCAGGTCTTCATTTTGTATTAATTCGTTTTCAGTCGCCATCAATGTGCAGGTAAGCTGGCCCTCCAAATGTTCGGCCACCTGCATCATTTCATCCGTATTTTTACAGCGAACAAGAATAGAGTAGGGGCCAAATACTTCTTGTTGCAACAACGTGTTGTTGATAAAAGCTTCGGCCGTTGTTGTTGCAATGGTTGCTGATGCTGCATGTTCCTGGGCAGGCAATATTGCAGTGGCAACTACCGACACGTTCTGTTGTGCTAATGCAATTGCTTTTTTTTCGGTGTAAGATTTTGCTATACCCGTATGCAGCATTTTTGCAGGTGCTATGGTTTTTATTTCATTGCCCAATGCCGAGATAAATTCATCCAGGCTTTCACTTTCAATGGCAACAATGATACCGGGGTTTGTACAAAACTGCCCTACTCCAAGTGTAATGGATCCTGCAAACATCTTTGCCATTTCTACTGCATCCGCATTTAATTTTTGCGGCAATAAAAACACGGGATTTACACTACCCATCTCGGCAAATACGGGGATGGGCGTTTTTCTCTGGTTGCCCCAATCAAATATCTGTTTGCCACCGGTATATGAACCGGTGAAGCCAACCGCTTTTGTGAGCGTATGTTTTACCAACGCTTCGCCGACCTCAAAGGAAGCGCCGTGCAAATGCGCAAAAATTCCGGAAGGCATGCTGCATTTTTCGGCAGCTTTTAAGATGAGTGCTGCCACTAGCTCAGATGTTTTTGCGTGAGCAGGATGTGCTTTTACAATTACAGGGCAACCGGCGGCAAATGCACAAGCTGTATCGCCACCCGCAGTGGAATAAGCAAACGGAAAGTTGCTTGAACCAAAAACAACAACAGGGCCGAGTGGTACCAACATTTTTCTTACATCGGGTTTCGGTGGGTTTTTGTCAGCAACAGCAGTGTCTATTCTTGCTTCTAACCAATCGCCTTTTGTTGTTGCTGCGGCGTAACTATTTAGTTGAAATATGGTTCGGCTTTTTTCGCCACGCAATCTTGCCTCAGGCAAATTTGTTTCCTGCATTGCGGTGTGTATTAAATCATCGCCGGCGTTCTCCAATTCGGTAGCTATAGCCTGCATAAACTTTGCCCGTTGTTGTAGCGATGATTTTTTGTATTGCTGAAAAGCCAACCATGCGTTTTGCATGGCTTGGTTTATTTCGGTTATAGTTGCGTTCGTGTGCATCATTGATTTCTTTGGGTATTGTTGAAATTTATTTTATTGTAAAGACTTGCTAAATATTGTCAAAATGGTTGTGCTGGGCCCAATAGAATTGTTGTTGTACAAGAGTCCGCCATCCGGCGGAACAAACGCTAAATACTAGTTCACTTATTGGGTTCATAAAAATTATTTAGCCAATTACTAAATCCAATAACAACACGCCTATCAATCCTAAAATTGAAATGAGCGTTTCCATTACTGTCCATGATAAAAATGTTTGTCTGAGCGACAGGTTGAAAAATTCTTTGAACATCCAAAACCCCGAGTCGTTGATGTGCGAACCAAACACACTGCCTGCACCAACTGCCAACACCATTAACTCGGGCGATGCAACTCCTGTTGCTACCAATGGTGATACAATACCCGCGGCGGTAATGCCGGCTACCGTTGCGGACCCGATGGTTACACGGAGTAATGCCGTAATAAGCCAGCCGAACATAAGTGGTGGCATTTGCCAGCGGCTGCTAAATGATGCGATGTATTTGCCCGTGCCGCTGTCAATTAAAATTTGTTTGAACACGCCGCCGGCAGTGATGATTAATAAAATCATGGCAATGCCTGCTATTGCGTTGCTTAGCCATTTCATTACTTCCTCCATACTGTGGCCTGTTCGTAAACCAAAAAAATAAATAGCAGTGAGTACGGAAATTAATAAGGCAATGGTTGAGTCACCGGTGAACAAAAGAATTTTTCTAAGCAATAAACTTTCGGGTAAAAAATTGCTTGCTACTACTGATAGTGTAATTAGCAGTATGGGCAACAATGCAATAATAAAGCTGTGAAGTACGGCAGGTAATTTTTTTGTTGATGAAATATCTTCTGCTGCAAATAAAAGCGATGCTGTTGTTTTTATTTTTTGTAGCAACCTCCCCAAAAACGGGCCTGCAACGATGACTGTCGGAATGGCGATGATGATTCCATAAATCAACACTGCACCCATATTTGCATTAAAAGCATTTACCAACACCACGGGCCCAGGATGCGGTGGCAAAAAACAATGCGTGGTGCTGAGCGATGCTGCCATAGGTATGGCGATATATAAAAGTGGCAAACCCGTTTTTTTTGCGAGTGAAAAAACCAACGGCACCAGTATAATAAAACCCGCGTTGTAGTAAAGCGGAATGCCAATTAAGAAACCGGTAAGCAACACGGCCCACTGAATATTATTTTTGCCAAAAGCATTAATGAGTGTTGTGCAAATTTGTGAAACGGCACCACTTACTTCTAAAACTTTTCCGAGAATGGCGCCAAGGCAAATGATTAATGCCAGGCCGCCCAATGTGCTGCCAACACCTTTTTCTATTGATGATAAAACCGCTGTAGGGGGCATGCCAAGCCATAGCCCGGCAATGATGGCAACCAATAACAACGACAAAAAAGGCGATACTTTTTTTGCGGTTAAAAAAACCTGCAGGGCAATGGCAAATAACAGAACAATTAGTGGCATGTTTTAGAATCGCCTCAACCCCGACTCTGCTCCACTCCAGCCTCCGCGGAATAGAGGGAGGAAGTAACCTAAATGGTGGTGAGATTTATTTTTTGTAAGAAATTTATTTTGTTTCCCGGTAGCTGTTTCTATTTTTTTGTCATGTTGGTTAACGCACATGATTTATCAGCGAACCAATTCCCTCAATAGTAATTTCTATTTCATCCTCTGATTGTAATGTAAAATCGTTGCCCGGTACAATCCCGGTTCCGGTCATTATTAAGCAACCATTAGGAAACGAACATTCACGATAAACGAAGGAGACTAATTCCTGCGGTGTTCTCTTCATTTGGGAAATGGCAATGTTATCATCAAAAACAAATTCGCTGTCACGCAGAATTTGCATTTCAATTTTT
The DNA here is from genome assembly GCA_031425835.1 of Chitinophagales bacterium. Classification (GTDB taxonomy): domain Bacteria; phylum Bacteroidota; class Bacteroidia; order Chitinophagales; family Chitinophagaceae; genus Flavisolibacter. The sequence goes on from JANPKD010000006.1 coordinate 47,403, forward strand.
GTATGGGCCGATAGTGGCTCATTGGTTAAATAAATACACGGTCCTAACGCAGCGCAGCCATCGTAGGTTTTTGCTTGCGGCAAATACAAAGGATTTTCGCCTTCAATGCTACGGCTGCTCATGTCGTTGCCAATGGTGTAGCCAATAATTTTTTGCGATGAGGTTACCACCAAAGTCAGTTCGGGTTCTGGTACATTCCAGGTAGAATCTTTGCGGATGTTTACTAATTCATGCTGCGCTACTATACGGTGTGGCGTTGCCTTAAAAAAAACTTCGGGTCGTTCAGCTTCATAAACTTTGGCGTAAAAATCTGCGGCCCCGGTGTTCTTGCTTTCTTCCTGCCGGCCAATTTTGCTGCGGAGGTAGGTAACGCCGCAGGCCCAAAGTTCCTGGTGGTTTCCTATTGGAACAAGTGGCAGGTAAGTTAATGTCCCAGAACAAGGTTGTAATGTTTGAATGAGCGATTCTATTTTTTCTAAAACAAAATCATCATTCACTAATTCATCCCATACCTCATTTTCAAGCAGATAGAAATTGTTGTTGTGTTTTGCAACTACACCGGCTTTGGTTTTGTAAATTTTCATCTGTTGGTTTATTTATTTTTTGGTTTGATAAACATGGATTTAGCAAGCACTTCAATATGGTTATCGCATTTGCAACTGCAGCACGTACATGTCGTTGGTAATGTAAATTGTTTTTTCATCGGGCGAAAGAGCGATATTGCTGGTTGCATTTTGCAAACGCAGCAGCCCTAGTTTTTTTCCTTCAGCATTAAAAATATAAACACCACCTGGCCCGGTTGCAAAAACGTTTCCGGCTTTATCAATCTTGAAACCATCTGGCAGCCCCGGCCATGTTTTATCATGCCCCGCTGCCGAGTAAAATATTTTTCCGTTGGTGAGTGAGTCGCCATTCACATCATACACATACCAGTTGGGTTTGGAGGGATCGCTACAGGCAATCAACAATTTTTTTTCGCCGGGAAAAAATGCAATTCCATTGGGCCGGCTTATTGTGTCAACAAGCAACACTACTGAACCATCTTTTTTTAGTTTGTACACACCGTTGTAGGGAATTTCTTTTGCCGGGTCTTCATCGTTTTGCATGGGAAGGCCATACGGTGGGTCGGTGAAAAATAATTCGCCTGCGCTATTGTAAACCGCGTCATTTGGTGAGCTAAATCTTTTACCGTTGTAATTGCCGGCAAGGGTGATGAATTTTGGCTGTGGCGCATCAAGTGGGGCCTCCATTTTCGCCATCTGCCGGTTACCGTGCTGGCATAAAACCAGTTCGCCTGCCGCATTTAATAACAAGCCGTTGCTGCCAGGTTCTTTACTCTTTGTTTCGCTGCCGCTAAAGCCCGAAGGTTTTAAATAAACTTCGGCGCCTGTTGCTTCCGTCCATTTGTAAATGGTATTTTTTGGTACGTCAGAAAACAAAAGCATTTTATGTTTTTCAATCCATAACGGGCCTTCGCTCCATTCATAACCTTCAGCAATTATTTGGGCTTGCGCATCGGGTGAAATGATGGCGTTGATAGAACTGTCGTACCGTTCTATTGTGCCAATGGTGTTTTGTTTGTTGTTCGACATACAGGAAAATGTTGTGAAGAGAAAAGCAATGCTGAGATATTTCATTTTGGTGTTTTTATTAGGAGAATCAGGAACACAGATGACACGGACCGGCCGGATTACCACAGATTTTTTTCGGAAAACTTTTATGAATAAGCCAGGATAATACCGACGACCACAGATTTTTCAAGAAAAATTTGTTGAACAAGCCTACATAGAACATTGGAAAGGAAGATCATTTTTCATTAACAATGAAAGTTTAATCCATACAATCCATCCCATCTGTGGCACCCGTGTTCCCCAAAAATATCAATGCGAATCTCTTGTTACGCGGCTACCCGAACTGCCTTGCAAAAAATTTAAATCAGCACCCTTGTCGGCACCCAACACGTTGTTGATGTACAGGTGCACATAACCCCGAGTGGCGGCTGGCGGTGGCGCCGTCCATGCTGCTTTTCTTTTTGCCAACTCTTCGTCGCTCACATGCAGATGCAGTTTGCGCTCTGTTGCATCCAACTCAATCAGATCGCCGTTTTGCACCAATGCCAGCGTGCCGCCAATGGCACTTTCCGGCGATACGTGGAGCACTGCCGTACCATACGCCGTGCCACTCATGCGGCCATCGCTAATGCGCACCATATCGGTAATACCTTTCTGTAAAATTTTTTTTGGCAGTGCCATGTTGCCTACTTCGGGCATGCCGGGGTAACCTACCGGCCCAACATATTTTAATACCATGACGCAGGTTTCATCAATGTCTAAATCATCACTGTCAATTCGTGCATTGTAGTCTTCAATGTTTTCAAACACAACTGCACGGCCTTTGTGTTTAAGTAGGGCAGGGGTAGCTGCTGATGGTTTCATTACCGCTCCATTCATTGCCAGGTTTCCTTTTACTACAATGCAGCCGGCATTTGTTTGCAAAGGTTTTTCGTAGCTGGCAATTACATCTTCCTTGTAACAAGTGGTATTGCCTTCAATATTCTGGTGGTGGTTTTTCCCGGTAACGGTTGTAACGTTTTGGTGTAGCTGATTTTTTAGCTGGTGTAAAATAACGGGTAGTCCGCCGGCGTAGTAAAAATCTTCCATTAAATATTTACCCGAGGGCATCAGGTTAAGCAGTAGCGGAATGTTGCTGCCTATCTCGTCAAAATCTTCAAGTTTTAAATCAACACCAATGCGGCCTGCAATGGCAAGCAAATGAATGATGAAATTTGACGAACCACCAACGGCGGCATTTATTTTAATTGAATTTTCAAACGCTTCTCTTGTTAGTATTTTGTCGATGGTTAAATTTTCTTTTACCATTTCTACAATGCGGCGTCCACTCAATTGTGCCATCACCCGTTTTCGCGAATCGGCTGCTGGTATCGCCGCTGCGCCAGAGAGTGTCAGCCCCAAAGATTCAACCATGCAGGCCATGGTGCTGGCGGTGCCCATCGTCATGCAATGGCCAATGCTGCGGCTCATGCAGCTCTCGGCAAACTCGCAATCTTCCTGTGTCATTTTTCCGGTCTTCATGTCTTCATCAAATTTCCAAACATGCGTGCCGCTGCCAATGGTCTCGCCTTTGTAACGGCCATTCAACATTGGCCCGCCGGGTACAACAATTGTTGGCAGTCCTACGCTTGCAGCTCCCATCACTGTGCTGGGCGTGGTTTTATCGCAACCGGTTAGCAATACCACCCCGTCGATAGGGTTGCCCCGAATGGATTCTTCGGTATCCATGCTGGCTAAATTTCTAAACAACATTGCAGTCGGTTTCAGCAATGTTTCGCCAAGACTCATGATAGGAAACTCCAACGGAAAACCCCCGGCCTCCAGTACCCCACGTTTTACTCTTTCAGCAATATCACGCAGGTGTGCATTGCAGGGTGTTAGTTCGCTAAAGGTGTTGCAGATACCAATCACGGGCCTGCCATCAAACATGTCGGTAGGCATGCCCTGGTTCTTCATCCAGCTACGGTAAATAATTCCGTCTTTGTTTTTTTTGCCAAACCAATCCTGGGATCGAAGTTTTTGCGACATGATTTTTATTTTTTTGGACTAAGCTTTTTGTTTTTTATTAGGCTTTTGTTGTGTCACACTCTTGTACGTTCTGTACTTTATTCGGCATTGTTCAATTAGTATATTCTTTACAAACACATTCTTCAAGTTGTTCCTTGCTTTTTTTCAGATCTTATAAAGTTTACTGTTTACTATTGACAGTAAACAAAATTGTTCTAACCGGCTCATTATGATTACAAAATTTTTTTTCAATATCGGGATGCGGACATTCCTCATGTCAGCAGCACTCTCTTCCCGCTATTCATTGCTTCGTAAATGGCTTCAATAATTTTTACATCACGCCGGCCCATTTCGCCTGGTGTTTTACTGGGCTGGTTCTTTTTTATTGATTGTGCCATGCTGTCTAGCTGTGCCGCCTGTTGCGACAGTTTTGGATACTCAATTATTTTACCCTGTCCGGCTTCAACGCTGGCGTCTGAAACTTTTCCTTTTAACCCCGAGTAGCTAAATGCCGGACTTAATTCGAACGATGCTTTCTCCGCTTCGGCTTTTAAAAAATTTGCGTTCTCAGAATAGCTGGAACGGCATTCTGCAATCACACCATCCGGCATCTCCATTTGCCAGGTGAGGGTTTCCTCCACGTCAATAAATTTTTCTTTATCGCTAATCGGGAATTTTTGAGCTGTAATTGCAATTGGTTCCATGCCGGTAGTGTACATAACTCCCTGCAGGCAATACACGCCAAGGTCCATCAATGGCCCGCCACCGGAGAGTTTTTTATCTAACCGCCAAATACCTTTTTGTGCAACAAATGAAAATGCGCTGCTCATTTTTTTTACATCGCCATAAATTTTTTGTGTGCCCAATCTTGCCATTTCTAAATTATATGGGTCGTAATGCAGGCGGTAGCCGATGGATAAAAAACGATTGGCTTTTTTGCAGGCCGCAATCATTCTATCGCAGTCTGAAACCGATAAAGCCATTGGTTTTTCGCAAATAACATGTTTGCCTGCCTGCGCCGCACGAATGGAATATTCGGCGTGCATGGCATTGGGCAGTACCACGTACACAATATCAATATCCGGGTTGTCTTTTATGCTGTCGAAGTTTTGATAGTTGTAAATATTTTTTTCGGGGATGCCGTATTTTTCTTTCCAGATAATTTCTTTGGCCGGCGTGCCCGTAACGATGCCTGCTAAATAGCAGTGCTGCGTTTGCAGCAAAGCCGGTGCCAGTTGCCCACCGGCATAGCCACCCAAACCCACTAAGGCAACACCAAGTTTGCCTTCGTTATTTTTTTGCATGGTTTTATTTTTTGGTTGTTCAGTATTGCATTTGGTGCCTGAAGAAATTAGTGGAATGCTCAATCCTGCAAGTGAAAGATTGTAAATGAATTTTCTTCGTGAATGTTTGCTCATAAAAAAAGGTTTAAATTTTTTTGGAACACGACGTGATAATTGTTGGAACACTGATGAAAGGGATGAAACAAATGGTAAGGATTCTTTTTCGAATCATTTACATCGACCAATTATTTTGAACCAGAAATCGGTGTGTATCCCCCAAGGCTTCATAGGCTCAACATTTATTTTTTTTGATTGCGCTGTATAAATTCGGCCACTTCGAGCATTGGCGCAACCCAAATATTTTTTTCATTTTGTTTTAAGTATTGCAGCACCTGCCGGTGTGCGGCCACCGAAACATCAAGCGCATTGCCACCACCAACACCGTGAAATAAAATTACCAGCAACGAATTTGTTACTTCGGCTTTTCTTATCCATTCAATTATCTGATCGGCTGTGTGGTTGTTAACCAGGTAGCAGTCGAGGTTGTACAAATCAATTTCATTTAGTTGGTGCATTTCATTTCTCACCGCCCGTGCAGCCACAAAATCTTTTTTCATTGATAAAATGAAGGATGAATCAGCAACCTTCATATCGCCGCAGGTAAACGCAAATGTTCGTTTTGTTTTTCCCCGTCCGACCTGGTCATTCGGGCGGGCATCAAGTGCCTGCAAAAAAACGTTGGTCATGCGTACTTCATCTATTATTCGCTGCACAGTATAATTATTCATGTTGTACTCGGGCTTTACCCACTCACGGCCTTTACCTCCAATGCATGGATGATACAAAGTATGATTGCCTAATTCATGCCCATTGCCGGCCAGTTTTTTCCAATCCATCAATCTTGTTTGCATGGAAGTGGAAAATGCGGTGAGATAAAAAGTTGCTTTCAATCCCAATGAATCCAAAACCGGGATGGCATTATCTAAATGTTCATTAATGGCATCGTCGTAGGTAAGCACTACAGCACAATTTTTTCCGTTCCAGGGCTGGTTCAATTGTGCTTTTGAATTTTGCAGCAGTAAAAGTGAAAATGATAGAGCAAAAAAGATTTTTTTCATTTTCGGATAATTTTATTCAAACTCTGGTTTACTCCACATTCAGGGCAATGTCATTTAGTTAAGAAGGCTTCTATTGCCCGGCTCTTTAGAGCAGGGATAAAAGCACAAAAATAGGTCAGAGCTTTAGCCCAATTTGTTTTGTTCATTGGGCTAAAGCCCAGGAAAAGAGTTTTGCATCTATTTATCCCCGCCATAAATGGTGGGGCAATTGAAAACTAAATCCCCAGGCTAAATGACATTGCTCTTCAGGGGCTGGAGGTATCGGTTCTAAAGGGCGATGCAGGCAAACCTTCGCGGTTGTAAAAATTTACGTCCACAGGGTTATCAGCCCATGCATAACGCACATACATTGGTCTTGAAACCGCGTCGTGCCAGACCAAAATTTTGTTTCCTTCAATTTTTGTTTTAGCCCAAACAAATTTTTTATCCGCACCAGCAATGGCAAACCATCTTAGCTCCTCATCATCCTTTGAAATAATGCCGCTACCGGTATTGCTAAACGATAAAATAATCTTGCCGCCATCAATTACCTGGTTTTCAAAAATGGGTCCCGAGTGTACAATATTTTTTTCTGCATAGGCAAGGCTGAGCGCCGCTAATGCAAGCCGTTCACCTACATCTTTTTTATTGTCGGGATGAATATCATTCCACTCGCCCAAATCAATTGCAACCGCCATGGCGGTGTTCGGTATCGCCAATGTTTTTAATTGTGCTTCACGCATTAATGCCCAGTTGCTTTCGGTTGGCAGGTAGCTGGCATCCATAAAATTTGGAAGCTGCACAAATAAAAAAGGCAGGTTGCCCTGTTTCCATTTTGTTCGCCAGTCATTTATTTGCGCGGCCTGCAATGCCGCATAATTATTAGGAGCACCTGCATTGCTTTCGCCCTGGTACCACAAAAAACCTTTAATACCGCAATTTGTAAGAGGCGCTATCATTGCGTTGTACAAAGCGGTTGGCTGGCTTTGTGCCGATATGCCAGAAGCTAGCTGCCGTGGCGCAAACACATCGCCGATTTTATATTGCCATTCGCCTTTTAAATCTATGGTTTCGTTACCTGCCTGTATGTAGTAAGGTTTATCGGGCACAAAACCACCTTTGCCTGCGGTGTTGGTTACTTTAATTACAAAAACATTTTTGCCTTCTTTTAAAACACCAGGTTGCAACTGATACCTGCGTTGCGGATATTGATAAGTGGTTTGCCCCACCTGAACACCGTTGATGTAAAGCACATCGGCATCAACAATTCTTCCTAAAAAAACTTTGGCCGGCCTGGTGACTATTGATGCCGGTACCTCAATTTCTTTTCTGTACCACACAGTGCCATTCAAATCTTTTACTCCCTGGTCTTCCCAGTAACCCCGGATGTTTATCGGGTGCCATCCTTTTGTTTTGTAAGAAACTTCGAACCACTTAACGGCATCACTCGAACCTTTATCGGCGGGCTTTGGTTGTGATGCTGCGTTGGCTACAGTGGCTGTGCGATTTATATTATTTACATAGGCCGTGTCTTTATTTTTTTGAATTGCTAACTCCAGTGTAGAAAAATCTTTCAATCCTTCTTCACTCGTCCAGGCTTCGATAGGAGTGCCGCCCACACTTGCGTTAATCAATCCAATTGGTAGGCCGTATTTATCGTAAATTTTTTTGGCGAAGAAATAAGCCACCGCCGAAAAACGTGGTACATCTTCGGGTATGGCACTCCTCCAGTTGCCACCAGCTAAATCGGGTTGCGGGCCCTGCAGATTTGTAGTGGTTGGAATAAAAAAATGCCTGATGTTGGGATAGTTGGCAGTGGCAATATCATTTGCGTAAGTAATGTTGTGCAGTTCCATTTGGTGTACCATGTTCGACTGGCCGGCGCAAACCCATACATCACCAATCAAAATTTCTTTCAACACAATTTTATTGCTTGCACTGATGGCCATTGAGTAAGGGCCACCTGCCTGCATAGGTGGCAACTGCATCTGCCAATTACCATTGGCATTTGCAACCGTCTTAAATTTTTTTTTGTTGAAATGAATCGTGAGTTTTTCATTGGGTGCCGCCCAACCCCAAATGTTTATTTTGGCATTGCGTTGCAGCACCATGCTGTCGCGAAGGAGGCAGGGTAGTTTTATTTGAGCACCGGCTTTTTCGGTAGCCTGTAGCAGGAAAAAAAACAATAACAATCGTGATACTTTCAACATTGTTTACTAAAATTTTGGTGTTGGCGATGAAAGCCTTTTTTTTGCTGGTACCGTCGTACAACTGTGTATTGACGGCATAATGCACGAAAAGGCGACCTGCATGGAAAAGAATGTTTTTTTCATTGTTTTTTTTTATTCAAATTGAAAAGCAAAATACATGACGGGTTTTGTGTCAATATTTTTCATGGCATGCAACACATTGCTGCCTAAATAATAAAAATCGCCGGTGTTGCCTTTGTGAAATTTTTCACCTATTTGCATTTCGGTGTTGCCTTCAATCATCAGTACTATTTCTTCGGCACGGTGGGTGTGTGGGTCGTGGCTTCTTACTCCTTCTTTCAATGTAGTAACATGCATTTCAAATCGTTTTTGCATGGCGGTTGGTTTGTTGAAGAAATTTCTACCGCCGCCACCAATGCTGTTCGGTTTAAATGGAATGCTATCCCACAACTTTACAAAAGAGCCGCCCGATTTTTTTCCTCTTTCAACATCTACCGGTTGCTTGCTACGATATTTCATGGTGTAAAATGTACAGGGCTGGCTGGTGGCCAAAACATACTTTTCACCCGGCATTATAACCGCCACGCTGCCGGGTTTAAGTGCAAACATCGAATCGTTTAACCGAATGTTGAGCATACCGGTTTTTACAATAAGCAGGCGTTCCTCATTGTTGGGTACTTGTAGTTTTATTTTTTTTGTGGTTGATGGAATTGTGTTTGCTGATAGTTGCAGCCATTCAACATCGTGCACCTTTCCTTCAAGCAATATGGCGATTGACATAGTGCTTTTCTGAACCGTTTGCGGTTGTACGAATTTGTAAAGACCTGAAAGAACAGAATCTTGCTGGGCCATTGCAACAAACGGAATGAATAATAACAGGGCAATTATTTTTTTCATTTTAAATTCTATGAGTGTTCATTGTATAAAACAGCTTTGTACTTCTGGACTATGACCTCACCCTCAATCCCTCTCCAAAGGAGAAAGAAGCAACGCACAGCCCCAGCTTATTCACCATTCCGGTTTTAATCGGAGTGGTTGAATATGCTGAATAGAATTACCAACCGTACAAGAGTGCGACGCAACAGACGATGATAGTAGTAATACAGCTGGGTTCATAAAAAACATTCCTTCATCAACAGCAATTTATTTTGTTTCGTATCCTTTGCGTTGCGCACGACTTAGCATTTTATTTCCTTCCTTATCGTTTTTAAACTGTTCTTTTTTGGGATCCCAAAACATTTTCCTTTTTGTTTTCATTGCAATGTGGTGCAGCAAACAGGCCGAGCATGCACGATGTGCTTCTTCTACAGGCGCAATGGTAGCGGTGTTGTCGCGTATGGCTTCGAGCCAATTGCCGTGGTGATCTTTGCTCACCGTTAAGTGAAATTCATTGGGGCCAATAACCGATGTAAGAATAGAGGTATTGCTGGCATCTATTTTTTTTGCCGTTGCGGTGCCGGCATTTCCATCGGAAGCAGTAACCTGGTAGTCGCCGCGGGAAACAAACAGCCAACCATCGGTGCCAACAAATTTTACACCGTTCGGCAACTCGTTACTCACTATCATGTGTACACCATTTGCATACATGGCCTCTGTTGTAAAAATGCCGTGTACATCCCACAAACCGCCGGTAGCAAATTCGGCTTTTGTGCTCCAAATTTCTGTTGGACCACTGCGCTCCATACCCATGCCCAAGTGTGCCGAATCAATATGATGTGCACCCCAACCGGTGATCATGCCTGCGCCAAACTGTTCGCAGCGCAACCAGCCGGGGCGGCCATAACCCACTTGCGGATGCACCCGGTCTTCTGTGTAATACACCTCGGGGGTTGATGCCAGCCACATGTCGTAATTAAAATTTGCGGGCACAGGCATTTGTACCTTCTTTCCTCCCGGAGGATCGCCCGGCAGACCCACATAAACGGTTTTAAGTTGGCCAATTCTGCCGTTGCGTACCAACTCCGCCGCGTAGCGAAATTGCTCGCTGCTGCGTTGCTGGCTGCCTATTTGAAATTTGACGCCGCTCCTTGTAACAACATCGCTAATGATGCGGCCTTCTTTTATGGTTAGCGATGCCGGCTTTTGCATATAGATATGTTTGCCTGCACGGGCGGCGGCTACGCCTATCATGGCATGCGTATGATCGGGGGTAGAAATGAGCACAGCATCAATGTCTTTATTCCGCATCAACTCACGGTAATCCGTGTATGCTTGTACTCCATCGAAAGGTTTGCCATCCCGTTTTGTATAATACTCGTTTATTAATTTTTTACCCTCTTCGGCACGGTTGCCATCAACATCACATACTGCCATTATCTGCGCATAGTTATGGCGCCATACGCCGGGCATATCGTGCGAGCGGCCAATACGCCCCGCACCAATTGCTGCTACATTAATACGGTTGCTGGGAGCATTGCGACCAAACACCGAGGCGGGCACAATGGTTGGGAAGCTGATGGCTACCGCCGTGCCAATTGACGTTTTAATGGTGTCGGCTAAAAATTTTCGACGGCTCAGTCCATTATTTTGCGAAGGGTTGACAGGTAATTTTTTGTGTGACATTTTTGTTTGTTTTTAATTTTATGGAATCTTCGCTACAGGGGGCGCTGCAAAATATTGCCATGCAGTTTCGGCTTTTGCCGCATCAAACTTCCCATTAAATACAATGAACCGGTATTTTAAAGTATAGGTTTTCCCTGGTTCCAACAACCAGTTTTTGTCTTTTGTTGTTGAAAAGCTGGCAAAAAAATCGCCGCGACCACCATTGGCATTTTCATCCCAAATACGCAGCGGTTCGGGGTGGTTGTAATTTTCGGGGTTCGACATCATCACCATGCCGCCGAAATCATTTCCCAATTTGCCTTGTGCTCTTAGCCATCTTGCTTTTGTGCCGTCGGTTGTTTTTCTGTCTTTGCCTTCGCTGGTTAATACTTCGCAGTTCTCCTTCGTCCATTCGGCAGTGGCACGCCAACCTAAACCGGCATAGCGGTAAGCCACAATCAGTAACGGACTATCAGTTGCGCATTGTAACTGGCTGGTGAGGTCAAAAATGTAATAATCCTTTTGTCCACCTGGGTTGTAAACTTTTACTGTTTGAATTTCGTTCAGCGCAATTTTCTCCGTTCCATCTTTTTTAAAAACTACATGCTGGTGCAGTGCTTGAAATTGCGAAAACACCGGCCCACTTGTTTGCGAAATAAATTTTGCAAAACGCACAGTACCCTGCCGACTTTTTAAATTCCAGAAGTCAACGGTGTCTTTTTCAAAAACCGTATGCGTCCAGGGGTTCCAAATTCCGTAGTGGTGGTAGTGGTCTATGGGTTGAATATTGGTAAGTACTTGCCCGTTTGGCGTCCATAATGGATGAATAAAACCGCTGCGTTTGTAATTGGTGTCAATGCCTGCCGGCGGGTACATGGTTTTGTAATGATAGCTGAGTAAGTTTTTATTGTTTGCACTAAGTATTAAGGCACCATCTTTTTTAGTTGCTTTTACCTCATCGAATTTTTTGCCTTTTGTTTTTACCAGTTGGAAGGATATACTTTTATTATCGCCTGCCGGGTTTACCAGGAATGACAATTTTTTTTCTTTTCCATTTGAAATTTGAAAGGCAACCGGAGTTTTTTTATTGCCATCCAATTGTACCAACTCAATAGAATTTAGTGGAGGTAGTTTTAGATTTTTTAAAAACAGGCTTGCCGGCACAGCAATGCCATTGGTTGCATGTGGCAGATTTAGTGTAAAGGTTTTTATGATTTGAGCGTTGCCTGTAAACGATGCAAGCAGGATGGAGACGATGAAAATTTTGCGCATTGTTTTAATTTTTTATTGGCGGATTGTATTTGATTGATGTTTCACATTTTTAATCTTGCTTTTTACTGCGGTGATTCTGCATCTATAGTTCCCGGCTTTTTTATTTCACGGCTACTAATTTCCTTTTATTTCAACGACAAAACAATCACTGAAAATGGAGGTACGTTTACTTTCATTTCTCCACCACTCAACACAGCTCCCTTAAACGCTTCCGGCTTTATTTTCTCCGGCATTTCAAAACTGTTATGGTTTTGAAGTTTCTCCGACGTTAAAATTCTTCCGGTCACTGATTTGTAACCCGCACCCTGCATTTTTATGGTTACCGTCTGTGTTTTTGCCGCATGAATATTTACCAGCGAGATATGCGTTAACCCATTTCTATCCTTTGATGCAGAGGCGGAAATTGTTTTTAATTTTTTCGTGCCTACTACATAATCTGTACTGGTTAGTGTAATGGGCAGCATCAGCGCATCCTGGTGCACGTTATACATTTCCATTACGTGGTAGGTTGGTGTAAGAATTATTTTTTCGTCATTGGTTAAAATTACCGCCTGCAACACATTTACCATTTGCGCCAGGTTGGCCATCTTTACGCGGTCGGCATGATTATTAAAAATATTGAGATTGGTGCCGGCAATCATTGCATCCCGCATAGTGTTTTGCTGAAATAAAAATGCTTCGTTGGTGCCAGGTTCCACATCGTACCATCCGCCCCATTCATCAACCGCCAAAGCTTTTTTCTTTTGCGGATCGTATTTATCCATTATGGCGCTGTGCTTTGTTACCAACTCCTCCATTAGCAAAGCCCTTTTCATTGTAGTAAAATATTGCTGCTCGGTAAAATTGGTAGCGGGGCCTTTCTTGCTCCAGTCAATTACCGAATAGTGATGCAAACCCAATGCATCAAACATTGATGGCGGCAGTTCTTTCATCAATACCTCCGTCCAATGATAATCGCTACCCGATGCGCCACTGGCAATACGGTAAATTTTATCGCTGTTGCCCCAGTCGGTCATAAAGGTTGCATACTGGCGGTAGATATTTGCGTAATACTCCGCTTTCATATTTCCACCACAACCCCAGGCTTCGTTGCCCAAACCCCAGTACCGTACTTTCCATGGTGTGCTTCGGTTATTAGCCAATCTTAAATCCGTCATTGGGCTGCTGCCATTTGGATGCGTTGTATATTTTATCCAGTCGCTCAATTCCTGTGGTGTACCACTGCCTACGTTGCCACTCAGGTATGGTTCTGCACCCAGTTCTTCGCACATGTTTAAAAATTCATTGGTGCCAAAACTGTTGTCTTCTTTTACATTGCCCCACCATACGTTAAGCATAGCCGGCCGGTTTGCTTTGGGGCCAACGCCATCTTTCCAATGATAGGTATCGGCAAAACAACCACCGGGCCAGCGCAGTACAGGTACTTTCAACTTTTTTAATGCCGCCATTACATCAAGCCTGATTCCATTTTTGTTGGGGATAGTGGTATTGCTGTCGCCAACGTACAGCCCCCCGTAAATGCAGCGGCCAAGGTGTTCGGCAAAATGGCCGTAAATGTTTTTGTTGATGGTATCTTTTCCTTTGCCGGCATGCACCAGCAAAGTATTTTGCGTGTAAGCATTTAGAGTAGTTGCCACTGCCATAAAAAATAATAGGTGCTTTGCCTGCATGATTTTATTTATAAAATGGTGATTGATTTACTTAACACATTTCCACTGGTTTTTAAATTTATACCCGGCTGTCCGCCGCCCACACTCAACATTATTTTTCCTTTTGGCTGAATGCTTTCACCTTTATTATTTACAATGGATAAATGTTCAGGGGTTAGTTGAAACCGTATCAATTTAGTTTCACCGGCTTTCAAAAAAATTCTTTTAAAACCTTTTAATGCTTTGATTGGCGCTTGTATGTTTTTGTTTTGATTAGCCACATACAATTGCACTACTTCTTCTCCATCTTTTTTACCCGCATTGGTTACGCTTACAGTTATTTCTGTGCCGTGAGCGTTTGAATACTTCCATTATCGTTGAACTTCAGCTCTGTTACTTTCACGTTTCGCAAATGGGTTTTGCCACTCAGCTGTACGTCGTGGTAAAACAACCACCATTTGCCTTTTTGTTCTATAATAGAATGGTGGTTCGTCCAACCATCAACCGGATTTAATAAAATACCCTGGTAAGTAAACGGGCCGTATGGATTTGTGCCAGTGGCATAACATAGATTATGGGTGTCGCCGGTAGAGTAGGTGAAATAATATTTGCCTTTGTGTTTGAACACCCAGGCTGCTTCAAAAAAACGTTTGTCATTTTCTTTTTCGCCGAATAACTTCCCCTGCTTATCTACCAGTTGAATTTCCTTTACCTCTTCTGCAAAACTTTTCATATCAGCATTCAGCTTTGCTATTCTTGGTAGTGCGGCGGTATCTCCGGCTGCACGATTTTGTTTGGATGAATCGTATTTGTTGCCATTCCAGCGTTGCAACTGGCCGCCCCATATTCCACCGAAGTACATATAAAAACTGCCATCATCATCTTTAAAAACACAGGGGTCGATGCTGTAACTATTTTTAATTGGAGTTGCTTCGGCAATAAACGGGCCTTCGGGTTTATTACTAACGGCAACGCCAACCTGGAATACATCCTGCTTGTTTTTTGCGGGGAAGTACAAATAGTATTTTCCATTGGCAAAGGCAGCATCGGGAGCCCACATTTGACGGCCTGCCCAAGGCACGTTTTTAATATCAAGTGCTACCCCATGATCGGTAACAGTACCGCCAACGCTATCCATGGATAAAATGCGATAGTCACGCATATCGAAGTGACCGCCGAGATCATCTTCTTTTGTTCCGGTGGCAGTATCGTGCGAGGGATAAATGTAGATGCGGTTATTGAATACATGCGCCGAGGGATCGGCTGTGTAAATGTGCGACACCAATGGTTGTGACAGGTATTCCTTCGTTGGTGTTTTGGTTTCTGTTTTTTCTTCGGGTTTTACCTGGTTGGTTTGATTGCCGCAGGCTGACAAAATAAAAAGAATAAACCCAATTGATAATTGTGCTTTGGTGGAGAGCGTTTGCATTGGTAAATTTTTTTTGGGTAGTGCGATTTTAAAAACCAATTGAATTACCTCCATCTACAGGCAACACAACACCGGTAACATACTTCGCCGCATCGCTTGCCAGATACATGGCTGCTGCGCCAATATCTTCGGGTTGGCCCATGTGGCCCATGGGGGTACGGTTAAAAACTTTTGCCTTTCGTTCAGGGTCGCTGTTTAAAGCCTTCTCCGTCATTGCTGAATAAATAAATCCCGGAGCAATTGCATTTACTCTAATTCCCCTGGGCGATAGTTCAACAGCCATGGCTCTGGTCATTCCATCAATAGCGGTTTTGCTGGCGCTGTAGGCAATTACTTTGGGTAAACCATACTGGGCCGCCATTGAACTGATGTTGATGATACAGCCGCTTTTTTGTTTCAGCATTTGTTTTACTACTTCGCGGCTGATGGAAAAAACCGAACAAAGGTTTGTGCTGATCACCTTTTGAAAGTCTTCATCACTCACTTCAGTAAATTCTTTTTTCATGTTGATCCCCGCGTTGTTAACGAGGATATCAATTTGTCCAAATTCAGCAACGATGTTTTCAACAAGTGTCGGTATGGTTGAAAGACTGGAGAGGTCGCAGATTTTATAAAAACAATTTTCTCCCAACTGTTCTTTAGCTGTTTTTAGTTTTTCTTCATCGCGGCCAACAACGATTGTTGTAATTCCGCTCTGCGTAAATTTTGTTGCAATGGCTAGTCCAAGTCCGGATCCACCACCTGTAACGATGGCTATTTTTTTTGTGCTCATACTAATTATTTCCTCCAATGCCCGGGGCAAATGGATGTTTTAAAGATTGATAATATTCCAGTGATTGTTTTGGTTTTTCGGTTGTTGAGGGTATAGGCATTTTGGAAAAAGTCTGGAAGTATAAAAGGCAGGCATCCTTCCACCACATTGCATCTTTTTCCTGTATGCTTAATAACATTTTTACCTGTTGAAATCTTTCTTCATCAATAAAATTCTGTACATTATTCCACTGCTGTTGCATGTATTGATGCAATACGTTTGCATTGCTTATCCTATCATACCGTAGCCATAATCTATTCCCATCCTCGGCATGCGTACAGAAGCACATTAAGACCGCTACACTGAAAAAGTAAAATCTCATCATAAAGCAATAAAATTTATTGCAAGCACATTCTAATTATTTAACTCATCAACCAGGTAACTTCTTCATCGATGATTCGCGGATAATCAGCTCCGACCTTACCACGATTGTATTGGTTTGCTTTAAATCGCTGACGCCCTTTAAATGGTTCACCAGGTTGCGGGCCGCAATTTCGCCCATGTCCATGCCGGGGTAATTAATAGTGGTTAATGCAGGCTCAATCAATTTACCAATCGCGTCGTTATTAAATCCTACAATAGCAATATCTGCCGGAATTTTCACGCCATTTTCTTTCAGGGTTCTCATAATTACGGCGGCTACAAAATCGTTTGTGATAAAAATGCCGTCTGGCAAAGGCTTTAGTTTTATTATTTTCTTAGCTGATTCAACCGCACCTTCTTCGCTAAGGTCTTTCACAATTAAAAGCTTTTCATCGGCCGCAAGTTTATTATCAAACAAGGCCTCCTTGTATCCCTTGTATCGCTGCGAGTACACATTTCTTTTCAGGCTTGATGTGATATGCGCAATTCGTTTGCATCCCTGGTCAATTAAGTGTTGTGTAGCAATGTAGCCGCATTTGGCGTTATCAATTATCACAACAGTATTGTTGCCATCCTGCTCCACGCGGTCGAAGAATACGATGGGTACTCCTTTTTCAGTAAATGGTTTGAAATGGTCAAGTTCAGTGGTATCAAATGAAAGTGACGCGATTAATCCATCCACCCTTTTATGAAACAAATTTTTTGCATTGGCTGCTTCCTTTGTTGCGCTTTCCGATGAGTGAGCGATGATTAAATCGTACCCTGCTTCGGCTGTAATTTTTTCAATGCCGGCTAAAACTGAAGTGATAAAATTGGAATTCAATTCATGCACCATAACCCCAATTGTTTTGGTGCCTTGCTGGCGAAGATTGCGAGCGAAGTGATTGGTGCGATAACCCATCGCATCAACCATGTCAAAAATTTTTTTCTTAGTTTTTTTGCTGATCGAAGGATGGTCCTGCAGGCCACGGCTAACGGTAGCAGTAGAAATGTTCAGCTTGCGGGCAATATCATAAATAGTAACCTCTTTACCGTTATTCATACAATCGTTTACGCCTTGTTGGGTAAAGCTATGGGAATTTTATTTTAAAAAAAATTACGCAATCGGTTGCGTCGTTCGAAAATGTTCCTACATTAGTCCCCGGATTGCTATTTTTTTTGACTTGCTTTAATGAAATTAACTAACGAATCATGCTACTGACATCTGCCGCTCAAACCAAACAATTTGCTGGTGAAATTTTTTTTCAGACCTTACTGGTCTCATTCCCTTTCCTCTTTTTGTTACACCATTTTTTTAAGCAGTATGCATTCAGAAGCACTGCATAATTGATCCTCTTTTCAAAAGTTATTTTCATTAATGTTCCTTTTACAATCCATTTCCATTCCCTGCTCCTGAAAACTAAGTTTGACTGTTTTAGCAAAGAACTAAAAATTTATTTATGAAAAATTCGGTTACGCAAAATGGATCGATGATGCCGGTCATTTGCCAAAGGCGCTTCAGCAGCACCAACAAGCCGGCGTATGGCGCATTCCTAAAGGCTTTGAAAGGGCAGTAAAGTTTCAGGGTCAGTAAAATAGTTAATGGATCAGAACTGTTCTTACAACAGTGATCGTTCTTCCTTTTTTTACTCAGTGCATCGGTTTGGTATTTAGCAAATCTGAAGCGGGGATTATGAGATTGATTTTTGTAGGTTCACATATTTTATACTATGCTATTATTAGGAATTGATTTAGGTACTTCGTCTATAAAGGTTTCGGTGGTGGATGCGCATACACAACAATGTATCGCATCAACCAGCTACCCCGAGGAAGAAGTCGATATTATTGCCCCGCAACCCGGGTGGGCCGAACAACGCCCCGATCTGTGGTGGGAGCATGTGCAACAAGCCATATTGAAGTGCAATGCTTCGGGTAAATACAATCCAAAAGATATTGGGGCCATTGGTCTTTCGTACCAAATGCACGGACTGGTGTTGGTTGATAAAGAACAAATCGTTTTGCGCAATGCCATTATTTGGTGCGATGGCCGTGCTGTTGAAATTGGCAATAAGGCCTTTGCTGATATTGGCGAAGAAAAATGTTTAGCTCACCTCCTTAATTCGCCCGGCAATTTTACAGCAGCCAAATTAGCCTGGGTAAAAAATAATGAACCCGGAATTTATGACCGCATTGATAAAATATTGTTGCCTGGCGATTTTATTGCTATGAGGCTCACCGGCGAAACAACTACTACCAGCTCGGCGTTATCCGAAGGAATTTTTTGGGACTTTGCCACCAATCAACTTTCAACCCCTGTACTCAATTATTTCGGTTTTTCATCGGCGTTAGTCCCGCAAGTGCAGCCCGTGTTTTCCTGTCATGGAAGGGTTACAAAACTTGTAGCCGATGCGCTTTCACTAACCGCTGGCATCCCGGTTACGTACAAGGCCGGCGATCAGTTAAACAATGCATTTTCGCTGAACGTTTTACAACCCGGCGAGGTTGCGGCTACAGCCGGTACCTCGGGAGTAATTTATGGTGTGAGCGATAATTTGTCTTACGATACTGCATCACGCATCAACAGTTTTGCACACGTTAATCATCACGACATGCTGTCAAATGGAAGCATGAAAGTTTCGGAGTCAACCTCCCCCTCTCCTTTGGAGATGGTGTCGGGGGGTGAGGTGGGAGGTGAGGTGAGAATTGGCATACTGCTTTGCATAAATGGCGCCGGTATTTTTAATCGGTGGATAAAAAATATAGTGGCACCGCAGAACAGTTACAATGAATTAAATGCACTTGCCGCAAAAATTGATGTGGGTGCCAACGGGCTGATGATGTTGCCCTTTGGTAACGGCGCTGAACGAATGCTTGACAATAAAATTATTGGTGCTCATATACACCACGCCGATTTTAACAGGCACACCCCTGCGCATTTTGTACGGGCAGCACAGGAAAGTATTGCCTTCGCCTTTCGGTATGGCCTCGACATTATGCGTGAAAACGACATGTACCCTTCCATCATAAGGGCAGGTAAAAGCAACATGTTTTTAAGCGATGTTTTTGTTGATGCTTTTGTAAATGCAACCGGTGTGCCGGTTGAACTTTATGAGAACGATGGAAGTGCAGGGGCTGCACTGGGCGCCGGTGTTGGCGTTGGGCATTATAAAAATTACAACGAAGCTTTTACCAATCGAAAGCCATTGAAATTAATCGAGCCGTCCAACACAAAATTGTATGAGCAACTTTACCAGCAATGGAAAAATTTACTGCAAATACAAATGCACAACATTAAACCGGTCACAAAACAATTATAAGCAGAACCTTAAACCCCCAATGCATAATTATGACAACAGCAGCAGCAAAACCCTATTTCAAAAATATTCCACAAATAAAATTTGAAGGTAGGGACACCGACAATCCATTCGCATTTCGCTGGTACGACGAAAACAGAATGGTTGGCAAAAAAACCATGAAGGAGCACCTGCGTTTTGCCTGTGCTTACTGGCATTCATTTAATGGTGACGGTGCCGATCCTTTTGGTGAGCCAACACATAACTTTTCCTGGAACAATGGCGATGATGCGGTTGATAGAGGAAAAAATAAAATGGATGCGGCTTTCGAATTCATCACCAAAATGAATTTGCCCTACTATTGTTTTCACGATGTTGATGTAGTTGACTACGGGAATGATATTCATGAAAATGAAAGACGGCTACAAGCCATTACTGCCTACGCAAAACAAAAGCAACAGGAGACCGGCGTAAAATTATTATGGGGTACGGCCAATTTATTTTCGCACAAACGCTATATGAACGGCGCCGCCACCAACCCCGATTTTCATGTGGTGGCCCATGCGGGTGCGCAGGTAAAAGCAGCACTGGATGCAACGATAGAGTTGGGTGGCGAAAATTATGTTTTCTGGGGTGGCAGAGAAGGTTACATGAGTTTACTGAACACAAACATGAAACGGGAGCAGGAGCACCTTGCAAAATTTTTACACACGGCTAAAGACTATGCAAGGGCCAATGGATTTAAAGGCAATTTTTTTATCGAACCAAAACCCTGCGAGCCAAGCAAACACCAGTACGATTATGATGCAGCAACCGTAATTTCTTTTTTGCGTCAATATGATTTAATGCAAGATTTTAAATTGAACCTGGAAGTAAATCATGCAACTTTAGCCGGGCATACTTTTCAGCACGAGGTGCAGGTTGCTGCCGACGCAGGATTGCTGGGCAGTATGGATGCCAATCGCGGCGACTATCAAAATGGCTGGGATACCGATCAGTTTCCAAACAACATTTACGAGCTGGCAGAAACCTTATTGATTGTTTTGGAAGCAGGTGGGTTGCACGGTGGCGGAATAAATTTTGATGCAAAAATTCGCCGCAACTCCACCGACCCTGCCGATCTATTTTATGCGCATATTGGCGGTATGGATTGTTTTGCAAGGGCCTTGATTATTGCCGACAACATTTTGGAGCAATCCGATTACAAAAAGATACGTGAGCAGCGTTACGCAAGTTTCGATAGTGGAAGTGGTGCTGATTTTGCCGCCGGCAAATTATCGCTCGAAGACTTAAAAGCCTTTGCTCTTGAGAACGGCGAACCAAAAATCATCAGTGGCAAACAAGAGTACCTCGAAAATATCATCAACAGGTTTATCTAATAAAACGTACTAAAAATCAAAACTAATTACATGTACTTAATACAGGCCGGCACCTCTTTTCTTGGTTCGCTCGATTGGATTTTTCTGATTCTTTACATGCTTGTTATCGCGGGCATTTCCATTTGGTCTATTAGAAAAAGTAAAGACTCGCCAACCGATTATTTTTTAGCCAACCGCAACCTGGGCTGGTGGGTAATTGGTGCATCTATACTGGCATCGAACGTGGGCAGCGAACATATTGTTGGCCTGGCCGGCGAGGCGGCACGGTCGGGCACACCAATGGGTCACTACGAGTTGCACTCTTACATTGTTCTTATTTTGGGTTGGGTGTTTGTACCATTTTACATGCGCAGCAATGTGTACACCATGCCCGAATTTTTAGAACGCAGGTTTAATGCAAAAGCCCGCCGTTTATTATCCATTATTCAACTGCTGAGTTATGTAATTGCCAAAGCATCGGTAACCATTTTTGCGGGTGCGTTGGTCTTCAATCAATTTTTAGGTGTGGGTTTTTGGGAGGGTGCGTTTATACTGGTAATTGTAACTGGTGTGTATACCATTTTTGGTGGGCTCCACGCCGTTATGTACACCGAGGCCATACAGGCTTTTGTATTGTTGATTGGGTCGGGTGTGTTGCTGTATTTTGGGTTAGATAAAGTTGGGGGATGGAGTGGTATGATTGCCGCCGTTCCTGCCGAAAAATTAAACATGTTCCGGCCATTAAGCGACCCCGAATTTCCGTGGCTGGGAATTTTGTTCGCCTCGCCAATTGTTGGTGTTTGGTATTGGTGTACCGACCAGCATATTGTACAACGCTGCCTTGCCGGCCGCAACGAAACCGAGGCCAGAAGAGGAACCATCTTTGCCGCATATTTAAAACTGCTCCCGTTTTTTATCTTCCTTATACCTGGTTTAATTGCCTACGTTTTACATTCGAGAGGAGAACTGGTATTACCATTAAATGAATTGGGCAAGCCCGATTTTAACGCCGCCTTTCCGGCAATGGTGCAGCAAATAATGCCAATGGGTTTAAGAGGTTTGCTGGCAGGCGGATTACTGGCCGCGTTAATGGCATCTCTTGCATCGGTGTACAACGCATGCTCAACACTTTTTACCATGGACATTTACCAGAAAATGAAACCCGAAGCAAGTGGAAAAGAGTTGGTGAAAGTGGGCCGCATTGCGACCGGTGTTGTTGTACTGCTTGGCATGGTTTGGATACCAATGATGGGCCGCATATCGAGCTCCCTGTATCAATACCTGCAAAGTGTACAATCGTATTTGGCACCACCCATTGCCGCCGTGTTTTTGCTGGGTGTATTTTTTAAACGATTGAATGCAAAAGGTGCGTACACGGCAATGGTGGTTGGCTTTATTCTTGGAATAATTAAACTCACACTCGAATTATTTCAAAAGAATTTATCCGGGATGCTATACGATTTTGCTACCATCAATTTCCTATACTTCTGCATTTACCTCTTTTTGTTTTCCATTGTAATAATGGTAGTGGTAAGCCTGGTAACACCCAAACCATCCGAGGAACAAATAAAAGGATTGACATTTGCTACAACCGTTGCCGAAGACCGGGCCGCAAGCCGCGCCAGCTGGAACAAATGGGATGTAGTTTTATCGCTCATTGTTCTAGCCATCATACTTTCGGTGTTCATTTATTTTTCACCGTTAGGAGTGGGGAGGTGAGTTGTGAGGGGTGAATCGTGAGGCTCAGACCAGTCAGATTTAGGATCTACAATGTTAGGTATGACAGAGTGGTCCTGCCTCCCCTCCTTGGAGGGGTTGACTTGCCTTGCACAGAAAACTTTTGAAAGGGGGTGGGTTTTTTTAACTGAAATATTCAATGATAAACGCTTCAAAACTTTATAGAAAATTAATTAAGCCGAAATGAACCAACCATCCTTCCATCAAACCATGCGTTGGTTTGGTCCCAACGATGCAGTGAGCTTGTCGGACATTAGGCAGGCAGGGTGCAGCGGCGTGGTAACCGCTCTGCACCAGATTGCTGTAGGCGATGTGTGGACAATTGAAGAAATACAAAAACGAAAAAAATTAATTGAGGATGCCGGCATGACCTGGACGGTAATCGAAAGTTTACCGGTGAGCGAAGACATAAAAAAACAATCGGGCAACTATTTATTGCACATTGAAAATTATAAACAAAGCCTGCGCAATGTGGCAGCTTGCGGTTTAAAAGTTGTTACCTACAATTTTATGCCGGTGCTCGATTGGTTGCGTACCAATGTAAGTTATGTTATGGCCGATGGCAGCACCGCATTGTATTTTGAGCGATTATCTTTTGTTGCCTTCGATTTGTTTTTGCTGAAACGCCCCGGTGCTGAAAACGATTACGTTGCCGATGAAATAGAAAGAGCAAGGCAAAAATTTTCTTCGATGACTGAAGAAGAAAAACAAAAACTGTACAACAATGCGATGCTTGGCCTGCCGGGAAGTGATGAGGCATTTACTCCGGAGCAAGTGTTAACCGCTTTAAAAACCTACCACGGAATTGATGCAGCCAAACTAAAAAATCATCTCTATTATTTTTTACAACAGGTGGTGCCGGTGGCAGAAGACTGTGGTTTAAAAATGGCCATTCACCCCGACGACCCTCCGTATTCCATTTTGGGTTTACCACGCATTATGAGCACCGAAAAAGATGCGGCCGAACTAATTGAAAAAATTCCTTCACCCGCAAATGGTTTTTGTTTTTGTACCGGTTCGTTTGGTGCAAGGGGTGATAACGATGTTGTGGCAATGGCCAAACGTTTTGGCGATCACATTCATTTTCTTCATTTAAGAAATACAAAAAGAGATGCGGAGGGAAATTTTTATGAAGCCGATCATCTTGCCGGCGATACCGACATGTATGCAGTTGTAAAAGAGTTGGTATTGCTTATGCGCAGTCGCAATGTTTCCATCCCCATGCGCCCCGATCATGGGCATCAAATGCTCGACGATTTAAAAAAGAAAACCTATCCTGGTTATAGTGCCATTGGCAGGTTAAAGGGCTTGGCGGAATTAAGAGGGCTTGAGTTGGGGATTAGTAGAAGTCTTGCGTAAGCTTCAATAGCATTGATGTATTTTTCGTCTTTTATTTGCAAGCCTGTCGGTTGAATCAATGCACATACAAAAACAAAACCTAAGAACAGTTGACATCACCCGCTATGTAACACCGTTACGTGAGGGCGGTTCGTTGCCTGCAATAGTTGAAGCGGATGATGAGTTTTTGTATGTACTTAAATTTCGTGGTGCCGGGCAGGGAGTAAAATCGTTGATAGCCGAATTAGTTGGTGGCGAAATAGCCAGGGCATTGGGATTAAAAGTGCCGGAGCTTGTTTTCGCAAATGTTGATCCCGCATTTGGAAGAACAGAACCCGATGAAGAAATACAGGACTTACTCAAGGCAAGCGAAGGCGTGAATTTGGCATTGCACTACTTATCAGGTGCCATTACCTTCGACCCAAACGTAACGAAGGTGGATGCAACACTGGCTTCGCAAATCGTTTGGTTCGATTCGCTGATAACGAATGTTGACCGCACGGCCCGCAACACCAACATGCTGATGTGGTACAAAGAGCTTTGGCTGATTGACCACGGTGCATCACTTTATTTTCATCATAACTGGCAAGGGTGGGAGGGGCAAAGTAAAAAGCCTTTTGCTTTGATTAAGGACCATGTGCTGTTGCCGTGGGCAGAACAACTGAATCAAATTGATGACGCTTATCGTTCTATTTTAACAGCCGAAAAAATTCAAACTATTATAGCAATTGTCCCCGACGAATGGCTTGAGGGAACTGTTTCAACTAGCGTTGAACAGGCAAGAGATGTGTATCAGCAATTTTTAGTAAACCGGCTATCTTTCAATTTTATAAATGACGCACAGCATGCAAGACAAGCACTTATTTGAGTATGCAGTGATTCGTGTTGTGCCGCGGGTGGAACGGGAGGAGTTTCTCAACGTAGGCATTATCCTTTACTGTAAAACAAAAAAATTCCTGGAGTGTATCTATAAAATTGACAAACAAAAGTTGCAGGTTATATGTGCCGGTTTAGATTGCAACGATGTTGAGCACCATCTTCAATCCTTCGAAAATATATGCAAAGGCGGTAAAGATGCCGGCGCCATAGGTCTCCTGGATATAGCTTCCCGCTTTCGATGGTTAACTGCCACACGCAGCACCATTGTGCAAACATCAAAAGTGCATCCGGGCTTTAGCGAAGAGCCAGAACAAACGTTGCAAAAGTTATTTCAGCAGTTAGTGATGTAACTGCTGCAAACCAGGCAACGAAACTTAATGCTGTTTTGCGACGTGCATGTAACAGTCTTGATGATTGTAGATTGTAAGTTCTTGTCGAAAATCTTTTCCCCTTGCGCCCGATGTTTTTAATCTTCTGTCTCGGTCAAAAGTGTCTTCTGTTTCAATGATAGTGTTGCCTGTAAACCATCCGCCAGGTTTCTTTCGACCTTATAAAAATTTACGGTTACCGATAATTGCTGTGTAGCAACGGTAAGCAAAGCGAACAAAATTTTTTTGTAAATAATGCCGATGGATTAGGTTTGCAGCACAACCAAACTGCTGATAGAAATGGTGCAACGTATTATGCTGATTGATGATGATGAGGATGACCGGGAGTTTTTTTGTTTCGCCGTAAAAGAAATTGACAAAAGCATTACCATTGATTGTTGCACCAGCGGACCACAGGCCATCGAAAAATTGCAGGAGTCGAATACACCGCTGCCTCAACTAATTTTCCTTGATATTAATATGCCCGGCCGTAGCGGAAGAGAAACCCTTGTAGCACTGAAAAAAGAAGAACGTACCAAGGCCATTCCCGTAATTATGTACTCCTCATCGGAGCTTGAGCGGGATGAAATGAAACAACTCGGCGCAGCACATTATCTAATAAAACCAAACCGGCTTATTGTAATTATTGAGGAGCTTACCCGCATTATAGAATTGTACCGTTTTCCCTAATGCGCATTATGATATTCGGCTACAATTTCTTCAACAACACTCTTTAGCGTTTCTTCATCGCTAGCTGCTTTTGTACGAATGGCTTCTTTCAAAGCTACCAGCTGTTGATTTTGTTTATTGGTAAACTCAATGTGAAGGTTGGTAAGTGCCCGGTGAGCTAATTGTTCATCAGTGCAAAAATAAGTTACCGTTATTTCGGTTTTGTCGGGTAGCGAAACAGCTACAGTTTGCGGACTGTTTTTCATTTGTTAGGGTTTGGATTGAGTGCTAAAGTAATATTTTCCTCCAGCAACACTAATTAATGGGGCGATAATTTTCTGGCATAGACCCTGAGCGTGGCCCTGGCGGTTGTACTATCAACCTTCTTGCCCAAAATAAAACTGAAAGGATAATAAACGAAGTGAGTGAAAAATACCTCCGGCACACTGGTATTCATTGTACTACCTATATGGTTTCGGTGGAGGATGGAACAAGAGAATTGTAAATTGCTTTCTCGTGCTAGGTTAAAACCCTTCCCAGAAGTTTCTCCGCCTTTCAAAAAATTCTTTAGTTAATTCGTTATCCTAAAATCAAACTTTTATGTCGCCATTCTTAGCCGAATTTATTGGTACTATGTTTTTGATGATACTTGGTAACGGTGTAGTTGCCAATGTGCTGCTTGCCAAAACAAAAGGTAACAATAGTGGCTTACTGGTAATTGCATTCGGCTGGGCCATGGCCGTTTTTACAGGAGTGTTTATCGCCTCGCATGGGAGTGGTGCGCACCTCAACCCCGCTGTTACTATTGCGCTGGCAGCCTTCAATAATTTTTCATGGGCCGAGGTGCCGGTTTATCTCGCCGGTCAGTTTACGGGAGCTATTGCCGGTCAGTTAATTGTTTGGATTTGTTATCGCCAGCATTTTAATGAAACACAAAATCCGGATTTAATATTGGCGGCCTTTAGTACTTCGCCGGCAATTAGTAGCAAGGCCGATAATCTTATTTCTGAACTCATTGGCACATTTGTATTGGTAATGGGCGTTTTGTTTATGGCAAAACCAACAAACTCTCTGGGTACACTAGATGCTTTGCCTGTAGGTTTGCTGGTGCTGGCAATAGGTTTGTCGTTGGGTGGGCCAACGGGTTATGCCATTAATCCGTTTCGTGATTTATGCCCCAGGATTGTACATGCCATCTTACCTATAAAACACAAGGGAAGCAGCGACTGGAAGTATAGCTGGATACCTGTAATTGGCCCCATCATTGGCGGCTTGCTTGCAGCGTTTATTTTTAAAACCTTCATCCATTTATAACAATGCGGTTTATTATTTTGCCCACACTTTTTTTTATTGTTGGATGCAGCAGTTCAAAACAAATACAACACGAACCAGTTCAATTCGCCAACAACATTGTAGTGGCACATCGTGGCGCTTTCAAAAAAAACTCGCTTCCCGAAAATTCAATTGCATCACTGAAAGAGGCCATCAGGTTGGGTTGCACGGGTTCGGAGTTTGATGTGCGCATGACGGCCGACGATTCGCTTATCATCAACCACGATCCTGAGTTCAACAAACTGCCTGTAGAACAAACAACCTATTCTGCACTGCAGGCATTTAAACTTTCGAACGGCGAAAAACTACCGACGCTTCGGCAGTATATTTTAGCCGGGCTGCAAGACAATAGCGCTACAAGATTGGTTTGCGAAATAAAACCATCAACAGTTAGTAAAGAAAGAGGGAAAGCGATTGCTACAAAATCCATTGATCTCATTAATTTTTTACAGGCGGCGCACATGGTTGTTTACATCAGCTTTGATTACGACATACTCAAAAAAATAATTGAGGTACAGCCCGGAGCAATCACACAATATTTGAATGGAGATAAATCGCCTGAACAATTAAAAGCCGACGGAATAAGCGGCGCCGATTACCATTTTTCAGTGTTTCAAAAGAACCCCTCGTGGATACAAACTGCAAAGCAAAACAATATTGCACTTAATGCGTGGACGGTGAACAATGTCGCCGAAATGCATTGGCTGCTGGCGAACAATTTTAATTTTATCACAACCAACGAACCCGAACTTTTATTTGAGCAAATAAAAAAATCGCCAACTGAAAGTGGATGGAAACTGCTTTGGAGTGATGAATTTAATTACACAGGTTTACCCGATAGCACCAAGTGGAATTACGATGTAGGCGGGCACGGTTGGGGCAACAACGAATTGCAGTATTATACCCAGGGGGACAGCAATAACGCAAGGGTAGCCGACGGTAAGCTTTCAATAACCGCACGCAAAAAAACCGTTGAAAAAAATGAATACACTTCGGCAAGATTGGTTTCAAAAAACAAAGGTGACTGGTTGTATGGCAGAATAGAAGTAAGTGCAAAACTAGCGGGCGGCAGAGGCATGTGGCCGGCAATATGGATGTTGCCAACCGATTGGGCGTATGACGGCTGGCCTGCAAGCGGCGAAATTGACATCATGGAAAATGTCGGCTACAACCCCGATACTGTTTTTGCAAGTGTGCATACAAAAACTTTTAACCACAGCATTGGCACACAAAAAACAAAGGGCTTGAAAGTGAATGCCGCATACCGCTCATTTCATTTGTATGCTATCGAATGGTCAGCTGATAAGATTGATTTTTTTATTGACGACAATAAATTCTTCTCCTTTGAAAATACGCGGAAAGGATTTGCCGAATGGCCGTTTGATAAACGCTTTCATCTGCTACTTAACGTCGCTGTTGGTGGTAACTGGGGCGGGCAAAAAGGGATTGCTGAAAATATTTTCCCGGCAACAATGGAGGTTGACTTTGTACGGGTGTTTCACAAACAATAAAAAGTGTGTTCAATTTTACTCAAACGAAAAAGCCAGCTGCGCAATTGAGTTTGACCTGAATGGAACAGGATTTTTGCTGAGTGGTTGAGGTGGCCCGCATAAAACTTTACCAGCTTCAATCATGTACAGAGCTGTTTCTTTGAACCGCGGGGCAACAACTATCTGCACCATTCCTGCATCGGCATCAAATACTTGCTGTACAAGGTTGGGGCAATTATTATTTTGAGAAAGATGGGATAAAAATAAATGGCTCATAAAAGCAGGCCGGTATTTGCTAAAAAGCATAAGTGCTTCTTTGTTCGATAAGTGCCCGTTACCACCCCGAATACGGTTTTTTAAGAAAAAAGGATAGCTGCCCTTCTCCAGCATTTCTTCATCATAATTAGCTTCTAAAAATGCGGCATGGCAGCATCCAAAACTTTCAATAACCTGGCTGCATACATTTCCAATATCGGTAAACACACCAACAGTAACACCGTTGCCGGCAACGGTAAAACTACAGGGTTCCGCCGCGTCGTGGCTTTTTGAAAATGACGTAATGTTTAAGTCGCCAATGGTCACCACATCGCCTGGCGCAAATAATTTTATACAATTCCGTTCAATGCCCGACCGGGCATTTTGCAGTGTGCGGGGCGTGATATAAACAGGCAGGTTGTATTTTTTTGAAATCACTTTCAACCCGCTTATATGATCGGTATGTTCGTGCGAAATAAAAACGGCTTTTACTTTCTTCATCTCCAAACCTAAGCGCCGCATTCTTGTTTCCAGCTCTTTGCACAAAATGCCGGCGTCGATTAAAACCGCTTCGGTTTCATTGGCTACGTAATAGCAATTTCCATTACTCCCCGACGCCAGCGATGCAACAAATAAGCCCATAACGCAAAGAAAAACGTTTCGGCGCAAAATCAATTTTGTATTTAGCTGGATTTTTGAGTGGAGTGGAAAGTGGGAGGAGGTTTTGCCAATATGCCCTATTTGTTTTCATCCACACCAAAAGTAATTGGCCCTTTAGGCTTTTCAGTCCAGGAGCCAAACAGCCTGTCCCAAAATGAAAATAAGGAACTATAATTTGAGTTCGTTTCTTCCTTTCGTATGGAGTGATGGATGCGATGCATGTGCGGCGAAACAAAAAGTTTTTTATAAATATTGTCAAACTTTTTACCCGTGTAAATGTTTGAATGATGAATGACCACGGAAGTAAAAAATAAAATTTCGTACACCAATATTGCGGGGTACGAAATGCCAGCAATAAAACAAACCAATGCCTTGCCGGGGTACGATAATAGCAATTCAACAAAATGAAAACGCAAAGCCGTGGTGCTGTTCATTTTTTTATCTCTGTGGTGAAATATATGAAACCGCCAAAGCAGCGGAAATGTGTGGTTCATGCGGTGCCAGGCATACATCCAGGCGTCAAGGAAAAAAATGGAAAGCAACAAGTGAACAGGAAATGGGAAAGCCAGTTGTTGAAGCAAGCCAAAATCTTTTTCATCAATCAATTGAAGCCAGCTCACCATTAATGATGCCGGCACAAGTGAAAGAATAATATTGAGCACGCCTATCGTAATATTGTAGCGTTCATTTTTCCAATCATTCACGTCTTTGCGTTGCGGATAAATATGTTCAAATAAAAATTGCAGTGCAAAAACCACAGCAAGCACAATCATTTGAATATACCTTACCGCCATAAAGTGAAATTTTAAAATTAATAGTTGATCAGGCATACGAATTTACAGTGGTTAAGTATTATCATTCCCGTTTTCAATGAGGCGCTACTCGTAGGTAAATTGGTACGCTACCTTAAACAAAACGGTGGTAATTTTTTGGCTGATGTAATTGTTGTTGATGGTGGCAGCACAGATGATACAGTAGCCCTTGCCACTGATGCAGGCGCAACGGTGGTGGTTTCCCCGGCCAAGGGTCGTGCTGCTCAAATGAATTATGGTGCATCCTTAGCAAGGGGCGAGGTACTTTACTTTGTACATGCAGATTGTTTACCACCCAAAAATTTTACAGCAGATATACAGCGGGCAATAACAAAAGGGTACTCACTTGGCCGATATCGTACACAATTCGATAGCAACATAACCATCCTGAAAATAAATGCCTGGTTCACCCGCTTCGATTTTTTCATCTGCATGGGCGGCGATCAAACGTTATTTGTAACTAAAAAGTTGTTCAATGGTGTGTGTGGTTTTAATGAAGAAATGAAAATTATGGAGGAGTATGATTTTTGCCACCGTGCAAGAGAAAAGGAAAAATATAAAATAATGAACGGTGCAGCCCTCATCTCTGCCAGGAAATATGAAACCAATAGTTGGTTAACCGTGCAGTTGGCCAATGCAAAAATTGTTGGCATGTTTAAAAAAGGAGCATCGCAACAGCAAATGATTGATGAATACAACCACAGGCTTACCTACAGGAAGAATGCGTTCTAAAACCCGGGCTTCCCATTTACAGAACCAAATTTTGCCGGCAATCGTAAATGCAAATGATAATTGAGGATGAAAGATTTTATTTCCGGCATACAGCAAATTGGTATAGGTGTGGAAGATGCAAAGGATGCATTGCTTTATTACAAACATTTATTTGGTATGACCACTTTAGTTTTCGACGATTTGTCGGAGGCGAGGTTAATGACGAAGTACACGGGTGGAAATGTTTACCAGCGACAAGCAATGCTTTCAATGAATTTGAATGGGGGTGGTGGCTTTGAAGTTTGGCAATATACAAACAGGAAGCCGCTGCAACAGCCAGACAATGTTATTTATGGCGACATAGGTATTTATGCCGCTAAACTAAAATGCGCCGATGTAGCAGTAGCGTACCAACATTTTCGGCAGAAAGAAAATATTGCCGTATCCAAACCTCAGGCGGATGGCATGGGGCGTCAATTTTTTTATGTGACTGATGCTTTTCAAAATAGGTTTCAATTGGTTGAAGCAGCCGACTGGTTTCAAAAAACCAATTCAGTTTGCGGTGGAGTTTGTGGTGCCGTAATTGGCGTGAGTAATATGGAAAAGGCGGTTTTGTTTTATAAAGCCTTGCTGAATATCGAGCGGCCGGTGGTGAACATTATTCAAGAAAATGAAAATGGCGAAGCCGTTTTGCGGAAAGTTTTATTGCGAAAAGAATATGGCGGTAAGGGGGCTTTTGCAAAACTGTTGGGTGGTGTTGAAATTGAATTGGTGCAGTGCCTGAACAGAGCACCCCAAAAAATTTATGCAAACCGGTTTTGGGGTGACTGTGGTTTTATTCATCTCTGCTTCGACGTTTTTGACATGTGTGGTTTAAAAAAACAGGCGCAGGAAAATGGTTTTTGTTTTACTGTTGATAGTGTTGATTCTTTTGAAATGGAAAATGCTTCGGGCCGTTTTTGTTATGTAGAAGACCCGGATGGCACTTTGATTGAACTGGTGGAAACACACAAAGTTCCACTTGCAAAAAAATGGGGTTTATACCTTAATTTGAAAAAAAGAAACCTGCAAAAACCTTTGCCCGACTGGATGATAAAAATGCTGGCGTTGAGTAAGGTGAAATAAATAAAGAATTACAGTACGTTAAGCAAAAAAAGTCACAACCGCCACTCTTCCGGCAAATCCTTTTCTTCATCCACATCGTTCAGCGCTGGCAGTGTTTGGTACGTAAGTTCGGCCTCGATTATTGACTGAACCGTTTCGGTAAAAACCGTTTCCGAACTCCAGTTTTTATTTTCAAAAATCCCCTTGTGCATTTCTTTCATTCCCAATAAATAATAGCCACCATCGGTTGCGGGGCCAACTACAACATCAACATGGTTCAACGCTGCAAAAGCTGCATCAACAATTGTTGTGGAGAGTTCGTAGCAGTCGCTGCCGATAATGCAAACGTTTTGATAGCCTTTATCCAAAACCTGTAAAAAGGCGGATAGCATTTTTCCGCCTAAATAACTATCCGCCTGCCGTA
This sequence comes from Chitinophagales bacterium, assembly GCA_031425835.1. Lineage (GTDB taxonomy): Bacteria > Bacteroidota > Bacteroidia > Chitinophagales > Chitinophagaceae > Flavisolibacter. The sequence goes on from JANPKD010000006.1 coordinate 80,045, forward strand.
ATTTGAAATAATTTTCAACGCTCCACATATCATCTTCCACAATTTCCCCGGCGTAAAATATAAATTTATCGGCCCTGGCCTTTTGCGAAATTTGAAAAGTATGTGCTAACAATTTTTTATAAACATCAAGTGCAGCTACGTTGCCTATGGTTGCCGCAAGCCTGGTTTTTACTTTGCCCAACTGCGGGTGCCGTACAAAAATGATTAAGGCATCGGTCATGGCCTGGCACTTGCGCTTTTTAGTTTCATGTGTTCGTTTCAGGTTTATTCAATGGGCAACATCATAAAGTAAAGACTGTCTCAACAACATCCACCACCATCATAAAAGAAACTGCTTTCCGAGATAAAAATATCACCGCGTTGTAAGTGCTGTAATGCAGTAGCGGTTTTATCACATACCGCCAGTGGCTGATTTGGAAAGAGCACATGTCCTTTCTCATCATTAAAAAGTTCGGCACTCCCATAATAAATAGCGGTTTTGCCCGTGAACACACATGGCCCATCTGCCGGCATGGCATCTTTTATGGCGCAAACCTCAACGCTTTCAACAAATATTAATTCGGCGGTTTGATAATGCGCCGGGTCTAAAATGCGGTAGGGTCTTCGGGCTCTTATTTCAACTGTACCAAAACCAACATCGGTTATCATTTTTACGTACTCGTTCAGAGGTAACGATCCGCTGAGGCAAAGTGCTCTGAGCCGTGCATCTTCACGCAGTGTTTCGGGCATGGCCATTTCGCAGGTTGGGTCGCTCATTACCAGCCGTCCGCCTGGTTTTAATACCCGGTACATTTCCTTCAGCGCTGTTTTTAATTCATCCTGCTTAAAAATATTGAACAGGCAATTTTGCGCTGCTACATCAATGCTGTTATCATCTACAGGCAGGTTCAATGCATCGCCTTTTTTCAGGTCGATAAATTCACTTCTGAACCAGGGATTTTGTTTTTCGGCTTCCACAAAATTTTCTTTGCAGGCTGCTATCATTTCGTCAACAACATCAACACCCACAACTCCATTTTGCTGCCTGTTGAAGTAAGCAAATTGCAACAGCTCCATACCGCCACCAATGCCAACGTACAGCACTTTTGGATTGTTGACTAAATCTCTTGCGTTAACCGTACTGCCACAACCATAATTCATCTGCAGCATTTTTGCCGGAATTTTTAAACCCGGTAATTGCCACACGGGTGTTGTGGTGCAGCACAAACCCACATTAGGATTTTCGGCTGCTTCTTTGTAAACGTTCTTTGTAGTTTCTAAGTAGTTCAAAGCGTAATTTTTTAAAGCGTTTAATAAATTCGGGTATCAGTCTTGGAAACTAACCATCGTCACATTTTTTTTCGGTTGTTGATTATGCCACAGCGCCACCGCAACTACTGCCGCTGCCTGCTGTGCAACCAAAGCAGTGTTGGTTTACAACAATGTTTCTGCCATTCAAAGTTTCTGTTTCAAACTGCGAGATATGTTTTACACTACTGTCCACCTTTAAATTGAGCATCTGGTTAAAATCGCAGTCGTACAAAAAACCATCCCAACTAATGGAGATGGTATTGCGACACATTACATTGGCAGCGGCTACCGGGTTGTATGCGTCAACCAATTTCTCCATATACATTTCATAGTTGCCACTTTGCAATAAATAATCTAGATACCTGCTGATGGGCAGGTTGGTAATAGCAAATAAATTATTGAACTGAATGCCATGTTTTTTTTGTAAGGCATCTTTAAATTCTTTTTGCAAAGCTTCCTGCGCAGGTGGTAAAAATGCACCTGCGGGATTGTACACCAAATTCAACGTCAAGCCTGTTCCTTCTTTTCCATAACCTACTTCGTTCAGCATTTGCAGGGCCGTAATACTGTCTTCAAAAACCCCATCGCCGCGTTGCCGATCGGTTCTGTCCTGCGTATAAAATGGAAGCGATGATACAACTTCAATGTTGTGCTGTTTATAAAACTGAGGCAGGCTGTGGTATTTTTTGTTGGCAAGAATAATGGTAAGATTGCAACGCACAATTACGTGCCTGTTCAACTTTTTTATTTCTTGTACAAACCAGCGAAACTGTGGATTCATCTCGGGAGCACCACCGGTTAAATCAACCGTTTGCAATGATGGATTTCTTTGCAAAGCATCCAAACATTGGTGCATGGTTTCTGTGGTCATAATTTCTTTGCGGTCGGGGCCCGCATCTACATGGCAATGTTTGCAAACCTGGTTACACATTTTGCCAACGTTCACCTGAAAAATTTGCACACCGGTTGGCTTTAGTGGATACAAGCCGGTTTCTTCCAACTTCTGTTGAAAAGGTACCAAAGCAAAATCGCCGGTTTGTCCATGCTCCAAAATTTGTAATTGCACCCGCGCATCAGATAGCTGGTGGTGCTGCCTTTGCAAACTTGTTATTCCATCCTTCATTCAACTCTATTTTTTAAAAAGATATGTTGATCCGCTCAATCTGTGGTAAATCTGTGGAATCATTGCCGTAAATCTTTGTAACCTGCGGTTTACATCGCAATCTCCTTCACCTTATTCATCATTTGCACACCATGCACCAATGCTGCACCACCTTTTATAGCAGTAGTAACGTGTATGGCTTCCATCATCTGTTCTTCGCTCCATCCTTTTTCAAATGCATCGCCGCTGTACGCATCAATACAGTAGGGACATTGCACGGCATGGGCCACGGCAAGTGCAATCAAACTTTTTTCGCGGGCCGATAAGGCGCTGTCTTTAAAAACCTCTCCATAATAATTAAAAAATTTATCGGCCAATGGTTTTTGCCACTCTGCAACGTTGCCAAATTTTCCAAGGTCGCCGGCATTGTAATAGTGATTGCTCATTAATTTGTAGTTGTGTAATTGTTTAAAAATAAAGTCCAGTCGTATTCTTTAAAACTGATTTTGGGATCTGCTTGATTTATTTCAAACCCGGCGCCTTTTAAAATTTCTACCATGCCCTTCTTTCCACCAAAGTCGGCCCGAAACCAACTCATAACCATTGGCAGTTTCAATTCGTTTTTTACAGAGTCGTATTCCACCTCACTTTGCAAATACGCTTTTGTAGCAAGCGATAACTGGTCATCAATGGTTGCCGCTCTGTAAAAAGCAATGGGTGGGCAGCTTTTGGCCCCGCAGTTCAATGCAAAATGTATGCGGTAATCCAGTCTATTAACCCGTAATTTTTTTTCCCAGCTACCCACGAAAATTTTATTAAAAAGACCACGGCTCCATTTAATTTTCGACCTGCGAAGCAGGCCATGTTCTACATCATCTAAACTTAAAATTCTGCCGGCAATTTCAATTTGTTTATCGGTGAAAAAGCTGCTTCTCGAATTATATTTTTCGGCCTCCTTTTTTAAAAGCACTTGTGTAAAACCATTGTATAAGTTGATCCAGAAAGCTTTTTTTTCAGCATCTGTTGTAAGGTTTTTTTGCAGTGTGTCGAAGGAAATATTCCTGATGGCCTGCACTAACGCGTCTGTAGGCTCATTGGTTTTTGCGGCATAAACAAAATCTTGTGATAACTGTACTAACCGATTATTATCTGGTTTACCAGCAACAGGCGATTGCTTTGGTGCTACACTCACTTGCGTTGAATTTTTTTCATCGGAAACCGTTTGTTTTTTTTCGTTCAACCACTGCTGCAGTTTGGTGGGGGTAATAGCCACGGCATCGGTAATCGCAACAATTTTGCCGGACTCATTTACCACAACCGTGTACGGATAACTTGGTGGCTGAAATAAAGTAGAAATCTTTTCATCCTGATCCACTATTACAGGAAAAGAAAAGTTATTCTGTTTCTGTAAAAAGGCCGAAAGTTTTTCACGGCTTTCAACCGAAATAAGTACAATGCTTACCTCATTTTTAAATTGCTGTTGCAGGTTTTGTAAATGGGGCAGGGCTTTAATGCAGGGAACACACCAGGTGCCAAAAAAATCAAGAACGGTAAGTTTGTTTTGTAAACCTTTTAAAGTGCCTGATGTACGGGGATGATTAAGGATAGTTGTAGCGGCAAAGTTGGCAACATCGTCACCAGTGCTATAACCTTTTTGCGCTGCGGAATTTGAAAAGAAAAATAATGAAATGAAAAAAATAATTGGCTTCATACCTGTTGCTTGATTGAATATACGTTCTTCGCCTTTCAAAAGTTTTTAGTTATGCAAAACATACCCGCTGCGGTTGCGGAAACAGTGGCTTTTTTACAAAAGCATGCAATAGACCGGCCACCCGTTGTTGGGGTTGTGCTGGGTAGCGGGCTAGGTATGCTGGCAAAAAAAATGGAAGTCATCCATAGTTTTCCTTACAATGCCATTCCGCATTTTGCGGAAGCCACTGTTGAATTTCATAAAGGCCATCTGGTGTACGGTACTATAGCAGGCACACATGCAATAGTGATGCAGGGCCGGTTTCATTATTACGAAGGCTACAGCATGCAGCAAATTACTTTTCCTATACGTGTGATGAAGGCTTTAGGAGTACAGCAATTGTTTTTAAGTAATGCGGCAGGCGGCATAAACCCAGCTTATAAAAAAGGTGATCTGGTTTTGATTGAAGACCACCTCAATTTTTTACCCGACAATCCTTTGCGTGGTGTAAACAATGCAGCCGCGGGGCAACGGTTTGTTGACATGGCTGCTCCTTATAACCAACTTTTAAATTCACAACTGAAGGCTAAAGCCGGGGCGTTAAAAATGAACTTGCAGCAGGGAGTATATGCCGCTGTGATGGGGCCCAATTTGGAAACAAGGGCTGAATATAGATGGCTGCGCAACACCGGTGCCGATATGGTTGGTATGAGCACCGTACCGGAAGTAATAGTTGCCAATCAAATTAGTTTGCCCTGCGCCGCCATTAGTGTAATTACAGATGAGTGCAACCCCGATAATCTGCAGCCAGTGAACATCGCTGAAATAATTGAAGTAGCTGGTAAAGCTGATGAAAAATTGAGCGAGTTGCTTGTTGCGATGATAAAGAGGCAGACTGGAAGATATAAGACTTAAAGATTTGAAGACATAAGACTTGAAGACATAAGATTTCAAGCGAGAAGCTTGAAGCCAGAAGACTTAAAGGCATAATACACAGAGGTCTTCAGGTCTTTTTGTCTATAGGTCTATCTGTCTTTAGGTCTTGCATATAAAAAAGTTCCGCATTACTACGGAACTTTTTTTATTTCAAATCATAAGAAATCTAAACGATAAACGGATCAACAATAGCGAGTACCTGGGCCGTGGTTAGCGGCTCATCGAAGGCCTCTGTTGCAGCATCTACGCTAATGGCTAAACCATTAATATTTGTAATAGTAATGCCCGCCTGCGTTACGGTTTCTTCGCCTGCATACACCGCAGCCACACCTGGTATGCCACCAGCATTGTTGCCTGTAATCCAGGGGTCATTATTAGTAGCACCTCTTTCCTTTCTCAGTCTCCGAACATGTGCGGCATGGCGAGCTTCTACTGAGTGAATACGCAACGCAGCAGTAAGAACATCTTTGTTGCTCATCACTGCGCCGGCCTGTCCTTTGTAAGCTCTAACACCCGTGTCTTCAAATGCCTGCGCTACGGCAAGGAAGGTTGCATAATTGGTAAACACATCGGCATATGGGCCCATGTTATTACCGTTGCCTGCGGTAAAATCAAAAGCAGGTTTGGCAACCGGTGTACCACCTGCACCAGTAATGGCGGCTCTTAAAAAGGCAACGTGTGCTACCTCATGATCGCGGATGGTTGTAAATGCGGGTAAATTGGCTGCCGGTATTAATGCAGCACCACGGGCCACACCTGCAATGTAAAATTCCGACTCCAGATACTCAAGTGTAAGTGCGTAATTTAATACTGATACAATTGAAGTAGTGGTTTGTCCGTACGCCTTTTTAAACATTGATCCAAGCATAAAAGGCATTGATACGGCTGCAACTTTCGATGCGAATCCGGTGAAGTTTTTTAACGCCGATCTCCGGTCGTTGATTCGGTCATAAACTTCTGGATCTTTTTTTTCTATCTCGGTAATTATATTGAGTAGGTTCATAATTGTAAATTTTAAGCGGGTAATTTAGATGCGTCCAATTGTGTTTTAATATAGGTTTTGGCAATTGCTAAAACCTGTGGTGGTGTGCGGGACACATCTAAGCCCATCCCATCAACCACATCACTTGCTGCAAAACTGTTTGGAGTAATCAGGTCTCTGATCAATGCAGCATGTCTTGCTTCTACTGAAACAATTTTTCCGGCAATCAGGAGGTAATCACCACTTACGAGTAACCTGCCTGCACCATTGTAGGCCGACACACCCAGGTCTTCAAATGCCTTTGCCGTACCCAGTACCGAATCGCGGTTGCCAAAATTGATCGTGCTAAAATCAACTTCGAGTGCTTTAATTGCATTAGTGCCCAATGCGTTCTTAAAAAATTCGCGGTGAGCAATTTCATGATCTCTTATATCCTGCAGATAACCGGTTTCCGCAGCTGTGATGCCGGAAAAAGGTGTGGCGGTTGCCTGAATATAAAAAGCGGCTTCTAACTGCTCGAGCGCATAGGCATAATTTAAAATGCCAAAGTCGCCGCTGCCAAGGTCAACTACTCCGCCGTTGTCAACAAAATCATCTCCGGAACGGCTACAGCCTGCGCCGGCTACTGTTGCTGCCATACCAAAGATTCCTGCAGTGCGCAAAAATTTTCTTCTCGATACTTGTGAGTGTTCTATTTCCCGCGCCAGGGAAAGTTCTTTCGTTTTGCGATTGATGATTTCCATCTTTTAAAAAAATTGAGGGTGATAAATTGGGTTTTGTTGGAGTGGATATTTTCAACTCTTGTGAAGGGTCAAATATGATACCCGCTTAAATGAAAGTTTTTGGAGATTGTTGTTTAAGTATATTGATGAACAGTGTCGGCTGACATAAACATTCTTCCGGGTTTAACGTGGTTGTGTTGAGTAAAGTCCTCAGTTTTAAAACACAGCATCAGTTTAATCGCTTCTTCGAAGTGCAGAAACTGGTGGTTAGTTCTAAAAGCGCCGGCCAAGCTATTGGGTTGATATTGCCCGATTAATAATTTCGATTGCGGTAGTGCCTGCTCCATAAAAGTTGCAAGGGCATCTACGTCGAAGTTATTTTTTTGCGGCAGATACGTGAACACGATTTCAGGAGTGGTAGCCTTTAATGTTTGCTCAAGGTTTTTGATTGATACATCGGTGCCCATGTATAAAACGCAAATGCCTTTTTGTTTCAGCAGGTAATTTGTGTACAACAAACCGATATCAAGTTGCCTCCCTTCTGGCAGAAATAGCATGATCTTTTTCAGCCGGTTGTTGGGGGCAGCCAACGTTTCAATGCCATGAATAATTTTTCTGCGCAGCACAGTTACCACAAAGTGCTCTTCGCTCAGGCGATTGCCGGTCCATAACAAACCGGTGCGTTCTAAAAAAGGGAGAATGATTTTTTTGAGCACCGTGTCAAAATCCCACACTTGCAAAGAAGTATTTACAAGCTCTTCAAAGAGCACCGGCTCCAGCGTATACATGTGTACAAACAGTTGGGATAATATCCTGTCCTGGTGGTCCTGCTCAGTTGGCAGCTTTTGTAGTTTTAAGTCGATCTCCTCAGGAGTAAACCGGCTTAAACTCGAAATTCGGTAGCCATTTTTATTTAGAAGCGCAAGTTTTAAAATCTTGCTGAGGTCTGTTACATCATAAAAACGAATACCATTATTACGGCAGGGTTTAAATGCTTTATGTCGTTGTTCCCAAACACGAATGGTATGCGCTTTTAGCCCCGAAAATTTTTCAAGATCGCTAATGCTGAATTTTTTGTTGCTCATTAACTTCACATGTTAGGCATTGAAAGGACTATATACGCAACGGGAAAGATTTGGGTTTTAGTGGGGCCGTTATGAAATTTTAAAAACTGTTTGCGGGGCTGCAGTACAGTACCCCGTGGAAAACAAAAACGACAAAGCTTAATTTCCTCCACTACTCTGCCATTGATCAAGTTGCTTTTCTTTTGCTTTGCGCATTACTGCCTGCAACCTGCTAACTGCAGTGTCAATTGATTGTTCAAACTCGGGGCTGTTTTCTTTTATAAAAAGATCGTTGCCCGGTACCTCCAGCCTAATTTCACAATAAGTATTTGGGATGGCTTTATCAGGTCCTAAAAAAAGGGTTACGTTGGCTCTTACAATATGATCGTTGGGTTTTAGCTTCTCTAATTTTTCGCGAATGTAATTTTCCAACGCTTCTCCAGCTGTGAAACCGAGTGACTGTATGATTATGTCCATGTAGATTAATTTGGAAGAGCTGTTACCATTATCATACCACATACAAAGCAAACCTACATTTGCATTTTACATACAAAGAATGAAACCATATAACATTAATGTTGTTGAAATTGAAACGTTACAAACCATAAGCGACCGGCTTGCATTAAATAAGATTTTTGAAAAAGCAAAAAGCACCATTGTAAATGGCGAGGTAGTAACCCTCTCCCGTAAACTAAATACTGCATCGGTTCAAAGGTTTGACACCATCACTACGCTGGATGATTTGGAACAATACCGAAAGAGTGTATTCAAATATTTGTAACAAAGGCCTCATCAGAACTCAGTATTAAAAAACTTAAAACTTTAGCCTGAGGTTTTAGACTTGCGATTTGGAGCCGATAGCTATCGGCTTTGAAGTTTGAACTTTTGGCTTCTAACTTCCAGCTACCTTTGGCACTCAAAAAAATGTAATCAACATGATACGTAATGCTACAGCCGTTTGGAACGGCTCAGGAAAAGAAGGCTCTGGAAATGTAACCACGCAAAGTGGGGTTTTGAGTAAATCGCAGTATTCATATAACACCCGTTTTGCCGATGGCATTGGTACCAATCCCGAAGAATTAATTGCCGCCGCGCATGCAGGTTGCTTTACTATGAAATTGAGTTTTGTATTGGGCGAAGCAGGGTTTACACCCGATAGTTTGGAAACTAAATGCGACATTACTTTAGACAATGGCAGCATCACCACATCGCACCTGCAGGTAAAAGGTTCGGTACCCGGTATCAGCAAAGAAAAGTTTGAAGAGTGTGTAAAAAACGCCGAGCAAAACTGCCCGGTTTCAAAACTTCTAAAGGCCACAATTACCTCTGAGGCTACACTGGCTTAAACACCAACAAATAAATGCAGGCGGCTTAAATTTTTTTAAGCCGCTCATTTTCTTTTATAGAAATATAAATACACTTCGGGCAAAAACGCCTTTTCACTTAAGGTAAAAAAGCCGTTGTTTTTTTGGGCAAAACAAATGGCCTCTCCCTGAGGCTCGGGCTGATAGCCGGGTGATGTATAACTGCCTTGCAAACTTTGAGCAATAGTGTTGGTTGCGCTGTGAGGGTAGTAGAACAGAGTGGTGTAGGTTTTGATAATGATCTCTTTATTATCAGGTGATAATGCCGCTGCTACTACACCCGTATAAGGTAAAGTAGTTGCTAAACCAGCGGTGTTAATGCCCGTTGAAAAAGGGAACGCTATTTTATAAACCTGCGCAGCAGGGCCGTTTTTGGTAATAATGAGCAGGTCGTTTGTAGCGGGGTCAATTAAAAATGCTTCGGCATTGTGCGGCCCATCGCTATATCGAAAACGTATAGTTGTTATATTTCTCACGGTGTCGGTTGCCAGGGCAGGTTCAGAAAATTTGTAGAAAAAATAATCTGTCGCTGTTAAGTTGTTGTCTCCAATTTCACCAATGTAAATTTCGTTATTCCACAAAATCATTTCTTCCCAATCTCTATTCCCTATATTCTTAATTGGAATTTTTTTTTGCACCACCCCTTCATGGCTTACTAAAATAAGCTCTGGCGGATTACCACTGTCTTCGTGTGCCCAAACGCTGCCGGGGTTAATTTTACTATCCGCAATACCCGACACTTCGTTGGGTGCATTGGCAATTGTTTTTTTTACCGGCAGGCTTTCAAACCCCTGGGCCGTAACGTTTTTTTTACAGGCCGCCAGCAGCGCCGAAAGGCCAACGATGAGCAATAAATTCATGAAAACTTTTGGTGAAAAATAGAGATAAACGGGAAGACTTAAAAACACAACGTAGCCTTGGGTTTAAAAAAATATGGGTGGAAGGTCATCAGGTAAATAAGCCCTTCGTGACGTTACCTTGTAACACCAAACACTCAATACCAAACCACAACAGCGTTAAGTCGCATGAGCACTGTCCAAAATTTCATCCATTGATATACTGAGATGGCTTTCGTCGTATATACATTCGCCATCTTTAATAACAAGTACCTGCGGCGATTGATGCTCTACCAAAAACGATGCGGACACCTGGTTCGACAACTGGCGGTATGCAATGAGGTCCAAATAATAAAAGTCAATATCGGCGGGCTGCTGGGTTTTTTTCAAACGTTGCAGGGCAACCGAACTGATAGAACAGCGGGTACTATGTTTGAAAATTACCTGTGGCCGGTTTTGCGAGTTTGAAATAATTTGTTTCAACTGCTCCTCATCTGTTAGATGAATCCAATGCATACACTGCAATTTATTTTTGTTAACCCGCCGTAGCTTCCACCATCATTACAACTCCGGCGGATAACCAACGATTACAGGTTTTTAAATTTTGTTTTCTAAAACGGCTAAGTTTTGAAGGGCCGCTGTTGAAGGACAGCCATAACCTTTGCGGTGATTTCCGTACCCTCTCGAGCCTGCGCATGAAGCTAATAAAAGCAATGATAAGGCCAGAAAGGTGAAGAAAAGAAACTTGTTTTTCATAAAAGAAATAGTTTGGATTAAAAACGGCTTATTTTGCCCGTTATTTTGCAAATATAGACGGCATACCGTTAAATCAAAAGCAACTATGCTTTTTGCTACCGGTGCAGGGTAATTAACCAATCAAGCCCTGCCTTTTAAACCGATGATGAAAATATGAAAATCCACTTTACCTCAATTGGCGGTAGCGTAATGCACCAGTTAGCCATTGCCCTTAAAAAGAAAGGTTACCAGGTTACGGGCAGCGATGATGAAATTTTCGAACCGGCAAAGTCAAATCTCCATGCCGAAGGAATACTTCCCCAACAAATTGGGTGGATGCCACAAAAAATTAACAGTTCTATCGATGCGGTAATACTGGGCATGCACGCCAAAGAGGACAACCCCGAACTTTTACAGGCAAAAACTCTTGGGCTCCCCATCTACTCATTCCCCGAGTATATTTTTAAAGAAAGCGTGGATAAAACCCGCATCGTTGTGGGCGGCAGTCACGGCAAAACCACCACTACTTCAATGATCATGCATGTGCTGCGCCATGCTAAAAAGGATTTTGACTATTTGGTTGGAGCAAAACTTCCCGGCTTTGCCCAGTCGGTAAATATTACCAATGCCCCCCTCATTGTTGCTGAAGGCGATGAGTACCCGGCCAGCGCCATTGAAAAACGACCAAAGTTTCATTTCCTGTTTCCGCATATTGCTGTTATTACCGGTATTGCCTGGGATCACATCAACGTGTTTCCAACTTTTGAAAATTACCTGGAGCAATTCATCATCTTCATCAACAAAATTGAAAAAAATGGATTACTGATTTACAACGAAACCGATATGGTTTTGAAAAAATTGGTGGAAGAAAATAAAAGGACGGATATAACTTACCAACCGTACGATATACTTCATCATACAATTGCGGATGGAAAAACAGAGGTTGAAGTAGATGGTGTTACTACGACCTTAAAGGTATTTGGTAATCATAACCTCCTCAATCTTCATGCTGCCTGGCTGGTGTGTAAAAAATTAAATGTTGGTGCCAAAATTTTTGCTGAAGCCATCAGCAGTTTTACCGGTGCTGCAAAACGCTTAGAGTTATTGGCGGAAAATAATGCAACAGTTTTTTACCGCGACTTTGCCCATGCACCTTCAAAAGTAAAAGCCACTATTGAAGCGGTGAAGGCGCAGTTTCCACATAAAAAGTTTTTTGCTGTTCTCGAATTACACACGTACAGTAGCTTGAACGAAGCGTTTATGAACGAGTATAATGGGGTAATGAGTGCGGCTGATGAGGCAGTGGTTTTTTATAGCAAACATGCACTTGAAATAAAAAGGTTGCCCGCATTGCCCGTAGAAAAAGTGACTGAGGGTTTTAATAGAAAAGGCTTACACGTATTTAATGAAAAAGTGCAGTTGGAAGCATGGCTGGAGAGCAATGATTATAAAAACGCGGTAGTGGTTTTTATGAGCTCGGGTAACTATGATGGATTTAATACTGAACTATTTGCTAAAACGATAGCCGCTAGTGCCGATTAATTTGCAACCCCCACAACACAAAACTCTACCTTTACTCACTTTAAGCAAAGCCGCTCATGTTACAACTAAAAAAACCACTTGCAATTATTGATATTGAGGCAACCGGCTCAAATGTTACTACCGACCGCATAGTAGAAATAGCGGTTATAAAATTATTGCCTGACGGTGGCAGATCTGTAAAAAGAAAAATCATTAATCCACAAATGCCTATACCGGCAGCCATTACCGAAATACACGGTATAACAGATGAAATGGTGAAAGACGCTCCTGTTTTTAAGAAGGCGGCGCATGAAATAAAACAATGGCTTGATGGTTGCGACCTGGCTTGTTACAATGCCTACCGCTTAGATCTACCCATGCTTGTAGAAGAATTTTTACGGGCCGACGTAGAATTTGAAATGAAGAACCGGAAGGTGGTTGATGTGCAAAAGATATTTCACCAGATGGAGCAGCGAACACTTTCGGCAGCGTATAAATTTTATTGCAATAAATCTTTAGAAGGAGCGCATAGCGCAGAAGTGGATGCAACAGCCACGGCCGAAATTTTACAGGCGCAGATAATAAGATACCCTGAGTTGGGAAATACACTGGAGTCGATAATCAAAGCCGTTGGCGATGATTTAATTATTGATTTTGCCCGGCGTTTTATTTACGATGACAAAGGGGTGGAGCTTTTTAATTTTGGAAAACATAAAGGAAGAACGGTAGCCGATGTGTTGAAAGCGGAGCCTCAGTATTACGACTGGATGATGCGTGGCGAATTTCCTGCCAACACAAAACAAAAGTTAACCGAGATGTACACTCGTATCATGCTCAAAAAATTCTAAGTGCATCAAGCGGTGGAAAAACTTGTAATTATACCAACTTATAACGAACGGGAAAATATTGCTTCTGTCATAGAGGCTATTCAGCATCTGCAACAAAATTTTCATGTTTTGGTTGTTGATGATGGCTCGCCCGACGGTACCGCCGAAGTAGTACGCAACCTGCAACCACAATTTCCCGAGACAGTTTTTTTAGAAGAACGAAAAGGCAAATTAGGATTGGGCACTGCGTACATACATGGTTTTAAATGGGGCATAGAGCGCAACTATAATTTCATTTTTGAAATGGATGCCGATTTTTCTCACAGTCCGCTCGACCTTCCCCGCCTGTACAATGCCTGCAAAAATGGAAATGCCGATGTGGCTATTGGCTCGCGGTATGTAAAAGGTGGTGGTGTGAAAAACTGGCCTGCCAACCGCATTGCCTTATCAAAAGGCGCATCGCTCTATACCAAATTAATTTTGTGGATGCCTACCGCCGACCCGACAGCGGGATTTGTTTGTTATAAAAAAGAAGTTCTTGAAACCATCAACCTTGATGAAATTCGGTTTACCGGGTATGCCTTTCAAATTGAAATGAAATTTGCCGCCTGGAAACTTGGATTTAAAATACATGAAGTGCCTATCCAATTCGCCGACCGGCGTTATGGCGAATCAAAAATGAGCAAGGGCATAGTAAAAGAAGGAATACTGGGTGTGCTCAAACTTCGTTGGTATTCCATGTTCACCAATTACCGGAGGCGCGTTCAAAAAAATCGTTTCGATGCACCGGTTGTTGACTGAATTTTTATTTTAGTTTTGAAGTTTGGATAACGAACCAAATGTTTTTTTTGTCTTTCACTGTTTCAACCACCGGATCCACCACGGTAGCCTGTTCAATTTTACCGCGGGATATTTTTCAATTGCAGCGCCAAAGCTGCTGTAAAAAAAAGCAAGGTTGCGTAAGTCGCTCCCCTCAAAATCAAGCAATAAATTTTCACCCGCGTAGTCCTCTATAAACGCATTAATCAATGCATGCGAAGCTCCCAGCGTTCGGCCATTGGCATGATTGCCTACCAGAATATAATAAGCTCTGTGGTGCGAGAAAAAGAATACGGCAGAAGCAATCAGTTGTCCTTGTAAGGAATATACTCCATAGCAAACAGCCTGGTTGTGTGTTAGTAAAGTGTTGCAAAGCGGCACAAATTTTTCAAAGGCCTGCTCTTCTGTATCGGCTTGTTGTGATTGTTCTTTTGCCAGTTGTACGACCTTCTCAACCGCAATATTTTTATGAATGGTGCAACCATAACCTTTAGCCTTTCTAACATTGCGGCGAATATTTTCGCGGTACGCTTTTTCTAAAATTTCGTAGGGTTTGTTCAACGGTAAAACAAAATTCATTCGTTCGTTAAGCTCGTAGTTTGCAGTTGTAAATAAATTATCCTTGTTCAAATAAATATCCCAATAACAAAATTTTTTAGGGACAGCCTGCAAAAAATCCGTTACTATTTTTTTACTTATTCCATTTCCAAACACACCTAATTGCGCACAAAACGGTGGCTGGTACAAATAAGTAAAACCCCATTTTTTTCGCCAGGGTAGGGGCATCACCGCTTCGTAATCATTGAATACAAGTGCATCCCAGTTATCTGCCATTTCATCGAGGTAAATAGTGTAGGCATACACCAAACCATTGCCAGCTTTTTCAACGCAGGCATTCCACTTGTTATCATCAACCTGGCTGCGTGTTAAATATTGTATTGAAGATGAAGGCGTCAAAATTCAACTTCGCGGTTTATTGCTTTCAAATGTTTGTTGTATAAATTAATAGAGAAGGTAATTGTTTTGAAAAAGCGATATTTAGGAATGGTGGATTTATAATAATCGCCAAACACACGGTTGTAGAATAACGGTATGTAGATATTTACCGACTCCTGCAAAAGCGGAAGGTGCAAGCCTAAATCAAATAAAAACCGGTCGCCTTCAAAGCCTGTTTTCCAGGCATCGGCGTACGTACCCAAATCAAAAAATACCCGCAATGGAATTTTTACCGGCAGCACCGCCAACGGATTTAATTTGTTGGGTATCGAAGAATTTAGATTCAACGCCATTAGCCATTCATCTGTCTTTCCTACTTTACTTGCCAGCAAATCCGTTCGCACTTTAAACCCACCATCACGTATCATCATTTGCTGGCTTGCCAAACCTTCAAATTCGTTGCGGCCAAGAAAATAATCTGTGTAAGTATAGTCTTCGTAACCATTTGGTCCGCTCAAATTCAAATGATAACGGTCATTTGCAAATTGTTTCGATGTGGTTTTTCCATTCAGGTAAATAAACGCTCCGGCAAAAAACCGTAGTTGCAAGCCACCGTTTTTTGGGTAGTTAAAAAAATAATTTGCGGTAACCGCGGGCCGTACAAAATCTGTTGACTGCTCCACCTGCAACCTTACATCAAATGGATACAGTGCCCGGTAATCATCATACACCAATTGCAATTGATTCAAGTATCGGTTGGTAGCAGGTGTTGTAATGCGCTGCGTAATGATGGTGTCGGGTGGAGTAAAAAGGGAGTCGTTTTTTATACGCAGGCTTTCTTCGTTTAACAAAAACGTTTTCCATTGAATGGAGCGTACTACTGTGCTGCGTGGGTCTTTTTCTTTCAGTGTTAATCTTATACCCGGCACCAGTTTCTGAAACTGCATGGTGTATTTGTTGCCTGCTGTATCGTCAAAATTATTCATGCTAAACCTTGCAGCGTTCACAAAAAAATCGGTTTTCCTAATGATGCCAGATGAGGTTGCGGTGTAATTTATTTTGCCCAAGCCGGTTAATTGTTTACTGCCGGTAGCATACATGGGAACCAACAGGAAGTGAAATTTATTTGGTGGCAGTTTGTAGTTGGTAAAGATGCCGCCCACCATGAGTTTATCGTAACCGTTTACGCCAATAGCGGGAGAGAAGGCAAGGATATTTTTTGTTGGATTGAGCAGATAATTTTTAATGCTGTTTTTTTTAACCGGGGAAACGAAGGCAAAACCCTGGGGTTGGTTGCGTGCAAGAATACCGCTGTTGTTTAATTCTGAAATGAAATCATCATTTCTGGAAACATTTTTGGCGATGGCTAAAAAATCTGCGGGTTGTGGATGTTTAAACTGCCATTGTTCAAAATAGGTTTGCATCATTCGCCGGAACGCCGCTTCACCAACTTTTTTTTCTATTGCCAGTAACCATTCGGCGGTTTTATGATAAGCCGAAAGACCGTAGTTGGTTGCGCTGAAATTTTCAGAAGTTGTAGTAATGGGTTGATCTTTTTTTCTGCCGGCAATCGTTTGAAAAAAAATTTCTTCCGTCTTTTCCGGTATGCCGTATTTCTGCAGGGTGTATTTTCTTTCGTAAAAAGTATTGATGCCCTCATCCATCCAGGGATGATCTCTTTCGTTGGTAGCCAACATTCCATAAAACCAATTGTGGCCAATTTCGTGCGCCATGGTAATCTCTAATTCCTCCGCGGTTGTTGTTGGCGAAATAACGGTGATGGTTGGGTATTCCATACCGCCACCAAAACTTTGCGGCCCCTGCACCACCGAAAGGGTTTTGTAAGGGTAGTTGCCAATTTCATTTGAATAAAACCGAACGGCATCTTTAGCGTATTGCAAACTGTTTTTCCATTGCGGCCAGTGGTGACTTGTGTAGTATGCAAAAACGTCAATCGTATTGCCCGACGGTAGCAGGCAGGTATCCTGTGCTACTGTAAAATCTTTGCTGGCAAACCAGGCAAAGTCGTGCACATTGGTTTGCAGAAACTGAATGGTTTTTGTTTCAACAATAACCGGGGCTAACGTTTTTTGTGCCTGGGTTTGCACTTGTTTTTTTGTTTTGGCAAGGGTTGTTTTTTTCAGAGGCGTTTTTTCTTTTTGCGTTGCTGCAATAAGCTGTTTTGTCTTCAGCCAAAGTTTTTCTTCTTCATTCTGCAATTGACCGGTGGCGGCCACCACGTAATTTTTTGGCAGCGTAATGCGTACATCAAAGCTGCCAAACTCACTGTAAAATTCACCCTGGTCTAAATAGGGCATGGGGTGCCAGCCGGCCGCATCGTACACAGCTGGTTTTGGATACCACTGTGTAATTTGAAAAGTATTTCCCTCGTACCCACCCCTCGAAAAATTGAAAGGCAGTTTTACATGAAAAGGTGTGGTGATAGTTATTTGTCCGCCCGGTGGCAATGGTTTCGGCAGCAATAATTTGATGATGTCGATGTGCTGTGGATGATCTTCGGTTTTTGCGGTGTTGCCGTTTACTTTAAAATCAAGTTTGTTGATATAGCCTTTCTGTTCTTTTTCAGAAAAATAAAAATTTGTATTTCCATTCTTCAGTAATTGATCGCTAAATGCGGTTTGATCATTTTTATAAGCATTGGGCCATAGGTGAAACCAAATGAATGTGAGTGTATCGGAAGAATGATTGGTGTAGCTCACTTTTTCATAACCATCAAGCGATTTTTCTTTTTCGTTGAGGCGTACATCAATTACGTAGTCAACTTTTTGCTGCCAGTATTGTGCACGGGTTTGTAGAAAACAAAAACAAATAAGCAGAATGAGCATTGGTTTTTTCACGGCTCGAATTTATTGAATTATGTAGCCACAATTAAATTGGTTACAAGTGGCCTTTATTGTTTACCGAAAGGTGGTAGTCCCTTTTTTATTTTAGTTCTTCGGGTGGGATTATGCCTGCATTTTCGTTCATTATCCTGAAGATCCTTTATTTCCCCTTCCCTAAAAATATGATACGCAAGGTGTGCAGCATAATTTTAAAATCCAACAGCAGGGAAATGTTTTCTATGTACACAAGATCAAACTGGCTGCGTTCAATCATTGCTTCTACATTTTCGGCATAACCATACTGCACCATACCCCAACTTGTAAGTCCGGGTTTTACTTTCAACAGGTATTTGTAATAAGGTGTTTGTTGTACAATTTGATTGATATAAAACCTGCGCTCGGGGCGTGGCCCAACCAAACTCATTTCGCCAATTAAAATATTCCAGAGTTGTGGTAATTCATCCAAACGCCACTTGCGCATGGTGCGGCCCCATGGTGTAATGCGGGTATCATGGTCGGATGAAAGCGCCGGGCCGTTCTTTTCGGCGTCAACATTCATCGACCGGAATTTGTAGATATAAAAAGGACGGCCTTTAAAACCAATTCTTTCCTGCTTGTAAAATACGGGCCCTGTCGATGAAAGCTTCACCCTAATAGCTACATAAATAAAAAAAGGAAAAAGCAGCAGCAGAAAAATAAAAGCAATAGCCACATCCACTACGCGTTTAATGTGTAGTTGCCATTCGGGCATTAGCCCTGTGTGTAAATCAATAAGCACGGCACCCAATACATTACTTGTGCGCACCGAGCCGGCAAGAATGTCGAGTGTATGGGCCTGTATTTTAATGGCCACATTTTTTTCAGAAAGCCTGTTGATAACGGTTTCGGTTAATGCAGCATCAACTTTGTTGTTGGCAACAATTACCAACTGAATTTCCTTTTTGTCAATGATGGATTCAAGAGTTTCCAAATTTCCGAGCATTGGTAAGTGCTGCTGATTTTTTTTCCCGCCGTTGCTTTCTACAAAACCTATTACGTGGTAACCATCCCGTTCTAATTTTAATTGTGTGTGCCGAAAGATATTCATAGCGTTTTCGCCCCGCCCAACAATAATGGCGGGAAAACGCACGGTTTTATTGAGCAGTTGTTTTTTGGCGATGGAAAGAATTAACATCCGCACAAAAGAAAAAAGCAGCAGATGCAAACCAAATAGAGTGGCAAAGGCCTGGTAGTAGTAACTGTAATCTTTATTTACATCATCAAGCAGAAATAAAAAGAAAAGAATAATGCAACCGGTGAGGCAGCAAAGAAAGGTTTTAGTGAATTCGGTTAGCCGCGATTTTTTATAGATGGAATGATAGCTACCTACAAGTGCAAATAAAATTATCCAGCCCGCCGGAATAAAAAAAACACCCAGCCAAAATTTAAAATCAACAAAAAGCGGCTCCTGTAAAATTCTTTTTCTGATAAAATAAAAAAGAGCCCATGCTGTAACGGCCGCTACATAATCGGCAATACAATACCATGCCGGCGAAATATGGCGTTGGTTGCGCATGGTTTATGAAACAATGAGGTTGTGCTGAATTTTTTGCAAAATGGCATGCGCCACTTCCATTGCTCTAAAACCGTCAATCTCGTTTACAACCGGCTGCGTATTGTTTTTTATTGCTGCAACAAAAGCTTCCAATTCTTTTTTTATTGCATTTACCTCGGGCACTGCGGGAGCGGAGATGGCAATTGTTTTAGGGCCGCCCGGGGTTTCGATATCGAATGAAAAGTCGTCCGATTCCGTTTCAACCTTTATTTTAATTACTTCGGTTTTCTTTTCTAAAAAATCAATGCCGATGTAAGCATCTTTTTGAAAGAGACGGATTTTGCGCATCTTTTTCATCGATATGCGGCTGGAAGTTAAATTGGCCACGCAGCCATTATCAAATTCAATGCGTACGTTGGCAATGTCGGGGGTTTCGGTAATAACCGCCACGCCATTTGCGTGGATGCTTTTTACTTCGCTTTTTACCAGACTCAATATTACATCAATGTCGTGTATCATCAGGTCGAGAATAACACTCACTTCCGTACCCCGCGGATTAAACTGAGCAAGGCGGTGCACTTCTATAAACATTGGGTTTAACTGCAAATTTTTTGCGGCAAGAAAGGCGGGATTGAATCTTTCTACATGGCCTACCTGGAACTTTATTTTTGATTCGGTTACCAGGTTTACCAAAGTTTTTGCTTCGGCCATATTGTTGGCCATTGGCTTTTCTACAAAAACATGTTTCGATTTTTTGATTGCCTTTTCGCAAATGCCAAAATGAAATGGAGTGGGGGTTACAACATCAACGGCATCGCAGGCGTCAATCAATTCATCTTCACTTGTAAACCGTGGTATAGAATATTTGGCCAACACTTCATCGGCGGTGTCGTCGTCGGGATCGTAAAAACCTACAATTTCAACATCCTCTATTTCTTCCCAGTTATTCAAATGAAATTTGCCCAAATGCCCCGCGCCAAATACACCAACTTTTAACATGACAGCAAAGATAAGGGAGGGGTTGAAGTTCAGGGGTCAAAGTTCAGCGTCCAGAGTTTAGAGCTCGAAGTTCAAAGTTGGGAGTTCAAAGGTTAATGCATACTAACACGATGGAAAGCATGCGGTTCAGAATACACTACCAGGGCATCTGGTGCTCAACGCTCGGTATTTAATGGAATTCCCCTCACGGGTTACGTGAGGGATGTGCGTACCGCGGTCGCCGCGCAAGTTCAGGAATGAGTGTAACTGGAATTTGATTGACTAGGACGTAGGTGGCTGAGTGGCCTGGTTAGTATCGGTTTCTACTTTTTCGGTTTCGGCGGCTGTTTCGGCAGCGGCAATGGCTTTGTCTTTTTCCAGTCGTCTAAAAATTCTATCCCACCGTTTTTGCCACGCCACACCAATATGTTCTGCCGGTACATCATCGCCCAGTAACCTACCCCAGGGTTTAAGTTCATCTATCCTGTCAAAAATAATTTTGAGCACTGCAATAAACGGAATCGACAGAAACATACCCGATAAACCCCAAAGCAAGCCGCCTAATAAAACAATGACGATAGAAATAAGCGCATTGATTTTTACTTTGGAAGAAACAATGCGGGGAACCAAAATATTGTTGTCAACAAACTGGATAAGTGCGTATGCACCAATGATAGCAAGGGCAGGCGAAAAATCGTTACTGGTAACCAGCGACATTAATACGGCAAGGCAAATGGCAATAAGCCCACCAACATAAGGCAGAATATTTAGTATGCCGCCAATGATGCCAATTACTATTGCGTTAGGCACGCCAATTATGATGAGTGCAATGCTATTAAGCGTACAAACAATTCCGGTTTCAATCATAAGACCCACCATAAAACTTTGTATGGCCGATTTGGTTTGACTTAATATTTCCGCTACACGCAGTGAGTGTTTTTCGGAAAAAACCTGGAATAAAAAATCAAGAATGAGCGGCTTGTAAAACAAAAGGAGAAAAACATAGATGGGCAACAAAAACAAAACACCCAAAACGCCAATAACGGTGCCCAGGGTACTGGTAAGCATGCTTGAACTGCCCTCACCATCCACACTCTTTTTCACCGCATCTATCTGCCGCGACACTGAAAATCCTAACTGCGACTCGAACCATACTTCGAGCTGCGACAGCAGTAATAAAATTTTTTGTTTTATCAGGGGCAAATCCTGGCCGAAGCTGGCTACCCGGGTAGAAAGAAAATAGATAAGGCCGATAAAAAAAGCGGTTGCAATAAGCAATGTTATAAGCAGCGCTACAATGCGGTTCATACGGCGGTCAAGCCGGCTAAAAAGTGGATTGAGCAAAATGGCAATGAGTACCGAAAAAGCAAGGGGCACCAACACGCCTGCAAGCACATGAAAAATGTAGAAAATTAATACCAATCCTAAAAGCGTAACTGGCGCCTTGATGTAGATAGGATATTCCCTTTCATTAGTATTTTGATCGAGCATGTGGGAAAACTGGTGGTTTTGATTTAAGTGAAAGCGTAGCCTGCTGTACTGTATAAAAATTTCGGGCCGGGGTAAAATTGGCTTATCCGTCAGGCATTTTTGTTTTGGCTTGAATAGCAATCTCTATTACATTTGCAACCCCAACTATGGATCGGTAGTTCAGTTGGTTAGAATGCCGCCCTGTCACGGCGGAGGTCGCGGGTTCGAGTCCCGTCCGGTCCGCAAAACCCTTGGAAAATTTTCGAGGGTTTTTTGCTTTACAGGCCTCAACGTTTACAGTCTTCATATTCAGGTTGATGGCAGCTATTACAAAGGTGCATCGTAGCAACCGCTGAGGGATTAGCTGCGCATAATTCAGGATTAATTCGGTATTCCCCGGGCAAACAGCCATTGCAGTTAGTGTATGTGTATGAGGTAGCGTCAAAAAGAGAGATGCTGGTCCGTGAAAAAAAATGAAGTATGGTAACGGTTCAAATTTTCAGGTGCTTATGACGAGTGATAAAATTATTGTTTTGGAGTTAGGGTAGCCTGCGCACGGTCTCCATAGCTATAGTGATGGGTTCGAATTCCGTCTACCTTAATTGATATAACCCCGCTCTTGTAACGGGTTTTGCATTTTATAGCCTATTCCCGAAAGCTAAATTGGGGTGTGAGCCTATACGACTAAGAGCCCGCAATTAATACAGCAGGTTTTTCAACTTCTCCCCGTTGATAATTGAAATCTTGCCGGTTTTAATGTCAATTAGTTTTTCGCTTTTAAAATCGCTGAGGGTGCGAATCAACGACTCGGTAGCCGTTCCCACATACTGTGCAATATCATCTCTGGAAAATTCAATCAGGTTTTGCTGGCCATCTTTGTTGAATTTTTCATGGATATCTATCAATGCTTTGGCCACTCTTTTACGCAAGGAGCTATAGGCAAGGCTAAGCAAACGTTCCTCTTTCAGTTTTACGTTTTGGGTTATTATGCGAATGAACTTTGCAGCAATAGTCAGGTCGCTGTATATCATGCCCAGAAATTCATCCCTGGGTATTTGCATCAGTTCGGCATCTTCTAAAATTACCGCGCCATCATTATAATTAATGTCTTCTATTAACGCCGCATAGCCAATAAAATCGCCCGGGCTAAAAAGGTCTGTGATATATTCTTTTCCGTCTTCATGATTTTTGAACGCTTTCACCTTGCCGGTTACCAGGTAATATAAAAAGCGGGGACGTTTTCCTTCCTGGTAAAGCGTTTGTTTTTTATGATAGGTTTCAACGGCATACTGTCCGGTTAGTTGCTGTTGCAGGCCTGTATCTTTTATGTCTTTTATAAATTGCGCCAACCCCTGTGGAGATGAAGAATAGTTTTGCTGCAGCACTTCTGCTTTTTTCAAACGAATTTCAATTGCGTTTAAAAGCTCGATGTCGTCAAAGGGTTTGGTTACATAATCGTCAGCTCCCATTTCCATGCCTTTGCGAAAATCGCTGCGTTCGGTTTTAGCAGTGAGAAAAATGAAAGGAATATTTTGTGTATCAGCATTTTTTCGCAACAAATGCAATACCCCATAACCATCGAGCTCCGGCATCATTATATCGCAAACAATCACGTCAGGCTTTTCCTGCATAGCAACCTCAACGCCGCGCCGGCCGTTTTCCGCTGTTAATGTTGTGTACCCGGCCAGCTCTAATATCTCTGCAGTGTTTTCTCTTAAATCACTGTTATCATCAATTACTAAAATTTTCTTCGCCATGTGGGTTATGATTTATTGGAAATGTTACAGTAATAACGGTGCCCATATTCAAGCGGCTTTCCAAATTTATCTGGCCGCCAAGTAGGTCGGTGTAACGTTTTACAATGTGCAAGCCTAAGCCAGTGCCCTGTATGTTCATCGCATTCTTTCCACGAAAAAAGGAGGAAAACAAATGTTGCTGGTCTTCTTCCGAAATTCCAATGCCCTTGTCGGTAACAGAAATAATGGCGAAACCATCACGCACTTCGCTTTTCACATGTACAGCGGCATGTTCATCCGAAAATTTTAAAGCGTTGCTGATAAGGTTAATCAAAATGTTCTTCAACAACTTTTTATCACTGTATGCCAGGTTACCACCAATATGCTCATACTTTATTTCCTGGTTTTTTCTCACCATACCTCTAACCTCCTCAATGGTGTCACGAATAATTTCCTGCAAATCAAATTCACCGTAATGGGCTCCTATTTTTCCTTCATCCAACTTTCCGAGACTTAAAAAATCTTCCAGCAAATCATTCAGGTGTCTTACCGACTCCTTAATACGGCCTACATGCTTGTCCCGGTTTTGTTGCTGCTCGGTGGTAACATATTTTCCAATCAATGAAGCCGACGACAATACAGAGCTTAACGGTGTTCTAAATTCGTGTGAAGCCATGGAAACAAAGCGGCTTTTAATTTCATTCAATTGCCTTTCTTTATCCAACGCTTCGCTTAATTCAACTTGTGATTGTTCCAGCCGTTGCAAAGCTTCTTTCAAAATCACTGTACGTTCCTCCACCTTTGCTTCAAGTTCAGTATTAAGTTTCCGAATGTCGTTCGTTACTTTTTCCAATTGACGCTGCTGCGCAATCATGCTTTGCTCGGTTTCTTTCCTTTGCGTAATGTCAACAATAAAAGCAATCACGTATTGTTTGTTGTTCTGCCGGTACGAACTTAAACTCACTTCTACCGGAAAATTCTCACCGTCTTTTTTTTGACCAAACAAATCGCGGCCCGAACCCATTACCCTGTTTTGCGGCTGCTTGTAAAAACCATTGCGTAGTTGCACATGCCCCGTTCGGGAACGGCCGGGCAATAATATTTCTATCTTTTCGCCAACGAGTTCGCCGGGGTTGTAGCCGAACATTTTCCCTGCCGATGGATTCACCAAAACGATAACAGCTTCCTGGTCGGCGAGTACTATTCCTTCGGTTGCATTTTCGAACAACGACGTCATATGCGACTTGTCGAGCTCCATATGCTCTAGCAGGTTTTTAATGTACAGAACAATTAGTGTTGTAAATAGAATAAGGACGAGAATAAAAGCATACCCGGCCCAAACATTTGGTTGCTGCTTCAACCACATTTGCCTGAATAAAAAGCCCAGTACTACACCACTGCTAAATAACCCAGCGACTATGGTTGAACTTTGCGTTTGTACAAACACAGAGAGAAAGATAACTACCAGCAGCCCACTAAGCGTTATGCTATAACCCGGTAAAAAATACGATAGCACTATTGTGATAGCGAAAACAAAGATGGCGTAGCAACTGGCCTGCTTGCTTGAAAGTCGGGGCATTGGCGCTATAAAAGTGTTTGGCAAACTTAAGCACAAGGTTAAAACCGCAGCAATGATTTTTCCATCTCAAGTACCCTGGGAAAAAGAATATCGTTCTCGAGATGTTTGTGTTGAACAAGGTCCGCATCAAATTCTCTTAGCTTATGATAAATAACCTGGTGGTTAGTGCAGGCATTTTCATCGAGGCTGTAGTTATTGGTTTGTTCACGTAAACCCAATAAAAGCCTGCTTATGCGATCATGTTCTTTTTCTATTGTTTCGGCCAATGGCTGACGCATAGTGCGAACAAATAAGGAGCCATACACTTCATTTCGTTCATACGTGTTGGTTATTTGTCGTACGTAGGGGAAAATGCTTTCCTCTTCATTTTGCATGTGCAACAAAAGTGCCTTGACGAGTTCTGAAAAGGTGCCATTTACCGAAGCCAGGTAAGGATATTTTTTAGAGTGGCCGGCTGCAAAGGAAGATAACTGCTGGCTGAGGCCTGGGATGGTTTGTTTTACATAACCGTGATGCACATGGAAAATATAATCAACCAAAAAAAGCAGGGGCCACTGGTTGAACTGCAAGCTATTTGGGAGGTTAACGGTTTTTGTAGCCTGCTCAATTTCTTCTTTAATAGTTTTTGTTTCAACATTTTTTACGGCGCATGCATCCTCAAGTGGCAGGCTGCCACCACAGCAGTAATTGATGCCCCATTTTTTAAATACATCTGCTGTGCGGTAGTCCGCCTTTACAATCTCCGCCACCGTTAGCCTTGCTGCAGCCACTGTTTGTTTGTTCATACCCATTGTGTTTGTCTTTTGGAAGTTTATAGCCCAGGGCGAAACTATCACCTGTGGAGCTGGTGAAATATGACTCCCGTCATTCGTGTTTTTGATTGTAGTTAGGCATAAAAAAACGTCGCTCTCCTAAGCCGCTCATCATATCAATGCAGGTAGCAGAGCAGCTAGCCTTGTAATTGACACCTTTCTAATGGCAGCAATGAGTTGGGCAGGTGCTGCAGATGGAATGATGTGCGGTGTATGGGTTTACGAAGGTGAGTTCTATCATGTCTTTTGATGATGGCAATCACTAAAACCCACCCGATGCACTGATACATTTGTTTTGTTAAAACACTTTTTTCAGTCTATCAGTTAAACGCCAAAACATGAAAAGTATAACCATTGTTTTTTTCGCTGTTAGCGCATTGTTAGCCGGCATTGCATCCTGCGTTGACAAAACCCCTACCAACAAAGAAAAGCTCGACGTGCAGGAGCTAACCAAAAACCAGCCTGAAGAACATGGTCAACTTTTAACGGCCGGAGATGTACAAATTACACACCCGTTAAATGCTCAGTGGATAGCGGAAGGAAAAAGCATCTATGATTTAAAATGCCAAAGCTGTCATAGGCTGACAGATGAAAAACTGGTTGGGCCAGGTTGGAAAGGAGTGTCAAAAAAAAGACAGCCGGAATGGATTATGAACATGATTACCAATGTTGAGATGATGCTTGAGAAAGACCCCGAAGCACAAAAAATGTTAGAGGAATGCCTGGTACGCATGCCTAATCAAAACCTCACGAGGGAGGATGCAAGAAAAGTATTAGAATTTATCCGCAGTAACGATGGAGACAACTAGGCAGCAGACTACCAGGTAAAAGGAGCGGATGATGTAGGAAATGATTCAGAATCACAAACAATAAACAGAACATAAAAACCAAACTAATCAAAATCAAACCCAATTATATGACTATCACATTTTCAAAACTAATGGTTGGCGTTGCGATAATAGTTATTGCTGCAACCAGTTTGTGTGGTTGTAAACCAAAAAGTGCCGCGGCTGCCGTAGGCGGCGATGCGGCGGTTAAGGCTTACGTTGCACCAGGCAAATACGATGAATTTTATAACATAGTATCCGGTGGCTTCAACGGGCAGATTGGCATCTATGGAATACCATCCGGCCGTTTATTCCGTATTGTTCCTGTTTTTTCTCAGTCAACTGAAAGCGGTTATGGTTACAGCGAGGAAACAAAACCATTGTTAAATACTTCTCACGGCTTTGTTCCATGGGACGACCTGCACCACATTGCACTTTCAACCACACAAGGTGCACATGATGGCCGCTGGGCATTTGCCAATGGTAACAACACGCCGCGTATTGCACGTGTTGACCTTTCAACGTTCCGCACGTCGGAGATTCTTGAAATCCCGAATAGTGCAGGTAATCACTCATCTCCGTTCATCACCGAAAACACGGAGTATGTGGTGGCGGGCACCCGTTTCAGCGTTCCGCTTGATAATCAGAATGGAGACGTGCCGATCAATACATACAAACAAAATTTTAAAGGCACGGTAAGTTTCATTTCTGTTAACCAAACTTCCGGCGAAATGAACATTGCTTTCCAGATAAAAACGCCTGGTGTAAACTTCGACCTTGCACGTGCCGGCAAAGGAAAATCGCATGGATGGTTTTTCTTCAGCTGCTATAATTCAGAACAGGCAAACACATTGTTAGAAGTTAATGCTTCTGCTAAAGACAAAGATTTTATTATGGCCGTTAATTGGAAAAAGGCCGAGGAATATGTAAGGGCCGGTAAAGCAAAAAAGGAGGCTGTAAAATATGCGCATAATGTGTACGATGAAAAAACACACACTGCTACTTCTACCATTAAAAAAGAAGTGTTGGTTTTAGACCCTGCTGAGTGTCCGGACATGCTGTACATGATTCCGTGCCCTAAATCTCCGCATGGTTGCGATACCGACCCAAGCGGTGAATACATTGTTGGTTCGGGTAAATTAGCCGCGTTGATTCCCGTGTTTTCGTTTACAAAAATTCAACAGGCAATTGCAAACAAAACGTACGATGGAAATTATGATGGCATTCCGGTAATTAAATACGAAGCAGCCCTGCATGGTGAAGTGCAGAAGCCTGGCCTTGGACCTTTGCACACAGAGTTTGATGCAAATGGCAATGCGTACACTTCGTTCTTCGTATCATCTGAAATTGTAAAATGGAGCCTTAAGGATTTGAAGGTGCTTGACAGAGTTCCAACCTATTATTCCATCGGTCACTTATCAGTGCCGGGCGGCCCTACTGCAAAACCGCATGGCAAATATGTAATTGCCTATAACAAAATTACCAAAGACCGTTACTTGCCCACAGGCCCGGAACTTACACAGAGTGCACAGTTATATTCTATTGACGGTGAAAAAATGAAACTGATTCTCGACTTCCCCACAACCGGTGAGCCGCACTATGCCGAATCTATCCCTGCCGAGTTACTGTTTAAAAAGCAAAGGAAAATTTATAAGATAGAAGAGAATGAACACCCGTATGTTGCCAAAGGAGAAGGCCAATCAAAAGTGGTTCGTGAAGGAAACAAAGTGCATGTGTATATGACGGCCATCCGTTCGCATTTAACACCGGACAACCTGGAAGGTGTAAGAGTTGGCGATGAAGTTTATTTCCACGTTACCAACCTTGAACAGGATTGGGATGTGCCTCATGGTTTTGCTATTAAAGGTGCTAATAACGCAGAAATATTAGTTATGCCTGGTGAAACCCAAACCTTACTGTTCAAACCCGACAGGGTGGGCATCTTCCCATACTACTGCACCGACTTCTGTTCGGCATTGCACCAGGAGATGCAAGGATATCTGAGAGTATCTCCTGCCGGAAGTACTGTTGCTTTAGCATTCAGCACAGGCACTAACAAGGCCGCCAAAACAAATGCAACCGACAGTGTAAAAACATCCAGGCCTTAAAAATTTTAAATCCCTCAGCCATGCCGCACAACGTGGCGTGGCATCTAAAACAGTTTTATGAAAAAGATATTTCTTACTGCTTTTATTGCAGTTATGCTTTGGGCATGCACTTCTGGAAACACGAATACGCAAGTAGCTGCCGTTGCTGAAAATACCGTCGGTGCCGGACAATCGGCTGTAGAGGATGAGGAGTCGGCGAAGGATGTAGTGAAGGTTGCAGCCGGCTCACCCGATCATACAACATTAGTGTCTGCAATAAAAAATGCTGAATTGGTAGATGCCTTATCCAACGCTGGTCCCTTCACAGTGTTTGCACCAACCAATGCAGCATTTAAAAACTTGCCTCCAGGCACGGTTGACGATTTGATGAAACCCGAAAACAAAACGAAACTTCAGGACATTTTACAATACCATGTTTTTGTTGGCAGTTTCAAAACCGATTTTATGGAGGATGGGCAGACCCTGAACCAGGTGAATGGCGGAAATATCACAATCAGTAAAAGTGCTGATGGCAGAGTGAAAATAAACAACTCTGCAAATGTGGTGGCGAGCATCCAGGCATCAAACGGCATCATCCATGTAATAGATGCAGTACTGCTGCCGCAGGCCAAATAATAAATCATTGCCTGCCAAATGGGGCGTAGTGTAAAGTGTTAAACGCAATACGTTTTTTTAAAAGAACGCTGTATGAAAAAAATGAGCATTACTTCAAAATTATTAATTGGTTTAGCATCGCTCAGCATGGCAACCGCTTTCTTTTTACCGACGTGGTTTATTTTTTTGGTAGCACCGCAATATCCTGAAGGACTTGAAATGAATATCTGGCTGACAAAAATTACCGGGCAGGTAGATATTATTAATGGCGTGAACCACTACATCGGTATGAAGCGCATCAGTGCCGAGATGTTTCCTGAATTTAATTATATGGTGTACATCCTCGGCGGCTTTATTGTGTATGGACTGATGGTTGCTGTTACCGGAAGCCGAAAACTTTTACTATCACTTCTTCTACTAAGTATTGTAACTGCGGGTGCAGCGCTATACGATTTTTACAGATGGGGTTATGAGTATGGCCATAATCTCGACCCTAAGGCTGCCATTAAAGTTCCTGGAATGAGTTACGAACCACCGGTGATTGGTCATAAAACGCTTTTAAATTTTGATGCTTATTCGTACCCCGATGTTGGCGGATGGGTAATACTTGGTGCCGGCTTTACATTCTTTCTCGTGTACTTTTTAGAATGGCGCAGGCTGAGCAAGGCAACCAAACAAAATATTTCTATTAGCAGCATGCAGGTTGCGGCTGCGGCTCATTTAGTCTTTTTTCTTTCCTCCTGCTCATCGGCTCCCGAACCATTTGTTTACGGAAAAGATGTGTGTGACGATTGCAGAATGACGATTATGGACCCACATTTCGGTGCAGAGCTAATCACCAAAAAAGGCAGGGTGTTTAAATTTGATGATGCGCTTTGCGTTGCAAATTATTTCAAAACAAAAAAGCCTGGCACAAACGAGATTAGACAAACTCTTTTTATTGATTACAACACGGAAAATAAATTGCTCGATGCAAGCGAAACATTTTTTGTGGTAAGCCCGCAATTAAAAAGCCCAATGAACAGCCATTCAGCCGCTTTCTCCACAAAAGAAGAAGCCAGTAAAAAAGCTGCAGCAACTGCGGGCACCGTAAAAACCTGGGAGATTCTTGCTAAAGAATTGCAACAGTGAATTTTCCGCTCACCATATTATTTCTTCTTTGCTTTCAGTTGGTGCATGCAAAAACTATTGTCGTTGGAAGGCACGAGGCAATTACATCGCTGCTTACAGCTATAAAACTTGCTGAAGCGGGAGATACTATTTTAATAAAAAATGGGGTTTACAGGGAAGGCAACATCGTGCTTGCAAAGTCAATCACTTTAATAGGTGAAGAGGGTGCCGTGCTGGATGGCGAAGCCAAACATGAAATATTAACCATCAGCGGACAATGGATTGTTGTCAAAGGAATTAGATTTCAAAATTCAGGTTATTCCAGCATGAACGATTTTGCCTCTGTCAAAATAGTTGATGCCTCCAACATTTTAATTGAAGACAATATCATTGATAAAGCCTGTTTCGCCATTCACGTAGCCAATACCACACATTCAATTATCCGGAATAATAAAATTTCGGGCTTAACGAAAACAGAACAAACCTCGGGCAACGGCATTCACCTTTGGAAATGTGATAGTATGCTAATAGCAGGCAATCAGGTACAAGGCCATCGTGATGGAATTTATTTTGAGTTTGTTACCAATTCGACCATCGAAAAAAACAACAGCTACAATAACATCCGTTACGGTTTGCATTTTATGTTCTCTAACAACAACAGCTACGTTAAAAATATATTTCGTGACAACGGTGCTGGTGTGGCGGTCATGTATTCAAAAAGAGTAACCATGTTGCGCAACCATTTTCAACACAACTGGGGCCCGAATGCTTATGGTCTTTTATTAAAGGAAATTTCCGATTCACGCATCATTCAAAACAGCTTTGATGAAAATACGGTCGGCATCTTCATGGAAAGTACAAATCGTATTGAAGCCTGCAGCAACAGTTTTAATAGCAATGGTTATGCATTGCGCATACAGGCAAGTTGTGACGATAACAAAATACATCACAACAATTTCCTGGCGAACACATTTGATGTGGCCACCAACGGCTCGCTGACGTTGAATCGCCTTTACAACAATCACTGGGATAAATACGAAGGCTACGATATGAACCGGGATGGCATTGGAGATGTGCCGTATCATCCGGTTAGCATGTATTCAATGGTCATTGAGCAAAATCCGGGTGCTGCCATTCTTATGCGCAGTTTTATGGTAACACTTTTGGACAGAGCAGAGAAGGCTATCCCAGGCTTAACACCAGGCAATATGATGGACGAGCTGCCCATTATGAAACAAATCGGCTATGGAAATGAAACGGTTTCTTTCTCAAAACCTGATGGTGGTGATGCTCCGTCACAAATGCTGGTCGTATGCATTCTATCCGCGTCAGTCATTTTTTTTATACGCACTAAAAGGCATTGGTTATGATACAAATTGAGCACCTGCATAAACGTTTTAAAAAGTTGCAGGCACTAAACAACATCAACGCAGAATTTGCAGATAGCCAGGTGGTGTCGCTGATTGGCCCGAATGGTTCAGGGAAAACAACCCTGATAAAAACAATTCTCGGTTTAGTGAAGCCAGACCATGGGCAAATTTTATTTAACGGTATTTCCATAGCTCAGAACATTGCCTACCGTGGTAATATTGGCTACATGCCACAGATTGGCCGCTATCCCGATAATATGAAGGTTGGGCAACTCTTCGGCATGATCAAAAACATTCGGGGAAAGGATCAGAAGGTTGATGAAGAACTGTTCTATCGTTTCAAGCTTGATACCATGTTAAGCAAATCGATGAAGAGCCTATCAGGTGGCACCCTTCAAAAGGTAAGCGCTGCCCTCGCCTTTTTATTTGATGCGGAAGTGTTGATACTTGATGAACCAACAGCAGGCCTTGATCCAATTGCTTCCGAAATATTGAAAGAAAAAATCATTGCCGAAAAAGAAAAAGGTAAACTCATTCTTATTACATCACATATCCTGAGCGATTTGGAGGAGTGCACCACGCATGTTTTGTATTTGCAGGATGGGAAGATTGTGTTCTATAAATCAATGATGGAACTCTACGAACTGACAGGCGAGGAGAAATTGGGCAAAGCCATAGTCAGGGTGATGAAGAACGGAATACAAGAGAAGGAGCTGATGTATTTGCGAATGGTGAAATAGTGAACAGTTGGGTTGTACAGGGTTTAAACTTCGCACCCATTGCCAGGTACCCACATAAAAAATTGCTTATGCTAAAGTTATCCAGGTACGTTTTGTACGATATTTTAAGGAACAAAATCGTTATCGCTTACACGATTTTTCTTCTCGCTGTTTCAATGAGTCTTTTTCAAATGGAAGTAAACAGCAGCAAGGCTGTACTCAGCTTGCTCAATATTGTACTGATTGTGGTACCCCTCGTAAGTATGGTATTTTCCACCATTCACTGGTACAACTCTTATGAATTTATTGCGCTGATGCTTACACAGCCGGTAAGCCGGGAAAAAGTTTTGTTGAGCCAGTTTGCCGGTATTAGCTCATCGCTGGTTACGGCATTTTTATTGGGTGTTGGCACTCCCGTAATGCTTTATCATTTCAACAGTACAGGTATTGCTTTATTGTTGATCGGTAGCATACTTACACTTGTGTTCACTGCTATTGCCTTTTTGGCTTCGGTTAAATCGAGAGACAAAGCCCGTGGCATTGGAGTGGCCTTGTTGTTATGGTTTTATTTTGCACTCATTTTCGATGGGTTTTTGCTGCTTATGTTATTCAGCTTCAGTGATTACCCATTGGAGAAAATAACAGTGATATTATCGTCGTTCAATCCTATTGACCTGGGCCGCATCTACCTGATGTTGCAAATGGATGTAAGTGCACTCATGGGTTATAGCGGCGCATCCTTCAAAGACTTTTTCGGCAGCCAGGCCGGCATAATTTATACGCTTTCCATTTCCTTTTTGTGGATTGCTGTTCCTCTGTTGTTGGCCATCCGGTCGTTTAAAAGAAAAGATTTGTAATTCGTCATGCTCATTTAGTGAAGCCCAACTGTATCATAAAAGATTACCAGTAGCCGCCGCCCGGGTTTTGGTTTTGAAAACCTGATGAAAATCAGTTTGTTTTCCTTGGCACATCATCGCTCCACAACCATCTCAAAAATATTTTTGAACACAAACAAATAATTATGGATCCCACGCAGCATGTAGATGTACCCTTATCAGAAGAGCAGCAGTTTGACCGCGACTTTAAGCCCAGAGGAGCCATTGCTTTTTTTATCATCCTCGTCATACTGGGAATGATCATTTGGTATGGTATCTATTTTTTAATGCTTCAACGTGCATAAACCCGCATCAATATGGTAATAGATAAATTCGAAAAACGTGTGCTTATCATCACCGGTGCGGTGCTGTCGTTATTTATTTTTTCAATGCTTTATGGCCGTAGCAGGTACAACGATTTGCCCGAATGCCTTCCGTTTGACAAAGCTTATACAGAACCAAAAGTTGTACAGCTCGACGACAAAACTTACCAGGTGTATGCGGTCGCCTCCATGTGGCAATTTCAGCCTGCACAAATTTTTATTCCGGTAGGCAGCGAGGTTGATTTTTTTGTTTCGTCAAAAGATGTAGTGCATGGCTTCAACATCTACGAAAAAAATGTAAACCTCATGGCCGTGTATGGCAACATAAACAAACAAACGGTAAAGTTTGATAAGCCCGGCGTGTATAAAATTACATGCCACGAGTACTGCGGCCTTGGACACCAAAACATGCAGGCCGAAGTGATCGTAAATTATCCGGTCGTCAAATAGTTTTATCCAGGGTTGAAAAATTTTGTTACGTAGGTTTTTTATTGAGGGCTCTTTAGTTGCCCGGCTGTCGTACTACTATTAAACGTCCGTTACTCCCGAAGTTTCGGAAGCACACTTATACGTTCGGTAACCCGAAAGTTCGGGTCTTTTCAACACCACTTACAACCACTAAAACAAACACAATGTCAGAATACAGTACTGAGGGACATGGCGGAATGCAAATATCCAAATCGTTAAAGAGATTAATTTATTGGGAGCTTGGGGTTCCGCTTGCATTATTATCAATAGGCATCTACCATGGATTGATGCAGGTAATTTACCGCGCCGGTGTTTTGCAGGATGCGTCGTTTGCCAAGCTTGACTACTACCAGGGATTAACCCTGCACGGTGTTATTAATGCACTGGTATTAACTACATTTTTCGCAGTGGCATTCGGGCATGCTACCATGACGTTCTATTTAAAAAAAGAGATAAACACAAAGTTAGGATGGATTAGTTTTTGGCTGATGACCATTGGCACTGCCATGGCTGCCTGGGCCATGTTAGCGGGTAAAGCTTCAGTGCTTTACACTTTTTATCCCCCGTTAAAAGGCCATCCATTGTTTTATCTCGGTGCCACTTTATTAATTGTGGGCTCATGGCTACCATTGTACAATTGGGCGAAAATGTATCGTGAATGGAAAAAAGAAAACCCAACTACCAAAACGCCTTTAGCAGTTTTGGGCACCTTGGTAAATTTTATTATCTGGTTTGTATGTACACTTGCCGTGGCTTACGAAGTGTTGGTGTTGATACTACCCTGGGCCATAGGCTGGACGCCTACTATTAATGTTACACTAGCCCGTACCTTGTTCTGGTTCTTCGGTCATGCGTTAGTTTATTTCTGGCTATTACCTGCTTACATCATGTTCTATAATTTCCTGCCCAAATTAGCAGGGGGCAAACTGTTTTCCGATATGGCCGGACGCATTGCACTCTTCGGATTTTTATTGTTCTCTGTTCCTGTGGGTGTGCACCACCAGTTTTCCGACCCGTCGATTACCAAAGGCATAAAGCTCTTTCAAAGCATTCTAACGTTTGGTGTGGCCGTTCCAAGTTTTATTACAGCTTTCACCATTGCAGCGTCATTGGAATACGCCGGTAGAAAACGTGGCGCAAAAAGTTTACTCGGCTTTTTTACCAAACTGCCCTACCTGGATTCAGGTCGCTTCCTGTTTGCTTATATGATTTGTGGTTTGTTCATCTTCATTTTTGGCGGACTAACCGGTATTGTAAATTCCTCAAGCCAATTAAATAATATCATTCACAACACAGCCTGGTTGCCCGGCCATTTTCACATGACTGTTGCGGGCCCCGTTTTTCTTGCCATCATCGGCATGAGCCTTTACCTCTATGCAAAAACATCGGGCAAAAAAATATTCATGCCGAGGGTTGCCGTTATCATTCCTTATTTATGGACGATAGGCATTCTCATTTTCTCCACCGGTTTATCGTGGGGTGGGTTAATTGGTGAGCCCCGTCGTACAAATCTTGGTATGACTTACCTGAATCCAAAACATGAATTGTATACACCGGAATGGGTGCCAACCACTATGCTGGGCTTATGTGGCGGCATTATCATGTTCATTGCCTCATCACTATTTCTGATTGTGTTTTTTGGAACCATGTTAAAGAAGCGTACCGAACCCGCCGTGCTGGAACTACCGGTGAGTGAAGCCATTCACAATGAAAAGCGTATCCCGTTATTTGATTCGTTTAAACCCTGGTTGGCTGCAATGGCAATTATACTTGTAGTGGCTTATGTACCTGCATTTATCGATGCAACAAAAAATCCAGGTGCCGGTGCACCACGGTTTACCCCCGACAATCCCGTACCAATGCCAACAGAACCTGCACCAACATTAAAAAAGATTGATGCTGCCAAAACCACATTGTACAATAAAAACAAATGACGAAGTATAGCTACTGGCTTTTTATAGCCCTGGTGATGATTGTACCGGTAACCGTGTTTGCCATGGTAAAATGGTACGAGAACAACTACACTGCCCTCCCTGTATTGGGTGGAGAAAATCACCGCATTGCTGATTTTACATTAGCCGATCAACATGGCAGTATTGTTTCATTAAAAAACTGGGAGAACAAAATTGTTGTCGCCGATTTTTTCTTTACACACTGCCCCGTTATTTGTCCGAAGATGACCCGTAGTCTAAAAAAAGTGCAGGCGGTGTACAATAGCAATACGCAACTGCAGCTTGCATCGTTTAGTGTTGACCCCGAAAGGGATTCGGTGCGCCAGCTAAAAAAATATGCGGAAAGAATGGACGTTGCCGGCAACTGGCTTTTATTAACCGGCAGCAAAAAAGAGCTGTACAAATTAGCCCGCAAAAGTTTTTTGGTAACGGCAACCGACGGCGATGGTGGCCCGCAGGATTTTATTCATAGCGAACTGCTGATACTGATTGATAAGCAAAAGCGCATCCGCGGCTTTTACAATGGTACCATTGCGTTAGAAGTAGATGAACTGATTCGTGATATTTCCCGCTTAACAAACACTGATTAGCCACCTGATGAAAATCATGTTGCAGGCTGCGTTGGGTAAGTGTTTTTCGGTTGTATAAAACCCATTTTTGCTCTAGAAATTCTATAAGATGAAATTTATAATCAATCTCTTTTTCGCCCTGTTATGCCTTGGTGTATCAGCTGGTGCCAACCCTCCGGTAGAAGAAGGCAAATCCATTTTTATTTCGCGTTGCGCTGCCTGCCACAACGTCAATAAAACATTAACCGGGCCTGCACTTGCCGGTGTAGAGCAACGGCGTTCCATTGAGTGGATCATCAATTTTGTACACTCATCTCAAACTATGGTAAAGGATGGTGATAAAGACGCTGTAGCACTGTACACCAGCTTTAATAACATACCCATGCCCGACCACAGTGATTTGACCGATGCTCAAATAAAAGATATTGTTGCGTACATAATAACAGAAGCCAAACCCATTGAAGAAGTAACAGCTCCGTTTTCAACACCGTCTAAACTGCGGCCGGCTTACCAACCACTGGGTGTTCACGACTATGGATTTTTTATTGCGTTTTTATCTATAGTAGCCTTGCTGGTTGGTGTGCTGCTATTTGCTGTGAGGGTAAAGGAATACGAAAGGACCTTTCCTGGCAGGTCTTAAGTTTCCAGCTGCGTTTTTTTACAACGACGGAAAATTTTCTGCGGCGTGTCGTATGTTCCCGTGTTTGTTGAATAAACACTTGCTTACCTGAAGCGAGCCGTTATGAAGGAGGGGAACTGTCATTTTAAATGATGTGTATCATTCATTCGCCTTCATAGATAGAAGCCCTGATCATTAAACATGCTTTTACTAAAACAATACTCATGAGCTATGCTATCCATAAAGTTGGATTCTGGTCGGGTTTTGCGGCATTTTCCGCCACCACCGCTTACTGTATTGTACAGGTACTGCAGCTGTATCAGCTGCTTAGTTATCCTACAGATGAAAGACTCATTTACGGAACATCACTTTGTATCGTGGTGCCTTTTGTGCTGGCCATTCTTGCCCTTCACTACATTACACCAGACGAGAAAAAATTCTGGACCCATGCAGCATTAATTTTTACTACGCTTTATGCGGTGTTTGTAACCGCAAATTATGTGGTGCAGCTGGCTACCGTCATTCCCATGACATTAAAAGGTTCGGTAACTGAGGTGCGCATTCTGCAACAAACCCCCCATTCATTGTTCTGGGATTTTGACGCGTTGGGGTACATCTTTATGGGCCTTGCCGCATTGATGGCCATACCGGCCTTCGATAAAAAGGGTTTTCAGAAATGGGTGCGGCTGTCGTTTATTGCCCATGCCTGTGTAACTCCGTTGATTACTATCGTCTATTTCTATCCTACATATTCCTATAAATTATTGCTACTAGGTTTCCCCTGGGCCATTACTGCGCCATTGTTTATGCTGATGTTTGCAATTTTCTTCAGGAAGGTTAACAAACAAGGTGGAATAGCAATGAATGGCAACGTTCTTTCTTTTGTAGCGAGCAAAACCAAAAGGATCAAACACCCGATACCCTAACGTATTTTGTACTATTGGCGGGTGCGCAAATCATTTGATTTTATTGCGGCGGATGCTACAAATTCTCCGGTGTTTTAAACATCCGGTTTTATCAATTGTACTTCGTTGTTCTTTTAAAGAACATAACTATGCAGCATAAGGAAACTAAACTACATAAACTCACCTGGCTTAGCCGTTTTGAAAAAGACTTAGGGCCTTTTGTGTATGGCGGCATTGATGGCTGTGTTACCACGTTTGCAGTAGTTGCAGGAGCGGTAGGTGCGGGGTTAGAAAGCAATGTGATAATTATTTTGGGTTTTGCTAACCTGCTGGCTGATGGTTTTTCAATGTCAATTGGGGCTTACCTCTCTTCAAAATCGGTACGTTTGTATTACTCGAAACAAAAGCAAATTGAAAATTGGGAAGTGGATCATCTTCCGGAAAATGAAAAAGATGAAGTAAGGACTATATACCGGGAAAAAGGATTTGAAGGAGACACGCTTGAAAAAATTGTAGAAGTGATTACTGCTGATAAGGAACGTTGGGTTAACGTAATGATGAAGGAAGAGTTAGGCATGACACTGGAACAAAAATCGCCATTGCGAATTGGAGTGGTTACCTATTTTTCTTTTTTGTTCATTGGTTTTATTCCTTTGCTTGTGTATGTTCTGGATTATATCTCTCCCCTCCACCAAAATATTTTTCTTTTTTCTTCGCTGCTTACCGGGTTGAGCTTTATGATGATTGGGATATTAAAATCTTACATTACACAAACAGGCATTTTACGGGGGGTAATGGAAACTTTACTGTTGGGCGTTGTGGCTGCGTTAGTAGCCTATTACGTTGGCGACTGGCTGGAGAGCATCATCAGTAAATAAAACTATACATTTTAAATAAACTGGTTTGCCGGTGTTTTCTTTTTTTACAGCCTGTGCACCCGTTGGTAAATTGTTCCTCTCTGTACCAGTTAAAACCATCTAACCACAATCTAATTCTAGTGAACCAGGTGGGGCCGAGGTAGTAAGGAAGCTACGACCGGTGGCGGGTAAAAAACACAGCCAGGTAATGCCTTGTGAAAGTCATGGGCGGTTTTTAATCCAATCATAAAACTGCAATGCATCTGCTTTTTTAAATAGCTGGCTGCCTTTATTAATAGTAGCGGCGGTGCCGCAGGCAACACCAAACCTCACGGCATCGGCTATATCACTCTTTTGTTCCAGCATCCAAACGATGCCGGCCACCATGCTGTCTCCCGCACCAACCGTACTCTGTTTTTTTACGATAGGAGCCGTGATTTGCTTTGTATTGTTTTTTGTTACAAGCAGTGCGCCGGAGGGGCCCATGGAAACTACCAACACCTCACAACCTCCGCTTTCTAATATTTGTTTTGCTGCTTGTTCTATTTCAGAAGGTTCGAGATAGTTTTTTCCAACAAGTGAGCAGAGCTCAGTGAGATTGGGTTTTAATAAATACACTCCTTTGCTGATTGCTGCTTTTAATGGCTCGCCCGATGTATCTAACACCAACCTGATGTTGTTCTGTTTGGCGAAAAGCGCAATGTCGCCCAGCACCGATGGTGATACACCTGCTGGCAAACTTCCACTGCAAACCAGGTATGAAATGGCCGGTATTTCTGCTATCACATTTTTAAGCCGTTTTATTTCATCATCATCTATTGCAGGACCCGGCATAACAAAGCGGTACTGTTTATTGGTCGAAAGTTCACTTGCAACAAAACTTTCTCTGGTGTCACCTTTTATCTTCACTGGCTTCAATACTATCTTCTTATTCTCTAATAGCCCCGTCAGTATTTCACCATTGAGCCCTCCACTAAAATAAACGGCGGTGCTCTCACCTTCTAACTCATGTATGGCCTTACTCACGTTAATTCCGCCGCCACCAGCTTCAATCAACATCTCCTTGCAGCGCATTTTCTTTTCGGCTATTAACCGGTCAATTTCGGTGCTTTTATCCAGGGCTGCATTCAGCGTTAATGTTACAATCATGTCATAAAAATAAACGTATTTGAATGTGCCCGGTTGGTAAGGAATTCACCCGTTCTTACATACCATTTTCTGTGTGGGGAGACGGAACTAAAACTGTATTGTGAGCGAGACGGTTTTCTGTCATAACAATAGAGTGTTCACATTAAACCGCAATGGCCTGGAGGATGCTTCACCCTTATTGTTTTGTTCTTGCAAAGTCATGTCATCGGTTTGAATGGTTTCAATCCATAGATCGCCTGTTTTTCTAAATACCTGCACAGGTAAGCCAAATTCGGTTTGCATGCGCTGTTCAAATTCAGCAACGGTTGTAAAAGGGTGAAAAGATAAAATGCCTCCCTTTTGAACACCGGCAATATCACACACAGACACGTGGTCGGCTATTTTTTGCTGGAGGCGGGACCCTTCTTCCCGAACGTGCGGCTCTTTGAAAAACTCAATCTTCAGAAAGGTAAAGTTTTTAGAGAAGGCCTTCTTTAATTCCTTGATGGTTGTTTTGCGAAAAAAATTCAGTTCCATATACTGTTGTTTAGGTGGTTAATGACTGCGTTGTTTTTTGTTTCTTCTGGCCGGGCGGGTGCCAATACCCAGCAATGTGTAAAGAGGGCATACACCCAGGATGGCGGTGGCTGCCATAATGCACGCCACGATAAAACTCACTATCCGCCATCCTCCGTCTGCCATTGAAAAGGCAAAAAGAAAAAGAGCTACTGCTATTAGCAGGCGAATAGAACGGTCGGCCAGTATCATATTTTGTTTCATGGTTTATTTTTTTTTAGTTTGATGTTATTGAATGGCTATTTGTGGTTTTCGTTTCCAGTTAACATTCCGCATGATGGAACCAAAGGCAATGCAGGCAATGAGCACCATAATCATCCAACCAAGGAACGGGGTAAATGTTATTAGCTTAAACAGGATGAAATAGATTAATGATGCGAATACAACATGCCCCTGGTTCCACTTCTTTCTAACGATGGCTGTACCATTCGGTGTGCTGTGCTTTGGCAGAAAAAAGAACAACACCACACAGGAAGTCAACTGCTTTTTCATGATTTTAGTTTTGATGGTTGAACCTGTTTTAATTCGACATTCGAAAGTACCGTTGCGGGCATGCAGGTTTCAATGACGATGGTCAGGTGATGTCATGAAAATGGTCAAGGCTGTTGCATACTAAAGCCTGCACAAATCATTTTTGACTTGCTATAGGCGCTGCAAATTTCTTAATGGACATAAGAGCATGCAGGTTTCTACCTGGCGTACTTCAATCGTTTTGCCTTTATCAATTTTTCGAGTTCTACTACATGAAACACAAACAATAAACTGGCCACGCATATCATGAGGTCGAAAAGCGAAGCGGCTCCGTTTAAACATGGCGTTTGCGGCCGGCATATAAATTACTGCTAACGGCAGGATGAATGTGAACAGCACAGCGGCTGACCGATCAGTGTGTGGTATGGCATCCCTGTTAAATGCTGTATTGTTTGTATGATGGTTAGCCTTTTATCAACGCAGCGCATTGCTCGCCATAAAATTATCACGGTTTAGTTAGATTGAGTCGGAGTTAGGTAAACTCAAACGCCGCTTTTCGTCATCAGTGCAATAAATTGCTGTTTCAGCGCCAGATGAAAGTAAAAACAGAATTCTAACACCCATTTCATAACACCATGAAAAAAAATTTCTCGTTCGCTTGGTTAACAGATGACATAATCATCTGCTGTTCCCGACAGACACAGAAGGGCCCTGCGCTGTCCGTAGGTGCTACTCATTCTCCTGTCATGATAGTTCCTTTTATCAAATCGAACAAGTCACGTGTATTTAAAACAATCTGTCAAATGAAACACAGCATTTTAATTTTTACAGTTATTCTATTTGCTCTCCCACTATTTTCTCAAGTGCCGTTTAATTCAGCACTGCCTAATGGCTATACAAGAAAAGCAACGGTTAGCGAACAAGTGGGCTTGACCCAGGTTTCTATTACCTATTATCGCCCGGCGGTGAATGGGCGTGAAGGAAAAATTTGGGGAGGTGTGGTTCCTAAAGGTTTCGTTAACCAGGGTTTCGGCAACGGAAATCCATCGCCATGGCGGGCCGGCGCAAACGAAAATACTGTGGTTGAATTTGATAAGGATGTGAAGGTGGAAGGCCAACTATTGCCGAAAGGGAAATACGGTTTTTTTATTGCGTATGATCCACTGGAAAGCACAATTATCTTTTCTAAAAAATCGGATGCGTGGGGTTCATTTTTTTACGATGAGAAAGACGATGTTCTGCGTGTAAAGGTTAAACCTGTGCCTGTTGATAAAAGCGTCGAAAACCTGAAATATGAGTTCTTAAATCAAACGCCGAATTCTGCTACTATCAATCTTTTTTGGGAGAAACTATCTATACCCTTCAAAATAGAAGTTGATTATTTGAAGCAACAATTTGATGCGCTTGTAGCTGAATCACAAAATCCGCAAGGATTTACATGGCAAGGATTAAACATTGCCGCCAACTGGGCCTTGCAAAATAATTATCGCCTCGACAAAGCACTCGAATGGGCTACTTTGGCAAGCGGTCCAAATTTTCCAGGTGACCCAACTTCGTTTGCTGCCCTTACAACAAAAGCCAATATTCTTGATAAATTAAACAGGCCCGATGAAGCAGCAGCCGTTGTTAAAGCTGCCCTACCTTTCGGCAATGCCGGACAATTGCAACAGTTAGGCAGACAACTATTATCAGCAAAAAAGTCGCAGGCTGCAATGGAAGTTTTTCAATATAATTATAACAAGAATCCCACCCAATTTGTGGCTTTGGTTGGCATGGTAAGAGGTTTCTCCGGTACCGGCGAATATGCCAAAGCGCTAGAGTTTGCCAACAAGGCTTTGCCGTTAGCACCGAACGATAATAACAAACAGGCAGTTGAGGGTATGATTGCCAAATTGAAAGATGGCAAAGACATTAATTAAGCATTGTTGATGCTGTTTGGATAACCAATTTTGTCGAGGTAAAAATTGAATGAAAAAGCGTACAACCGTCCCCCAGCTTGTTTTATTATTTCTTGCACTGCTAGGCTTTTGTTCAGTAAAAGCTATTGAAAGCAACACCATCTCGGGTGATATAAAAGGCTTAGGAAAAACTTCTTTGCAGTTGATTTTAGAGGAAGACATCAATCGTAAAAAAAGAACTGTTGTTGCTGAAATACAGGTTGATGAACACGGACGTTTTTGTTTGGAAAAAAAACTGGCACCGCACATCTACACTTTAAAAATTAACGAAGAAAAATCAATTATGCTGGCAATAGCAAACGGCCAGCATATTATAATTACGGGAGATGCTGCAGGTTCAAATTCTTTGCAGGTAACCGGTTCGGAAGACACAAAAAAATTAGAAGCCTATGAAAAATTCAGGAAGGAATCGCTTAACCGCCTTGTGATAACTATTCGCAATCAAATCAAAGAATTGACGGAAAAAGGCACTCCACAAAACGATTTGAAATTGCTTGAACTAACCCGGCTTGAAATTGATACCTATGAAAAACATAGAGACGAGTTGATTGAATTTATTAGACGAGAGATGGGCACCTCGATAGCGATTTATCCGACTTCCATTCGTTGGGGCGGAGAAAAAAATATTTCTTTTTTAAAGGAATTGGTCAAACGTTTTGAGGCTGCTCACCCCCATACACAGATTGCTGCACGACTTAGTGAAAAGGTTGATGCTCTCACTGCCAACCGCGTTGGTGGAAAGGTTGCTGAAATTAAAATGCCAGATATAAATGGCAACATGGTGACATTAAGTGCTCTTGATGCAAAGTTTATTTTGATTGATTTCTGGGCCAGTTGGTGTGCGCCTTGCCGCAGGGAAAGCACACTGCTTGGCGAACTCTATCAAAAGTTTAAGCCGCAAGGTTTTGAAATTTATGGAGTGGGATTGGAGTCAACAAAAGAAACCTGGCTAAAAGCAATTGAGCGGGATAAAAGAACCTGGATAAACGTTTCAACTTTTCAGGAGTTTAAAACGCCGATTACGTTCGACTATTCCATCACTTCATTGCCATCGAATGTTCTGATTGATAAATCGGGAAGGGTCATCGCAAAAAATTTGCACGGCAAGGAACTAAAAGAGACAGTTGAAAAGTTGTTTTTAAAAACCAATAGTGTGGAAACTAAAGTTAGGGGTTAGTTTACAGACCGACCCAAATTATTAAAACAGACATATGGGACTTTTAAAAAAACTATTTGGACAAGGCGACAAGAAAGAACAGCCTAACGAAATAAAACCACAACAAAATCTTACACCTTGCAAAACCGAGCAAGAACTTATTGAAAGATTTGGCGGAAATAGCTTTGACAAGCAAATTGACTTAGGCGAAGTAATTGGCGACAACAATTGGAACGTGGATATGCCAAAAGGCCAAATTAGTTTTGGTGCAGGCCTTGTTTTCCCAATTCAAATTTTAGGGACAATTTCGCATTCATCACAAACGTGGCTTTGGGCCTGGGCTAACACAAAATCAGGACTTCCTGAAAGCATTACCCAACAAGCGCAGCAACTTAAAAAGTATGGCGAAGAAAATGAAATTGCCTTGCTTAGGAATAGCGAATTTGACGCAACGAAAGACGACTTGCATTTAATCGGACTTATTGCTTCGGGCATGTTCAATTCAAGCGGTTACTACATTGCCGATTATGGACAAGGTGCTATGGTTGTTACAATCAAAAGCGACAAAGTGGACAAAATCCG
This sequence comes from Chitinophagales bacterium, assembly GCA_031425835.1. Classification (GTDB taxonomy): domain Bacteria; phylum Bacteroidota; class Bacteroidia; order Chitinophagales; family Chitinophagaceae; genus Flavisolibacter. Next base: position 124,988 of record JANPKD010000006.1, read on the forward strand.
CAAGGACAACCACCACAGAATTTTGACAGTTTTTCCGCAACTGATTTCGCAATTTGAAATGAACCATAATCTTGCATTGACAAATTATTTGACAACCAAAGGTTATGACATTTCCGAAATTGGTGCAAAACTGACTGCGATAAAAAAGGGGCATACTATAACAGCGGAGTTTGACGACCAATCACGACTGACAAAGCTAAATGGATAACAAAACCGCCACTAACAGGGGTTTGGCAACTTCTAAATGTTGGACCTTTTTACAAAGGGTAATGAAAAATATTATCAGACAATTGAAATACTAACAAGAATAACAAAAGCAAACTATAACGAAAAAATCTGGGAATTAATAAACAACGAAAAATAAAAACTGCCACCGACTAACGCCTCACTATCGCCAACACATTAGCCATTAGCCGTCAGCTTCATGGACACTTTATTCAAAATGAAGAAGCAAAAAGATTAAAATGAAATTAATCATAACAACGACATTTCTTTTAGCTACCTTTTTTGCATCTGCACAGACAAACTCTTTGCGAGTTAACCAAAATATTGTTTTACCCAAGGACAGTATTCAAAGTAAAGCGTTGACAACTTCGCTTAACGAATTTTTGCTTTCGGCACAAAAACCAAATGAAGAAAATAAGTTTGTTTTTGAGAATGAAAAAATTGAAACATTTATTCAACTTGACGAGATTAAAGGAATTGAAAAAAGTGTTCAATTTAAAGACGACTATTTTTACAAACCATACCTGACAAACGTTGTTTTGCTAAAAGACGATAGCTATTTGGTACAGCTTTCATACATCGGAACTAATGAAAATGTAGGATTATTACGAGCAAGTTTTGAGTTTATTGCTCAGAAGAAAAACAATTTATTTGTATTTTCTTCGCCACTTTTGAGAAACACCAAAAATTGGAAAGTTGAAAAAGCAGGAAACAACATCTTTCATTATCAAAATAAAATCAACAAAGACAAAGTAAAAGAATTCGATAAATTGGCTTCCTCTTTTGACTTAAAACTAAAATCAACAAACAAGCAAACTGACTACTATTGTTGCGACGATATTGTTGAACTTGGAAAGCTAATAGGAGTTGATTATAAATCAGATTACAATGGAGGAGCGGAAAGTGTTTGGAGTTCTTCATTTGGCGACAGAAAACTTGTTGTATTTGGAAACAAGAATGCAAGTTTTAATGAGTTTGACCCGCATGATTTATTTCACGACAGATTAAGTTTAGTAACTGCAAGAAGCAAAGTAAATAAACCTGTGGACGAAGGTTGTGCCTATTTGTATGGTGGCAGTTGGGGTTTTACCTGGAAAGAAATATTTAAAGCATTTAAGGAGCAGGTTGCAAATAACAAATCAATTAATTGGATAGAAGTAAAGGAGACGCCCATCTCTTTTAAGACTGGAAATTTTCCAAATTCAGCAGACTATATTGTGAATGCCTTACTGGTAAAGAAGATAGAAAAGGAGAAAGGTTTTGCAGGCGTTTGGGAACTTCTTACTGTTGGGCCTTTTAAAAAAGGTAATGAAAAGTATTATCACACACTCGAAAAACTAACAGGAATAACAAAAGCAAACTATAACAACAAAGTCTGGGAATTAATAAACAACGAAAAATAGAACTGCAACAGCCGAACGCCTCACTATTGCCAATAAATGAACCAGCAGCCGTCAGCTTCATAGACACTTCAGTCAAAATGAAAACAGCAAAAAATACAATTCTGGTTTCGCATATTCTGTTGATTCTATTTCCCGGTATCATTCTACTTTCCTGCAGTCAGGATAAACAAAAAGCTCAAACACCGGCCGCACAGAAAACAATTTCAGCATCCCCAAAAGAACAGAAAGAAATACCCATCTGGGCAAAATCTATTCCTGATGCAGAACTGATAGTTGGAACAGAAACGTACAATGACGGAATGGTGAAAAATGTTTCGAATCCCACGATAAAAATTTATTCTCCTAAAGAAAACAATACCGGTGCAGCAATAATTGTATTTCCCGGTGGCGGATATAATAAACTTGCCATTAACCTTGAAGGCTCTGAAATATGTGAATGGCTGGCATCAATAGGTGTAACAGGCATACTTTTAAAATACAGAGTTCCTGCTTCGGGACCTCATTATGATAAAGATTGCGATTGTGAAAAAGACCCGATAAAGCCTCTTGCTTTACAGGACGCTCAGAGAGCCATGGCACTTGTTCGTTTTCGTTCTAAAGAATGGAATATCAATCCCGATAAAATTGGAGTAATGGGATTTTCAGCCGGCGGGCATTTGGTTGCTGATGTTAGTACCAATTATAGAAAACGAGCCTATGCAGGAATCGATGAAATTGACAAGCTAAGTTGCAGACCAAATTTCGGAATAGCGATGTATCCCGGACACATGACTTTTCACACCACCAAACCTTACGAATTAAATAAAACGCTGCCCGTTGACAGCAATACTCCGCCAATGTTTTTATTACAGGCAGGCAATGACAATATTGATACAATACAACACTCGTTGGTTTATTACATCGCGTTAAAGAAAGCAGGGGTACATGCCGAATATCATATTTATGCCGAAGGCGGACATGCTTTCGGTCTAAATGAATCTGCACAAAAAATTCCTGATTGGGAAACGTTACCAATTGCCGATTGGGAACAGTTAGTTGAACGCTGGTTGAAGACCATAAAGATGACTGCTGATTAAGTGCCACAATTGCCAATATTAAAGTAGCAGCAATCCGTCCTGCTAATTATAATACGGCTCTGTTATTTTTCCTCACAAATACGCTCACCCGAATCATCTGGTAAAACTCTTCAACTGGTTATTGTCATTCAAATAACAAATCACCGTTCAAACAAAAAGTTGTGTAAGAGGCACAAGTGGTTGCATCTTTCTGTTTTGCATAAACGCTGATGGGTAATCTATAGCAGGAAGAAAAACACAATTGGCGATTGTAATTGCCAGCGAAAGCAATAACAAGAACATCTTCGCCTTATCAAATCAAATCTAAAGATTGCACCGGAGCTTCACAATTATTGGTGGGCTATTTCTTCTCTTTCAATTGCTGAACGCAACCAGTAAAATATTGTGCTGCTTTCATCATACCTATTTGTCACGATTCAGTACGCAAAAAAAATACTTCATCCATCACTGTTCGTTTTTTCATCACTAAGAGAAACATGCTGCTTGTCTGTATTTAGTCCGAAGGTTTTCTCCAACTAAATGATTGCCTTCTATTCTACACTCACCAAAAAAAAGCGCATGAAAAAAATTTTTATCGTAGCAGGGCTGCTATTATTTTTTGTAGCAGCCTTTTCACAAAACAGGACTGTAACAGGCACCATTACCAACGACTCGGGAACGCCAATTTCATTTGCCAGCATCAATGTAAAAGGTACTAATGCCGGCACAACGGCTTCGGCGGATGGTGCTTTTAAAATTTCCGCCAAAACCGGCGACGTGTTGGTTATTACAAGCCAGGGCTATACGCAAACCGAACTGACGGTAGGCACGGGTTCTGTTGTAAATGCTTCTTTAGCCGCCCGAAGCTCGGACCTGGCGGAAGTAATTGTTTCGACAGGTTATAATACAAGGCGCACACAAAGAAGCACTGTATCAAATGCGCAGGTAGTTTCAAATGAACAATTAAATACCATTCGCCAAACAAATTTGAATAGTGCATTAGCAGGAAAGGTTGCGGGCATACAGGTGCGTGGGCAATCAACTGCGGCTTTAGGTCGCGATGCCAATATTCGTTTACGTGGCGAGGCGGCATTAGGAAGTTCAACACTGTTGTATGTGGTAGATGGCACAGTTACAAATTCGGCCGATATAAACCCGGATGATATTGAAGACCTAACAGTTTTAAATGGCCCAAGTGGTGCTGCTATTTACGGGCCGCAAGCTGCAAGTGGTGTAGTAGTTATTACAACGCGGCGGGCAAAAAGAACTCAGAAAGGATTGGGTATTGAAGTGAATTCCGGCATTCAATGGGATAAATTTTACATACTGCCAAACTATCAAAATGTGTATGCCGGCGGCGGTGCTGGTAACCTTAATCAATTTACCTGGAAGGCAGGAATGCCCGATGAATGGAAACCATTAGATGGTAAATTTTATCACGATTATACAGATGATGCAAGTTGGGGGCCCCGCATGACAGGGCAGGAATATATTCCCTGGTATTCCTGGTATCCCGGTACGAAATATACTGGCACTACCACTAAATTGTTGCCACAGCCCGATAACGGAAGTGAGTTTTATAACACCGGCGTAACTGCTAACAACAACATCAGCCTAGGTGCTGCAGGAGATAATTACAACACCCGTTTTTCCTATACCAATGTTGATGTAAAAGGATTAATTCCTAATTCGTGGCTGAAGAGAAACACCTTAACTACAAATGCAACAATAGACCTGAGCGAACATTTTAGTATTGGCACCAACATTACTTATGTAACACAACGCTCGCAGGCCGAAAATAATGATGCTTACTCCAATCAATCCACTGGCTCATTTAATTCATGGTTTCATAGGAATTTAGACATGGGCATCATGAAAGAACTTAGAAACCTGCGTTCTCCATTAGGCACATTGGCAAGTTGGAATCATGCAAATCCAACCAGCTATAATCCGGCAGACCCCGGAGCTTTTTATAAGGGTAACTACTGGTATAATATGTTTAGCTATTTCGACAACGTAGAGAATTTGTCCCGGCGCGACCGGCTGTATGGTGATATCAACCTAACCTACAAGCTAAATAACGAAATCAAAATAAGAGGAGCTTTCCGCAAAAACTATGTAGCTGCAAATGGTGAAAACAAAACGTTTTATTTGCTGGAATCAAGCAATACACAAACAGGCCAGAGAGCGGCTTACAGTACCAACCAGAGTTTTTTTAATGATGACCGGATAGAGTTAATAGCAACCTACGCAAAGAAGGTGAAGGATTTCAATATTGATTTTCTTCTTGGCGCAGAAACAACAAAAATTACGCAGAGCACTTTAGCGGCTAATACCCGTAATGGCTTGTACATTCCCGATTTTTTTTCTTTGAATAATTCAATTGATGCCATTGCGCAATCCAATACACGACAACTTGAAAAAAGAAGGGCTGCATTTACAAGAGGTAGTGTTGGGTTTAAAAATTATTTGTTTGGAGAATTTACTTTGCGTAACGACTGGTTTTCGGCATTGCCTGCTAACAACAACGACATTTTTGTTAAGTCGTTTGGAGCAAGTTTTGTTTTTAGCGATTTGATTAAAAATTCCACTCCCTGGTTAAGCTATGGAAAGTTAAGAACAAGCTGGGGCGAGGTTCCGCAGGCAATCAATCCTTATCAGCTCGAATTGGTTTACGGTGTAGGCGCCGACCAGTTCAATGGGAATTTTGTGATGGGTACTCCTAACCAAATCATTAATCCAAACATCAGTGGCGCCATTAGAACAACTACCGAAGTAGGCCTCGACTTACGTTTTCTAAAAAACAGGTTGGGAATAAGTGCAACGTACTACAATGCCAATACTACCAACGCACCCGTAACAGTACAAATCAATGGTGCAAGTGGCTTTACATCTTCTCTTGTCAACGCCGGAAAGATTGCACAGAAAGGTTTCGATTTACAGTTGAACGTAGTTCCCGTGAGGTCGAAAGATTTCACTTATACAATCAACGCAGCATTTTCAAAAATAGTTGACAACAAGGTTGTAGAACTGGCTCCTGGCATTGACCAGATTGCAGTATCGGGCGGCGCCACATTCAATGGCATTACTACGCCGATAGTTGTACACCAGGTAGGGCAACAATGGGGTATGCTCATTGGTGGTGGAAAAAAATACATTGATGGCCTGCCGGTAGTTGATGCATCCGGAAATTTTGCAAAAGAAGAAAATAAAAAGTTTGGCAGTGTACTTCCCGATTTTACAGGTGGTGTACAAAACTCTATCTCGTTCAAAGGTTTTATTCTTAATGTAAATATCGATTACCAGCGCGGCGGAAAATTCTTTTCCTTGTCCGACATGTGGGGTTCTTACTCCGGCCTACTGGCACGCACTGCTACGGTTAATGATAAAGGCAACCCAATCAGGGATGCTGTAGCCGATGGTGGCGGTGTGAAAGTGGTAGGCATCACCGAGAATAAAACGCCTGTCAGTGTATATATGGATGCGCAAACCTATTTCCATTCAATGGTGGGTGCAAATGTGTATGATGATTTCATTTACGACCTCACGTTTGTAAAGCTGCGTGAATTAAGTGTAGGCTATAAGTTGCCGGTACAAAAATGGGGTAGCATTAGCAAACATATCCAAAGCGCTGCGCTTTCACTGGTTGCAAGAAACCCCTGGTTGATATATGCCAGCACACGGGATTTCGACCCTTCTGAAATAAGCAACACTTATGGAGAAAACGGACAGTTTCCTGGCACACGTTCTATTGGATTTAACCTGAGACTCGGATTCTAAAAAACAATGATTATCCGCAATTGGTGCAAAGCTTTTTGTTGACCAACTGTATTGCTACTATGTATCGTCTGTTGCGTCGCACTCTTATACGTTCGGTAATTCTATTGGGCATAATGCAAAGCCGGTTTGATAAACATAAAGGTTAACCCGAACGAAAACCAACCATCGGATAGTCAATAAAAAACTTTTTAAAACTATTATTATGAAGCTAAAGAAAATGATTATGCTGGTAGTTATTGCAGCAGCCATGCAAGCTACCAGTTGCAATAAAATAAAAGATTTTGGAGACACGAATGTGAATCCAAATGGAACCGCAGTGCCCTCAACAGCAGCATTGCTTACCAATGTGCTGGCCGGCTTAGGTGGTCTTGCTGCGCAAACAACACCTGGCTTATATGCACAACAGTTTTCAGAAACACAATACACCGAACCTTCACTGTATGCACTTCCACGTTTTGAGTTTGATGGCAATTTTGCAGGTGGTTTGATGGACCTGCAAAATATCATCAACATAAACACAGATGCTGAAACAAAAGAAAACTCGGCAAAGTTTGGTGCCAACGCCAACCAGATTGCAACAGCCCGGATAATAAAGGCCTATATCATTTGGACAATTACCGACCGATGGGGTGATGTGCCTTATTTCGAAGCGCTGAAGGGTTCAGCAAATCTTTCTCCTAAATACGATAAGCAGGAGGATATCTATAAAGATTTGATTAAGGAATTAAAAGAAGCTAATGCGCAATTTCAACCAGCGGCAGCAAAGGTTCAGGGAGATATAATTTACGCAGGCGATGTTGCAAGATGGCAAAAGTTTTCTAATTCACTGCGCATGTTAATTGCGCTGCGCACCAGTAAAGTTTATCCCGGTGCAACCGAATTTGGAGGTACAGAATTCAAGGCAGCTTTCCAGGATGCCAGAGGTTACATTGCCACCAATGCCGACAATTTCATTATTAGATATCCAGGTACGGTAACTGCTTTCAGCAGTCCGTGGTGGTCGTTGTATAATGGCCGTACCGATTTTGGCGAATCTAAATTTATGACCGACCTCACCGCTTCACTTGCCGACCCACGGCAGGCAGCGTTCGGGTCTTCTACAAATGGTTTTCCTTACGGTTTAACAAGAGACCAGGCAGTTGCATTTGGAAGCAACTATGCCACTGTTTTGGCCGCCAGCAAAAGAACCCGCTCTTCACCTTTAGTAGTTATTGGTTCCTCCGATGTACTGCTTGCTATTGCCGAAGCTGCGCAACGTGGATGGGTAACCGCACCGGTTGCTACTACCTATCAAAATGCCATTACAGAAAATTGGGCAGAGTGGGGTGTAACAGGTAACATTACAACTTACATGAGCAATGCTGCTGTGGCACTTACAGGTGCAGCTTCCGACCTTCAGAAAATTCAATTACAACAATACCTTTCATTCTATCCCGATGGCCTGCAGGCATGGAGTAACTGGCGGAGGACCGGAGTGCCGGCACTAACGCCAACACCCAACGCCATTAATTCAAGCAAACAAATTCCTCGTCGGTTTACGTACGGGCCTAATGAATATACTTTGAACAGTGCGGGTGTGCAGGAAGCAGTGGCAAGGTTAGCCGGGGGCGATACCCCCGATGCAAGGGTTTGGTGGGATAAATAAATAAAAAAATGGTGCAGGTAAAAACTGCACCATTCATTCAAAACAACATAAAAGATTTTCTATGCGATTAAACAATATTATTTTCAAGATTTTGCTGATAGCCGGAACTGTATCAATTGCTTTCGGTTGCAAAAAACCAGCTATCCCAGAACAAGCCAACGGCAAAGGAGCTACAATTGTAAGAATGCCTGCGGAAGATGGCTTCAGGTTAGCAACCATTGATTTAATAACCACATCGCAAACATTTGCATTAGTTGATGTTTACAGAGATGTACCTGATGAAGAACGGTTGACTGTTGCTACCAAAGTAGTTATTACCGAAGACCCATCAATAGTGACTGCCTACAACACGGCACATGGTACAAACTACATTGCACTTCCTTCTTCGGCTTTTACTATTGACCCATCTAATCCAAAAACCGGTAATAATTATACGCTGACATTTAACGCAGGTGAATTTTACAAGCAACTAAAAATTGCCGTGCCCAACGCAACGGTGTTAGACCCCAATAAAAAATATGCACTTGGTTTTAAGATAGCCACGGTTGACAATGGTAAAATTTCCGCCAGTGAAAAAGAAGTGGTTGTTGAAGTCGGCCTGAAAAATAAATGGGATGGTGTTTATACAGTTACTGGTACGTTAACGGATTTAGCGGTTCCAGCTATCACCGGCAATTATCCGATGACATGGGAATTAAGAACCAGTGGTTCCAATACACTGAACATTTACGATAAAAGCAAGGGTACACAAACCCACCTGATTTTAAATGGAGGCTCGACAAGCGAGTATGGAAGTTTTGGGTTAAACATAACCATTGACCCGGTCACCAACAAAATCACAAATGTCATTAACCCCTACGGCCAACCGGCTGCCAATGGCCGCTCCGCAGCACTTGACCCTTCCGGAATAAATGCATACGACCCGGCTACAAAAACTTTCCGGATTAAATATTACATATTGCAGCCTGGTACAACCATTAGAACGATGTTTGATGAGACCTGGGTTTTTTCTTCTGTTCGATAATTAATTTGTTACTTGCTGTTCTAAATGAGATTGAGTCGCTTAATTATATTGGCGTTACTATTTGCTACAGCTTTTAAAAACAAGCAGGCCACTACATCAAATGACCACATTAAAATGAGTAGCATTCCTGAATTCAAATACAACCCAAATGCTGAAAAACTTGGAATCATTAAGAGGCAAAAAACGAAGTGTCCTGTTTGTAACAAAGAAAGAGACGCAGTTTACGAAGGGCCATTCTACACTTCTGAAGAAATTGAAGGCATTTGTCCATGGTGTATTAAAGACGGTTCGGCAGCAAAAAAATATGACGGCGAATTTCAGGACGCAGCATCTTGCGACTCTGTTAACAGGCAGGAATATCTAATTGAGCTGACCACAAGAACCCCAGGATATTCAGGTCGGCAACAAGAAAGATGGTTGAGCCATTGCGGAGACTTTTGTGCTTTTAAAAATTATGTTGGCTGGACGGATATCAAGGGCTTGAATGATGAATTGACAAATGACCTTGATGGCATCAAAACCGATTACGGCCTGACTCAAGAACAATTAGAAAAAAGTTTGCAAAAGAATGGCAGCATGCAGGGCTATTTGTTTCAGTGCTTACATTGTAAAAAACATAGGATAACAGTTGACACGGACTGAAACGGAACTTAACACCCGGGTTTCTGATGTAGGGACTTACGAATGGAAATGTTGAAATTGTCTCTCTTGTAAAGCGGGTGGCTCAAGCCACCCGCTTTACTTATTAGCTGAAAATTGCAGCATAACAAAAAACCAGAAGTTGAACTATTTTCTGCCTATTACCTTTCTGAGGCAATCCAGTTTTTAAATTCTGATGCGTTCTCCTGGCTAATTATTATTTCTTCCGGGGCTTTAACCGTTAATTCTACTGTAAGCTTAACCCTGTTGAAAGTTTTGAACTTTTTTACTGCATTGATATTGATGATGAATTTTCTGTTAACCCTGAAAAATAAGGAGGGGTCTGCTTCTTCTTCCAAAATATTCAACGCCTTAAAATCGGTTAAATGCTTTTGCCCCTGGAAATCCACAAGAAAGATAAGTTTGGAGGAAGAATAGAAATAAGCAATGTCTTCGATGCGGCAATAATGAAAATCGGTGCCTTTTTTCAGCAGTACGCGGGAACGTGTTTTCTTTTGTAATTGTGAAAGCGGTTTTTGCAAATACTCATTGAAAAATTTTTCTTTGAATTGCACCCCGATGGGTATTTCAAATGCATCAATATTAACAACCGCGGACGTAACCGCTGTGATGTGTTTTTTAGCAACCAGGTAGGAGCGATGTATTTGTACAAAATCGCCACCCGCTTCAGATAAAACCGTCTCAAATTTTGATAGTGAAATCAGCGGCATAAGTGTCTGTTCCTTCTTCAATATTACCATCGTGTAATTTTTCCTGGCCTCGCAATACAGTATGTCATCTAAAAGCACAGGATAATTTTTCCCATCCGATTTGATAAAGAAATCCGGTTTCTTTTCATCAACTATTTCATATTTGCTACTGTAGGTACCGGTAATCATATCCACTGCTTTATAAACAGCTTTGGTAAACCGCTCAAAAGAAAAGGGTTTTAGCAAATAGTCGGCAGCATTTAACTCGTAGCTCTCAACTGCATGTTCGGGATAGGCTGTGGTAAAAATTATCCGTTGCTGTGGTTGTGCAATTTTGACCATCTGAAAGCCGGAAAGGTTTGGCATGTTAATGTCAAGGAAAATAATGTCAATTCCACTGTGGGTACGTAAGTATTCAACGGCATCTAAAGCATTTATGCATTCGCCGGCCAGGCGCAATAGGGGCATTTGCCCTATATAATTATTGATGATTCTTCTTGCAATGGGTTCGTCATCTACAACTAAACAATTGTATTTTTCATTGTCCATTTCTAGTTATTTAGTAGTCCTTCAATTTCAACTTCAAAAAAATTTCAAAAAGGAACTCGTTGTTATTGATTGTCAATTCATGCATCCCATCGGGATACAGCAGGTCGAGCCTGCGTTGCACATTAAATAAGCCAATCCCATTTCCCGAACTTTTCGTTTCCTTGTTATAATTATTTTTTATCGTTAAGGTGAAGCAATTATTTTCAAGTGTGGTTTTTATGTAGATTTTTACTGCTTCTGATTGAACGAGTTTTGAATGCTTAAAAGCGTTTTCCATAAATACAATGAGAATGAGAGGAGCAATCTGTTCCCGGGCACTTTCCGGAACAGTATTGTCAAATTGCAATTTCAGGTCGTCTTCTAACCGAACACTCTCCAATTCAATGTAGGCTTTCAACACATCTATTTCTCCATTTACTGGTACCAAAGGTTTTTGGGTTTCGTATAACGAATGCCTGAGTAAATGCGACAACTGCAACATCAGGCCAGGTAATTTATCCGATTTATCTACAGCAAGACCATATAAATTATTGAGTGTGTTGAATAAGAAGTGTGGAGCTATTTGCGATTTCAAATTATTGACTTCGGCTATCAATTGTTCTTTCTTTTTTTCAGCTTCAAATTGTTGTGCTATATAACCATCCTTGAAAACTTTGCATGCTGTAATAAATAAAAAGTAAACAACTATGACAGTTAGGTTGTTGAGGATAATGTCGGAGAATTTGTTGCTCTGGAAACCAGGTGCATTCTTTAAGTAATAGAATTGGAAAACGGTTTTGCCATACAGGTATAGCAGCCAACCCACCGTGCCAATAGAAAAATAAAGAAGATATTTTCTTAGGGCAAAAAGACGCCTGTATAACCAAAGAGTAAAATAAATAGCGGCAACAAAAAAAATTTCGGAGAGCAACATATACTCCAGAAAAATCCGGGGATAGTGTTTTACCGTGATGTAGTACATGTAGAAACGAAACAACACATAACCCATCCAAAACAGCACATGCCAGGGCCATCGCCGGTGAAGTAGCAAATTGTTTTGTTTCCAGGTATTGATTAAAGGCGGCCCCGGCACTTTCATGTAATCAAATGTAACTGCCAGATTGCTCGCTATCGCATTTTTCTGTCCATAAAAACGCTGTTTCGTCCTTTTTTTAGCTTGGTTATATTAAATGAAGAAGGCCTTGTCATTCCGTGCATTTCCCTTTCAAACAGCCTCTGCTAAAATTGCAGTGCTATCATTACAATTATGTCTTCTATTAGAGCCACATCATCCCTAAAATCTCCTGCACTAAAAGGGCAAGGTTTCTTCCTGCCACACTTCAAGCTTTCTGCCTTTATTTGTCATTTGATTCAAATCAGTCCGCACAAAAAGTTTCTCATTGCGGAACACATGCCCTTTGCTCATTTGGGAAAATTTGTTCGGCGGTGCTTGCAAACAATTAAAATGACCTCCAGATAAATTCTCGAAACAGCTCCCTGGTATTGGGGCAGTATTACCGAAACAGATGGAAAGATTTGTGCCGGTAACCGAAGCACGGCGTGCGGGAAATAACAACGCCTGGTGTGGCAACAAATTTGACACCTACTTTTGTCCCAACTTTTCTCCAAATGATGCCAAGGTTTTTTGTGCTGCTCATGTGCTGTTGTGTTTGTACACGGGTCTTCACCCAAACATCTGTCACCGGAATAGTTATAGACAAAGCCGCAAAGAAACCTATAGAGTTTGCATCCATCTCACTGCTCCATCTGCCCGACAGCCTGGTGATGCAGGGAACAGCAACTGATAAAAAAGGGAGATATACATTTCAAAACGTACCACCAGGTAACTACGTTTTACGCGGCAGTTTTATTGGTTACCACCAAATTGAATCGGCACCATTTTTCATTCAGCAAGGGGGCAGCCAATACAGAGCGGCTACATTAGAGCTTGTTGCCGATTCAAAAAGTTTAACCAACGTAACAGTTACCGGAACAAGAGCGCAATTAAATACTTCCATCGACCGCAAAGTGTATAATGTGGAGCAGGATATTATGAGCCGCTCCGGCACGGCATCGGATATTTTAAAAAATATTCCCTCAGTTGAAGTAGATGTGGAAGGCAATGTGGCGCTGCGGGGTTCGGGCGATGTAATGATTTTGATAAACGGCAAACCAAACCCACTGATGGGCCGAACAAGAGCCGATGTTTTACAACAACTGCCTGCTAATTCTATTGAGCGCATTGAAGTAATCACCAACCCATCGGCCCGCTACCGCCCCGATGGTACTTCGGGCATTATCAATATTGTGCTAAAGAAAAACGTCCGCAATGGCTTTAACGGAACCGCTACCGTAAATGCGGGAAACAAGGATCGCTACAATGGAAACCTGAGTTTGAATTACCGGCCCAAAGCTTTTAATTTATTTGGCAGCTACAGTTTTAGAAACGATACAAGACTTCGCTACAACACAATTGACAGAACCTACCGGGATGATGTTAGTGGAATACCTGAAAGTTTTTTTAATCAAACAACAAATTCTATAGGCCACCCCCGGTCAAATATCGTTTCGGGTGGTATGGATTATAGCATCAATGGAAAGAACAGTGTAGGTGCATCGGGAACTTATTATCACCGCAAACAAATTAGAAGCGACCTGGCGGTGAATAGACAATTTGATAAGGGCAATCTGCTTATGCAGGATTTTGACCGTTTGCGTTACACACCCGAGCTGGAGAAACAAATCAATGGAACTTTTTACTGGCAGCACAACTTTGCTAAAGACGATAACGACCTGCGTGTTGAGTTGTATACATCCAATGAAGGCGAAGTGGAAAATAACGAGTACAGAAATATTTACCGTTTTCCGACCAGCACCACCACCAGAGACAATACCCTTATTAAGCAACGCAACAAACAAAACCAACTCACAGCCGATTATACTAATGAGCTTTCCGACGATTCGAAATTAGAGGTAGGGTACGATGGGTTATTCAACCGGACCGATTTGAATTTTTATGGGGAATATTTTGATGCGGCGCAAAACCTTTTTGTAAAAGACGTTGTAAAAAGCAATCGTTTTATATACAACGAAAACATGCATGCGGTGTATGGCACTTATCAAAAAAGTTTTAAAAAGTTTGGTTACGAAATTGGGGTGCGGGCCGAGGGTGTGCTAACAAAAAGCCATCTTGTAAATCTCGATTCATTTGTAACCAATAATTATTTTAAACTCTATCCAACCCTGCATCTTTCGTACAAGGTTTCCAATAACAGTGAGCTGCAATTGAACTATAGCAAACGTGTTAACCGCCCCGAAGGGGATGAACTGAATCCCTTTCCCGAATACCAGGATCCACGCAACCTGCGGGCGGGCAATCCTAAACTATTGCCCGAAATAATTCATTCAACCGAACTGGGTTACAAATGGCAGAACAAAAACTTCTCTTTCATACCAAGTGTGTATTACCGGTATAAAAAGAATGGTTTTACCTCTGTTGTCATTCCGCTCAACGATTCTACATTACTTACTACCGAACAAAATTTAAGCAACGATCAATCGGCGGGGCTCGAAGTAATTTTCTCCGCAAAAGCAGGCAGCTTTTTCAACGCCAGTTTAAGCACCAATATTTTTTACAACCGAATTAATGCAACCAACTTAGGCTACATACAAAACAACTCAATCTACTCTGGTTCGGCCACATTAACCAGCAGCTTTACCGTTACCAAAACAACCATGTTACAGGTGAGCAGCAACTATCGTTCTGCAAGGCAAACGCCTCAAGGCAAAACCTTTCCAGCATTTGTGCTCAACGCCGGCCTGCGCCAGGATTTTTTAAACAATAAACTTTCAGCCACCATTGCCGCTACCGATGTATTTACTTCACTGCGGCAAAAAACCGAATTGAATTTACCCAACCTGAACCAGCTTACAGTGGGCAGGCGTGATGGTTTTATTTTTTATGTGGGCCTGAGTTATCGGTTTGGTGTAATAAAAAAAGCAAAGGAGAAGATGGAGTTTGAGGAGGGGATGTGATGATGAAGAGAACAGTAGAGAATCAATTTTATGTACCCGGCTACTCTACTACTATTAATCCCGGTTGCGTCGCACTCTTGTACATTCACAACTATATGCAGCATATGCGATGCTTACTAAAGGTTATGAATAGCCTGTAAGGTGATTCCCATTTTAAACAACGTTCGTATCAAATAACCAAATGAAATTGTTCCCATAATTACATTTTCTTTACCCCCATGAAAAAAGCTTTGCTTCAATTGCACCTGGCTGTTTTTTTATGGGGCTTCACCGGTGTATTGGGCAGGGTAATTACATTAGATCAAACCTGGCTGGTATGGTGGCGGTTGTTGATTACCTCGGTATCACTCTGGCTGTTATATTTCTTTTTAAAAAAGATAAAAACACTGCCGCTAAAATCCATTTTGTTCATTGCATTTATTGGACTCATACAGGCTTTGCATTGGGTTTGTTTTTATGGCAGCATTAAATTCAGCAACGTTACAATTGCATTAACCACACTGGCTACATCGGCGTTGCTGGCTTCATTAATTGAACCCGTGTTCCTGAAGAAGAAATTTGACGCGGTGGAAATTTTTCTCGGCTTGTTTGCAATTGCCGGCATCATTATCATCTATCGCACACACCTAAATTTTTCACTCGGTATCGTTATTGGTTTGGTTTCGGCACTGCTTACGGTTATTGTTTCTGTACTCAACAAAAAAATTATTGACGATTACCAACCCGAACAAATAACACTTTACCAGTTAACCGGGGGTTTTGTAGGATTAAGTATCCTGCTGCCCCTCTACCAATATTTTTTTCCGGAACAAAACACAATACCCACAGCAATGGATTGGCTTTGGTTGATTGTGTTAAGCTGGGTTTGTACTATAGCCACCTTCTTTTTATACATCCGTTCGCTCAAAAAAATATCGGCTTTTACAATGAACCTTACGCTAACGCTTGAACCGGTGTACGGTATTTTACTGGCCTTTTTTATTTACGAGGAAAATGAACACTTTAGCAAATGGTTTTACGTAGGCTTTGCATTAATTACATTGGCCGTTGCATTTCACATGTGGCGTTTGTTGCAGAGAAGAAAGCAGGAACCGCTGGCGGTGTCTGATCATTTTTAATACCGGAATGAAGAACCCACCCGGTATTGCCCCACAGTCCTAAACTGGTGCCCCGAAGCTTCGGGGTTGTAATCTTGCCAACTTGTGAACTCGTAAACTTGTACCCCGAAGCTTCGGGGTTGTAAACTCCCGGATATCCACTGAACTACTTAACCACAAACTTTTTATTTTTAGCCCTCAGCATTAAAATATGAAACAGCTACTTCCTTTTTTTCTTCTCTTTTTCTCTTTCAATCTCCTAGCCCAAAAAAAACCACTCGATCATTCGGTGTACGACGGCTGGCAAAGTATTGGCGAAAGAATGATTTCTAACAACGGCAAATGGGTGGTTTACACGGTTACACCGCAGGAAGGCGATGCGGAATTATTTATTCAGTCAACCGAAAACACCCAATTAAAAAAACAAATTCCCCGTGGGTACAACGCAGTTATAACGGAGGATAGTCGCTTTGTCGTTTGCCGCATTAAACCCCTGTTTAAAGAAACCCGTGATGCCCGCATCAAAAAAAAGAAGCCCGAAGAAATGCCGAAAGATTCAATTGCCATTGTAGAATTGGGTAAGGAATCTGTGCTGAAAATTGGCAAAATAAAATCGTACAAAGCCCCGGAGAAGGCTGTCGGCTGGGTTGCGTATCACAAGGAAAAAGAGCCTGTCCCTGCACGGCAGGCCGCCATTCCAACACAAAAAACTGTTGACAGTTTAAAAAATAAAATTGACTCACTTGTACTACTGGTGCAGGAAATAAAAAATGTAAAGGCAGGCAATAGGGATGCGCTTGATGCGGATGAAGAACCAACAGCATCGGCTGGCGTTAACGAAGGCAGCGATCTAGTGCTGCGCAACTTTTTAACGGGTAAAGAGCGGATTTTTAAAAACGTTACCGAATACTTTTTTAATGCGCTGGGTACAAAACTGGTGATGGAGATAAATAAATCTACCCGCGACTCGGCAAGTGTAAATGCCGTTTTGCTTTTCGATTTGCAGAAAGAAAAGTTAGACACCGTACTGAAAGGTGGAAACGATTTTAGAAATTTTGCTTTTACCGAGGATGGAACCAGGCTGGCTTTTGTTGCTGAAAGAGATACATCGAAAAAAACGTTCCTAAAATTTTATGAATTATATCTCCACCAGCCCGGCTACGATACGGCCACGGTTTTAATCGACAAACATTCAACCGGTATGCATGTAGGTATGACGGTAAGCGAAAACGCCAACCTCAGTTTTAGTAAAACCGGTAAACGATTATTATTTGGTACGGCACCATTGCCGGTGCCAAAAGACACATCGCTTGTTGATATTGATTTGGTAAAGGTTGATGTATGGCATTACAACGACGACTTTCTGCAGTCGCAACAACTGTTTCAGTTAAGCACTGAATTAAAGAGAAGTTACCTGGCCGTGTATGATTTTGCTGCAAAGAAAATGGAACAGCTTGCAAGTAAAAATCTGCAAACCATTATTGTTACCAACGAAGGCGATGGAGAAATATTTATTGCCACCACCGACACCGGCAGAAGGGTAGAAGCACAATGGATGGGTGGTGGTAAACGAGACGTGTACGCCATGGATGTAAAAACGGGCAAACTTACCCTGGTGAAAAAAAATCATGAAGGTCAGGTAACCCCATCGTCCACCGGCAGGTACATTTTACTGTACGACAACAAAGCAAAAAATTACTTTGCCTGGGATAATTCGGTTGAACAGGGAAAAAGTTTAAAAAACATAACTGCGAAAATTAAATTTCCATTGTACAACGAAGAAAATGATGTGCCCGATGATCCCAATTCGTATGGAGTGATGGGCTGGCACGAGGGTGACTCGGCTGTGTATGTTTACGACAGGTATGATGTTTGGAAGGTGGACCCAACCGGGGTTGTTGTCCCAAAAAATATGACCGGTTCGGGAAGAAACAACAAAAACGCTTTCCGGTATTTAAGAACTGATGTCAACGAAAAATTTATAAAACACAATCAGCTCGTTGTATTCAGGACTCAAAATCAAAGCAATAAAAAAATGAGTTTGCAACCGGGGCGGCTTACGGCAAATTCTGTTGCGTTCATTGGCGATATTGCTCAAACCAATTATGCTTTCACTGGAATGCAAAAAGCAAAAAATAGTAACGAGGTTATTTACTCCAAGGAATCATACAACCAATCGCCCAACATTTTTTTATCGTCTGTTCCGGAAACACAGATGGCAAATTCAGTAGCCACAGCATGGACCGAGGTTCCATTATCAAACCTTAACGCCCACCAATCTCAATACAACTGGGGCACCGCCGAACTCTATAAATGGAAAACATTCGATGCGAAACCAGCAACGGGTATTTTATACAAACCCGAAGATTTTGACCCTGCAAAAAAGTATCCAATGCTTATTTATTTTTATGAAAAACTAAGCGATGGTTTATACAATTACATTGCTCCCGCGCCTACACCTAGCCGTTTGAACATTCCGTTTTTTGTTAGCCGTGGTTATTTGGTTTTTGCCCCGGACATTAGTTACACAAAAGGACAGCCCGGTAAAGATGCCTACAACTACATCGTAAGTGGTGCGCAGGCCCTGGCAAAAAACAAATGGGTTGATGCAAAAAATATTGGCATACAGGGTCAGAGTTGGGGTGGTTACCAGGTGGCATATTTAATTACACGTACCAACATGTTCAAAGCCGCGTGGGCCGGTGCACCGGTTGTAAATATGTTTAGTGCTTACGGTGGAATTAGGTGGGAGAGCGGCGTTAACCGCCAGTTTCAATACGAAAAAGGACAGAGCCGAATTGGTGCCACACCCTGGGAGCGGCCCGATTTGTACATCGAAAGTTCACCATTCTTTCATCTGAAAAAAGTAAACACGCCGTTGGTCATCATGTCGAACGATGCGGATGGTGCGGTGCCCTGGTACCAGGGAATAGAATTTTTTACCGCCATGCGCCGCCTCAATAAAAAAGTATGGTTGCTTAATTACAATGGCGAAGCACACAACCTGGTAGAAAGAAAAAACAGGAAAGACATCCAGGTACGTGAGCAGCAATATTTCGATTGGTTATTAAAAGGGGCAGCACCAAGCAAGTGGATTACTGACGGCGTACCTGCGGTGAAAAAAGGAAAGGAGTGGGGGCTATAACCTCACCCCACCCCTCTCCCTCGGAGATGGAGAGGGAGGCCCCACCGCACAGCAAAGGCTTTCATTACCATTTCTCATTTCTTAGTGAATACATTATTGTTTATCGGCGTAAGGCAAAACCAATAAGAATGACTCTGACATTCCCCCCTCTCCAGCTCCGCTGGAGAGGGGTAGGGGGTGAGGTACTTCTGCTTTCGCTCCGCTGGAGAGGGGGAACTTCGGGAGGGGGTGAGATGCTTACGGCGTGAGGTATTTCACCAAACTTCTTTTTGCAATCGGCAGCAAAGTTTCTTCAACCGGGAAATTAATTTCGGTTTCGATGCAATACACAGCCGGGTTAGGAAATTCGGCTCTTGTCTTTATCAATTCGTATTTGATGTTCTCGTAGGTGTTGGCTATACTACGCTGGTACACCGCTAAAAATGAAGTTTTAATGCTGCGAAATTTTTCATCGTGTTTTTCAAAAAAGGATAAACGATACTGGTAAACGTTTGTGTTTTTTGTTTTGCCGGCGCTTAAAAAAAAGTATCCTTCTCTAATGTCGAGGGGAATAATGCCGACGGGCTCAATTGTAATCTTATCTTCTACAAACTCATAAATTTCGGCACCACAACTGATGGTTGTTTTCATTTTGCCAGCCGAGTAGTTAATAATCTCTTCCAGCTGCTCCATCAAACCATCATCGGCAATCATTTCTTCGTAAAGCACCTGCAGTTTTTCTATTTGTATGCCGGTAAGTTTTTTTGGAAACTGTTCCTGTAAATATTTTTTATTCTCCCTGAAGGCCACAAGGTTGTTGTAATGAAAAATGAGATCGGCCAATTGCGGGTACAATTTATTTTCGCCGAACTGTTTGTTTATTTCCTGCAGGTAGGCAAGGAGTGTATATTTTTTCAACTCAAAATCAATATAGCCTTCCGCAAACCATGTTTCTGATAATTGCTTCATAGTAACTTGAATTGTTTACGTAATATAGGTAATAGACAAATGAAAACATAGAGCCGCTTAACTTTAGTCTGTTAAATGTCATGCCATGAATCTTATTGTGATTGTCGCCACGCTCGTTCTTGTTTCCTGCAACAGCACTACTTATTACATCGTACGCCATGCCGAAAAAGAAGCCGGATCATCAATGGTAACCGATGTGCCGTTGACTGCTGCGGGCCGCGAAAGTGCGTTGGCATTGAAGGATAGTCTGGACAAAAAAGTAAGCCATTTATTTTCCACCGATTTTTTACGCACAAGGAGTACCGCCGAACCGTTGGTTGTTGCCGGCAGCCGCAATATTGAATTGTACAACCCACGTGATACAAACTTTATCACTCGATTAAAAAGAATGAATAGCAAAGGCATTTTGGTAGTTGGCCATAGTAACACCGTTGATGAAATTGTAAATGGCTTATTGGGCAGAAAAGAAATGAGTGACCTGCCCGAAACCCAGTATGGCGATTTGTTTATTGTGCGAAGGAAAAACGGCAATTATGTTTTTAGCAGAAGCAGGTTTGGGAATTAAATTTTTACAACGTAAGGACTGACCGTCGTATCCTTGAAATACCGTGTACCACAAATATTTTTGAACACGGATGACGGATTAAACTCTTGCACGGCCAAGTCATTCAGGCGGGATCATCTGTTTTTCTTGTGCGAAGCAGCATAAAAAACCCCAGTCAGACCGGACGGGCAGGCGTTGTAATCCGTCCATGCCGTGTCATCCGTGTTCCAATCCACCGCGTTAAAAAGAACCCCGTTCACGTTCACTACTCCTCGCTAAATCATCCGGCTTATATTTGCACCCCCATAAACCAGCAGCATGAGCGAAGAAAAAAGTTTGAATTTTATTGAAGAAATTATTGAGGAAGATTTAAAGTCGGGTAAACACCAATCCATCGTTACCCGTTTTCCACCCGAGCCGAATGGTTATTTGCACATGGGGCATGCTACAAGCATTTGTTTAAATTTTGGTCTCACAAAAAAATATCCTGGTTACACCAACCTTCGGTTTGATGATACCAACCCGGTAACTGAAGAAACGGAATATGTTGACAGCATTAAAGCCGACATTAAATGGCTGGGTTTTGAATGGAAGAATGAACACTACGCCTCCGACTATTTTGATCAGTTGTACAACTACGCGGTAGTGCTTATCAAAAAAGGGCTTGCCTATGTAGATGATTCCACATCGGAACAAATTGCCGCGTTAAAGGGTACACCAACTGAGCCCGGCAGCGATAGTGTTTTTCGCAGCCGCAGCCTACAGGAAAACTTAGAACTCTTTGAAAAAATGAAAGCTGGTGAATTTGCTGATGGCAGCAAAACGCTTCGGGCAAAAATTGATATGGCACATCCCAACATGTTGATGCGCGACCCGGTACTCTACCGCATTAAACATGCACACCATCATCGCACCGGTGATAGATGGTGCATCTATCCCATGTACGATTTTGCACACGGCCAAAGCGATAGCATTGAAGAAGTAACACATTCCATTTGTACTTTAGAATTTGTACCACACAGGGAGTTATATAATTGGTTAATTGAGCAGCTCGAAATTTATCCATCGCAGCAGTACGAATTTGCACGCCGGAATGTGAGTTATACGGTGATGAGCAAAAGAAAGTTGCTGCAATTAGTAAATGAAAACCATGTTGATGGGTGGGACGATCCGCGCATGCCAACCATTAGCGGTATGCGTCGCAGGGGATATACACCGGAAGCCATTCGGGATTTTTGTGAGCGGGTAGGCATTGCCAAACGAGAAAACGTAACAGAATTGAGCCTTCTTGAATTTTGTGTGCGGGAACACCTCAACAAAATTGCGTTGCGCCGGATGGTGGTGTTTGATGTTTTAAAAATTGTAATAACCAATTATACCGGTGACATTGAAATGCTTAACGGAGAAAATAATCCGGAGGATGAAAACAGTGGCGAAAGAGCAATGCCATTTGGCCGCGAACTATACGTAGAGCGGGAAGATTTTATGGAAAACCCGCCAAAAAAATATTTTCGTCTATTCCCCGGCGGTATGGTGCGGTTAAAAAGTGCCTACATTATTCGTTGCGATGAAGCAATAAAAGATGAAAACGGAAATGTAACAGAGTTGCGTTGCACCTATTTCCCGGAAAGTAAAAGCGGTAGCGATACCTCGGGCATCAATGTAAAAGGAACATTGCATTGGGTTGAAGTAACCAATGCGGTTCCTACCGAAATACGTTTGTACGAAAGGCTTTTTAAAGTAGAAGATCCATCAGACGAAGAAGGAGATTTTAAGGAGTATATCAATCCGCAGTCTTTACAAACAATAACCACCGCATACGCCGAACCTCAATTAAAAAATGCCAGGCCAGATGAGCGTTACCAGTTTTTACGCAAAGGATATTTTACACTCGATTCAGCTTCAGCCGACGGCAGACTTGTTTTTAATAGAACGGTTACTTTGAAGGATTCGTGGAAACCATGATTGAATGAAGTTTCCAACTTTTCTCTTACAGTATCGAACCGCATTAGAAAAGTTGGAAACTTTTTTTAACTACTTCGCCTTAAAAACCTCGTCAATCCTTTCGCTTACATCCATCAAATGCGCCCGGGTAGCAGCATCTTTATACGCAGGTAGAGCGGCTTTAATTTCAGCAGCAAGGGTTCTTAACTGTGCTTTTGTTATTGAAATGGCATCCGATGTTTTGCTCGTGCCGGCAGATAGCGAAAATCCTGTTGGCGTAAGTACGAGGCCGCCACCTCCATCACTGCTAAGCAGTCGGGTTAAACCTTCAACAAATGATTTTTGCAGGCTTCTTCTGTAGATATCTACCGGTTTTCTTGTTGCCAGTTCGCTCCAAATTCCCCGGCGTAAATCGGTTAGCATTTCAGTAGCTGTGTACGCATTGTCCATTTCCGCTTCGGCCCGAAACATTTTTGAAAATGTAGTGTTGCTTATCAACCTGTTTAAAATGTTGTTTTGAATAGTGGCAATCACCGAAAGTTTGTTGCTGCCGGTATAACTCGAAATGCTATTGTCAACAATCCATTTTGGTGTAGCAAATAACTGTGTTTGCAAAAACGTCATGGCTTCTTTTTGTTTTGCTTCAGGTACAAATTCAACAACTACTCCTGGCTCCTCCACCATTTTTGGTGTAGTGTATATGCCACCTATATTTTTTGTTACGTGCCCCATGTACCGGTTAAACTGCGTAGTTAACTGGTTGTACATTCCGGCAAGGTCAGTATAGTCTTTGTTCGGTTCTTTTGTCCACTCCGGTAGTTTGGCTAAAATGCGTTGCAAATTTTTAATTCCATAAGTACTTGCCTTCACTGCATTATCGCCCAGGTCTTCGTTCTGCCCACGTGGGTCATCGGGGTCGGTTTCGGTACCAAACCACAACCGTTTGTCCTGCATTTTCTGTGCGGTCAATTTATTGAGTGTTACTGCATCTTCGCTAGCGGTTTTTGTTGCAGGCATCCACTTGTAGCCCCATTCAATAGCCCATTTATCATAGTCGCCAATGCGTGGAAACAATCCCTTTTCACCAACGTTATCTTCGGGCTGGGCCACGTAATTAAATCGTGCGTAGTCCATAATCGATGGTGTGTGCCCGTTAGCTTCTACCCAGTTTTTGTTGCGCAAATTTTCAACCGGTACTGTTGATGATGAGCCATAGTTATGACGCAAGCCAAGTGTATGTCCTACTTCGTGCGATGACACAAAACGTATCAACTGCCCCATAAGCGAATCGGGAAAACGCAGTGATCGTGCCCGCGGATCAACAGCCGCGGTTTGAATAAAATACCAGTCGCGTACAAGGTTCATTACATTGTGGTACCAGTTTATGTGCGACTCTAAAATTTCTCCCGTTCTTGGGTCTCTAACATGCGGGCCGCTTGCATTTGGTATATCGGATGGCTTGTAAACAATGGCTGAATAACCGGCGCCTTCCAACCGCCACGAAGAGTCGTTGACCGGTGCAAGTTTTGCGGTGATGGCATTTTTCCATCCTGCTTTTTCAAAGGCAACATTCCAATCGTTTACACCTTGTATTAAATAGCTTACCCATTTTTTTGGCGTGGCCGGGTCAATGTAATACACAATTTGTTTTTGTGGTTCTACCAACTGCCCACTCAAATATTTTTCAACATCTTCTGGTTTTGGTTCTAGCTTCCACCGGGTTACCATTCTTACAACCTCAATGCCCTGCGGGTTACGATCGTAGTCGGTATATGAAGTAGCAAAGTAGCCAACGCGGGGATCAAAATACCTTGGCTTCATTGTAACGCCCGGTAGTAAAACCATTGAACTGTTCAACTCAAATGTGGTGGGCGAACCTGTTGCGCCAAAGCCAACGGTTGGTGTGGTTTGTCCCGGCGCGGCCGGGGGTGTACGCATGTAGGTTTTCACCGTTTTTATTTCAATGTTGTTTTGGTACGAGCGTACGTCGGTTACATAGGAATTCTCTCTTTGAAAGGATGAAATGCCCAACGCTCTTTTAATACGGGCATCAAAAAATAAAACATCATTATCCCCCGAGATATAATCCGTCATTTCAATCACCGTGCTTTTTACTCCGGTAATCGAATCGTTGCCAAATGTTTTTATGTCGAACGAAGCTGCAATAGGCTGCAGGTTCGAGTTACGTACCGATTGGTACATGCCGGCCGAATCGCTCCCCATCTCGGAATAAGAAATGGTGCGTAAAAAAACTTTATTGTTCGGACCTTTTTCAAAAGAAATTACATTCTCCGAAATCTGGTCGCCGGCATAGCCTAAAAAACTTGCACGGGTGTTAGCCGGTGCTTTCGAAATTCTATTGACGATTAAAATTTCGCGGTTCATTAAACGGTCTGGTATTTCAAAAAAATATTTGTCCTCTATCCTGTGCGTGGTAAATAAACCTTTGTCGGTTTTGGCCTTTGCGGTAATTACTTCGGCATAAGGTTTAATACCAATGGCGGATGGCCGGGCAGTTGCAGGCGACGAACCATTGGGGAGGGGTGGCGGCGGAGTGTTATTCTGACTATTTGCAAGGCCGGAAAAAAATAGCAAGCCGCTGGCCATTGCCACGGAAATTTTAATACTCATGTGAATTTACTTTTGAAAAAAATATTTTTGGAGATAAAAATGATTTCGAAATGTACAACAGAAGTAGGCAACGAAATTATAAAAGTTGCATACAGCGCCTTTCCATTGTTGACAGTGGTTGAATAATTTTTTAAGCGGTGTTTTAGAAAACCCCGAATAGTTAACTATACGCCAGGCAAATGCGGATACTTATTCAACAGCGGACGGTACGGCGCCGATCTTGTATACACAAACAGGAAAACTGCGATACGGTTTCTGTTTTGTAAAAAGGCTTTGGAAGATGGAGTGGTGTGGACACGATTCAATTTTGTAACTATGGGTTTTAACCCGTAGTGAAGAATGATTTTAGAATGAAGCAGTCGCGTAGCCACGAGCCATTTGTTTTTTAGTTTGGTTGAATGAATATGAATCGTGGTTACGCCACTCCATTCTTCATGTTTGGTTTGCGCCGGGGTTTGAAAACCCCGGTTACAATATTGAGTCGAGGCTAGGCCTCTCAAAGTTTTATGGGTTTTAAATGTCTCAAATGAAGGAGCGGGTACCTCTTGAATTATCTGAGGAAATAATAAAAGTTGTGTCCACACGATAGCTGGTGAGCGGGAACGGAGCCGCAAAAAATACCATTCTTATTTTTTTATTAGAACACACCCGCCGGGCGGGGCATGCTGGTAGCGGTTATAAAAATTTGGCGTTCATACAACCGCTTACAGAAAGTGTTTACCAGCCAACTGGTAACCACTAAAGTTGCCGCCTCCTGAAATCGGCTGCTTCCCCGCGGTATTTCTCTTTTGCATTGAATTTGCATACGTCACATTCAACACCAACGTCTCCCCGGCTTTTATTTCCAGATAGTTCATTCCACTTATCTTCGCCGCGCAAATTATTTCTTCCACATAAATCAAAATCATCAATGAAAATTACAGTTGTAGGTGCCGGGGCAGTTGGCGCCACTACCGCCGATAATATTGCTCGCAGAGAATTGTGCGAGGAGTTAGTGTTGCTCGATATTAAAGAAGGACTTGCCGAGGGCAAGGCTTTAGATATGATGCAAACCGCCGCATTACTTGGTTTTGATACAAAAATTACCGGCAGCACAAACGATTATGCCAAAACAAAAAATTCCGACGTGGTTGTCATCACATCGGGCCTGCCGCGCAAACCCGGTATGACCCGCGAAGAGCTCATTGGCACCAACGCTAATATTGTAAAAGGTGTTACACATAATATTTTACAACATTCACCCGATGCAATCATCGTGGTTATATCAAACCCCATGGACACCATGACCTACCTGACTTTGCAAAGCAGCGGCGTGGCAAAAAATAAAATTATTGGCATGGGTGGCATTTTAGACAGCGCAAGGTTTAAATGTTATTTGAGTTTGGCTTTGAATTGTTCACCCGCCGATTTGAACGCTATTGTTATTGGCGGGCATGGCGATACCACAATGATTCCGTTGATACGCTATGCTACATGGAACTCTATTCAGGTAACACAGTTGTTAACTGCCGATCAGCAAAAACAGGTAGTGGCCGATACAATGGTTGGTGGCGCCACGCTTACAAAATTGATTGGTACATCAGCCTGGTATGCACCCGGTGCTGCTGGTGCCGCGTTGGTTGAAAGTATTGTGCGTGATGAAAAACGTTTGTTCTCCTGCTGTGTTTCTTTAGATGGTCAATATGGGCAAAAAGATATTTGCCTGGGCGTGCCCGTTGTGTTGGGTAAAAGCGGTTGGGAAAAAATTGTTGACTACAAACTGAATGATGACGAACAAGCCTTATTTACAAAAAGTGCCGATGCGGTGCGCAGCATGAATGATGTGTTGAAGACTTTGTAAAACTTTTTTGTGTTGCGGTATTAAAAACATTTTTTGCCACAAAAATCCTAAGTGCAGATACTTGCACGCGAGGTAATGTTTCGTTGAAACTAAAACCGCCGGCCTCGGGATTAAAATAAATTTTATGAACACCGGATATTTTTCTTACCCCTTACCTGTTAACGAACCCGTTTTGCAATATGCACCTGGTTCGGCAGAACGGGCTGCACTAGTAAAAACATTGTCGGAATTAAAAGCACAGCCGCTTGATATCCCCATGTATATTGGCGGTGAAGAAGTGCATACCGGAAACAAGCAGTCTATTCATCCGCCACACGAAATCGCACATGTACTTGGTCATTTTCATGCCGGCGATGAAAAACATGTACGCCAGGCAATTGGCGCGGCACTGGCTGCAAAGGAATCGTGGGCCGCGATGAGTTGGGAAAACCGTGCGAATATTTTTTTACGGGCGGCCGATTTGCTGGCAACCAAATACCGTTTTCATATTAATGGCACCACCATGTTGGGTCAAAGCAAAACGGTTTACCAGGCGGAGATTGACGCCGCCTGCGAGTTGATTGATTTCCTACGCTTCAACGTACACTTTCTTTCCGAAATTTATAAGCAGCAACCCATAAGTTCACCGGGAATGCACAACCGTTTGGAGTACAGGCCACTCGAAGGGTTTGTATTAGCTGTTACCCCTTTCAACTTCACAGCCATTGGTGGAAATTTACCAACGTCGGCCGCCCTCTGTGGTAATGTAGTTGTTTGGAAACCCGCCAACACACAAATTTATTCGGCGCAAATGTTCATGCGCATTTTAATAGAAGCAGGTTTACCGTCCGGGGTAATTAATTTGATTTATGTTGACGGCCCTACCATTGGAAAAGTTTGTTTTACACACAGGGATTTTGCCGGCGTTCATTTCACAGGTTCATCGGGTGTGTTTAACAGCATGTGGAAAACCATTGGAGAAAATATGGCTAACTATAAAAGTTACCCACGCATTGTTGGCGAAACAGGAGGGAAGGATTTTGTAATTGCCCATTCCTCGGCGAATGCCGAAGTGGTTGCGACCGCTTTGTTGCGTGGCGCTTTTGAATACCAGGGACAAAAATGTTCCGCTGCATCCCGGGCATACATCCCATCAAACATTGCTAAAGAGGTAAAGCGTTTGTTGGTAGAAGGTGTAAACAGTTTTAAGGTAGGCACGGTTGATGATTTTGGCAATTTTGTTTCTGCTGTTATTGATGAAAAAAGTTTTGATAAAATAAGTGGTTACATCACCGATGTACAAAAAACCGCTCATGCAGAAATTTTGGTGGGTGGTAGTTTCGATAAATCGAAAGGTTATTTTATTCAGCCGACAATCATTGAAACAAAAGACCCGAAATACGTGACCATGTGCGAAGAAATATTTGGACCTGTACTTACCATTTTTATTTATGACGCGGAAAAATTTGAAGAAACACTGAAGCTCGTTGACGAAACATCTCCATATGCACTAACAGGTGCGGTGATTGCGCAGGACAGGTATGCAATTGATTTGGCAACAAAAGTTTTACAAAATGCGGCGGGTAACTTTTACATTAACGATAAGCCAACCGGCGCTGTTGTGGGCCAGCAACCATTTGGTGGAGCAAGAGCAAGTGGCACCAATGATAAAGCAGGTTCAATTATTAATTTGTACCGCTGGTTAAGTGCCCGAACCATTAAGGAAACTTTTGTACCGCCGGTAGATTACAGGTATGCATTTTTAAAGGATGAGAGTGAGCAGCTGTAAAGCAATAGGCCTGTTTGAGATACTGCACTGCCGATCCGTTTTCTTAATAACGAGGGCAATTGAGCAAGATGCTGACATGTGTCAGCATGACGTGGTGTGTCTTACGTAGGTCGATCTGTTTTGAAAATTGTGCAACAACCAGGCTGTCGTGCCGAACTGGTTTCGGCATCTGTCTCTGTCGGTGAAATGACTAATTAAGTACTGTATAAACAAAAAAGGTGTTCTTCCCGGAACACCTTTTTTGTTTCATTAATGCACAAACAAAAATTATTTCCTGGCTCCCGATCCAGGCAAATGAATTTGAAAACCCACACGCAAACCAAAAGTATTTTGCCGGTACGACTCACCGGTAAACGGGTTTTGAAATGCTTCGCCACCTGCCGATGTGTAACCAATACCAAATTCAAGTGCGGCAACCGGCGTTAAAAAAATCGACGGGCCGGCCACAAAAGAAAACTGATTGAGGCTTACACTTTCACCCGACTGGCTGGCCGATCCAATACCATAACTTCCTTGCAAAAACACATTTACTTTTTGTGTTGCCGGCAGAAAATAATAACGGAGAAATGGGGCCACTGCAAAAGCGGATACGGCATCATCATTTTCTTCCTTAATACTCTGTAATGAAACTTCTAATCCGCCCGCAAGTTGGTTTACAAAAAAATAACCTGCGTTTGGGCTCAGCTCAATGTTGGTGGTGCTGCCATCTAACCCCGATATTTTGGTCGAAGAAAATCCGGCCTGGCCACCAACCATCCAATCTCCTCTGTTGATGTTGCCTTGTGCGCCGGCAATACTTGTTGAGAGAATAACTAAACTGGAAAATAAAAACTTTTTCATGGTTCGATTTTAAGATGAAGAATTTGAATGCGGCAAATGTAGCTGTGCAATAATGGGAACCAAAACGCAAATTTCGTTTTTTTCGTGATGACGACCAGAAAGTCAATGATTTACGGTATAAAAAAAATGTTGGAAGGTTTTGATTTGTCATCCGGAACTCTATCTTTGCGCAATCAATTTGTAACAAACAAAAACTAAAACAATTTTTTATGAAAAAGATTTTATTAGCCCTTTCAATCGTAGCTATTTCATTCGGTTCCGCACAAGCACAAGACGGTGCGTCTGGTTTTCATTTTGCTGGTGGTGTTCGTTTAGCAATGCCTATAGGTGATTTTAAGGAATTTCAGGGTATCGGTCTGGGTGTGGAACTTCAGGGGGAAAATCATTTCTCCGAGAGAGTAAGTGGATTAATAAGCGCTGGTTACACAACATTTAGTGGTAAAGATGTTACTATTGGTGGAACTAATTTTGAAGGTTCTTCTTTTGGAATCATTCCACTTTTAGTTGGTGTCCGCGTTTATCCTTCTCAGCAATTTTTTGTTGGAGCCAAAGCAGGTGTTGCCATTGGTACAGCTTCAGGTGCTGGATCTAATTTCAACTATGAGCCACAGATTGGTTTCAATGGTGAAAAAATTCAGATTTCTTTAGGTTACAACGCAATATCTGGCGATGGTGCTACGCTTGGTAGCATTGGCGCAAGCTTTCTTTACAAATTCAACTAAGAAATTTTACCTTTTCTCAAGCCGGTCAATTTCGACCGGCTTTTTTTATAACCTAAACCCATAGCCGCAATTGCGGCCTTTTTTTTGCTTTATGGTTTGTAAATATCTAACCATGAAAAAAATTAGTTTAGGGCTTACACTTTTAATAGTTACAATTGGCGCTTCGGCACAGGATGCAAAGTTTGGAATCAAGGCTGGTCTTAACATTTCGAGTACAAGCAACTCAAATGGTGGGGAATCCGGTACACGACTTGGCCCACATGCGGGTTTACTTGCGCACATTCATCTATCGCCACAAATCGCTCTACAGCCCGAAATAATGTACTCGAGCCAGGGTGGAAAAGTGGGAGATGTAAACCTAAATCTAGGCTACATCAACATCCCGTTGTTGGTTCAATACAACTTTGATAATGGTTTTCGACTACAAACAGGCCCGCAGGTGGGTTTCCTTGTTGGTGTAAGCGATAAAGTAAATGGCAACGAAACAAACTTTTTCTCATCAGACGATTTTAAGACAAACGAGTTTGCCTGGAGTTTTGGGTTGGGTTATTTGAGCGAGAGTGGGTTTGGTGTAGATGGCAGGTACAACCTTGGACTTTCGAGGATTAATGATGCCGGTACTGGTTCCACAAAAAATCGTGTAATACAGCTTGGTCTATTTTACATGTTCGACCACAAACACAAAACAAAATCGAGGTAATCTTTCCTCACCCGATATTAGCCCAATAGGCCGGAAGTTTCCGGCCTATTCTTTGTCAATAAGTAGGCAATCTTAAAAAGATAATTTTATGAAAAAGATCAGTGTTTTATTATTAGCGTTATCAACAAGTGCGATTGTATTTGCGCAGAACAACCCGCAGTTGCGTACGCCCATGGCCAAGCAAGTTTTTTTTGGTGTAAAGGCCGGTGCTAACCTTGCCAACCTCCGCCAGGAAAATCTTTCTGCACGTACAAGTATTGATGGAAAAACATCCATGCACGGTGGTTTATTCTTGAACATTCCAATGGGTAATGCGTGGCATTTTCAGCCCGAGTTGTTATACAATGCGCAAGGTGCAAAGCTAACCACCTATTCTGGCCTAACCGGAACCACGCCAATGATTTCAGAACAGGATTTGAATTACATTTCACTGCCTTTGATGTTTCAGTTAAAAGCAGGTAATGGCATTTATCTTGAGTTAGGTCCGCAGGCATCGTACCTCATTAGTGCAAAGCAGGATGCGCAGTCTGGTACAACAACTGGCGAAGTTGATAACAAAGCAAGCTTCGACAAATTTGATATTGCCGCTAATGGTGGTATTGGATGGACGTCGAGAGTTGGTTTTGGTTTGAGCGCAAGGTATAGTCATGGCTTGAGCAATATTTTGGAAGACGGTGGTGGAAACAATTCAGCCAACGATGGTCCGGAATACAAAAACTCAACGTTTCAGATTGGTCTGCACTACATGTTCGGTGCAAGCAAATAATTTTATTCTCTTCATTCAGAGAGCCGGAATTTTTTCCGGCTTTTTGTTTATATGCCAATGAGGAAAATGATTTCCTATTTTTATCAAAATTTCCCTTTTTTGAAATCGCTTCTTTCTCAACAACAAATAAGTTTCACTATAAAACGCTTAGCCAACGAGTTGCTCGAAAATCATGTTGACTTACACAACACAGTTTTGATAGGCATTCAGCCGAGGGGCGTTTATTTATCCAATAGAATAGTACAGGAGTTGATTAATGAAACAGGTGAAGCAAACGTTGTTTATGGGAGGCTCGACATAACTTTCTACCGGGATGATATTCGCAAGGAATTGCACATAGCGAACAAAACCGACATTCTGTTTTCCATAGAAGACAAGAAAGTTATTTTGATTGATGATGTTTTATATACTGGTCGCACCATACGAGCTGCGTTAGATGCACTGATGGATTTTGGGCGGCCCCAAAAGGTGGAACTGCTTACCCTGATTGACAGACGGTACAGCAGGCAATTACCCATTCAACCCGATTATACGGGACGCTCGATTGATTCGATTGTTACCCAGAAGGTAAAAGTGTTGTGGCAGGAAAAGGATGGGAAAGACGAAGTGATTTTGTTGGATTGAAATGGTGAGTGGTGAGTGGCCAACCTGCAGCAGATGAAGGACAATAAACAAAGAAAACAGGTAATGCACCCACTTAGCAACAACAGAATATTTTGAGGAACACGTAAACTTGTGAACTCTTAAACTTGTAAACTTTTACCTCACAAACTTTGAACTTTAAACTTTAAAAAACTTGTCTCTTTCAACCAAACATCTTCTTGGCATTAAAGACCTCACGGCAAATGACATTACCTTACTGCTCGACACTGCTAAGCAGTTTAAAGAAGTTTTGCAGCGGCCAATTAAAAAAGTTCCATCGTTGCGGGATGTAACTATCGTGAATCTGTTTTACGAAAATTCAACACGCACCCGTATATCATTTGAGTTGGCGGAAAAGAGACTTTCGGCCGACACAGTGAACTTCAGCGCATCTGGTTCATCAGTTTCAAAAGGAGAAACATTACTCGACACGGTAAACAACATTTTGTCAATGAAGGTTGACATGGTAGTGATGAGGCACAGTGCCAGTGGTGCACCACATTTTTTGGCCAAACATATTCCCGCTGCCATTGTAAATGCGGGTGATGGTGTAAACGAACACCCAACTCAGGCTTTGCTTGATGCGTTTTCAATCATTGAAAAATTTGATACCCTCAAAGGAATTAAGGTGGCCATCATCGGCGACATCATGCATAGTCGTGTAGCACAAAGCAATATCTATTTACTTACTAAAATGGGAGCGGAGGTAGTTGTTTGCGGCCCCCCAACACTTATTCCAAAATACATTGAGCAGGCATTTAACGTTCGGGTTGAATACAACCTGGAAAAAGCATTGCAATGGTGCGATGTAGCCAATGTATTGCGCATACAGTTGGAACGGCAAAACCAGGTTTTATTTTCATCGCTGCGTGAATACAATTTAGCATACGGCATTACTCGCCGGGTGCTTGATAAACTCTCCAAAAAAATAACCATTATGCATCCAGGCCCCATCAACAGGGGAGTAGAATTAGATGGCGATGTAGCCGATGGCGATCAGTCAATTATTTTACAACAGGTAGAAAACGGTGTGGCTGTACGCATGGCTGTGTTGTACCTGCTTGCAGGCGAACGAAATTCCTAACTTATCATTAATTTCATTTCATGCGCATTGCTTTATTCCCCGGCACGTTCGACCCTGTAACTTTCGGACACGTAGACATTATTGAGCGGTCACTTCCGCTTTTTGATAAATTATACATAGGCATTGGGTTAAATTCCAACAAGCAGCCCATGTTTTCGCCCGAGCAAAGAATGCATTGGCTGGAAGATATTTTTCGCAGTCAGCCCAAAATTGAATCAGTGATTTATGAAGGGCTTACCGTTGATTGTTGCAAAAAATTAGGCGCCAATTATGTGCTCAGGGGCATTAGGTATGTAAATGATTTTGAGTATGAAAAGGCGATTGCCGACATGAACCGAAGCCTGGATGAAAATATTGAAACAATCTTTCTGACCTGTCTTCCAAAATTTACTTCGGTAGCTTCTACGCTTGTGCGGGATGTGTTGCGTTTTGGCGGCGATGTATCGCAATTTGTACCCGATGAGGTATTGCAAACAATAAGGCAAACACCAACACTGCGCATTATTTAGCGCTGCTCAAACTTCCCTTTCCTTTTTGCAACACATCTAGAATAGCTACGTGGGTGTTGCTGAGGTAAGGCTGCAAATTATCAATACCTGCCCACCTGCATTCCGCTATGTCTTCGGTGGTTTGTGGCTGCAACACCTCTGCCGAACTGCCTTGCATCAAATACCATTGTGTTTCTTTCAAAACGTGTTTCGTAAACTCGTGGTAGGTATGGTAGGTGATATTGAGTGGTTGTTGCAGCAACAATTTTTCGAGCCCCGTTTCTTCTTTTACTTCTCTTACGGCACATTCTTCCATCGATTCTCCTTTGTCAAGTTTGCCCTTTGGCAAATCCCATTTGCCTTTTCTAAAGATGAGGAGCACCTGTTTTTTAGCATCGTGTACCAGGCCGCCACCCGCTTTTATTACCGTAAATTTCTTTTTGAACTGGGTCAGGAGGTCTTCAAAATTTTCATGCAAAAAAACCCCCCGTTGAATCTTCTCCTGCTCCATTTCATGAATCATAGCCTTAACCGTATGCGCATTCAACTCGTCAATAAAAACGGTTTCTTCATGGTGCAGGTGTTCTTCAATTTCAGGTGTAATGGTATTGGTTAGATAAAGAGGCTTGTTGTTGAAAAATATTTTTACCTGCATAAAGCAAATGTAGCAAAGAGGTAATTAGGTACAGAAAATGGAAACATGGCTTGAATCCTTTTCCGTTAAGGAGGTAAAATTTGTGCTCATGAAACCGAATTACAAACGCGGCGGGTGCAAAAAATCCCCCCTCTACAGGTCTCCTGGAGAGGGGGTTAGGGGGTGAGGTGTTATATTCGCCTCATGACAGACGCCATCATAACCGCCGAAAAATTATTACAAGCCGGGGCTGTAAAGCTCTCTCCTCATCAACCATTTACCTGGGCTAGCGGGTGGAAGAGCCCTATCTATTGCGACAACCGCAAACTCTTTTCGATACCACACATTCGCACCTACATAAAAAGCGAATTGTGCAATGTTGTTTTTGAAGAATTTAAAGATGCGGAGCTGATTGCCGGCGTAGCTACAGCAGGTATTGCCTGGGGCGCAATGATTGCCGATCAGTTAAGTCTGCCATTTGTATATGTGCGGCCTAAGCCAAAAGAACATGGGTTAGGCAACCAGATAGAGGGGAGCTTTGTTGCAGGACAAAAAACGGTAGTAATTGAAGATTTAATTTCCACCGGGAAAAGCAGTTTGCAGGTGGTGGATGTATTGCGCAACAGCGGGCTTGCAGTTGAGGGAATGGTTTCAATTTTCACCTATCGTTTTACCAAGGCCGATGAGGCATTTGCTGCAGCCGGGCTAACCTATCAATCGTTAACCGATTACCCTGCGTTGATTTCTTTAGTAGCAGAAAGAAACAATTTGTCCGGAGATGAGCAGGAACTTTTGTTAAAGTGGCGACACGATCCTGCTAACTGGATGAGCGTTGCTTAAATTCGTTACAAATACTTACTTCATGAAAAAACTATTTGCCACATTGCTTTCTGTTGGGGTGCTAACGATGGCTGCATCGGCCCAAACCAAGGCAATCAAAACAGTAAAAATTAGTACACCAACCGTTCAATGCGGTATGTGCAAAACCAAAATTGAGAGTGACTTAAAACGCTACGACGGTGTAATGACCGTGAATGTTAACTACAAAAAGAAAGAAACTACGGTAAAATATATTACCGACCGCACCAACGAAGAGGTTATAAAAGCAGCTATTGCCAACTCGGGTTACGATGCAAATGAAATTGCCGCCAACCCGGAATACTACAAGGCGCTTCCAAAATGTTGTAAAAAGCCCGAAGATGGTGGGCCGGTTAAGAAGAAAATTTGATTACCGAGACCTTGGAAGTACAACGTCTCAGAAATAAAAGAGGGCTGTTTCAACCTACGAAGCAGCCCTTTTTCATACGCATTCCTGCCCGAAAAATTTTCAAATACGCCATTCTCAGCGCCTTGAATTTACTATCAATCCCACCAGCTTTCCTAAAACTTAATTTCATCTAATCGATGCCGCCCACTGTATTGAATAGGTTTTGTTACATAAATACCAGCCTTACCCACCTTCACTGAGCCCTCGGCCCGCAGCAAAACTGTTTTGTTTGTCAGGTCGTTGAGATTTAGCTGTAATGCCTTTGCCAGCGAAATAGCTCCCGAAAACGGTATCGAGAATTCTCCATTTTTGATTACCTGCACATCTGAATCCTGGTTAAATTTTCCTAGAAACGTCGAATCAAGATATACTTCTGTTACTGCCTCTTTGACGTTCAATCCAAAATTGTTGGGATTGTGGTAGGTAACTGAGAAGCCGACAGTGGCTTTTTCGAAGTCAATTTTTCTTAATCCAAAGCCATCAATTCGCCGAAACTCCGGCTCCTTCATTTTTGCGCAACTCCCCAAAACGCATATCAAAGCCATTAACGGGAGCGTAGTCATTTTTCCAATCATACTCAATAGAATCAAAGATCGTGCTGTAAACAGGCAGATTTTAGGTCAAAATTTTTGCTAATAAAGTTAATAATAACCTGAAAGGTCGTCCAGCAGCTACCTTCCAAATAATTTAGTAACTGAAACATCACCCAACAATTGATATACAGCTTCTTACAAGTTTTGTAGCCAATTATACTGGCTATGACTGAAAAGGTTTTTCACTCTAAAGTAGCAAGATATTCGGCTCTCACGGTATCAGCCAAAATTCAATCTTAAACACTACAAAATCAACGATTTATTATCTATGGTTGACTAAACGTTTTAATTGAATCTTATCATGACGAAAAATTCCCAGGCAAAATCCGTCCTGGAGGGAGGAGCCTCCACTTTGTGTCATGAGGAATTGTTGGCTTGACCGCTGTATGGCCGTACCGGCGAGACGGGTGGGTTTTTAACTTGCCCGACGTAAGACGGACAATAGATATGATGATCGTTAACGCCAAAGCAATCCATGATGGGTTTTAATGCAGCTGCCAATATTGCCGATTACCCAACGGGCTACTTTTAAACCCTGATCTAAATCTTCTCCCTTAAAAAGATTTATTGCCCGATGAACTAAAATGAAAAAATCCTTACAAGCTTTTTACTATTTTGTATGTCTTTCCCATAACTCATTAATTGATGCCCTCTAAATTTTCCACTCTTTTATCGCTGAGCTTAGTTTGCCTTTTGTTCTGCCAGGCTAGTGCCCAGGATTTTTCAAACAAGGGAAAAGATTTTTGGGTGGGCTACGGCTACCACGTCCGGTACGTCAGTGGCAACCCCATAAATGGCCAGGAGATGGTTTTGTATTTTGCCACCGATGCCATCACCAATGTGCGGGTGGAAATACCGGCACTAGGTTATGTTCAGAATTATAATATTCCTGCTAATACGATTTTCACCACCAACCCGTTACCAAAATCCGGCTCGCAGGATGCCCGGTTAACTGCGGAGGGTGTCAGCAATAAGGGTGTACACATTGTCGCCGACAGGGCCATTGTTGCGTATGCCCACATTTATAATGGAAGTGTTTCCGGTGCCACACTGCTCTTTCCAACCAATACTTTAGGTAAGGAATATTTCTCCATCAACTACGAACAAAAATCAAACGAAGGGGCCTCAAATTGTTTTTTTTATGCCGTGGCTACCGACACGGGTACAACTACCATTGAGGTGATCCCAACGGCAAACACGCAGGGCATGATCGCTGGTAACACTTATACTTTTAACCTTACGCAGGGACAGGTGTTTAATGCCATGGGTACACTTAGCGGTAATAATGGAGTTGATTTAACCGGCACAAAAATCAGGAGTATCAGCAGCGGAACGGGGGGGTGTAAAAGAATTGCCGTCTTTTCCGGCAGCGGAAAAATTTATATCAATTGCGCAACCGGGCAGCCAAGTTCGGCCGATAATTATATGGTTCAGGCATTTCCAAAAGAGGCCTGGGGTAAATATTATCTTACGGTACCTACTCAAAACTTTGCCAACAACTTTTATCGGATTGCAGTGAGTGACCCCACCACTGTTGTAAAACTGAACGGAACCGTGCTAGGTGGATTGGTCAATAATTTTTATTACCAGCTTGGCCCTTTAAATTCCGCAAACCTTATTGAAGCCGATAAGCCAATAATGGTGGCACAGTACATTAGCACGCAGGGAGCTTGCGGAAACGGTAACAATGGCGACCCCGAGGTTATTTATCTTTCGCCGGTAGAACAGAATATAGATAAAGTAGTGCTGAACTCCACTCCAAACTTTGCCATCAGCCAGCATTTTATTAATGTAGTCATTCCAAACAGGGGCACGGGTGTAAGTTCGTTTAGGATTGATGGCAATGTTCCATCGGCAAGTTTTGTTACCCATCCACAAAGCCCTAACTACTCCTATTTACAGTTGCCTGTTGGTGCCGGCCAGCACATCATACAATCCGATTCGGGCTTTAATGCCGTGGCCTATGGTTATGGCCCTGCCGAATCGTACGGTTACAATGCCGGGGCCAATATCAAAGACCTTTATCAATTTGTATCTGTTCAAAATCAGTATGCCACTGTTGATTTTCCGGCCGCCTGTAAAAGCTCGCCTTTTTATTTTTCTATCACCTTCCCGTACCAGCCTACGCAGATAAAATGGAGTTTCAATGGTTTGTTTACCGATGTTACCCAAACCGCACCAGTTTTCGATAGCAGCTGGACGGTCAACGGAAAAACACTTTATCGTTACAAAATAGCAACACCCTACACCATCAATAACATTGGCACTTACCCAATAAAAGTAATTGCGCAAAACCCCACACCCGAAGGCTGTAGTGGAGAACAGGAAATTATTTACGACCTCCAGGTTTTTGAACGGCCCGTTGCCAACTTCAGTTTTATAAATAATGGATGTGTTACCGATAACGTAAGCTTCACTGATATTTCAAACACGGGCGGAAGACCGGCAATAAGATATTCCTGGAATTTTGATGACGGCGCCACTGCAACAACAAAAAACACTTCGCATTTATTTACAACCCCCGGAACGTACAATGTAAAGTTTTCGGTAATCACCGATATTGGTTGCCTGTCCGATACAATAAGCAAACCGATTACGCTTATTTTACCACCAGTTGCAAAGTTTGGTGTCTCAAGCCCCACTTGCATTAGCAAAGCAATTACGTTCACCGATTCTTCTTTAATAGTTGGTGGTGTTATCACAAAATGGATTTGGAATTTCGGAGATGGTTCGGCGCAGGTAGTGGCTAACAATAATTCACCACAGGTGCGCACATATACAACAGCCGGAAGCTTTAATGTAACCCTGCAGGTTGAAACCGCTACAGGTTGTGCCAGCACTGTCTTTACAAAAACAATTACCATTTCTGCCAACCCAGTTGTGGGTTTCAATTTTGGCAATGCCTGTTTGCCGGTTGGGCTAATGCAGTTTACAAACACTTCTACCATCGCCGGTGGCAACACAGCCGGGCTTCTGTACCAATGGAATTTCGATGATGGCGGGATGTCGAACGCTACCAGTCCTGCACACAACTATGCAGCAGCTGGCCCTTATAATGTTAAACTCATCGTTACTTCGGCGACCGGTTGTACTGATAGCATAACCAGGCCGGTAAACACCATTTTTGCCCAGCCGGTTGCTGCGTTTAGCGTACCTGCTCAAATTTGTTTGGGCGATTCAATCGCTTTTACCGAAAACAGCACAGCACCTAACAGCACTGTAGTAGACTGGCAGTGGAATTTTGGCGATGGCAATACATCTACCCAACAAAGACCTACACATACTTACAGCGCTGCAGGCACCTATTACGTTACGCTCCAGGTTTTTTCAAACGAACAATGCGTTTCAACAGTTGCTACCGATACTGTATTAGTAAACAGTTTACCATTGGCAAATTTTTCTGTTGCTGGCCCCATTTGCGAAACCAAAACCATCGGGTTTGTAAATGCTGCTACATCCGCCAGTGGAAATATTATTCAATGGATATGGAATTTTGCCGACGGCTCGCCAACTGTCATTGCTGCAACAGGGGTAACACAATCACATATTTTCGATTCGGCCCGCACTTACAACACAAGTTTGCAGGTGCTTACCGACAGGGGCTGCACAAGCCTGGTTGTAGTAAAGCCAACAATTGTACATCCGCAACCACGCCCTGGTTTTATTTTGCCCGATAATTGTCTGTCCGATCCATTTTCCCAATTTACCGATACCTCGTCCATTACAGATGGTAGCCAGGCATCCTTCACTTACCTATGGAATTTTGGCGATGGTAACGCTACCGCCGCCAACCCAAATACATCAAGCCAAAAAAATCCGCGACATAAATATTCGGTAACCGGCCTGTATGATGTAAAACTTACCGTTACCTCTAATAATGGCTGCGTAGCCGATACCACACAGCAGCTAAGTGTAAATGGTACCTTGCCACAATCGGGGTTTGTTGTAAATGGTGGCAACCAACATTGTAGCAATAAGTCCATAAGCATCACCAATAATTCGGGTGTTGATGTTGGTAACATTGTGCGACTTGAAATTTTCTGGGACTATGCAAACGACATCACCAATAAAACCACTTTGATTCGGCCGGCACCAGGTGTAGTTATTCCGCATACCTACCCTGAATTTTTTACGCCTTTTTCTACAACCAAAGATGTAAGAGTTGTTGCCTATTCGGGTGATAATTGTTTCAACACTACACAACAAACAATTATATTAATGGCCAGCCCGCAAATTCAATTTGATACGATTCCGCCAGTTTGTGCTGATAGGTCGCCATTTACAATTACACAGGCAAGCGTAGTTAATTTGTTGCCGGGTAACGGTGTTTATTCGGGTGCCGGTATTTCGGGTAATAATCTGTTTAATCCCGCTGTTGCTGGTGTGGGCAGGCATTTAATCAGGTACACTTTTACGGGCACAAACGGCTGCACAAATTTTAAAGAAATGCACGTGGTTGTATTTCCGGTACCAACTGTTACTGCAGGTGCCGATAAATTTGTTTTGGAAGGTGGCAATGTGCAACTAAATGGCTTGGCTACTGGCAGTGGACTTAATTATTTATGGACGCCGAATGTCGCTTTATCTAACCCTACCATTGCACAACCAATGGCTTCTCCCGCCGATGATGTTACTTACACCCTCCGGGTAACATCGGCCAATGGCTGCACGGCCGCCGATGATGTATTTGTTAAAGTGTTGAAGGCACCCAGTATTCCAAATGTGTTTAGCCCCAATGGGGATGGTGTTAACGACAGGTGGGAGATAAAACATTTAGAAAGTTACCCCGGCGTAACAGTGGAAATTTATAACAGGTATGGTCAGGCCGTTTTTGTGTCGAAGGGTTATGGCAAGGCCTGGGATGGAACTTATAAAGGGGCTGCACTTCCTGCGGGAACTTATTATTACATCATCAATCCAAAGAATGGCCGCAAGCAGGTGGCGGGCTTTGTAGATATTATCCGGTAACGTGTATGAAAAAATGGATTGCCTTAATGGTTTTGTCAACAGTAATGCAGCAAGCGGTTGCTCAGCAACGGCCGCACTATACGCAGTACATTCTCAACAATTACATTTTAAATCCGGCACTTACCGGCATTGAAAACTACACCGATTTAAAAATCAGCGGCCGCGATCAATGGGTTGGTTTGGATGGAGCACCTCGTACGGCCTACATTTCGGTACACAGCCCCATTGGTAAAAAAGATTTTAAAACCTCGGCTACGTCGTTTAATGTGCCGGGCGAAAACCCAAGAGGAACGGCTTACTGGGAAAATTACACTGCCTCGGCTCCGCATCATGGTATCGGCTTTTTTATGCTGAATGATAAAACAGGTTTGTACAACCGGTTCTCGGCAAATGTTTCTTATGCATATCATTTAAGTTTATCGCCGCGTACAAATTTATCGGCGGGTTTTTCAGGTGGCATCAGCCGCATTAGTTACGATGCTGCTAAGGCCACACCGGCAACCCCCGATCCTGCAATTGGCAATGGAAATAATCAACTTTTTAAAATACGGCCCGATCTGTCGGCAGGTATCTGGCTATACTCCGCCAATTATTTTGCCGGCATCAGCGCACAACAAATTATTCCGCAAACCGTGGCTTTTTTAGATGACTCGCTTGGCTTTAAATTGGTGCCGCATGTATTTGCAACTATGGGTTACCGTGTATTGCTCAACGAAGATTTTAATGCCATACCCTCCATTATGTTGAAGTATGTACCAAACTCGCCAACGGTGCCACAGTTTGATTTGAATGTAAAACTGCAGTACCGCGACCTTGCCTGGATGGGTGGGAGTTACAGGTTGCAGGATGGTTATGCGGCTATGATTGGATTAAATGTGGGTAACACTTTTAATGTAGGTTACGCCTACGATTTCACACAAACTCCCGTGAACACCGCAAGCCGGGGCACACACGAAATTATTGTCGGCTTTTTAATTGGCAACAGGTATGGCGACACCTGCCCGCGGAATGTTTGGTAATTGCTTCCGTTGCGTAATTTTTTTTGCAATCAAATCAACTTTCCAAACAATAATTTGCGCATCTGCGGCAAAGAAAAACCTGCGCTGTATTCCACCGTCACCAAATTTTTTATAGTAAAGCAAACGGAAACATTGAGATAAATACAGCAACAGCCCACCACCTTTCCATACTGAACTATGCAGCCATAGTTGTTTGGCACAACAAAAACCCCGCATTTAATAATGCAGGGTATAAAACTCTTTTTGCAGGAAATAATATTGCAAACCTTCCGGGAAACTTGTGTACTGGAATACTAGAGCCGCACAACCTTCTTACTACTGCGCTGCACTTTGATGTTTTCAACTTTCAATTTCAATGCTTCTTTGGCATTGACTATATCGGCCACAGTAGCATCGGGTAGGGGAGAGCAAGAAGTTTTTGGTTTGGCTAAATCTTTTTCAGCTTTGCTTAGTTGGGTGAGGATGGCGTTGTAATTGTTCTGCAAACTATCCAACTGCATTGCATAAAGCTGGCGTTGCAACGAGGCGTTTATCCTGTTCCAATCAACCTGCTCATATTTTGCTTTCAAATTCTGTTCTACGTTCTGCCAGTTAATCTTTTCTATTTCATTTTTATAAACATCCTGGGCTACAGCTTTTTCGTCGGTAGTAAAAACATCAGCAATCTGATTTTCCACTTCTTTCCACTGCATATTGGTTACCACTTTTTTAGTAGCGGCCACTGTGGATTGCACCTGTTGTTTTTCTTCGCTGCTCAAATTCATATCTACATCATCGGCAGCTACCGGCACCAGGTTGGCAACTGCAGGGTTAAAAGAAAGTGGTGTCTCGCTTAGCGATAAAATGTTTGGGGAAGACTCTCTTTTATTTTGATTAGCTGGGTACTGAACAGCAATATCGGCCCTGTCCCGGGTAAGCATTTTTACGGGCGACGATTCCTGAGCTGAATAGTTTGCGTCACTAAAAAAAGCAAACGGATTGGCAATTGAATTATAAGCAAGATCAGTACCAGCGAGCTGCTTACTTTCTTTAATAATTAAAACTGAATTAAGTACCAGAATGCAAAGCAATGCGGCCACAATACCGGCCCATTGAATTTTTTTAAAAGATTGTTTCTGTTCCATGCCAATGATTTTTTCAACACGGTTAATTAATGGGTTTTTACCTGTGGCGGCAATCGCCAGAACCTGGGTTTCCGCCGATAGTTTTTCAAGCGTCAGGAGGGCCGACGCGTAACCAACTTTATCATATCCAAATTGCAATACCAGCGCATCGCAACAACCTTCTCTTTCCGCCTCCACTGTTTTCATAAATTGTTTTACAAACGGATTGAAATAGAGCAGGGTTTG
Organism: Chitinophagales bacterium; assembly: GCA_031425835.1. Lineage (GTDB taxonomy): Bacteria > Bacteroidota > Bacteroidia > Chitinophagales > Chitinophagaceae > Flavisolibacter. The sequence continues at coordinate 169,021 of JANPKD010000006.1, forward strand.
AATAATTGAAAGCAAAAGATTTACCAGGTAATCGTAGCGTTTTATATGCGACAGCTCGTGCAGGAGGATGGCTTCGGTTTGTTGCGTTGTAAGATTGTTCATAGCAGCCACCGGCAGTAAAATAACAGGTTTTAAATAACCAATTGTGAGGGGAGAGGTAACCAACGAAGACAAATGCACGGCCACCTTTTTTACAATACCCAACTGGGTTGCAATTTTTTGTACAAACAAACGCTGGTTAACATCGGCCCTATGCAAACCTTGTTTTTTTATATGTTGTACAAACCGCCAGTTTTTAAATAACCGCAGGGCAGGAACCAAAAATAGTAGCAAGTACGCTGTGGAAGCCGAAATTAAAAAAATGTTCACCGTGCTATTCCACTGCTCCGGTTCGTAAACCAAAAAGGAAACGGTGGAACTTTTGACGCCATAAAAAAAAGTAAAGAATGTAACTATGGTCCATGCAAACCCCGTAAGAAGGCTACCGGCGGCCATGCGGCATTTTTGATGGCTGTTTAATTTAAGCACCGCTACCGATGCAAGGTAAATACACCAGAGCAAAGCCATTTGCCAAAAACTGTTCAGGATTGCCCATCCTAAAGACTGTAAAAAATGTGACTGGCTCCAGCTGGCCATTGGTTACTTTTTTTTCAGGTTGTTAATAAGGGTTTGCATTTGTTCAAGTTCCTCGGCCGAAATTTTTTGACTGCCACTGCCTAAGGCCTGTAAAACTAATTGAGATGAAGAACCCCCAAAAATTGTATCAATAAATTTATTTAAAAGGTGCTTTTGCGTGTGCTGCTTGTTTACTGCGGGTTGATAAACGTGTGTTCGCATTGATTCGTCACGCTTCACTAGGCCTTTTTCATGCATGATCTGCATTAGTTTAAGAGTAGTAGTATAGCCAACGTCCTTAGCCGCCGCCAGGTCCTCGTGTACTTCCCGCACGGTAGCCACATCCCGCTGCCACAAAATGTTTAGTATTTCTAGTTCGCTTTCAGTTGGTTTAATGTACTTCGTAGCCATAAATAACAGATTTCGCAACGAATATACGACCAGTTTCGTATTGATGTTTGCCGTTCGTGGATTTTTTTTTGAATAAAAACCAGGGCCGGGCAACAAGCGGTGAAGAATCGCCAGCTGCATCTCACCAGGAGCGGCTGTATAAAAACTGCGCAGCCATTTGTTTTTCAGGTGCCGAAATTCCGGCCCAGGTTTTGGAACCCGCCATCGCACAAAAAAAAGATGGACTGCCAGTTCCATCTTTTTTCAATCAAAATTTTTGCGTTAATACCGTTGCACAATCCGGAACAACATCCGCTTGGGCTCAGTAACTACTCCACCTGCTTCTCTTCTTTTTTTCAAGGCATCTGATTTGTAATAGGCAAATGCTTTGGTGGTGTCTACCACTGCCGTTACCAGGTATATTTTTTTATTGTCGTCCGCATCATGCCCGTACGATCTGTCAACTATACCATTATCAATTCGTTCCTGCTTACCATCCACAAAATTCTTTTCCCACGTAGCCCAGTCTTTTACTGTAAAAGTTGTTCTTGAACGAATAACGTCCGGGCCAAGTGCAACAGTATCTTGCCATGTTATAGTAGCTAATGACATATTTGGCGTACCTGTTACCCCGGCCTTTTGCATAGCTTTTTTTAAACTTGCGTCTTTTGCAAATGCTTTTGCTTTGGCCATATCATCGGCCTTTAGTGCGACAAAAACCATGTTGGCATCATTTACACCTCGGCCAATAACGTAACTATGTACCCCATGTGCCTGGCGCATAGAATCATGTTGGTCGTACACGGTTTTAAATTTTTCAAAATCGGCCACTTTGTGTTCAACGGTCATCATGTTCTGCGGGGTGGTAACAATTGTGTTTGTTTCCATTGGGGTAGTGGGAGTAGTTGTGGCCCCATTGGTTGAGTCGGCGGTTGTGTTCGTGGTAGTGGTGGTTTCACTATTACCACAGGATGTAAGAAAAATTGTAAGGGCTGAACAAAACAGCATGGAGGAAAATTTGTACAGTGTCATTGTTTTTGGTTTTTTTGAATGAGTAAATGCGAGGGCAGGAATAGTATTGCAGGGGGTATGAAGACAATAAATTTATGGGATATTGGATTGTTCAACGATTTTTTATTTTGTCCGCCTCTTTGTATTTTCTTACCCGAAAGGCCAGCCTCTGAATAAAAGCCTTACTTTGAATTTCTGAATCCAAAAAAATGCTGTCTGTAACTATCCTGGGAAATAACTCCGCTGTGCCTGCCTTTAATCGTCATCCTACCAGCCAGGTGGTAAGCCACGATGGCAATAATTATCTGGTTGATTGTGGCGAGGGAACACAAATCCAAATGATCAAATACAAAATTCGCCGCGGTAAAATCTCTCACATTTTTATTTCACACCTTCATGGCGATCATTATTTTGGCCTTGTGGGTTTACTCAACACTTTTGGCCTGCTATCGCATCAGCAGGAGTTGCATGTATATGGCCCGGCGCCCCTGCAACAAATTGTGGAAATACAAATGAAAGTAGCCGAGACGGTTCTTCCATACCCGCTCTATTTTCATACAATAAATAAAGCCGAAATTTTGGTTGACGATGATAAAATAAGAATCAGCTGTTTTCCCACAACACACAGAATTGAATGCTACGGATTTTTATTTGAAGAAAAAGAAGGAAAGAGAAAACTGTTGATTGAAAAAGTAAAAAAGAAAAACATACCGGTAAGCTTTTACGCCAGTTTGCAAAACGGGCTTGACTACATTACACCACAGGGCCAGCGCATACTGAATACGGATGTGACTGCGGCCCCCGAAAAAGGAATGAAGTATGCTTTTTGTGCCGATACCCGCTACGACGAAAACCTGCTTCAGTATATCACTGGTGCCGATATGATTTATCATGAAACCACGTACCTGGATAATATGCGGGAAAGGGCCTTCGAACGTTTTCATGCCACCACCAAACAAGCCGCCGAAATGGCAAAAAAAGCCAGGGTAAAAAAATTACTCATTGGTCACTTCTCCTCAAAATATAGTACACTGGAAAGTTTTGAAGAAGAAGCGAGAGAAGTTTTTCCAAACACTGAATTAGCCATTGAAGGAAATGTGTACGAGATCATTTCTTAACAAGGATTCGAAACAAACCTTACAACATTCACCACTGCTCCAATTCTATTTTTCACTATCAAATAAACTGGCAAGGGCCTCTGCAATACCTCAACGTCAATTTTTTTGTTGTTGATATAACTGCTACTTTTCCACCAAACCAAAATACACGCTTATGAAAAAGACTATGCTCCTTTTTTCCCTGGTCTTCGTTTTTTTGCTTCAATCTTCGCTGGCACAACAAGCTGAAATTTATTCCCGGGTAAAAGTTTTTGCAACCCAGCAACAGGCTATAAAACTTTTGCAACAAGGTGTAACGCTGGATGAATTGGGCGAGAGAAAACCTAATTATTTTGTTGGGGCGTTCTCAGCTTCCGATATTAAAAAGATGAAGGCACAAAAACTAAGTATTGAATATGTAGTGGCAGATCTGGCGGAAGATTTTAGGACAAAAAATGCCCTTGTTCGCAGGGAAGCGCAAGCGGCAGCAGCTGCGGCTGCCGTACCTGCTGGTTTTAATTATGGATCAATGGGTGGCTACCTAACATTTGCCGAAATGGAATTGGAACTCGACTCATTAAAGGCGATGTATCCCAATTTAATTACTTCAAAAATTTCAATAGGCAACAGCCTTGAGGGACGACCAATTTGGGTGGTAAAAATTTCCGATAACGCCGATGTAGATGAAAATGAACCCGAAGTTTTTTTGAACGGATTGATTCATGCAAGAGAGGCAGTTTCGATGTCGAACCTCATGTATTTTATGCAGTACATTTTGGCAAATTACCAAACAAATGCGGAGTTAAATTGCCTGATCAACAGCCGCGAAATTTATGTAGCTGCCTGCCTTAACCCCGATGGGTACGTGTATAACCAAACCACCAATCCGGCAGGTGGTGGGGGCTGGAGAAAAAATCGCAGAAACAATGGCAACGGAACTTTTGGTGTTGACCTTAACCGCAATTTTGGTTTTAAATGGGGGCACGATAATACGGGCAGCAGTCCCAATGGTTCCTCTGATAGTTACCGGGGTACCGCTGCATTTTCCGAGCCCGAAACGCAAGCCATCAGAGATTTTTGCACAGCCCACCAATTTGGAAATGTTGTTAATCACCACAGCTATGCCAACACTTTTAACACACCATGGGGTTATGTAAACCAGGCAACACCCGATAATCCGCATTACCAGAACTGGGGTGCCCTCGCAACCTCGGTTAATGGCATACAAGTCGGCACATCGTACCAAAACCTTGGGTATGTTTTAAATGGTGGCGCAAACGATTGGATGTATGGCGAACAAACCACTAAGAATAAAATTTTTGCTGCCGTGGTTGAAACAGGTTCTTCAAGTGATGGGTTCTGGCCATTGCAAAACCGCATCATCCCATTGAATGAACAGAACCTGCATTTGAACATTAGCACTTGCTGGGTTGCCGGAGATTATTTTAAGCCATCAATTCCAGCAGGTGCAACCGGTGGTGGTACATCATTTATATTGCCCGTGTCGGTTCAAAATTTTGGACTGCAAACGGGCACGGTCGAAACAGTTTCTTTTTCTACAACCGATGTAAGAGTTGCAGGCACGGGCTCGGCCATTTCGCTTTCGGGTTTAGCAGTTGATGGGGTCTTAAATGGGTCTGTCAATATACAAATGGCAGCCGGTGCAGCGTCGGGCATAGTTAATGGAACACTTTCGGTGACCACCGTTAACGGGTGTGTACTTTTATTTGCAGCAAGCTTTAATTATTTAGGTTACTGTAATGTTCTGCCCGCAGGTTTTACAAATGGCGATGTTGGCGGCGTAAGCATAGCCGGCAGCGTTTGTTATGTTAGCCCCGAGTACACCGTGCGTGGTTCAGGTACCGGTTTACAGTCAACTTCCGATCAATATCATTTTGTAAAAAGGACAGCGAACGGTAACCACACAATTGTCGCCAGGCTGGCAAGTGTTACCAACACATCGGCCAGTGCAAAGGCGGGTATTGTGTTTTCAGAAAACACGGCAGCAGGTGCTAAGCGTGTGAGTCTATGCATCGTTCCCTCAACAGGTAAATTAGAATTTCAGTTTCGGAAAATGGTTGGGGGCAAGGTCACAACCACAAGTACGGTTTCGGCTACTGCACCCCGTTGGTTAAAAATCACACGCAGCGGAAACAGCTTTTCTGCCTACCATTCTGTGAATGGAACAACGTGGACCTTATATACATCGGCCACGGTTAGCATGAGCACTGCTGCACTTGCTGGCCTTGCCGTAACAAGCGGTGTAAATACCGCCACCAGCACGGCTGTATTTGATAACGTCACGGTGTCGGCAGGCGTTGCCGCAAAAACGGCAGAAGATATTTTGGTTGCTGCAGACGATGCAAATAAATTGACAGTTTATCCAAACCCGACCGAGGGAAAATATGCCAGGTTACAAGTTAGCTGGCCTGCAAATGAAAATGCATTGGTCAGCATTAGCGACATGACAGGTAAAATTGTTTTTACAAAAACAATCAGTTTGCTGCGAGGCCGGAACAATGTAGCTGTGCATGAAATCAATGCGCTGCAAAAGGGTACCTATATTGTTTCCGTAACCGGTAAATGGCAAACGCAGAAAACAAAATTGGTGATAGCTAAGCAATAAAGTTTTCGAACCATTTTTTAAAGCCGCTTTTTTGAGCGGCTTTTTTTGCTGCTATCCGCCAGGGCAAATGGTTTAAACACCCCTCCATGGTCGAATGAATTGCCGGCACCAAAAGCAACCCTGCAATAATCTTTTGCGTAAGAACTATAGCTCCGGTATTCAAATCGTTTTTTCGGCGCACCATTTTTTCAACTAAAACATTTTTTATGAAACACTTTAAAACCAACTTTTTGCCAAATGGAAGTTTGTTGCCTCCGCTATTTGTTTTTGCATTCCTGTTTCTCTTGTTTCAGGGCTGTAAAAAAACAGAAGCCGACGCTTCTGCCGCAACAGCTACCGACCAAATGGATGTGCTAAAAAAAGGAAATAAAATGCCTGAAGTAGATATTCAATTAATCACCGAAGGCCTTGTTTCTCCGGTGGCGGTAGTAGCCGCCAGTGATGATGATAAACGTTTGTTTGTTGTGGACCAGATTGGGAAAATATGGATTATTGACAGGCATGGTAACCGGTTGCCTACACCTTTCCTCGACATTAGCACAAAACTGGTTACACTCAATCCAAACTTTGATGAACGTGGTTTGCTTGGCCTGGCATTCCACCCCCGGTATAAACACAATGGCAAATTTTATGTGTATTATTCAGCGCCACGCAGAGCAGGTGGCCCGGCACCCGGAGTGTTGTGGAATAATTTGATAAGGCTTTCTGAATTTCAGGTATCGGCCGGCAATGAAAATACTGCAGATGTAAGTTCGGAGAGGTTCATTCTGGAACTTGACGATCCGCAAGGCAACCACAATGGGGGCACAATCGCCTTCGGTCCAAAGGATGGGTACCTCTATATTGCCATTGGCGACGGCGGCGGCGCTAACGATACACCCGTTGGCCATGTACCCGATTGGTATTTGCCCAATGCTGGTGGTAACGGCCAGGATATTGAAGCCAATTTGTTTGGCAACATTTTGCGCATAGATGTAAATGGTGTTCCTTATGCCATCCCTCCATCCAACCCATTTGTTGGCAAGCCCGGGCTTGATGAAATTTATGCTTATGGGCTACGCAATCCATTTCGTTTTTCAATTGACAAGAAGGGTGATCATGATTTAATTGCCGGAGATGTAGGCCAGCTTTTGTACGAAGAAATTAACGTGATAAAAAAGGGTGGCAACTATGGATGGAATGTAAAAGAAGGATTTACCTGCTTTAACGCGGCAAGTAGTTTAACGCCGTTCCCCAATTGCCCAACCGTGGATAATTTTGGCAACCCACTCATTGATCCGGTTATTGTGCTTAACAATTTTCGTAACCCGGTTGCACCACGCACCACTGCCATTATGGGGGGCAACATTTACCGAGGTAGCGACATTAGTCATTTTAAAGGCAAGTATATTTTTGGTACGTACTCACAAAGCTCAACTGTACTGCTTGGCGAATTATTCATTGCTGAACCACGTAGCTGGGGCCCATGGAACTACCAGGAAATTTCTTTAAAAAGTTCGCCCAACGATATTGGTGCATTATTAAAAGGAATGGGGGAGGACAGGAAGGGAGAACTGTATCTAACCACTTCGAATGTTGGCGGGCCATCGGGTACTACGGGTAAGGTTTGGAAATTGGTGGAGGTGGGTAAGCATCACAACGATGGTGATGACGATGATGACGATTGATGATTAAGAAAAACTATTGTAAAAAAGCAGGCTGTTTTCAAACGCCTGCTTTTTTGCTTTGTTACCTGTATTGGTTAAGTTCATTACTCTTTTTTGCTATCGTTCTTCTAAAGTTGTGGTTAGCGTGAGCAAAAAAATACTTTCTTCTTTAGCAAAAACCGAATGGGGAATATTTTTATGAAGTGCCAGCATTTGTCCTTTACTCAATTCAAGGGTTTGTTCATCAGTGGAAAATAAAATTACGCCATCCAATACCTGCAGGCTGATGTGTCCTTCGGCGGTATGTTTTTTCATTTCCGCATCTTTTTGCAGGGCAATAAGTAAAATGCGCAGGCCGTTTGTTTTAAAAACGGTAATGGCATTGCGGTCACTTTGTAGCCAGGGTTTCTCTGATTTTATCTGCTTGATAAATGTCGGCAAGTCAATAGGTACAAGTACCGCGTCAATAATACGGTCGCCCTGCGGCCGTTGCGGAGTGGCTTCGTTCATTTTTTCCTGCATTCTTTTTTGTTGTATTTTTTTAGAAATAAGTTTTCGTTTTTTAGGAAGCCCTGAATCCTAAACTTTTTTTTTCAGAGCGATTTCAGGTACTCAATTAAATCTTTTTTCTCCGGTTCGGTTAAAGTAAGTTTTTTAAAATTGTTGTAGTGATTTACAACATCCATTAAGGTTGCAAATCGTCCATCGTGATAAAAGCCTCCTTTAGTATGCGTCCACAATCCACGCAGGCCTTGTGTTACATAGCTGTTATCCGGGGAGCGTTTCGATTGAAAATCATCAATGCCAATATCGGCCGCTTTGTGTGTATTCCAACCGGGTTCGGTAAAAAGGGGTGGTACATGGCAGCCTGCGCATTTTGCCTTGGCACTGAAAAGAATCTTACCTCTTGCTGCAGCTTCTTTACTGTAAATGCTATCCGGCGCAATGGGTATGGGTAAAGCCAGTTGGTAAAATTGCAGAGCGGCTAATTTATCGGTTACCATATCCGGGGTATTGCGTTTATTGCCTGCGCGGGTTTTAGCTGCCACCGGATATTTGGTTGCGTTATTCAAGCGGGTATCATAAAAATTTCCTTTGCCTACCAACTCAAGGTTAGCAACGTAAGCATTCCAATATGTAACGTCGCCCCAGCCACCCGTCCATGTATGCAGCGTATGGCCCGCATGCCCAAATGCTTCAGGAATTAATGTGGCGGCCGATTTTCCATCGGGCCTGAATGCTTTGCCATCTAAATTCAACAGTGCATCAAATTTGCCAGGCCCCCAGCTTGCCAATACTTTTTTTACAGTAGCCACATCAACACCTAATGCATCTGCAATTGGTTTTAAATTTGGTGCCATGGAAACTATTGCACCAACATTCAAATCTCTATTAGCCCAACCATCAAGCCGATGGCCGATGCCTGGTGCAAATGCATCGTCAACAGTTGAGTGGCAGGATGCGCAGGTTAGTCCCACAGTCACCAGGTTTTTATTATTATCAAAACTGGCTTTTACACCTAATACGGCATTCAATTGAAGTAGTGTAAGTGTAACTGCGGGATCATCTAAATTTACTTTGCCTGCTTTTATTGCCTCGGCAACATCGGCTGGAATAACATCCATATCAACTTTTAAACCAGCAGCAAGGGCCGCTTTGGGGGAAAGACCAGCGCCAACACCGCCAGCTTTTTCACCAGCAATTGCTTTGTTTAATTGAAGGGCGTCTGTCCAATAAGCCTCATCGCCAAAAGTTTCAAACCGAAAGGTTTGTTTTCCTTCGGCTAACATTTTAGCTGCGTTGTCCATCACTGGGTCATTGGCTTCCGCTACTGGTTTTTTATTTTCTTGGTTAACCGAATTCGGTTGTCCGTTGCTTGAATTTGTACATTGAATGAATATACTTGAAGTAACCACCAATAGCAGGATAGCAACAGCAATCGTGTTTGTTGAAGAAACAGGTTTCATTGATAAATATTTGGATGATTATGGGTAACCACTAGGTTAATTCAATTGAGTACGAAAGTTTGCTTTGTAGAGTTGCTTCGATGTGTTCGATAAATAAGCATTTAGTCTTTTTTAAGAGGCATTTCTTAAAAAAATGCAATTATGAGAAGTGAAGAGCAAGAATTTACAGCGAGGTGGAAAAAACAATTTCCGCGTATTTTTTAAAATTATCTAAAATTGCCTGCCAGCCGGCCCTTTGCATTTCAGTGGAATTTTCATTCTCAGGATCGAAGGTTTCCGCTACTTTAGTTTTATCATCCATCGGCGTAAAATCTATTTTTACTTTTCTGCCATCTCCAAGGGCGTATTCAATTGATCTGTGCTCGTCAACGTTGGTATATACTCCCTCAAAATCAAATTTGAAACTGCCATTTTTAGCGGCCATGGTGTAGGTAAATTTTCCGTCCTTTCGCAAATCGTTTTCTGCATAAGGTGTATGCCAGTCATCCGATGCGTTGTTCCAGTGAACAATGTGTTTTGGGTCTGTCCAAATTTCCCACACCTTCTCTACGTGTGCATTTACAACCGTTTCTACAGTGATAGGTGAGCTGGAAGTTGCTGACATTTTTTTTGGTTGATGATGATGGAGCAAATGTAATTACTCCTCACAATGCGGCGGGTGGCAGGTATTAAAAAAGGCCCATGCAAGTGGACCTTTTAAATCAAAAGAAAATATTGGCAAACACTGCCTGCTAGCACCGGCTATCAACTATTCACATTTTCCGGTGGTTTTTTATCCGGCGTTTTTGTGCCATCAGTCAATATAGGTTCCAGTTCTTCTTTAGGGTCAATGAAACCTTTTAACTCTATCATCTGCGGGTCTGTCTCTTCCAGCTCTTTTCTTGTTTCTTTTTTTGGATCTGTAGTGTCGGGGGTTTTGTTCGGTTCATTTCTTTCTCTATTGTCCATAACCTGAATTTTAATTTAAAGATGAGTTTATAGGAATTGTTATTGCATTTTTCATGCCCGAAGTTGAATGATGTATTTCAGGACGAGTTCGTTCTTATTCAGAGAAACAGAATGAGTGTGTTTGGTGACTAAAATCCACGCTAATTTTAGGCACACAATTAACCAACAAAAACATGGAAAAATTTGCGATTTTAGCGAGGGTGGAAGCAAAGCCCGGAAAAGAGAACGACGTAGAGCAATTTTTAAAAACTGCATTGGCATTGGCACAGGAAGAAGAAGAAACGGTTGCCTGGTATGCATTAAAAATTGGCCCGTCAACCTTTGGCATTTTCGACACATTCAATGATGAAGACGGACGGGAAGCCCATCTGGCTGGAAAGATTGCCGCTGCTCTTATGGAACATGCTGGTGAGTTACTTTCCGCCCCGCCTCAAATTGAAAAAGTTGATTTACTGGCCGTAAAATAATTTTGTTTTTTTGCGGGAACTATAATGGCCGGCGATGAAACGCCGGCCATTATTTTCAGGATTTGAGAACAAGGTTTCATTACTTCTTACCAATTCTGTATAACCTGCCTGCATCGGTTACCGCATATAGTGCACCATCCTTTCCCTCGGTTATATCTCTGAAACGTTGTCCTTCGCTCGCCAACAATCTTTCCTCGCCAACCACTTTGTTGTTTTTAATAACAAGCCGTGCAATATGATTGCTGTTAAGCCCACTGATAAATAAATTGTTCTGCCATTCAGGTATTTCGTTGCCGGTGTAAAAGGTCATTCCACTGGGCGATAACACCGGGTCCCAATAATAAACGGGTTGTTCCATTCCACTTTGCTGTGTAATAGCGGCTCCAATTTTTTGACCGCTATATTCCAATCCATAAGTGATAGTTGGCCAACCATAATTTTTTCCAGGTGCCGCAATATTTAATTCATCGCCACCTCTTGGGCCAAATTCATTTTCCCATAAATCGCCGGTTTGTGGGTGAAAGGCAAGGCCCTGCACATTGCGGTGACCGTAAGAATAAATTTCGGGTCGGGCACTGCTATTATTAATAAACGGGTTGCCAGGGGCGGGCTGTCCATCGGTTGTAATTCTGATAATTTTGCCGTTGGCCGATTGTAAGGATTGTGCCTGGGGCCTTGTTTCTATATCTGATCTTTCGCCCGTGCTAAAAACAATGTTCCCTGTTTTGTCGAACAAAATTCTTGAACCATAATGCAGGTTGCCCTTGTATGCCGGTGTGGCCCGGTAAATAACCGCGGCGTTTTCCATTTTTGTATCATCGGCCGATAATTTTCCTTTAGCAACCGAGGTTAGATTTCCTTCGGGTGTTGCTTCTGAAAATGTCCAATACACCATACGGTTGTTTGCAAATGCTGGATCTAATGTTACGCCCAACAAACCTCCCTGGCCGGAAGAATTTACTGCCGGTATGCCGGTGATGGCTGCACTAATTGTTCCCGTTGTTGAAGCAATTTTCATGGCCCCTCCTTTTTCGGTGATCAATAATCTGCCATCGGGCAGCGCTGTAATGCCCCATGGTTTTGCCAATGCGCTCGTGAGCAATTTTCCCTCGTAAGGTGTGGATGTTTTTACTCCACCAATCCTGGTTTGCCCCGCGAACGCTGGTTTATAATCTGTGTTGGGCGATTTGGTTTCTACTGGTGCAGAGGTTGAGTCGCCTGTTGAAGATGTGGTCATCCCGTTGTGGTTATTAGTACCACAGGCGGTAATAATTATTGTTAAGGCCGACACCGCGAAAATTTGTTTGTACATCACTGAATGTTTTTAAAATTATACGAAGAGGAGTTTGTAAAATAAAAGTACTTATTGTAATGGCTACATGCAGAATTTATACCAGTTAGGCCGATAGCAGGAATAATGTATGCAAATGTTCTGTGGCTAGTGCAATGGCTTTTTACTCGAACTTTTGGCTTTCATGTTGTGATTAATTTTCTGCCATGTACATAATTGTACATTATTCAATTTTAAAAACCTCTGCCTGGATGTGTTTCAACCAGGCTACTTTCTGCACACTTTGGAAATTTAGTTGTAGTGGCCGTTATGTTATATGCACTACAGTTTACCAGGGATGATAAAATTCTGTTGGCCTTTCAGGAAAGAAGCGGAACTTTCAAATGAAATACGCTCAGCACTCCGCAAGCTGGCAGGAGTGATTTGAGGTTCAAAGTTTATTGAAACCAAAATTTCTTTTCTATGGCGGCTTACGAAATAGAAATAATTTTAAATCGCCAGTTGGCCGATTGCCTTTCTATCCCGGTGTTTATAACCGACTCCATTGGCAACCTTATTTTTTATAATGAGCCAGCGGAAGGAATTTTAGGTAACCGCTTTGAGGATACTGGTGAAATGCCGGTTGAGCAGTGGTCAACAGAATTCAAACCTGTAGATGATAAAGGTAACCCGCTGCCTCCCGAAGGCCTGCCACTTGTAAAGACCCTGAAGAACTGCTTACCCTATCATAAAACCTTTGGGATTGAAAACTTACAGGGCAAAATTGAAAAAATTTCTGTCACATCTTATCCCATCATTGGTCGCACTGGAAAAATGCTTGGGGCCGTGGCTATCTTTTGGAAATCAAACGATGAATGAATATAAAGTTATGGGGCGTTAGGGGTTCCATTCCCACAACCGGGGCCGATACGGCATATTATGGTGGCAATACTTCCTGTATTGAAATATGGGAGGATGGCTGGTTGTTGGTATGTGATGGAGGTTCGGGCATTCAAAAGTTAGTAATCAATAAGGAACTATCATCTAAAAGAATTGATATTGTCCTTACGCATCTGCACCTCGATCATATACAGGGCTTAGGTTTTTTCAGATCGCTTTTCGATCCTTCAATGGAAGTGCACATTTGGGGCCCCGCAAGCAGTTTACGTAGTTTACACTCCAGGTTAAGCCGTTACCTTTCACCTCCATTATTTCCTGTACTTCTTCGGGATTTGCCCTGCAAACTGGTGCTGCACGAAATAGCCAATGGTAGTTTTGAAGTAGGCCCTTTTACCATCCAATCATCCTACATAATTCATCCCGGTCCTACAGTGGGCTTCAGGGTGAGCGGCAGTCGTTCTGTTGTTGCTTATCTCCCAGATCATGAGCCTGCGTTGGGGCCTTCAGGCATGATTAAGGATGCCAAATGGATTTCGGGTTTCGACCTTGCGCTGAATGCCGATTTGTTATTACACGATGCACAATATACCGCTGAGGAATACCGAATAAAAAGAGGGTGGGGGCATTCTTCCATTGAGGATGCGGGGCTTTTTGCATCTATGGCCAACGTAAAACATGTTTTGTTTGCGCACCACGATCCATACCGCACAGATGTTGAGCTCAACGAAATGTTTGCAGCCTACCAGGGCAATGCAGCGTACTCATTTAAAAATGAACTGGCGAGGGAAGGCATGGAGATTGTGCTTGACTGATGTGGTTGCAAATGGTCGTTAAAAAGTTTCACTGAAACGCCATTTCAAATCAGGAAGCATTGCTAAGGTGCAAATGATAATTTGGAATTGTAATAGGGAGGTGTATCATTTCACAATCCTTGTAATACATTTTCATTTCGTTGAGGAACGAAATGATTTCTTCGGGCTGTGTAAGCAGCATCAATTTTTTTAAATAAATTTCAATGCCCGGCAACGGTTTTAAATATTTCAGGTAGCGGCCACGCATTTCGCAAATGGCTTTTTCTTCGCCCTTCCAATTTATTGAACGCAACAAATGCTGCTGGCAAATTTGTAGTCTTTCTTCGGCGGTGGGTGGCGCCATTTGTACACCTGTTTCCAGGTAATGTTTTATCTCCCTGAAAATCCAGGGGTAGCCAATGGCTGCTCTTCCAATCATAATGCCATCAACTCCAATACGGTTTTTGTAATCGAGTGCTTTTTGTGCACTATCAATGTCGCCGTTGCCAAAAACGGGTATCCGTATCCGTGGATTGTTTTTCACCTCGCCAATCAACCTCCAATCGGCATTGCCCTTATACATTTGGCAGCGGGTGCGGCCATGAATGGTCAACGCTGTTATACCCACATCCTGCAGGCGTTCGGCCACTTCCAAAATATTTTTTGTGTTCTCATCCCAACCCAATCTTGTTTTTACGGTAACAGGTAGATGAGTAGATTTTACACAGGCCTTTGTAAGCCGCACCATCAGTTCAATGTCTTTTAGTACACCGGCGCCGGCACCTCTGCAAACGATACCTTACACCGGGCAACCAAAATTTATATCCAATAGGTCGGGGTTTGTAACATCAACAATTGCAGCGGCCATTGACAAAGTTTTTTCATCGCCGCCAAAAATTTGTATGCCCACAGGTTTTTCTTCGGGAAAAATATCAAGCCTGCGTTTGCATTTTATTGAGTTACGAATTAATCCTTCGCTGCTAATAAATTCGGTAAACAACAAGTCGGCACCCAGCTCTTTGCAGATCATTCTGAATGGCGGATCACTTACATCTTCCATTGGCGCAAGGAGTAAAGGAAAGTGGGGGAGTGGTATGTTGCCGATGTTCATTGAAGGGCAAAGGTGTTGGTTTTTTTGGGTTTGAGCGTTATAAGGCTAAGAGAAGAATAATTCATCACCGCTTGTAAATATGAATTGACTGACCAACCAGTTTCCACTTGCCTTTTATCTTTTCCAGCATCCGCATCTCGTACGAGTAGGTTCTTTTGCCATCAACCGAAACCGATTCTTCATCATGGCTTACCCAGGCATTGTTTTTATTTATGCTCATGCGGTAATTGGTATTAATCGAATAGCCACCCTTACCTGTAGATCCGGGTGATGGGTGGATCATCATTATTGGTGGCACATCAACTGCAGTGCCTTCACCTGTTGAAACAAGGATGCGGCTGTATGGTTTTATCTGCCAGCAATCTGCGTGGCCTTTTATATCTCCGCTTCGCCAGGTTGCTGATTCTTTTTCGAGCAGCAGACGGATGGCTACGGAGTCTTTTACATTTTGGCTGTTGCCGGCAATGAGCGAAGTGATAAAAAGAATGCTTAGTAAGGATCGTTTCATAAATGAGTTGTGTTCAATGAAAATACGTCAATCCCTGTTCAACATTCAGCGGTCTCGCTGGAGTTTGCAAGTCGCTCTTAATTCCAGTTATCAATTTTTAAATCATGTGGCGATGGATTGCCTTTTCCTGTTTCAACATATTGGCGAAGACTTAAAAGAAACACAGCCCACTTCATACTGCAATGTGCGGTAAACTCAACCTGCTCACGCCAGTTGTTGTGAGCGAAGATGATGATGGTTTGACCATCGGCCTCCGACAATTCAAAACTAATTTCGGTGCCTATCCATTCTTCCGGCCCGGAGATACAATTCCAACGAACACTCTTTTCAGGATTTAGTTCCATCACTTCCATAATCATCTGGCCTTTTATGTCTCCGGTTTCCGAGCGAAAAGTAAAACTGATTTTTCCGCCAAGTTGTTCGTCACCGGTTGTGTCTTCAGTCCACCAATTAGCAAGACCATTTATTGTTGATAGAGCTTTATATACTTGTGCTGCCGAGGATTTGATTCCGATGCGGTGAATGATGTTGACCATTGGTGTTAGTGTTAATTGTGATGAATTTTCATTGTATGCTCCCAGGCGGTGTGAAGAAACTACAAAAATAATTTGAAGATTTTCACCGACCCAAATGCAAAACAAGATTTAAAAATTTCTATCGGCGGCGGTAGTTTTTTTAATTAAACGCAATATTTCTAAACGAATGAAGCCACTGAAGGGCCTCACAAAAAACCAATAGACAGAAAATCGTCGTTTAATTTTGTTGCTGAGGCAGAGTATTCTTGTTTCTGTACTTACCATTGTTTCATTAGGAGACAAAGGTTGAAAATAAAAGTTCCAGTATATTTTCAAGCCTGGCTGCGAGGCATCAATTAGAAATTCTGTATAAAGATCCTCTTCCAAAAGGGTGAAGCAAACCTTGTTAAGAAATCCCGGAAGTGTGAGCTCATTTGTTGGTAATCCTCTAAGCTTCATCAGGGTTTTTGTGATCCATGATTTGGACATGTCGAGATTCTTTGCGGTGAGAAAACATTCTTTAGCCGTCGCGTTTATTGTTGCCTGATGATACTCATGATAATTGTACTGCGGGATATATTTATTGAGGAGCATTTTGTTTAAATGGAACTGCATTCAGCCATACTTATATAGATTCCTCAGCCTGTTGTCGTATTTTCCCTAAGCCACGCAACTAATTCATCAAACGAAATTACTCCGGTTGAAATGTCAATTACAAAGTTGTATAGGTCATCTGGCGAGGCTGTGAATGAATATTTATTATTGATTAAGAAACTAACCATAGCCAATAAGCCGGTTCTTTTATTGCCATCAATAAAAGGATGATTTTTGATCAGACTCTCCGCAAGGGCTGCGGCTTTTTCAAATGCGGTAGGGTATAAATCTTCCCCTCCAAAAGTTTGAAATGGTCGGGCCAAAGCAGCCTCTAATAAACCTAGATCTCTCACGCCATGCGAACCACCAAAATCAATAATTGATTTTTGGTGTATTTCTAAAACATCAGCAATTGCAATCATTTGGCAAGTCTTTGTAAAACATCTCCGTACTGGTCTTTAATGGCGTCGTAGTTTTTACTCAGACTAACATTTTCTTTGTCATTTACAGATGTGGTTTCCAACAATGCTAAAACTTGCTGTAACACGAGTTCATCGTCAACGCCTGTAATTTTATTGATCACTTTTATTTTCATTTCTGCTACACTCATAACAATAATTTTTTTTCTCTCAAATTTACTCTGATTATTTGAACAGAATGATAATGTGTTTTGTCTTTTCTAAAAGTGCATCTGCTGTGCTGTATCGTTCGGCTGAATAATGAGACAATCGTACAAGAGTGCGACGCCACAAAAGTTCAATAGTAGTACTTCAGGTGAGTACAAAAAAGAAAAGCCCCGCATCACTACGGGGCTTCAGATTCTCTATAGTTCCTCAATTAATACCTGTATGTATCAGTCTTAAAAGGTCCTTCTTTACTAATACCTAAATATTCACTTTGTGCTGCAGTCAATTCTTCCAACTCAACACCAATTTTTGAAAGGTGCAATCGTGCAACTTTTTCATCAAGGTGTTTAGGTAAAACATAAACTTTGTTTTCGTAGCTGCTGCCATTGGTCCAAAGTTCTATTTGCGCCAATGTTTGGTTACTGAAAGAGTTACTCATTACAAACGATGGGTGGCCGGTGGCACAACCAAGATTTACCAGGCGGCCTTCAGCCAGCAGAATAATATCCTTGCCTTCAATGTTGTAAATATCAACCTGTGGCTTCACGGTATCTTTTGTAGTACCGTAGTTATCATTCAACCAGGCAACATCAATTTCAATATCAAAGTGGCCAATGTTACAAACGATTGCTTTGTCTTTCATGCTGCGGAAATGTACCTCGGTAATCAGGTCGCGGCAGCCCGATGCCGTAACAACAATGTCGGCTTCTTTAACAGCATCAACCATTTTCTTTACTTCAAATCCGTCCATTGCTGCTTGCAATGCACAAATAGGATCAATCTCTGTAACAATCACGCGGCAACCAGCACCAGCCAATGAAGCGGCAGAACCTTTACCCACATCGCCATAACCACCAACAACTGCAACCTTACCGGCAAGCATTACATCGGTAGCACGACGGATTGAATCAACCAATGATTCTTTACATCCGTATTTGTTATCGAACTTTGATTTGGTAACCGAGTCGTTTACATTAATAGCAGGCATTGGCAACGTGCCTTTGGCCATTCTTTCGTACAGGCGGTGCACACCTGTAGTTGTTTCTTCAGAAATACCTTTTACGTGCTGGATCAACTCAGGATATTTATCCAATACAATGTTGGTTAAATCACCACCATCATCAAGAATCATGTTCAGAGGTTTGTCGGCTGAACCAAAAAATAATGTTTGTTCAATACACCATTCAGCCTCTTCGTTTGTTTGTCCTTTCCATGCAAATACACCAATACCTGCGGCGGCAATCGCAGCCGCGGCCTGGTCTTGCGTAGAAAAAATGTTGCACGAACTCCACTTTACTTCGGCACCCAATTCAACCAAAGTTTCGATGAGTACAGCGGTTTGAATGGTCATGTGCAAACAGCCGGCAATGCGGGCACCTTTTAACGGTTGCGTAGCTGCGTACTCTTTGCGGATAGACATTAGACCCGGCATTTCTGCTTCGGCTAATCTAATTTCCTTGCGGCCCCAGGCAGCAAGACTCATATCCTTCACCTTGTGTGCAAGGTTGAAGTCGATGTTTGTGTTTGTGAGTGTTGACATTTGTAAATTTTAAAGTTTAAATGTTTAAGGTCTTAAGAAGCTGCGAGCTGTGAGCAATGAACTGCGAGACTTTAGAATCGGTCCCGAAGCTCGTGGCGAATAACCCAAGGCTTCGCCAACAAAGGTATGTTTGTAGCTGATTTTTCTGAATCATTTTAAAAATTCAGGACAATTTTCTATGAGAACTGTATTTTACAGGCAAATAACCTGACCAGCTATGGCAAAAGCAATGCAAACAGAACAAACGCCTGCGCTTGATAAAACCGATGTGGCTATCCTGCGCCTGCTACAACAAAACTCCCGCATTTCCATTCGCGAAATTGGAGAGAAAGTACACCTGAGCACTACACCGGTACACGAACGCATCAGGCGCATGGAGCAAAGCGGCATCATAAAACAATACGTTACGTTACTCGATGGCGCAAAAGTAAAAAAGGGCCTAATGGTGATTTGTTATTTGTCGCTGCGGCAACACAGCAAGACCGCGGGGGCAAAATTTATAAAATCCATTATGGAAATGAATGAAATTACCGAGTGCCTTACCATATCGGGTGAGTTTGATTTTATGCTGAAAGTGGTTGCCGAAAATATGGACGACTACTACAATTTTCACGTAAACAAACTAAGCCAAATGGACAATATTGGTAACGTGCAAAGTGTGTTTGTAATGGGAGTGGTAAAACATACGCACCAGTTGGTGTATTAGGAACCCCCAACCCGCCGGCGGGCGGGGGCTTCGGAGGGAATCCTGTCTTTGACCGTCATTTTTTCAGCCCTGTTAATCATGTACCAGGCTGCAAATCTTTATTGATCGTCTGTTGCGTCGCACACTTGTACAAAGTGGAATTCTATTGAACATTTTGTAATTAGGGTTAACTTTTTTTGGGTTTAGAAAATCATAATTCAACAGAACGAAATAAAATTCCCTTTGCTAACTTTAAACAATTCACCGATCACTTAATATTTCATCATGTACCAGTACGACACAGTAACACAAGCAATCGAAGGCTTACGAAAAAGAGGTTTCACCGAAGACTTCAATCTTGCAGAAAATTGTATCATCTGCAACAGCACAAAATTTAATGCCGATGATTTTCAAATTGAAGAAGTCTATCGTTTCGAAGGCAACTCTGATCCGGCAGATGAAGCGGTTGTGTATGGCATTCAGTCGAACGATGGTATGAAAGGCGTGCTGGTAAATGGCTATGGTTATTCAGCCGAAACTTTGAGTGGCGATATTGCAAAAAAATTGGCGATGCATGTGAAGTAAGAAGTAGGAGGTAAGAAGCAAGATGCAAGAAGTAAGGCACAAGGCACAAGGCACAAGAAACAACAAGCAAAAAACTATAAACGCTTATCTTTTTCCTATGAAATTTTGTTACCTGATTTTCACTTTTACTCTACTAACCTTCACCGTCACAGCCCAACAGTTTGGCGGCTTTCCTCCCTCCACAAAATGGAAACAAATAAATACCGATACAACACGTATTATTTACGCTCCTGGTGCCGGGCAACAGGCCGACCGCATTGCTACACTCATTCATAAAATGGCTGCTGATACATTCCTGCACTTAGGCAACCGGCTTAAGAAAATAACTGTCGTACTACAGAACCGTACCACACTCGCCAATGGCTATGTGGCGTTGGCACCCTATCGCTCGGAATATTTTTTAGTACCCGGCTCCAACGTTTTTGATTTTGGTAACCTGCCCTGGTACGAAAATCTTGCAATACATGAGTACCGTCATGTGCAGCAGTACAATAATTTTTACAACGGGTTAACCAAGGGCTTTTATTATTTGTTTGGCGAAGGAGGACAGGCTCTTGCCAACGCACTCACTGTGCCCGATTGGTTTTTTGAAGGTGATGCAGTACATGCAGAAACAGCATTAACAACCCAGGGCCGTGGACGACTACCACTTTTTTTAAGTGGATACAACAGCCTGTGGTTAGAAGGAAAAAATTACAACTGGATGAAATTGCGCAATGGCTCAATGAAACATTACGTGCCTTCGCATTATCACCTAGGCTACCTGCTCACCAACTATGGTTACCTGGAGTATGGAAAAGACTTCTGGCAAAAAGTAACGCAGGATGCCAGTGCTTTTAAAGGATTGTTTTACCCGTTTCAAAAAGCCGTGCAAAAACATAGCGGTGTTGATTACAAAACTTTCCGGCGGAACGCTTTTGATTTTTACAAGAAGCAGTTAGGGGAAGAGAAAACTGAGGTGAGCAAAACAAAAACGGTAACCAACATTTATTTTCCGCAAGCAATTACTGCCGATAGTTTGATTTATTTAAAAACAGCGTACAACAAATTGCCCGCTTTCTATTTCAAAAACAAAACCGCCGAAACTAAAATTGCTTTGCGCGGCATTAGTTCCGAAGAATGGTTTAGCTATAAGAATGGCAGCATTGCTTACACCACTTACAGCACACATCCACGCTGGTCGCTGATCGATTACAGCGATATAATGTTGATGGATGCCGGCACCGGTGCAAAACGAAAACTAACAAAAAAGCAGCGTTATTACACACCCGACCTTTCTCCCTCCGGCAAAAAAATTGTTGCCGTCAACATCAACGATTCGTTAACCACACAACTGCAAATTTTAAGCAGCAATGATGGATCTGTTTTGCAACAATTTTCATTGCCTTATGGCCAATACTATTTTAATCCCCGTTTTGTTGA
This sequence comes from Chitinophagales bacterium, assembly GCA_031425835.1. Classification (GTDB taxonomy): domain Bacteria; phylum Bacteroidota; class Bacteroidia; order Chitinophagales; family Chitinophagaceae; genus Flavisolibacter. Next base: position 190,335 of record JANPKD010000006.1, read on the forward strand.
TGAAGAGCGCATAGTATTTTCCATTCGCAATGCCGCGGCCAAAATGAATTTGAATTTATTGGATGTTCAGTCGGACAAAAGCGTTGAGCTCATTCCGTTTTCTGCCGCCAGTATTGGCCTGCCATCGGTGAGCGGCGACACAGTTTTTTTTACCGCAGGCATAACCGGCAACGATGAATTGTTTGCGCTGAGTTTGCGTGATAAAAAAGTGCATCAGCTAACCAAAACAAAAACCGGTAACTATTACGCCACAGCAAATGCTGGTTCTGTTTACTGGAGTAAGTTTACAAACAATGGTTTGCAGTTACAATCAGAAGCAGCCAAAAATTTATTGTGGAAAGAAATCTCCCAAAACGATTTTATCAAAGCACTGGAGCAGTACCCGGTGGCGGCGCCAAACAATATCTTACCCGTAGGCACCCAACGTTTTTCTGAAAAGCGTTACAGCCAATCGTCGCGGTTGTTGAATTTTCATAGCTGGCAACCCAACTATTCCGATCCGGAATTTACTTTCAGTCTGCTCAGTGATAACATACTCAATACTTTTTCAAACGAATTATTTTACCGCTACAATCAAAATGAAACTTCGCATGGTGCGGGATGGAACACGGCCTATTCGGCGTTGTTCCCGGTGCTTACCGCCGGCGTTGAATACACGGCGGGGCGAGACTTTCCTTTTCGCAACAACACACTAACATTAAACCAGGTTGAGGCAAGAGGTGGTTATTACATTCCGTTGAATTTTACACAGGGCAACAGCTACAAACTGCTGCGGTTTGGCAACAACTATGTTTTTAATAAGGTTATGCCAACTGGGTTTTTTAAAGACTCAATACAATCGCAGAACAGTTCTTACCTGCACCACTTTGTTAACTGGAGTCATTATTTACCAACCGCCGTGCAACATATCTATCCAAAACTGGGCTGGTCATCAACATTTAATCATCGCCATATCGTTAGCGGCAATGGCTACCAGTTTTTTGCCAACTCATTTTTGTATCTGCCATCAATAGCAAATCATTCCTTTGTTTTGAATGGAAGTTTTCAACAAAGAGATACAACAAGTATTGTTTTTAGTAACCGCTTTGCCAATGCAAGAGGTTTCCAGGATTATAATTTGTCGCGTATGTGGAAGGTTGGGGCCAACTATCATTTTCCAATTGTATATCCCGATTTGGGTGCCGCTAATATCTTGTATGTGCAACGGGTACGCGGCAATTTGTTTTACGATTTTGCCAGGGCTTATTCAAACGACAAGTTGCGCAGCCGCGATTTTAAAAGCGTTGGCGGCGAAATGTATTTTGATACGAAATGGTGGAACCAGTTGCCGGTAACTTTTGGTTTTAGAGTGAGTCATTTATTAACACAGGGCTTGCTAGCGGGAGATAATAAAGGCACTACTTATTTTGAATTTATTTTGCCGGTAAATTTAATCCCCAATTAATATTGAAAAGCTTCGTGGCTGGATATCCTAGATCTGTAGAGACATTGAATATCTGTTTACGCAAGCGACTTCAAACTTTCCTCAATGGTTTTTATTTTTTCTTCGGCATCGGCTTTTTTCTTTCGTTCTAAATCAACTACATCGTGTTTTGCATTTTGAACAAAACGTTCATTGCTTAACTTTTTTTCTACCGATGCTAAAAATTCCTTCTGGTATTTTAAATCTTTTTGAAGTTGTTCTTTCTGTGCAGCGTTATCCAGCTGTTGTTCGGCTTCAATGTAAAATTTGTCGGTACCCACAACTACGGTCACCGTATTGCTAACTGCATCATCTACAAAAACAATACGCCCGGCATTTACCTGTTTCTGCAGTATGGATTGTATGCTGCTGAACGCCTCTTGTTTATTGGTTTGAACGTGCAATTGTATGACGTCTTTGGGCTTAATATTGTTTTTCACTCTTGCCTCCCGTATTGTCGAAATAGTTTGTTTGAGCCACTGCCCTTGTTGCAAAATTTCTTCGGAAGGCGCAGGCGTTTGCTCGAACTGCTTCACACATAAATCATCGTTTCTTTCTTTTAAGCGATGATAAATTTCCTCGGTAACAAATGGCATAAATGGATGCAGCATCTGCACAAGCCTGGTAAAAAATTCAACCGTTTTATTGTAAACTGCTGCGTCAATTGGTTGATCATAACCTGGCTTTACCCATTCCAAATACCAACTGCAAAAGTCGTCCCATATCAAGGAGTAGATTGTTTTTAATGCCTCGCTCAACCGAAACTGCTTGTACATTTCTTCCACTTCATTTTGCACCTGGTTCAACCTATTTTCAAACCATTGCACTGCAAAACTTTCGGTTGCCTCACTTTGAACTTTCAACTTTGAACTTTCAACTTTCTCCTCCCACATCTTCACCAGCTTTAAAGCATTCCATAGTTTGTTATTGAAAAACTTTCCCTGGTCGCAATTGGTTTCATCAAACAAAAGATCGTTGCCTGCCGGCGATGCTATTAAAATTCCGAAGCGAACCGCATCGGCGCCATAGTCATCAATCAACTTCAATAAATCGGGCGAGTTGTTTAGTTGCTTACTCATCTTTCGCCCCTGCTTATCCCGCACCATACCGGTGAAGTACACATCACTGAAAGGTTTTTCTTTCATGTACTCTTGACCAGCCATTATCATACGTGCCACCCAAAAGAAAATAATATCCTGCCCGGTAACCAAAACCGAGGTAGGGTAGTAGTAATTTATTTCCGCATTGTTTGGCTGGCTAACGCCATTAAAAACTTCAATGGGCCAAAGCCAGGAGGAGAACCAGGTGTCAAGTACGTCTTCGTCCTGCTTGAGTTGGTGAGTGGAGCGTTGTGAGTTGTGAGTGGCTGACTCACCATTCACCACTGACCACTCACGATGAGCTTCTTCTTCTGTTTCGGCCACTACAAATTTTCCGTCTTCATCGTACCAGGCGGGTATACGTTGCCCCCACCAAAGTTGCCTGCTTATGCACCAGTCTTTTACATGCTCTAACCAATATTTGTAGGTTGCTAAAAATCTTTCTTCTGGATGAATTTTAATTTCCCCATTGGTTACTGCCGACAAAGCTTTGCCTGCAAGCGCATTCATTTTCACAAACCACTGCGTTGAAATGCGCGGCTCAACAACTGCGTTGCTGCGCTGCGAAAAACCAAGCCGTGTAGTGTATTCTTCTTCCTTCACCAACAGCCCCTCTTCACGTAATTTTTGCACAGTTTTTTTTCTTGCTTCAAATCTGTCTAAACCAACAAATACCTCTGCAGCGTCGCTCAATGTGCCGTCTTCATTTAGTGTATCAATAATTGGCAGGTTGTGTTTTAAACCAAGGTTATAATCATTAATGTCGTGCGCCGGCGTAACTTTTAGTGCACCGGTTCCAAATGCAGGGTCAACATAATCATCAAAAATAACCGGCACCTCCCGCTTCACTAACGGAACAATTATTTTGGCACCTTTTAAATGTTTGTATCGTTCATCATTAGGATTTACACAAACTGCAGTGTCGCCCATTATTGTTTCGGGGCGTTGGGTGGCAATGATGATGTGAGTGGTGAATGGCGAATGGTGAGTACTGTGGCCATCACTCACCACTGACAACTCACCACTCACCACCTTGTATTTCACATAATACAACTTGCCCGCAACTTCTCTGTGCTCAACTTCTTCATCGCTTAATGCTGTTTTCGCGGCGGGGTCCCAGTTAATCATTCTTGCGCCGCGGTAAATCATCCCCTTTTTGTACAGGTCAACAAAAACCTTTATTACTGCTTTGTAGTAGTGTTCGTCCATGGTGAACGTAGTACGATTCCAGTCAACACTACAGCCCAGTTTTTTTATCTGGTGATAAATTATGCCGCCATACTTTTCCTTCCATTCAAAAGCATGTTTTAAAAAATCTTCTCTTGATAAATTGTTTTTATCAATGCCTTTTTCTTTCAGCATCTGCACCACTTTTGCTTCTGTTGCGATTGATGCGTGGTCGGAGCCTGGTACCCAGCAGGCGTTGAAACCGCTCATTCTTGCTCTGCGCACCAACACATCCTGCACGGTTTCGTTTAGTGTATGACCCATGTGCAAAACACCTGTAACATTTGGGGGTGGTATTACAACCGTGAAGGCGGGTCGTTCATCGGGCTGGCTGCTGAAATAACCTTTTTCCAACCAGTGCTGGTACCAGGTTTCTTCTACTAACTGTGGTTCGAAATTTTTTGTAATTGCGCTGTTCATTTATCGAATAAAATTGGTGGGCGAAGGTAGGGAGCAATTGGGAAGGAGGGAAGTATTGCAGAAAGATCAGCGCTGAAAGTTCGAAGGAACGAGTTTAAAAGCCGGCGTGGCGACCAAAGTTTAGGATGTGAAAATAAAGTTAGGGATATTGGTGGCTGCCGGCGCTTTGCTGGGACACGGAGTCGGATTACAAAAGAAAAGATTGCTACGGTTAGACAGTCAGCAAATTCGACGGCAGAGATTTTTTGTACTGCTCAAACTTGAAATGGTATCTGAAAAAAAGATGCCGCTCAAGATTTGAGCGGCACTTATCCAACTTGGTTAAGGGTGAAGCCATGTTTATTCTTCAAAAATTGGTACGCAGTTAAAAATTGCTTTCATAATCCAGGGCCATAACAGCACCTTAATTTTCAAACTGTAACTGACTGTTGTTAATAAAATTTACCAGGGCTGCCGCGTTTTTAAGGTTCAGCTTTTTTAAAATGTTGTAGCGATGCACCTCTACGGTTTTTACTGAAATTTCTAATTTCTCAGCAATTTCTTTTGATGAGTTGCCTTTGCGTATAAACGAAATAATTTCTATTTCTCTTTGGGACAGAGAGTTTAGTCCACCCTGGTCGTCGTCGCCGCTAATCACCTGGTTCGATAAAATGTTTTTTATCTCATCGCAGATATATTTTCTGCCGTCCTGAATTTCCATGATGGCTTTAAACATTTCCTCGCGGGAAGAATTTTTTGTTACGTAACCCATTGCCCCTTTCAAAATCATTTTGCGGGCATAGGTAGGTTGTGTGTGCAGCGATACACCTAAAATTTTTGTGGTTGGCGAATACTTGCGAATTAACTGTGTGGCTTCAATTCCGTTCATGCCAGGAAGGTTGATATCCATGATCACAATCTCGGGGCGCAGTTCCCGGGCTAACTCTACTGCCTCTTCTCCACTCCCGCTTTCGGCGATAACCTTAAAGCGGGCATCGGTGTTTAGAATAAAAGCCCAGGTTTCTCTAACAAGTGTGTGGTCGTCGGCGATAAGGATTGAAATTTTTTCCATAGGAATTAAGGATTTGGTTGTTTATTTGGTTTAATTAGAAGCTAAGACTGTTGTTTAGGGTTATGCCTATCACTCACTTCTAAGCTGGCAAAGATTGTAAAAACGAGAACGGGAATGTTCGATGGCGGCAGCTCGCCATTTGGCAGGCACGTTCCGAACTGAAGATAACTTTTTGTTTTTGCATACCCACAGTAAGCGGGATGTTGCCCTGAAATAAAAAAACCGATTTCAGAAGTTGAAATGCTTTGATACCAGGATATTGCCCGGTCAGATGGGCTCGGTACATGGAGTGAGGCAAGAAGGTAGTTGAGGTTTTTCATGAGAATTTTCCCAGAATTATTGGATTTCGAAAGTAATGAATGGATTTGAATTGATTACAAAAAATTTGGGTTTGTAAGGGTTTTTACTTGTTGGCATTGTTGAGCAGTTCAACACATACCATTATAGTTCGCTAATTCAACTAATATTGGTTAACCATTAATAATGCAATTATGGAACGATTTACATCAGGTTGGTACAGTCATCGACTACAAAAAGAAATGCCGATAGCCGTTTACGGCAGTTATGGATTTGCCCTGTTATTGGTGCCTACCGCTGCGGCCGACTATTTGGAGTACGAACGTTTCCAGTTAATTGATGCGCTTGCGCCGGCTATTGATGGAGGCAAGGTTAAGGTGTTTTCAATCAACAGCATTAACAACGAAAGCTGGTTGAACAATAACATGGATCCGCACGACAAAATTACCCGGCACCAGCAGTTCAACGAGTATGTGTATGAAGAAGTAATTCCGTTTGTTAAATCCGCCACCAGTAACAATACACCTATAATTATTTGCGGCGCATCGTTTGGCGCATTGCACAGCATGAACCTTTATTTAAAACGCCCCGATTTATTGCAAGGTGTTATTGCTATGAGTGGCGTGTACGACCTAACCGAATACACCAAAGGATTTTACAACGAGGATGTTTATTTTAATAGTCCGCAGCACTATATGCCTAACCTCACTAATCACTACATATTGGAGCAAATGAGAAGCAGCAGCCACATTCATATTTTTTCGGGTGCCGGTGCATACGAAGACCCCAACGCCAGCCGAAGCTTTGCCAGTATTTTATACAGCAAAGGAATTAATTATGAGTTGGATGTTTGGGGAGAGGAGTGGCCGCACGACTGGAACACCTGGCGAAAAGTATTGCCGCATTATTTAGAAAGCAGGTTTTGAAACCCTGAAACCCTAAATCCCTAAAGGGACTTTGAGCACAGAACTATAGACTAAAATTTCCGCCGAATTCCCCGGTGGCAATGAGAAACATCGAATGTAGAAGGAATGATCGAGGAGGATTCTTCAAAGACCCTTTAGAGATTTAGGGTTACGGTTCCATTTCTTCCCGTATTTCCTCACTTGGCATTACTAAAACCTTATCAATACGGTGGCCGTCCATATCCATAATTTCAAAATTAAATTCACGCCACTTTAGTTTATCCCCGGTTTTGGGTATGCGTTCGAGCTCCTGCAGAATGCAGCCAGCTAATGTATCAAACTGGTGCTCATCATCATCAAGCCAATTCGTTCGGTCGAAGTGGCTGAGAAAATCGTAAAAAGGAATTTGTGCATCTACTAAAAAACTGCCATCATCCCGCTTTAAAATTTCATAACCCTCCGTGGTTTCACTGTCGGCAATTTCACCAACAATGGCTTCCAATATATCGTTGAGTGTGATCATTCCCTGCAAACTGCCATATTCATCCACTATAAAACACGAGTGATTTTTTGTTTCCTTGAACTTTTCCATCACTTGGTAAGCCGTGTTGTTTTCGGGTACAAAAAGTGCCGGTTTCATCAGGTGTTTAAATTTTGTAAAATCGTCCGAAACATAAAGATCTTTTATCGAGACCATTCCTTTAATCTGATCAATATCTCCATCGCAAATTGGATACACAGAATGCGGTTCCTGCAAAATTTTTTCTCTTATTTTATCCTCGGTATCATTTACATCAAACCACAAAATATCGCTGCGGTGCGTCATCAGCGAAGTAATGTTCCTGTCGCCTAAATGAAATATCCGCTCAATCATTTCTTTTTCCTCTTCCTCAATAGTACCAGCTTCGCTGCTACTGCTGATGATTGCTTTTATTTCATCCTCGGTTACCGAGTCGCTTTTATGGCCGCGGATATTAAACAGCTTCAGAAAAATATTGCTGGTTTTATTAAGTAGCCATACAAAGGGGTGAGTGGCTTTTGCAAAAGCCCGCATAGGTGCAGCAACTGCTTTGGCTATACGTTCAGAATTGTGAAGGCCAATTCGTTTTGGAATCAACTCACCAAAAACAATAGATAAATAAGTGACCACAATAACAATGATACTGGTAGCAACTGTGTCGGCATACGGTTGCAACACAGTAACCTGTTCAATAACAGGTTGCAGTTTTGCACTAAATTTTTCGCCGGAGTACACACCGGTTAAAATGGCTATAAGCGTAATACCAATCTGCGCTGCGGAAAGAAACAGATCGGGATTGTGAGAAAGGTCCAAAGCGTTGCGGGCTTTTTTGTCGCCTTTTTCGGCCATTGCTTCAAGCTTTGTTTTACGAGCCGAAACAAGCGCAATTTCAGAAACAACAAACAGGGCGTTCAAAAAAATTAAAACGAACAGAATAATAATATCCATCTATCAAACCTGGTTAAGTAAATTAAGCCGACCGAATTTTTTATGAAACAGCCAGGCGGTGAAAATGCCCGCCGCCGTACCCAATGCTGCACCCCCCAACACATCTAAAGGGTAATGAACACCAACGTACACCTGGGCATACACAATAAAAAACGCCCAAAGATAAGTGGCATACATCCACCTGCCCAACACACCTCTAAAAGTTATAATCATAAATGTTGCCAGGCCAAAGTGGTTGGCAGCGTGGTTCGATACAAAACTATAGCTGCCCGAGCAGTGCTTTAGTAGCAAACGTACGTACATGGAAAAATCAGGGTCGTGGCAGGGGCGTAGGCGATGGAAGCCTGCTTTAAAAACCCGGGCTCCAATCACGTCGGCAATGGCAACAGTGCATACAAAAAGCAGGCTCCACCACAGTCCTTTTTTACCGCAATTGACAACCATAAATCCAATGATAAATAAATAAAGCGGCGCCCAAAACACCGAGTCGCGGAGATAAGGGAATACAGCATCGAAGAAAGCGTTTGTAAAACCACTGTTTAATTTTAGAAACAGCCATTTGTCTAGCTCCTCTAATTTTTGCCAGATGGATACTGCCGTAATGCTGCTGTGCATGTGGCAAATGTAGGTGAAGAAGGGGCGAACAATGCCGCAAGGCTAAAGTTTCTCATCAACCAAAAACAGGCATTGCGATGCAATCTATTGTAACAGGTATACCCATAACCGTTGTTGATTGCTGCCACAAATGACTCAGCGCCGCCCCGCAACAATCACCATTCGCGGAGTATTTTTAACATGGTAGCTATTCAAATCGTAATCACCAAATACCTCCGTTATCTGCATATTCTGAAACGAAAGCATGTCGGTAAAATCGCCGAGACTAAACTTGGCAACTTTTTCCGTGTATGCAAATGGCTGCTCCAGCGCCGGGTCGGTTACCGTCATCTTTTTGTAGAAAAAGTGTTCGTCGTGCCAGCGGTGGATTTCATACCGGGTGGAACCAATTTTTTTTTCTTCGTTATGCACCAGGCGGTCTTCAACATAATGCACGTTTAGATAATCGAACAAAACCTTCCCCTTTGGCTGTACACTTTGCGTTATCGACCGCATGGCATCGTCGTGTTCTCTGCGGGTATTAAAATAACCGAAGGAGGTAAAAAAATTAAAAGCGTAATCAAAATAATTGATGTAGAAGCTAAGGCGCATGTCGTGTTGAAAAAATTGCAGGTGCTCATTTTCAAACTGTTTGGCGTACGTAATACTGTCGCCCGAAATATCAATGCCGGTCACATCAAAACCCTGTGCCGCTAAAAACTTTGAGTGCCGCCCGCGGCCACAGGCCACATCCAGTATTTTGGACCCGGCAACTGGTTGCAAATGCCCAAGCAACCGCGTAATAAATGCCTGTGCCTCCGTGTCATCCCTTTCAAAATATAACTTGTGGTAGTATGGCGAGTTAAACCAGTCTTTATACCATTCCCTATCAGCCATTCCTGTTTTTTCACAAATGTAATCCTTCGGTTCAGGCCTCCAACCCGAAAACCTTATTTTTGCCTCCCGAAATTTTTCGGCCCATAAAATCCAGATATAGTGGCATTGATAAAAAGCATTTCCGGTATTAGAGGAACCATTGGCGGCGTACCGGGGCAATCCTTAACCGCAATTGATATCGTAAAATTCACGGCGTCGTATGGCAATATCATTGCCGAACGCAGAGAGGACAAATCCTCGCCAACCAAAATTGTCGTTGGCCGCGACGGTCGTATTTCCGGGGCCATGGTGAGTTCCCTTGTAGTGCAAACTTTGGTAAGCATTGGTGTTGACGTACTTGATCTTGGCTTATCAACCACACCAACGGTAGAATTGGCAACAAAAGCCGAAGGGGCCGATGGCGGAATTATTATAACGGCCAGCCATAACCCAAAAGAATGGAATGCTTTGAAGTTGTTAAACGCAAGTGGCGAATTTATTGATGCGGAAACTGGCGAAGAGGTTTTGAACAGGGCCTCATCGGAGGAACTGGGCTTTGCTGTTATTGATAAACTTGGTGTGGTTACCACCAACGATACCTGGCTGCAAAAGCACATCGACTTAGTACTCCAATATCCCTACACCAACAAAAAGGCAATAGAAAAAAAAGAATGGAAGGTGGTGGTTGACTGTATTAATTCTACCGGGGCTTTGATTGTGCCGCAACTGCTACAGCAATTAGGTGTGGCCGAAGTAATAGTGATTAACGGAGAAGTTACAGGCAATTTTGTACACAATCCGGAGCCGCTGCCACAAAACCTATCGCAGCTAAGCAGCGAAGTGGTAAAACAAAATGCGCATTTTGGCATTGCAGTAGATCCCGACGTTGACCGGCTTTGTTTTGTTTGTGAGGATGGCAGCATGTTTGGTGAAGAATACACGCTTGTGGCTGTAGCCGATTACATACTCGGCCATAAGTTAGGCAACACCGTTAGTAACATGAGCTCTACCAAGGCGCTGAAGGAAATTACGGAAAAACATGGCGCCGCCTATCATCCTTCTGCCGTTGGCGAAGTGAATGTAGTGGCCAAGATGAAGGAAACGAATGCTGTAATTGGTGGCGAAGGCAATGGCGGTATTATCGTTCCCGATTTTCATTATGGCCGCGATGCCCTCATCGGTATTTCATTGTTTCTTTCGCATTTAGCCGGTTACAAAAAAGCATTGGCTACCGGCAGGCAGGGATTAAAATCGTTCAGAGGCATTTATCCCGAATATTTTATTTCGAAGAATAAACTGGAACTACAAAAAGGCTTGAACGCAACAGAGATTTTTGACAAAATAAAAAAGAAGTACAAGAACAATCCCATGAACACCGAGGATGGATTGAAGATTGAATTTGATGATGCCTGGGTACACTTGCGCACCTCAAACACGGAACCCATCATTCGTATATATGCAGAAAGCAATTTCGAAACCACAGCCAATAATATTGCCCGCCGGTTAATGCAGGATATTAATGAATGCAGTACACCAACCGCTGAGGAAAGGCATTAGTAGTTGTTGAAAGAAGTTTTTATTTTTAAAAAATTGGTGCCGGTATTTTTTTACAATTGCTTTGTTTAAAACAGCCCGGCGAGATCTGAGAAATAATTTTAAACGAAAATACCTGCGTCTTTAATGAATAAGGAAGTAGCCATTACAGGGATAAAGCCAAACACAGCCAGCCTGCATGCCACCAGTCACCGGATTTACTTTGACAACGCAGCCACAACCGCATTGGATAAAGAAGTGCTTGATGCAATGCTACCTTATCTCACCGATTATTACGGCAATCCTTCGTCTGTTTACTCGTACGGAAGAGAAACAAGACTGGCCATTGAAAATGCCCGCAAATCGGTAGCAAAAAACCTGGGCGTAAAGCCTGGTGCCATATTCTTTACAAGTGGGGGAACAGAAAGCAACAACACGGCTATTGCTGCTTCCATCCGCGACCTTGGTTGTACCCATATCATTACTTCGGCTATAGAACACCATGCAGTTTTGCATACGGTACAACATTACAGTGAGGATAAAAATATTTCGTTCGATTTTGTGGCATTGCAACCCGATGGCCATATAGACTTAGGAAATTTAGAAACCCTTCTTGAAAAAAACACCGCGGCTGGCAGAAAATGTTTGGTGAGTTTGATGCACGCCAATAACGAAATAGGCATTCTGTTACCTATTAAAAAGGTGGCGGAGCTTTGCAAAAAATACCACGCAGTTTTTCATAGTGATTGCGTGCAAACTGTAGGGCATTATTCAATAAACCTTTCCGATATTCCAGTGCATTTTATTTCAGCTGCCAGCCATAAATTTCATGGGCCAAAAGGTGTAGGAATTTTGTACGTGAATGAGGAAATAAATATCAAGCCTTTTATTTTTGGCGGCGGCCAGGAAAGAAACATGCGGGCCGGTACAGAAAACGTGTATGGCATCGTTGGCTTTGCAAAAGCCCTGGAAATTGCCCTGCGTGATTATGAAAAAGAAAGTGTGGCTATAAAGGATTTGAAACTGTACATGGCCGCCGAAATAAAAAAGGCTTTTCAAGGTGTGAGTTTTAACTGCGGCGCCGACGCGTTATACACTGTACTAAGTGTGTGTTTTCCCAAAACGGAAAAATCTGAATTCCTGTTGATGAACCTCGACATCAATGGCATTTGCGCCTCGGGTGGCAGTGCCTGCAGCAGTGGTGCTGATGCGGGTTCGCATGTAATGAAGGCGCTGCAAAAAAACGACGACCAGGTTACGGTTCGTTTTTCTTTTTCTAAATACAATACAAAAGCAGAGGTGGATAGGGTAGTGGCTAAGCTGAAGGAATTGCTTTGATTAGTTTTTGGTGCTGAGCAGGGCATCATATTCTTTCCTGTTCCAGTTTGTGTAATAGATCGTGCGTTCACCAGTGCTTCCGGCTTTGTTTATACGAAGCAATAAACGTTTCGAATATTGTGAAACGTATAAATTTTCGCTCAGCTTTTGCCAGCCCCATTTTTTATTTGCCAGTACTTCGCCATTTAGCTTGTTAAAACAGGAGTCGCAATTATCTGCAATTAGCTTTTCTTCGACACATTTATTCTTCCCGTCAAAAAGGTATGTAAAACTGAGGTTGGCCATGCCCGCCTCATTTAAAGAAATTAAAAGTGTGCTATCAGTTTCTTTCATGGTGCTGTTTGTAAATCCGCTTTTCTTCAAATAATGCTGGATGCCTTTCCTCACAAAAAACTTTTTTACCGAAATGTATTCCTGAGCATCGGCGATGGAGGCCGTCAATACCACTGCAGCCAACAATAAAATTTTCATTGAGTAAATATAGAAGTGACCACTAAAAAAAAGTTCAAAACAATACTTATTCACAAAAACTTTCGCTGGTTTTGGCATTTGCTGGTGTAAAAAATGCATCTGCACCTGCTACAGTCCGGGAGCTATATTGATTTGCCGAAGCCGTAATGATCGCCGTTACCCTACCACCCTCTAGCATAGGTTAGTATGGCGGTATGCTTTTTACATGCTTTATTTAAACTTTTTGAAATGAAAAGATATTTAAGGAATAATGGGTTGTCTCTAGTTTTTTTATTTCTGTTTGTATTTGCATTAATTGGGCAGGCTATAACCGGATTAGCGGAGCACAATAGCGAAATGAAAGATGAGGGCGGACGGCTTCTTAACATGCAGGAATATCTTTCCTCCGGTCATTTTATCCAAGCCACCTTTGAAAACTGGGAAAGCGAATTTTTTCAAATGGGTTTATTTGTAATACTCACCATTTGGTTGTACCAGAAGGGTTCTTCTGAATCGAAAGATCCTGACGGAAGCGAAGAGGTAGACAATGCACCGAACCCACGCAAAAAGGATGCACCATGGCCGGTGCGAAAAGGCGGTTTTATTTTAGCGTTATATAAGAACTCCCTTAGTTTGTCCCTGTTCATTCTTTTTATGCTATCATTCCTGTTGCACTGGTATGGCAGTTGGACAGATTACAATGAAGAACAGATGTTACGCGGCGATGCGGTGGAGGGGGCTGTAACTTACCTGGCTAATTCAAGGTTATGGTTCGAATCTTTCCAAAACTGGCAAAGCGAATTCCTTTCGGTGCTTGCTATTGTAATTTTGTCGGTGTTCTTACGTCAGAAGGGTTCGCCCCAATCGAAGCCGGTTGATGCCCCAAACAGCCAAACCGGTGGTTCGTGACTTTGCAGCACAACCGCATATTACCAATATAAACAGATGAGGTTTTTAGTAGGTTATCGTATGTTCGGCGGCTTTTTCAACGGTTGCAGTTATCCGTTCGGCCTGTAGCTATCAGGAAGCAATTAATTTTTTTCAAGAAAATTTTTCAGGGATGTTCCAATGATTTCTTGCCACCCCTTCTCAAAGTTTTCCATTTTCAAATCAGGATTATCAGCGGGGAAACTTTCAAGGCCTGAATGCGTCAGTACTAGTGTTGTTGTGTTGCCTTCGGCACTCAGCTCAAAACAAACCAGCGATTCACCAATATAACTATCGTACCGCCAGGTGTAACATAACTTCTCTAAAGGCACAACTTGCACAACAATACAGCGGTGTACATAAACCCTATCATCTTTTCCTCCCTCAAAACTAAATTCATAACCTGGCTCGGGTTTAAAACCCGGCAAGTCAAAATACCACTGTTTCATTTGTTGTGGATCGGTGATAGCGGCCCAAATTTTTTCTGTCCCTGCTTCCAATGTTGTGGAAACAATCACTGGTTCTTTATTTTCCATTACGATTCTTCTATTGTTTGGTATAATTAAGGCCCGGCCCAATCACTTCTAAGCCATGTGCCTGCCTGAACTGATGCCGCTCTTCCGCTGATAGATGTGCAACCTTTCCATCGGCAATGGCCCTGAAATTTTCTTCCATTTTACCTGTCGGTTGAAAAACGGTGAGCATCCTTGCAACGCCTTCATTGGTTTTGGCAAAAGCATGTGGCAGCATGCGGGGGCCAAAAACCGAATCGCCTGCTTTGGCTGTAAAATTTTGTTCGTCTACTCTAAAAATAAATTCGCCTTCCAAAATATAAAACCATTCGTCCTGCGTGTAATGAGAATGTAGCGGCGGCCCGCCCTTTTTTACCCGCGACGACTCGAAAACATACATATCGCCATCGGTATCATTTGTAGCAACCTTTTAATGAAAAGTATCACCTTCAAACAGTAAAATACTTTTATCAAAACGATCCTTATCTCTATCAACTTTAACCCGTTTTCTCCATGCTAACTTTTATTGCCCGGGCGAGTGATCGAAAAGGTGTAATGATCAGTGTGGCAGTCGCACCACAAAATTTGATAAAAGCACTTCGCTTCCAAAAATCAATTGTTGTTTGAAAGATTTGGTTGTGGTAGGGTAAGTGAAAGTTACCAAAAACGAAAACTACCGTGTTGCATTATGCCATAAATTTAGGGCTTCAACGCCTGGATAGAGTTTTTTACCTACGCTTGCTGCTGGCTGTTTACTTTAATTGAATTATGGAGCCGCAATTTTATCATCATCAAAAAAAATTTCAACTTGAAGCTGGTGGGCAACTTCCCGAAATTACCATTGCCTACTACACCTGGGGAAATTTAAACGCAACAGGCGACAACGCCATTTGGATTTGCCATGCACTCACGGCAAGCGCCAACGCAGCCGATTGGTGGAAAGGCATGATTGGCGATGGCTGCGTGTTTGACACCGCAAAAAATTTTATTGTTTGCGCAAACATTATTGGTTCTTGCTACGGCACCACCGGCCCGTTAAGCATCAACCCCGAAACGGGTAAAATGTATCTGCATACTTTCCCCGCAATAACCATCAGAGATATTGTTGCCGCGCATGAATTATTACGACAACATTTAAACATAAAGAAGATAGCGCTGCTTGCGGGTGGAAGTTTGGGCGGATACCAGGTGTTGGAGTGGAGCCTTTTGCAACCCGCGGTTATTGGACAACAGTTTTTAATTGTAACCTCGGCAAAAGAAACCGCCTGGGGTATTGCCATACATACGGCGCAAAGGATGGCCATTGAAACCGATGAAAGTTTTGCAACCGAAAAAGAAAATGGTGGCGAAAAAGGATTGGCTACTGCCAGGGCAATAGGTATGCTCACCTATCGTAACTATAAATCTTTTATACAAACCCAAACCGACGACGATAAAAACAAGTTGTGTGACTTCAGGGCATCATCGTACATAAAGTACCAGGCGCAAAAATTAACCCAGCGGTTTAATGCATACAGTTATCACACGCTTATTAATTCAATGGATACACACAATGTTGCACGTAACAGAGAGGGCAGCATTGACAACGTTTTGCAACAAATAAAACAACCAACTTTGGTGATTGGAATAGTTGGAGATGTATTATGCCCTCTGGAAGAAACCGCGTTTCTCGCCAGCCAATTACCTAATGCAAAATTTGTGGCTATAGATTCATTGTACGGGCACGATGGATTTTTGGTAGAAGTAAACTTAATTACAAAGCATATCCACGAGTGGAGGGAGACGTTGGATGCCTTCAACTAACACAAAAAATGCTTTGTGTAAGCACGTCCCAAAAATCACAAGCTAACATACAGCCTTGTGCACCTTTTTGCCTTCGGGCCCTGGTGGTTTGTTTGGGCGTTCGATAGAAAAATTACAAGTAGAAAATAATACAATGCAAAATAGAATTACAAAAGCCATTCGCACACAAATAGAACGCACCGGTGAGATGGAGCATTCAGCGCCAATGTTTTTGACCAGCAGTTTTTGTTTTGATGATGCCGAAGAAATGCGTGCAGCGTTTGCCGATGAAAATGATAGCAATATTTACAGTCGTTTTTCCAATCCTAACGTTCAGGAGTTCGCCAACAAGATGTGTGTACTCGAAGGTGCTGAAGCAGGCTATGCAACTGCCTCGGGCATGAGCGCCGTTTTTGCATCTTTCCTTGCCTTTTTAAAAGCCGGCGATCATTTACTTTGCTGTAAATCTATTTTTGGAAGTACGCACACGGTTGTTACAAAATACCTTCCCCGTTACGGCATTGAATACAGTTATGTTGATGCCGGGGATGTTGAAAGCTGGGAGGCTGCCATTAAGCCCAATTCCAAAATGATTTTTTTAGAAACACCAACCAACCCGGGTTTGGATATTATTGATTTGGAAGTTGTAAGCAAGCTGGCGAAAAAGCACAACCTGCTTTTTAATGTTGACAATTGTTTTGCCACACCTATTGCGCAACGGCCCATTGAGTACGGCGCCGACCTGGTAGTACATTCGGCCACCAAATGGCTCGATGGACAGGGTCGTGTTTTAGGAGGCATTGTATTAGGAAACAAAGAACTGATTCAGGAAGTTTACTTGTTCTGCCGCAGCACCGGCCCGGCACTGTCTCCATTCAACGCCTGGTTATTGAGCAAAAGTTTAGATACGCTTGAAGTACGTATGGAGCGGCATGCGGCCAATGCTTTTTTTCTTTCAGAAAAATTAAACGGACACTCAAAAATTAGCTGGTTAAAATATCCTTTCCTTCCAACTCACCCGCAATACGCCATTGCCAAAAAACAAATGAGCGATGGCGGTGGTGTGCTTTGTTTTGAATTAAAGGGTGGGATAGAAGCGGGACGAAAGTTTTTAGATTCCCTGCAAATGCTTTCTCTTACGGCTAACCTCGGAGATGCCCGTTCCATTGCCTCGCACCCTGCAAGCACTACGCATGCAAAACTTACGGAAGCGGAAAGGCAAAGTGTGAACATAACGCCGGGCCTTATACGCATATCGGCGGGGTTGGAGCATAGAGATGATATTTTGGAAGATGTGGTGAGGGGGTTGGAAGCACTATCAGCATAGCTCAACTGGATTACCAATAGTGGTTGCTCCCCGTGATTTGGCATTTTAAATCACCAGTCTTTTTGCCAATCCATATTTGGGCAGGCGAATGAAAAGGCATACTCAACTAAACCCGGCAAGCGATCCAAATATTTCATCAAGAACTTTCGCAAAACATTTCTTCAAAGATGAAAATCAAAATAATCATCCTCAAAAGTTTGTAAGTCTAAATACATATCCTGTTCTTTAGTGCTTCAACCTACCCATACAATGTTCAAAATACTCTTCCTTTCCATTTTTTTTGCAACAACTGTTGTTGATTGCTTTGGCCAGGATGACGGCCGAAACAAGTTAGCCACCATCTATTTTATGAGGTCCACCAATGGTACCGCCTTCAACTACTTCAGCACTTTTATCGACGACTCCCTCGCCTGTCATTTGCGGAACAACAGGTATTCAGTACATTTTGTTGCCGCCGGATTACACAAACTGCAGGTTAGATTCGATGGCAAAAAACCACGAAAAAGAATTAGAACCCTCGACATAAATATGGAAGCAGGCCAGTCCTATTACATCAGTTTGAACGGAAACAGAAACTTGTTTGCTGACGACCTTTTTTTAATGGAGGTAACTACTAATACGGCTAGTAAATTAATGCCCACGTTGACCATTGATAACAATTGCAAATAATCCCGATGACTAAAATATCTATCTGCACAAGCCTGTTATTATTTTTTTGTTCAATTGCCACATTTGCGCAAGCCGATTCGGGTGTCAATGCAAAAGTTTACGTTTTTCGCTCAACGGGCTATCCACAGTCCGGTGTCAATTTCCGTGTAGTAATCAACGATGAACTTACCTGTAAAATTGGCAACAAACGATATGCACTTCTTGATGTAAAAACGGGTGTGCAAACATTTTACATTACTACCTGGGATAATCCAACAAAGAAAAAAAAGCTTGGGTTAGAAGTATCGCTTGAAGCCGGAAAGAACTATTACCTGAACATGAGGGTTACAACACAGGGGTTTGAAACAAAGATTTTTTTTGAAGAAATTACTTATAACTCAGCCCAATTACTAATTGAAGAATTGGAACAGGATATTGATTGCAGTCGGTAGACTTTCGACATAGATAACTCTT
The DNA here is from genome assembly GCA_031425835.1 of Chitinophagales bacterium. Lineage (GTDB taxonomy): Bacteria > Bacteroidota > Bacteroidia > Chitinophagales > Chitinophagaceae > Flavisolibacter. The sequence continues at coordinate 208,726 of JANPKD010000006.1, forward strand.
GAAAAAATTGGGTGTGTGTTCGGTTATTCGGTTTTGCAGAGGACTATTTAGCAGATAAGTGGATTAGTCGGTCACTGACAACTCAGTAATCATTTCCTCAAACGAAACACTCTCACTATAAAACCCCGCTAGCTTTTTTATCACCTCTTCCACCACCGCATCGGGGCAGGATGCACCACTTGTAATAAGAATGGTAACTGGTTGTTTTGCGGGGAGAAAATCGTTGGTTACAAGTTCCTCTTTTGTGTGAAAGTTGAAATGCTCAATAGTGTTTTGCGAAACAATTTTATCGGCACCGCTGATGTAGTAGGTTGGTAATTTTTCTTCGCACAACTCAACCAGGTGCGATGTATTGGATGAATTATAACCACCCACTACAATGGCCAGGTCGGCTGTGGTTTGCAACATGATGCTCACCGCCGTTTGGTTGTCGTTGGTGGCATAACAAAGTGTATCACGGGTGTCCGCAAATCTTTCTTTTACATCCGCGGCACTCAAATTGTAATGAGCAGTCATCACGTTCTTCAGGTAGTCGGCCATGGCCTGAGTATCGCTGGCCAGCATGGTTGTTTGATTCACAACACCAATCCGCTGCAGATGTTTTTGAACGTCAAACCCTGGTGAGTACTGGTCTTTAAATTCCGTGTAAAAGTCAGAAGCTTTTTTTTCTCCGGTTAGGTATTTCGATAGCTCAATAGCCTGCGTCATATTTTTTACAACAACCGATGGAGCATTGGCTGCGGCATGAGAAAAGGTTGCTCTCGTTTCCTCATGCGAAGGTTTGCCGTGTATAACGATGGTGTAATTTTTTTGTGCAATGGCTTCGCTGCGGTTCCAAACCTTTTCTACAAAAGGGCAGGTGGTGTTGTATTTTTCTATCTGGATGCCAATGTTGCGCAACCTTTCTTCAATAACGAGTGTGGTACCGAATGCGGGAATTAAAACAATATCATCGGCATTTAAGTTTTCAAACGGCACAAGTTGATTGCCATAATTATCCTGCAAAAATTGTACGCCTGCATTTTTTAAATCGGCATTTACCTGCGGGTTGTGTATCATTTCGCTCAGCAAAAAAATACGTTTGCCTGTATTTTCTTCAATGGTTTTAAATGCTATGTCAATGGCATTTTCTACCCCGTAGCAAAATCCAAAATGGCGGGCTAAATAAATACGCAGTTCGCCAAAATTTAAAAGTGTTGGCGAAAAGTCTTTCTTCATCCGGTCGGTGTCTTTACGCTTTTGTTTGATAGCGGAGATTAACCGGCTGCGATAGATTAACGGAACATCGAAACTTTTCATTGGCTGCAAATTTAGGTGAACCGTTGTAAGAGAAAAGCTAAGAGAGAGGCATAAGAGTCAAAAGAGAAAAAGAGATAGCTACTGTTCTGAGCACTGTCCTTGCCTGAAATACGTTGACCGTTTTTGAGTTTACAAAACTTCAAAAACCGTTGATTATGGCAACAAGAGCAAATTTAGTAGGTAAACCTTTACTACGGACGACGAGGTATTTCAGTGAAGATTTCAAGCGCAAAA
>JANPKD010000007.1:0-49195 GCA_031425835.1 Chitinophagales bacterium
CGGCTTTGCACATAAGTACCGGTTCCAAAAAGACTGCCATCCAAATTAGGATCTAACAACTCTGCCCAATTAGGTACAAAAAAATTAGTAGCTGTTCTATATGCAGATGGCTGAATGCCTACCATGCCAAAAGATGCTCTAAGTTTTCCAAATGAAAATATTTCTGTTTTTGAAAACGATGGCAATTGCGAAAATTGCCAGGCTACATCGGCAGAAGGATAGAAAAAGCGATTGTCAGAAAGTTCCCCAAAAGTTGATGCTGCTTCTAACCTGCCTGTAACGTTGATGAAAAGTTGATTGTATAATTCTGCACCTATTGATGCATACCCTGCATTTGTCCTGGTTTTTTCAAACCGGTCGGTAATAATCCTGTTTGCTATGAGTGAATTATCAATATCTCTTGGTCCATCGGGAATAATAAAACTTGTGCCCGTGGCAGATAACAATCCTTCTTTTGAACTGTTGTAATTATAACCGGCTAAAAAATTTGCTTTTATGTTTTCTCCAAAATCTTTTTTAGCTCTTACTATAAAATCAATATTGAATTGTGTTTGATTAAACTCATCCCTGCTGTATAAACCAGATGCAGCATTGATGGTGTAATAAGGCAGGTAGGTAATTTCTCCTTCGGTAAAATTATCAAGGCCGGCTCTTAATGTTACATCCAACCATTTATTGGGTGTAAAAAACAATTCGGAACTATTAATAAAGCGGTTTACATTATTGCTGTTATCCTGTTTATAAATAGTCCATAACGGGTTGCTGAAACCCGGTGTGGCAGTTCCTAAATAACTTCTGTAAGCCCTTTGCCTGTTGGGCACAAAAGCCGCAGTTGGAGAGGAATAATAACTGCCAACATAATCGGTGTTATCAAAATCGGGTGGTGTACGCAATAAGCCAAGCATTACACCGCCGCTGCTTGCGCCTCTTCTTACCCTGTCGGAGTTGGTTAAAATGTAAGAAGCTTTATTAGAAATTTTCAACCACTTATTCATTTGTCTTGAGGCATTGATGCGGAAAGTTGTTCTGCGATAATTACTGTTGTTCCTGATAGCTCCCTGCTGGTTCATATCGCCAATGCTCATGAAGTAATTAGATTTTACATCACCGCCACTTAACGTTAACGAGGTATTGAGATAATGCCCGTTGCGAAAGGCACTGTTATAGTTTTTATCTAAAAATTTTTCTTTGTTATTTTTTGTAGTGATGGGGTAATAAATAGTTCCGGTTGGATAACCCACAAAATAATCAGCGGCTGCATTTACAGCATCGGCACCACCTGCACGGTTGTCAATTTTATCGCCCCAGCTTCTTGCATTATTAGCCGCCCAAACACCCCCGGTACCCTGGCCAAATGTTGACTGCAATGGATAATTAAGATTGATTTCATCAATGGAGTAAGTGGTTTTTAAACTCACATTTAATTTGCTGTTGCTCGATCCTTTTTTAGTGGTAATAATTACAACACCGTTGGCTGCCCTGGTACCCCAAAGTGCTGCCGCAGATGCGCCTTTCAAAATTTGCATCGAAGCAATATCGTCGGGGTTAATATCATTCAACCGGCTTTGTTGTGTTACTCCCTGGCTGCTTTCGCCCCTGCTATCGCTGTTAATGGGAATGCCATCTAACACAATAAGAGGATCAGTTCCTCTTGTGATGGTGCTTTGTCCACGAATTAAAATTTGGGATGCAGATCCCGGATCGGAACCGGAGGAACGGGATATTCTAACACCAGAAGCTTTTCCTCCCATTGCATCTACAAGATTCACTTCGCCGGAGTTGGCTACCTGGTCGCCATTAATTTTTGAGGATGAATAACCCAACTTATCTCTTTGTGTTTCAAAACCCAATGCCGTAACCACCACCGATTGCATCATTACAGTTGAGTCTTCCAATTCAACATTAATAGTGGTTCTGCCATTCAGTTGTTCCTCTTTCAATTTATATCCAACCAAACTAAAAACTAAAATTGCCTTTAGTGGATCATCCACAGTTATCAAAAACCTACCAGCACTATTAGTTGTAGTTCCGTTTTTTTCGTTTACTACAGAAACATTCACTCCCTCCAGCGGCCGCCCCGATGTTTTTTCTATAACCAAGCCGCTAACATTAGTACCTAATTTATTAATGGCTTTGTCATTTGTAAAATTTGCTGCAGTGGTTTTTTGATTTTTTGATTTTGTAATAACAAAAAACTTATCGCCTGCTTTTTCAAAAACAAGGGCAGTTTCTTTTAGCGCAAAATTTAATTCTTCTTCAATAGTATTAAACCGGGCAGTTTTATTTATTAAAACCAATTCGGTTTCCAGCGAACTTTTGTACGCAATTTTTACTGCGTATTTTTTCTGCCAATCTGAAACGGCAACTTTTAAAGTAATTTGCTGATTGGTCTTATCTGTATCGTTTGCCCTGGCAAAATAATTAGTGATGAGGAGGCAAATAAAAAGTGCGGGGAGCAATTTTAAATTTCTCATAAAGACAAGCAGTTTAGTAATAATACACCTGTGCTTTATAAAAGTATTATTGAGTTTACCAGTTTTTTTATCGCAATTAATAAGTAATGGTAAGAAAGCAACTCAATACGAAGTTGAAATTTTTCGGAAATTATTTTCCACCCGGGTTTTGGCTTCGGAATATTGAAACTTGATTGTGTTAACTGATAAGCCGAGTTCTTTAGCTATTTCTTCATTAGAAAGGCCGCTGAAAATTTTTAGAGAAAATATTTGTCGTTTCCTTGGCGGCATTTTTTTCAAACATTGATCAAGCATTTGCAAATTCATTTTCCAGTCAAAACTAAATTCTGTTTCCTCCTGGTTAATAGAAATGGTTTGCATGCTGGCAGCAGCGATTTTAATTATTTCGTTCTTATGTTTTCTTAGTTTGTTTAGCAGGCAATTGCGGGTAATGGTGGTAACAAATGCAAGTACATTGTCGGCCATATCAATTGTGTGCCGGTGGTTCCAGATTTTAATAAACACATCCTGAACAGCGTCTTCGGCTAATTGCTTATCTTTTAAAAAACGCAGCGAAATGGAAAATACAATGCGATGGTATTGAAAATAAAATTGGTCAAAGTCTTTTTCAGACATAGGAGTTTTAAGCCTGTATTCATTGACAAGCGTTGGTGGTAAATTGAAGCCTTCTTTTTTTACACTATTCATTTGTAAATACAATAACCAAATCTAATTTTATTTTCTAATTTTCATTGTAAATAAAGCTGCGGCAATTTTTGCAATTTCTTTATTTGAATGTGCCACACCGGGCACTGTTATCAATTGCCAGTTAAATGCTGTATTTAATTCTTCTGCCTTTTGCTTACTGACAGCAAAATAATTTAAGCCTCTTTCAAACCGGTTTAGTCCCTGCAAATTAAATACTGGCTCTTTTTGAAAAAGACTACTGCTGGTATCTGTATCGTTTTCACCCAAAACAATAAAAACTTCTTTTGCATAATCCTTCTTCAGGTCATCTGCAGTTACGTTTGTATTTTTTAAACCGTAGGGAAAAGCAGTTTTAATATCGGGCATAGTGTACCAACCTGCATTTGCAGCCACTGCTTTTATTACCCTGTTATTGGGAACAAAATATAAAAACCGGTGTACAAATTGCGAACCTGCAGAGTGGCCAGATAAATAATATCCAGCCGACTGGTTATTTGTTTTTGACTTTACAAAATCGAAAAGTGGTTCAATTATAGAGAAGGTCCATTCATCGGTTGGATTCATTTGCTGTTGCTTTTCGTTGTACACATTTCCCAAATTGTATTTTTCACTTCCTTTATAATCTTCTTTTGAAAACTCAGGTGCTATAATTACAAGTTTGTACAAATCTGCCGCAGGCATCCATTGATCAAGGTAGTTAGAGGAGTTTCGTTCTGCTCCATGCAGCATTATTACAACGGGTAAAGTATCAGGTCTGTCAGTAGGACTGTAGAACCAAACTTTTAATGGTTTGTTTTTTAGGCCCTCTAATTCATTATAAGAAAATGATTGCTTACCGGCCTTATGCCAGTCTATTTGTGAAAATGTTTTTTCAAAAGACAGCAGAAAAATAATGGTAATCAGCAAGCCGGTTTTTCTCATCCTTTAATTTTTAAAAAACTCAATTTCTTTATTTTTCAAAGTGTATTTCATATCAATAAGTTTAGACAAGCTGTTTAATGTTTCCTGTAAAGCAGCGCTGGGCAGGGTTCCTGAAAACTGCTGTTGCCATAATTCTTCTTCGGGTACAACTATGGTGAAGCCATAGGTGTTTTGTATCAATTCGGCCAATTGTTTAAAAGTAGTTTGGTTTAATACAATTTCATTTTTACTGCGGAAAGTAAGTAATGGCGCATCTACTTTTTCATTTGTCAATTGCTGAAGCGTTTCATTGTAATCAAACATTTCGCCTGGTTGAAGCACCTGCGTCTTTTTAATCGAATGTTTATTGATGTAAACATTTACTTTGCCTTCTTCTAAAATTACCCTGCTTTTTTGGCCTGTTGCCGCAACTTCAAACTTTGTACCCAGCACTTCAATATTTAGCGAATCGGTAGTGTAAACCGTGAATGGAGAATTATTGATGGTGTGCTTAACTGAAAAATATCCTGAGCCTTTCAACCAAACTTTCCTGGGTTTATTATCATCCCATTCATCGCTGTACGTTAGTGTTGAATTTTCGTACAGCACTACTTCTGAACTATCAGGCAATATCAATACTTTTCTTGCATTTGACAGCGCAGTAAATTCAATATTCTTAACCGTGCCTTGAGAAAAATAAAAATAGCCTGCCGCTAAAAGCAACCCCAAAAATGAAGCCGCCACCAAATACCATTTGCCGGAAATTTTATTTATTTCATGCACAGGCGTTTCTATTAACTGGCCATGGCTGCTGTTTTTTATTTTTTCTAATGAGGCAACTACATCTTGTTGCTCAACGGAAATAACACTGTTGTCAAAACCAGCCAATGCATTGCTGATGTATGCTTCGGCAAAAATTTTTCCTTCGGTAGTTTCCAGCCACGGTATTACTTTACCCGCCTCGCTTTCTGAACAGTTGTTGTGAAGAAATTTTATAAAAAGCCGCTCCAGTTCACTCATGATTCTATTTCGTTTTGAAATAGTACACTTGTCAAAGGTGAAAGTGTTATACGCTCGTTTAATTTTACAAAAAATGATGATTGAACCTGCCTACAGCCTTTGAGAAATTTGAATTGAATACTGCCTTGTAAAATCCTGATTTTGGGTTAAATATTAGGTTAAGCTGTTTTTGTAAAACTTCGGATTCCTTCAACAAGCACATCCAAATTTTTGGTGGTAGTGTACACATTAGGCGTAACGCGTACGCCTTTAATGTTTTCCCATTCAATGCCAACGGTGTGTATTTTATAATTATTAAAGAGGAAAGAATCAAGTTCCCCTGGTTTTTTCCCTTCTATACTCACCATGCCAATGGCACATCCCCATTGTGCATTTTGCGAAGTATGCAATTGCACCTTCGGCAAATCTTTCACCCGATCCATCCAATAATTTTTTAGATAGTAAAGCCTCTTTTGTTTGCGCTCTGCTCCTATCATTTCCTGAAATTCAACAGCCTTGCCAATAGCCTGCTCAATAAAAAATGGGCGGGTACCTAAATGCTCAAATTTGCGGATGTCGTTTTTCTGCGGTTCACCATTGGCAAACATTGGGTACAATGAGGCAATTTTTTCTTTTTTTACATAAAGCATACCACTGCCAATTGGTGCATACAACCATTTGTGCAGGCTGGTGGCAAAATAATCGGCTCCCAGCTCCGGAATGGAAAATTGAATATGGGCAAAACTGTGGGCACCATCAACCAAAACTTCAATGCCGCGTTTATGTGCTTCAGCGGCAATTTTTTTCACCGGCAAAATCTGCCCGTTCCAGTTAATTATGTGAGTGATATTTACAACTTTGGTGCGGGGAGAAAATGCCTTTACAAATTGTTGCACCAAATAACTTTCATCCTCTGAAGGCAGTTCCAAGTCGACCCAGATTATTTTAATGCTATCTCTTATTTCCCTTTGCTTCCAGGCGTTTACCACATTTGGATAGTCCTGCTTTGATGCCACTATTTCATCTCCTGCTTTCAATTTCAAACCAAATATCACAGTCTCCAACCCTTCCGACGAATTTCTGTTCATGCAAATTTCTTCGGCACTGCAACCGGCCACTCGGGCAAGGTTACTGCGCAAAGTTTCGCGGCCCTGGTCGAGTATACGCCACATGTAATAGCTGGGTGCCTCATTGCTAAAATCGTAATACCGTTTCATTGCATCCTGTACGGTTTTGGGTGCGGGCGAAACGCCGCCGTTGTTTAAATTGATGATTGATGGTGAAACGGTAAAGGCCTGCTGCACGTAATACCAAAATTCTTCTTCGGTGGCCAACTCGTCGGGGGCAACCGCGTGCGCCCGCTCTAAGGCTAGCTGCAAATTTTTGCTCCACGCAGCGCCGCTAACCGAGGCAAGCAGTGCGGTGGCCGAAGCCATCCCGGTTTTGTGTAAAAAAGTACGCCTGTTCCACGCCATTTTTCAGGTTTTTCTAAATGTAGCAAGAAAGGAGTGGTTACGGTGCAGCTACCTAAAAATCTACCCCTGTCACTCAAGATCGGCTACTAAATTGAATAATTTGGTTTAAAAAATTTTAACCGAAGCAGCCATGCAAAATAACCGTGGGAATTTAAAAAATTTGGTTGCTCGGTGCCGCACCTTTATTTTTGCCGTCCTTTTACAGGATTGAGCTATGGTGTAACGGTAGCACTACAGATTTTGGTTCTGTCTGTTAAGGTTCGAATCCTTATAGCTCAACAAAAGCCAGTGATTTTTTCGCTGGCTTTTTTGTTGTGGGTTTTGCCTGGCCCATTATTGCCTCTCTACATACCCCACCCTATATTTCAAAGCCTCTATTGCATTTGCCAAATACACCATTGGCGCATTCCAGTTGATGGCGATTTCGTTGGAGGCATACGAACATTCAACATCGGTGTACGCCGTTTCGGGTTCGGTAAATTCATACCTGCACTTGTCCTGCATGGCAGGGTTGGGACCACCGGCCAACAACCCGGGCACCGGTTGTGTAATGCCATCACCCGCCGATTGACGATGATGCGGGAACATTGGCGACTTACTGCCAAGTCCTGTGACGAAACAATAACCCGTGGCGTTTCGTCCTAACAAATAATCGAGGTTGGTTAATGCAGCATCAACATATTTTTTATTGTTGGAGAGCAAATAAGCTTCGATCAATAAAATGCCCTGGTTAGCCGCGTTGGAATTGCTGCCCCAATTAAAATCTTTGGTAGAGCCGCCCATCACTGTGGCAAATGCATTGCTGGAAAGGTTGGTGAGATAATTATCCGCAATGTTAATGATGCGTTCTCTCATTTTTGGTAAACTATCTTTTATTAGAGGCACCTCTTTACCAAACCGAAGGGCTGAATAATATGCCAACATGCCCACGCTATTCCATCCGGGCACACCTATATTGCCTTTCATGTACTGCTTTGCTGCATCGGCAAAAGCGGTTTGTTTTGTCGTGATGTACAGTTCCGTGGCAGCCCATAGCCATTCGTCAGCAAAGTTTTTATCGCCATAGCCGCCGGTGGAAATGGCAGGCTTAAATGTTTGATTCATCTTTTCCTGGTTATACTCCAGCAGTGGATTTTTTAGCGACCAGTCCCAGGCTTTTTTTGCAGCGATTAAACAACTATCCGATAGCCCCGGTAACTGTTTATTGAAGGCTTTTAAAATGCGGCTTGCCTGTGCAGCCACGGCAGCAAAATCAAGTGTGGCGGCCACACCTTTTTGTACAACGTACCGTGACGCCGTTGTAGTGCCGGGCATTACCATGGCATCAAAATTTGCATTGGTGCATTTGTTATACACGCCGCCATCATTTGGGTCTTGCATGGTGAGCATCCAACGCAGGTTATAGATCGCTTCGTTCAACACATCGGGTATGGCATCGTTGCTTTCCGGAATGTTTGTGTTGAGTGTTTTGAAATAAGTTGGAAAATCTTCGTACGCAGAAAAAATCGTTCCCATGGTGATGCCGGAATTGACAATGTATTTATTGTAATCGCCCGCATCGTACCAGCCACCGGCAGATGAAACGATTGTGCCCGCGGGACGTTCTTTGGTTGCTGCCGATGCATGTATCAAAACAACATCATCCGGATGACCAATCGAACGATGCCATTTGCCGGCAAATTTTTCCTCCAAAGGCATTGATACACGTTGATAATAAAAACCTTTGAGGCTTGATATGGCAGCTGTTTTGTTGGCATCATCACTAATAGTAAAAACATACGAGTGACCCACACCGGGCACTAACACTACAAAACTTCCTTTTGTTTTTAGCGAAGAAAAGTCGGCCTGCTTTGTTTTAGTGGAAGAATTTTTTGAGGTCATTTCCTGGGTTAATGCGCCAGTGAAAAGGGTGTCGCGTAAGTTAGTGGAGGTGATGTAAAATGTTGTGGCCTCTATACTGCCCGTGATCACAGCAAGCTTGGGTGCGTTGCTGTAAAAGCCAAGTTGGTTTAGTTGAATGGAGGAGGAAAATTTTTGAGATAGCACTATGGTATGCCATCCGAAAAGACCAAATACAAAACATATCAACGCAGCTTTCTTGTGGAGTTTTTTTATAACCACGGAGACAGGGAGGCAGGGAGGTGCACTGAGTGCATCTGTATCATTCTGTGTCATGCTGTTTCCGTTTTTCAATCTGTTTCTGTACAAGAGATGATTCATATTCTGTAATGCTATTCTGCTACAATCAATCATTTATACACCCTCTTTAGATCTTTTTCAAACAGAGTATATTCATCGTTATAAAACTTTATAAAATCGGGTACACTGCTATGGCCTGGAAAAGGTGCATAATAGTGGGTTGCACTTCTAACATCATTGCGCCAAACCAATACGTAACTAAATTTAAAATCGCCGGCCCGCATTACCTTCAATAGTGTTTCATTCCACCAGGTGTCGTTGGGTATCGATTCCAAACCCGTTTCGGTAAAGGCCGCCAGCTTGCCTGCCTTCTTTGCATAGGCATCAACAATGCTTAATTTTTTTATGGCTGCGTCAACATTATATTTTCCATCCCTACCCATATCGCCGTAATTATCCATGCCCACCATGTCAACCCACTCATCACCGGGATAGCGGGCCAGGAATTCGGCTTCCGTAAAAAATTTATTGTCGGGAGAAAATGCATAGATGAAATTGTGCACCCCTAAACTATCACGCAGATAGCTAACGGTAAAACGCCAAAGCGAAATAAATTCTTCCGGCGTGCAATGTGCGGCACCCCACCAAAACCAATCGCCGTCAAACTCATGAAAAGGACGAAAGATGAGCGGAACATTTTTACCATCCGCACCCTTCAAACTTTTTGCCCAATCGGCCATTCCGTTCAGTATGCTCTTATATTTTTCATTGGCTTCACCACCGGGAATAATGTATTTCACTGCTGGTTTGGAAAGCGTATCCACCCAATAAAAACCACCCTTAGAAACCGGGTTTGAAAAGTGCCAGGCAGCGGTTATTACACCGCCACGGTTGTAGGTATCTTCTACTGTTTTTTTTAATCGTTGAGCTTCGTCACGAACAGTCGCGGCATCACCATTAGTAATTCCATTAAAGTCGATGCCTACAACCGCAGGGTGACTACCTGTTACCGACTTTACATCGGAGCGGTTTTCATCGCCCTGCCATCCATGGCCGTATTCAGTAGCATGCTGGTGGCCAAACAATGTATGCTTTTTAGAAAGCTTACCAAGATTTTTGCGTAATGCTTTTGTTTCTTTTGTTGCATTTTTATCAATGAGTTTTCCTTTTTGCGCCAATGCAAATTGAGCGGACGTGATAACCAGTAAAAGGCAAAGCAATTTTTTTGTTGAGATGTATTTCATAAAATAGCTTTTTTAGTTCCTACGAAGCAGGTTGTTGAAAAATGGTGTAAGCTCTTTAGCAAGAAGAGCATGGTCCTTTACACTCGGGTGGCCGCTACAGCCTCTTGCTTTCATTGGCTTAAAAAAATAAAGTGCAACAGGTTTGTGAGCAGGATACAAACCATCCACGCTTTTTTTCACCGCTGTTAAACAGTTTTGCAAGAGGGTGCGGTTGCTGCCGTTAATCATTGCACTACTTAGCAAAGCAATTTGTGCAGCGGGATAAATTGTTTTTACCTGTTGCACAAATTTTATGTAGGTGGTTACAAAGCCTGGACTGTCAAAGGGAAGCCTTTGTTTTTTACCATCGCCGTTACTAAAATCATTTGTGCCGAGTGCAATGCTTACAATTTTTGGGGCGTACGTTTTAAAATTCCATTGTCGTTCACTCTTCTCCTGAAAATCGGTTTTACGATACACTTGTGGCATAGTGGGGCCATCGCTATTCCAGTTGCGATAGATGCCAATGCCGCTAACACTGCTTAAAACATAATTGACTTTTAGTGCTCTTGCTACGCCGGGGCCGTAAGCATAATATGCACTATGCTGGTCGAGGTATTCGCCTGTACCGCAAGGCACTTCTGAGGCATCGGCCGCAGCCCCGCAGGTAATGCTGTTGCCAATAAATTCAATCAGCGGTGCCGGCGAAGGGGCAATAGATTTTAATTTATTGCCGGTAATTTTTTCAATGAAGATGGGCCCCGAATGTGCTTCGGTAGCCTTAAAAATTTTTACTGTATGCCTCCCATTGTTTTTTGCACATAAAATAATTGGCGATGGATTTTCTTTCGAAATTTTTAAACGCTTTTGATACACACCATCTATTTCATACTGCAGATAGTTATGATTTTGCCAACTGGCCATCGAAGAAAAAATTAAACATTCTGTTCCTTCAAACGAAAATGAAAAGTGAGCGGCAGAACTTATTAGTTCTAATTTATTATCCGTGATGGCCGTTCTTCCGTAAGGCAGTAAATCTTTAGCGCTTAGTGACGTTTGTGCGTTGTAGCTTTTTAACAACTGCTTTGATTTAATACCCGATTCTTTTAAATCCGTATCCTTCCAACCACCGGTTGATGATGCCGACTTGTTGAGCACCGAACAGGTTTCGTCTTTGTCGCTAATTGACCAGGTAACCCAACTGATGCCTTTTGCTTCGGCCCATTCAATCCAGCGTTTCCACTCCTCTTGGTTTAACGCACCATCACCCGCGGCTTCCATACCTGCCGATTCTGAAATAAAAATGGGGATGCCTTTGCTGAGCGCATAGTCGGCACGTTTACGTAAAAACTCTTTATGTGTGGCTGCATAAAAATGCAGGGTGTACATAATGTTTGTTTGATTTAGCAGGGGTGCATCGGCAACTACATGCAAGTCCTGGTCCCAATGCGGGTTACCCACCAGTATTATATTGTCGGGGTCAATGGCTCTTATTGCAGCTATCACTTCCTGCGAATAGGCTTTAACATCATCCCATGATTCTTCATCAGGTTCATTAAAAATTTCGTAGATGATGTTGGGATGCTTGCCATACTTTTTGGCCATAGCGCTAAAAAATTCTTTGGCTTCTTTGGTGTTGATGTTATGGCTATGCCAATCAATAATCACGTAAATGCCTGATGCAATGGCTCCGTCAATTACAGCCTCAATTTTTTGGGTGGAACCCTTTGCATCTTTTATATAACCACCATCCGGCTCAATGCCCATGGCAGCCCTTACCACGTTGCAACCCCAATCCTTTGCCAGCCATGCCACGGCTTCTTTATTGTAAAACCGCGGCCACCAGTTGTGCCAGCCAAAGCTCATACCACGCAACATCACCGGTTTGTTGTAAGCATCGGTCAATTGAGTGCCTGTAACTTGTAACTGGCCATGCTCTTTTACGGATTGTGCATTACCAGTGGCAAAAACAATAAGTAGGGTGAAAAGAAAAAAGTTTCGCATGGTGTATGATTGATGAAAAATTAGTTGTGCTTTTGTTTATGATGTGTGTGAATGAAACCGTGAGCTTTTTGATGTGATAAAATTTCCGTCATAGAATTGAATGCTACCACTACTTATTTTACTGCTGACCCATTCACATTCCAATCATCAGTACGAAATGGCGTTAACGGCAAGCCGCTCTTACTAAATACGTTGCCAACAGCAGTGTTGCTAAATGCATACCTAACGGCAGCTGGCTGCGCAACAGCCTTGTTTGAAACAATAATTTTATTAGCCTTAATCGTTGCCCGGGCCGGATAAAAAACCTTATTGCTACCCGCAACATAAAAACCCATTATCGTTTTTCCTTTATTCACCAAACCCTCCTCGGCATTTGTGAAGGATAAGGTGATTTCATTTTTCTGGATAGTCATGCCCTGGTACAAAGGACTTGCAACGGCTTGTATGTTTTGCCCGTACGTATTGGCAAGGGCCAGGTTGGCGAGTCGCAGGCCAACATCTTTTTTATTTCGTGGATGAATGTCGGCGGTATCATCGGCAAGGTCGGTTGTAACAACCATGCCCGTATTTAGTAGCGACAAGGTTTTTGTTTGCGCCTCCCGTAATTCGGCACCAATAAAATTTGCTCCATAATTATACGGCGCTAACTGCACGTAATAAAATGGAAAATCCTTGCCCCATTTTTTACGCCAGCTTGTAATCATAGAAGAAAATAGTTCGTGATAAGTAGCTGCCGTTCCGGTATTGCTTTCGCCCTGGTACCAAATGGCTCCGGCAATGGAATAATTTACAAGAGGGTTAATCATTGCATTGTAGGTATAACCCGCTGTAATGGGCCAGCCGTTGGAACGGTTCAATTTTTTTGCAGCGGCTTTTAAACTTTCGCTGCTGTCAATGATTTCAGCAGGCGTCCACACTTCGGCCGGGGTGCCACCCCAACTGGCATGAACAAGCCCAATAGGAATATTCAAATCAGCATTTAGTTTTCTTCCAAAATAATAGGCAACAGCACTGAACGTTTTTACTGTGTTGGTATCACAAAGCGTCCATGTGCCTTCGCCCTTTTCCTGCGGTGTGGCAGCAGTGCTTTTGGGCACATGAAAAAAACGGATGGATGAATTTGTTGCTGAAGGAATATCCTGTTTCATTTGCGGGAGACCCCAATAATAACTCATCTCCATGTTCGACTGGCCCGAACAAAGCCAAACCTCACCAATTAAAATATTCTGCAGCGTAATGGTGTTGTATCCCTTAATGGTGATAGTGAACGGTCCGCCTGCCGCTGGTGTTTGTACCATCAATTGCCAGGTTGCATCAGCAGTACCTTTTACTGAATCGGTTTTGTTATTCCATGATGTGGTGATAAAAATTTTTTCTCCGGGGTCGCTCCAGCCCCAAAGTTTTACAGAAGCATTTTGTTGTAACACCATGTTGTTGCTCAACACGGCGGGGATACGAACATTGGCTACAACCATTGTTGTTGTAAAAAGAAGAGCAGTTAAAAAAATCTGTTTCATCATTTTTATTGTTTGTTCATTCGGTTGACGCAGTCTGTTTCATTGAGGCAGTTTCGTCGGCAAATTTTACTTGATTGTCCCTGGTAGTAAACAGGTTGAACCGTCATACCATATTCGTCGGTCTACAATAAGGTAATAAGGTGAGTTCCTTTCTAACTCAGTCACTACTAAGGTTTATAAGGTTCGCTGCTTTGATAACAGGCGTGTCATTCTCATCAGCAGTTTTGCTATAGTCGTTGTTATTTGGCTGCTATCATTTAAACCAGGTCCCTTCCCATGCAAGTTTGTGGCTGTCATGCACAAACCTTATTCATTACGTTTGCTCAGTTATTTATTTCCTGATTAATAGTTTATCAATACGCCGTACAATTTCCATACATGCGCGGCTGTTGTGATAGGGGCATTTCCAAAGCCCGACTTTGTCTTCGTCATCCATCAGCGAATAATCTTCGTTAACACCCCACACCCATTCGCCGCAATTTTTGTCTTTGATGTGATGTTGTACAAACCTCCAGCTTCGTAAAGATTGTTGCAGCCATTTTTCATTGCCACTTATTTGCCAGGCGTTGAAAAAACCAACCATTGCTTCGGCCTGTGGCCAACTGTGTTTCTGTTTGATGAGATGGCCGCCACCAGCATCATACTCATACCATAAACCACCGTCGTTATCCAAACCCTTAGCAGCAGCTTCGACAATTTGTAGCGAACGATTTTTTACGGCTGCAATAAGTGCCTCATCGCTTAAAATTTCTGCCGCTTCCTGCACCAGCCATGCTGCTTCAATATCGTGGCCGTAGGAAATAATATCCGACTTAGGCAACCAGTCATCTGCAAAAAACAAAACAAGATGATTGGATTTGCCCGAGATAATGTGCTGCAAAAAAAGTTGAATGATCTCTGTTAGTTTTTCTTTCAAGCCTTCGTTGGGCCATACGGCGTAAAGATTGGCAAAGCCTTCTAGGACATGCAAATGCGTGTTCATTGATTTGCGTTCGTTGGCATCTTTTGCACTCAGGCGCAGGTCATCCAGGTTTTGCCAATCTCGTGACAACGCCTCGATATAACCACCATGTTCGTTGTCGTAACTATGTTTTACAGTAAGGTGGTACAACTCAATGGCTGCCTGCAACGCTTCTTCTTTTTGTGTGGCTTTGTAGTATTCAGTAAAACCATACACTGCAAATGCCAGGGCATAAATTTGTTTTTTTGTGTCCAATGGATTGCCCTCGTAATCCACCGTCCAGTAAACACCGCCAAATTTTTTGTCGACAAAATGATGCAGCAGGTAGTTGTATGCCCGTGTGGCCATACCGAGATAGTCATCGTTCCGTGTAAGGTTATACGCCGCCGAAAAACTCCAAAGAATACGGCTGTTGAGTACTGAGCCTTTTGGTGCTTGCGGATGTGTGATTTCGTTGTGGGTTATTCTTCCTGCAAAGCCCCCGTACTCTTTATCAATTGTAAACTTCATCCAGTAGGCAAGAATGTCCTGGAGTTCATCACTCATCTCCCGCCTGTATGTTGTGAGCGTTTCTTTCATGCGAGTAAAAACAAACGGAGTGGCACCACAAAACCGTTGATGAATTGCTTAGATGTGCACATGAGAAAAAACCGATTGTACATGCTTTCCCGTCAATGCTTCTTTATTATTTGAGATGATGTTGTTGATTGTTTCCACCGAGGCCGCGGAGGTTAAGCCATCGGCGGGCGTATGCATCACATAGTCGAGCAATTTGCTGATGGTGCTTATAGCCACGTGTTGCCTTGTGTCGGATGAGGCGTAATAAATAAGCACGGTTCCATCATCATCGGCTATCCATCCATTGCTAAATAAAACATTGGATACATCGCCTATTCTTTCTTCGCCTTCCGGCGCCATAAAATAACCCGCGGGCTTGTAAATTACTTTGGTGATGTCCTTCAAATCTGTCATAAACAAATACAAAGTGTAGCGAAGGCCGGCCGCGGTGTTACGAACGCCATGCGCCAGGTGCAACCAGCCATATTCGGTTTTGATGGGTGCCGGGCCCAAACCATTTTTTAATTCATACACGGTGTGGTAAAGCTTGGGGTCAATCACCGTTTCTTCGTCTATAACCGCTTCTTCTATTTGCGCACTAAGGCCAAAACCAATGCCGCCACCTTTCCCGGTTGAAATAAATCCATCCTGTGGCCGGGTGTAAAAAGCATATTTGCCCGACACAAATTCGGGGTGCAATACCACGTTACGTTGTTGCGGCGATGGTGTTTTTAAATCGGCAAGCCGTTCCCATTCCATTAAATCTTTTGTACGAACAATACCGCATTGCGCAATGGCCAGCGACTGGTCGTCGGGCGGGGCCGAAGGGTCTTTTCTTTCGGTACAAAACAAACCATATATCCAGCCATCTTCATGTTGCACCAACCGCATGTCGTAAACATTTATATCCGGCACATCGGTTTGCGGAAGATTAATGGGATAGTCAAGAAACTGAAAATTGTCTACACCGTTCGCACTTTCGGCAATGCCAAAAAACGATTTGCGGTCGGCACCTTCTACCCTTGCTACGAGATAATATTTATTATTCAGCTTAATAGCTCCCGAGTTAAAAACGGCGTTAATGGCAAAGCGTTCCATAAGGCAGGGGTTACTCACCTTATTTAAATCGTATCGCCAAAACAACGGTGTATGCGCTGCTGTAAGCACAGGGTTTTGATAGCGGTGATACACACCGTTGCCTGTTTCTTCTTTTAAATTCTTCTTACTCACAAGTTCGGCGTGTGCGTTTTTCAGCGCCTTCAGCCTTTTTTCAAATACTGTATTCATGCGCTCTTTTTTTATTGCCTTCCGGCATATTGGGTATCACTTCCTCGCCTTCATTCAGTTTGTTCCACCAGGTTTTTTTAAGTATGATGACGATGATGGTTATCATTACAAGTGTTACAATTAATGGTAGCTGCATGCCCAAAACAATGTACATGGGCAAAATGGTTAAGCACAATTGTGCAATGATGCCAATTACTACATTGAACATGTCTAAGCCAAACCGTTTGTTGGGTTGAAAGGTTGGGTCGTTGGCAACAACGCTTGCATGCACGGGTTTCCAAAATCCCCAGGGCCGTACGGTTTTGTAAAATTTATTGAGCACTACCGCATCTGTTGGCGGCGCCGTGTACGTGCCTATTAAACATCCGGCAATTGATAAGGCAAACAACACGGGGAAATAATAAAGAAATTCTATTCCCGAAAAAAAACGGGAGAACACCAGTGCACCGGCAATGCCTGTTAACATGCCATAAAAAAAACCGTTGGCATTAAAGCGCCACCAATACCATTTTAAAACATTAGCTGCAATGTAACCGCCGTATAACCCGGATACAATCCATTGCAGGATGTCGTTTACATCTTTTGTAAAAAAGCCAACAAAAACTCCCAGGGCAACAACTATTACACCGCTGAGATAATTCATGGACATGATCTTTTTGGTGGAAGCAGCAGGATTCACATATTTTAAATAGATGTCGTTTACAATGTAGGCTTGTGCCGCATTAAGGGTGCCCGAAAAAGTTCCCATAAAGGCGCCCAGCAAACCAGTTAGCACCAGGCCTAAAATACCTACCGGTAAAAACGCATTGATGGCACCGGGCAACACTCTTTCAAAATCGGTTCCGCCTCTGCCGTCGGAAAGATTTAGTTGGTTGTAATAAAGAAGTCCCAGCACGGTTAACCCAATGACCATAGAATAACGAATAGGCAACAAAACGATAGAAACAAACCCGGTCATCTTCGATGCTTCTGTTGGTGATTTGGTGGACAGAATTTTTTGCATATCGTAGTTGGGCGCCGGGCCGGCCAATGCAGCAAACACTCCCTTAAACAACATCATCATAAAGAAGATGCCGAACAAACCATAACCATCGCTTTCAATTTTTTTATTGGCATCATCTACAATACCCGACCAATTCATGTTGAGGTTCCATCCAAAAAAAGGGTCGCTCCATCCCGCCGGAAGTTTTAAAGTGTTTCCATCTAAATGAATCATGGCGATAACGGCAATAGAAATACAACCAATGGTCATAATAGCATACTTGATAAAGTCGCCGATAACAATGCTGTGCATGCCACCCAAAATAGAATAGAACATGGCAAATAGTGTAAACACAATGCCGTAAAAATGGGCTACGTAACCAGGACCAATATCAAACGGAATGTAGGGTTGCACCAAACCCCAGGGAACAAAAATTTCGATAAACTTACCCAGGCCAACAAAGCCGTACGCCAAAAAACCAAGGCAGCCAATTAGTGCAAAGGCTACCACAATAGTGTGCGAACCCGTTACGCCTTTGCCCAACAAACCAAACCTTGTTGCCAGCCATTCGGCCCCGGTATTTGCATTGGAGCGGCGTAACCATTTGGCAAGAAACATCATGTTAAACACCTGGTTAAAAACAGGCCATAACCAGGGAATCCAAATGCTTTTTAAACCATACACAAAACATAACGACACCATCCACATAGTTCCGCTGATGTCGAACATATCCGATGCATCGCTAAGGCCCAGCATGTACCAGGGCAGTTTTTTTCCGCCAAGTAAATAGCTCTCTTTGTTTTCCCTGGCTTTCTTGCGCAGAAACCAACCAAGCATCACCATGCAAATGAGGTAAGCAACGATAATGGCTATATCTAAAAACTGTAATCGCATTCAGGCTTTTTAGTAGTAGTACAAGTGACGTTTATTTGATGGTGTACATGGTTGGCATTTTATCGCTGAACATCACGTAACCATTGTTTTTAAAACTTACAAAGTCGGCCGCCGATGCATGACCGTTATAAGGTGTGTAAAAATTATTTTTTGTGTTGGCCCAAACCAGGGCATAAGCCAATTCTATTTTTTGCGCGGTAAGCACTTGTAAAAGATTGGCCGTGTACCAGTTTGATTTAGCAAGGTTGCTGGTACTGCCGGTTTCGGTCATTGCCGCTACTTTGTTTTTGGCAATGGCATAGTCGGAAAGAATTTTGTATTTGCCCGAAGCGATGGATGGGGCACTGCCGTCAGATAAATCGCCATAGTTATCAGAGCCCACTACATCCACATATTCATCGCCGGGATACCGTTCGAGGTACTGCGTTAGCGAAGTAAAATTTTTATCGGGCGACCAGGCGTACAAAAAATTATGTACTCCCAAACTGTCTCGCAAAAAAGTAACAGTAAAGCGGAATAAGTCTTTGTATTGCTGCGGGGTGCAATGCGTGGCACCCCACCAAAACCATCCGCCATCAAACTCGTGAAAGGGCCGAAAAATTACAGGCACGGCTTTGCCATCGCCGCCGATTAAGGATTTGGCAAAGGTTGCCACTTCCCGCAACGAATTTTTATACACGTCAACATGCGAGCCGCCGGGAATAATTTTACTTACTGCTTCTACCGGAGAATCGGCCCAGTAAAAACTTCCCTGCGACACAGGGTTATAGTAATGCCAGGCATAAGTATTTACACCACCGCGGTTGTAGGCATCAATGGTTAGGTCTTTTGCTATCTGTGCTTCGTAATCATACCAGTTACCGTTCACAAAGTTGGCGATGTGTAAAAAATCGTGGCCATACACGGCGGGGTAAGCACCTGTGATGTCTTTTACATCCGACTTATCTCTTGGCACGCCACTAAACTGCTGCTCATTCGCCCACTGTGTTGAGGCATTTGTTACGCCTCTCTTCGTAGCATCCTGGTGCCCGAACAGAACATTTGTTTTGGAAATTTTTTTCAGGTTATAAAATAAACCTGCTGTTTGGTCGGTGGCATTTTTATCAACCAGCCAGCTTTTTACCGTGCCCATTGATGGAAGGGTATCGGTGCGGGGAGGTGTTGGTGGTGGCGGTGGTGTAGTGCCTCCCGAACCGCCGGCATTTTTGGTGCAGGCATTGAAAGCAAAGACTGCGCAGACACTACATGCTACCAAAAACTGCTTTTGCAAATAGAATCCTGGGCTGATGTACCGATTATAATTTTTCATTTCAATGAGTTTCCGGTTTTGTACAATTTTTGTGTGGTCACTTCTTTTTGAAACAAAGTGACAGGATGGGCATAAAATTTTAGAAAGTCGGGTACAGAAGATTGTCCCTTATACGGCACATAATATTCACTGCTGCCATCCGGTTTTTTGCCGGCATTTCGCCAGGCCAGTACGTAGGAAATTTTATGCGAAGCGATGGCTTTTAACAGGGTGCTCGTCCACCAGGTGCTATCGGGCAGGCCACCAAAACCAAACTCGGTTAAGGCGGGTATTTTATTATTTTCCCTGGCAATCGTTTCCAGCCTTGTCAGCATACTATCCAGCTCCGTAACAAAACTTTGGTTTGCATGCTCACCCTTGTTTCGTTGGTAAATATCAAAGCCCACAACATCAACCCAATCATTTCCGGGATAACGTTCGTAGTACTCATTGATGGATGAAAAGCGGTCGGTATTAAAAGCATAGAGGAGATTGCGAAGCTTTTTTTCATCACGCAGATAACTAACCGTAAAGCGATAAATCTGCTTCAATTCATCTGGCGTGCAGTGTGCCTTGCCCCACCAAAACCAATTGCCATTGAGTTCATGAAAAGGACGAAAGATGATGGGAATGGCTTCGCCTTTTTTTCCTTTTAAGTCGTGCAAAAACACAGCTACTTTATCTAACCAGGTTTTGTATAATTCATGTTTTGCGCCGCCGGGAAGAATGGAATATACCGTGCCCGGGGTAGGGTCCCAGGCTGTTTTACCTGTAAGTGGATTGCGAAGATGCCAGCTTATGGTAATTACGCCGCCACGGTCGTAAGCCTGCCGAATAAAAGCTTTCATTTTATTGAATGGCACTCCATCTAAATTTTCGGCACTGTCTAATTCCAGGTGCCCAAGCTCCCATCCATATACCGCAGGGTAATCGCCGGTTACTTCTTTAATATCGCTCTTCCCCGCCACGTATTTCCAGTTTACGCCATAAGCTAGGTCGTCCTGATGGCCGAACATTATGCCTTTGTTCAGCAGGCGTTCCAGGTTTTTTGCAAGGTTCACGGTTTCTTTGGTTGCATTGCAGTCAATAGGCGAGCAAAGAAGTTGCTCCAGCTGCGGAATTTGGTCACTCCCCTCGGGCTTCAGGCTGTATGGCGTAATGGTGTACCAGGTTTCAGCATCGCTATCAAACACACCGTTCAGCCCCTGCTCTTCCATTGGCGGGTCGCCCATGTAATCATCGTTCGGCTTCCAAAAATTTTGACCATTTATTGGTCTTGCCATTCCGTTGAAAGCCCAAAAGTTTACACCAGGAATGACGCCGTTGTTCCAAAACCTAAAAACCAAATCGTAATACCTGTTGCGCAAGAAAGTGGTGGAGGCGGTATCAAAAGAATGATTATCTCTCGGGAAACCAAATTCTTCTATCACTAATGGCTTATTTAATTTTTGCGCAACCGCAATGTGTTTTTTGATGTACTCTTCTGTGCGGGAAACCACCTGCGGAAAATCGGCCTCCATGGCTTCCGGCTTAAACCAACTCCAGTTTTTTGGCCAGATATGAATAGTGAGATAGTCAATGTGTTTACTAGCATGCACCTTTTCAAACAGCTGAATACTTTCCGTGCCCATCTCACCTTCGTGGCCGGTTGTTACCATATGATTTTTATCTTTTGCCTTGATGAACGCGGCTACCTCGCTCACCCATTTTTGATAAGCAGTATTTGCGGCAGGCCGCATGGGCCTAGGTTCATTTGCCAGTTCCCAGGCAATGATAGTCGGTTCGTTAATGTATTTTTTTTGGTTGATAGAATTGGTGCGGTTTAGAATGAGGCTCACTTGCTTCAGGTAGTCTTGCTTGCAGGGTTGGCAAGTGTAAAACTGGCTCACATAATCCCTTTGCTCGTTCCAGGAAAGTTTGCGTCGTAAGATGGAATCGGGCAACAACCCATTCCAATTCAGGTATTGTAAAAAGCCGCCGCTCCACTCCCAGTTATTGCTAAAAAACAAAACGGCTCTCATATCCCGTTGGCTCATTTCATGTATCAGAATATCCAGGCCATTTAAAATATTTGCATCAAATTTTCCTTTGTCCGTTTGCAAAGGTGGTCCTACTCTTTCCACGCCATGCACCAAACCCGAACCTTCCGCGCCAGCCATTATTCTAAGATTGGTGATACCCTTCGATTTCAGAAAGTCGAGCTCCTTGCGCAAACGGTCAATGCCCCGGCTTTTATCTTTTTGCAACGCCAATAAACCGCCATACCAATAGTTGGCGCCGATGTAGGTGTAGGGTTGGCCCTGCAGCACAAACCCGGTGCCTTTGCGCTGCACAAACTGCTGTGCTCCCGCACTCAAAAGGAGGCAGAAAAAAACAACCTGTAAAATTATTCGCTTCACTACCATGTTGTATTAATAGATACCAGGCTTACGCTGGCGTCTCAAAAAAAACTGGCTCATTTCTTCATCAGTTGAAATGAACCAGTACATTATAACTGCTGCTTTGTGAGAGCTTGTTTATCAAACGGCCATTTGCATAAACCGGGGTTCCGTTATTTAAAAATTAGTGTGCGTTAATTTAATCCCATGGCATCAACGTAAATGGTAAAGCCGCCGGCGCCAGTGTATTCCTTTACCCATATTTCAGATATTGTTCCTGATGCTGTTAAAGAAGAAATCGGAATTGAATAATCCGTCCACACACCTTCTACCACGGTGATGGTGTATTTATCCGAGCCGTTTATGCCAACGTTCACCTGCTTACCGCCACTACCCGGCGCACCAAAAATGGAAAGTTTAAAACTGGTGTAAGCACCTACGGCCACACTGGCTCCGCCAAGTTGCATGGGAGAACCGTAACCACCCACATAACTAATTTTTACCGACTTGGTGCCGGCTCTTACAGGCGAGGTATTACTATAATCCCGTGTGCCGCCCCATCCGCCGCCAATCCAGCCGGTACTTGTCCAATTGGTTGTTACGGCATCATCGTAAAAAGGCAGCGCAACAGTTGGTGGTGGTGCCGCACCAACTATATCAAGTATGTCATTGGACTGAACGCTGAGTGTTGAATTGATAACGCCAACTGTAACTTTTCCACGGGCAATACCCATGGGCGACTGCACCACTATTTGGGTAGGCGTGCGGCTTACAAAGGTTGATACTGCAGGTGCGTTTTCAAAAGTTACTGTTGTAACCAAATCGAGATTAGTGCCTGTGATGGTAAGATTGGCACCGGGGTTAATAGGATTAGGAGCAAGTGTGGTAATTGAAGGCAGCAAAATATTTACATCCATTGCCGATGTGGTTTGGACGCCGGATGCAGCTTCAAAAATGAGTTTGCCTGACTTAGCCCCCGCCGGAATTTTTACGACCAACTGCGTAGCCGTTTGGCTGACAAACACTGTAACCGGTGTGCTTACACCTGTAAAAATTATTTTTTTGGCGAGGTCAAGGTCGGTGCCGGTAATGGTAAGATTGTCGGCGTGTTTTACTGCAGCCGGCGCAAAGGCCGAAGCTATGGGCAATTTTACTTTTAAGGTGTCGGCGGTTTGTACAGCCATTGAATCGGTGCCGGTATAATAAATTACCAGCGGACCTGTTTGCGCATCGTCGGGCACCCGCACCACTAATTGGTTGAGTGTTTGCGAGACGAAAGTTGTAACTACTTTATCCCTGGCAAAAGTGATGCTCTTTACCCAGTTGAGATAGTTGCCGCTTATGGTGATGTTTTCGCCGGGCCTTGCAGTCATGGTCATTGTGGTAACGGTAGCCATAACCCCAAGGTTCAATTGTGTTTTTGTAACAACATCACCATCCGGTGTTTTTAAAGTAACGAAGCCTTTTTCTGCCGCAGGTGGCACAATTAAAAGTATAAGTTCTGCTTTCTGCTGAATGAACTTGGCCTTTTCAACAATAGCGTCTTTACCTGTAAAATGTATGGCAGTAACCTTGTCCAGGTTGCGGCCAAAAAAGCGGAGTGTATCGCCATGTTTTGCACCGGTGGGGCCAAAGCTTAATAATTCAACCTTGCCTGTATTTGTATTTCCGTCATTGTCTTTTTTGCAGGAGAACAACATGCCCACGGATGTAAATGCAAGCAATAGTGCAAGCAGCCTGGTAGTGTTTAGTGTAGTCATCATATTGATGGTTATGCGTTAGAATTATTTATGAATTTTTGGAACAACACGGAAGTTATCAAAGCTGATGTCTGCATCTAAATCGCCGGGGCCATGAAAGAGCAAACGGCTCCAGTAACCAGCGGGATTTACTGAGGGCCTTACAGCATAACTACCAATTACATCTTCAAATGGAATAACAACAGTTTGCCACTGACCTTTGGTATCATACGGAGGTTTCCACTGGTAAGCGTTGTTATCTTCCGCACTGAGTGCAACATTTATCTTGAGCAAGTTGGCAGCATAGGGTTTTACTGTGTTTACTTCAAACTTCAGGTAATAATCCTCGGGCTTTATGAGGGCTGCATCGGGAATGTTTTTGCTATGAACCGGCATAGCAGTAGCAGGGCCGCCGGCTACTTCATTCCAGCTCCAGGCGCCGGTAAATTTTCTGTAACGGATATAGTTGCCATTAATTTTTGGTGGGTCGGTGGCGCCGGGGGCGGTTACCACATAGCTTGCATTCCACCAGCCTTCGTAAGGGTCGCTGCTGATAAAAATGTTTCTATTGTCCCTGAACCAAAAGTTCGATTTGGTTTCGCCAAAGTTGGTGCGTACGGTGATGGGGCCAGGTAAAGCACCTGCTGGAACCCTGACTTCAATCTGCTGGTCTTTTACCGAAACCAATTGGCCGGTTACACCACCGGTGAACGTTACCGTCAAAGGCTCGTAAAAGAAATCGCCCCTGATGGTAGCAACGTTCCCCTCGCTTACAAACTCCGACACCATTGACCCCACGTAAGGCTCACTGATTTGAACAACAAAATCGTGCAACAGAACAAAACCATTTTTAAAAACAATTTTCAGCTTGTTGGTAATGTCTCTTGGAATTGGGTTGGGAACATTTACAATAATGGTTGTGTTGGTAATAAAGGTTGGGTTGAGGGTAGCACGTTGGTCGTTAAACCAAATTTCCACTGCATCCTTCAGGTTTTCCCCCATTACGGCAATCAGCCTTCCCTGCCCTGCACCTACCAACAACGAGTCGGAAGATTCGGGCCTTGTTATACGTACGTAATTCACTTTAGGCTCCGCTGTCTTAGCTTCTTTTTTACAGGCGGTAAAAATGCTTCCTGCAGCAAGGGCCACAAAAAGAATGGTGATGAGTTTATTGAATGATTTCATTTTACTTATTAGTTAGTCGTAAATAATTTATTCAAATTATGGATAGTCCACAGCAGGTTTATTAAGATTCGGTGCCAGGCTTATCTCGGCAGATGGTATAGGCAAACGGAAGTTGCCGGCGTTGGCATTAATCTTTCTTTCGGATGTAGCCCATACTGTTTTTTTGAACGTCCATTGCGTTGGGTTTGGATACACATCCGTTCTGATGTTAAACAGCCCCCTGTCCTGGCTATTCAAAATATCATACGCTTTTTGCGGGTTGTAGTAATGCAGTTGCACCAGGTCGTACCAAATCATACTTTCCATAGCAAATTCAAGTACTCTTTCTTTAAAAATATGGTCCCAGGTCAGTGGTGTAGCAGCAGCGGTTACAGGGTCCACCAGTGTGCGTGGCGGCAGGCCCGAACGGGTGCGTACGGCGTTGTAGTATTGTAAAGCCGTTGCATCGGTAGTTGACGAATTGTTGCCAATTGTTGCCTCCGCATAAATAAGGTACATCTCCGCCAAACGCATCATGTAGGTATTGTTGGGATAAACCTGTTGCGCTGCTCCGCCAACGTCTTCCGATTTTCCAACAACATATTTTTTGATGCTGGCAAAATTTACATCACCACCAGTATTGGGTACTACCAGTTTTTGTTTGCCCGAAGGATTCACTGTTACCGGTACGGTCTGCGTTATCTCTGGATAACTAAACCCCGGCAACATGAAAGTGGCTTTTAACCGCTGGTCAACTGTACGGCCCCTTAGCATGGTATCACCTGTTGCCTGTATGCCTTCGTATTGCGACAGCATCCACCAGGTTGCGCTTTTATCGCCGCCCCATCCATCGCCATTGGCAATATCATTACTAAAATTTAAGTAAGAAGGCATACTGTTTTGTACACCCCAGGACCCAGGCTGATAAACCCATTGCAGTTCGAAAAGCGACTCCTTGTTATTGTCGTAAGGAAATTTAAACAAGTCTTCGTACTTGGGTAAAAGTTGCGCACCGCTGTTTGCAATTACACGCTGCGAAAAATATTTAGCGCTGTCTAAAAACGACTGGTTACGCGTGCCGCCAGTTGATTCTACCCCTGCCCTGGTAAGATAAAAACGGGCAAGCATTGCTTCGGCCGACCATTTGGTTACGCGGCCAGTTTGAATAGCCGTTGATGGTAAATCTTCCACCACCGCCCGCATTTCGCGGGTTATAAAACGCCACACACTGGGAATGGTGTTCTTGCGCAAAATGGTATCGTTAAGGTGGTCGAGGTTATTGACAATTACCGGCACCTCACCCCAGTTCATCACCAGGTAGCGGTACGCCAATGCCCGCATAAATCTTGCTTCGGCAATAGCCAGTTTTTTAATATTGGGCGATACCGCTGGCCCTGCGTATTTATTAATATTTACAATGGCCAGGTTCGACTGGGCCACCACATTAAAAAAGGCCCGCCACGAGGCGTTGTTCTCGCCATTTTCAGGTGTGGTATTAAACAACACATTACCTCTGTCATTGTAGGCGGAGTAAGCGGTACCCGAACGAAAGTCACCAATGTTGTAGTAGGCCTTATCATTATAATCAAACCAAACGCGGTTGTATAACGATGCGGCACCGGCCAACACCTGGTCATCTGTTTTAAAAAAGTTAGCATCTACAATGGAATCGGTCGGCGGCTTTTCCAGGAAATTTTTTTTGCAACTTGATAAGAGTACAATTGGAAGTACCAGCCCGATAAACGATTTTATAAAAATTGTTGTTCTCATTTCTGGTTCTTTAAAAGTTTACATTAAGACTGAATGTATAAATTGGAGTTAGGGGATAGCGGCCATAATCTAATCCTATAGCCTGGGTAGATGTAGAAGCATCACGGCCCACATAGGCACCCACCTCCGGATCGAACCCGGAATAATTGGTTAGGGTGAATAAATTTTGTGCACCGACGGTAGCACGAAGACCCCTGATAACTTTTGTTCGATTTAAAATTGATTGAGGCACATTGTACGAGAGAGAAACATTCTTTAGACGGACAAAAGATCCATCTTCTACAAACCTGTCGGTAATGCGTGCATACGTACCGTTTACATCTGCCCCTGAAATAATTCGGGGAATGTTCGTGCCGGGATTCTTCAAAAACGTTTTGCCGCTTGCATCGGTAGTAACCTTAGCATAATTCAATGCCTCCGTAAGCATATTGCGGCCAAGGTTGATGTTGTTAGGGTTAGAATTTTCCCAGGCCGTAAAATTGTAAATGTCGTTGCCATACGTGGCGGTTATCAACACACTTAGGTCAAAATTTTTGTACGCAAAAGAGTTGGTAAAGCCACCAAATAGTTTTGGCCATGGATTACCAATGAAAGTTTTGTCGAGGACATCAATTTTACCATCGCCATTTATATCCTTGTATTTAATGTCGCCTACCCAAATACCGCCGTTCTGTTGTGTTGGTCTTCGTACTCCATTGTTATCAACTGGCACGGCGCTGTTATTAATTTCATCCACCGACTGAAAAATGCCTTCTACTTTATAACCCCTGAATAACCAGGGCTGCATGCCAATTGCGGAACGCTGTGTCCACGGGTCTTGCTGATTTAACCACCACTGCTGGCGTTCAAAAAAGGCCGCATCGGAGTTAAGGCTTTGGATTACGCTTTTAAACTGCGACAAATTGAAGTTGGTTTCCCACCGGAAGTTTTTGTTGGTAATGTTAGTAGTAGTAAGATTAAAGCTCCAGCCATTTGTTCTAAGATTACCAGCGTTTACCATGGGCGCCTGTATGGAAGCCGTACCCGCTACACCCATATACCAGGGTAAGCTGGCAGGCATAATCAGGTTGTTGGTATGCTTGATGTAGTAATCAAATTCCACCATTACCCGGTTCTTTAAAAACCCAACGTTCAGGCCAATGTTGTCAGTTCTGGTTTCCTCCCATTGAAAGTCCTGGTTGCTATAAGCATTCACCAAAAAGCCGGTACCCCACGGCGTTGCTCCGGCATTAAGCGCTGAATAAATAGCCGATTTGCTCCATCCCTGGTTTCCGGTGTAGCCGGTTTCCAACCTAAGTTTTAGATCGCTGATTGCAGGAACATTAAAAAATTTCTCCTGGCTAATTCTCCATGCTGCGGATATGGAAGGAAAGGCTCCCCAACGTTTTTTATCGCCAAAAAATACAGAACCATCGCGGCGGTAAGTTGCCGTAAGCAGGTACCTGTTATCGTAGTTATAATTAAACCGGCCGAGGTAAGACTCCATAGCAAAATTATCAGAGCCTCCGTCGTTGGTTGCTGTGGCCTGTGCACCGGCCCGCAGGTCTTTAATATCGTTGGTAAAAAAGTCCATTCTTGTGCCGTACAAATTCGACCAGTTAGATGCCTGTGCTTCGTGGCTGGCCATAACCGTGAAATTGTGCTTACCTAATTGTTTGGTGTACTCAAGCAACTGGTTCCAGTTCCAGTAAGAACTTTGAGTGCGGCCTGCCTGTAGTGATGCTCTGGCGTTTACCGACCAGCCAATGGCATAGGTAGGCTGGTAATAAGCCGTTGTTCCATAGTTTACATTGGCGTTAAAGGCGGTTCTGGCAACAAGCCCTTTTGCCAGCGTTATGCCAACATTCATGCCTCCTAAAAACTGACGCCGTGAGTTTGTATTTGAAACCAGTTGCGAAATGGCAATTGGGTTTACCGGGGCAAACTGGTGGGCAGGGTTTGTCAGGTCGCCACCACCCCAGTCGCCACTTAAGGTTTTTACCGGCACTTCAGGGCTCAGCTGAATGGAACGAATGATTACATTTTCCTGGCTGGTAGTAAGCCTTTCTTCTGTTTGATTAAAATTTAAATTGGCCCCAATGGTCAGCCACTCTCTTGGTTTGTTATCAAGGTTAAGCCTTACACTGTAGCGCTTAAAGCCAGAGCCTTCGGCAACACCTTTTTGGTCGAGGTATTCACCTGATAGATAGTAGGTGGTATTATTACTTCCGCCGCTAAGGCTAAGCTGATGCTTTTGCATGCCGGCATTATTAAACAACTCCTTTTGCCAGTCGGTACCCGGACCTAAAATGGAAGGATCAAGTAACTCCTCCCGAACAGTTCCCCCCGCAATTGCCTTATACTCTTTTTGCATTTGCGCATACTGCGGCAGCGTCATTACATTAAAACGCTTTGGTGGCGTTTGTATATTTTGCTGCAGGTTATAATTGATTTTGAAATCACCATTTTTTCCTCTCTTGGTAGTAACCAGTATTACACCATTGGCAGCCTGCGAACCATAGATGGCCGTGGCTGATGGACCCTGCAAAATCTGTATGTCTTCAATATCATTCGGATTTAAAAATGCAAGCGGGTTAGTGGAGTTGGCCGTGCCTCCACCTCTTAATTGAACACCGTCAATTACATAAAGCGGTTCTGTGTTACCGTTAATAGAGTTGATGCCACGGATATTAACGGAAATGCCACCACCCGGCTGCCCCGAATTTTGGGTAATGTACACACCCGGGGCTCTCCCCTGGAGGGCCTGCTCCACAGTGGTATTCACTGTCTTCTCAATTTCCTTGGTGCCAAGCGAAGTTTGCGCTGTGGTAAGGTTGGTTCTCTTCGATCGCCCATAACCCACAATCACCACGTCGGATAATGTGCCCGACCCGGTGGCCAGGGATACACTGATAACATTTTGATTGGCGATGGTGATTTCCTGTGGCTCCATGCCGATGTATGAAATCACAAGAACTTTTCCACGTGGTGGTACAGCAATGGAAAAATGCCCGTCAGCACCGGTACTTGTAACTACCTGGGTTCCTTTTACAGAGATGGTGGCCCCAGCCAGCGGTGCCTGTTTATCATCTGTAATTGTTCCGGTAATGTTTTTGTCTTGTGCAAAGGCGAAGGAAGCGAAGAGTGCAGACAGCAGCAGTAGTGGCACTCGCAGGATTGCGCATTTTCTCATATAGCTTTCTTAATTAAGTTCCAAATCTATGGCACATAAGCCATAGCATAACGATACTTTTTTATCCAATGGCAGTATTATTTTTTAGCTTTTGCCCGTGGTTTTGTAAAGCGTACTGTTCTGTACTTGATATGCATCGGGGAGTTTTTGCGCCCCAACGCGACATCAAATCTTCATGGCAAAACAGGTAATACTTTCTTATCCGGATAATTTTCTTTTTACATTAGCTGGACTAAATGGATTTTATGGAGGAAAAGTTGTTGAGAGAAATCACGCCCCTCACGCAGGGTGATTGCTTTACCTTGTTTTACCGGGTGAAGGAAAATTTTGATTTCCCTTTACACTATCACGAAGAGTTTGAGTTAAACTTTATTAAGAATGCAAAGGGTGCTAAAAGAGTTATTGGCGACCATATAGAAGAGATAGCAGAACTGGAATTGGTGTTAGCGGGTCCTAATTTGCAGCATGGATGGTTTACCCATAAATGCAAATCCAAAGAAATAACTGAAATTACCGTTCAGTTTCACCGCGATTTATTTGACGATAAGTTTTTGCAACGTAACCAAATGAGCTTTATACGCCACATGTTCGAACGGTCGTTGCGGGGCATTCTATTTTCCAAAGAAACCATAGAAGCCATAACGCCCCGGTTACTAAAGTTGCCAAAGAAACATGGCTTTGATTCTGTACTTGAACTGTTATCCATCCTGCACGATTTATCTACTTCACGCAACATCCGCACTTTGTCCGATATGTCGTTTCGCCCTAACGAAAGCATATCGTACAACAGCCGCCGTGTAGATAAAGTGTTGATGTATTTGAATAACAATTTCGACAAAGAAATTTCATTGCCCGAAGCAGCGAAAATTGCGGCGATGACAGAGGTGGCTTTTAGCCGTTTTTTTAAGACAAGAACCGGAAAAACGTTTGTGGATACCTTAAATGAAATACGATTGGGCCATGCGTCACGTATGTTGATTGACACTACGCAAAGCATTAGCGAAATTGCCTACCGGTGCGGCTTTAATAACATGTCTAACTTCAATCGCATTTTTAAAAAGAAAAAAGATTCTACACCAAAAGAGTTTCGCCAGGAGTACAATGCATCGGGGATACGAACTTTTATTTAATTTGAAATTGTTGTTTTTGTATTTTGGCTGTAATTGAGAATTTCGCGGGGCTTAGTACTAAAGCCATCATCGAGTTGGCGGGATCAAAACAATTTTTTACCGCGACCCTTTCTCCCCAATTCCCAAAAGCTCAGCCACGTCAATCTGCTCAAGATACTTTTCAAGGTGCAGCGTGTTTTCAAAAGGATTCAGGTACAGAGGTTCGTCGGTTTTCCCGTCAAAAATAATTTCTACATAAAAGTTGTATAGGGAATACAGCTCTCTCCGGCTGTTTGACTCTATGCAAAATAACTTGAGGGAAACGCCATCCAGGGAAAGTAGCTGGGTTTGCATGTCCTCATCCAGAATTTGGTATTCTTTAAAGTTGAGCATAGCTTGGGTTGAAGTCTTTTGCAAACTCATCAAAATATCGTGCCTAACTGATGAGGTTTACAATTTGATAATCCGTTTATGAGGCAGCAGTTGGGCATTGAAAGCTGCATCCCTTACAATTTTAACTACGGGTTTTACGCAATAGGCATAATTTTAGGCTACAAAATCTTTCGGGGCAATAAAAATTATTTACCTATAGATTTGCATTGCAAAATGAAACAGAACACACACAACAAACATTTTATCTTTCACGAGCGGGTGGCTACCCGTGTGTATGATGTGTGCTTCGACATCTTCCGCTATCTTTCAAGACGACCCCGATACTGATAGGACGAGCCATTTACCACGGCCCCTGTCAGTGAAAGTTTCCCACTTACCCTGGTACAGGATTGGTACTCCCATATTTCACCGTAATTCAATCACAAGTGAATCAACATAATATTTCTATAAGGGTTGCAACCCCTGCCGATGCCGTTTATGCCACCACCATCACCAATGAAATGGAGGCCTCGGCCAATGCCCGCGGGACCGGCATCGCCAAACGTACACCAGAGTACGTGGCAGGCAAAATGGAAGAAGGCAAAGCCGTAATTGCACTAACTGCCGACGGCACCTGGGTAGGCTTTTGTTACATTGAAACCTGGGAAGGCGAGTATGTTGCTAACTCTGGATTAATAGTAGCACCAGCTTTCAGAAAAAGCGGTATGGCGAAAGCCATTAAAGAAAAAGTGTTTCAACTAAGTAGAGAAAAATATCCCGAAGCAAAAATTTTTGGTTTAACAACCGGACTTGCCGTAATGAAGATTAATAGCGATTTGGGTTATGAACCCGTTACTTATTCGGAGCTAACGCAGGATGAAAAATTCTGGGCGGGATGCAAAAGCTGTGTGAACTACGATATACTCATGGCCAAGGAACGCAAAAACTGTTTGTGTACCGCCATGCTGTACGACCCAAAAGATCACTACGAGCCGGTAGAAACCAAGGAACATTTTGAAGAGAAAAGCAAAGTGTATGAAAGGTTGTTGAAAATAAAACAAAGCAAGTTTTTAAAACGTCTTATTCGGACCGACAAAAATGCCGGCAACGACCGCTCGGGAAGTCGCAAGCTGAAAATGTTTTTCTTCAGCCTTTTTCACTGACAAATAAATTTTGAGGAAATGAAATTATTGAACGAAACGGGACAACCTCGTTCCTCGGCAAAATTGGGCAGGGACAGCAAAGTGGTTTTGGGTTTTAGTGGAGGGTTAGATACTACTTACTGTGCAAAATATCTTACCGATGAAGATGGGTTTGAGGTGCACAGTGTAATTGTAAATACGGGTGGATTTACCAATGTAGAACTAAAGGAAATTGAAGCCCACGCTTATCGCCTCGGGGTAAAAACCCACACTACTATTGATGCTGTAAAGAGTTATTACGATCGCATTATCAAATACCTGGTTTTCGGGAACGTTTTAAAAAATAATACTTACCCATTAAGTGTAAGCGCCGAACGGTTGGTGCAGGCATTGCACATTGCCGAACACGCAAAAAAATTAAATGCGCAGGCGGTGGTGCATGGCAGCACCGGTGCCGGCAACGACCAGGTGCGGTTTGACATGATTTTTCACATAATGATACCCGGCGTTGAAATTATTACGCCCATCCGCGATAGAAAATTAAGCCGCGAAGAGGAGATCAGTTACCTCAAAAGCAAAGGCGTTGTAATGAACTTTGAAAAATCGGTTTACTCTATCAACAAAGGTTTGTGGGGCACCAGCGTTGGCGGTAAAGAAACACTTTCATCAAATGGTATGTTACCCGAAGAAGCCTGGCCCACGCAGGTGAGCGAAGAAGGAAGCAAGCGTGTAGAACTGGAATTTAGAACAGGAGAATTGATAACTGTTGATGGAAACAAATTTCAACACGCAACCGAAGCGATTCAATATTTACAAAGCATAGCTGCACCTTATGGCATTGGCCGCGATGTACATGTAGGCGATACCATCATTGGCATTAAAGGCCGTGTAGGATTTGAAGCTGCAGCACCGATGATTATCATCAAAGCGCACCATGCATTGGAAAAACATGTGCTTACCAAATGGCAGCTAAACTGGAAAGATCAGCTAGCGTTATTTTATGGCAACTGGCTACACGAAGGCCAGATTTTAGACCCGGTGATGCGTGATATTGAAGCCATGTTTGAAAGCACTCAAAAGAATGTAACTGGCAAAGTTTTCGTGCAGTTGCTTCCTTACCGTTTTCAAATTACCGGAATAGAATCGGCTTACGATTTAATGAGCAGCAAATTTGGAAAGTATGGCGAAATGAATGAAGGATTTACGGGTGATGATGTACGTGGTTTCAGCAAAATATTTGGCAACCAAACTTCAATTTTTTACCAGGTGAACAAAACAGATGAAGAAAATTAACGCAGGTATAATTGGAGGCGCGGGTTACACCGGCGGCGAATTGATTCGCTTGTTGATCAACCACCCATCTGTATCTGTTTCTTTTATTCATAGCCGAAGCAATGCAGACAAGTTTGTTTATGAAATACACAGCGACCTAATAGGAGAAACTGAGCTGAAGTTCACTAACTCCTCCTTTGGAGCGTCCCGAAGTCTCGGGAGGGAGGAGGCCGACGTACTTTTTCTCTGCGTTGGTCATGGCGAAGCAAAAAAGTTTTTAGAAGAAAATAAAATTGATGATTCGATAAAGATTATTGATCTCTCCCAGGATTTTAGATTAGCCAACAACGCACAATTAGCCAACCGCATTTTCACCTACGGCTTACCCGAGTTGAATAAAGAAAAAATTACCGGCGCACAAAATATTGCCAACCCCGGTTGTTTTGCTACTGCCATACAATTAGGATTATTGCCATTGGCAAAAGCAGGATTATTAGCCGAGGTGCACACTACGGGCATAACCGGTTCAACGGGTGCAGGGCAAAGTCTTTCCAACACTTCTCATTTTAGCTGGCGTACAAATAATATCCAGGCGTATAAAACATTAACGCATCAGCACCTCAATGAAATTTACCAGTCTTTGAATTGGTTGCAGGCGACATTCCCCTCCTCTCCCAGCTCTGCTGGAGAGGGTCCCGATGTTGCCCGGGAGGGGGTGAGGTTTATTCCCTGGCGGGGCGATTTTGCCCGTGGCATTTTTATCAGTTCAACCATCAACTGCAATTGGCCGTTAGAAAAAATTAAAGAATTGTACACCAATTTTTATGCTAATGCACCCTTCACTTTTGTGAGTGAAAAAGACATTTCGCTCAAGCCGGTTGTCAACACAAACAAATGTGTAATTGGTTTGGAAAAAGAAGGAGGTACATTGGTAATACACAGTGCCATTGATAATTTATTAAAAGGCGCATCGGGGCAGGCCGTACAAAACATGAACCTTATGTTTGGCTTTGATGAAACAGCCGGATTAAAATTAAAAGCAACAGCATTTTAAATTGTAAACATGAAAGCAACCATTATTGGCGGAGGCAACATTGGAATGGCATTGGCCGAAGGTTTGGTGAAAGCAAAGATTTGTACACCCACTGATATTACCATTACCAGGCGGAGCGAAATTTCTATCGACAAACAAAACGGTTATTCCACTACCACTGATAATATAAAAGCAGTTGCCGGCGCTGAAGCCATTTTTATTTGTGTATTGCCCCAACAATTGGACGAAGCATTATCGCAGATTAAAGACGTGGTCGATTTAAAAAATCAATTACTGGTTTCCGTTGTTACCGGTGCACACACCGAAGTGTTTAGAAAAAAATTGGGGGATGATTTACGCATTGTTCGTGCCATGCCTAACACTGCAATGAAAGTGGGCGAAAGCATGACCTGCCTATCGGCTGTAAATGCCACGCAGGAGGATATTACCCTGGTGCAAAATATTTTCAACACCATGGGTCAATGCCTTTTTATACAGGAAGAAATGATGAGTGCCGCCACTGCATTATGCGCCTGTGGTATTGCTTTCTTTTTGAGAACGGTAAGAGCTGCATCGCAAGGTGGTGTAGAAATAGGTTTTCATGCGCATGATGCTTTGAAGATAGCGGCGCAAACAGCTTATGGCGCAGCCAAACTTTTAATTGCTAACGGTACCCACCCCGAAGAAGAAATTGATAAAGTAACCTCACCAAAAGGTTGCACCATTGCCGGCCTTAATGAAATGGAACACCAGGGCTTGAGTTCAGCACTCATCAAGGGAATAAAACTATCATCAAACATTGCCAACAATTTATACAAGCAGTCATGAAACTTTTTGATGTTTACCCGCTAAACGATATAACCATTACCCGTGCAGAAGGCAGCAATGTTTGGGATGAAAATGGCGTACAATATTTAGATATGTACGGTGGTCACGCCGTCATTTCAATTGGCCACACACACCCGCATTGGGTTAAAAAAATTGAAGAACAATTAAACCAGATTGCTTTTTATTCCAACTCCGTTCATATACCTATTCAGCAAAAGTTAGCCGACAAACTGGCGCAGGTAAGTGGCCGCAATAATTACCAGTTGTTTTTAGTAAACAGTGGCGCGGAAGCAAATGAAAATGCTATAAAGCTGGCTTCGTTTGTTACCGGCAGAAAAAAAATCGTTTCCTTCTCAAAAGCATTTCATGGCCGCACGTCATTAGCTGTTGCCGCCACCGACAATAAGAATATTGTAGCACCTGTTAATGAAACTGACAACATTGATTTTCTTCCATTCAATGATGGACAGGCCCTCAATGAATATTTTGATAAACATGGAGATAAAGTTGCTGCTGTAATAATTGAAACCATCCAGGGTGTTGGTGGTATTTATGAAGCGACACATGAATTTTTGAAATTAATT
Source organism: Chitinophagales bacterium (assembly GCA_031425835.1). Lineage (GTDB taxonomy): Bacteria > Bacteroidota > Bacteroidia > Chitinophagales > Chitinophagaceae > Flavisolibacter. The sequence goes on from JANPKD010000007.1 coordinate 35,952, forward strand.
CGGGGTTTGTGTAATGAACATGGTGCACTGCTTATTGCAGATGAAGTGCAATGCGGTTATGGCCGAACCGGAAAGTTTTTTGCAATGGACCACAGTGGTATTGATGCCGATATTTATTCTATGGCAAAGGGCATGGGAAATGGTTTTCCGGTTGGAGGTATTTTAATTGCGGCCCACATTGCCGCAAAGCATGGCATGTTGGGTACCACCTTTGGTGGCAATCATTTGGCTTGTGCAGCAGCATTAGCTGTGTTGGAGGTAATTGAAATTGAAAATTTATTGGCGAACGCAGAAGAGAATGGTGCTTACTTAATCAATGAGTTGAGAAAGATTGAAGGACTTCAAAATGTTCGTGGCAGAGGATTGATGATTGGCTTTGATGTACCGGAAGAATTAAACCCCGAAGGTTCGGGGTTGCGTAAAAGTCTTTTACATAAACATCATGTTTTTACCGGGGAGGCAAAACCGAACGTTGTTCGTTTGTTGCCTTCGTTAAACATAACGAGAAAGGAGATTGGTGAATTTGTATCTGCTGTTCGGGCAGTTGTTGCAGAAGTTTACAGCAATAAGAAGGTTGGAGATGTGGAAAAAAATTTGCAAAGTGCTGAATAGAATCGTTGTGGTATAAGAGTGCTCCCGAAGTTTCGGGAGCCAATGCAGTTGAGCGTAATAATGTGGTTGGGTAAATATTAAAAGCAGAAAACGTTGAAACAATTTATTTCGGTTAAGGACGTAGATGATATAAATGCACTGGTACAAAAAGCATTGAGCTATAAAGCAGATCCGTTTAAACACAAAACACTCGCGGTTAATAAACGGATTGGTTGTTTGTTTTTAAACCCGAGTATGCGTACACGACTAAGTACACAAATTGCTGCACAGAATTTAGGAATGGAAGCAGTAGTTTTTAATGTAGGCAACGAGGGCTGGGCAATTGAGTTTGAAGACGGCGCAATAATGAATGGCAACACGGTGGAGCATGTGAAAGATGCGGCACCCATTTTTGGAAAATATTTTGACATACTGGCCATCAGAACTTTTCCATCTCTAAAAAATAAAGAGGATGATTACAGTGAGTTGTACATCAAACAATTTATAAAATACGCCGGCATTCCGGTTGTTAGTTTGGAGAGTGCAACGCTGCATCCGCTACAGAGTTTAACCGATGTTGTAACCATAATCGAAGAATGGTCAACTCCCTCTCCTTTGGAGAGCCCCGAAGCTTCGGGAGGGGTGAGGTCGAAACCCCGAATTGTGCTCACCTGGGCACCCCATGTAAAAGCACTACCACAATGTGTTGCCAACAGTTTTGCGCAATGGATAAACGCCTGGGGCGAGGCTGATTTTGTAATTACCCACCCCGAAGGTTATGAATTGGATGAGGCGTTTACAAAGGGTGCCACCGTAACAACGAATCAGAATGACGCATTGAAAAATGCTGATTACGTGTATGTGAAAAATTGGAGCAGCTATAACGATTACGGAAAAATTATTTCGACCGACCCATCGTGGATGCTTACAAATGAAAAATTGAAAGCAACAAATAATGCAAAAGTGATGCATTGTTTGCCGGTGCGTAGAAATATTGAATTGAGTGACGAAATATTAGATGGCCCAAATAGTTTGGTAACCCAACAAGCCGGCAACAGGGTTTGGGCAGCGCAGGCAGTACTCTCAGAAATTTTAAATGGATAAATTATTCATCATAAAAATTGGCGGTAACATTATCGATGATGAAGAAAAGCTTTCTTCATTCCTGAATGCTTTTGCTTCAATTGAACATGGCAGAGTGTTGATTCACGGCGGCGGAAAATTAGCTACAAAACTTGCCGAACAACTAAACATTCCGCAGCAGTTAATTGATGGCAGAAGAATTACCGATGCCGAAACCCTGAAGATTGTGACAATGGTTTATGCCGGCTACATCAACAAAAATATTGTAGCTCTTTTACAGGCAAATGGTTGTAATGCTCTTGGACTAACCGGGGCCGATGGCAATTTAATTCTTGCGCACAAAAGAATGAATTCAACAACTGATTATGGTTATGCAGGCGATTTGGATGAAATAAATTCTGACCTGCTTTCAACTCTGCTTCACCAGAATTTTACACCGGTTATTGCACCAATTACTCACGATGCAAAAGGACAGCTGCTCAACACAAACGCCGACACCATTGCAAATGAAATAGCAATAGCAATGAGTGCAGAATTTGAGGCGCACCTTATTTACATTTTTGAAAAACGAGGTGTGCTCCTGGATGTGAATGACGAAAGTTCGGTGATAAAAAATCTGACTAAGGTTACGTACAGCAGACTAAAAGCGGAAGGTGCCATTCATTCAGGCATGATTCCAAAACTGGACAATGCATTTGCGGCATTGAACAGCGGTGTAAAAAAAGTAATCATTGGGCAGGCTGAAAATTTTTTACAATTAATTAATGGCACATCGGGTACAAGCATAGTTCATGATTAACAAAACCAAAATACTAACAATAGAGGCAATTGATTTGCTGAAACAGCTTATTCAAATTCCCTCGTTCAGCAAAGAAGAATGGGAAACAGCAAGCGTATTAACCAAATTTCTTTTTGATAAAAATATTCTTGTAACCCGGGCCGGTAACAATGTAATTGCACGCAACAAATTTTTTGATGAAAGCAAACCAACCATACTGGTCAACTCACATCACGATACGGTAAAACCCAATCCCGGCTACACGAGAAATCCGCTTGAAGCAGTTGTTGTAGAAGGAAAGCTGTTTGGCCTGGGCAGCAATGATGCTGGCGGTTGCCTGGTTTCTTTGCTTGCTACCTTTCTTTATTTTTTTGACGAGGCCGATTTGAAATACAACCTTGTTTTTGCAGCAACGGCCGAAGAAGAAATTTCAGGGACCGGTGGCATAGAGATGGCTTTGCAACACTTGCCAAAAATTGAGTGTGCAATTGTTGGCGAACCAACCGAAATGCAAATGGCCATTGCTGAAAGGGGTTTAATTGTTCTGGATTGTGAAGCAAGAGGCAAGGCAGGACATGCGGCACGCAACGAAGGCGAAAATGCATTGTACAATGCATTAACTGATATTGAGTGGATAAGAAATTACCGTTTTGAAAAAAAATCTGAACTACTTGGCGAGGTAAAGATGTGTGTTACTTCTATTGAAACAGAAAACACGGCGCACAATGTGGTGCCGGATAGCTGCAGGTTTGTTGTTGATGTAAGGGTTAATGAAATGTATAGTTTGGAAGAAGTTGTTGCTACTATTCAAAACAATCTTAAATGTACGGTGCAGCCGCGAAACCTGAGAATGAAATCGAGCGGTATTGCAATGGATCATCCATTGGTGCAATCAGGTTTGGCGTTAGGAAGGGAGGTATATGGTTCGCCAACAACATCAGATAAAGCACTGATGCCTTTTCCCGCACTAAAAATGGGACCTGGCAATTCGGCTCGCAGCCACACCGCCGATGAATTTATTTTTGTTGATGAAATAGAAAATGGAATTGTGCTTTACATAAAACTATTAGAAGCATTGCTGCGGCAGCGAGCATGATGCTGAATTCAATTCGTGTAATTCGTTCCCGAGGCCTCGTGATCAAATTCGTGTAATTCGTGTTTTAAAATTCGTGTAATAACTCTAAAATGAAACTCTGGCAAAAAGAAAATACTTCAGTGTCGCAACTCGTAGAAAGTTTTACGGTGGGCAGAGATAAAGAGTTTGATATTTTACTGGCGAGGTATGATGTGCAGGGCTCCATTGCGCATGTAACCATGTTGGGTGAAGTTGGTTTGATGACAAATGAAGAAGCAAAAACAGCAGTGGAAGCTCTGGAGCAGATTGCAAAAGAAATTACCGATCAAAAATTTTCTATTGCAGAGGGCATTGAAGATGTGCACTCACAAATAGAATTTTTGCTGACACAAAGGATTGGGGCGGTTGGAAAAAAAATCCACAGTGGCCGCAGCCGCAACGACCAGGTTGCCGTTGATATAAAATTGTATTTACGGGCCGAGGTTTTGACAATTAAAAACCAAACCGAAGAATTATTTGCACTGCTGATAACGCAAAGCGAAAAATTTAAAAACAACCTACTGCCCGGCTACACGCATTTGCAAATTGCCATGCCCTCCTCGTTTGGTTTGTGGTTTGCTGCCTATGCCGAAAGTTTGATTGACGATTTGGAAATGCTGGCGGCGGCCTACATTGTTGCCAATAAAAATCCATTGGGCAGTGGTGCAGGTTATGGTTCTTCTTTTCCGCTGAACAGGAAAAGAACAACTGAGCTGCTTCAATTTGCATCGCTCAATCACAATGTTGTGTATGCACAAATGACGCGGGGCAAAACAGAGAAAATTGTGGCGATGGCCATAAGTTGCATTGCTGCCACCCTCAGTAAAATGTCAATGGATTGCTGTTTGTACCTCAACCAAAATTTTGGATTTATTTCTTTTCCAAATGAACTTACAACAGGCAGCAGCATAATGCCGCACAAAAAAAACCCCGATGTTTTTGAATTAATACGGGCTAAATGCAACCGCATACAGGCGGTACCAAACGAGTTGGTTTTACTGTTGAATAATTTGCCAAGTGGCTATCATAGAGATTTGCAACTGACAAAGGAAATTTTGTTTCCAGCCATTGAAGAATTAAAATCCTGTTTACAGTTAATGATGTTGATGTTGCAAAACATAGAAGTGAAGGAGAACGTTCTTGCCGATGAAAAATACAGGTACCTTTTTAGTGTAGAGGCAGTGAATGAATTGGTGAACCAAGGCATTTCATTTAGAGAGGCCTATCAGCAAATTGGCAACAACATTGAAAACGGTGAATTTAATTTCGACCAGAAAAAAGCATTGCAACACACACACGAAGGGAGCCTGGGTAATTTGTGTAACGATGAAATAAAAAAGGAGATGGAAAAAACGCTGCAAAAATTTAGGTAGCCTGATTAAGTGAAAGACTCACGGTTTACTTTTTCGTTTGTTCTCTTACTTCAGTTGACTGTTTCATTATGTAAATCAACCTATCCCCCTATTTTGTTTTAACGGAAGTGTGATGTGAAACTCGGCGCCTTTGTTTTCTATTCCCTTAGCCTCGATACTTCCATTGTGTCGAGTGACTATCTTTTTACACAGAGAGAGTCCTAGACCAGTACCTTCAAATTTATCTTTAGAATTGAGCCGTGTGAAGGATTCAAAAATTTTTTCCGCCTGTGCCTGGTCAAATCCAATTCCATTATCTTTCAAAACAATAACAGCATACTGTTTTTTGCGCTTGGTTATTACCTTGCTGGTTAGATAGATAATGGGACGCTCTTCTTTTTTTGAAAATTTAAGAGCGTTTAAAATCAGGTTATAAAAAAGTTGGTAGATGAGTGCATTGGCACCATCTAATTGAGGCAGATTATCATATTGTATTACCGCCTGCTTTTGCTTAATTAATTCTTCCAGATCGGTTTCAACGTGTTTGATTGTTTCTGTTAAATCTATTCTTTCTATAGGCTGATCAGAGGCCCGAATACTTGAGTAAGTCAATACTCCCTCAATCATGTCGTTCATCCGGGTAACAGAGGCAACAATTTTATGCAGGTAATTGATACAATTTGGAGGAAGATTTGCCTTGCAGTCATCTTCAATTCGATAACAAAAGGTTTTAATTTTTCGCAACGGTTCCTTGAGATCATGCGATGCCACATGGGCAAACTGCTCCAGCGAAGTATTTGATTCGAGCAAAGCTTCGTTGAGGCTTTTAAGTCCTAATGTTTGCTTTTTTAATTGATTGTTGGCGGTTCGTAATTCACTTTCCAGGTTTTTCTTTTCTGTTACATCTCTAAGCGATACCAGGAAAGCTGGTTTTTCTTCCCACATTATCTTATTGGCAAGCATCTCTAAATTGAGATTTTTTTTGTTTTGCGCTACCCAAATTTCCTGAATCTCAAAAGGAGTTACGGGATATCCAAAATTTTCCCCAATAAGCTGCTCTTCATGTTTGCCGAATAATTTTCCAGCGCCTTTGTTTGCGTAGAGTATAAAACCCTGCGGGTCAAGAATAAGAACTGCATCCAATAACTGCTCAAGGATTATGTCTGATTTCTTCACAGTATCAATTCATTTTTGATGGTGCTACTTTAGGTTACCTTCCTTAAAGTTTTTTAAACTGCCTTTGCTTCCTCGTGGGTGCGATCTCCGTTTGCAGGAATAGGCATCCCTCCCAGAATGCCGCTCATACGCCTAAATACCGTATCGCTAATTTTCATGCCAGTTGAACCTATACTAAATTCATAAATTTCTTTTGCATGTACCGAACCCCTCATTTTCAAAACTGTTATTACCCTGTGAATGTTGCCAAATACTTCGGCATACCTCAGTAAAATAATTGCATCCGTAATTGTGGAAATATGGCTATCTGTTACCGATGTGCCACCAACAATTGTGGTGCTGGTGGAGGTAAGAAGACCTGTTATTTCTTTTTTCTTTAGAGTAGAAGTGACAGTAATTAAAAATTCCCGGAAGTTTTTTTTGGAGCTTCCCCTCTCTATAGCCGACAAACTATCCAACACCAAACGAGTAGGATGAAATTCATCAATGAGCCTTTGTATGTTCAATAAATGTTCTTCTAAACTGGCTGTTTCAGGATAAATCGCCTCTATTTGAAGCTTCCCTGCTTTTTCCATCTTTACAAAATCAACTCCCCAACCCTTAGCGTTTCGAATGAGTTGCTCTCTGCTTTCCTCGTATGCCAGAAAGAGCGTTTTCTCCTCAGTCTCGAACCCTCCTTTAACAAACTCGGTAACCATTAAAGTTTTGCCTGTACCCGTTGCACCCGAAACCAAAACAATCGATCCTTTTAAAAATCCTCCACCACAAATTTTATCCATCATTTCGTTGCCTGTACCGGTACGATCGAAGGAAGAGCGTTGCGTCATTTCAAGCCTTGTCAGCGGAATAATTACGACCCCATTTGGGCGGGTAATAACAAATGATTGCTCACCACGGCTATGTATAGAACCACGGTATTTCAATATTTCAATTGTTCTTCTGCGTTTTTCATCTTCCAGAACATTACGCAGAATAACAACGTTATCCGTAATGTATTCTTCCACACCAAAACGCGAAACAAGCCCATATTCCTCCAGCCGTTCGCTGGTAATTATGATAACTATGTTTCTGTTTTTTAAAAAACTTAAAATCTTATAGAGTTCTCTGCGTATAGTGGCCGGGTCGTGAAAATGATGAAAAAGCGACCCGATAGAATCAAGGACAATCCTCTTTGCCCCAATTTCATCCAGCATGGCCCCAATCCGCACTATAAGCGCATCCAAATCAAATTCGCCCACTAGCTGTGTATTGGTGCCGATCGGAACGGCGGCATCCACAAATCGCCACATTTTCTTTTTTTCATAACTGCGAATATTCCAACCAAATGACTCAACATTTTTCCTGAGGTCGGGCACATTTTCTTCAAAAGTTACAAATACTCCCGGTTCATTAAACTGTCTAATTCCTTCGGCTAAAAACTGGCATGCAAAAATAGTTTTACCACTTCCAGAACTACCAGAAATAAGGGTGGACCGACCTTTCGGCAGACCTCCATAACTTATTTCTTCAAAGCCGGATATGCCTGTTGGCACTTTATCTAAAAATTCCTCTTGCACGGTTTCATTTAGTTTTTGAAGCCCTTTTGTTTTTGCCATCTTTTTCTTGGTTGAGTAAATCTGCTGTTAAAAATTCTATTGCTTGTTTTGCCTTTTCTGGGTCTTTCAGTTCCCCTATTATTCTTTTTTCGCCGAAAGCATTTTCGCAAATAATTGTTGGGGTTGCCAGAATTTTTTTACTTTCTGTGAGGGAAGTTTTTTTGAAAATATCTACAATCTCAATTTGGTATGCATTCGAATCAACATTGGCACTAAAGGCCTCTTTGCAAGCAACAATGGTATCGGAATTCCGTTTTCCTAACCCGGCGACAAAAATTTTTACATTGAGTGTAGACATGATTTTAATAGTTGGGTGAAGCAGTTGAAGATTTGGTAGCCAGTGTTTGAAAGGAGAGATTGGACTGAAAACACCAAGATACATAAACACTAACAAACAGAGAGCGTTTTACACCCTAAATCCGGGAGCTAAGAGGGTTACATTTAGTGGTGCTAGTATAAATTTTTGGAAGTGAAATGCCCATGAACCGAACTCTGTTTTGTATGGGAAAATCAACAACCCCACTAGTTTGAATCTACAACTTACGTTCCACGAAAAGTGAAGAATGAACCCTTATGAACAAGCCTGTAAAAATCTAAGCAGTTTTCAACTTATCCATACAGATGCGCAGGCTCTCCTTCCAATCTTTTATTTCAATTGAATAAGCCTTTGCCATTTTCGATTTATCCAGCACCGAATATTTTGGCCGCTTTGCCGGCGTAGGAAATTGGTGTGTGGCAATTGCATTTACCTGGCAATCACTGCTGACATAACGCTTAATTTCAACAGCAAAATCAAACCAGGAAATAATGCCTTCATTTGTGTAATGATAAATGCCAGGCAGCCATTTACCTGAAGCAATAATCTCCATGATGGCTTCCGCCAAATCAGCGGCGTAAGTTGGTGAGCCAATTTGATCGTTTACCACACCAATGCTATCTCTTTCGGTCATCAGCCGCAGCATTGTTTTTACAAAATTGTTTCCGTATTGTGAGTATACCCACGATGTTCTGATGATGATTGCCTCGCTGTTGGTTTTCAACGCCAGTTCTTCACCAGCCAGTTTGGTATCGCCGTAATAATTTACAGGGTCAACTTCATCATCCTCCGTCAACGGATTTTTTGCCTGGCCGTCAAAAACGTAGTCGGTGGAAATGTGGATGAAGCGGCAGTTGTTTTCCCTACAGAGCTCCGCCAAAACACCAACCGCCGTGGCGTTACATTGGTAGGCTTCATCTTTTTCAGTTTCAGCCTTATCAACGGCTGTGTACGCAGCACAGTTGATTAAAAAATCGGGCTTGTGTTGTTCAAAAATATTTTGAAGAGATGCGGTGTCATGGAGCGAAACATCGGGCCGTGCAAAAAATACAAATTCAAATTGCGGAAACCTGGAAACGAGAAGTTTCAACTCGCTACCCAGCTGCCCACTGCCGCCTGTTACTGCTATTTTCAAGGGAAAGTTCATTTGTTGTATCGAAAATTATTTTTACTCCCGAAGCTTTCGGATGTAAACGCAGGTAACTGCAAATCCTTCTCCGAAACGTTTTCTTTTCCGGCTTCAATTCTCCAGTCAATACCTAAAGATGCGTCGTTGTAAATAATGCCGCCTTCACTTTCTTTATTATAAAAAGCATCGCATTTGTACAAAACAATTGCGGTTTCAGACAGTACCGAAAAACCATGCGCAAACCCTGCGGGAACTAATAGTTGTTTTTTATTTTCAGATGAAAGCTCAATGCTGAAATATTGTCCAAATGTTGGCGAACCGTTCCTGATATCAACGGCTACATCTAAAATTTTTCCTTCCAGCACCCGCACCAATTTTGTTTGAGCGAAAGGGTTAAGTTGATAATGCAACCCCCTGATTACACCGTAAGAAGATTTTGACTGATTGTCCTGCACAAAATTGGTAGCAAGGCCTTGCTGTAAAAAAATTTCCTTGTTATAGGCTTCAAAAAAGTAACCGCGACTGTCTTCAAAAACCCTGGGTTCGAAAATCAGCAGGTCTTTTATGTTGGTTTCTGTAAAGGGCATAGTTAAAAACTCCAGTAGGTACGGTTGGTAATTTTTCCCCGGTAAGTGCCTTTTAAATCAGCAACCATGGCCGTGGGCTTTGTAATAGACGCGAAATAATTTTCATCAAGTTTTGCATAAGGTTCGTGGCAAACGGTTACAATAACGGCATCGTAATCTTTGCCTATTTCATTTGCCAAACCAAATCCATATTCGTGTTGCAGTTCTTCACTGTCAGCGTGCGGGTCAACTACGTCAACGTTCAAAAAAAATTCTTTTAGTTCTTTCACTACGTCGGCCACTTTCGAGTTACGTATGTCGCTTACATTTTCTTTAAACGTTGCGCCCATTACCAACACCTTTGCCGCTTTTACATCGTTAACATTGCTGATGATGTGGCGCACAATTTTACGGGCCACGTAAATTGACATGTTGTCGTTAATATGCCGGCCAGCTAGAATTACTCTTGAAGTATAGCCCAACTCACTTGCTTTGTACGTGAGGTAATAAGGATCAACACCAATGCAATGCCCGCCAACAAGGCCGGGTGTGAAATTTAAAAAATTCCATTTGGTACCCGCGGCTGCCAACACCTCGTATGTGTTGATGTTCATTTTATCGAAGATGATGGAGAGTTCATTCATCAACGCAATATTTAAATCGCGTTGTGTATTTTCAATAATTTTTGCGGCTTCGGCAACTTTAATTGATGAGGCCCTGTGTACACCAGCCTTCACCACTAATTCATACACCTTTGCAATATTTTCCAGCGATTCCGCATCGCAGCCGGCAGCCACTTTTACAATGCTTGCCAATGTATGCTGCTTATCGCCCGGGTTAATTCTTTCGGGTGAATAACCCGATTTAAAATCAACAATATTCTTTAAGCCTGACAATTTTTCAATAATGGGCAAACAATCTTCCTCGGTACAACCGGGATAAACCGTTGATTCAAAAACAACATAATCGCCCTGCTTAATTACTTTACCAATGGTTTCGGAGGCTTTTTTTACAGGAGTTAGATCGGGTACATTGTGTTCATCAACAGGTGTTGGCACCGCTACAATAAAAAACTTTGCTTCACGCAAAACGTCAAGCGAATTGGTGAAAGTTATATCGCAGCCTTCAAAGGCTTCTTTCTCCAATTCCTTACTCGGGTCAATGCCCTGTTTCATTAGTTCTATCCTCCCGGCATGAATATCAAAGCCAATAACCGACAGCTTTTTTGCAAACTCCAGTGCAATGGGCAAGCCTACATAACCCAAACCAATAACGGCAAGTTTTTCTTTTTTATCAACTAAGTTTTGATACATAATTATTCGAGTGGCTGCAAATATATTGGTGAATGGGCAATGAGCAATATGCAATAGACAATAGAAAATAGGCAATAGGCAATTTGCAAAGCCGGGCAATAAATAAGCAAAAAGATATAGGTATGAAATGAACTGGCAATTGAAAAAAGATGACGGCTCAATTAATACTTCTCTGGATTGTTAATCATGTGGTTAAGCAGTCTGCCAATCTCCTCATTTCTTGAACACATTGCATCATACTTTTCCACCGTGATATACGAACATGCACGGGAAAAATCAAACCAGACATTTGTTTCTGAATTTTCAGTATCACTGTCGGAAACCTTTGAAACAAAGTGAGCAGGGTAACGTTTTTTTCTGTAAGCCTCAGCCAAATTTGCACAAACGCTTCTTGATGATCTTCTCACTTGATCAACTAACGAGTACAATTCCTCCCTGGGAAATGTCTTTGAGGTTTCAAAAACATCCATAGCCTGCTCAAAAGCCAGTTTGTAAACTCTGGTTTCCTTGCAACTCTTTGCGGCCATTTTTATTTAGCAGAATGATTGATTGCTTCTTGCCTATTGCCTATTGCCAATTCACTTACTTCGTACTTACAAACTCTTTCGGCTGCTTGCTTAATTCTTCAGGCGGCAACGACTTAAAATAATTATACGTAGTGGCCAAACCCTGCTTGCGGCCCACGGTTGGTTGCCATCCTAAAATTGTTTGTGCTTTTGTTATATCGGGTTTGCGTTGCTTGGGATCATCGGCCGGTAAGGGTTTGTAAATGATTTTTACTTTATTGCCGGTTAACGCCAACACTTCTTCTGCAAAATCTTTTAATGAAATTTCATCGGGGTTGCCAATGTTTACCGGCATATTATAATCGCTTAAAAGCAAACGATAAATGCCTTCCACCAAATCATCAACATAACAAAACGAACGGGTTTGCGAACCATCACCAAACACCGTCATGTCTTCGCCACGAAGTGCCTGGCCAATAAATGCCGGCAGTGCCCGCCCATCGTTCAACCGCATACGCGGGCCGTAGGTATTGAAGATGCGAATGATTCTGGTATCAACATTATGAAAGGTGTGGTATGCCATGGTGATTGATTCCATGTAGCGTTTTGCCTCGTCGTAAACGCCACGTGGGCCAACCGGATTTACATTTCCCCAATACTCTTCGGTTTGTGGATGCACCAATGGGTCGCCATACACCTCGCTGGTAGAAGCCACTAAAATTCTTGCACCTTTTGCTTTTGCCAGGCCCAAACAATTATGTGTGCCCATAGCACCCACCTTCAAGGTTTGAATGGGAATCTTTAAATAATCGATAGGGCTTGCGGGGGAAGCAAAATGCAGAATGTAATGCAACTCACCCGGAATGTGAATGAACTTTGTTACATCATGGTGGTAAAATTGAAACTCCTTTAATTTAAAAAGGTGCTCAATGTTTTTTAAATCGCCGGTGATAAGGTTATCCATGGCAATCACATCAAAGCCTTCCTTTATAAACCTGTCGCACAGGTGAGAGCCCAAAAAACCTGCGCCGCCAGTTATCAATATTCTTTTTTTCATTAAACAAATTTGGGTTGATTTACCGAAGCTCTGCCGATGCTTTCATAATGAAAACCTTTTTTCTCCATGGTTTGTACGTCGTATACATTGCGGCCATCAAAAATTACAGGGTCTTTAATCAATGAAAGTATTTTGTCAAAATCGGGTGTTCTAAATTCATTCCATTCCGTAGCAACTATTAGTGCGTCGGCATTTTCCAAACACTCGTAAGGGCCTGCACCGTAATGAATTTTATCGCCTATTACACCCTTTACATTTTCAACTGCCTCGGGATCGAATGCACAAACCGTGGCGCCGGCAGCAACTAAAGCATCTATAATTTCCAAAGCCGGTGCTTCGCGTATGTCGTCGGTATTTGGTTTAAAAGCAAGCCCCCATAAAGCAAAATGTTTACCGGCTAATTCGTCGTTGTAATACCGTTTGATTTTGGAAACCAAATGTGTTTTTTGTTTTTCGTTTACATCGGTAACGGCATCCAGTATTTTAAAATCGTAGTTCACTTCTCTTGATGAATGCATCAGCGCTTTTACATCTTTTGGAAAACAGCTTCCGCCATAACCAATACCGGGAAAAAGAAATCGTTTCCCGATCCGGTCATCACTGCCGATACCACGACGCACCATATCTACATCGGCACCCATCTTCTCACAGATCCGGGCGATCTCATT
>JANPKD010000008.1:0-64312 GCA_031425835.1 Chitinophagales bacterium
CCCACTTTTTTGCGCTTGAAATCTTCACTGAAATACCTCGTCGTCCGTAGTAAAGGTTTACCTACTAAATTTGCTCTTGTTGCCATAATCAACGGTTTTTGAAGTTTTGTAAACTCAAAAACGGTCAACGTATTTCAGGCAAGGACACCTCCAAGCCCGAGGTTTCGGGATTTGCGGCGGCGGGATTTGCGAGTTTGCTGTGGTTAAAAACTATGGAGGCCAAATCGGCGACGGGGATAATGGTGAGGTGAATAGCAAATCTAAATCGCTGTTATGTTTTTACGGTTAGCACATACCAGGCTGGATGTCTTCCAGGCTTCGCGGGATTTTGTATTGGAATGTTATCGTGTTTCCAAACTATTACCGCAAGATGAAAGGTTTGCCATGACGCAACAGATAAGGAGGGCAGCACTGTCTGTCCATCTTAATATCGCCGAAGGTTGCCCAAGGAAGTCAGCCACCGAACGCAAACGTTTTTACGAAGTGTCAAGAGGTTCTTTAATTGAGGTAGATACGGCGCTTGATATTGCAGTGGCGCTAAAATACTTTTCAGAAAATGAGCTTGACGTTTTTGGAGAAAAAATAATTAAGACATTTAAAATACTGAGCGGAATGATTAGCGGAAACTAACTCACCATTCACCATTCACCAAATGAATTTCAACCACATACTTTTCCTTGACATTGAAACCGTTTCTCAATACGAGAATTATAGCCAGTTGACCGATGACTGGAAGGAACTGTGGGATTTAAAGGCCGCCATAATCAATCGAAATAAGGAAGGAGAAACAAGTGAATCATCCTACCCGAGAGCAAGTATTTACGCCGAGTTTGGAAAGATCGTTTGTATATCCTGCGGGCTGCTCCAGGGCAGCGGTGCCGACAGAAAACTGGTGATAAAATCGTACTGCGGCGATGATGAAAAAAAACTGTTGACCGAATTTGCCGATATGCTGAAGCACTGGGGCAGTGGTGCCGAAAAATATTTATGTGCCCATAACGGCAGGGAGTTTGATTATCCATACATCTGCCGGCGCATGATTATACTTGGCATTACCCTGCCCGAAATATTGAACATTGCCGGAAAAAAACCATGGGAAGTGCGGCACCTGGATACACTGGAACTATGGAAGTTTGGCGATTATAAAAACTACACTTCTCTAAAACTGCTGGCAAAAGTCTTGGGCATTCCATCGCCAAAGGATGATATTGATGGCAGCATGGTATATTCCGTTTATTGGATTGAAAAAGACCTGAGTCGAATTGTTGAATATTGCCAGAAAGATGTGGTTACACTTGCGCAGGTGTTGCTGCGTTTTAATGGTGAGGCTTTGATAAAACCCGAAAATATTTCTATCAAAAATGTCGACGAGAATCAATTATAGCTCAGGCTCCAAATGGGAACATGTTATTGGCTACAGCCGTGCCGTGAAGGTGGGCAACATTATTGAAGTTACCGGCACAGTTGCTGCGGGCGATGATGGAAAAGTTGTGGGGAAGGATGATGCTTACCAACAAACAAAATTCATCTATCAAAAAATTGAAGCCGTGTTGCTCCGTGCCGGTGCCACTATGAAAGATGTTGTTAGGGTACGCATGTTTGTAACCGACATAAGCCGTTGGCAGGAATACGGCAAAGCACACAGCGAATTTTTTAGAGAAATAAAACCATGCAATACCATGGTGGAAGTAAATGCTTTGATTGAAGCTGATTATTTGATTGAGATTGAAGCAACGGCGATTTTGAGTGAATGAATTTTTGGTGCTTAGCAGTAGTAACACTATTGAGCTTGTGTTGCGTCGCACACTTTTACGGTTGGTAATTCTGCCGGGCAGAATGCAATAAGTATAGTTGTTGTGTTTGAGAATTTGTTCAGTAGTTTTTTTAGAATCTACCCTCTTTGTAATACTCCATCACAAAAATTTTGCTGCACAAACAGTGCACCAACAAACGAACATTTGGAAGATTTGCTCCACTTTATAGGAGTAATATAGATGTTGTACTCCTACGTTAAATTGCAACATTATCCATTCATCATTCTAACCAATAACATCAGTGATCCACTCCAAACTCCCCAACGTAGGCACCACCATCTTTACCGAAATGAGTGTGTTGGCACAACAACACAAGGCAATCAATCTTGGACAGGGTTTCCCCGATTATGAAATGAGCCAGGAACTTATTGCTTTGGTGAATGAAGCAATGAACAATGGGCACAACCAGTACGTACACATGAACGGCTACATTCCGTTGCGGGAGGCCATTGCGGAAAAGGTCGAATTTTTATACAACACAACTATAAATCCCGACACAGAAATTACTGTAACACCCGGCGGCACGTATGCCATTTACACCGCCCTCACTACCATTCTGCAGCCGGCCGATGAGGTGATTGTTTTTGAACCGGCATACGACAGTTACATACCAACCATTGAATTAAATGGTGCAAAAGCAATTACTGTTCAACTTACATTTCCGCAATACAGTATTAACTGGGCCGAAGTAAAAAATAAAGTCACCGAACGAACAAAAGCCATCATCATCAACTCCCCGCACAACCCCACGGGAATGATTTTGTCGGGCAACGATATAGAGCAACTACAAAACATCGTAGCCGGCACAAGTATTTTTATTGTATCCGATGAAGTGTATGAGCACCTGATTTTTGATGGCCGCCAGCACGAAAGCATTTTAAAATATCCCGACTTGCTTCGAAGGAGTTTTGTCTGTTTTTCGTTCGGCAAGGTGTATCACTGTACCGGCTGGAAGTTGGGTTACTGCATCGCTCCGCAAAACCTGATGAATGAATTTAGGAAAGTGCACCAGTTTAATTGTTTTAGCTGCGATACGCCAAAGCAAGTGGCACTGGCAACTTTTTTACAACAACGCGGTAACTACCTACAGCTTGGCAGTTTTTTGCAACAAAAAAGAGATCATTTAAAAAACTTAATGAGCCATACAAAACTGCAATCGCTGCCCAGCTATGGCAGCTATTTTCAAATCTATTCCTACAAAAACATTTCCCAACAATCAGAAAAAGAGTTTGCCATTCACCTCACCAAAACATGTAGGGTTGCCACCATTCCGGTTTCTGCTTTTTATACTGGTGAAACAAACAACCAGGTGCTTCGCTTCTGTTTTTCGAAAAAAGAATCTACGCTTGAAGCGGCCGTGGAGCGGCTTTTACAACTCTAACTGAGAAAGACCTCGGAGATTCAAAACCTCCGAGGTCTGCTGAGAAGCCCCGCTTTCAAAAAATAAATTTGGAACTGCGAATTCTGTAATCGTATATTTGCGATATAGGATTTAGGGTGGAGTAATTCTCTTCCTGTGTTCTGGAATTTGCGATTTTTAAATTTGAAATTTTCACTCATGGCCTTTCACAAAAAAGAAGAATTTGGAAAACGTGAGCAAGAGTTGGCGGAGTTTGCAAAAGCAATAAGCCACCCCGCACGTATTGCCATACTAAAGGTGCTGGCGCAAAAAAATGAATGTATTTGCGGCGAGATAGTGGACATACTCCCGCTTGCGCAATCAACCGTATCGCAACATTTAAAAGAATTGAAAAATGCCGGGTTGATTGATGGAACGGTTGATGGACCGAGAAGCTGTTACTGCATTAACTGGAAAGCCTTTGAAAAATTCAGCAATGATCTTGGAACCTTGTTCACCAACCTAAAAACAAAAAACGAAAAATGTTGCTAGGAGGGTAAAAGGAAACAGAGAGAAGGAGGAGGTTCAACATGTATTCTCTTTTCCTTCTTTCTTTTTTATTCTCCTGGTTATTATTCACTATAAAATAAACAGACATGAATACTGAATCAAGCTTAAAAGAACTGGTCAGGGAAAAATATGGCCAGATAGTAACACAGTCGAAAGAAAATAACGCAGCTTCCTGCTGCGGGGCAACCGCTTGCTGCGACACAGATAATGCGTACACCATTATGGCCGATGATTATTCAAAATTGCAGGGCTATAACCCCGATGCCGACCTGGGTTTAGGATGCGGATTGCCTACACAATTTGCCAGCATTAAAAAAGGCGATGTGGTAATTGATCTTGGCAGTGGTGCCGGCAATGATGCATTTATTGCACGCCACGAAACCGGCGAAACCGGAACTGTTATTGGCATTGATTTTACACCGGCCATGATTGAACGGGCAAAACAAAATGCCCAAACCCGTGGTTTTACCAATGTTGAATTTCGCGAGGGTGATATTGAGAACATGCCGGTAGCCTCGAACGTAGCCGACGTAATTGTAAGCAACTGCGTGTTGAATCTTGTGCCCAACAAAACCGCGGTGATGAAGGAAATTTACAGGGCCCTAAAACCAGGGGGGCATTTTTCTATCTCCGATATCGTTTTGGAAGGGGCCTTGCCAAAAGAGATTGAGCAGGCAGCCGAAATGTATGCAGGCTGCGTGGCAGGCGCCATTCAAAAACAGGACTATCTAGATACAATAAACAGAAGCGGATTTACAAACGTGATTGTGCAAAAACATAAGGCGATTAATTTACCCGACGAAATTTTACTCGAATATTTGTTAGTTGAACAATTAGCCAAATTCCGGCAATCGGGTACCGGCATTAGTAGCATAACCGTTTATGCCGAAAAGCCACTGCAGGAAAAAAAGACCTGCTGCGGTCCTGAATGTTGCAATTAGTGCACTGATTTCCTAATCGTAAAAAATAAACAATGCGTAATAACACAGAAATACAACAGAAACATCCTTCTCATAATTACTGTACCGATACCTACCGCGTTTCGGGAGCGGAGGTTGTCAATCTATACAAATGTGCTCAAAAGCAACTAACGGTTGCCGATGCCTGGAACATTGACAAAAAGAGAAAACGTTTTGTTGTAGGAACAATTATGAATGTGGCTTGACCCCTCGTTTGATAAACAGAAAAGGCTGTCGCAGGAGTTTGTAAATGATGTTATGCTACAGCCTCTCCTTAAATTTATTTTATGAAAATCACTCCGCCATCTCCACCTGCTTTTGCCAATGCACTTGCTTTACTAAAAAGGAACAACCTTCCGGTACATGATATTTCGCCAGGCACACAATTGTTTGTAATGGAAGATGATGATAAAGTGGTGGTTGGCACCATTGCCGTTGAATATGATCGGGAAAATGCACTGCTTCGTAGCCTGAGTGTTGACAGCCAAAAACGAAATGCAGGGTTGGGAAAATTGTTAGTGGATTTTATTGAAGATTATGTTCACCAGCAAGGCGTGCAAAATATCTACCTGCTCACAACCACGGCTAAAGATTTTTTTTCGAAACGCGGATACACTGTTATTGATAGAATTGAAGTTCCGGCGTTTATTGGTAATACTTCCGAATACATTTCGGTATGCCCGGCATCGGCTACCGTTATGAAAAAATCAATGTCATGAAAAAGAAAATACTTTTTGTTTGCGTAGAAAACAGTAACCGCAGCCAGATGAGTCAGGCCTTTGCAAAAATGCATGGCGGTGAAAATATAGAAGCATATAGTGCGGGGTCAAAACCATCTGGGGTAATAAACCCAAAGGCCATTGCAGCAATGAAACAATTGGATTATGACCTTGCAACCCATCAATCAAAATCATTGGAAGAGGTGAAACAGTTTGCACCATTTGATGTGGTGGTAACAATGGGTTGTGGTGATGCCTGCCCCTGGATGCCTGCCAGGGATTTTGTGGATTGGCAAATTGCGGACCCGCGCAATATGGATGAAAATGATTTTAATAAAGTGCGTGATGAAATTGAACGGAAAGTAAAAATGTTGCTTGAAAAAATCAGGTAAATATTGGCGGCGACTTTCTCCCTGTACGATATACCGGCAGGATAATATCAAAGCGTTCTGATTTTGCTGTTGGAATAGTGCCGAAGAGGTAAGTTGAGAACAGGGCTTTGTTTTGTATAAAAACATTTGCTACCTTATCCGCACTTTCTATGAATAGTACGAACAAAAAACTGGAAATTTCGTTTGCTGAAATCAACAAACTGGTTTGCAAAAAGCTGCAGGGCTTAAGTCAGCATCTCACCTATCACGATATGGCACACACGTTGGATGTGGTGTACCATTCAGAAAGAATTGCAAAAGAAGAGGGCATAGAAAATGAAAACGACATTTTCCTTATTAAAGTAGCCGCACTTTATCATGATACCGGCTTCCTAAACGTTTATTCGAAACACGAGCAGGAAAGCTGTGAAATTTTTTTAAGGGATGCGAAAAACTTTCATTTCACTAAGGCCGAAAAAGAATTTGTAAACCGCCTGATCATGGCAACGCAACTTCCACAAGAACCTTCGAATATTTTTGAAATGGTGATTTGTGATGCTGATCTTGATTACCTGGGCCGCCCCGATTTTTTTTCAATTGGTGATGCGTTGCGCAGGGAGTTTTTACACTACGGAATCGTGTCGTCGAACGAGGCCTGGGAGAAACTGCAGATTAAATTTTTGACGGCGCATCAGTATCACACACAAACCTCACAACGAGTAAGAGAGGCCGAAAAGCAAAAGCACATTGCATCATTACTCTAAGCCTGGCGGGCATGCTTTTTTTTCATTTCAACATTAATATGATCCTGCTCCCGCAATCGCTTGCAAAGGGTTTTCATAATGCCTTTTAAAATATCCGTGTTGGTGGCAATCACATCGTAAAAATCTTCCTGTTCTATTTTTAATAAAATGCACTCTGTAATTGTAGTGGCCGATGCGGAACGCAGGTCGGCATCAAGCACAGACAGTTCTCCAAACAATTCATTTTCGGTGAGTACCGCTAACTGGTGTTCGCCGTCGTGTATCGAAACCTTTCCTTTATAAATGAAATAAACACAGGTTCCGGCATCATTTTTTGAAAACAATGAAATACCGCTTTCCACATGTTGTACCCGGCATATAGATGCAATTTCAACAAGGTCAACTTCCTTGCAGTTATGAAAAATGGCGGAGTTTTTTAAAAGCAATACTTTTTCAATGATTAACATAGAGTGGTTGTTGGGCTGAATTTACAACATAGGTTCTTGTTTCGGTAAGTATGCTGTTTTCATCATTGTAGTGCACACGACCTAACTCTTTTATTAAAGCATACTGTTTGTTGTGTAACGAGCTAAACATGCATAAGGCTTTGGTCCAATGGTTATAGCTCTTTCCTTCGGTAATGATTACGTGGCGCATAAATGCTTCGGTGTTTTGTTCAGCAACCTGCTTTTTGACAACAGGCTCAAGCAAATAATCAAAAACATTGTTTATGGCCCTTGCTGTTTTCTTCGGTAAAAACATTTCAAGCATTTCCATGGCATTAAAAAGCTTGTGCCGGTCCCGGTTTTCGGCCAGTTCAATTACTCTGGAAATTTCTTTATGCGCATGGAGAATGGCACAAAGCTTCAGGCAGGTTGTAAGGTCGTACCAAATTTCATTTGCAATGGCATTTTTAATTAGGTCATGATCCTTGCAGTGAGGAACCGTGGCATGACAAACTACTTTTTCCGCACCGCGTTTTAAATATAAATCAAGCAGTGCCTCAAACCGTTGCGTGTATTCGGCTCCTTCGGCCTTATACCCTTTCAACCAAAGTACATCAATAATTCTGTCGGCCAAATCCACCTCTTTTTCTTGTGCCAATGAAAGTAAATATTGAGTTGAAGCAGCGCCTTTTATTTTGGCTGCTATTTTTATCAGTTCGGGTTTTATTGAAACTGTATTTTCCGCAGGTAAAGAAACTATATCCTCAAATAATTTATCGCCGTACTGAAAGAGGGCCTGTAGTGCCAAAAATTTTTCCGAACCATTTTTCAGCCTGTCAAGTACAAATGGCAGGAGTGTTTTGTTCTGCAGTTTGCATGCGGTAATCATTGCATTTCGTTTTACAGAAGAATCTTCGTCGGCCATCAGCAATTCAATAGCTTGTGTAAATTCCATGTTGCTGATGCTGCCAATGATTTCAAGCGCAAGTTCCCGATCTTTTGCCTGGGGCGAATGCATGAGTACTTTAATTTCATTGCTGCCTACATGTAAAAAATTAAACTCGCGGTGGCCAAGTAGAATAATAATTATCTGCTTACGAACGCTATCATCAAGCGCAGCTAAGTTTTTTGAAATCTGCTCCAAAAATTTTGTATCAAGCTTACACAAAGCGGTGATGGCTTTTTCTTTGACTGTGTCATCACTTTCAACATTTACAAGATCTTCAAGCATCACCATTGTAAGCGCACCTCTCTCTTCTAATCTATCCAAAGCATAAAGTTTCACTTCGGCGTTGGCTGATTGCAACTGCTTTTGGAGCAACTCATTTATTTGGCTGTAGTTTCCGCTTTCCAAAAGTTTTAGTGCATAAAGGGTTTCAGCCGTACTGCCTGCGTGGAGTTTTTTAAGTAAAATTTCGATTGCGGCTTCATCGTAAATATCAAAACCTTCTCCACTAAACACCCCGCGGGCAATAGAAGAGTGTAGTGCTTTTGCGTAGGCCTTTTTTATGTAGAAAATAATAGCTACCCAAATGGCCAAATTAAAGATGAGGGCAAACACCGTAAAGCCAATGGTTACCTGAAACCCAATTTCCTGGGCGATCAATAACGATGCTCCCACAATAAACAGCGAGGGTGCCAGCATGTATCCCTTTGCTATAATATGGCCCTTAAGCCGCTGGTGTTCGTTAAGCGGCTGAAACAAAATGAAAAAAACCGGTTCCTGCATGGCGGAGCGCAACACCTCAGTAAACATGGCCATCAGTCCAAAAATGTAGAGTGTGTAGTTGCCACCATCAAAAAAAAGTTCAAACAGCACACAGAAAATGGCGAGGGCTATAGGTGTAATAAGGAGGCAATAGATAATACCCATTCGCTCAATTACCCTACTGCTGAATATCAGTTTAAAAATAAGTGTTACAAGTCGGCCCGCGGCAAAGAAGATAGCTATATAGGTTGCCAGTATTGATAAATCCTGCACCCTTGCCTTTATCTGGGTTACAAATGTGTAATCAATCAGGTTAAAAACATTATAGCTAAGCAACGATAAAACCGAGATGGTAAAAATGAGTTTGTGTTTGAAGAAAAATGAAAACAGTGCTCCAGATGGCTTGTGCGCATGTGGGTGGCTGTGGTGATTTACACTATGTAGCTTTCGGCCAATGCCTTCCCACCGTTTTTTGTGTATGAGCCTTGTTAGCAAAACAAAACCCACACCCAGCGAAATAACAGAAAGCAAGAGCAAATTTTCAAGCCCCATTATTGGAATGAGCAAGGGGGCAGAGACATAACCAATCAGCTTTGCGGGTATATCGCCCGAACCTACTATGGCAAAAACTCTTTTGCTTTCGCGAATGTTAAACAGCAACGATGCAATGCCCCAATACGCATAACCGGTTAGCATATAAAAAAGAGTGCCCCATACCAGCAATAAAAAAATCATGGTGTTCTTATCCCACATCAATAGGCCGGTCCAAAGAAACAAAAGCACAATGGCCGAAATAACAATAACCGCCCTGAGCAGGTGTAGGGGCGAAAGTTTTTTTTCTAATTTTTCGTAACCAAGGTTCAGCAAAAGCAACACGCAGGCAATAACCAGGTATGCGTACGAAATGCTGGAAACGGAAAAGTGGTGGATGAAAAAAGTAAACGAAACAATGTTGATAAATGAATTGGCAATACCCATAAAAAGCTGGATGCTTAATAGGTCGAAGACATACTTCGATTCTGACAGTTTGATATTGAGTAATCGCAACAGCCGCTCTTTCATCTCCTAAATATAAAATTTAATGGCGGTTGATCTGAGTTCAGAAACTAAAAGAACAAGGGCCACCTTGGTGTTTTTTCGGTGAAAAAAAAGGTATCTTCATAAGTCTTAATCTAACTCCCGCCGAAACCACTCTTAATTCCAATCCTTCTAAAATTCTTTTTTTGTTCATTTTGCCAGCTCAATTAGTTCATGAGTTTCGTTTCAGTTATTAGCTCCATGATCTTGCGGCCGGGCAGTTACTATAGAGAAACCCTTCAAATCATTTACGCAAAAAAACTTGTTTATGGGATTGTCTTTTACAAAGAATTGTAAGCGCCAAAACTTTCTAATTCTTTTCTTCCTCGCAGCTACGCTTACTCCTTTTTTCAGCACCGCACAACAACTCGACATTAGGGATTTCGTTCTCTTTGGCGGTAATGGTTCCTGTCCTGGTGCCGGGCAAACAACTCCGGCAACCCCGGGTTGCTCGGTGGTAATTGGTACATCAACCAACGTTACCAATGGAAAGGTGGGTAGTTACAAACTGGTGAAAACCGTGGGCAACACGCAAATGACTGCCAGCATACACAGTGGTGGCCGAATTGAGCTAGGCAACAGCAACAATATTACCGGAAATATTACTGCAGCCGCAAATTCAGGAACTGTGTTTTCAACCGGCTCCAACGCTACCATTCAAGGCAGCGTTCATGTAAATGGCAACTCCAGTGTTGGCGGTGGTTCAATCAGCGGCCAGGTGGTGCATCCTGCCGGAACAACTTATAGTGGCCCGGTACCAGGTGGCGGCGAAGTAGTTGGCACTCCAACTTTGCCAGGGCTGCCGGCTCTGCCAGCCATTGCTGTATTTGCAGCCGCGGGTTCAACCCATATTACATCCACCCAAACCATAAATCCCAATAACACCTTTGGTGCTGTTACATTGGATGGCAGTAAGCGACTTACTTTTTCAGGTACCGGCACTTATGTTTTTAGCCGCATCAAACTGTCAGGCAGTAGCAATAAATTCATTTTCGATTTCAAGAACAACACAACAGATATTTTTCGCCTTCAGGTACATGGCGATGTTGATTTGGATAAAATAAATGTAGAGTTTTTGAATGGTGGATCTTCATCCCGCATTTATTTGGAAGTACATGGTAATGGCTCAACATCAGCATCGGGTAAAAACGCATGGACTATCGCTAATGGCTCATCGGGCAGCAACGGCACTATATGGTATGGCAGCGTTTGGGCGCCTTATGCCACAATCAATGTTGGCTCTGGTTCCAATCCTCCCAAGGTTGAAGGCAGTTTGTGGAGCGGTACACAGGTGAATTTATCAAGTGGTGTAAGCGTTACCTATTCAAGGTTAACTGCTTTTTGCAACACTCCTATAATTACCACAACTACCGCCACCGGTTTTTGCGAGGGCGGAAACGTGGTGCTTACTTCTTCTTCAATCAGTGGCAACCAATGGCATAAAAATGGCGTGGTTATTACCGGGGCTACCGCTAAAACTTACACGGCTACAACACCCGGCTCCTACACTGTTTCGGTTGATGGCGACTGTTCATCTACACCTGTAAATGTTTCGGTTACAGCCTTGCCAGTAATTAGTGGAAATGCACCTGTATGTGTTGGTTCAGGCGTACAACTTTCCGCAACAGGCACACCGGCGGCATCAAATCCCTGGACGTCGGCAAACATTGCAATTGCAACGGTTAGCAGTACCGGTTTGGTAACGGGTGTTGCGGCCGGCTCGGCTAATATCACGTTTGCCAACAGCGCCGGTTGTAAGCAAACCGTTTCTATTACCGTAAATGCCTTGCCGCCAACACCAGCTATTTCCACCACCAACCCAACAACCATTTGTAGCGGTGGAACTGTGTTACTCACTTCGTCCGCAGCTTCGGGTAACCAGTGGTATAAAAACGGCACCGTGATTACCGGCGCAACCGCCGCAAATTTTTCGGCAACCGAAGGCGGAACCTATTCTGTAAAAGCAACTGTAAATGGCTGCACATCTCCTGCTTCAAACGCCATTACAGTAACATTCCTTAACCCTCCGCTGCCGGTAGCGGACGGAGGTACCAACCAGTCAATTGTTTGTCCTACCACCACGCAGGCTACTATTGGAACAACAAACAGTGTTGGCTCCGAATTTAAATGGACCGTAACGCTTGATGGCGTTGAAACAATAGTAGGCACGCAAAATATTATTACAGTAACAAAAGCCGGCACATACACCCTAACAGTTAAAAACAGTTGCGGCGTTACAGCTACCGATGATGTTGTGGTAACCTATGTTTCGTGCGTGGTACCCATTAGCGTTACCGATGACGATAAGGTTGATGACCTTATTGGACATGAGTTAACCTACCTCACCACAAATTTAGAGGAGGCAAAAAAATCCCTGATTATTCTTGGCCCCAACCAGGACACTGTTCTGATAGAAGCCGTTGCGGTAATAGGACAGGAAACCGCAGCTACAAGTTTTTTGGTTGGCCTGGGTCTTACTAACATCATTCCAAACGGGCTTAACTACCAAATTGTTTCCGGAAGGTTTCCTATTAATAAGCTGCTTATCATCAACTCAAGGCCCGATTTAATTAATCATTGCCGCCCCATATTTATGCCTTTGGGTAATGTTGGAGTAGTTACTTCGGCCGGCGACACTTCCATAGCCGCCAACCTTGCACGTGGTGGTTTTACAATTGGTGGTGCCGGTATTAAAATCGGCGTCATTTCCGATAGCTATAATACTCTGGCTAACAACCCGGCCCAAAAAGATATTGATAACGGCGACTTACCCGGAGTTGGCAACCCCGATGGGAACAACACACCAGTTGATTTGCTTTTAGATTATCCTTATGGAAGAAGGTCGGACGAAGGCCGTGGGATGCTGCAAATAATTCACGATGTGGCACCACAGGCTTCACTGGCTTTTCGCACTGGCTTTATAAGTGCCGGCGATTTTGCTCAGGGAATTATTCAACTAAAAGATGCCGGCTGCAAAATAATTTGTGATGACGTAACCTACATAACCGAACCTTTCTTCCAGGATGGCGTGGTATCGAGGGCGGTGAATGATGTTGACGCAGCAGGAGTATCTTATTTTACCTCGGCCGGTAATTTTGGAAGCCGCTCGTACCAAAGCACATACACACCTGCACCAATTGCCGGCACTTTTGCCGTATCGGCCCACGATTTTGGCGGCGGCGATATCTATCAGAAACTAAAACTCAAGTCGGGTAACTACACTATTGTAATGCAATGGCAGGATAACATTTACTCCCTGGCCCAATCCGTAGGCACAGTAAACGACATGGATATTTATTTGATTGACGCCGGTGGCCGTACTGGCTTCAATAGAAATAATCTGGGCGGTGATCCACTGGAAGTGATGTCGTTTTCAATAAATCTCCCCGATACATCGCAGGTAATAGAAGCCGATTTGCTTATTACCAAAGACAATCCCGGGGGAACCAATCCACTGGTGAAGTACATTCTCTTCAGAGGCAACGCCGTAATTGATGAGTACTATTCAGGTCAGCCCCTCGTAAATAAATCCACCATAGTGGGTCATGCAAATTCAGCGCATGCTATTGCTGTAGGAGCGGTACTTTATTCAAATACACCAGCATTTGGCAACCCAGCCTCTATAGCCTCGTTCTCCTCAACCGGCGGCACACCAGTTACCGAGGGAGCAACAACTGTTACAAGACCGAAACCAGAATTAACAGGACCTAATGGCGTAAACACTTCGACTACAATACCACTTGGCCCCGATAATGATGGCTACGGAAATACTGATGGCTTTCCTAATTTCTACGGAACATCTGCAGCGGCGCCACATGCGGCAGCGGCAACTGCTTTGGTTTTAGAAGCCAGACAAAAATATTATGGAGTGGGCTTAACACCTTCGGCACTCAAAACAATTTTACTCAATTCTGCGCTGCCCATGCAGCCAGATGGTATTGTAAACGGGGTAAACTATAAAGCAGGTAATGGCCTGGTACAACCCGATGGGGCTATACGCAGTTTTGCAAACCCAACACCAAAGATTATTACAATGGTGTATAATCCTGGAATTATACCAGGCACAATCACTTTTACGCTTAAAGTTGAAGGCAATTATCTTACAACCACTTCTCTTATTTATTTCAGAGGTCAGCCATTAACCACTACCTGGATTAGCCCCTCGGAGTTACAGGCAACTGTTCCACTTTTTACAGGCAACCCGGCAATCCACGTTTACACACCGCCTTTCCCCGGCACAAATGGGACTGATGGTGGTCCGTCAGATTCTTTGTACTTCTTCTCAACAAAAAGAGATACAGTAACTATAGTGGCGGATAACAAAACCAAAAAATATGGAGAAGCATTGCCCGTGCTTTCAACAACCATTCTTGTAAACGGAGATTCGCTGCACGTGTATAATGCAAAGAAAGGCACAAACCTTACAAGGGCAGATCTTGGCGTTGCCAACCCCACAATCCGATATACAAATCCAACACTCAATGCTTTGAGCGACGTTGGCATTTATCAAATACGTGCTTCAAGAACTTTTGATCCGTTGAACCAAACAGATATAGGCCTGTTGGAAAAATACTACTATGATTCAACGTTTGGCAACCTACAAATAACCAAGCTACAAGTAACATTATCGCCAAGAGATACAACCATTGTTTATGGTGAGCCTTTAGACAACTTCAATTTCAATTATATCCTCGATCCCTCGGCCAACATTGCCGATCCCACAGCAGTAACCAATATTGTAAAAGCATCTCACGAACAATACGTTGATAATACTGTGCTGGGTGTAATAAACAACAATGAAGGTGGTGGGGCTGTTGTCATTTTTAATGGGCGGCTTTTAAATGTAATTGAAAACGCATCGGTAATAATTAATGGAAAACTATTGCCTGTTGTTACCAGCTCCATTGATGGTGGCGCCGTGGTAATCTTTAATGGCGTAGAACTGGAAGTAGAAAATAGTGTGTCGGGTGGTGGTGCAGTGGTGATATTTAATGGCGAAGAATTTTCGGTTGAAAATGGTGGCGGTGCCGTAGTTATTTTTAACGGGCAAATATTACCTGTTGTAAGTAGTGCGGTTGACGGTGGTGCCGTTGTAATTTTTAATGGAGTTGAATATGAAGTTGAGGCAAGCATTTCAGGCGGCGGTGCAGTGGTAATTTTTAATGGCGAGGAAGTGCCGGTATTAAATGGAGAAGGTGGCGCAGTAGTAATTTTCAACGGACAGTACTACCCCGTGGTAAAAAATAGTGAAGGTGGGGCTGTAGTGATTTTCAATGGAGAACAACTACCGGTACAAAACACCGCCGATGGTGGTGCAGTAGTAATTTTTAATGGAGAAGAGGTATCGGTAAGCGATGGTGGCTCTGGCGCCGTGGTAATTTTTAACGGCGAAATGCTACCGGTTGAAGTTGATGGTATTGCTGGAGGTGGCGGTGCTGTTGTAATTTTTAATGGAAACCGGGTAGAAGTGCCTTACCTAAATGGAGAAGGTGGCGGTGCCGTCGTAATTTTCAACGGACAAATTCTGCCGGTAGTTGCCAGTTCAATTGACGGTGGCGCGGTTGTTATTTTTAATAATATAGAGTATGATGTAAGCATAGATGGCGGTGGCGGTGCTGTTGTAATTTTTAATAATGAAACTGTGCCGGTGGTAAACAGCGTTTCGGCAGCTACCCTAACAAACATGAGCCTTTTGGCAAGCACCAACGCCATAGCAAATGCAAGAACTGTTGGCGGCCAAACAAATAAGTTTATTGATGTTTCGGCCAACGCCTTCGCTAACTTTAATACAACAACAAACAGTGCCCGGTTAATCAATGCCTATCCATTTACAAATGCCCGTGGCCTGGTGGAAGCAAACGAACTGGCTGGTGGCGGTGCAGTTACCATTTTTAATTCAGATGGTGGTGGAGCGGTGGTTATTTTTAATGGAAGTGGCGGATACGTAAATACAAACACAGTTCCTGGATCTTCGGTAAATAAAACCCCCGTTATTATTGACGAGGCGGATGTAAACAGTGCATCAAACCCAGGCGGCACAATAGAAATGCTGGGCATTAACATGATAACTGGCATTACCGCGGGAGAGCAAACCTTTATACCCGCAGCCTTACTAAATCCCAACATTAATGTAACGTACGACCTGGGTACGGTAACCATTACGAAAGCGCCGGTTACTGTTAAAGCGAGAGACACTACAAAACTCTATGCTGATGCACTATCGCTAAATCCTGCCGCGTTCAGTATTACAGCCGGTACGATGAAGTATGGAGAGAAGCTTTCGTTTGTTTCACTAACCAGCAATGGTGCACCCGCTTCGGCCAATGTTGGCAATTACAGTATAGTTGCCAGCAATGCAGTTGGCGCCTACGGCACCGATGTAAGCAATTACAACCTAAGTTATCAAAATGGCAACCTGGCCGTAACTGTAAATCCTTGCCCGGTTATTACCCACAGCAAGGCAAGTGGCTTTACAAGCACTGATAAAAACCCCACTTCAATTTGGTTGAATATTCAATTAAAAGTGAGAGGTGATTTAATGAATGCAGGTGATTACATTGCCTTTAAAGGTGGTAGAATTACACTTGAGAATGTAACGTCGGAGACGCCGGTAGTAGATGCTGTTATACCAAATGGAAAAATTATGGCTGCTAATGTTACGCAGCCCACTACCCGTTTCGATGTTGCAAGCGGAAGCTTTATTACACTGGTGCCATTGGGCTTCAGCAGCACCTCAGAAGTATTTATCACGGGAGCTGTTTTTCATTCAAAAACCGGGTTTACAAAAAAGAATAATCCTGGTTCGGTTGTGAAAGGCATTTTCCAAAGCAATGTGCCATTTGATGATCAGTGGAATTATGGAATGGCAGCTTACAAAGCAATAACCGGTGCTGTAAATACGCCGCCTCAGTACGTTCAGTTAGCTAATCTTTCGGGTGCGGGCAGCGTTGTCTCGATACACGATAGCTATAAAGCCGGTACACCTTTGCCCTGGTTAAGCCGTATTACAGCTGGAGGCACAGGCAACGGTGGTACGAATTATACTGGTAGCCCAAGTTCGAACGACAATTTTACCGCCTGCCAGTTGGGTGCTGCAAGCAGCCCGGCGGTTACCGCAAAACAGAGAACGCCCCAAGAGGTTGAGGAAAAAACACAACTTACCGGGCTTCAAATTTTCCCTAATCCTGCCGCAACATCTGTTACCATTTCCTTTGTAGCTTCGGTAAAAGGCAGTGCATCTATTGGCATCTATTCGCTCAACGGGGTAAAAGTTAATGAAGTATATACCGGAACAGCCGATGCCGGAAAATTGTACACGCGGCAAATCAACACCGCCAATCTTGCAAATGGCATGTACATTATTCGTTTGCAGGAAAAAGGAAAGGTGGTAACCAAAAAGCTAATCATTAATCGCCAATGATTCATCCAGCCTATGCTATGAAATATCTTATTTAAACTTGTGAACCATGAAGTGGAAACTATTTGCTTTACTGTTATTGCTATTGGCATTTCGGTACGTTCATGCGCAGGAGCAAGAGGGTTTTACTACTGCCGATACAATTAAAATAAACGGGCTTCTAAAACAATCACGGGAAAAGGTAAACCAGGATCCTGCAATGGCCATAAGCCTTGCTAATGAAGCCAAAGCATTATCCGAAAAAACAGGTTATCAAAAAGGCGTTGCCACGGCGTTAAAAAACCGTGGCATTGCTTATTATTTTCAGGGCAACCCCGAAGAGGCATTGCTACAATGGCAACAGGCACTAACAATTTTTGAAAGTGCAAAGGATAATATTGGCGTAGCCGACCTGTTAGGCAACATCGGCATATTTTATTACAACCGTGGCGATGATGTAAAGGCTTTAGACTATTACCTGCAGTCGCTAAAAATTGCCGAAAGCATTGGTTACAAAAAAGGAATTGTTTCGGCCCTTAACAACACCGGCGGTATTTATTATTACAAAAGTATAACCAACGACAAGGCCTTAAAATATTACCTGCTTGCACTGCCCCTATGCGAAGAGCTGGGCGATAAAAATTCCCTGGGGGCCATCTCGGTTAATGTGGGCAATATTTATTTGAGGAAGAATGATAACCAAAAAGCACTGCAATATTTTAATGCGGCCCTCAAGGCTTATGAAACCAACCCCGTCAATATTCCAAACGTTTACAACTCATTAGGGGCACTATATCTAAAGCAAAATAACTTTAGCCTTGCTCACAAAAACTACAACCTTGCATTAGGCTATGGGAAACGAACAAACAGTAGACTAAACATGGTTCGATCGCTGGTTGGTGAAGCCAAAGTGTTTGCCGCAGAAAAAAATTACAAAGAGGCCATTGGAATTTATAAACAAGCCGAGAAAATTGCAACCGAGTTAAACGCTGCGCTGGAATTTGAAGAGCTTTATGAACAATTGGGAAATGCTTACGCCACAACCGGCGATTTCGGTAATGCATTCAAGTATCAAAAATTGTTTACCAAAATAAAAGATTCGCTTTACAACATTGAGGCGGATAAAAAAGTGGCCACGCTGCAATTTGACTTCGACCTGGAAAAGAAACAAAATGAAATTAACCTGCTTACCAAGGACAAATCCATTCAGGAACTACAATTAAACCGGCAAAAGACTTTTAAAAACGCATTGGGTATTGTACTGGCAATGATTGTGGTAATTGTCTTTATTCTTTACCGCGGCTACCGCAACAAGGCAAAAACAAACAAAATTCTCGATAAGAAGAACAGCGAAATTGAGAACCTGTTGCTCAACATTTTACCCGCCGAAGTAGCAGCCGAGTTGCAACTTACCGGCAAAGCCACACCCCGCACACACGAACTGGCTTCGGTTATGTTTACCGATTTTAAAGGCTTTACAGCAATAGCCGATAACATGTCGCCGCAACGCCTTGTTGAAGAACTCAACAACTGCTTTATTGACTTCGACAACATCATTGAAAAATACGGTCTCGAAAAAATAAAAACTATTGGCGACTCGTACATGTGTGCCGGAGGTATTACTACCAGTGATAAAACCCACGTGTTTAACCTGGTAAAAGCAAGTCTTGAAATACAGGAATATGTGTACCGCGAAAACCTGCGCCGAAAAGAAAACGATCAGGCATTATGGGAAATACGAATTGGCATTCACGTTGGTCCGTTAGTAGCAGGTGTAGTGGGCAAGAAAAAATATGCCTTCGACATCTGGGGTAGCACAGTAAACATTGCCAGCCGTATGGAAAGCAGCGGCATGCCCGGGCAGGTAAATATTTCTTCCACCACCTACGAGTTGATAAAAGAAAAATACGCCTGCGTATATCGTGGTAAAATTTATGCAAAGAACATTGGCGAAATTGACATGTATTTTATTGACCACGAAACCGAAAATTTTGATGGGTTCAAAAATTTTGAGGAGGCGGAAAAAAAAGAACCTCTGCAACAAGAACCTAGTAATCTTCTCCAATAAACTTTTGTTCGGGTTATCATTAGTGAGCCGATAATAAAGTGACGCTGTCACCATCTACGATTTGCTTTCCAGATTTTTTAAGCACACTTTTTTGCTCTGCCACCAGTTGTTGAATTTCCAATGAATGCGCAAGCTGTCCATTTGGGCTTTATTTTTTTGTTTTGGTAAATAGCCATACCGGGGCCTAACCACTTCACATTCATTGCGCAATGTTGAGGCGTCTTGCTTTCTTGCAATGCCTTATTTGGTGCCTACTAAGTACCTTAACCCATTACACTATTGCAATGAAAAAAAATTTTGTTACAGGGATGATGGTTGCCTTGCTTATCACCGGTGTTGCTTCAACCGGGTGTTCACCCACTCCAAAAAATAATAAAACAAGCGGATGGAAAAGTTTGTTTAATGGAAAAGATATTGAGGACTGGGTTGTAAAAATTCATCACCATGATGTAGGAGTAAATTTTGGAAACACATTTCGGGTGGAGGATAGTATGATTAAAGTGCGTTATGATGGGTACCACAATTTTGACAACCAATTCGGCCACTTGTATTACAAAACACCTTTCTCGTGGTATCATTTGGTAGTGGAATATCGCTTTACCGGCGAGCAGCACAAGGGTGCACCCTCCTACACATTACGGAATAGCGGTGTTATGTTTCACTCGCAACACCCTGGCACTATGCCGGTGGAGCAGGACTGGCCTATCTCTATCGAAATGCAGTTTTTGGGTGGCCTTGGCGATGGTAGGCCACGGCCCACCGGCAATATGTGTTCGCCGGGAACTGAGATTATTTACGAGGGCAAAATGGCAACAGACCATTGCATTAACTCCACTTCAAAAACTTATGATGGTGAGCAATGGGTGCGGGCCGAACTGTTTGTATATGGCGACTCGCTCATAAAACATGTAATTAATGGCGATACGGTTTTGCAGTATTCGAAACCGCAAATTGGTGGCGGCGTAGTAAACCGCTACGATGCTAAAATAAAAATTGATGGCACCCCACTAACAAGCGGGTACATCGCTTTGCAAAGTGAAGGCCAGCCAATCGATTTCAGAAAGGTTGAAATCATGGATCTTTCTTTTGTAAAGAAGAAACAATAGCTAAGTGATGGGTAAGGTGATGATGAAAGTTGTAAACTTCCCCTCCTCGGTGTTTACTGTGAGGCTGCCGTTATGCCCTTTGGTAACTATATCGTAACTAAGCGATAAGCCAAGCCCAGTGCCCTGGCCGGTAGGTTTGGTAGTGAAGAAGGGCTGAAAAATTTTGTCAACGATGTTTGGCTTAATGCCATTACCGTTGTCGGCTACTCTTATTTCAATTTTATTATTTAGCTTTTGTGTGACTAGTGTAACGGTGGGTACGTATGGGCTGCCATCATCTGTTAGCGTTGGGCTTTGGCTTTTGAACTCCTCGTTTGCCACACCAACTCCCGCACCTGCAAGAGCTTTGGCCGACACGGCGTAAAAAGCATTGGTAATTAAGTTGAGCAACACCCGCCCAATATCCTGCGGAATAATATTGAGGTTACCAATCGTTTCATCAAAATCTGTTTTTATGGCAACATTAAAAGTTTTGTCTTTTGCCCGGAAACCATGATAAGCGAGCCGTAAATATTCATCGGCCAGTTTATTGATACTGGTTGGCTCACTTACTCCACTGCTTCTGCGGCTGTGCTGCAACATTCCCTTCACAATGGCATCAGCACGTTGACCGTGGTGCGTTATCTTTTCCTGATTCGCTATCACGTCATTTGCAATTGCTTCAGCATCATTCAGGTTTCCATTGGCCATTTCTGCTTTCAACTCCATCAGCAATTCTTTATTTACTTCTGAGAAATTATTGACGAAGTTTAACGGGTTTTGAATTTCGTGTGCAATGCCGGCGGTAAGTTCGCCAAGGCTGGCCATTTTTTCAGATTGAACCAACAAATTTTGTGTTGTTCGTAAAGTTTCGAGGGTGTTTTCCAACTCCTTTTTTTGCCTGGATAACAGGATGTTCGCATTTTTTCTTTGAACACTATTGCGCCACAAGGTAATTGCGATAATTAAAAAGATAGCGACGGCCGCCAGCAAAAGATACGTTCTGAATTTGGCCCGCTCCGCTGTTTTAGCTGCTTCAATTTGCTGTAGCCTTTGCTGTTCATCAAAGTCGATGTTTTGAAATTGTTGTGCTTGTTTTACATTAAAAAGGCTGTCATCCATTTTTATGATGAGTGCCTGGTATTTTACGGCGCTGTCATTATTTTTCCGAAGCTTGTAATAATCGGCCAACGAAGTATAACAACGCAAAAGCAGGTCGGGAGCATCCATGTTTCTCGCTGCTGAAAGCGCATTATTTATGTGGTAGAAAACCGAATCGTCTTTTGAAGACTGCTTGTAAAAATCGGCCAGTAAAAGATTGGTGGCCACAATGCCTCTGAAATAATAATTGTCTGTGCTGGCAACAAGTGATTGCCTGTAATAATCATTGGCCAGTGTTTTATTGCCCATAGCTGCATAAGTACGTCCCATATTTAAAAGGGCACTTCCCATGTACCGCTTAAAACCTGTTTGCAGCGCCTGTTCGTATGCTTTTTTTACTCTAAATAAGGCCGAGTCGTGCTGTTTAAAATTAAGATACACACGGGCCATCGTCATGTTGACAATGCTTTGCAGTGGAACATTGCCGGATAGCTCTGCGTATTCAATACCTTGCTTATGATGAACCAGGGCCTTTTCATAATTGTTGGAGTTGGCGTATAAAACCCCTAGTATCTGGTG
The DNA here is from genome assembly GCA_031425835.1 of Chitinophagales bacterium. Lineage (GTDB taxonomy): Bacteria > Bacteroidota > Bacteroidia > Chitinophagales > Chitinophagaceae > Flavisolibacter. Next base: position 21,976 of record JANPKD010000008.1, read on the forward strand.
TGTGAAAGCAATTTCACTCAGCCGTTGCAAATGGGGTGTTGCCGTACGATACATCAGATCATCGTCACCTTGAAATTTGCCCACCAGAACTTTCTCTTCGCTTTTGGGATTTTCCAAAATAGCTAGTGAGGGTAATAATTGTTGTAAAGAGCGTGGATAATTACCCCTGTTTAAAAGTGCATAACCCATTTCTCTTAATGCACTGCCTTCGTCGAGTTTTAAATTCAGTTTGCGAGCCAGCAGCAAAGATTTTTCGCCGTAATAATAAGAGCTGTCGGGATTTATTTCGGCATATATTCTCGCAAGGCTTCGAAACAGAACTAATTTGTTGGTATCGCTTTGTGTAGCGTTTACCTGTAGCTGAAGGTTGTCGATATAAAACTGTTGCGCAACAACAATTGTTGAGGGGATAATAAAAATTACGCAATAAAGGATTCGCCTTAACGGTTGCATAAAAACTTATTTCATGGGTAAACTTATTATAAAAGCCGAACCCTGCCCCTCTTTTGTTTCAACTTTTAAATCACCAGTGTGCGCCATCACAATATCATAAGCTAACGATAAACCCAAACCCGTACCTTGCCCCGTTGGTTTAGTTGTAAAAAATGGTTGAAAAATTTTATCAACAATGTTTTGCGGAATGCCGTTGCCGTTGTCTTTTACTGAAATTAAAACTGCATCACCATTTCTTTTTGTACTCACGCAAACAGTAGGTTTGTAATCCGGCGGTGCGGTTTTGCTCTTTTCTTTCACCGCGTAAAATGCATTGGTGATAAGGTTTAAAATAACACGGCCAATGTCTTGCGGAATAATTTCAATTTTTCGAATGGTTTTATCGTAGTCTGTTTCAAGTGCAGCGTTGAAACCTGCCTGTCCGGCAGACAAGGATTTGTTTTTTGCTCTCAGGCCATTATAAGCTAATCGTAAGTGTTCATCACACAGGGCATTGATATCGGTAGGCTCCTTTTGTCCGCTGCTTATTCGTGACTGTTGCAACATACCTTTTACAATTGCATCGGCCCGTTTGCCATGATGATTTATTTTTTCAAGGTTTTGTTTAATGTCATCGGCTATTTCATTTGCCTGTTGCATATTATCGTTTGCCAATTCTGCTTTCATTTCATCTATCAGCTCATTGCTTAGCTCCGAAAAATTGTTGACGAAGTTTAAGGGGTTTTGAATTTCATGCGCAATGCCGGCGGTGAGTTGGCCAAGACTTGCCATTTTTTCGGATTGAATAAGGTTAGACTGGGCAGCCTTTAAGTTAGAAAGAGTTTCTTGCAGCAGCTTGTTTGCCTTTTGCTTGTGTCGGTTATTCCGGTAAAGAATAAATGCAACTATTAAAAATACGCCCAGGGCCGACAGTAGCCCGATCAGTCGTGTTTCATTTCTATATCGCTCCTGTGCTTCTTGTATTTCCTGCTGACGTTCCTGTTCCTCAAGCATCAGCATCTGAAGTTCTTTAAATTTTTGTGGACCATATAAACTGTCAGTTAGTGCTCTGGCAACACCCTGATAAAAAAATGCACTATCGATATTTTGTTTTTCCAGGTAGAGGTTTACCAGCAGCTCGCTTGTTTCTAATACTTCCAAACGTTGAAGCGATTGCTTTGCATTATTAAACGACTGCCGGGCGTAATACAAACTTGAATCGTACTGCAACAGGGATTTATGTAGTGTAGCCAGTTGTCGCTCAGTCTTACTTCTGTTCACCTTGTCCTTGACCGCAAGTGCATTAGCCTGGCTTAGGTGATAATATTTTAATGCAGAATCTGTTTTGTGCAAATTGAAGAAGGCATTTCCGAGGCGAGTAAGGATAAGAGATTTTAAGGGGCCATGCTTAAGCCCTGTGTAAGTTGAATAAGAGAGTTGCTGGTAATATAATGCCGAGTCGGGCATGTCAAGCAAATCGTAGGCGTTTCCAATATTGCTTAGATCAAAGGTTTCTTTAAGCTGGTTCTTCAGGCTCCTGGTCATATCTCTTGACAAAAAAAGATACACTAATGCCTGTCGGTATTCTTTAAACTCGGTGTAGGTAAACCCAATAAAGCCGGTGCTGGTTGCCACACCTTCTAGATAGTCTATTTTTCGGGCCAGGTCAATGGCCCGAAACTGTAAACGAAGGGAGCCGGAATAGTCGCCAAGAAAGCGCAATGATTCACCTGCATTATTTAATGCTTTTATTTCACCCTTCACAAAACTCAATTGCCTCGACAGCGATGCTGCACTATCGGAATAAAAAAAACTAATGTCGGGATTCGTGAAATAATAGACGTCACCAAGTTTTATCAGCAGGTTTACCCGGTTTGTATCGCGGGTTGTCAGGCGCAACAATCTGAGCAGGCTATCTGTACTCAAGCGTTGTGCATTTAACGCAAGGTTAATTGCGGCGCCAACAAGAAATAAAAGCAGACATCTCATTTTTAATGGCTCTATAGTATGATTATAAACTCTGTCCCTTCTTTTTCGCTGGTATGCACTTCTAACTCGCCACCATGTGTTTTTACAATATCATACGCCAACGATAGACCAAGGCCGGTGCCCTGCCCTGTTGGTTTGGTTGTAAAAAATGGTTGAAAAATTTTGTCAACAATATTTTGCGGAATGCCGTTGCCGTTGTCTTTTACTGCAATGATAACTGCGTCATTGCTTCTTTTTGTACTCACGCAAACAGTAGGTTTGTAATCCGGCGGTGCGGTTTTGCTCTTTTCTTTCACCGCGTAAAATGCATTGGTGATAAGGTTTAAAATAACACGGCCAATGTCTTGCGGAATAACTTCAATCTTTCCAACGGTTGTATCATAATCGGTTTCAAGGGTAGCATTGAATGACTTTTCTTTTGCCCGCAGGCCATGATAAGCCAGGCGCAAATACTCATCGGCTAATGCGTTGATGTTGGTCGGTTCTTTTACGTTGCTGCTACTGCGGCTGTGTTGCAGCATTCCTTTTACAATACCATCGGCCCGTTTACCATGGTGGTTTATTTTTTCAAGGTTATCTATTACATCATTCATTATCTCTTTTGCTTCTGCTGCATTGCCATTTTCAATTGCTTGCCGCATTTCATCGAGCAACTCCTTGCTTACTTCGCTAAAGTTGTTTACGAAGTTTAAGGGATTTTGAATTTCATGCGCAATGCCTGCGGTTAGCTCGCCAAGGCTTGCCATTTTTTCTGATTGTATCAATTGTTTTTGGGTTGCCTGCAACTCCGTGAAAGCTTCTTCTGCTTTTTGTTTGGCTTCTTTAATGGCTATTAAATCCTGTTCTGCCCGCAAGGCCTGCTCTTCTGCTTTTTGTAAATCATTGAAACGGGTATAACTGAGATCAAAAACTTTTCCGAAACGATGCAGGATGTCTAGTTGCTCATTGGTGGGGTTGGCCGGACCCGATGCTTCAATCAACCCGAAGTTGTTAAATGAGCCGGCTACAAAGGTTTCTTCCGACGAGAGGATGCCCTCTTTAACTGTTTCAGGTAATTGGGAAAGTTCAGTTTCAATAAGCAGCAGCCGATCAATTGTTTTCTTTTCTTCACCTTTCAGATCATAAACCCATTTTTGATTTTTTTCTTTCCAGCCAGTTAAAATTGAATTGTAGTAAGGGTGATCAAGATATTTTACAAAATAACTCCTGGCTATTTTCTTATCCTCTGAATTAGCCATCCACATTCTTGCAGCTAATGAATTGGTATCAAAAATCCAGATGATGCAACGGGCCAATATCAAATCGAGCTTCACCAGTTCTTCAAATAAAATGGCAACCATTTCACTCAATTCATCAGAGTTTTGCATAGCCATAGCTCTTGCTCTTACTCTTTCCAATCCTAGTTCAATCTGTGCTTCTCTTGCCTGTGCTTCGGCCTTTTGTAAATCATTAAACCGTGTATAGGTCTGCTGAAATACTTTTCCAAGACGCATTAGCACACTATTCTCTTCATCGGTGAAAGGAGTTCCCGAAAAATTCTCGATGTACAAGCCAACGTTGTCTAACAACACGGTTGTTATGGCGAGGCCGGCGCAACTGAAATAGTATTCCTTTGCTTCATCGGGTACAGGAAATAAATGAAACAGGTCGTTGTAAAATTTATTTTTTTCTTCAAGGGAAAGAAGGTTGGTAAAAAAGTTTTCGCCTTTTTCTTTTGCATTTATAAAACTGTTCCAGTGTGGCGAATCAAAATAAGGAATGGTGACCTCCGAGGGAATATTGCGCTGGTCGGCCAGCCAAATGTGCATGTCATTCCGCTCTTTATAATCCATGATAAATCCCGCATGTTCAACATTCATATTTAAATGAACCAACTGTTCATACACCAGTTTAATTATCTCTTTGAGTTCCTCGCTCTTTTGCATGGCTAACGAGCGGCTTCTTACTCTTTCCAACGCGGTTTCTATCTGCGCCTCTTTGGCCTGCGCTTCGGCTTTTTGCAGATCAAGAAAACGGGTATAGGATTGTTCAAAAACATTTCCGAACCGTTTCAGAATTTCATGGTCTTCATCAGAAAACTTCTTTCCGTGATGATTGGTTACGGCTGTAGTTGTGTAATGTGATATGGCCGCCGCCCGGGCTAAACCACCTTCACGAGAGAGCAATTCTTTTTTTCTTTCTTCGGTAGATGATCTCCAGGGGTTATACCTGGAGAGATGATTAAACAATTCATCCTTCTCTTCCTTGTTGTATTCTTCTGCAAAAAAATTATTTCCTCTTTTTATTGCATCCCTTAGATGGGTGAAGATGGGCCTGTCTAAAAAAGGAACAACTACTCGTTGTACATAATCGGCAGCTCCGGATGACGCCCATACCGGAAGGTCGTCATTCACCTGTTCATTAATGGTGATGATTACTCCGCCATTTATATCCATACCAATATGGTATAACTGCTGTGCAACAATATCCACTACATCCTGTAGTTCGGACGTACGATGCATTGCTAGGCTTCTTGCCCTCACTCTTTCCAATGCTAACTGTATTTCTGCTTCTCTTGCCTGTGCTTCGGCCTTTTGCAAATCAAGAAAACGGGTGTAGGTTTGTTCAAAAACTTTTCCAAGGCGTTTGAATATATCATGTGCTTCCGGTACGGGTTCATAAGTAATAAACATCAGGCTTACTTTAGAACCAAACACAAAATGTTCATATTGCTGGGAAGGAAACCTGACTCCATCCTGTAGCATTATTTCAAACTGCTTCTCACCAAGCCCGGTAAGTGCGAGGTACAATTGTTTAATTTTTTCCCCGTCAACATATTGAACATCAAATTCAACTCCGCTTTTCCTGGCATTACTGATATCCTTTAATGCTCCAGCCTTCTCAGTATCTACTGTATAAGGCTCAATAAACCCACCATTGGGGCTTGTTATATAATCCACGTAGGAGTTATTGTCCTCGCTCCATACGTTAAATCCGGCCGTCCAGGTTTTAATACCAAGGGCATTAACCTGCTCAAATAACAGCCCTGCAACGTTTGTAAGCTCCTCACTCTTTTGCATGGCCATCGTGCGGCTTCTTATTCTTTCCAACGCAGTTTCTATGTGTGCTTCCCTGGCCTGCGCTTCAGCTTTTTGCAAATCAAGAAAGCGGGTATAGGTTTGATCGAATACTTTTCCAAAACGTTCGAAAATATCATGTGCATCGGGTACAGGTTCATAAGTAATGAACAACAAAAATCCTTTCGAGAAATAGGCATGATGCATGACTTGAAACGTGGGCAGAGGATGCCCTGCTGCAATAATTGAATCAAGAATTTTACCTACTACCGGTAGGGTGCGCATATACCTGTAATGCATCACCAACTCATCGCCACCCATTTCCACCACATGAAATGTTTTGCCTGCTTCCTTGCCCTTTCGCATTTGAATAAAGAGCTCATCTTCGGTAGTGGGTGCGGTAAATGGTGGTTGCAAAATACCTTCGCTACTCATGTATAATGTAACAGCCGATTGATCATGGCTCCAAATACAATAACCTGTGCTCCAGGCGGGCATGCCTAAACTTTGCACTTGCTGAAATAATAAATTGGCGGCTTCGGGCAGTTCGTCACTTTTTTGCATTGCCATTGTTCTTGCACGAACTCTTTCTAAAGCCAATTGGATCTGGGATTCTTTTGCCTGAGCTTCGGCTTGTTTCAAATCGTTAAAGCGTGTATAGGTTAAATCAAAAACTTTTGCAAAGCGCAGCATGATATCAAAATGTTCATTTGATAAAGGTTGGAGTGTTGCCAAAGTGAGGTTGCCAAAACTATTAAAGGAAGCATTTAAATATACTTTGTCCGGTTCTTTCATGCCTTCAATTACAAAATCAGGCAGGTGAGAAAGCTCCGTTTGGCTGAATAAAAAATCGTCCCACTCTTTTTTATCTGTCCCCTCCAGTATATACTGCCACTTATGTTTTCGTTGCTGCCATGCGTTGATATATGCTACGTAAGGAGGAGCGTTATGATATTTGATATACAAGCCGATTGGATGAGACGGTGCTTCAGAATTTGCCATCCACCAGGTTGACCCTTGTGTTTTCAGTTCATAGATCATGATGACGCAACGGGTGAGTACTAAGTCAAGCTTAGTGAGCTCAGTAAATACCGTACCGATTAACGCTTTTAGTTCATCTGATTTTTGCATCGCCATCGCTCGTGCACGAACTCTTTCCAGTCCTAATTCTATTTGTGCTTCTCTTGCCTGGGCTTCTGCTTTTTGCAGATCATTGAAACGAGTATAGGTAAGATCAAAAACTTTTGCAAAGCGCAACAGTATATCGAAATGTTCGTTCGATAATGTTTCGAGACTAGCCAGTGTTAAGCAACCGAAATTGTTGAAGGAGGCTGACAGATATACTTTTTCCTTCGTTTTCATGTTATCAATTACAAAACCCGGCAAACGCGAAAGTTCTGTTTCAACAAATAAAAAGCTATCCCAGTTTTTCTTAACCGTTCCCTCCAAAATGTATTGCCAAATCAGGCGTCGTTCCTTCCACGCATTGATAAACGCCAGGTATGGGGGTTGCTCATGATAGCGTACAAATAAGCCGATTGGCTGCAGTGGTACTTCAGGATTAGACATCCACCAGGTGACACCCATTGTTTCAATATCATAAATCATGATGAAGCAGCGGTCAAGTATTAAATCAAGCCTGGTTAATTCTGTATAAACTGTGCCGATTAATTCTTTTAGTTCATCAGAGTTTTGCATGGCCATTGCTCGTGCCCGAACTCTTTCCAGTCCTAATTCTATTTGCGCTTCTCTTGCCTGCGCTTCTGCTTTTTGTAAATCAAGAAAGCGGGTATAAGTCTGCTCAAATACTTTTGCGAATCGTTTAAAAATATCATGGGCCTCAGGCACGGCTTCGTATGTAATAAACAAAAGATTGCCGTATGAAAAATTCGCCACGTTATGAATTTGTCTATCGGGCATTGGGTGCCCCGCTGCTATGGATATTTTAAATGCTTCATCCAATAATGGAAAAGAACGCAGGTAACTAAAATAAGTTTGTAGTCGTTTACCAGACAGATCGTTCACAATAAAATCTTCTCCCTTCTTCCATGATTCATATTGTTGTAGATGCCACGGCTCGTCTGCCACAGGCATTGTGAAAGGCGGGTTGATTGAGCCATCGGCATTGCACATCCATGAAACGAGGTTATCGTTTTCCCATAAAGTGTATCCGCTGCTAAACGTTTCGATACCTAACGATTTTACTTGTTGAAACAGTAAAGAAGCTGCTTCTGCAAGCTCATCGCTTTTTTGCATTGCCATGGTTCTTGCACGAACTCTTTCTAGTGATAGTTGAATCTGTGCGTCTCTTGACTGTGCTTCGGCTTTTTGCAAATCCAGGAACCGTGTATAGGTTTGTTGAAATACCCTTGAAAAACGAATGATGGTTTGCTGATCGTCTTTATGCAGGAACTCAGTGGCAAGTATAAACAAGTATCCATCGGAAAAATTGGCACAATGAAAAACAATCCGGTCGGGCAATTTTGCAAATATTTCCTTTACCACATATACCGGAACAAACTGGGATAGAAATTGGTGGTGCTCTTTATTTGCTTCGCCCTGTATTTCGTAGGTGTGCAGTTCAATTTTTTCTTTCCAGTCTTTATACCTGCTGTTTAAAACCTCGTCGCCGGCTAATGGAAACACTATAAAATCAGAAACAAGCGTCCCGTCTGGCAAAACCGTCCAGACAGTTTGTGAATCCGTTGCTTCATCAATAAACGAGTATCCGCAGCTAAGCGTAGTTATGTTCAGGGTCCTGAATTCGCGATATAATAATTGAGCAGCCTCGGCCAGCTCATCACTTCTGTGCATGGCCATACCTCTAGATCGTACTCTTTCCAATGCAGCTTCAATCTGTGCTTCTCTTGCCTGGGCTTCGGCGCTGGTAATGTCCAGGTATCTTTGGTAAGCAAGGTCAAAAACATTTCGGAAGCGTTTGAGTACTTCCAGTTTTTCGGCCGGCACAGGCTTAAATGTTGAAATGCCTATGGATGCATTGCCAATTGAATAAACGTAATAGTAAAGTGCCGTGGCAGCACTTAGTCTTTCGTCAGGTGCTTCGTTATTGGCATTTCGAAATAGTTGCCATTGCTTCAACTCCTTGCCTTTGATGATTATTTCTGTAAAAGCATCTTTCGATTTTCTGATATCGCGAATAAATTTCTCAATGATGCTGTTGCCTTTGTACGGTATGTTGCTGATATAGCCTTTGGTAAAATCGGCATAATCGTAATCTAGAAACGCATTTTGTTCGTCGGAGTAGGTGTGAATAATTGCGTTTCGTAAATCAGTAAACTGGAGCAACTGCAATTCTTTAAAGACAGCTTTAGATATACCGAGCAAGTCCTGGGGTTTGTGCATGCTCATGGCAACTGTTCTTACTCTCTCCAGCGACGCTTCTATTTCAAGCTCACGGTTTTTATTTTCTATTTCAATGGTGCGGCGTTTTATAGCATCTTTTAGCTGGAGGTTTTCCTTGCTTATTTTATCAAAAGCAAAGGTTTCGCCTTCTTTTGTTTTTGAGTCGGGGTACGAGCCATGCTGGTGCAAAATTTTCCAGCCGGTTGTTGTTTTTTCTATTAATGATGACAAGCGCAGTTTTGCATAAAACGTCCAATTGTTTTTTGTGTTTATGTACATGTCGCCCAACTCATGCACCATCATGTATGGGGGGTAGGGAATAATTTCGGTTGTCTTGTTTCGCATTTCCGCCATGCCGGTTAACTGGGCAGCCACCTTATTGCTATAATCAATAATGGCTTTTTTGCTGTGCCAGATTTCTTGCTGCGTAGTACCAATGTTTTTATAGTGAGCAGGTAAAAAAGATGCCCATGTTTTTAAATCACCTGCCAGGTAACTGCTCCAGTAGCTATCCATTACCTGTTTAATTTCGGCTTCAAGTTTTTTGGTCAGTTTCATTGTTTGTTGCTTGCAATGCTGAAGGTAAATGAAGGTCCAACGGTTTCTTTGGTTTCTACATGCAGTTTTGCACACTACTGCTTTTTTAAAAGCAGTGCTGCGCTTTACGGTTCGATACGGATAAGTGATAAGAGGCTTATGATAATATTACATTACCTCGCTAATTTGAATTACCGGTTCTATGTTTGTGAAGTTTGGTAAGTCGGCCATTAACGCGGGTGCGCCGGCAGCAAAGGCTTGGCTAAAATCTTCCATTGAAGTAAAATACAAATTTGCCATAGCAATATAGGTTGCTGGTGATCCAGGGGCAGCACCTCCCAATCCTTTATCAAAGCTTGCTTCTATTAAGGCTTTGCCCAACGTTTTTGAAACAAGCGGCACATGTTGACTGTTGTAATACTCCAAGTCGAAGTTTTTGCCATTGGCGGCGGGATAAAGCACACTTACTTTAATCATTCCTTTTTTCATAACTGATTGTTTTATTTTTCTTCAATTTATTTGCTTGCCGTATTATCTATTGCTACTCACGGTAATTTAAAAAATCATTTTTGCTTTAGTGATTTCAATATTCTTTCTCCGATTCCAGATGCAGCCCCAATGTATAGTCAATTTCATTTAAGGTTGATGCCAATAATTAAAAAGAGTGCACCCAAAACAAGCAGCGCAATAACAACAGGCGTAATAAATTTAAGCCATGCTTTGTAACTCACCTTCACCATTTGCAATGCAGGAAAAACAGAAGCCGTGGGAGAAATTAAATACATGGTTCCAATGCCAAATAGATATGCATTCACAATTTCGCGGCCCGGGATATTTACAATAATGGCCAATGCGCCAATGATAGGCATGGTAAGTACGGCCATGCCCGATGATGAACTTACCGGGATAGTGAAGAAAAAATAAAACAGCATAACCATCAGTATAAAAATAACCGCAGGAAAATGCTGCACTACATTGGATGCAAAAAATAGAATGGAATCGCCTACAAGGCCATCGTTCAATATAATAGTTACACCTCGGGCAAGGCCCACAATCAGGCCTACAGCCAGCAAACTCTCAGCGCCTTTTACAAACTCCGACACAAAGGTTTTTTCATTCATGCGGGCGATGATGCCTACCAATATTGCAGAGCCGAAAAACAGGGCCGACATCTCTGTGGTCCACCAGCTAAAAAACACAATGCCTGCTATCATGCTGCTGAATGTGGTAAGGAAAATGAAGAGCAGCAAAGACGTTTTTGCAGGTAAGTTATTCGCGACAATTTTTTTTTCTGTTTCAATTGGAAAGGGCGATTGTGTAATACCATCAACCTGCAATACGAGTGAAGCCGCGGGATTCTTTTTTACTTTAGCGGCATACCTGAGAATATACCAGGCGAGCAATGATGTAGCTATCACAAAAAACACAAGTCTTCCGGTAAGGCCATCAATCCAATTAATGCCGGCAGCATTGGAAGCAATGATTACAGAGAATGGGTTAGTGAAACTGGCAATGTAGCCCACACCGCTTCCACCAAACACAATGGCAAGTGGCACCATTGCATCGTAGTCTTCTTCCAAAAAAAGCGGCACCAGCACGGGGTAAAAAACAATCGACTCCACATCCATACCATAAGAGCCGCCGGCAAAAGAAAAAATAAAAACCAAAATAATAATCAGCCGTTTTTCTTTTCCTTTCATGCGCCGGGCTAAGTATTTCACTCCTTCAAACAGGGCCCCTGTTTTATGAAACACAGCCATAAAACCACCAATGAATAAAATGAAAACGATGACGTCAATACTTTCTAAAATTCCCTTTATGGGCGCCTGCAACATGGCAACAAAACCCTGCGGCCGGCCCGCTTGTTTTTGATAAGTGCCCGGTACCGATATTGGTTTGCGTATATCACCATTACTAAATTTTTGCAGGGGAATTTTTATCGCCAGGCTATCCAAAGTTTGTTGGGTAAATGGCAGCGAGGCCGTGGCGGACAAAGAACTGATGCTAAACGACTGGTTGCCATCGGCTGATAATTTACTGTATTGCCCTGCAGGAAGTCACCAGGTACTTATTGCAGCCAGCACAATTACCAGCATGATTAATGTTAGCGGTGTCGGCAGCGTTTTAGGTTTGCGAATGTTCATGTTGTTTGGTTAATTAAGCCACGCCTCCACCTCATTTCAATTTTAAAAACCTGGCTGCATTGCTATAAAAAATATCTTCTCTATCCTTTTTTGTAAGAAACGTAAGGCTGTTTAAAAACTGAATTGATTTTTCTATGGCATGCGGCCAAATCATTTGGTCGGAGCCAAACATTACACGGTTTAAATAACCTGCATGTTTTGCATTTTTTAAAAAGCTGGTGATGGTTCGTTGCGTATTTGGTTCCACCCAAAGCATTACTGCAACATCGGTGTAGAGTTGCGGGTAGTACGCCATCAGCCGGAGTGCATGTTCGTGCCATTCCTCTCCACCGGCGTGCATCAGGTAAATTCTAAGCTTTGGGTATTTTATCAGCACGTCTTCAATCAAATATGGGTCGCCATTTTTAAGCCTTGCTTTTGGCGACCATGAATAGGTACCACCAGGGTCGCCACCGCCGGTATGCACTGCTACAGGAATGTCATACTTTTCGCAAAGGCGCAGGTAAGGTTGCCAAATAGAGTCGCTTAATGTAGTGCCCCCGTAATAAGCACCTATCTCTCCAAATACTTCTATCCTTTTGTCCTTAATGGCTTGCTCAAATTTTACACTATCCATATCGTAATCCGCAGCAGTAAACATAAGTATTCCACGGACCATGCGATGGCTGCTATCTTTTGTAGCCCATGCTTCAACACTTTCGGGATTACCACTGACCACTGCTTTTACTATGTTCCATTTTTTAAAGGCAGCAAACGTTGCCCTGCGATGTGATTCGGCATCTTTAGAACCCTTGTTGCCATAGTAATCGGCAGCAGCTTCACGTTCACCAAAGTCGCTTTGCGTGTAGGAGTGAACATGCATGTCAATGATTTTTGGCTGAGCGGGTGCAAGAACAAACATTGACAAAAAAACAAGAAGGAGAGTGATACGTTTCTTCATAACAGGTGTTTAAGTTTTTTGGGTTCTTATTTCGCCAGATACCAAAGAATTGTCTTTCAGTTGCCAGGCGCTTCAGTTGCCTGGTTTAGCTGCCAACAAACTCTTTGAGTTGATCTAATATAAAACCCCCTCTTTGGCAGTCGCTGTAATCAAGATGCACGGCTACCCATTCATCAATATATTTACCAGCAAGTAAGTTGCTGAATTCATTTTTTAAACCGTTCGCTGTTCGCAAATCGCAAACAGAGAAATTTTTTATTTGCCCCGCACAGTTGTTTTGGGGCAAGTCCAGTTTTTTTACTTCACTCTATTGTATTTCTTCAAAACACCCATCACCAGTTTATGTGGCAAGCCATACGATTTGTTGCCATTAATGCCTTCCATTGTTTCGGCAGCAACCATTGCATTAATGATAGCCTCTTCAGTTGCCTGTATGGTGGCCTCAAATAAAGGATTGATTTCGTCGTTGGGCAGGGTGGTTACGTTAGTAAAATCTTTGGGTTGAAAAGCCGTTGCATTGGCAGTAGAAAAAGCAATAAAAATATCGCCCGACCCATTGGTTCCCTGGCCGCCTACCTGCCCAATGCCTAATGAAACCCGTTGTACAATTCGTTTTAACTGGTGTGGCAACACTGGAGCATCTGTTGCCACCACTACTATAATAGATCCATCACCTTCCTGCCGGTACGATGGAGCTGCTTTGAGCTCATTGTTTAAGGTGTCTGCTAATTCTTTACCCACCGGTACGCCGGCAATAAGCAGATTTCTTTTTCTACCAAAATTTGCTTGCACAAACACTCCTAAGGTGTAAGTTGAGTCTATAATTTTTATTACCCGTGAGGAGCTGCCGCTACCCCCTTTAAAACCCAGGCACCTCATGCCCGTGCCACCGCCAACATTTCCTTCCTTAATGAAACCACTCTTCGCACTGTCTAATGCTGCGTACGCATTTTCTTCTTTTACATGAAAACCATAAATGTCGTTTAAGAAGCCATCATACGTTTCGGCAACAACGGGATAAGTGTACCAGAAATCTTCCTTGTACCAACCCTTTTTTACATACCATTTTAAAACCGCATCCCGTACAACACCTACACTGTTTGTATTGGTAATCATAACCGGGCCTTCCAAAAAACCAGATTCAGTGATCCAGGTTGTTCCGGTCATTTCTCCATTGCCGTTTAATGTGTACCAGTTGGCGTACACAGGATTATTATTTCTGCCCCTTGGTAAAATGGCGGTAACACCGGTACGCACCGGGCCTTTGCCACGAATGTTTTTACCAGTGCCGGATATGATTGTACTATAGCCCACCTCAACACCTTTTACATCGGTGATGGCATTAAATTTTCCAGGTGTACCATCAAATGGAATTCCAATTTCTCTTGCACGGGGTTTTTGTGCATTCATGCTGGAATTAATAAGCAGCAGCAAAATGAATGCGGTGTACTTTTTTATCATTCCGTTATTTATTTTTTTCTTTTTTTCACCGGTTGCTGTTGTGTACTGCAATGAATACCACCGCCGCTCCAGTTTTGCATCATGGCATTTATAAACACAATCTTTCTTCCCGGAAATTGTTCCTCAAAAATCTTTCGAACCTGTTGTTCTTTTTCTTTGGACGAACCAAAGGCCGTATATGTGGGTAACAGTACCAGCCCGTTTGTAACCAGGTAATTCATATAACTACTGGCAGGCACTCTCAGTAAACTATCGCCGGCTTTTGGTTTTTCGGAAGGGATAAAACTGTTTACGTCCAGGTCAAGTGTTACTTCGCCGGAGTCTATTTTTTCCCTTGCCCGTATTTTTCTTGTGATCAGGTCGGGTAACGGAACTTTAATGATGGTGAATAATTTTCCATCCTGATCTTTTGCATCTTTCAGAATGTTGTAGTTCTCATTCATGCGTTCGTAGTTCATTTGGTTGATGGGATTCAGATGTTTTTCTTTCTCATCTACCCATGCAAGCAATATGGTATTACTGTTTGCAAAACGAACAAATTCATCCGTGTGCCCTCCCGTGCCGCCCCCAACATATTGGCCGCTGATCCTTCTGAAATAACGAAGGGGATCATCGGCCAATCCTTTTTTCGTCCAGATAATTTTGGTAACACCGAGGACCCTTTTAAATTCGGTTTCAATGTATTCTTTCGTCATCGCCGGATTTCTCTGTAACACTGTTGCCTCGCATAAGATTAGTGTTCCTTCTCCATTCACCTCAATGGCGCCACCCTCATGTACTACATCGGTTGCGAGGATTGAGGCTCTTTCGGTTATTGCCATCAGGCTGTCAACTTTGCCCGTTTTATTCATCATGTTTTTCCGGCGATCAATGTAACTATTAACACTGTCCATGTTACCACCAAACTTTTCTTTGAGGAAGCCTGGAAATCCATAACTGTTCCAGCCAAAATCGGCCACGGCAAGTGCTCCTTTGCCATTAATTAAAAAGGCTGCACCATGGTCGCGAATCCAATAACGTTCACCAGGCATGATGTAGGTTTTGTACATGCTGCTATCAACTCCCTGCGATGCGAGGTAAAGTTTTGCTTTTTGCAGAAGTGTGTCGTTATGAAAAGCGATTTTTACTGTAACATTTAAAGCCAGTGCCTTAATGATGTTAACAACCGCAGGATAGTAACCAAATAAACTATCGTTTTCCCAACCTAGCCACACAGCATCATGTGGTTGCCACTCGGCAGGCATGTAAAAAGTTTCCGCTGCACGTTCATATTTTTTTGTGCTGCAGGCAAACAGAATGGCTGCTGCAAATAAGATGGCTAGACATTGCTTCATGCTATTATTCTTTATCCAATTTCAAAATAGTTTGTAACAACACGTTTGCACCATTGGCCATATCAACAGGTTTGGTAAATTCTTTGGGCGAATGACTGATGCCTTTAACACTGGGCACAAAAATCATAGCCACAGGTGCAATCAATGCTATTTCCTGCGCATCATGCCCTGCACCACTCTGCATAAACTTCGTTGTGAAGCCCAATGCTTTTGCTGAGACATTAATTTTTTGCTGGAGCGTTTTATCCGTTAATGCAGGTTTTGATTCATTTGCCTGTCTTACAAAACTGATTTTTGTTTTAGATGATAGTGCAATGGCGGAAGCTCTTTTTTCAATTGACCGAAAAAGCAGTTCAATTTTTGCCGACGATAAATCTCTAATCTCCAAACCTAATACAACCTTACCCGGTATTACATTATAGGCACCGGGCATGGCTGCAATTTTTCCAATTGTACCCACCTGATTTCCTTTTATACTATTGACCACTTCATTTACTGCTATGATTAGTTTTGATGCTGCCAGCAATGCATCCTGCCGCATATTCATAGGAGTGGTGCCTGCATGATTAGCAAAACCATCAATCGTTACCTCCCAATGTAAAATACCAACAATGCCCTCCACAACGCCAATCTGCAAATTTTCTTTTTCTAAAATGCCGCCTTGTTCAATATGTAATTCTAAAAACGCTTTGATGTCTCCCTTTTTGCGAATGCTGTACTGAATACTGTCGGGGTTACCGCCAATGGCTTTGATACCCTCCGCCATGGTTAAACCACTTTGACTTTTCTGTTGTAATCCATCCGCTGTTAAACCACCTGCGATAGCCATGCTGCCGATAGTACCGCCTTCTTCATTAGAAAAAACTATCAACTCCAATGGATGCTCCGTAATGATTTTATTTTCATTGAGTACCTCAATAATTTCTAGTGCACCAATAGAACCAACACAACCGTCGTAGTTGCCACCATCGGGCACCATATCAATGTGCGATCCAAAAGCAATGGGTTTCAGTGAGGAATTTTTTCCTTTTCGTTTGCCGATGATATTGCCTGCATAATCAATGCTTACTTGTAATCCAGCTTCTTTCATCAAACCCATATACCATTCCCTTGCTTCAATATCGCCTTTGGTGAACGCAACCCGGTAACCGCGGCCATTTGCATCTTTACCAAATTTGGATAGTTCAATGATGCGGCTTTCGATGCGTTGTTCGTTTACACTAAGTTTTGTTTGAGCGAATGCAGCAAGGGAAAGTATGATGAGTAAAGCAGTGAGTGATTGTTTCATGTTGAGTGATTAAATTATTTTTTGAATTTTCCGTAAACCGCTTGCCCAGGAAAAACATTGTTGACTGTTTTTCCATTTTTCAAAACAAAACTTCCATTTACAATTACATATTCAATGCCTGCTGAAAACTCCAGGCCTTTTTCAAATGTTGCTTTATCAATTACAGTATCCGGATTAAAAATGGTAATGTCTGCATCGGCACCCACCTGCATCCTACCTTTAAAACGCATCATAGGAGCAATGCCCTCTAATCTTTGAGCCGGCAACAGGGTCATTTTTTCAATAGCTGTTGAAAGATCAATCACTTTTTCTTCTCTAACATATTTACCCAATACTCTTGAAAATGTACCAGCCGTTCGGGGGTGAGCCAGTTTGGCGTAGGTCATACCATCCGACGCTATCATTACTCCGGGAGCTGCAATGCCCGTTTTTATCCATTCGGGTTTCATCATGTGCATAATTACTACGCCACCGCTTTTTCTGTATTTGTCAAACGTTTCTTTAGTAAGTCTTTCACCCGTAGCTACCCATTGCACATCGTTGTAAGTCATGCCTAACTTTTCCTGCCATCCTTCATCAAACATGGCACTTTCAAGTGTTGTTGAAGCGGCTGTGTAGGAATACAATTCTGTTGTAACGTCAAACCCTCTTTGTGCTGCGGATCGTACCATATTTAATGCAAAATCAATTTGCCCCAACGACATGCTGTTGATGTGCACAATGTGCAATGGCGCACCGGTCAGTGTTGCATCTGCTATTACTTCCTGAATGGAAACGATATCGGAATAACGGGTGTGAGTGAAAACCAATGCCTGCATTTCACCTGCCAGTTGAAATACCCGAAACATTTCGTCTGCTTTGGTTTTGGGGAGATAGCCAATGGGTATGCCTATGCCAATACCTCCTTCGGCCAATGAGCTTTTAATGTTCGCCAGTGTTTTTGCCGTTTCTTCCGTTGTGGCGTTTTCGGTGTAGGAAGGTTTGATTGTTTTAATGAGGTTTAGAATAGTTGCTTCACCTTTCAGTGTTGTTTGATGGAGTTCATTCAAACCTTGTTTGTACCGATCCATTGCTTTAAACCGTTCAAAAGGCCAACATACGCTGCCACCATAATTAATCAACGCCTTTGATTTTCTGGTTTCATACCATTCTTTCAAATTTTCAATACCATATTCTAATTCAAGTGCTGTTGTTACACCATCATGTAACTGGTATTCCTGTTCCACATTGCTGCGGCCATGTACATGCAGGTCAATAAAACCGGGAGCTACTACTAAACCTGTTGCATTGATTACCTCTTTTCCTTTCAGTACATCAGATGAAATTTGTGCAATGCGGTTGTTAAGGATGCCCACATTTTTAACAGCATCCAGTTTTGTTTCAGGGTCAATTACCCTGCCCCCGACCAATACAATATCATATACTGTGTTTGATTGTGCAGTTGCCATATTGCAACAAATTGCGGTAGCAAGAAAATAAAATGCTGTTTTGAAAAATTTTGGTATCATAAATTGTTTTTTCTATTTCGAATTGTAGCTGGTTTTGCTAAGTCCGATAAATTTTTGTCTTCATTAATTGCTTCACTCAATTGCATCCATCTTTAGCAGATGCATGTCATCGCCCTTAGCCAAACAGAATGCTCATTCATCTTACAACTGGTATTCTTTTTTGATTAAAGCAATAAGTTTTTGTGCTGCAATGTTTCTTTCGTTCCCAATCTTTTCTGCCAGTAAAAATGCCCCATATAAATATTGCGCACTCGTGGCCAATTCGTTCAGTGTCGTTCTGTCTTCTGTTAGTAAATCAGATGCAAGGGCAGGCTGCTCACTTCTCTCTTTTATTATTTTAAGCAGTAGTTGTGCGTCAAATATTTTTGCCATTGCTTTTGCAAAATCTGCGCCCCAGGTCACTGCTGCGTCGTTGTATTTTTTTACATCTATTATCGAGTAATAGTAACGGGAGATGGCGTTGGCAGCCTCCTTATTCCTGATAAGCCGCAAAGTTCCCGAACCTTTCATTTCTTCATAGGTACGGTCGGTTGTGTACAGGGCTTTCCATTTTGGCAATATCATTCTTGCCGAGAAAGCAAGTTTGGCAATGTGTTGCTTTCTCTCCGGGCTTTTAATCAGTTGTATCAGCGTGTCTATTGAGCTGAATAGTTCTTTATTGCCTTGCGAAAACTCACTGTAGATAGCAGTGTCGGCCTTAAAATCATTCAGTAGATTTTGAACATACACTCCTTCTTTGTCTCTTTCAATTTTATGTTCCAATTGGTACTCTGCCAAAAACCCACAGAACACAGCCAGGAACAACATGAGAAATTGAAACACATATTCTTTCCATTTCTTTTTTTCATGTACGTGGCCGTGGTGGTGTACTTCCATTTTTTCAGATTGAAGTTTGGCGTTTAAGGTCGTTCTTCGGCTTCAGGGATGGGTTGTTGGTATTCATAAGAAATCGTTTTCCGGTTTTTCATTTCCCCGTGGTTCGTCGGCGCCAATACCGTTTACATTGCTGCTCTATCTTTTTCACCAAAGTCACCCTTCTGCAATCCAAGCTGTGAAATCATTATTTCATGAGTGACGTTATTAGCCCACTAGCTCTTTCATGTAAAGCGGCTCTTATTTTCTGGAAGAAATTCTGTTGATTGATTGTGGTTCAGTATAGACTATAAGCGGTAGATGAAGCTAAGCTTTTTATAAAGGCAGGTTGACAATAAACTCCGAACCTTCACCTTCCCTCGTTTCTACCTTCAATTCACCACCGTGTGCTTTTACAATATCGTAACTCAGCGATAAACCCAATCCCGTTCCTTGTCCTGTTGGTTTGGTGGTAAAGAAGGGTTGAAATATTTTGTCTATGATGTTTTGCGGAATGCCGTTGCCGTTGTCTTTTACAGAAATTAAAACTGCATTACTGTTTCTTTTGGTACTCACCCAAACGGTAGGTTGGTAATCCGCTAATGCGGTTTTACTCTTTTCCGTTACTGCATAAAAAGCATTGGTGATAAGATTAAGAATTCCGCGGCCAATGTCCTGCGGAATAACACTGACTGCTCCAACATTTTCCTCATAATTAGTTTCGAGTTTAGCATTAAAAGATTTTTCTTTGGCACGAACACCATGATAGGCCAATCGTAGGTATTCATCGGTTAACGCATTAATGTCGGTAGGTTCTTTTTGACCACTGCTGGTACGTGAGTGTTGCAGCATACCTTTTACAATAGCATCGGCACGTTTGCCGTGGTGCGTTATCTTTTCCTGGTTTTCTATTACATCATTTGCAATAGTTTGTGCATCATCCAAATTTCCGTTGGTCATTTCTTCTTTCAGTTCCATCAGCAATTCTTTATTTACTTCTGAAAAATTATTGACGAAGTTTAAGGGGTTTTGTATTTCGTGGGCAATGCCAGCAGTGAGTTCTCCGAGTGAGGCCATTTTTTCGGATTGAATGAGTTGGGATTGGGTTCTTTTCAATTCATGATAGGCCTTTTCAATTTCATGTGCCTGTTCCAATTCTTTTTCCCTTATGCGTTCCCGTTCTTTGCTGATTACTCTTTTACGCTGATAGCCATCAATTAAAAAAAGGATAGCAATTACACAGGCGCCATAAAAACAATATGCCCACCAGGTGCGCCACCACGGAGGTTTAATGATGATCGAAATGGAAGCGCCTTTCTCGTTCCAAACGCCATCGTTGTTTGTGCCTTTTACTTTGAAAATATACTTGCCCGGATCAACATCGGTATAACCCGCATAACGCCTCGATCCGCTTTGAACCCAATTTTTATCAACGCCTTCAAGCATATAAGCGTATTGGTTTTTTTGCGGGTTGAAAAAACTTAAGGAAGCAAATTCGAATGAGAAATAATTCTCATCGTAGGCTAAAACAATTTCTTTCGATTCATTTGCACCTTTTACTAATTCATCAAACAGTTTAAACTGGGTAATAACAACAGGAGCTGAATAGGTGTTTGCTTTAATCGCACCAGGATGAAAAAAATTAAATCCATTATTACCTCCGAAATATAAAGTGCCGTCTTTGCCCTTACATATTCCGCCCCTTTCCCTATCCCCCGAACTAAAAACATTGCCTTGCAACCCATCTTTAAAATCGTAATTAATAAAATTTATTGTAGCCGGATCGAATCTTGACAGGCCGTTTTGTGTTCCCAGCCAAAGCTGATTTTTGTTGTCTTCTATAATAGAAAAGATAGTGTTATCTGCCAGACCGTGAATATCAGTATACGTTGTAAACTTTTCTTTTTTGTAATCGAATTTGCATAAGCCTCCTGCTCTGGTTCCCAACCAAAGATTTCCTTTTGCATCTTCGTAAAAACTATTTACGATATTAGAACCGATACTGGCGGCATTTTGTGAATTATGTTTATAGTGGGTGATATGGCCAGTTTGTTTGTTCAATCTGTCTGTTGCAATACTGCCATAGCCTATCCATATATTATCCCTCGCGTCGGCATAAATGGCGATGGCTGTATAGTCGCTGATGCCGGTGGTATCTGCTTTGCTGTGGTAATAATGTTTTATGAACTCGCGTTTTTTGCTATCGAAAACCTTTATGCCATTGCCGGTGCCTAACCAAAGAAGGCCTTGCCGGTCTTTGGCAATGGAGTAAATCATCGGCTTTTCTGAATCGAAATCATTTGTATTATTGCCATGATAATTTGCTTCATTACTATTATAGTG
Organism: Chitinophagales bacterium; assembly: GCA_031425835.1. Taxonomy (GTDB): domain Bacteria; phylum Bacteroidota; class Bacteroidia; order Chitinophagales; family Chitinophagaceae; genus Flavisolibacter. Next base: position 43,223 of record JANPKD010000008.1, read on the forward strand.
TATGAATTTACCTGTATGTTTATTAAACAGGGATAATACATCTCCATTGCACACCCATAGAAGTTCCGGACTGTGTTGTAAAATGGCGTGAACGGCATCATGTTTTAGTGTTTTTGTATCGGCTGGATTGCTTCTGAAATGTGTGAACCGATTGGTCGTTCTATCCCAACGGTTCAACCCTCCGGTATAAGTTCCTATCCAGATAATTCCGGATGAATCTTCCACTATACTGGTGACTTCATTACTGCTTAAAGAATTAATATTGTTTGGGTCATTTCGTCTGAGACCAAAACCTTTATCATTCAGATTTGCCTTATCCAGTTTTCCGTTGGCCGAGCCCACCCATAAAATGCCTGCCTTGTCTATTTCAACGCCACCAACCATGTTTGTACTAAGACTGTAAGGATCGTTGGGGTTGTGAAAATATGCTGTAAAAACACTACGTTCTTTATTCAATTTATTTAATCCTTTGTTGGTACATATCCATAAATTACCCTGCTGGTCTTCTTTAATGCCGGCGCCGCCCCAGGAGAATGACTTGTTGTTACTTATTGATTGAGGATTTTTTGGATCGTATTGATAACGTTTAAACCTGCGCGTTTTTTTATCCAAACTATTTAATCCGTTATTAGTTGCCACCCATATTAAACCAGCCTTATCTTCAAAGACAGCAGTTACAAAATTGTTGCTTAAGCTGTTTGGATTGTTGCTATGCCTGTAATGTATTGTGCTAATCACTGATGGCTGACCAGCTTTTGCTTTAGTTAGTTTTAGTTGATGTAAGCCGGTTGTGTTTCCCACCCATAATTCACCTGCCCGGTCTTTATAAATACAACTGATTGCATCCTTAGCAGCCGTGGTTTTTGCATTAGGCAACTTAGAGTAACCCAAATCAATATCATCCGGTAAAAACTTTCCCGTTTGCTTGTTGAACCGGCATAATCCACCAGAATAACTTCCTACCCATAGCATGCCGTCATTGTCTTCACTAATAGTACCAATATTTGGATCGGCAAACCTGGCTTTGGGTGAAGGCCTGTACCGGGTAAACTTTTCTGTGGCCCGGTCAAACTTGCACAAACCTTCGAAGGAGGATGTCCAGATGGTACCGTATTTATCTTCAAAAATGGTGTAAATAAAATTTTGTGAAATAGAATTCGAGTCAAAAGGATCAAACCTGTATTTGGTAAAAGTGTAGCCATCATATTTATTTAATCCATCCATGGTGCCAACCCACATGTATCCTTTGCTGTCTTGAAATATTGCCGTTACGTTTTCATTGGAAAGACCTTCTTTCAATCCAATATGCTCAAAACGAAGGTTGTTATTTTGAGCAATCCCGGTTAGGGATAGGTGCCAAAATAAAAGAAGGAAAAATATTTTTGTGTGGTACACAGGTTTCATTTGTTGCTTTTTAAATGAATCCATAATAAATGCGTTTTTCAACTTTAATGAAATGGCTGTTTACATTAAGAAACAATTAGAGATAGTGAAAAATTTTTTTTTAACCGCCTGGCAACTGAATAACAAACTCACTGCCCTCACCTTCCTCCGTTTCCACGCTCAACACCCCACCATGTGCTTTTACAATGTCATAACTCAACGATAAACCCAAGCCGGTTCCCTGCCCTGTTGGTTTGGTGGTAAAGAAGGGTTGAAAGATTTTATCCAATACTTTTTGCGGAATGCCGTTGCCGTTGTCAGCAACTTTCACTTCTACTTTATCTTCCAACTTTTTTGTACTTACTGAAACAGAGGGCTCATAATCTTCATCCCAATGGCTATCAGGACGCAATTTCTTTTTTTCACTAACAGCATAAAACGCATTGGTAACTAAATTCAAAATAACCCTTCCAATGTCCTGCGGAATAATGTTGATGTTGCCTATGGACTCGTCAAAATCTGTTTTAATGGCGGCATTGAAAGATTTGTCTTTTGCACGCAGACCATGATAGGCCAATCGTAAATATTCATCGGCCAATGCATTGATATCAGTTGATTCTTTTTTACCGCTGCCTGCGCGGCTGTGCTGCAGCATACCTTTTACAATAGCATCGGCACGTTTGCCGTGGTGGTTTATTTTTTCTTCGTTATCTGTAATGTATTTCGAGATAGTTTTTACTTCTTCGTAATTTCCTTTTTCGATTTCAACGTTCATTTCTGCAAGCAACTCTTTATTTAAATCAGAAAAATTATTGACGAAGTTTAAAGGATTCTGAATTTCGTGGGCAATGCCCGCGGTGAGTTCACCGAGGGATGCCATTTTTTCGGATTGAATGAGTTGCGCTTGTGCACCTTTCAAATCAGCAAGAGTTTGTTCCAGTTTTCTTTTCTGCTGTTCAATTTCCTTATTCAGTTTCGTGAGCTTTTCATTTTGCACACGAACGGCGTCTGCTTCTTTCTTTGTTTCTTCAGCTTTATGTGTTATTTCGAGGCTGGATATTTTTTGATCAATGGATTTTTTATGAAACTCTTTTTCAAGATTGATATGCAGCTCCAGATTCTTGATAGCCTCATTGTAGTTTTCTGTTCTTTTATAATATTCATACAGTGCCAACTGTGTTTTACTTAATAGATCTACAGCCTTGATATCTTCGGCTATTTTATTGGCATTCAAAAGAAATTCAAGTTCTTTATCGCTATCTCTATTTGTTCTTGATTTTTCCAGGTCGGCCAGGAGTAAAAATATTTCTGCTTCTCCTTTTTTTTCAATTCCGGATTTGTGTATTTCCAGGCTTTCATTGCAAAACTGAACCGATCTATCATAGTCGCCCTGTTGCTTGTATATTTCGGCAAGATGCCGAAGTGCATTTGCCTGTCCTTTTATATCACTTGTACTGCGGCTTATTTCCAGACTCAGGCTGCAGTATTCAATTGCTTTATCAAACTGCTGCAACTTCAGATAAGTGAATCCGATATTATCGAGACTTCCGGCTTCGCCCCATTTATCGCCGCCGGCCTGGCGCATGGGTAACCCTTGCAAAAAATAATCAAGGGCTTTCAGATAATCACCAGTTTCGAAATAGATGGACCCAATAAGATTTATAGAATACGCTTCATACAGAGGCTTATTAATAGTCTTACAAACAGCTATGCTGCGATAAAAATACTCGAGTGAAGTTTCAAAGTCGCCGAGGTGTTTATATGTAACCCCTAATTGATAATAATGGGTTGCATGAGTTTCATCAATAGGTGTGCTCTCGGTTATCGAAAGAGCTTTGAACAGCCATTCAAGCGAGGCACCCAGATCGCCTTTATTGCGAGAGATGATGCTGCGATATTCATATATCAGAGCCTGGCCTGCCCGATCATCAGCGGAGTCAAAAATTGAAAAAGCTTCATTGAGCACTGGAATTGCTTCATCATTTTTGCCTAGGCGAATATTACAAAATCCTACGTTACGCAAACCTTCTGCAATCCCTTTCGGGTAATTGATGCTTTTAGCCAGTTGCAATGTGTGCTGGCTCATGTTCATTGACCGTTGCGAATCATTTACGCGGGTATCCCATGGTTCCTTGTTAAGCGCATCAATCTTCTCTTTCATTGATTGTATGTCTGTTTCGCTACGCATTGAAGTTGGCTAACTCTTGTTTTATTATCTTTAGAATTGATTTTTTTATTCACTACAAAACCTGCTTATGAACGAACGTAACACAGAACTTCAGTCAATTAAAGCTACTATTGATCTTTATGTTGAAGGTCTTCGCACGGGCAATATTGAGTTGCTGAAAAAAGCATTTCATCCAAAAGCTATGATGTATGGCGCAAGCCCGAAAGCGGTGACAATTGTTGAAATAGACGGATTATATGGTTATGTTTCCTCCAACGAACCTCCCTCAAAAACCGGTGAGCCTCACCAATGCTTTATCAGTTCAATAAGCTATGACGGTAGCGCTGCTTCGGCGGAAGTAGTTGAAGAATCAGCATATGGTAATGACTATACAAATTATTTTACCTTGTTAAAGATCGATGGTACATGGGTTATTGTCAGCAAAACATATAATACCTTCAATTCCAGACAATAAATCATTTCATATAGAACTCCCACGATATTTTGTCCGGATCTTTAAATGCAACATACAGCTTATTTAGAGCTGCATCCAATTTTACGCCGGTGTTCGTAACTCCGGCATCTGTAAGTTTTTTTGTAAATCCGTGCAACTCTTCCTCCGACTCGCAAGTAATGGCAATATGATCGAGCCCTACTTCAAACGGACTGAATGTTGAAAACTCTTTGTTTCTCGGATCAGCCATTTTAAATGCAAGAAAGACACTGCCGGCTAAAAATATAATGAGGTCCGGCTTATCCATTATCAGCTTAAAGCCAAGGATATTTTGGTAAAAAGTTTTCGTTCTCTCAAAATCAGTTGACCGTAGGCAGAGATGATGGATATAACTTTTCATGGGGCTGGCATCAAAATGATTTTCCTGTTCTGTTATTTCACCGTTATCATCAATCATAAACCTATCGGCAACACGAAGTGTAAGGCCTAAAACCGCAATTGTAATTTCTGCTTTAGTTACCATCTCTGTCAGCGCATCATTATAATAATGTTCCGCAATAACAATAGTGGCTCCATCAAGCGCTGGCTCTAGTGGTTTCCACCACAGTTCATGCAGAGCTGCTTTGCCTGTGATAGGATGGTGCGATCCACCTGGTGCAAGGGGGGCTCTGAAAACAATGTCTTTGTTAAATGGAATTGCGGAGAAGTTTTTATCACGCAAGGCCTGGAAATAATCCTCCGAAACTTTTTTTAGTTGTGCCTTACGCTCTGATGTTGTGCTAGTCATATTTACAATTTTAAATGGTTGGTATTGCTATAATAAAAACTGATCCTTCACCTTCCTTGGTCTCCACCCTCAACTCACCACCATGTGCTTTTACAATATCGTAACTCAATGATAAACCTAAACCGGTTCCCTGCCCGGTTGGTTTAGTGGTAAAGAAGGGTTGAAAAATTTTATCCAATACCTTTTGAGGAATGCCCTTGCCGTTGTCAGCCACTTTCACTTCTACTTTTTCTCCCAGCTTTTTTGTACTTACGGAAAGGGTGGGCTCATACTTCTCAATCCCTGATTTAGTCTTTTCATTGACGGAATAAAACGCATTGGTTATAAGATTTAAAATAACACGGCCGATGTCTCCCGGAATGATATTCACCGCGCCAATCTTTTCATCATAGTCGGTAACCATCGTTACATTGAAAGTTTTGTCTTTTGCCCGAAGGCCATGATAGGCTAATCGTAAATACTCATCGGTTAAGGCATTAATGTCGGTGGGTTCTTTTTGGCCGCTGCTGGTACGCGAATGTTGCAGCATACCTTTTACAATGGCATCGGCACGTTTGCCGTGGTGGTGTATTTTTTCTAAATTTTGGATTACATCATTTGCTATTTCATTTGCGTGCTGCATATTGCCCGTTGCTAATTCCTCTTTCATTTCAGTAAGCAACTCTTTACTTACGTCGCTAAAATTATTTACGAAGTTCAAGGGGTTTTGAATTTCATGTGCAATGCCAGCGGTAAGCTCACCAAGGGAAGCCATTTTTTCTGCATGTATCAGCTGCGATTGTGTTGATTTTAAATCGTGCAAAGCATGCTGTAATTCTTCTTTTTGCAGGGTTAGTTCGGCGGTACGTTCGGCAACTTTTCTTTCCAGCTCGGCTTGTTGCCTGGCCAGTATTTTATTTTGTTCCTCTTCCTGTTTTGTTTTTAATATTTCTTTTTGCAGCGCCTTCTGCTGCTTTCTGCCAATAATTACCATGGCAATAAGCCAAATAACAGAGAAGCCAATTAGGGCATCAAAATAGCCATCCCATTGATAGTACCACCGTTTATTTATAAGGCGGATAATGCTTGTAACAATGGAAACAAACACGTAGGGCATTATGGCAATCATTAGTGGTCGCACGGGTGGTAATGTCTTTAACGCGTACAGTATGTAAAGCAAATAAAGCAGCAGCAGGTGCGATAACCATTCTGTAACCGGCGTGGCCGCATCAAAAATTACATCAAGTACCAACAGGGCTATACCGGCGTACAACATCCTGGTTAAAATTTTATTCCAGTCTGGCAGAATTGATTCTGCGTGAGTGGATTTACGGAGATACCTGATGATGGATACGAGGAGTATAAAATCTAGAATCATACAATGGATTTGTAGTCTTGGTGCCGTATCGGTAAGTAGCAACAAGTTATGTTTTTACCTGCAATGATATTTTCGCAGGTTACAATTTTATTTTTAAATGAGAGGGGTCATGCCCCAGGGGAGGCTATTTGGATGCTCCAGTTTTTTGCGTTGCCATAGTGGAGTGAGTGATTGACCCGATGGTTTCAAAAGTTTAGCTGCACTTTCTTCACACAAACCTGAACGTTGTTGGTAGTGCCGTAAAGCCTTAGGTTAAACCGGTAATTCTGTTGTAAATGGTGGCGATTACGGGCTGAATGCGAAAATTTTTTTTATTCTTCGCACGGAGGCTTCTTATTTACTGCTCATTTCCAGCACACCTCCCCAATTTTCCGGCACCCCTTTTTGCAGACATTGTTTAGCATGGGTAAGAAAAAATTGGGCGGTGCTGTCGGTTGGGTCTAAGACGGCAACTTCAGAAAAGGATTGCACGGCATTGCTGAACGAGCGATTTAAATAATGATCAACTCCTTCATTAAATGCAGCAAGTGTTTTTTGTTTTTTTGAAATCAATTCGCTGGTGTTGCCACTAAAACATTCATGGATTTTTATGGATTGTTGTTTGCCTTTTAATTGCACCAAACCAATATGCCGCAAATGAAAATTTTCTGTTTGCTCAATAAGCTGCAAACAAGCATCGCTTAAGATAATGGTGGCCTTGTAATGTTTGGTAAGGCTTTCTAACCGCGATGCAATATTTACCGTGTCGGAAATGGTGGTAGCATCCAGCCGGTTGGCATCGCCGGTAATGCCCATAATTAACGGGCCGGTATGCATGCCTACGCCAATTTGAATGGGCTTGTGTCCCGCCGCTTTTCGTTCAACATTAAATTCCGTAACCTGCTTTTGCATTTCAACAGCGGCACATAATGCATCGGCCGCCGTGCCGGGAAAGATGGCCATGATGGCATCGCCCAAATACTGGTTGATAAAACCATTGTTGCGGCGGATAACAGGCCCCATACGTTCATTAAAAGAACAAACGAATTTGAAGTTTTCTTCTGGAGTCATTTGTTCTGACAGCGAAGTGTATTCCCGTATGTCGGAGAACAGAACGGTTACAATTTTTTCTACCTGGTCGCCCAGTTTTATATCGGTAATAACGCTGTGACCGAGGGCACCAATAAATTCATATGGCACAAATTTTCCGGTTACTTCGTACACTAACCGCATCGCTTCTTCTCTTTCCTTTGCTTCTTTTATATTTTTTTCGTAGAGCAATGCACTTTCTATGGCGGCGGATGACTGAAGGGCCAACGTGGTTAACAATTTTAAGTGGGCCGCAGTGTACTGCACATCTTCATCACTCGCCAGTATGATAGCTCCCATTACCCGGTGATTTACTTTTAGCGCCGAATAAATAATTGAATGTACCTCGGGTAAAACGATGCCTGCATTTATTAAAGCCGAAGTGTTGTTGTAAATCTCCGACTGGCCGCTCAATATTAGATGTGAAAGGAGATTCACTTTCTCGTTAATCTTTTCCTCACTAAAAAACAAGGATGGAGAAACGGAAGCTGCAACCTGCAACTTTTTTAATTGTTCGTTCCATAACACAATCACTCCGTTGTTACAAGGAATAACCCCGCGTGCCTCGGTTAAAGTAACGGTACAAATATCTGCAGCGTTGATTGTTTGTGCCAGCTTTTCGGAGAAGTTGAAAATGAGATTAATCTCCTGATAAAGATTTAAAACTTCGGCCCCCAACTTTTTTTTCTCAGCCTCCTTGGTTAGTAAATGTGTAAGCAGGTGGGCAATGATGGAGGCTTTGTCATCGCCTTTTACCACGCCAATAATTTCATCATTTATTGTTAGCGGAAACGAGTTAGTACCCACACTATCAACGGTACCGTAAATAGTTTTACCTGTTTCATCTTCAACGGTAACGGATGCCTTCAGCTGGGTGGCAACAGAAGTAATAAGCAACTGCGTTTCGGCTTTTTTAATAAATGACTTCAGGTTTATTTTTACCATAGCAATTACGGATGATTCAGGTGAATTTAATTTTCAATGCCCAGTACTTCTTTAGCTTTTGCCAGAATTACTTCGGGGTCGAAAGGTTTGGTCATATATACATCGGCACCAACTTCCTGGCCTCGCAGCCGGTCGAGCTCCTGGCCTTTTGCGGTTAATAAAATAATGAAGATGTTGTTGCGCTGCAGCTCTTTTTTTACGCGGCGGCAAACTTCCATTCCATTTAGTTTCGGCATCATTACATCTAAAAAAACCAGCTCCGGTTTTTCGGCTTCAATAATTTCCAGGGCCTGTTCGCCATTTTCGGCCGATAAAAATTCTACGCCTTCGTCTTCCAAATCTTCCAGGGTTTGTTCAATGAGCATACGAATGTGTGCTTCATCATCTACTATCAAAATTTTTTTTGCCATTGTTTGTGTGTTGTATTTCGGTGGGTCAATTGTTGTTGGTTTATTTATGATATTGTCGCTGCTATATTAATGCCACCCCTTCGGGGTTTTGTTTTATGGGTGATTGATGATCGTCTATATTAATGCCACATCCCAAGGATTGCCAATTCACAATTCACTATTCGCCACTCACTATCTCACTGATAAATCAAAAACACAACATTCTCCAATCCTTTTTCAAACCGGAGCGTTTGTATTAACTCCTGTTTATCGGAATGAGCAGAATTTAAAATGATGATGTCGGGTTGGCTTGAAATGGCTTTTTCCACCAGCTCTTTTCCGTTTGATTCTACAACATTGTATCCCTTTGTTTCCAATACATCGGTGAGGGTTTTTATGGCAGCACCGTCTTCATCAACCACCATCACTTTCTTTTTCGATTTGCCCTGCTCCAACAAAACCCCTACTTCGGAAAACAATTGAACGGTGTCAATTGGTTTGGTTAAATAACGATCAACACCAATTCTAAAGCCGCGCAGTTTATCCTGTACAATTGACAAAACAATAATGGGAATGTCCATTGTATGAGGGTCGTTTTTTAAAACCGCGGCTACATCAAAACCATTCATCTCCGGCATCATTACATCGAGTATAATGAGGTCGGGTTTATTTTTCCGCACGGCTTCCAGGGCTTGTTTACCATTGGCCGCTTCTTCAATAACATAACCCGCTTCGCCTAACTCCTGTTTTAATAATGAGCGAATAGAATCCTCATCATCTACAATAAGGATAGTGGCGTTTTTGCCGGGGAAGTTAAATGCCGATTGTGCCATTTGCTCCTTTAGCTGCTTTACCAATTTATCAAGGTTAACAGGTTCGGCCAATGCTGCTTCTTTAGTTACCGGCAGGGCAAACGAAAACGTACTGCCTTTTCCAACCTCGCTTGTTAACCAAATGCGGCCGCCATGGTGCTCTACTATTTCTTTACAAATGGGTAGGCCCAATCCCGTGCCTTTTGGTTTATCGGTTAATGTATCGCCACCTACTTGTTTAAATTGTTCGAACACCGCCCCAAAATCGTCGGTTGCGATGCCTATTCCGGTATCGGAAATACTTACTATCAACTCGCCATTTTTTTGGTGTACGGCACAGGTAACAGAACCCTTGTTGGTAAATTTTACCGAGTTGGAAATGAGGTTGATGATTACTTGTATGAGCTTGTCTTTATCGCCAATGATTTCCGGGATGTTTGTATCAATTTGTTTGATGAGCTTCAACGATTTTTGATCGAATAAAGAAGTGGTGGCCGCAATAGCCCGTTCGGCCACTTCGGCCATCGAAACATTTTCCTGGTTCCACTCCATTTTACCTGCTTCAATTTTTGCCAGATCCAGTACATCGTTAATCAAATGAGTCAGGCGTTCGCCTTCGGATATTACGACCTGCAGGTTTTCAGAAATCTGGCCGATTGTTTTTTCTAATTTTTTATCGGTTCTGTCCACCACCGGAAATATTTTTTCATCCAGCCGTTTGCGAATAATTTTTGTAAACCCTAAAACAGAAGTAAGTGGTGTTCTTAATTCATGGCTAACTGTGGAAAGAAATGCACTCTTGGCATCGTTGGCTTTTTCGGCCGCTCTTGTTGCTTTCTCCGCTTCCATTTTTGCCAATTGCACATCCTCAAAAAGTGTTGCGTTGTTTAGTGCCACACCAACTGATGAGGCGATGGTGGATAAAAGCCGCAAGTCGTTTTCGTTAAAACTGTTTTCGTGTTCGGTGCTTTGCACACTTAACACGCCAATGTTTTCATCGCCCACGGGAATGGGTACACCTAAATACGAAGCGGCGGGCACACCAATTTTTTGAATACCCATTTGCAGGCGCAGTTCCTGTAAATTTTTATTTATAAGCAGTGGTTCGCCAGTTAAAATTATTTTAGAAGTAAGGCCTTCACCCAATTTCATGGGCTCCATGTTATCGCCATATTGGTAAGGAAAGTGAACGATGTTGGTTTTTTTATTGAGTATGGCTAAGTAAACAATATTGGCTTTGAATAAATTTTTTAATTGGTTACCCACCATGTTTATTAAATCATCGGGGTCGAGTTGCGAAGCCAACGCTTTGCTGATACTGTTAACCGTACTTAACTCGGCAGCTCGTTGTTTCGATTCGGCCAGCAGCAGTGTGGTTTCATCAAAGAGCCTTGCATTTTCCAAAGCCACACTCATACTATTGGTGATGGTGGTAAGTAACCGAAGATCGGCATCGGTAAAAGCGTTTTCCCTGTCAACATTTTGCAGACTTACCGAACCCCTTACCACATCGCCAACAATCATAGGAACAAACATGGCCGATTGCGGTGGTTGGCCCATACTTACGCCACTGCTTCCATATTTCTTCGCGGTTTCTACGTAGTCTTCATTTATCAGTAGTGGTTGTTTTGAATGAATGAGTTGTTTATTGGCCCACATGTATGGCCGTGGTTCGCTGTAATAACGCTTGCCTTTTTCTATTACAAACCGCCAGTGTTCAGTTTCGGTATCATGATCGAACGTTCTGATTAAAACGGTTTGCGTGTCGAACAGTTCGCAAATACGGTTGCCCACCAGGTCGTAAATGGCCTGCATATCCATTTCCCGAACCAAGCCTTCCTGCACCGAATTAATTACTGCTAACTCGCCGGTGCGTTGTTCGGTTTCTTTTAGCAACCTTGTGGTTTCATCAAACAGTCGTGCATTTTCCAGCGCCACACTCATACTGTTTGTAATGGTAGTAAGCAGGCGGAGATCAGATTCGGTAAAGGCATTTTCCTTGTCAACATTTTGCAGGCTGATGGAACCTTTCACTACATCGCCGGCAAGCATTGGTACAAACACGGCCGACTTTGGCGGCTGGCCCGCGGTAACGCCGGTGCCTCCATGTTTTTTAGATGTTTCTACATAATCCTTTTCAATGTTCAAAGGTTTTTTTGTGGAGATGAGTTGTTTACTGTTCCAGTTAAATGCCCGTGGAGGTACCAATTGCAGTTCGCCTTTTTCTTTTGCATATTGCCAGTGTTCTATACCGGTATCGTGGTCAAAGGTGCGTATAACAAGTGTTTGCGAATCGGGAAATAGTTCGCATAACCGATCGCCAACAAGAGTGTAAATACCCTGCATGTCCAACTCTTTTGCAAGGCCCTCCTGCACACTGTTTATCACCGCCAGTTCGGCCGTGCGTTGTTCCGTTTCTTTTAGCAAACGGTTGGTTTCGTCGAACAGCCTTGCATTTTCCATTGCCACGCTCATGCTGTTGGTAATGGTGGTAAGCAGGCGGAGGTCCGATTCGGTAAAAGCATTTTCCTTATCAACATTTTGCAGGCTGATTGAACCCTTTACCACATCGCCTACCAGCATAGGTACAAACACGGCGCATTTTGGTGGTTGCCCTTTTGTAACGCCGCTGCCGCCATATTTTTTTGATGTTTCGAGGTAATGATCGTTTATGTAAATTGATTTTGGATCTTTAATTAAATGTTTGTTGGCCCAAATGAATGGCTGGTTATCTACCGTAAGGCGTATGCCTTTTTCAATGGCGTATTGAAAATGTTCCTCGCCGCTTGCATAGTCAAATGTGCGAATGACAAGTGTTTGTGTATCGGGAAATAATTCGCACAACCTATCGCCAACCAAATTATAAATGCCCTGTAAATCCAGTTCTTTTGCCAGCCCTTCCTGTACGCTATTGATTACCGCTAGTTCAGCCGTGCGTTGTTCGGTTTCTTTCAGCAGGCGATTGGTTTCATCAAAGAGTCTTGCGTTTTCCAACGCAACACTCATGCTGTTGGCCAATGTATTCAGGAGATTCACATCGGAATCGTTGAAAGCATTTTCGTGATCAAGGTTTTGGAGGCTAATCATTCCGTTTACCTTGCCCCCTGAAATCATTGGAACCAATACCGCGGATTTTGGATGCTCGCCAATAAGAATGGTGTTGTTGTATTGTTTGCTGATCTCATCATAGTCGTGGTTGATTACAAATTGGTTTCCGGTTTCAATAATGTGTTTGCGAAATCCTGTTGGTTCTCTTAATCCCAGCAAACTGGTATCACCTTTCTCGTAAGAGTAACGGTCTTCAATTAAATTTTGCTTTGCATCGTAGGTAACAATGTCAATTACCTGTGCACTAAAAATTTCGCGGATTTTTTCTCCCACCAGTTCATAAATGCCTTGTATGTCCAGCTCCTTTGCAAGCCCCTGCTGTACACTGTTTATTACAGATAGTTCGGCCGTGCGTTGTTCGGTTTCTTTTAGCAGCCGGTTGGTTTCATCGAACAATCTTGCATTCTCTAATGCTACGCTCATACTGTTGGCAACAGTTTCTAAAAGGCGTATATCAGAATCGGAAAAAGCGTTTTCGATGTCTATATTCTGAAGACTTACATAACCGCGAATGATGTTGCCGGCAAGTAATGGTACAAACAACAACGACTTGGTCATTTTTGTTCCACCAATGGGCGATACTGCATATTCGGTTCGTGCCTGCTCTTCTGTTGAAATGTAAATGGTATGTTTCCTGTCAATTAATAATTGCCGTAGTTTATTGATGGGCCGCGATTCGGCCTGCACCTTTTCATCGTTTTCAAAAAAGTAATTAAAATGTTCAATTTTATTATCAACATCGAAAGAGGCGATAATTACCGTCTGGGCATTAAACAATTTCTGCACTCTGTCGCCAACAAGGTTGTAAATTCCATTCATATCCAACTCCTTTGCCAGCCCATCCTGTACACTGTTTATAACACCTAATTCGGCAGTGCGCTGCTCGGTTTCTTTTAGCAGACGGGTGGTTTCATCAAAGAGTCTTGCGTTTTCCAATGCAACACTCATGCTATTTGATAAGGTTTCTAAAAGTCGTACATCGGATTGGCTAAAGGCATATTCCTTGTCAACATTTTGCAGACTGACGTAGCCTCTGATATCTGTACCGGTGAGCAAGGGAACAAACAAAAGTGACTTAGACATTTCGGTTCCTTCAATTGGCTTGAGTCCAAAATCGTTAATGGCTTTTTCTTCCGTTTCAATATAGATGGTGCGTTTTTCGGCAATTAGCCGCTCTCTTAATTTATTTAGTGGTCGGGGTTTGGGAAAATATAATTCTCCTTTTTCAAAATTATAATTGAATTGTTCGGTTTTGTTTTCATGATCGAAAGTTGCAATCATAACCGATTGAGCATTGAACAGTTTTTGAACCCTTTCTCCCACCAGGTTGTAAATTCCATTCATGTCCAACTCATGCGCCAGCCCTTCCTGCACGCTGTTTATAACCGCTAACTCGGCCGTCCGTTGTTCGGTTTCTTTTAGCAGGCGGGTGGTTTCATCAAAGAGGCGTGCGTTTTCCAATGCCACGCTCATACTGTTTGCCAATGTTTCCAACAACCGTATATCAGAATCGCTGAAAGCATTTTCAATTTCATTATTCTGCAGGCTGATGTAGCTGTTTATTTTATCGCCGATAATGAGTGGAACAAAAATGCCGGATTTGGTCATTTGTGTGCCCGGTAAAATTTTTAATCCAAACCGTGCGAAGGCTTCTTCATAGTTTGTATTGATTACAATTTTTTGCCGGCTCACAATCAAGTGTTGCCGCAGTTTATCGTAAGGGCGGGGATTGAGATAAAAGCGTTGCCCCTCTTCAATAACGAACTTAAAATGTTCAGTAGCGGTATCATGATCGAAGGTGGCAATGATAACCGCCTGTGCATTGAACAACTCCCTTATTCTATCGCCAACCAAATCGTATATGGCTTGTATGTCCAGCTCTTTTGATAAACCCTCCTGTACCGAGTTAATGACACCCAACTCTGCCTTTTGCTGCTCGGTTTCTTTTAGCAGTCTTGTAGTTTCATCAAAGAGCCTTGCATTTTCTAATGCCACGCCCATAGTATTGGCGAGGGTTACCAACAGCCGCACATCGCCATCGCTAAATGCATTTTCCTTGTCAACATTTTGCAGGCTGGTGTAGCCGGTAACCTTATCGCCAATTACCAGCGGCACGTACAGCGCCGATTTTGGATGTTCGGTGCCCGGAATTTTTTTCATTCCAAAAGTGATGGCTACTTCTTCAAAATTTTTGTTGATGAGAATTTTTTCTTTGGTTTCAATAAGATGTTTGCGCAAAATATTGAGGGGCCGCGGCGCGGGGTAATAACGTTCACCTTTTTCAATCAGATAGTGAATGTGTTCCGATTCGTTTGTGTAATCGAAAGTGGCAATGCCTACAACCTGTGCATCAAAAAGCTCCCGTATGCGGTTGCCTACCAGGTCGTAAATGGCCTGCATGTCTAATGCTTTTGCCAAACCTTCCTGCACCGAGTTAATTACGGCCAACTCGCCTTTTTGCTGTTCGGTTTCTTTCAGCAGGCGGGTGGTTTCGTCAAACAAATTGGCGTTTTGCAAAGCCACGCTCATACTGTTTGCCAATGTGCTTAACAGCCGTACATCGCTAAAAGAAAAAGCGTTTTCTTCATCAATGTTTTGCAGGCTTACGTAACCGGTTACTTTATCGCCCACTTTCATGGGCATAAATAATAGCGACTTAGGTGCCTCGGAGCCGCTCACTACTTTCATTCCAAACTCCGCGGCCGCCTTGCTAAAATTTTCGTTGATTAAAATATTTTGCCCGGTTGAAATAAGGTGTTGGCGCACCTTATCGTACAGGCGTGGTTTGGGAAAAGAAATTTCTCCTTTTTCAATCACGTAGTTGAAGTGTTCTAATTTTTTTTCATGATCAAATGTGGCTATGATGACAGCCTGCGCATTAAACAGTTCCCGAATGCGGTTGCCTACTAAATTGTAAATGCCCTGTATATCCATTTCCCGCACCAGGCCTTCCTGTACCGAATTAATCACAGCCAGTTCGGCTTTTCCCTGTTCGGTTTCGTTGAGCAGCCGGTTGGTTTCATCAAACAGGCGGGCATTTTCCAGTGCCACACTCATACTGTTTGCTAAAGTTTCTAAGAGGCGAACATCCAACTCACTAAAGGCATTTTCCGTATCTACATTTTGAAGACTTATGTAACTGGTAACGTTGCTGCCTACAACTAAGGGAACAAACAGCCCCGATTTCATAACTTTTGTTCCAGGCAAAACATTTTTGCCAAACCATTTAAAAGCTGCTTCTTCTGTATTGATTACAATGGTTTGTTTAGTTTCTATGAGGTTCTCTCGTAGTTTATCCAGGGGGCGTGGGTCAATGGAAAAACGTTCGCCATTTTCCATCACATATTTAAAGTGTTCCAATCCAGCCTCGAGGTCAAAGGTTGCAATCACTTCTGCCTGGGCATTAAAAACGTCACGCACCCTATCACCAACCAGTTCGTAAATGCCTTGTATATCCATCTTCTTTGCAAGCGCCTCCTGCACCGAATTGATTACACCCAATTCTTCGGTACGCTGATTGAGCTGGGACGACAGGCTGTGAATGGTTTTTTCTAATTCTTCGTACGGAATTTGTTCGGTGGTCATTACAGTAAATTTTTTTTGAAGACAGTAGTTCAACCAGGAGATGGAGTTAGTTTAACCAGGGATGGATAACAGGCAAGCCGTAAAATGGTATCCGTAAATATAATGCAAGTTGAAGGTGAGAAGAAAAAGAATTGAGAGGGTTAAATAGCGATGGTAAGCGGGTGTGCACGAAATGATTTTTAAGAAGGCGGAGGGAACACGATGAGTCCTTCTCGGTGAACTCCGCTCCCGAAGTTTCGGGATCAGCGTGAAGAATTAATCCCCGGGGTTCGATATTGATGGACGCTATGCGGCCACGCCAATCAAATTAAAACCAGCCCCGCTTTCTAAACATAAATAACATAAGTACGGGTATAAACAACATTAGGCCAACAGCAATATAAAAACCCCACTGGTTATGGGCGGTAGGTATAATGTCGAAGTTCATTCCAAAAATGCCGCCGATAACTGTTGCCGGTGCAAGCAGGCAGGTAACAATGGCCATTACTTTCATCACCTCATTCATACGCAGGTTTACGTTGTTGATGTACAGATCCTGCATGCTGATCATTACATCGCGGTAGTTTTCACTTAAGTCGTGTGCCTGAATAATATGGTCGTGCACATCCTTAAAATATTTTACGTGGCGTTCGTCAATCAGTTCGTTTTCGCTGCGTATAAGGGAGCCCACCAAATCACGCACGGGTGCTATGTTTCTTTTGAGAATAATTAATTCCTTGCGCACGGCGTTGATACGTGCCAGTGAACGTTTGTTGCTGTTACGTATAATTTCTTCTTCCACTTTTTCAATTCTGTCGCCGAGCTTTTCCATTACAAAAAAATAATTGTCCACAATTAAATCAAGCATGGAATACAGCAAATAATCAATGCTGCGCTGGCGCAGTTTGGTGCTGGCCATTTTCAAACGTTCCCTAATGGGGTTAAACACATCTTTTTGCGGGTCTTCCTGAAAAGTGATAACAAAATCTTTACCCAAGACAATGCTCACCTGTTCCTGCTCCACGGTTTGCCTCTCCTCATTATAATAAAGCATGTTGAGTAAACAGTAAACAATACCATCAACTTCATCCATTTTAGGCCGCTGGTTGGTGCTTAAAATATCTTCGGCTATAAGGTTGTGCGTTTCAAAATAGGCGGCAATGCTTTCTACATCTGTCTTACGCAGGCCATCAATGTTGATCCAGGTATTACGGCTATTGTTTTTAAACGCAAAACTTTCCTCAATGCTTTTTAATGTTTGTTGGTTTAGCTGGGTAGCATCATAGTCGTACACCGAAATAAAAACCTGGTTAGCGTCGGTGCGTTCTTCATTGGTAATTGGATTGCTTGAAAGAATTTCTTTTGTACGGTGGGTACCAAACAGTGCCGGTGGAATGATGTAGCGAAGGTATTTTTCAGCCTGGTTCATGCAGCATTTTTAGCAATGAAAGGTAATACCTGCGCTGCCAACAGCCGAAATTTATTGAGTTGGTTGTAGTAATGAATTTAAAAACGCGGCCAGGTTTAGTACTTTGTCGTCCATGCTGGCACCGTCAATATTGTTGGTTTTTAAAAAAGTTTCTATTTCATTTTTCTTATCGATAAAAAGTAGGGGCACCTCTTTCAACTTTTTAAATTGGAAGGCCCTGTTTTTATAAAAAAATACATAAACTGTTTCGGTGCGTATGGTTTGCTCGTAGGTTGCCGAGTTGTATGGCCGGGTTTCGAGCAGTTTTTTTTGAATGGATTTGTAAAGCGTTATCGTGTCGGCATATAACTTTTGATACCATAAGGCTTCGGCTTTTTTTACCTGTGGGGGCAGTAAGGAAACATGAGAAAAACGGTACGAGGCTGTATCGGTAAGTATAATTTGAGTAATGGGCATGGCGGCCACAAAAATATTTTCATTTACATCTTTGTACAGAAGGTCGCCCGTAAATAAATTTAGCTTCATCCTGCCTTTGCATCGGTTGCCATTTTGCAGAATGATTATTCCATTGAGCCACTCATCTTTAAAATAGGGGGTGCCCTCAACCAAACGCACAAATTTTGCTCCCACGAAAGGCTCACCACTTACCGATTGAAAATGGGCCATTGCATTTTCATCACCGCGGCCTACATCCACCGTTTTGTTTGCGCAAACACGCTTAGTGCATAAAATAAAAACAAGAGGGTAAAAATTTGTTTCGCGGCAGTTATAACTTTTCATACAAGCTACGCAATTTGTTTCTTGTCATTATTGCTTCCCAATTTTTGCCTAGTGCGTTTTCCCAAAGTGGCTTCATGCCCATTGATACATTTATCATGGCCTCAAACTGCTCATCATTTAAGTTTTTACAAATGCCCTCCGGTATTTCAACGCTAGTTTTCTCTACCATTTTTTTAAATTCGGCAACACCATCAGGGTAGTATTCTTCAATGTGGTTCATTACGATGCAATTGCCAATTCCGTGTTTTGTACCTAATAAATAACTGAGGCCATAACTCACTGCGTGTGCTACCCCCACCTGCGAATAGGCAATGCTCATTCCACCAGCGTAAGAGGCCATCATCAGCTTATCATCGCTCTCTTCATCCCAGGTATTTTTTTGCAGAAAAATTTCTCGGCAAAGTTCCAATGCCTTTTCGCCATAGGCTTTACTAAACTCATTTAAATAAGTGCCGGTCAAACTTTCAATGCAATGAATGTAACAATCCATGCCGGTGTAAAACCGCTGCGCCACGGGTACGTTTGCAATGAGCGAGGGGTCTAAAATTATCTGGTTGAAGGGAGTGAAGTCGGAATTCATACCGAGTTTACGTGTTGGGCCGGTGAGCACTGTTGTTCGGCTTACTTCCGCACCGGTACCGCTAAGCGTAGGGATGCCCACTTTGTAAACACCGGCATGCTTTACCAAATCCCAACCCTGGTAATCGGCCGAGGAGCCTGGGTTGTTCATCATCAGTGATACGGCTTTTGCAAGGTCTAAGGTGGAGCCGCCGCCGATACCAACCACACCGCTAACAGTGCCAAACTCTTCCTTCAAATTGTTGGCTAAGCTATCAACATAGGTTGTTTTTGGTTCGTTGGTTACGTCGGCAAAAATTATTTTGTCGTTGCCCTTGTGCGGAATGCGGCTAACTAGTTTTTCACCATTCTCGTTGGCAAAAAAATGATCCACTAAAAAAATCATCGGTGCATCATGCTTGCGGTGCGGTGCAATAATATCGGCTAACTGGTTAAAACTTCCGCGGCCATACACCACGTAATCCACCATTTTAAAATTTCTGAAGTTCATGTGCGCAAAGTTGGGGAGTTGTGGTGGAGTAAAATGATTTTTTGTGAGGATTGTGCGTTGTAAATGTGTGTCGTAATAAGTAATACAGATAACCTGCCATCCCGAAGATTCGGGACGGAAAGCCGTTTCCTTGTGTGGATGCCGGACTATAAAAGGCTCACGGCAGCAAGGATGTTTCAAAAACTGCAGGTAGCACGAAAGGAACTTAGGAAGTTACAAAGAGCAGCAACTACGGCAGCAGGAAAAAGTTTGACATTCAACTCCAAAGTGTTCGTGCGGCATTTTATGCAGGGCCAACCCTTACTAAAGCAACTCATGAAACAGTCTTTACTATCCAATGCTGATGCGCCAGTCGCGGAATTTTTTTCCCCGAGTATGATTATTGCTACAACTATTCCACTCCGTTATACAGTGCGGCTACCGCAATCAGTGAATTGATCAACAACAAAAAAATGACAACGCAACAAGTAGTACTGGCATCAAGACCTAAGGGCTTACCAGGAAGTGGTGATTTCCGGATGGAGCCTGTTGAACTTTCGGAACTCAAGGCTGGCGAAATGCTGCTAAAAGGTTTGTATTATTCCGTTGACCCTTACATGCGAGGCCGGATGAACGATGCTAAATCTTATGCTCCGCCTTTTGAAATTGACAAACCTATCTATGGCGGCGTCATAGGAGAAGTAATGGAAAGTAAATCTGATCAGTTTAAACCCGGTGATGTTCTGATAGGCCAATTCCCATGGCAAAAGAAATTTATTGCCACCGAAAAGGCAGCAAAAAATATTGATACCAGTCTTGCTCCGGCCAGTTCTTACCTCGGCGTGCTGGGCATGACTGGCTTAACCGCCTACTTCGGGTTAATGCATATCGGCAAGCCAAAAGCGGGTGAAACAGTCGTTGTTTCCGGAGCCGCCGGGGCAGTCGGCATCGTGGTAGGACAAATCGCCAAATTACAAGGATGCCGGGTGGTGGGTATAGCCGGATCGGAGGAGAAAACACAACTGCTGACAACTGCGTTTGGCTTTGATGAAGCTATTAATTACAACACCACCGCCGATATGAATAAAGCCATTGCAGCGGCTTGCCCAAAAGGGGTTGATATTTACTTCGATAATGTGGGTGGTGAAATTTCAGACGCGGTTATTAAGAACATTAACTTTCATGCAAGGATACCATTGTGCGGGCAAATCTCTTTGTACAACACTACGGAAGCGTCGATGGGACCAAGGTTGCAGCCGATGCTACTTACCCGCAGTGTGTTGATGCAGGGTTTTATTGTCAGTAATTTCCAGGACAAGTTTCCTGAAGGCATTCAACAATTAGCACAATGGGTTAAGGAAGAAAAATTAAAAACAACAGAAACCATCGAACATGGTTTTGAAAATTTACCCAAGGCTTTACTCGGTTTGTTCAAAGGAGAAAATACCGGTAAGATGATAGTAGAGGCTTGACATAAACTACGACAAAAATATTCTTCAACAGTATTCATTATTCACCAATAAAAGCAAGATCATGAAAGTATTATTTGTACTAACGTCTCATAGCGAGTTAGGCAACACCGGCAAAAAAACGGGTTTCTGGGTGGAAGAGTTTGCCGCACCTTATTATGCTTTGGCAGATAAAGGCGTTGATATAACCATTGCCTCGCCCAAAGGTGGTCAGCCACCGATTGACCCCAAAAGCGAAGCACCCGATGCGCAAACCGAAGCAACCAAGCGGTACTATGCAGATGCGGAATTGAACGAAAAAGTAGCGACCACCAAAAAACTTGCAGCCGT
>JANPKD010000009.1:0-103051 GCA_031425835.1 Chitinophagales bacterium
TACTGTGCCGGTAATGGACGGAGCAACTGCTGCGGGTGAAGCACCTGCTGAATTAATACTGCTTAGGCCACCTGCATTATTGCTGTAAGAAAAATTGCCGGTGATACCATTGTGGCCGCTTACAATAAGTTGGTGGGTCCGGCTATCGTCCTGGTCACGGTAAGATTTCCATTGAAGGTTGATGCAGCATTATATGAACTTTGGAAGTCGGCTGTTCCATTAAGTACAAAACTGGTGTTACCATTAAAAATGTTCGCACCCTGATAAGCCTCATAAAACGTTGCCGTACCGTTTGAAGTTACAGTGGTTGTACCGGTAATGATGCTTCTTCTTAAATAGGTATCATTCGAATTTCCCGCAAGGTCGCTAATTGAAAAATTACCTGTTATCTGCAAGCGGTCAAAATCATCAACATTGCCTGTAGCCATCCCCGAAAAATTGGCAGCAGTTACCAGTAGCGTATCATTGGTTACAAGGGCATACGTTGTTACTACGTTAATGCTTCCGCCGGCGGTATTGTTTATTATCCTTCGCATGGTAAAAGGCCCACCGTTGGCAACCGTGATATTTACTGTGCCGGTAATGGACGGAGCAACTGCTGCGGGTGAAGCACCTGCTGAATTAATACTGCTTAGGCCACCTGCATTATTGCTGTAAGAAAAATTGCCGGTGATACCATTGTGGCCGTTTACGAATAAGTTGGTGGGACCGGCTACCGTCCTGGTCACGGTAAGATTGCCATTGAAGGTTGATGCAGCATTATATGAACTTTGGAAGTCGCTTGTTCCATTAAGTACAAAACTGGTGTTACCATTAAAAATGTTCGCAACCTGATAAGCCTCATAAAACGTTGCCGTACCGTTTGCGGTTACAGTAGTTGTACCGGTCATGATGCTTCTTCTTAAATAGGTATCATTCGAATTTCCCGCCAGGTCGCTAATTGAAAAATTACCTGTTATCTGCAAGCGGTCAAAATCATCAACATTGCCTGTAGCCATCCCCGAAAAATTGGCAGCGGTTACCAGTAGCGTATCATTGGTTACAATTGCATAAGTTGTTGCTACGTTAATGGTTCCGCCGCCAGTATTATTTATTATCCGCCGCATGGTAAATGCGCCACCATTGGCAACCGTAATATTTATTGTGCCGGTAATGACCGGGGCTGTTAACGTGGGCGAAACACCGGATGAATTAATACTGGTTGGGCCACCTGCATTATTGTTATAAGTAAAATTGCCCGTGATACCATTATGGCCGTTCACAAATAAAGTGGTGGTACCGGCCACCGTCCTGGTCACGGTTAGATCTCCATTGAATGTTGATGCAGCGCTGTATGAACTTTGGAATTGGCCGGCTCCGTTAAGTACAAAATTAGTGTTGCCATTATGAATGTTAGCGGATGGAAAGCCCTCATAAAAAATACCTGTGCCACTAACGTTTACAGTTAAGTTATCATTCACGGTGGTTGATGCATATTGCAAAGTGGAGCCGCTGCAGTTTATAACAATATCTGTAACCCCCGAAGAATTGTTCAATGTTGCATTGTTCAGATTTAGATTGCCGGTAGTAAGTGCAAAACCATTAAAGTTTAAAACACCGGCTGTGTTCATAGTTAAACCTGCCAAGGTGATATTTGATGGCAGCGCCGGGTTGTTTGGCACGCCACCCGGAATGGTAATGGAGCTTGTGTTGATAGGCACAGTGTTCGTACTCCAGTTGGCAGCCGTGTTCCAGTCGGTGCTGGCACTGCCATCCCAGGTTTGTGCGTTCATAAGTTTAGCAATCAGGATAACTGACAGCAGCAGTAAAATTTTTTTCATGCCCGAAGTTTTATAATGTTGAAAAGAAAGGAGATTGGTATTTACCACGGGCAGATAAAAGCAGAAATGCATGAAGAAGGTGCGGAGTATAAGAGTGGAGCATTCGTCTGCAATAAAGTCCGAATCAGTTGCCAAATGAATGATTTTTACAAAGCGTGGCCTATAATCCTTTTGGATAAGAAGCCAAGTTTCTATTTCATAGTAACTGTTAAAACAAGTAATTCATTGACAACTGATGTTACTTCAATTTTCTTTTGCTGATGGTGCGTAGTAAACAAACATGGTTGTTTTGTATTCGTTATTGTTTTAAAAACAACGGCGAAAAAAAATGACATGTTCAATTCACCTTTTTCATTTGCTTCCAGTTCTGATCCTGAAAAACTGAGGCGGCATTAAAGTTTGGATTGTCGCTTAGTACAAACGAAGTACCATCGCCGCGGCTCCAGGCATGATTGTAACCCGACGTCATTTCATACTTGCCGGTTTCGTCTCTAAAATTTTCTACCTCCCTAATGGTTTTAATAAACTCAGTGTGCATCCTGTCGCCCGAGGATTGCCTGGCTTCCCAACTGCGCATTTGGTTATCCATTTCTTTCAACCTTGCATTGCCTTTTGCAATGGTAGCTTCGCCCATCTGCCTTGTTTGTTCATCCATCAGTTTTATTTTTTCCCAGTGTGTGCGGTTGCTTTGTTGTCGCACCTGTTTCCAAAAACTATTGATAGCAGTGGTGTAAGCATCGTTACTGCGGATGCCTGCCATAATAACGGCAAATTGCGCAGCGGCTTTTTCTTTTTGCCCGGCGGGATATTTAAACACTGTTTTTTTGGTAATGGAAGTTGTATAGCTTTTATCGTAACCACCGGTGTACACGTTCGGAATGGTAAGTTCCGTTACCACAGCACCTACCATCACAAAACCCTCGCTGCCATCACTCCATTTTACCTCCGCATTGATTGCTGATGGTTGCACCTGCATATCAGAGGCACCGTATTGCATTAATTCGGCTCTGCCTTTTTCGGCCATGCGCTGCATCTCCGCCACCACTGCTGCATTCGACTCTACTTTTAAGATTTGCGGACGACCAATTTCCTCAACAAAGGCACCGCGCAAGTATTGCTCCGCACCAACGGGTTGGGCAAAACGGCAGTAAGGAGATGTGCCGGGGTTTGCCATATTCCATTGCTGTAGTTGTTGGTTAGTTGTAAAACTTAATATTGTGTTCGGAAAAATTTGCAGCGAAAATTGTCCATCGGCCGATGATGCCTTCAACCACGCATTGGTGCCGGCACAACTTTGCCCCGGCATAATCCATATTACTTCACCCTGTTTACTCCAGCCCTTTGGTAACAAGATACTGTATGCTTCTACCGGGGCAGTAAAGCCAGTGTTATCCATCATGCGAACTCTGTTAAACACTGTGTAGTCGCTTCCTTCCACAAAATTTTGCGATGACGTTTGTTGTGCGGTGGTTTGTTTCTTTTGAGTGGTGGTGGTTTTAGTTTTTGAAGTGGACGACTGTCCGTTGCAGGAAATATTTAAGGAAATAATTGCAAACAGCAGTGTGAGAAAGTAAGTGTTCTTTTTCATGTTGTTCAATTTTTTGTGACTGATGCAAGTAGAAAAACGAGAGCAACTTTTGCCGAAGCACCTTTAAGGTTTGCACCGCACCTGGGAAGATACATTTTCATAAAGAAAAACCTGATGCGGCGGAATAACAGCATCTATCTTAAAATGACGCCAATCGCGTCGTTCAAAAAATACTCCTTTTGGATAGTGAAGCCTGATAAAAAATGATGCGTAATTTGACTGGTAATTATTTACCTCATTTGCAGAAGCTATTCTTCATATCCCTCAGTGCATACTTTTTACCTTTGTTCTGCCTTGCTCAAAAAGCAGAACGCTTTCACTCTTTTACCTACAGCGTAAACGAAGGCCTGCTGCAAAGCACCATTTACGACATTGCCATTGACAAAAACAATTATTGCTGGATATCATTTCCAAACGGTATTCAAAAATTTGACGGGAAAAATTTCATTCGCATACCCGTGCAGCAGGGGTTGCCCAACGATACAAGAACCAGATTTTTTCAATGCGGTAATGGCGATTTGCTCATCAGCCACCTGGGTGGAATCAGCAAATACGAAATTGAAAAGAACGGCTTTCGAATTCTGTTTGGCAGCAGCACGGAAAATAAAGCACCGTTTTATTTTTTAGAAGAACATAATGGCATTGTTTATCTTTTAAACAATAAGGCCGCTATCATTGGCCTCAACAGCCAAACAGGAAAGCAGGTTTCTACAAAGGGTACGGTAATGCCATCCCTTACAGCCGACCCTAATAATTCTCCCACCGTAAGCAACATTTCCGAAAGCTGTATAGCCATAGCCATTCAAAACACCATCTATCTGTGGAACCTGGATCTGCAAAAATTAATAGCGAGTTATACTCCTCCCGTAGCGATTGTGACCTATTCATCACTTATGCTGCATAGCGGGGAAATTATTTTCAACACCTATAACGATGCGTACCAAATGGTGCGTTACAATTTCACTACAGCATCGGCCCGCTATTTTAGCCTGGGCATTTCCACTGCCCGCATAAGCCGCATGAAGATGATTCGCTGGAAACAAAAACAATTGCTTTACCTGAACAACCGCTTGTTTATTGTTGACAGTTCGCTGCAGATAACCGGCGAGATGCTCAATTTTCAAAACCTGCCTTTTACTCCTAACAACTCTTTTTCAAGTATGGTAGCCGACAACTTCGGCAATCTTTACCTCTCAACGGTAATGAACGGCATGGTAAAAATCATGGCCAACAATTACCCGGTTAAATATTTTGGTAGCGGGCAGAAGGCTCAGAACCATGTGATAAGCATTTTGCCTGACAAAAAAGAGGGACGCCTACTGGCAGGTACCACAGGCGGGCTTTTGATTTTTGATAAGGCGCAGCAACTTGTACACAGTCTAACAAAGATTCCCGGCAAAGAAGGCGGTGTATTATGCAACATCATAATCAAAGACAGGGATGGAGGCTACCTGGTGTCAATGATGGATAAGAACGGTGGTATTTACAAGTTAAGCAAAGACTTTTCATCCCTGCGGCCCCTTACTGCGAAGAGTGTAGAAAACCATCTGCCTTCTTACTTTGGAAACTTGCTTTTTCAAAATGACGGGGAGGTGCTCATACAGACGCAGGCATATCTGTACAAAATTAAGCCTGCGCAAAATGCGTATTGGGAATACCCGATTTCGACCGGTTATGTGCTGAGCGGCCTTTATCATAACAACACTGTCATTGCCCACGCCTTTGATGAACTGATTTTTTTAAACGCAATTGATTTTAAAATACAACGGCGTATCCCATTTCCAAATACAGGCGATGTGCGGTGCTATGCCGCAGATAAAAGAGGCCGCATCTACCTGGGAACAAACAATGGCATTTTTGTGATTGATGAAAATGGAAAAGTTTTACAGCGTCACACTATAGCAAATGGCCTCCCCGACAATTGCATTTACGCAATGGCCTTTGATGAAGAAGAGCTCCTTTGGTGCAGCAGCAACAAAGGTTTGTTTCGTATGAATGGCGATGGTAGTTTTTTACAGTTAACAAAAGAAGACGGCCTGCAGGAAAATGAATTTAATACCAACGCCGTCGCCGTAGCCGAAGATGGTGAAATGTTTTTTGGCGGGGTTAATGGCATCTCTTCTTTTTATCCTTCGGCTATTAAAGCACATAGCGAAAAGCTAAACATTTTTCTTACCGATGTAAAAGCTAATAATAAAGATGCTGTTGCCAACAATGCTGTCTTTCAACTTCAATCATTAGAACTCCCACACGATAAAAATACTTTGTCGTTTGATTTTGTAGCCATGGGCAGCAGCAACCCCGATCAGTACATTTATCAATACCGCATGAAGGAGGTAGATGAAGAGTGGATACAAAACGATGGAATGCAAACGGTGCGTTATTCGCTTTTGCCTGGCCGTTATGTGTTTCAGTTGTATGCATCCCGTGTGTTTGACAAAAAGGCAAAACCCATGCATGAATTGGTAATTGTTATAACGCCGCCTTTCTGGCAAACCTGGTGGTTTCGTATAGCAGCAATTGTGTTGGCGGCGGCTATTGTTGGGTTGGTGGTAAACCGGCGTAATAAAAATGTGTATCGAAAAAAGCTGGCGGTGTTAGAGGCCGAACACCAGTTGCAGTTACAACGCGAAAGAATTTCGAGAGACCTGCACGACAACATAGGCGCTTACGCTAATGCCGTGTTGTACAAAACCGAATTGCTTGAACGACATGAAAACGATTTGCAAAGGATGGAATTAATGGCCGATTTAAAGTTTGCTTCCAAGGACATCATCACCTCGCTCAGGGAAACGGTATGGGCTTTTAAAAAAGAAGAATACACGGCCGAGGATTGCCTTTTGCGTATTCGCAATTTTATGCAAACACTATCGCGGTATTATCCGCCAATGCAGTTCCATGTGCATGCCGAAGCGCCACCAGAAAAACATTTGCATTACACTGTTGCGTTAAACGTTGTTCGTATTGCGCAGGAAATCATTACCAACGCCGTAAAACATTCCAGTGCATCGGCTGTTCATTTATCAAATACAGAAAACAACGGCCATTGGATATTGACCTTTAGCGATGATGGAGAAGGGTTTGATGAATCATCAATGCCGGCAGCGCAAAAAGGAGAGGGGCTTGCTAATTTGCGTAAAAGAGCTGCCGAGTCGGCGCTCGCTCTTTTAATTAGTTCGGAGCGGGGCTATGGCACCACCATTACCCTTTCCGTTCCCTAATCCTTTTGGAGTATTCATTTGTTCGCATCAGTTAACAAACTTCGTTATGCTAAAACAATCCATGCACATATCAGTAGCCATCGTTGACGACAATGCAGGTAACCGCAACATTTTAAAATCGAAATTGCAAAGTGATTGCCGTTTCAATATTTGTGTAGTGGCAGAAGATGGTAAAGATTTTTTAGAACAAATGAAATCACTCCCCATTCAACTTTTGCCAAACGTAGTAATGATGGATTTGGAAATGCCGGTGATGGATGGTGTAGAAGCCATTTCCATAGGCAGCATTTTATACCCCTCGGTAAAGTTTGTAGTGCTTACCATTTTCGATGATGAGGATAAAATATTCCAGGCCATTAAATCCGGTGCCTTTGGGTATTTGCTGAAAGATGAAAGCTCGGAAAAGCTATGTGAAATGCTTTTGCAAATGCAGGATAATGGTGTCGGTCCCATATCGCCTGGCATTGCACATAAAATTTTACAACTGGTGCAGCAGGGCGATATGAATTTTAGTAAAAAGCAGTACGCCGAAAAAGACAATTTATTCGAGCTAACTGCCAGGGAAAAAGAAATTTTAGAATTGCTTGTTCAGGGTTTGTTGTACAAAGAAATTGGATCAAGACTGGGCATCTCGCCCCACACCGCAAAAAAACATGTGCTGAATATTTATGGCAAACTGCATGTAAACAACAAGGCGCAGGCATTAGCACTGGCCTACGAAAAGAAACTTTTTTAACGCATACGGCACCGTAACCCGCGATAATAAAATCCGCCTTCAGGCTGCCTGATTTTTTTATAATGTTGCCCCTGCTTGTTGTGCGATGGCTGTACCTGTGCCGATTAATACAAACAAGACAATGTAATCAACCCCTTTATTTTTTAACCGTTTTATTTTCTTTCATCCAGGTTTCAGCGATATACTTTCCTAAATGTTTGCCCATCGCCAGCGCTACTTCATTATCTGTTTTAAAATGTATGCCGGCGTAGAATCTTGAGTCGGCACAGTCCTGCGCCATTTGATGAAATTGTTTTGCATCGGCAGGGAAAAAATATTCCAGTACTGCTGCAGTTGTTCCAGCACCTGCAGCATGGCCCGAGGGGTAACCTGGAAATGGCGGTGTCATTATTAATGGCTTATAAGTCGTGTCGTATTGCGCAGGCCTTATGCCCCAATATGCATACTTCGCATCAAAAACCGCAATGGCCATATCATGAAAAGCTGTGTTCATTACTGTATAAATGCGTGCCGCTGCCGGCGCATCATCCATCATTCGGTATTCAAACATTTTTTGGCTTGCAAGGTCGGTCCATAATTCGGGGCCTGTGCTTGCCCAATAATAAGCAAGGCTGCGTGATTTGAAAGTTTGTTTAAAATTTTTCAGGTCATTCATTTCCTTTTCAAAATCGGGTGGGGGTGGTGGCCGAAATTGGTTGGCAGAGGTTAATGCAATTGGTGACATTAGTGAAAGATTGATTCCCATGGCATAAGCACCGGTCCATTTTTTCGCATCTTTATTTACCTGGCCCTGGTACTTTTTATCGTACCCATCCATCTTTGCTTTTTCAATAATTGCCTTCGCTACCTGCTCACCCAATTGCCAACCCGCATCAGCATCGCTTTTAAACTGTACGCCTGCATCAATGCGGGATTGCGAAGCGGCACGTGCCAGTTTCAAAATTGAATCTCCTTTCTCTGGCATAAAATAAGCAATCACGGTTGCTGCTGCAGCAGCGGTTACCGAATGCTCGCAGGGGTACGAGTAAGTAAGTGGAGCATCAATCACCGATTTTATTGAAGCATCCAAAACACCCGGCCGTACTCTTTTATATTTCAGCTTTTCTTTCCAGGCCACGATGGTGGCATCATAAATAGCAAGGTTCACCCAGGCCTGCGGAGTACGCAATATTAAATCCGGATTGTTCCAGTTAATTGTTTTAATGATTATTTGGTTCCAGCGGTACGACGGTGCACCTGCATTCCAGTATTTAATGGCTTCTAATTTTTTATGGTCAACGGTTTTTAAATTTTGTTTGATGATTTGCAATTCGCTTTTTGTTCGCCCTGCAGACGGCGGAGCGGAAACGAAAATTTTTTCATTTACCAATTTTGTTTGCCAGTTGGCGGCTTCGTAATTGGAAGTTTGTTTTGCAGCAGGTGATTGTGCTTTTACAAAAGTTGTGGCAAGCATCATTAGCAAGAAAAAAAAAATCTGGTTCATAAGTAAAAGTTTTGCGTGAGTGTTTTTATTTACATCCGCATGTAGCGGAGGTTTGTAGTGCAAGAATATCTGATTGAGCCGTGCTGTAAAAGGCTGTGTCAATAAACAACAGTTTAGGGTATATGAAAAACCTGGTTTAAGAAAAAAACGTTTTTTGAATTGTGAAATGTATTCGCCTCACTCGCTTTTTGCAACTGATGGCTGCACTATTTTTTTACCCGTCAAATAAGTTTTAAAAAAGTATTTCCAGGGCATTGCTACTATTGGAAACACTACCCAGATAAATATCCGGGTCATACCCTCGGCAGGGGAACCAGTCAATTCATTTTTTATCCACAAGGGATAGGAAACGATGATCAGCCAGGCAGTTTTGTAAACGATTTCAAACAATACAATTGGCAACATTTTCAGTGGATGAAGAATGCCAATAAAAGAAATAATGGCGTATGAACCCCACATGCACCAGGCAGCGGCATTGGTATTATCCCACGGGCCGGTATGCGTAATGATATGGCTCCATGCATCATAACTTAAAAAGAAGAACATGAGTGCAAACAGTAACCGTAGCAGGTAAATATTCATCCGTGGCACGCCTTCGTATCGGGTATAATCTCGTTTGAAAATATTTCCTATTCCCGAGGAGAATGAAGGCCGTGTTAGTGACCTGGCTTGCGATGGTGTTTCGTTGTGTGTGCTATTTTTTTCTTTCATTGTATAAATGGTTGAATTGGAAACAAGAGTATTTGATAATTTTCAAAATAGTTGGCAGGGTCAACAAACAGCGGGTTTTGGAATACCAATAACGCACAGGAGTAAATTGAAGAAATAGCAATGATGGGCAGCAGACAGTATTGGTTACCATAGCAGCAATCAACTGAAAAGAAATGAGGTTACACCCTTTGCTGAGAATGGAAAGGGAAAAAAATGCCTGTCCCGCGTATTTTGTTCAAATGTAATTTCCATCGGGTGCAGGCATCGCTGTTGACTACCACATGTAAGACAGAAAATATCTCTTAGCAACAAGGCAGCAATGCAGCAACAATCACAATAAATAGAATTACTTGTTTCATGTAAATGGTTTTGTTTTTTTGAATTGATGTTTCGAACTCATTTTATAAACTGTACTGTTTCCCGGTTGTTATAAATTCTACAGTAACCTATTTTGGTTTTTCGGAAATGGGCAGACCAGTTTTACTTAGATTTTGCAACAGCAAAAATTCCAAAGAGGTCGTAAGGTTTTTTGCTGAACTCATTATTAAACATACGTGCCGTAAGAAGAATGGCTACAAAAAATACAACCACAATCAACAGTTGAACCGCCGAGGTTTTTTGAATGGGTTGTTTTGATTTTTTGTCGCAAACTTCGCCGGGGCAGTGCTGTACTTTTCCTTTGTAAAAAATGGAATAAAACTTACAACCGAGGCAAATGCCAAACGCCGTTTCGAAGAAGAGAAACAACAGGCAAACAAAACAGATAATGCCGGTTACAGGACTATACGAATTGATCACCACCATAAAAATGAACATAGTGGCCGACAGAGTAACACCAATAATCCATGCAAATTTTTTGGGGCGGGCGGCCACATACTCCGGCACCTGATTACTGACTATTAACCGGCCCATAATTAGTGTGGGAGAAAACTTTGGATTTAAAAAAACACGTACAATAAAGTCGGCAAGGAAAAAAGTGATAACATACTTTATTGGTACAAAATTGTTTTTAAAAATAATCAGCATTAACCCAATAAAGGTTGCTAAAAAAAGTATCCCTGCGGCTGCCCTTACTTCTCTTTCATTTAAAACAGTGATTGTATATCCTTCTGCGTTTTCGCCAAATTGATTTGCTTTGTTCATTGTTAGTTTTTATTGCCGGTTTTATTTTGCTCTGCAAGAATATTCTTTAAACAAAAAATTGAAAAGCCCCCGTCAACAAACAGCGGAGTACTGTCAATGAACAGCACCAAATGCCTGCACTTTGATAAAATGTGCATTTGGTTTTGGATAGAAAAACCAAAACAGCAAGAAAAAATTTACCCTCAACATTTCTACGTTAAAGCCGTCATGTTTTATTGACCGCCTCAGGTTGTGTATTGACACTTATACGCATTTGGTTGACAAAGTAAAGAAGGGAAAAAGTTTTGCCTAAATTGATTCCCTAAACAAAAAAATGAATAAAGCCTTCGACTGGAAACGGTTGCGCTTATACCTGTGGATTGCCCTCCCTTTTTTTCTTATGGGTGTGTTCTTTACCTGGCACACTCACCCCGATAAATTTTTGGCCGCGCTGTTCAACAATATTTGGGGCGTTGCCTATATACTCGTTTTCAATTTTATCCTCTTTGAATACACCGTTCCTTATGTACTAAAAAAAAGAAGCTTCATCATCTATAATATTCTAATCGGTATTTTTCTTTTGTGGCTTCATGCTATGTTTTATTCTTTTGGCTCTTATGCCTGGCGTTTGTTGGGCATTGGGTTAGGAATATACACAGCATTTGAAGAAATTTTTCCGGTGGATAATGCCCTTCAAAATCAAATGGGCTACAGCGTAGGCTCAGTTTTCTTTTTCGGCATTGTGCGGCATATTTATAACTACGTAAAACTTAAGCAGGCCACACAACAACTGCGCATTGAAAAGCAGGCGGCTGAACTGAATTATCTCAAGTCGCAAACCAACCCGCATTTTTTGTTCAACACATTAAACAACATTTATTCATTGGCAAGGGATAAGAATGACCTGGCGCCGGAGTCCATCATGCGCCTTTCGAAAATTTTGCGTTTTATGTTGTACGAAACAAGTGGGCACTTTATTAGTGTAGAACAGGAACTAAAAATTATTGCCGATTACATTGAACTGGAAAAGCTGCGTTACGATGAAAGCCTCACCGTCAATTTTAACTATGATGTTGGAGACATGAAACAGGCTTTGCCACCGCTGTTATTGATGCCATTGGTAGAAAATGCTTTTAAGCACGGTGTTTCCGAAAGCCGCCACAGGCCTTTTGTTGACGTTCATCTTTCTATTAAGCAGTGGCAACTGATGTTTGTCGTAAAAAATTCGTCGGAAGCAAATGCACCCGACAAACGGGTGAAAGAAAATATTGGTCTTGCTAACTTAAGGCGGCAATTAGAACTGCTGTACAAAGAATATAACCTTACAATAGAGCAGGCCAACGACGTATTTACGGCGACACTTAAAATAAACCTGGCAAGCCATGTCTAAAATAAAATGTATTGTAGTAGAAGATGAGCCCCTGGCTGTAAATGTTTTGGTGGATTATATTTCGCAAGTACCTATCCTGCAATTGCAGCAAACGTTTAAAGATGCCATCCTTGCATCGGCCTGGCTGCACGAGAATGAAACCGATCTTATCTTCTTAGATATTCATCTGCCTAAATTAAAAGGCATGGCTTTTTTAAAAACCCTGGTGCATCCCCCTGCGGTCATCATCACCACTGCCTATCACCAATATGCCATTGAAGGCTTTGAACAAAACGTTACCGATTACCTGCTGAAGCCTATAGAGTTCGAACGTTTTTTGGCAGCAGTGAACAAAGTAAAAAAAGCAAAAGCTTCCGCTGGCGAGGATGAAAGACAAAAACCAACAGAAAGCTCCGAAACGAAAGACTATCTTTTTGTGAACGTGCAAAAAAAGAAAGTAAAGATTCTATTCTCCGAAATTGTTTTTATAGAAAGCCAGCGGGAGTATGTCCGCATCAAAACCACCAAAGCCGAGTGGTTATCAAAAATCAGCACCCACGAAATTGAAGACCTGCTGCCCCCACATTTATTCAAACGTATTCATCGTTCATTCATTATTTCTGTAAACAAGGTTGAAGCATATACTGCGGAAGAGGTTGTAGTGAACGGTGTAAGCATTCCGGTTGGCAGGGCATATAAAGATGTGATTGAAAATTTGTAGTATGAAATGCTGGCTGTAAAGTACTGTTCGAAAAATTCTACCAACTTTTACACCGTGGTCTGGTTTTCTATTCTAATTCCCTGGGTTTCTTTGTCGAACAGGGTTCCTGGATTTTCCTGTAGAATAACTTTCTTCTTTTTCAATAACTCCCTTTTTTTCCAACTTAAAAAAGCTGCGGCAACAAACGCCAGCATTGACAGGTAATACCATAACGTAAAAACCACCGAAACCTGCACGGCTGCGCCGAGGTTAATATCGCCGCTGCTGTCTTTTTTTGTGTTGCTGCTTACATCGGTACTTATTTGTACCATTAGCGCTAACATACACACCGCTGCTGCAGTACCTAAAATAAAAATGAAAAAATGCCAGGGCCTGCTGCCAATGCTTAATAACAACCCGGCGGCACCCATCACCAAAGCGGCTAGGGCAAGCACATACATTTTGCCTTCTTCTTTTGTGCTGCTGCCCGCGGTTGCCTTATCATCAAAAGGGTTTAAGGAATTTACTGAAGCCGACACTTTATAATCCAACCCCAGGGCAAGCCCCAGGCCAGTGTTTTGGGCAAACGGCTGGTTGTTGCATTTTATTTCTACAAAAGGTAAAAGAAAAAGCAGTGCGCCAACAAAAAACGCAACTGCCGAAGAGTACTTCCTTTGATAGAAGCTATTAGCATTGTCCATGAACCTTAGTGTTGGTAATGGCAAAATATGTTTGCCGCATTCATGGTTTCGTAAAAGTTTGTGTAAGGTAAACTTTTATCCCATTTCGGATGCGCTGGCCGAAGTGGTAAATTCCGACTGATCGCCTGGATTTTCAATGTTCAACTGTGGTGCATTTTTAGGCGGCTTTCCTTCCGCATCGCGGCTCTTCTTTTTTATGAAGAAAATGGCTGTGGCAGCGGCCACTAGTGCTCCCGTTACAATCACTGCTACGTTTTGCTTTTTCATGCTGTTTATTTTATCAATCTAAAGTTAGAAATTATTGTACCATACTTTTGCGGCTAATTTTAAATGGTATTCTTATTACAAGCAGTAAAGCTGTTGATCACCGCGTCGGCCACAGGTTATTGCTACCGGGGCTGCCAGTGTTCGTGTTTTCACAAACTGCCGAAATCATCGACGCAACGGCACCTGGCTGTTCGTGTTTTGACAGACCGTAATTTGAATGCATCATAATTTTCGCCTAAATTTTTTTGATGAATACAGTTTGCGTTTGCGGTGCAGGAACAATGGGTAGTGGTATTGCGCAGGTGGCGGCCACTGCCGGCTTTGCCACGGTTTTATACGAGGTGAACGAAACAGTGCTTGCCACTGCAAAAAACAATTTGCAAAAGAGTTTGCAAATGCTTGTTGCCAAACAAAAAATTACCGAAGAGAAAAAAGAAGATATACTCGGTCAGCTACAACTTACTTCAAACATCAATGATTGTATTGCCGATGTAATAGTGGAAGCAATTATTGAAAAACCCGAAATAAAAATTTCTTTGTTTACTCAACTGGCAAAAATCAATTCAGCAAAAACCATTTTCGCATCCAACACCTCCTCACTGTCCATTTCGGTCATCGCCGAAAAAATTATTGATCCGCAACGTGTGGCGGGTTTGCATTTTTTTAACCCGGCACCGTTAATGAAGTTGGTAGAAGTGGTGCGGGGAAAACAAACGTCGGATGAAGTAATAAATCAGTTGATTTTATTTACAAAACAATTAGGAAAAGTACCCGTGCTCTGCATTGATTCGCCCGGATTTATTGTTAACCGCGTGGCCCGGCCTTTTTATATTGAAGCGTTACGATTGTTGGAGGAAGGTGTTGCGGACATAGAAACCATTGACCGGCTGTTGGAAAGCAAGGGTTTTAAAATGGGCCCCTTTAAATTGATGGATTTAATTGGCAACGATATTAATTACGCCGTAAGTTGTTCGGTTTACAATCAATTGGGTAACCCCGAAAGACTAAAACCTTCATACATTCAAAAAGAAAAAGTGGAGCGGCAGGAACTGGGAAAAAAAACGAATAAGGGGTATTACAACTACTAACATCCAAATGTACAGGCTGGATAGTGATTGGCTTTCTCAACAAAGAAGCAAAAAATTTATGGTCTTAATCACAGGGGGTACAGGTTTTCTTGGTTCCTACATAATTAAAAATTGTGTAGGAAAGGGTTTGCCTGTTCGTGCATTGCGCAGGGCTTCTTCAAAACTCCCGGCATTTATCGAAAAAGAAATTTTTGATAAGGTAGAATGGGTTGATGGTGATGTGCTCGACGTGATGGCATTAGATGAAGCCATGAAAGGAGTGCAGTCGGTTATTCATTCCGCCGCCATAGTTTCATTTGCAAAAGCCGAACGCAAAAAAATGTATGCCGTAAATATTGATGGTACGGCAAACGTTGTAAATGCTGCTATTGACAATGGCGTAGAACGGTTTTTACATGTAAGCAGCGTGGCTGCGTTGGGCCGCACAACAAACACAGCTACTGTCACTGAAGAAAAAAAATGGGAAGAAAATAAAAACAATACACACTACGCCATTTCAAAACACGAGGCCGAAGTACAAGCCTGGCGTGGTTTTGCCGAAGGCCTGCAGGGTGTAATCATTAACCCCTCAACAATATTGGGCTATGGCAACTGGCACC
This sequence comes from Chitinophagales bacterium, assembly GCA_031425835.1. Taxonomy (GTDB): domain Bacteria; phylum Bacteroidota; class Bacteroidia; order Chitinophagales; family Chitinophagaceae; genus Flavisolibacter. Next base: position 15,406 of record JANPKD010000009.1, read on the forward strand.
AAAGCAGTTGTGCCATTTTTAAAAACGCTTACAAAGAATTTCCCTGGTACACCAATGGCATTAATGGTTTTGTTGGTGTGCACGATGTAGCCGAGGCAGCAGTGCAACTGGTGCAGTCGGCTATTCATCAGCAAAGGTTTATTGTAAACACCGATAACATTTCGTTTCGTAATTTATTTACAATGATTGCTGAAGGATTTAATAAACGGCCACCGCACCGTGAGGCCACTGAATGGATGGGCCAAATGGCCTGGCGTTTAGAAAGTGTCAAATCAAAAGTAGCGGGAACAACACCACTGCTTACGAAAGAAACGGCAAAGGTTGCCCAGAGTAAAACCTCTTTTAACAACAACGCTTTATTGGCTGCTTTGCCGGGTTTTTCCTATGCGCCATTGCAAACAGTCATCAAAAATTCCTGTGAAAAATACCTTACAGCTTTACAAAAAGGAGAAATAACCGTGTAAAGGTTTTACTTTGTTGCACTATGAAATCACCACGTTTCCTACTCATCATTTCCGCGATTTTATTTTCCGCAATTGCATTTGCACAAAGCACCGTTACCGGGAAAATTATTGATGCCGAAACAAAATTGCCGCTCGAAGGTGCATCGGTATTTGCACAAAACACAACCAAAGGAACGGTTACCAATAAAGAGGGCGATTACAGTTTGTACCTCAACAAAGGCGGTTATGAGTTGGTGGTTTCTTTCACCGGTTACGAAAGCCGCACAATAAATTTTGAAGCCGTTGCCGACAGGCAATTCAACCTCGAAATGCAAAAGGCCGATAATAGTTTGAGCGAGGTGGTCATAAGAAGCAGCAACGAGGTAACCGATGGCTGGGCGCAGTACGGCCAGTTTTTTATTGACCATTTTATTGGCACCACACCACTTGCCGATAGTTGCACACTACTTAATCCGCAGGCACTGAAATTTTATTTTTACAAACGCACTAATAAATTAAAAGTGCTGGCAACAGAGCCGCTGCAAATTCAAAACCGTTCGCTCGGTTACAACCTTAATTATTCGCTGGATTCCTTTGTACATTTTTACCAACAGAATTTAAACTCGTACCGCGGAAATTGTTTGTACACCCAAATGGAAGGCAGCTGGGATGAACGACAAAAATGGAACGAAGAACGGGAGAAGGTTTATTACGGTTCGCGGTTGCAATTTATGCGCAGCTATTACAACCGCACTTTGAAACCCGATGGATTTACCGTTGACATTTTAGCCTCGGCCAACAGCAATAAATTTTATCGCCTTGCCAACCCCTACGATACGGCATATTATTATTTTGAAGATTCAACCGCCAGTGCCGAACTCTGGTTTCCAACAAAAGTTAGTATTGGATACAACAAACAGGCGCCGGAAAAAAAATACTTAGAGCATGCAAAACTTCCACCAAACGTCCCCATTCAACTTTCTTATGTTGATTTAACCGATGCCATTTTAATAAAACCAAACGGTTATTTTTTCGATCAAAAAAGTTGGATCAACCAGGGCTACTGGAGCTGGAAAAATTTAGCCGACCAGTTGCCGTATGACTACGAGGTGGAGAAGTAGATTGAAAGTGTGCAGCAAAAATTTTCTTCCTTATTTTTTTTGGTCGGCAGAAGTGCTACTACCATCGTTCCTTGCGTCGCACTCTTGTACGCCAACAATTCTATGCGGCCCCGGGCAATAATCATCATTCATTTACACACTTCTATTATCGAAAAAAATTTGTGAAGTCCGAAACTTTGGAGATAAACTTTGGCTGAAGAAAAGTTCATGCAAAAAACAATCCACCATTACTTCATTTAGTCTTTCAACGCTGTTAATAGGCGGAATACTCTCTCAGTAGAAAGCAGTTTTAAAACCTTAGTAGAAAGGTAGCGTCCACAACAGCTGAACCTTATTACCTTATTTTCTTGCAACGACCTGAGCGAATAAGGTAATAAGGTTTGGAACAAATAGAGTTTCAGTCCCAATTAAGGTTTGGCTCATGGCCGCACTTCAACTTCGAATAGCGGTGGCAACCATCATGCATTTCAGATACTCCTATGGCCGAAAAAAGTTTGTCTCCCCACAAACTTTGGCTCGCAACTTACCAACGGCTGACGGCTCACAACTGACTGCTGACAACCCTACGAACTTTCCTTCATCACCATATCAATAGTAATAGCCGTAATTACAATGTTCATTTTATTCTGGTCTTCGGCATAAGCGGGGGTAATGCTCACATTGTATTTGTCGGCCGATGTAAAAAATTCTTTGGCTACTCCTGCCCATTTTTTATTGATTGCTCCAATGGCATTTCCGCTGCCATCGGTTATGTTGAAATTCCATGCCTTCCAATCACCATTTATTTCGGCTATCTGCTCATCCGATATGTTGAAAATTTGGAAGCGTGGCTTCAGCAATCTAAATTTTTGTTTGATGGAGCCTATACTTTCGCCATTGCCATTTTTGATGGTAATCTTCGACATCCAAAACGTCCATCCGCGATGAATGCTTGCCAGCAATTGTTGGTCGTTATCTGTAACTAATAATTGAAAGGGAAACATTTTCTTACTCAAAAAGAGGCGCAACACTTTATGCCAGAACGGTACCTGCTGCGTAATGGCGCCAACCTGTGTGCCACTGTTGTCATATACTTTATACTCGTTGTGAAATTTGAGAAACTGAACTTTCTCATCAATAAAATATTCATTGCTTTCAAAAAAGCCGGGAAAAAATACACTCATTTAGTTTTGATTTAGTGCACAAAGAAAGCATCAATTGATAAAAAAGAGAATAAGGGTAAACATTGAGTTGTGAGTAGTGAGCTGTGAGTAGTGAGCTGTGGGCCGTCAGCCATGAGCCATGAGCCCTCAGTCGTCAGCCATAAGCCATGAGTTGTAATGCGTCGGAACCCGGTATCAGGCAGTGAGCAAAGGAAGGCGGCCGATTTGCCCGAGGTGGCCATATTGAAACGGGGAGGCAAATCGCCAGTAAATTATCGACCGCATAGTTTTTGTAATGCAGCGAAAGAAGGACCGAAAAACGCAAAACATTTTATGATCACGGCTGACTGCTGACGGCTGACTACTGTCTACTGACTTCTGACGGCTGACTTCTTACCATCCATCTCCATCAACCATATTACCCAACCCACCCAAAATGCCACCTTCTTCTTTTCTGTGTACTGTGCCGTATTGTAAAATGCGGCTGGCTAACCGGCTCACCGGCAAGGTTTGAATCCACACTCTTCCCGGTCCGCGCAACGATGCAAAAAATAATCCTTCGCCACCAAAAATGGTGTTTTTAATGCCGCCAACAAACTGTATGTCGTAGTCAATGGTTGGCGTAAAAGCCACAAGGCAACCCGTGTCTACTTTCAACAATTCGCCGTGTTGTAATTCCCGTTCAATTATGTGCCCGCCTGCATGTACAAACGCAAGGCCATCGCCTTCTAATTTTTGCATAATAAAACCCTCGCCCCCAAACAAACCGGTTCCTAATTTTCTTTGAAATTCAATACCGACCGTCACACCTTTTGCTGCGCATAGAAAAGCATCTTTCTGGCAAATCATTTTACCACCAAGCCGCAGCAAATCCAATGCAATTACTTTCCCAGGGTATGGTGATGCGAAAAACACTTTTTTCTTTCCCTGCACCATGTTTGTGTACGTAGTCATAAACAAACTTTCGCCGGTGAGCACCCGTTTGCCTGCCGACATTAGCTTGCCCAAAAATCCTTTTTGCTGACCCGTGCCATCGCCAAAAATTGTTTCCATTTGCACGCCATCATCCATCATCATAAACGATCCGCTTTCGGCAATGGCAGTTTCGCCGGGGTCGAGTTCTATTTCCACGCACTGCATTTCTTCACCCAAAATTTTATAATCAATCTGGTGCGAAGACTGGTTGTATCCGTTCATGTTGTTTGTTTTTTATGACACGAATTTATGCACGAATTACACGAATGAATGCTGCTATTACTTACTTATCCGCCATGGTTTAAATGACGGCAGAGGCCATAACAGACACGCAATCCTGGGCTTTGAATCTTGAGGCCTTGAATCTGCAGGTCCTTGAATCTGCAGGTCCGCGAGTCTGCAGGTCTTAAGTCTTCAAGTCTAAACCCTCAAATTGCCAATTCTTTTTGATAAATGGCAAATGGCGTACAACCTTTCGGCGTAATTTGCCAGTCCTAATTTATAATCAAACAATTATCATGAAACAAAAATTACTGATGCTGGCATCGGGCTTTATGCTTATGTGCAGTGTAGCGTTCGCTCAAACCAAACTGGTAGAAAAAGTTACCAGGAAGGGGAGCGAAATTGTAATTCCCTACGAGAAATATGTTTTGCCCAACGGCTTAACTGTTGTGGTGCACGAAGATCATAGCGACCCTGTTGTGCATGTTGATGTTACCTACCATGTAGGTTCGGCCCGCGAGCAAATTGGTAAATCGGGGTTTGCACACTTTTTTGAACACATGATGTTCCAGGGCAGCGATAATGTGGGCGATGAACAGCATTTTAAAATTGTAAGCGAAGCAGGTGGCACACTCAATGGTAGCACCAACCGCGATCGCACCAATTATTACGAAACGGTACCCAGCAATCAATTAGAAAAAGCTTTGTGGCTGGAAGCCGACCGCATGGGCTTTTTGTTAGACGCGGTGACTCAAAAGAAATTTGAAATTCAACGCTCCACTGTTAAAAACGAAAGGGGGCAGAATTACGATAACCGACCTTATGGTTTGGTAAGCGAAACATACAGTCGCAACCTGTATCCTTATGGCCACCCATATTCGTGGTTAACCATTGGCTACCTCGAAGATTTAAACAGGAGCGATGTAAACGATTTGAAAAACTTTTTCCTCCGCTGGTACGGCCCTAACAATGCAACCATAACTGTTGGTGGCGATGTTACCAGTGCACAAGTGGTTAAGCTGGTTGAAAAATATTTCGGCTCCATACCAAAAGGCCCCGAAGTGAAGGCCGATGCATATCCCGCTCCACAATTAGAAAGTACCCGTTATGCATCGTACACCGACAATTATGCAAAACAACCCTTGCTTGCAATTGTCTATCCCACCGTGCCTAATTATCATAAAGACATGGCAGCGCTGGCTTGCCTGGGTCAGGTATTGGGGCAGGGAAGAAACTCGGTTTTATTTCAGCAGCTTACAAAAAAACAACTGGCGTTGAACGCCGCTGCATTTAGTCAGCTTAGTGAGTTGGCTGGTGAGTTTACTTTTCAAATTATTCCATCGGCCGGCAAAAGTTTAGCCGAGATGGAAAAATTATTTCGTGCGGCTTTAGATTCATTCGAGCAGCGTGGCGTTACCGATGATGATGTTGCAAAATTCAAGGGTGGTATCGAATCGCAGTTGATAAACGGCTTGCAAAGTGTAGCGGGCAAAGTGTCGCAGTTAGCGGCCTTTCAAACATTTACCGGCAACCCAAATAAAATTGCCGACCTGTTAAAGATGTATACTTCTTTAACCAAGGAAGATGTAATGGCGGCCTATAATAAATACATCAACGACAAACACGCCGTTGTATTAAGTGTTACACCAAAAGGCCAGGAGGCTTTGGTAGCTGCTCCCGATAATTATAAAATCGATTCAACAAAATACACGCCGCCAAACTACGGATACGAGGGTTTGAGCTATGTTAAGGCAAAAGATGTTTTCGACCGTAAAAAACTTCCGGGCAATGGTGCCAATCCTGTAGTGAAGGTGCCCGCATTTTGGAAAACAACTTTGCCCAACGGAGCCAAAGTAATTGGTACAAAAAATTCCGAAATTCCAACGGTGAATTTTTCTATCACTATGCCCGGTGGCCACCTGGCATCGGCTGGCGACTTGTCGAAAGCAGGCCTTGCAAGTTTTTATACCGACATGATGTTGGAAGACACGAAAAATTACACGGCCGAACAACTGGCGGTTGAATTACAAAAACTAGGTAGCTCCATTTCTGTTACCAGCAATACCGATGGTGTTACGTATTCGGTGCAATCGCTGAAAAAGAATTTTGATAAATCGTTGGCCTTGTTGCAGGAAAGACTTTTTAATCCAAAATTTTCGCAGGCTTCATTCGATAGAATTCAAAAACAGGCGATACAGGCTTTTAAAGCGGCTAAAGGACAACCGGCAACCATTGCCAACGAGGTGTTTGCAAAAGTAAATTATGGTGCCAATCATGTGCTGGGTGTTAGTGAAGACGGCAACGAAGAAAGCATCAAAAAAATTACCCTCGCCGATATTGAGGCTTACCACAAAAACTACCTTACATCACTCGATGCAAAAGTGGTAGTAGTGGGTGATATTACACAGGCTGAGGTGTTGCCTAAACTGGCATTCATCAGCAAATTGCCAAAGAAAAAAATAACCCTGGCAAAACCCGAAGCAACACCTGCTGTTGACAAAACAAAAGTGTTTATGGTTGACATACCCAAGGGTGCGCAAACCGAATTCAGGGTGGGTTATGCCAACGGTTTGAAGTACGATGCCACAGGCGATTATTTTAAGGCGTCGTTGATGAACTATGCATTGGGCGGCAACTTCAACAGCCGTTTGAATTTGAATTTGCGTGAAGACAAAGGCTGGACCTACGGTGCAAGAAGCGGATTTAGCGGTGATGAATACTCTGGTGAATACCAGTTTAGTGCCGGCATACGGGCCGATGCAACCGACAGTGCATTGGTGGAAGTGATGAAGGAAATAAAAGATTACATGGCCAACGGCCCCACTACCGAAGAAGTGGCGTTTATGAAAAGTGCCATTGGCCAGAGCGATGCACTACGTTACGAAACCGGTGCACAAAAAGCCCAGTTTATTCGCCGCATACTCGATTATAATTTGCCAGCCAACTACACCGAGCAGCAGGCAAAAATTATCAAGAGCATGACCAAAGAACAAATGGCCGCTATTGCTAAAAAGTTTTTAGCACCTGATAAAATGAATATTTTATTGGTTGGCGACAAACAAAAAATTCAGGATGGTGTAAAAAAATTGGGTTACGATATTGTGGAGCTGGATGCAGATGGTAAGCCGGTGGAGGTGAAGAAAGTGTTTTAACCTCACCCCCTCCCGATATGGTTAGGGACCCTGTCCATAATAAGATTGTCCTCCATTTCCTTTCTCCCTGGGAGAAGACGGCGAACCCGGGGGAGGCCCGGAGTGGGGAGAAGTTTGGTGAGATAACTAAAGTTTGATGATCATTTTATGAGGCGTTCCGCAAATTTGCGGAACGCTTTTTTTGTGATTGATTATTTCGCCGCAATTCTAATCGGCTCTTCAATTAAATGATACTTCGGCTCTTCTCCCTTAAAAGAAATGGCGTTGCCGTCCTGGATCACTTCCCATTTTTTGGTGACCTTGTTTATGCCAAATGGATAAATAGTAAAACCAGTAGCATCAACATGCATGCGCAAAAAATTCTTGTAGTCTTCTATCACCAACGATGCAGATGAATCGCCGCTGTGGTTTTTAAAAAATTCATTGGCCGTGTACAGGTAGATGCCAATAACAAAACCGGTGATAAATAAGCCGGCAAAAAATACCTCGGCGCCGAAAATTACAAGCCATCCCCAGCTACGATTGTCTTCATAATTGTGAATGGAAGCAAAAAACCAGAGTATTAAAAAAATGAGCACACACAAAACAACTCCGTACAGTACCGAATAAATTTTGGGCCCAACGGTTTCATATTTTTTATTATCGCCAAAACTCCAAAGACCAATAATGAGTAGGGCACACAGTATAACTGCTAACGGTGTGTACCCTAATGCTGTGCGTGTTGCGGCAGCCCATTCACCAAAACCCGCATTGCTTATTGCAGCCATGTACGATGCACCTGCCGCTGCAGTGCGGCTTTCAATCAACCAATAAATAAAACAATACAAAACCGCGAATATTAACCCGAGCTTCCAGTTTTTATAAAAGAACAAAAGGTTCTGTGACACCAATTGTTTTGATTTTTTAATTGAAGGATAAACCTTCTGCTGCGTTATATTGGTTACACAAAAATTGCCGGGGGCATGTTGTGCTTTGTTTTTGTCGGCGGTGATATTCATGGCTGCTACTCTGTCAAGGGTTTTGGGTAGATTATGTGTGAGCTGCAGGGCAGCCCCACCACCACCGGCGCCAATAAAATGTATCGGGGGTTTTGTGGTATCCTGCGACAGGTAATGCGAATAGTGATGAAGGTCGCCGGTGAGTATGGCTACCAGCTTAAACTTTCTTTTTTCGCAGGAAGCTATGCCGTCGGTTATGTACTGCTCAACAAAATACTTCAGTCGTTTATAGGAAGTATCTTTTTTAATTTCTTCTTTATAAATCCACGCAGGTTTGGCGGTAACCAACACTACTTTATCACCATCCTGCATCTGCTCTGTTACTTTTTTAAAAAATTGTTTTTGCGGCTCGTCTATGTCTTCATTCAACTGAATATCTATTGCCCAAAGCCAGTTATTGTGCGGCAGCTTTAATGCAAAATAGCTGCGGCGTTGCCTCGTTTGCCAGTTACCAATCCAACGCTGTTGGCAAAACACTTTCAAAAAATTTCCGAGGCCATCATACCAGTCGTGGTTGCCTGGTATAGCAAATAGGTGCGGACAGTTTTCATCACCCTCCTTTGCGGGCAACGCCGCTTTGTAAGGCGTTTTAAATTTTTGTTCGTATAACTCCGAGGTAGGGGCGGGGTAAATTTGATCGCCACCAAGAATTAATATTTTACCCCGTGGCAATTTTTGGTTTTCATAGTTGAGAAAATCTTTTGCAACAAGGCTTGCTACCGAGTAGGTTGAATTAAAACCATCGCCGGTATCGGCAACGAAATCAATCCATAAACCATCTACCGTTTTCTCATTCATATCTTTCGAATAATCAAACACCACGTCGTTTGCATGCAACACGTTGTCTTTATCTGCAAAACTATCGAGGGCCGATTCCATCTCCCGCCGGTCGGCAAAATTGCCAAACAGTGATGATACTACCGATTCGTAAGCAGCCCTGAACAAAACCCGGGGTACAAACCAATTAACCATTGGTGCCGGTTGGTACTTTTCGGGCTCTTCTTGTTGTGTTTGCCGTTGTTGTTTTGGTTGCTTCATATTGTTTTGGTTTTATGGTGACAGGAATTGTTACCTCGTTATACAGTATGATGTAACTCAGTTTGAAGATCTGAACTAGCATCTTCAATTACCATTGGTGTATTGCTCAATGTAGGAGTGTTTTGCAGGACGCACCGCTCCAGGTTAGCAGCTACAATATCGGCCATTTACAAATGAAATGATCATGGTTGAGTTGGTGCCGAATAAATGGTTGTGGGCATATTTTCCAACCATAACCATGCATTGGTAAAGAACACATCAGTGCGTACGGGGTGAAATCAGGATGGGAAATGTGATCGGCCCATATGCTACTTACAATCATGGCGGAGCCTGCATTGCTAAGCAGGCTGGGGTTTAATGCAGAATGAATGCAGTGGTTAATCTTGATTGTGTGGCCCAATTTTTAATACAGCTTATTTTCCGTAGAAAGATTTTTTCACACAAAAGACAATCATGAAAAACAATTCGAACACGTATGCATTGGTAACCGGTGCCACCGCAGGTATTGGTTACGAGTTAGCAAAACTATTTGCACAGGATGGCTACAATATTATTGCCGTTGCCCGCACACAAACCGATCTGGAGAAAGTGGCTACCGAATTTCAAAATCACTATGGAATAGAAGTAGTAACCATTGCCAAAGATTTATTTGGAGAAAAAGCGGCTACGGAATTATACAACGAGGTAAAAGAACGGGGGCTTAAAGTGGAGGTATTGGTTAATGATGCAGGGCAGGGGGTATATGGTTTGTTTGATGAAACAGATATAGAAGACCAGGTGAAAATTATTCACCTCAACATCGTTTCGCTTACCCGCCTCACCTATCATTTTCTTAAAGACATGAAGTCCCGCAACAGCGGAAAAATTCTTCAGCTCGCGTCTGTAGTATCCGAACTTCCATCTCCCTACCAGGCAGTGTACGCTGCTACCAAGGCCTATGTGTTGAGTTTTACAGAAGCATTAATCAGCGAGCTGAAAGAATCGGCGGTAACTGTTACTGCACTGCAACCCGGTGCTACCGACACCGATTTTTTCAACAAGGCAGGCGCACAGGAGTCGAAAATTGTGCAGGATAAAAGCAAGCTTGCCAGGGCGGCCACGGTTGCTAAGGATGGGTATGCGGCATTGATGAAAGGCGATGATAAAGTGGTGTCGGGGTTTGCAAACAAAGTGCAGGTTGCCATGGCAAATGTTCTGCCCGATACAATGGTGGCCGATCAACTAAAAAAACAAACCGGGCCGGTTACTAAGGATGAGTAACTGTACATCGGTTAAGCAACACAACAAAAATATTTTCAACCACAATGATTAATTATGAAAGCAGCAAGAATACACGGGCCAAGGAATGTACAATGCGATAATGTTGACGATCCTAAAATTGAAAACGAAAGAGACATCATACTTAAGGTAACTGCCACCGCTATTTGTGGTTCCGATCTGCATATTTATTCGGGCGGTTTGCCACAACCAAGGCCCATGACTTTGGGCCACGAGTTTATGGGTATTGTAGAAGAAACAGGGAAGGCCGTAACAAATTTAAAGCGTGGCGACAGGGTGGTTGTTCCTTTCCCCATTGCATGTGGACAATGTTTTTTTTGCGGTCACCATTTACCGGGTCATTGCGAAAACTCGAACCCCGACCACTACGGCCCCGAGGGTGGTTTGCTCACAGAAAAAGGTGGTGCCCTGTTTGGCTATACCGATTTGTATGGCGGTTACGATGGCGGCCAGGCAGAATATGTGCGGGTGCCGTATGCCGATTTCGGTCCTCGTTTAGTACCCGACAATTTAACCGATGAACAGGTATTATTTCTTACCGACATTTTTCCCACTGGCTATACCGGTATCGACTGGGGCGAAGTAAAAGGAGGAGAGACGGTAGCCATATTTGGCGCCGGCCCGGTTGGTATTATGGCGGCAAAAAGTGCGTGGTTAAGAGGGGCGGCAAAAGTTATTGTTGTTGACACCCTGCAATACCGCCTGAACAAAGCCGATGCCGCCGCGGGCTGCGAAACAATTTTATGGAAGGATGGAGCGAAAGATGTGGTAGAACAAATACGGGCACTAACGCAGGGCCGTGGAGCCGATGTATGTGTAGAAGCTGTAGGCTTCGAGCCAGATAGAAACCTGGTTGACCGGGCAAAGGCAGTGATCAATCTCGAGAAAGGTTCTATCAAAGTTTTAGAAGCTTGCATGAGTGCTGTGCGCCGCGGTGGTATTGTTTCGGTGTTGGGTGTGTACCCAACCACGTACGATAATTTCCCCATTGGTCAATTTTTTGACAAGGGCATTGTGCTGAAAGGGGGCCAGGCACCGGCGCATAAACATATTGACACTCTGCTGAAGTACGTAGTTGATGGCAAGGTGAAACTCGATGATATTATTACGCACCGTTTGCCACTTACCGAGGTGGCACATGGCTATAAAATATTTAAAGAGAAAGAAGAGGACTGTGTGAAGGTGGTGCTGATTCCATAGTGAGAGAATAGTTTAATAAGCCGAAAGGTTTTTAAGATGGCTGTGCAAAAAATTTATTGCACAGCCATTTTTTTTCTCCATTTGAAATGGCATAATGACGGGTAATTGTTTTAAAGAACGCCATAACGTAAAGCAATAACTACCTTCAGGTAACCAAAAAAATTATTTCAAATGGCTGAGAAAAAAAGCAAACTGGTTGAAATAAAAACAAAACCGACCGCCGCAAGCGTAGTGGATTTTATCAACAGCATTGCCGATGAACAAAAACGTACCGACAGCTTTGTGCTACTGGAAATGATGAAAAAAGCAAGTGGTAAAGAACCGGTATTATGGAGCAGTTCAATAATTGGTTTTGGAATAAAACGATACAAAAGCCCCACTACCGGCAGAGAAGTTGATTGGTTAAAAATGGGCTTCGCTCCACGCAAGGCCAACCTGTCGTTGTACGTAAGCGTGGGTATTCAGGAGCATGCCGCGGCACTTGAAAAACTCGGCAAACATAAAACCGGCGTTGGCTGTTTGTACATAAACAAATTGGACGATGTTGATTTAAAAGTGCTGGAGGGGATAGTAAATGCATCGGTGAAGAAAGGATAGTAGAACCATATCCGCAACCTAACGAAACCACATCGAAGAAGTAAAGGAGAACGGGCAGGAAAAAACCAGAAGATATTTTACCCGCCACCGCCAGGTTTTGCAAGGTGCTTTTACAATTGCGCAACCAGGCAGGATTGGTTACTTTTCGGAAATGAAAATTTTTCTTTTGCTTTTGGTTTTATTCTCCCGCGGTAATTGTTTCTGCCAAACCGCTTCCGAAATTTTTCTTTTTGATTTGAAAATAACTAAGGGCCAGGTGGTTTTGTCTAATGGCGTCAACATCACCAAACATAAGGGCTACGACAACCAACCTTTTTTTCATCCTTCCGATTCCGTCATATTTTATTCCACACACAATCAGTACGGTGGCAGCGACACAGCAACTTATAATTTGCACACAAAAAAAACAGCGCTGTTGACCATTACGCACGACAAAGAATATTCGCCAACCGTAACCCCCGATGGAAAATTTATTTCCTGCATTCTGCAAAAAGACAATGGCGAACAAAACCTGGTGCAATATCCCATCAACGGTGGTCCGGTGCAGGTGCTCATCAATCATTTAAAAATTGGCTACCATGCCTGGGCTTCAAATAACAATGTGCTGCTGTTTGTACTTGACGACAGCACGCATTTTTCGTTGCACAATTACTACCTCGATAAAAGCGCCGACACGGTAATAGCTGAAAACATTGGCCGCAGCCTGCATAAAATTCCGGGGCAAAACGCCATGAGTTTTGTACAAAAAATTTCGGATAAAATTTCGGTGGTGAAGCGGTTTGATAAAACTACAGGTGTGCTCTCAAATATTATTTACACCCTGCCCGGCCAGGATCATTTAACCTGGTTGCAAAACAATACACTGCTGATGAGTGATGGCTCTAAAATTTATTATTACGAGAATACGGGTAAGGAAGAATTGAAAGACAAAAAATGGAAGCCTGTGCGGGTGGAAGGAACTCCTGCAATGCTGAAAGGGGTAACACGGTTGGCGGGTAATAATAGTGGTACGCGATTGGCGGTGGTGGTGGGGGAGTGATGGTATTATTTTATTCCGAGTTCATCATGCCATTCGTAGAGTCCACCTTTGTCAAAAACATTTCCTTTCAAAAATCTCTGAAGAAATTCTGCCAGAGATGAGGTCATAGTTTTTGAAGGATAACTCCCATTAAATATTTCGTACTGCCCCGTTGATGTAAGCCTAAGCCCCCACATGTCGCAGTAAATCATGTACTCCGAAAAATAAAACCAATCATTCCCATAGTCTTGTTGATGTTCCCTGATTTCATGAAGGGGAACGACGTTGAATATATCCTCATTGCAACCAAAACCATTACAAGTCAAATAGAATTCTCGGAAGTCATTCGGCAATGAAAAACCAATTTGTCTTTCAAATTCGGCGATGTCTGGAAGATTTGCTGGTGGATTAATGTCAATGCCACTGTCATTATGTTTTCGTCGTATCAGGTTAACCATCTCAGCCATGTCCATGTCTTGTAGATTTAATCACCACTAAATTATATAGTATTCTCCATCTTGGGATTCTTCCAAAAATCTACCATTATAAAGCTGCTGCCTGCGCGGGGTGTGCTGGGTGTGGGTTTGTGTGTTGGCAGCCACCCCGCGCAAATAGGAGTCTATGAAAAAAAACCAGAATCGGACTATTTTCAGAATAGTTGCAAAACTTAGGCGTGAGGATAAATTCACAAAGCACTATTGCACATTTATCTGTTACACAAGGCTAAACTTATTTGATCAGCAAGACGGATCCGTTTCTTTTTGTGACTTGTGCGTAATAAAAAAATATTGGCTTTTGATTTTAGGGTTGTGTAATTCGTAGCCTCTGCTAAAGGCGCGGGGTTGCGCAATGCACAGGCCAACACACAGCAAACCCCACGCAGACCGGTCGTTTACATTTGGCGAAGTGGTCGACCACGAGCGGACTGAAAACAGTTTCGATTTTGTTGTTGGGTTATCGTAGCCATAAATGAGTGTGGATGTTGCTCCTAAAACAAATGGAAGCCAAATGAACAGTCCCCAGGCATAGTCGTTAAAAACATTGGTGGCCAAATAAGCAAAACCTCAACAAACCAATGCAGTTAAGCCAAGTGAAATAAAAGCTCTTTGAGTAAATTTTTGTGGTTTGCTATTTGTTGCTTCCATAATTAAAGGTGCCCTTCTTATTTTTTATTTATGGCGTTGTTGGGGTTATTCCTTAAACCTGTTTCGGCTAAATTCATTTCGCCGACCATCGTTTTGATTATTATTGTTGGTGAAAAACCTTGAAGCAAAATGCGTTCGTAGATGGAGCAAACCCAACACAGCGATACACAATTTTTTATTTTATAAATAAAGTGTAGGCCGGATAATTTTGTAAAATAGCAGCTTGATTATTTACCCTCAATCCCAGTATTTCATTGTCACAAAAGCAATCCTTCTGCATAGCAGCGCATTTGCCCGTCTTATCAACTTTATTGATGTCGCTGATTGAGATTGTGCGATTGATTGAGGGAATAAATATTTGCCAGTCAAATCCAGGTTTCGGATAATTCTTTGGATTGCCCAACGAAAGGTGAGAAGTATCTCCACTTTTGATGATGCTCCCAACGCCGGTTGTAACCTGTAATGTGTCAATCAGGTTTTGAAAATTGTTGTCTTTCCCGAATTTTTTAATTACAATTTTTTCGAGTGAGTTTGGCGGGAAAGAAATGAAGGAAATGTATATAGGTGGGTCAATACAGTCAATGCTTCTTGAGCAACTTGAGAAAACTATTGTTATGGTTATCAGGAAGAGTGCTTTTTTCATAAGTCGAATGTTTAAGACCTTGCAAAGTTGGTGCGGATAACAATTAACAGCTTTATGCGGGGAGTGAAATTCTGTCTTAGTGTTTTACTCCACTTCGCTGATTAAAGATATGTTGTTGAGCCAACGTTCAGATGCCAGTATTGCTACAACGAATGTAGGCAGTAGTATTTGAACACTCACGGGTTTGTTGAGTTGCTCCAATGCCTGAAACAATCATCGCAAATACTGATGTCATTCACCTCTAATGGGGAAAAGAATTTTCTGATGTTCTCTGCCATTTGCTCAGGATATATCTTCTCGGGCATATCTGGATTGTAACCTACTGAATGGCATACCATACACTCATTCAGCCACCGCCTCACTTAGGATAGTCATTTAAATACTGTTCCTTATCAGCATTCCTAGACATTGTTTAAATACGGGCTAACTGATAATTTGATGCTTTCCACCAACTCCTCATCCATGTATTGATACTCGTCGGGTATGTTTAAGGCAACTATCTTTTTTCCTTCAATCGCTGAGGAAAATTTTTCCATCATCCTTTGCTTGTGTGTTTTTTCCATAACAAAGATGATGTCTGCCCAGGCTATAAGTTTTGCACTGAGTTTGATTCTGGCAGTGGGTTCTGTTCCAGCTGATTTCACAAGATGGACTTGCGAAGTCTTGTAGATTGCCTCCGCTGTCGGGCTTCTCCATTTATTCCTGCTACATACAAAGAGAATATTCATATGGTTAATTGCGTAGAACGGTAACCTGCTTTGCTGTCAGGTGCGGCATTAGCAATAGTGCAGTTTAAGTAGAGTTAGTCAGATGCCGCGTTATTCGTCATCCCAAAGTAACACTTCACGCTGCACTTGGAGCAATGGCTTGTTGGGCGTAGTTAATTAAAATGAATGTTGTCCAAGATTACTCCCTTAATGATTTCACCTCGGGTAATTCTTGAGCTCCTATCATTTGTTGCTGCTATTGTTACCTTCCGATAATGGTTGACTGTTTCATTATCGATGTAATCTTTATTGTCTACTAATTCATAGAATTTCGAAAGTCGACTGGAAACCAAATTGATGTCAATTACTTCTTTTTGTTTGAATACAATTCTATGGATTTCTGTAATCAGATTTAATAAGTCTGCCTTTTTCCACCCTCTTGATTTATCTGGTAAATTCAGTTTGTTAATAGTGTTTAAAACTTCTTTTATCTCGGCTTGTAGTTCCTGGGCTTGGTCAAATTCGTCATTATACTTAAGCAAATAATCTTCAAATTCATCGTCACGATTAAAATAGGTTGACATTATACTAATGATAAACGTCAAACAAAAAACCGTATCATTCATCCTTTTGATGTCGGTAGCCGTGAAAATCCTATTGGATTCGAAAAAGTCCAGTTGCGCAATGGCTTCAGCAAATTTTTTGAACGCTCCATCAAAACGAGCATTATGGATTTCCATGGCATTCAATGAATACTTAGTAGAGTTGATGCGCTTGAAAATCTCTTTAATCTCTTCAATCGATTTCTTGCCTAAATCTCTGACTACAACTTCATATTCGAGAAAAGCTATTTTTTGATCATCTGTCAAGCCTTTATATGGGGGAGTCTGTTTAAGTTTTACTTCATCAGAGCCATTGAAATATTGATAAAGGGTGGTAATACGTTGTTGACCATCTACGAGCATTTCTGAACCTTCCCCTGTATCTGGATTTACATCTCCAGCTGCTATATAAATCTCCGGAAATGGATACCCTTCTAACACTGTTGAGAGAAAATGAAGTTTATCGTCGTTTGTCCAAACCAACCGTCTTTGAAATTCGGGTCTGGGAACAAGTGTGTTCCCTTTGATTGCGGTAAGCAAAAGTCTAAGTTTTCTGTTTGTTGCACTCGTTTTCATGTTAATTCATCTTTACAATATTGAACAGCAAAATGCTGATAACTTTCCAAAAAGTCCCAGCTTTTATATAATGCTCCTGAAATTTTATATGGACCAAACTCACTCGAAGAAGTCATCTCTCGAAAAAATTCCCACCAATCTTTCGCAAAAGAAAACTTTGTAGAAGGTGGAAGTTTGTCGGGTCTAATCCAGCCTCTGAATAAATATTTTTTGAAATCATGCTCAGCTTCCCAAATAACTTTATCTCTCCAAATCGAATAAACTGATGACCAGACTGAACTGAATAAAGACTCAGATACAATTACAACATCAATATCTGACTTATCACCGAACGGTCTAAATTTTTTTTGTGGTGCAATACTGAATCCTAGTTTGGCAGAACCAACTACAAGAACTTCGTTTGGGTGAATTTTAAATTGTTTTGCTATCAAGAGTCTGAGGAAAAAATATTGCTCATTATTTAGCATATAACAGTTGCCGAAAATCAACCTTTTTTGAACAAGTTGAGATGCTGAATATTTTGACAACTCGGACTTAAAAGATTCAATTTCGATAATCAAAGAGTCTTGGTTAACCATACATTTCAATAACTGATCCTAATTACGCCTAGCGATTGCCTTTCCGCTAATATACGCTCCTCTCACACTAAAACAATTTCAAAATTATCGAATAGCGGTAGTCCATTCATTCAAGGGAAAGTGGAGAAAATCTTGCCAAGACTTCTTCACCACGGATCTAAATTACAAATACCAACTCGCAACAGGGCACAAGAATCTATCGCCATTTATTTTGCAAACACTACCCCCCAAAAAACAAGCGGCTCCACTTCCCAGCAGAGCCGCTACTTCCTGATAAAACAAAAAACCAAACTAAAACTATACCCTTCCTATTTTAAAAAGTTTTGGCAGGGGCGGGTTTTAATTTTCCCATCCATACCGGCTTGCCTTGTATTTTTCTAACTGCAAACATCAACCCTACAAAAATAAAAAAGAAGGGGCCGAGAAAACCTAACAGTGCAATGTATTTTGTTCCGTAAAATTTCTCCATGGGGCGGCGCAATCGTTCCGAAATAATGTACATGCTGGGCACCATGAGCAAGGTAAGAAAGAACGAAAAGATTAAACCAAAAATAATTGTCCAGCTCAGCGGCCCCCAAAACACTACACTGTCGCCGCCAAAAAATATGTGCGGGTTAAAGGTTTGAAAGAACGAAACAAAATCAATATTAAAGCCCACGGCCAATGGCAACAAACCAAGCATGGTTGCCAGTGCGGTGAGCAACACAGGAATGATCCGAATTTTACCGGCCTGTATGGCTGCTTCCCTGCTTTTAACACCACGGCTGCGCAACTCATCGGTAAATTCTATCAGCAATATTCCGTTCTTAATTACAATCCCTGCAAGGCCTACAATACCTACACCAACCATGATGGTGGCCATCGTCCAACCCGTAATGGCATAACCAATAAACACCCCAATTACAGAGAAGAAAATTTCTGTAAGTACAATAAATGGTTTGCTGAGGCTATTAAATTGTAAAACCAAAATGAGAAAAATGAGCAGGAGCGCAATGATAAGAGAAGTGCCGAGGAAGGCCATTGTTTCTGCCTGTTGTTCGCTCTCGCCACTTTGTTTTATCACAACATCACTTGGTATTTTTGATTTGCTTTTAAAGTCCTCGATCCTTGCCGCCAGTTGTTCATTAATAACCGGTGTTGCCGATGGGTCATCTACATTCGATTGCAGTTGAATAGTGCGTTTTACATTTTTTCTTTTAATGGCGCCAGCGGTGTTTGTGTAGTCAACCGATGCAACTGCGTTTAACGGTACCTGTTTTATTTGCATGGTACCAAAATCGCGGAAGGTGATGCGCATGTTCATCAGGTCGGTAATGTTGTTCCGGCTCAGCTCTTTAAACCGCAACTGAATTTTATAATCGTCTTCACCATCTTTTAGTTTGCTCACTTCTTTTCCAAATACGGCGGTACGAATGGCCATACCAATTTGTGCTGTACTCAGTCCTTCATTCAATGCTCTTGTTCGGTCAACATTAATAGTGATCTCGGGGTTTAATAAATCAACGTCCATTTGCAAATTCTGAATGCCGTCAACACGATTGGTGTCTAAATAATTTTTCAAATCGGTGGCCACAGCGGCGATTGATTCAAAATTATCACCTATCACTTCCACGTTCACTGGAGGGTCGGTGGGTGGGCCACCATCTTCCTGCCCCACTTCAATTGATGTACCTGGAATACCCTGAACAACCTTACGAATGTCGGCCATCAGCGGTGCTGTTTTTTTACCTTCCCGTCGTTCGTATTCCACAAACGAAACCTGTATGCGGCCCAAATTAGACTGTGTACTACGGTTGTTATCACGTGGATTGTTGGCACTAACGGCAACGTTTGAAATAACACTTTCAACAATAGACTCCGGCGTGCCGGGTTTTTCTTTTTCTAAAACGGTATAAACTCTTTTCTCCAAAATACGCAACACCGAATCGGTTGTTATGGCGCTGGTACCCACTGGCATTTTTAAATACACGTAAATAAAATTGGGATCGCCCGATGGAAAAAATGGTTTGGGATTATTGCGTATGCCCAACGCAACTATTGAAATAATAAACAAACCAAAAAGTGAAGCAAACATCCAACCCGGCCTTGTGCCCACCAGCAACCAACGTAATAATTTTTCGTAGCGGCGCATTAAAGACGGCAACACCCGTTCCTGGAAATAAAGTATTACGCCATGCAGCACGTAAGTATTCAGCAACATTAAAAATGCCATGAAAAATAAAAAGTTACCGAGGCCATGCCAGCCGGCAAGGTTTAATACAATACCAAAACCAACGAGCACCCAGAGCAATGGTTTTTTGAAAATGGTGCTTTTCTTTTTTTCATATTCGCGGCCTTCGGGGCGCATAAAACTTACTGCAAAAACCGGGTTGAAAATAAAGGCTACTATTAAGGAAGCGGCCAGCGTTAGTATCAACATGGTTGGCAGGTAAATCATAAACTTACCAATTAAGCCCTTCCATAACAGCAAGGGGAAAAACGGTGCAAGTGTAGTTAGTGTTCCTGCCAGCACGGGCTTCCACACTTCACCCGCGGCTTCCTTGGCCGCCAGTTCTACCGGTACTTTTCCATTGTTGTAAATGCGGTGTGTATTTTCAATTACCACAATGGCATCATCTACAATAATGCCTAAGCCAAACAGTAGTGCAAACAGTACAATAAAGTTGAGTGTAACCGGTGAGCCAATAATAAAATCGGCCAGCGGTAAAAATAAAAACGCAACAAAAACCGAAAGCGGTACACTCAACGCCACAAAGAAGGCATTGGTTACACCCATAAAAAACATAAGGATGAGCAACACCAAAACAAAACCAATGATGATGGTGTTTACCAGTTCGTCGAATGATGTTTTGGTGGTTTTACTTTGGTCGCCGGTGATTACCACTTTTAAATCGAGTGGCAACTGGCCGTTGCTTTTCATTTCTTCGATAATACCTTTTACACCATCGGCGGTGTTAATCAAATTTTCGCCGGCACGTTTTACAATGTTGAGTGTGATTACATTTTGTCCATCAAGGCGTGCATAACTTTCTGTTTCTTTCACCGTATCGGTTATGTCGGCCACGTCGCGTAAATAAATAGAGGCGCCTTCCAAATTTTTTAAAATGATATTCTGCATGTCGAGCACCGTGGTAAACTGTCCCTTCACCCGTATGGTGCGTTTCATTTCACCTACATCAACAAGGCCACCACTGATGTCGCGGTTTTCGAAATTGATGGCATTTTCTATGTCGGTAAAACTGAGTTTTGCCGCCTGCATTTTATACTGGTCAACGTTCACCTGTATTTCTCTTTCGGGTGCGCCAACAATATCGGCCCGGTTTATTTCTTTTAATTCTTCAAACCTGTCCTGCAAATCTTCGGCGTATGTTTTCAACTTAATACCATCGTACCGGCCGCTGATGTTTACAAACATGATGGGCATTTCGCTAAAAGCAAATTCGGCAACGTTTGGCTCCTGGGTTAAATCGTTCGGCAATTCGCCCCGGGCACGGTCAATGGCATCTTTTAC
Organism: Chitinophagales bacterium; assembly: GCA_031425835.1. Lineage (GTDB taxonomy): Bacteria > Bacteroidota > Bacteroidia > Chitinophagales > Chitinophagaceae > Flavisolibacter. Next base: position 36,352 of record JANPKD010000009.1, read on the forward strand.
TTTTTGCCGGGCTATATCGGTTTTTACATCGGTGTCAAATTCTACAATGATCAAACTAAAATCCTGTTGCGATGTTGATTGCACCTTATTGACCTTGGCACCGCTGATGGCTTTAATTTCTTTTTCTATCGGGCGGGTTACCAGGTTTTCAATGTCTTTTGCAGCGTTCCCAAAATAAACCGTTGACACCGAAATGGTGGGCACAACAATATCGGGAAACTGCTCCTTGGGCATGGTATTAAACTTTGTTAAGCCATACGCCGTAATAAGCATTGCAATTATGTAAATGGTGGTGCGGTTATCAACCGACCAGCTGGTTGGTTTAAATGGTTTGAACTTTTTTGCAAGTCCGTCTAAAATATTCATGTCAATTTTTTTGAGATCAATGTTTGGAATGAGTGATGAGTAATCAGTAATGAGTAATCAGTAATGAAAGTGCACACGTTTCAAATTGAGGTTTGTGAGGAATAAAGACGGTTTCATGCTGTTACGCACTCATTATTCATCACTCATTACTCATTATTTGGCTATCGCCACCACCTGTCCTTCGTACAAATTCTGGTAACCGTCGGTAATCAATTGTTCGCCTTGTACCAACCCCGATTTCACTTCAATTCTATCGGCATAAAACTCACCGGTAACAATTTCTTTTTTACGGGCAAGCATCTTTCCGTTTTCCGTCATGGCCACGTACACATACTTTCCTTTTTCATCGGTTTGTATTACGTTGAGCGGGATGGTTACCACGTTGCTTGCAGCGTAGTCTAATATTTTTACCAAGGCAATCTGGTTTGGTTTTAAGTTGGCTTCGCCCGGAATTTTTGCTTCTATGTTGAATGAGCGGGTGTTGGGATTAATTACTTTTTCTACCACGGTTATTGCGGCATCAATGCTGCGATTGTTTTGATCGGGCAGTTCAATTTTTACTTTGCTGCCAACAGCAATACGGCCGGCATAATTTTCGGGCACCGGCGCAACAATTTTCAGGTTGCCGGTATTTACAATTCTTATTTGCGGGCCCATGGCATTTACGCCAACAAACATCTCTCCTACACGTACATTCACCTGGTCGGCCACACCCGCTGATGGTGCCGTTACCGTCATTTGTGCGGCCTGCTTTTGAATAATGCCAATTTGGTTTTCCAAGGTCTTCATTTGCGTTTCGGCGCTCAGCACTTGCTGGTAGGTACCAATACCCTGGTCCCATAAATTTTTTGTACGCCGGTAGGTGTCGCGGGCGGCTGCTAACTGTACCCGCAGGGGTTCTATTTGTTGGCGAATAATAGCATCGTCCAAGCGGGCAAGCACTTGTCCTTTTCTTACATTTTGTCCCTGTGTTACAAACAATGATTTTACCACACCTCCCTGGCCGTTAGGTGGTGCCACGTACGAAATATTTTGTGCATCCACGCGGCCTTGTAATTCTATATAGTGCGAAAAATCGGCAGTGCCTAACTGTGTAACGGTAATGAGTTTTGCAGTAGATGCAGCACTTGCCGGATCCGCCTTTTTTATTTCGGCTTCTACTTTTGCAATTTCATCGTTCAGCTTTTTCTGATCTTCTTTTAATTTTTGCAGTTGGGCTTTTTTGTCGTTTAAATTTCCGTCGCCTTCTTTTTTTGCTTCGCCGCAAGAGGTGGCAAACAATGCCAGGGCAACTATCATCATCATCAGTGTATGTTTCATGCTATCAATTTTTTTGTTTTGGTGAAAAGGAGTGATTGTTAATTATAACCGGCCTAACGAGTACAGGTAGCTTGTTTTGGCAACAACGGTATTATACAGCGCATTAAAATAGTTCGATTGGGCGTTTTGCATTTCGGTATCGGCCTGCAACACTTCAAAGCTGCTGCCGAGGCCCTGTTCAAATTTTAGTTTGGTGCCGTTGTACACTCTTTCAGCAAGCACCATATTTCTTTCCTGCACATCAAGGTTAACAAGTGCCGAGCGTAGGCTGCTGCTCACGGCTTTTTGTTCAAAATCTATAGCCTGCTTTACATTGGCGATAGTGTTGTTTACCTTCTCAACATTTAATGCTGCCTGTTGTATTTTATACTTTCGCTGAAATCCATCGAAAATGGGAATGTTTACATTGATGCCCACAAATGAGCTGCTATACCAAAAGGTACTCGACGAAGTAAAAAATTGTTTGCCCTGCCCCACCCTTGTATAATTTGCCGATGCCGCTACTGTAGGCAGGTAGCCCAGTTTGTACCGCTTTACATCTAACTGCTGTAGTTTCTTCAACTCGGCCAGCGTTCGTATCTCGGCTCTATCGTCGTACTTAAAATTGTTGTTTAAAATATCCTCTTTTAAAAATTCGGCGGTCAGGTTTTCTTTTAGCACAACTGTGTCGGCCTGTGGCAAACCAATGGCAAACTTTAATGCCGCATAGCTTATTTGTATGGCATTGTCAACGGCGCTGCGGGTGCTGCCCAGGTTATTTAATTGCACCTGCACTTTGTCCAAGTCAAGCCGTTCGGCAAAACCATTTTTGTACATGATAGAGTCATCGCTATACAATTTTTGCAGCCGCTGCAAACCCGCATCAGTGAACTGCAATTGCTTTTCAGCAATCAAAATGGCATAGTATCTTTTGTATGCCGAGTCTTTAATTTTTTCCCTGGTTTGATCAATGAGGGCCTGCGAATAACTGAGGGCTGTTGTGCGGGCCTGCAGGCCAACAAATACATCGGGCTGAAATAATAACTGCTGCAGTGTAGCGCCAAACTGCATGTTCCAGGGTTGCTGAAATGAAAAGGGAATAAGTGTGGGTGGCGGAGCAGTGGTGGTTGGCGTTACCAATCCCTCTCTGCGTAAAACACTATACACGCCTTCGTCTGACTGAGGAAATAGAACACTCGGCAGTGTCAGGTAATAATTTGCACCGAAGTTGCCGGTTAGTTGTGGGTAGGCCTGCCCTAAAATTTCCCTGTTTTTGGCCACCTGAATCTGGTAGTCTATCTGCGCATTTTTTAATTCCACCACATTTTTGTAAGCCAGTTCTACTGCTTCCTTTACCGTCAGTTCATGTTTTTGCTGCGCCTGCATGGCAAAGGCGGCAAACAAAAACACCAAACAGAATAAAACTTTTTTCTTCATCGTATTATTTTTTGGTTCTTTGGTTTTTGTATTTATGAATCAGCTTCTGGCCTTTCGTGGTAACTACACCAAACAAAAAATGTTCGAGTATCTGCTGTTCAATATGTAAAAGGTGTGTGCGGTTGTTTGGAAAAACGCTGCTGTTGAAGGGCATCATTACACTTTCAATCCTGAACCGGGTGATTACTTCCACATCAATTTCGGGGCGGTAGAGTTCCTGCTTAATGCCACCTTCAATGTTTGACTTTATTACCTGGTACAGGAAATTGTATTTGAAATCATGAAATTTCCGAAAGACTTCAGGATGATATTTTTCCAGGTCGAAAATGACTATAGGATTCATCTGAGCAAACATTTCCTGCATCATGTCGTAGGCCAGGAATATTTCGTGCACAGCATTCTCGGCCCTTTTTTTATCGGCCATACAGCAGGTACGGTGCTCATCTAACACCGAAGTAAACACGGCATTCACCAGATCTTCCTTATCGGCAAAAAACTGGTACAGTGTTTTTTTCGACATGCCCAACTGGGCGGCTATATCATCCATTGACACGGAGCGTATGCCGTACCGGCAAAACAACTCATCGGCCTTCACTAGTATGCGTTCTTTTACTTCCATAAAGAGGCGCAAAACTATGGAAACTTTTTGCGTAACCAAAGTTTCCAACATTAATTATTTATGAACGGCAAATTTTTAAGGATAAAATGTAACGCTACCTTTGTTGCATGAACGATGATAGATCAACAGCCCCGGAGGGCTTTAGGTTCAGCAAATTGTTTCAATATTTTTTACAGGGCTTGCTGGTTATGGCGCCAATTGCCATAACATTTTACGCTGTGTATTGGGTTGTCTCATCAATTGACAGCCTCATTCCCATTTTTACCGCCAAAGACGAAACAGGCAGAATTTACATTCAGAATTATGGACTGGGTTTTTTAATTGTTATTGTAGCTATTTGCCTCACGGGCTGGTTGAGTTCGTACTTTATAAAAAACCGTTTGTTTAATTTGTTTGACAGCCTGCTGAAAAAAACGCCGGGCATCAGGTTTATTTATTCATCGGTAAAAGATTTTTTTGAAGCTTTTGCGGGCGAAAAGAAAAAATTCAATAAACCGGTGATTGCCAATATTGACGACAACGATGTGTGGCGGGTAGGTTTTATTACGCACGAAAATTCGGAAGATTTCGGACTGCACGATTATGTGGCGGTGTACATACCTATGTCGTACTCCATTGCGGGCAATGTGTACCTGCTGCCAAAAAACAGGGTGAAACCTGTAACTAATATTGGTGCCGGAGAAGCAATGAAGTTTGCCATTAGCGGCGGGGTTACTAAGGTGGAGGAAACAACCCTGAATCCAGAAACCCTAAATTCCTAAAACCCTAAATCCCTAGAGGGACTTGAAGACTCCGACTCTTTAGTGCGTACTTCTCATTCGCTGTTTCTGTTCCTTCGTTCTTCATTTCACTATAAAGATTATGACCTCTATTCAGTTACTGGGTATGGCTGCCGGGAGTATTTCGGCCATTACATTTTTGCCACAGGTTATTAATACCTGGAAATCAAAATCGGCTTCCGATATTTCGTTACTCACGTTTGCCTTTGCCACCATCAGCGTAATTATGTGGTTGGTGTACGGAATTATTTTGGGCGATGTGCCCATCATTTATACAAATAGTTTAGTGTTGATTTGCTCAGTCATCATGCTGTGTTTAAAATACCGCTTTCGCCAAAACAAGACCGATGTTGATTTGTAATTTTTATTTAGCGCAGACTTTCGCTATGCTGTTTTAATTTGCGTTCCATGAATATTAAAGCCATCATTTTTGATTTGGGTGCAGTGCTTATTGACTGGAACCCCTCTTATCTCTTTGACAAAATGTTTGATGATGAAGAAAAGAAAAAACATTTTTTTGAAAACATTTGTACCCTGCATTGGAATGAAGAGCAGGATGGTGGACGCACAATAAAAGAAGCAACCGACACATTGGTGGCAGAACACCCCGACTGGAAAGAATTTATAGAAGCGTATTACGACCGTTGGCACGAAATGCTTGGTGGACCCATTCATGAGACTGTTGAAATTTTCAGACAGTTGAAAGATGATGGCAAACACAAAATATATGCCCTCACCAACTGGAGTGCCGAAACCTTTCCTATTGCACTGGAGCAGTACGATTTTTTACATTGGTTTGATGGCCGTGTGGTTAGTGGGGTAGAAAAAATGCGCAAACCTTTTCCGGAATTTTACCAACTAACGCTGGATCGTTTTCATTTGCAACCGCAAACAACTTTGTTTATTGACGATAACCTGCGCAACATTAAAGCCGCTGAGGCAATGGGAATTCACTGTATTCACTTTGGTAGTCCCGTACAGTTGCGGCAAGAGCTGATTGATAAAGGTATTTTGTAGTTTGACGATGCCGGTTTACTTTACAAAAAAAATGCAAATGGATACCAATGAACTAACTACAGAAGCCAACGAACAACATTTGTTTACCGGGCAAGATGTTATTAGTCTTGAGGACGCATCTACGGGACAACGGTTTTTAAATTATTTGATTGACGCAATACTCATGCAATACGGTTTAGCTTTTGCAACAGTTTACCTGCTTGTTCAATTTCTAATGGCTTTTTCTCCCAACACCGCTTATGAACTTTTTGGAGATGATCGCTCCACCGGTAATACCATTCTTGCAAGCTATTTGCTGGCGATTGTCAACTACCTTATTTATTATACCCTTGCTGAAAAAGCTTTTAAAGGATATACGCTTGGCAAACTGGTAACTGGTACCCGGGCCATACGGGAAGACGGAGCAGACCTTACATGGAAGGACGCCTTCCTGCGCACCATAAGTAGGTTGGTTCCATTTGAGCCACTTAGTATTTGGTTCGGCAATGGCCTATGGCACGACCGGTGGACGAAGACCATAGTGGTTAAATCGAGATAAAAGAAGCGACGTCAATTTAAGCAGTTATTAACCCCCCTAAAGTTTTCATCTAATTATTTTGCAACCTGGAAACTAAAAGATTCTGTAATAATCTTTGGAACACAACAGGAAGAAAAAACCGTTCCTGATAACGAAACGATCCTCAGCATAATTTCGTTTGCACTGCTGGTTTAATTGCACTTGGTTACTCTCTTTTACAGCCAAATCCTTTCAATGGATTACACCTGATGGTACAGGTTTAAGCTGTGCAAATCTGTTCGTGCAAAGAATATGAATTGACACGAGGAAAATTAATCTCATTGCTTCGATTTTATTTATCCATCTCCCCGTTGTCGTTTTCTGCACCTGTTACCTGTGGCACACCAATATTGCCACCATAAAAAAGGGCATTCAAAAAAAGTTTATTAGTGCCGTACCAGGTTCCACGAAAATTAGGATTATCACTGAACATAATAACTCTTCCGCTGCCTTCGGTGCCAACTAAAATGGCCGCTGAGTTGCTCACCTTTTTTAAACTGGTGTGATGAATGTAACCGCCAATTAAAGGACTGGCGGTGTACTGCGCCACCGTGCTGTATGGGTTTGCACTTGCCTGCAAAAAAGTAACCCCGTTTCTATATACTGAAACTTTTCGGTTGGTAAAACCAAAACCAATTGGGTGCGTGGTATCAACATCAATGCGGAAGATGGAGCCGCCAATTCCTTTTGCTCCTTCAATATGTACGGCCATATCAAAATCTTTTCTTGCGGGTGTTCCTTTGGCACTGTCAACTACCAGCAATTTTTCTTTTGTCAATCCATTTTTAATTACCCACTCGCTTGCGTTTTTAATGGTGATAAGGGTGTTGCCATTTTGTACCCATGCTTTTATTTTATCCGTTACAGCCTTATCCAGCAAAGCATAATTCCCCGACACCATTATCATGGTATTGTACCGGTTTAAATTGGCCCGCCCAATATTTAGTATGTCTAATTTAGTAATGGGCATTTGCAAACGCTGGTCGAGCAAATGCCATATTTCTCCGGCTTCGGGTGCAGCCACTCCCGTACCAACCAACATCACGGCTTCGGGCATTTTTAAGGTTCTTGCGTACCCACTTCCCAAATCAATACCGCCACTACTAAAACCGGAAGCTATGCTGGCGATAACAATGTTTGCTTTTTGTGCTGTGGCTTCAATAACGGAGTATAAGGAATCGGCCGAAATTTTTTGCTGTTGTACCGAAATCACAATGCTGCCGTAGCCAAATTTTTGCGCGGCTCCGTTAACGCTTGCGGTAAAAGGTCTGAACGCCGATTGCACAATTACACCTGCATTTTGTAACCGGTAAATGGCCTTATGAATGTTATAGTCGGTATTGTTGATGATGTAAGCGTACCTGCTTTTTTCAGGCTTTGGTAGCACTGCACCAACCGATGCTGATATTTTGTTTCCGGCCGTGTAAGCGGTTTTTATTTCGGTGTAGGGCAGGTTGTATGCATGCACTAAACTCCAGGTAGATGCATCGTAAAACGAGCTGTCAACGTACGTGATGTCCTTTTCAAAAACAGAACGCACCATGATGTAATTATTTTGATTGACGGGCACGTAATAATTTTTACCATCACGCCCATTCCGGTTCGCTTCATACACATCAATCTCGTGTAGCAACAGCATGTCAACAAATGCTTTTGTCCTTGTTTCATCCTGTGCATCACCAAATAAATATCCTTTCACCACCGATTGTGTTGCCTGTGTTTTTGCTTGCCGATAAAATTCTTTACGCATTTCAAGCAACGAAGATTTTTCGGCAAGCGATGCTCGTACCGTTGTTAATGCAGCCGTCAATTGGTTACGAATAGTAAAAGCAAATGTTATAGGGATAGTGTTTGTTTCCTGCACGTGCCCGCGGCTGCTGGCCTGTTCAAATAAAAAGCCTGCGCCACCGTAAAAGTTTATATAGCTGCTGCCATAGCCAGGGTATAATTTATCGTAGGCTTCTTTGGTAAAATACATGGAGCCAAGTTTATCCGTTGCTTTTGAAAAGTACCCGGCATACTTTGGATAAATGGTTTGGTACAAATAATTTGGCACCACCGGGTTGTTGCTTGCATCCTCTCCCGGATCAAAATAAAAAGTAGCGTTGGTGCCCATTTCATGATGGTCGGTTTGCACATACGGCCGCCAGTTGTGAAAAAATTTTATGCGGTTTCTTGTTTCGGGAAACGTACCTAAAAACCAGTCGCGGTTTAAGTCAAACCAGTAATGATTGAAGCGGCCACCGGGCCAAACCTCGTTGTGTTCACGGTCTAACGGATCGGCTACCACCGGCGAAGCTTTGTGCATGTTGGCCCAATGAGAGTGCCTGTCTCTGCCATCGGGATTAATTACCGGGTCCATTAAAATAACCATGTCGTTCATCCACTTTTTTGTTTCCTCGCTTTCCGATGCGGCGAGATAGTAAGCAGTAAGCATGGCCGCCTCGCTACTCGAGGGTTCGTTGCCATGTACATTGTAACCAAGATGAATGACCAGCGGAATTTTTTCTGTGTTGCCGGTTAGTTGTCCCGCCAAATGATTCTGCCGAATTTGTTCCAACTGCAAATGGTTTGCAGGCGATGTAAAAATGATGGCGATTTGTTGGCGGTACTCAAATGTTTCACCAATTCTTTGCAAGGTTACTCTATCCGACAGCCGGTCAAGTTCTTTAAAATACTCCACCAGTTTATCGTGCCTTGTGTGATGCGTGCCTATACCATAACCCAAAAACTTTTCAGGCGTTGGAATGGCTGTATTAAAGTTTCCTGCATCAGGATAAAAATAATTGGCTTGAGAAAAGACTTGGGAACTAATAAGAAAACAGGTGAGACTAATAAAAATTCTCCGGCGCATTGTTTTGGTTTTGATAATGAGAAGTAGATTAAAGCTAAAGGAAATTTTAGCGAGGTTGGTGTTGCCCATGATTACTTCGGGGGAGAATTTATTTTCTAACCAGTGTGTCCAATTTGCGTACACCCCACTGGTAAGTCATAAAAAAGTAGTAGGCGGTTTTTCTGCGAAGCAGAAAAAAAATCCCTCTACATCCGTTCATCCGTTAAATCAGTGTTCCTGTATCCCCTTAACCAATACATCTTTCTGGTACCAATTTTTTGAACACGGATTTTTGTGGATAGGAGGGATTAATACGGATTATTTTTGTTTTGCAAAATTGGGATTAGGTAAAACTCAGCACCCACCTTCATACAATCGTAACCTCTACACCCATCCCTTTCAAGGTTTCCACCATGTGGTTCGATATGTTGCTGTCAGTAATTACCTGCTCAATATCTTCCAGCCCGCAAATTTTTCCAAAGCCTCTTTTTCCAAATTTACTCGAGTCGGCAAGCACAATGGTTTTTTGCGCGGCGGCTATCATTTTTTTGTTGAGTTGTGCCTCCATCATATTGGTAGTGGTCAGTCCAAACTCCGCATCAATACCATCAACACCTAAAAACAATTTGCTGCACGAAAAATCGTCCAGAATTTTTTCGGCATAGCTGCCTGTTACCGATGAAGAACTTTTGCGAAGCAGCCCACCCAGTTGTATCACTTCGATTTCGGGACGATGGATTAATTCAAGCGCCACGTTGAGCGCCGCGGTAATCACCGTCAAACTTCCTTTGGGCTGAATGTTTTTTGCAAATGAAAGTACCGTGGTGCCCGAAGCAATAAGTATGCAGTCGTTGGCTTCAATAAGTTTTGATGCGGCAGCGCCTATGCTCAGTTTTTCCCCCGACCGGATCATGGCTTTTTCGTTCACCGGCCGGTCGACCGTGTACGGATTGGTAAGCGTTCCGCCACCATGTGTGCGGTACAGGAGTTGTTTATCTTCTAAAATTTTCAGGTCTTTGCGAATGGTAACCGACGAAACCTTCAGCTCTTTGCACAGCGTTATTACACTTACACTTCCTTCCTCTTTTAGTTTGCCAATAATGTGCTGATGCCTTTCGGTTACATTGCTCATACAAGGGCAAATTATGGTCTTGTGCGCACAATCCAAAACCTGGTGTGTGTGCAATGCGGTAAGCGTCGCACCAGAATTCGATTGTTGCTGTTTACGCTTTCTTGTGTTTGGCCGTAAAAAAACTTTCGAAAGTAATTTCGGTACAGCAAAAAATACTTATCATTGCTTTCGTTTCATTATTTTTCGATTTCTTTTCGAAACCAATAGTAATAGAATCACCAAATGGCCCACCTGTTGAAACAAGAGAAATCTATTGACAGAGCAGAGCAGCTGTCATCAATTAATAACCCAAATTTACAGTGGGATTTGTTGGTGATTGGCGGCGGTGCCACCGGTTTGGGAATTGCACTCGATGCAGTCTCGAGAGGATACAAAACGGTATTGGTAGAGCAGGCCGATTTTGCAAAGGGCACATCAAGCCGCAGTACAAAACTGGTTCATGGCGGTGTACGGTACCTTGCCCAGGGCGATTTCGGATTGGTAAGGGAAGCAAGTATTGAAAGAGGATTGCTCTGCCGCAACGCTCCCCACCTGGTAAAAAATCAAACCTTTATCATTCCCATTTATTCAATTTGGGACAAAATACAATACACCGTTGGTTTAAAATTATACGATTGGATTGCCGGGAAACTTTCTCTTGGTTCATCGCAATTTATTTCCCGCAAAAAAACACTCGGGGCACTGCCCGGTGTTGCCACCAGTGGTTTGCTGGGTGGCGTAATGTATCATGATGGGCAGTTCGACGACTCACGCCTGGCCATTAACCTGGTGCAAACCATTATTCAACATGGAGGCTCCGCGGTAAACTACACAAGGGTTACTGGTTTAATAAAAAACCAGCACCAGAAAATTGCCGGCGCCATTGTGCAGGATGTTGAAAGCCAAAATTCTTTTACCATCAAAGCAAAAGCGGTGATCAACGCCACCGGTGTTTTTGTAGATGATATACTGCGCATGGATAATCCCTCGGTTAAAAAAAGTATTTGCGTTAGCCAGGGTATTCATCTTGTTATTGATAAAAAATTCTACCCCTCTGCGCATGCTTTAATGATACCCAAAACCAGCGACGGCCGCGTTTTGTTTGCCGTACCCTGGCATGGAAAAGTTGTGTTAGGCACCACCGATACGCCAATTGATGAAGCCTCACTTGAGCCAAAGGCGTTGGAAAAAGAAATCAATTTTGTTTTAGACACCGCTGCAAATTACCTGGCAATAAAGCCAGGCCGCACCGATGTCCTCAGTGTATTTGCGGGCCTACGTCCATTAGCAGCTGCTAAAAACGGCCAGCAAAAAACAAAGGAAATTTCACGCAGCCATAAAATAATTACCTCAGCTTCCAACCTGTTTACCATACTAGGTGGTAAATGGACAACCTATCGAAAAATGGGTGAGGACATGGTGGATATGGTGGAACAAAAATTGGGATGGCAGCCGCTGAAATCAACAACCGCTACCATGCAAATACATGGTTTTGATATGGCGGTTAACCACAACGACCCATTTTATTTTTATGGAACCGATGCTCCGTTAATCCGGCAGAGTATGAATGGAACGGCCAACCAGTGGTTGAGCGAAAAACTCCAGATTCATAAACAGCAGGTGCGCTGGGCTGTAGAAAACGAAATGGCCCGTACTGTAGAAGATGTATTGTCGCGGCGCACCCGTGCTCTTTTGCTTGATGCCCGCGAAAGCCTGCGCATTAGCCGTGCGGTGGCCGTTGTAATGGCCGGGGCTTTGGGCAGAGATGCGGAGTGGATTGAAAAAGAAGTGGCGGCCTACAACCAACTGGCGCAGCAATATATTTTGAAAGAGGTTACAAAAATTGAACCGGCTAAAACGATTGTGCCGGCAGTGTGAGTTGCGTAAGATTTTATTTATTACAGGAAAGAAAAAATTGGTAGCACAGTGATCGTGGGGGTGAAGGTTACGTTTAGGTTATCAATTGATTCAAGTCATTTGTATGCATTGTGCAAGTATATTTTTGGCCCCCGGTAGAAATTGCTCGCCGCAATAATTTGTAAAATAAAAAGCAGCATTATTATCGTTCACAAAATACCAAACCCTATCAAACCATTCCTTCACATACAATCAATAATAGAATGAAAACAATTGCTACTCACCAAAAAAGAACCCGTGGTTTTCAATATTGGCTGCTGGGTTTTTTCTTACTCTGCTCCACAACGGTTTTGCTGGCGCAGGAAAAAATACTCACCGGTACAGTACGTGCAACAGCCGATAACCAGCCTGTTGCCAATGCCACCATTCAGGTAAAAGGTACCCGTGTTTTTGCGGTAACCACCAGCAATGGAAGTTATTCAATCAAAGCTTCACCTGCACAAACACTTGTTGTTTCGGGTGTAGGTTTTACAACGCTTGAGAAGCCCGTGGGCAACCAAACCGTTTTGAATTTTGCACTGGAAAGTTCAACTGCTGAAATGGAAAATGTGGTAGTTACAGCATTGGGAATAAGAAGAGAAGAAAAAGCATTAGGCTATTCAACCACCACGGTAAAAGGCGAGCAATTAACTGATGCCGTTTCAGCTAACTGGACGGATGCTTTATCGGGGAAAGTAGCAGGGCTAAATTTAGTGCGATCGAACAGCGGCCCAACCGGTTCCAATAAAATTATTTTACGTGGCGAAAACAATTTAACCGGCGAGAACGAAGCATTGATTGTGGTAGATGGTGTGGTAATTAACCAGGGCAGTGGCAGGCGTAGTGCGGTTGCTGGCGAAGCGGCGTATGGTACCAGCAGTGATAATATGCCCGCCGATTATGGTAGTGGTTTAAACGACATTAATCCCGAAGACATTGAAAGCGTAACGGTTTTAAAAGGACCCGGTGCCGCTGCTTTATATGGCCAGCGAGGAGCCAACGGCGCCATCATCATCACAACCAAATCGGGCAGTTCAAAACGCAAAGGCTGGGGCATAACGCTCAACTCAAATGCCTCAATGGAAAAAGTAAATCGCTGGCCCGATTTACAATACGAATACGGACAAGGACTTGACGGCGCACCTGTTTATTCCTTTGGTGCTTCGGCCGATGGGCCAAGCACAAGCGCAACCTCATCGGCTTACGGTCCGCGGTTTAACGGACAGAGTTTTTTCCAGTACGACCCTGTTACACAAAAGCAGGGCACAGTACGTACACCCTGGGTTCCATACCCAAATGCCACCCGCGACTATTTTACTACCGGCCAAACCATAACCAATTCAATAAGTGTTGATGGGGGCACCGATAAAACAACCGCCCGTTTTTCGGTTACCGATGTACGCAATAAATGGATTTTGCCCAACACCGGTTACAAACGCAACACCATAGCCCTGTCGGTGAACAGCAAGGTGAATGAGAAATTGCAGATTGCATCTAAAATAAACTACACCAGCAAGCGCAGTGATAATTTACCCGGCGCAGGTTATGGTAATCAGTCCATCATGTACTGGTATATTTTCTGGCAGCCAAACGCCGACCCCGATTGGTTAAAAGAATATTGGGTGAGAGGACAGGAGGGCAGAAGAATTTTTTATCCTTTTAGCACCTTCCCCGAAAATCCCTACGCAGTGGCCAATGAATTTATCAACCGAAGCGATCGCCAGGGTATGACAGGCAACGTATCGGCCACCTACAATTTTACCAACAATTTGAATTTGCAGGTCCGCACTGCTTTAGACATGGCGTACGAACAAAGAGCACAGGAACGTCCGTATGATGCAGGTTCAAGATTGCAGAAAGGAAGTTTCCGTACACAAAATATTTTTTCGCAGGAGATAACTACCGACTTTTTATTAAAGTACAATCGCAAGCTGAATAGCGATTTTGAACTTTCGGTTTCGGGAGGTGGCAGCACGTTACGCAACCGGTACAGCCGCGATGAAGTTCGGGCCGATTCGCTGTACACGCCGGGTTTGTATATTATGGCCAACAGCCTTGGGCCATTGGTAACGCTCCCCAACAGCAGCAAGTACGTAATAAATAGTTTTTACGGGCTCGCCTCGGCGGCATACAAAAATCTTCTGTTTCTTGATTTAACTGCCAGGCAGGATTGGAACTCTGTACTTGCCACCCCTTTTCGTACCGAAAACGCGGGATTCTTTTACCCATCGGCCAGTGCAAGTTTTATTCTTTCCGACGCGGTTACATTACCCCGTGCCATCAACTATGCAAAAATTCGGTTTTCAGCGTCCAGTGTGGGCAGTGGTGGTACCACTCCTTACCTCACAGCCTATAACTATCAAACGGCGGGAGGCTTATTTAGTGGCGGTCTGCAAAATCCTGCCCAACTTGCCAACCCCGATTTAAAACCGCTACGCACTATAACTTATGAGGCAGGACTCACCTTGAAAATTTTCAAGGATATTAATCTTGATGTAGCGGCTTATACAGGCAATACAAAAGACCAGATTTTACAGCGTGTGGTTGACCGTTCTTCAGGGTTTAGCCGCCAGTTGATTAATGCCGGCAGGGTAACCAACCAGGGACTTGAGGTAGGGTTGAATGCAACGATACTGTCTGTGAAGGATGGTTTTAAATGGAGCACAAACATTGTGTATTCGGGCAACAGAAACCGCGTGGAAGAGTTAAATGACAGTGCTGTGGTATTGCTGAACGGCCCTGTTGGTGGCGGGCAAATTGTAGCAAAGGTTGGTGGTAGCATGGGCGATTTGTATGGCCGTGGTTATATACGTTCACCCGATGGACAAGTGGTGTACGATGCGCAAACCGGCTTTGCAAAAATTACGCAGGAAGTAGTTTATCTCGGCAACACCATTCCAAAAGGTAAGGTCGGTATCACTAACACATTTCAATACAAAGGCCTTCGGTTAAATGTTTTGTTCGATGGGCAGTATGGCGGTGTGGCGCATTCACTTACGCATTACAAATTAGCCGAGCAGGGTAAAACCACCAACACATTACCCGGCCGTTACAACGGTATTGTGGGTAATGGTGTAGTGCTCGATGCCACTGGAAAATATGTAGCCAACACTACTATCGCCAATGATATTGATGAATACTACCGCAGCCATTATGGTATTGATAATGCGGAGGGCAGCACCTTTAGTACCGATTTTATCAAGCTTAGGGAAGCACGACTTGATTTTACTATCAGCCCGAGCCTCACAAAAAAATTAGGCCTGCAAAAAGCAACCATTGGTGTGTATGGCCGCGACCTGTTCATCTGGAGCGGATGGCCCGCGTTCGACCCTGAGTTTGGTACGCTTGCCGGAACAGATATTGTGCGTGGTTTTGAAGTGGGACAGTTTCCATCGACAAGAACCTTGGGGGTAAATCTGGTTGTGGGATTTTGACGTGCCCACCATAGCTACAGCGACGGTGGGAGTGGTGAGTCGCAAAAAATGAATTGCGCTTCTTTGAAATTGAGTTGATTTTTTTAGAAACCAGAAGTTCTTTTTATCTATTGAGCTGTTGTTGCGTCGCACTCTTGTACGCCTGCCCCGCAGCGCAGCAACGCGGGTTCTTCTCGCTGTTGAGCTATAAGAACCACGGTGACACGCAGACACAGAGTTGCACAGAGCACCCCCGTGAGCCTCCGTGCCACTGTGTCTCTGTGGTTCAAAAAAAAGTAGCCCTGGCAGCACTCTTGTAGATTCTTATCGCTGTTGAGCTATAAGAACCACGGTGACACAAAGACACAGAGTTGCACAGAGCACCTCCGTGAAGCCTACGTGCCACTGTGTCTCTGTGGTTCAAAAAACACAGGCGGGATAAAGAAAACAACGGCGAATTCGAAAGTGCTTAGCTATCGCACAGGTCTTAAATATCTCAAAGAACAACCAACCCAACCCACGAGAAAACGAAAATTGTTTGTAGTAAAAAAAATAAAACGAATGAAAAAGACAATCACACATAAACTTCTTTTAGCAACAGCAGCCATTGGTTTTTTGCTGGCTTCCTGCACAAAAGATTTTACGGAAATAAATACCGATCCGAATAATTTACCCGAAGCAACTCCACAACAATTGCTGGCGCCTGCCCTGGTAAATGCAGTAACGTATGGCATGCTGCGCAACCGCAACTTTACTAATGAGCTGATGCAGGTTACGGTAAACCTGAATGATGGTGAAGGGCAGGTGTTTCGTTACGACTACCGCCCCAACCTCAGCGACTATACATGGAACGGATGGTATGGTGAGCTCACCAATTTTAAAGACATAGACACCCTGGCAAAAACTGCTTTGCACCTCAACACATCATACCAGGGCATTTCATTAGTATGCCAAGCCTGGCTTTACTCATTGTTGACAGATACGTATGGCGATGTGCCTTTTTCTCAATCAAACAAAGGAAAATCAGAGCAAAACTTTGAGCCGGTGTTTGATAAACAAAAAGATATTTATGCAGGCATTTTTCTAATGCTGGAGAAGGCCAATGATTTGTTTAAAAACAACACAGCAATCCAGGCTTCCGCTGACCCCGTGTACAACGGAAATATTTCAAGATGGCGCAAATTCGGCAACTCACTCTACCTGCGTTTGCTGTTACGTATTTCGGGCAAGGCCGAAGTGGCAGCAATGGCCCAGGCAAAAATTAAAGACATTGTAGAAACCAATGCTGTCAACTATCCACTCATCACAAGCGTTGACGAATCGGCTATTCTTCGCTGGACGGGTGTGCCGCCTTACATCTCACCACTAACCACAGTAAGAGAACAGGATTTTCGTTTCCCCGGTATCGCTTCTTTTTTTATTGATAACCTGGTTGTATGGAACGACCCCCGTATTGATGCATCGCAGGGAACCACCGCTGGTTTTAACCGCTGGGGTATTGCTACTTACCAGGGTGCCTACGGTGGTGTGCCCAGTGGTTATACAACTGGTACGTCGGTGATTAAAAAATCTTATTTCTTTTCTCAAACCTCCGCGTACTCGTTGCAAACCGAACCGCTTGCAGGCACCATAATGAATTTCTCCGAATTAAAACTCATACTTGCCGAAGCAGCATTGAAAGGTTACATCACCAGTTCGGCCGAAACCCATTATAACGATGGTGTGTTAGCGAGTATAAAACAATGGTTGCCCAATTACAATACACCCATTACTACTTATTTACAAGCCGCAGATATGCAATGGGCAACAGCCACATCATTCGATCAGCGTATGGAGCGCATTCATTTGCAAAAATATTATGCGCTGTTTCTTGTGGATATGCAGCAGTGGTTTGAATACCGCCGTACCGGTAAACCCACGCTGCCAAAAGGTGCCGGCCTGCGCAACGGCGGCGTAATGCCTGCACGAATGGTATATCCTGTATACGTGCAAAGCACCAACCCAACCAATTACCAGTTGGCAGTAGCAGCACAAGGCCCCGATGTAATCAGTACCCCGGTATGGTGGCAAAAGCCGTAATGCCGTAGGGCCATCCGTAGGGCCATGCCATAGCATGGCCTCCGTTCCGTAAATGCCAACACGCATTCACGGAACGGACAAAACAAAACGAATTTGACAGTTCTCTAAAAACATAACCAATGAAACGAATTTCTTTTTTCCTTACCTGTTTTTTAGCCGTTGTTCTTTTCACCGGCTGCAAAAAAGAAGGCAATTATCCAGGTGGTGTAGTAGGTCAGTACATTGCCCTGTACGATTTACGTGAAATTTTTAAGGGAGAAACCGTAACCCTCACCAAAGAAAATATGTTTGGTGCCGATAAAATTGCAGGCGTGGTAACATCCGATCATACAGGTGCCAACATACCTGCAGGTCTACTGGTGTTGCAGGACAAACGCCGACTTTCGCAGTTAAGAGGAATTTCTATTGCGCTTGGGGCCGAAGCAGCTACTTATGTTCCCGGCGATTCATTAATCATAAGTGTTGAGGGTGCAATGCTGAAAAAAGAGAATGGCATTTTACAACTCACGGGCATCACTACCGGTAAAATTAATAAGGTAGCAACGGGCCGGCCCATTGCTCCGCTGGTAGTAAAATCAAATTTGGTATTGCAATCACCCGCTACTTACGAAAGTGTTTTTATTGCCATTGAAAAAGTAGGTTTTGATCCTGCATTGCCTGTCGGCACAACCTATGCCGGAGATAAAGTGATGAATGATGGTTTTGGCAACCTAACACTGCATACTGAACCCACGGCAGCATGGGCCAACAAACCTTTGCCGTTCTTTTCCAACTTCAGCGGTATTGTTTTTAGCAACACCGACGGCACGCCAAGGTTATGGCCGCGCAGGGAATCGGACATTACTATTTTGAGCGCAACCGCACCAAAGATTGCAGCGATTTTGATCACCGGTTTTTTAACCGACCCGCCCAACTCACCAACTAACGATGCTAACTATGAATACATTCAACTGCTGGCTACAAAAAATATTGATTTTGCGGTAACACCATTTTCAGTGGTAACTACTAACAACGCAGGCACTAATACGCCAATGGGTTTCCCGGCCAATGGCTGGGCCACCGGCGATTTAAGAACCTACAAATTCAACATCACCTCGGGCACAGTTACAGCAGGCCAGTATTTTTATGTAGGTGCCAATAAAAATATTTGGGGTGCTGGCTCAACCGATATTAGTTCGGCCAAATGGTTTGGTAAAATGTACTCAAGCGTTGCGGGTGATGGCTTTGGCTCGGTAACTACAAACCTGCTGGCCAACAGTGGTAATGCGGCAGGTATAGCGGTGTTCGATAAAACCGCGGTGGATGCAAGCACTATTCCTGTCGATGTAATTTTTTACGGTGGTGGAGGCAGTTTATATGCGGCACCAACCAGTGGTTACCGCATTACCAACACAGATTATTACGACGAGAAAAATTCCACCACACAAGTGGAGCAACCATATTTTAACCAGGGTTCCAACACAGGTAAGTTTGGTTTTCCAACAGTTGTAGCCAACGTGGGCGGTGCCTTTGCCAAACTGGGCGGAACGTACAATAAAACCAGTGGCCGGTGGACGACAGCACGTTCGCTTACCAATGTGGTACTAACAACAACAGCACAGTTATCATTGATAGAAGGCGGAACAACAGTTGTTCAATAAGAAATACTTTATCCCATTTTTTTTTCTGCCACAAACAGAAATGTTTTTTAAAAAATGGGGCGGCCTTCAAAGAAACATTTTTAGTTATGCCGGTAAGTCCGAAACTTCGGACGGTAAGGGGAGAAGAAAAAGCGATTCAGTTTTAATGTAAAATTCTTACTGCCTTCCCGCCTTACCGGCAGATTTATTCTTGTTGCTTTAATCTTGAATTAAGCTACCATCAGGTTGATAGACGTAAAACCATTTAAATGCTCAGAAGAAAATTCATTCAAAATATAGCACTGCTTACCGGCGGTTTATTTGTAGGTAGTCATTTACCTGCCCAGTCGTTTTTAGGCAAAGGCAAAAAAATAAAAGGCCGTGTATTAACCAATGGCCGCGGCATTGCCAATGTTGTCGTGAGTGATGGCTACACCGTTATTGCCACCGATAAAAAAGCGAAATACGAATTTGAACCGCACGCCGAAGCACTGGTCATTTTTGTGTCCACACCCGCAGGTTACGCATTTAAAAATCAGGATGGCATTGCAAAGCACTATCGTTTGTTTGAAAACACGGATGTAAAAAAGGAAATCAATTTTGATTTGGTGCCATTGGGTGTAAGCGACAACGAACACCAGTTTGTTATTTGGGCCGACCCGCAAATAAAAAACGCAAAGGATATTGAAAAGATGATGACGCAGTCGGTACCCGATGTACAAAAAATGCTGGCTGCATCGGCACCCGGCACATTGTGGCATGGCATTACCGTTGGCGATATTGTTTGGGATGAACTGCAACTGTTTGCCGATTACAATAAAGCCGTGCAGCAAATGGGCATCCCGTTTTTTCAATGCCTGGGCAACCACGATATGGATTTTAGAAAAGGCGGTGATGAAACCTCCGACGATACTTTTCAAAAAACTTATGGCCCCACTTATTATTCTTTCAACCGGGGGCAGGTGCATTACGTGGCAATGGATAATGTGCGGTACTTAGGTACGGATAGAGACTATGATGGCTGGCTGCAACAACACCAATTAGACTGGTTAAAAAAAGACCTTGCCTTTGTAGCACCCGATAAATTGGTAGTGCTTTCATTACACATACCTGTGCACAGCGGCACCAAAAACAAAGAAGAATTGTACAGTGTATTGGCAGGTAGAAATGTGCACATCATGTCGGGGCATACGCACTATCATGTAAATAAAATTGACGGAAATATTTACGAACACAATCACGGAACCGTATGCGCCGCCTGGTGGACGGGCCCTGTTTGTGGCGATGGCACACCCGGTGGTTATGGCGTATATAAAGTAAAGGGCAACGAGTTGAGTTGGTATTATCAGTCAACAGGTGAGGAAGCAACACACCAGATGAAAATTTATGTAAACGATTTTGATGCGGCGCAAAAACAAGCCATTGTAAACATTTGGAATTACGATGCTGCATGGAAAACCGAATATTGGATTGATGGTGTAAGCAAAGGCATGTTGCAACAGTTCAGTGGTTTCGATCCTTTGGCGTACTCGCTCATGCTGGGCCCCGATTTACCAAAGCCCCGCGGCTTTGCTGAACCAAAAGAAACCGATCATTTATTCAAAGCCCTTGTCCCGGTTGGTTCAAAACAAATTAAAGTTGTAGCAACCGACCGCTTTGGAAAGAAGTTTACCAGCATTAGAACGTTGATGGCGTAGGAAGAAAAAAATTTCTGTGTTTTTTATGTTGTATTGAATGAAAGTGGCGTAGCCACGACTTCGTTTTGTAACAACGGGTTTCAACCCGTTGTGAAAAGTGAGATAGATGAATGAGTGGCGTAGCCACGAACCCTATTCCGGTCTTCTGAGGGGATATATGCAACGTGACTACGCCACTCCATTTCGCTGTCTGGTTTTCTCCGGTGTTTGAAAACCCCGGTTACAATATTCTGGCGAGGCTACGCCTCTCAGGGTTTTATCATTCTAAAATTTCTTCACTCGGAAGAGGTAGAATATTACTTTAGTTGTCGGCTTAAATGAGAAAAAGATCCTTTTTTAAGATATCCAGGATGGGTTAGTGATAACACCTTGGGAACAAGGTCAGCTCGTTACCGGCAATGAAACTTAATTTAACTCGTATGAAAAAATGGTGCTTGTTTATAATGGTCGTCGTTTGCTTCTTTCAACTCCATGCCCAAACCGAAAAATGGGACAGCAGCTTTCGTCCCAACAACTATGCATTACGTGTGCAGCAGTTTGAAGCATTTCCCAATGCCAACACTGATATTGTATTTGTTGGCAACAGCATAATGGCCGGCGTTGATTGGATGGAACTTTTAGGGAACAGTCGTTTGCGCAACCGCGGTATTTCAGGTGATATTACATTTGGTATACTGCAACGCCTGCACGAAATAACGGTGGGCAAACCCGCCAAAATTTTTATACTCATCGGCATCAATGATATTTCCCGCAACATCCCCGACAGTTTTATTTTAAGCAATTATGCTACTATTATAAAACGCATCAAAAAAGAATCGCCCAACACGAAAATTTATTTTCATACCCTGATGCCCGTAAACAATGAGTTTACCCAATTTAAAAATCATTACAACAAAGACCAGCACATTTTATTTGTAAATGCGGAGTTGAAGAGGCTTGCAGCCAAAGAAAAAATTACGCTCATTGATTTGTATCCTCATTTTTTAAACGCCGATAAAAAGCTTGATAAAAAATACACCGTTGATGGCTTGCATCTAAATGCGGAAGGTTACAAACTGTGGGCAAAGGTTTTAAAAGAAGGTAAATATTTATAGCAGCAACGCTGAGTGTTTTTAAAAACCGGAAGATTCCACCGCCGTTGCCTCTTCGACGTACACAAGTGCCATTGGAACACGGATGACATGGATTGATGGAATTGAAGGATTTTTTTGCTGTGTAATTTTATCCCAATGAGGAGGCAGCCTTGAAGTCGAATTAGGATGAAATTCGCCTGCTTCCCAGGATAGCAGATTGCCGAAGGGTCTAAATTTTTCTATGAAGCAGAAAAAAATCTGTATTCATCCGTCAGATCGGTGGCATCCGTGTTCTAGCTTTTTCACATCGAAGATGTGTCCATACGATAAGCCGTTGGTGTAGTAAGTCACCGCCTTAGGCGGTGTAAACAGGAAAAGCAGAAATGAAAACAGAAACAACAATGACAAAATTTTTTATAGCACTTGCAATCATTTTATCTTCCTGCAGTGTGCGTAAGGACAGCAACTCTAATCGCATGATCAACGGACTTGACTTACAGGGCCACCGTGGCTGCAGAGGATTAATGCCGGAGAATACCATTCCCGCCATGCTGAAGGCAATTGACCTGAAGGTTACCACACTTGAAATGGACCTCGCCATTTCAAAAGATAAAAAAGTAGTGGTATCGCACGACCCGAATTTTAATGAAAACATTACCACAACACCCGAGGGCAAAACCCTTTCAAAAGCAGAAGCACAAAAACTTTTGCTGTACGAAATGAATTACGAAGACATCAAAAAATATGATGTGGGTTTAAAGCTACACCCCCTGTATCCGCAACAGAAAAAGATAGCCGTTGGCAAACCTTTGTTATCAGAGTTGATAGAAAAATCGGAAGCATACGCCGGCAAAAAAGAAAGAACCATTTTATACAACATCGAAATAAAATCAACACCGGCAGGCGATGGAAAAAAGCACCCGCCCATTGAGGAGTTTGTTGATTTGGCAATGGCGGTGATTAACGAAAAAGGTATTGCCCGCAGAACAACCATTCAATCGTTCGATCCAAGACCATTGCAGGTAATGCAAAACAAGTATCCCTCAATTGGCACCGCATTATTAATTGAGGACGATGACAAAAGAACGCTTGATGAACAACTATCGCAATTAGGATTTACACCGGTTATTTATAGTCCGCATTTTTCATTGGTGAACGTCGCATTGATAAAACAGTGTAAGGAAAAGGGAATAAAAATAATCCCCTGGACTGTGAACACCATTGAAGAAATGAAAAAACAAAAAGCACTGGGTGTTGACGGAATCATTTCCGATTACCCCAATTTGTTTGCCGGGTTGTAAACACAACTTGTGTCCCGAAACTTCGGGGTTGTAAACTTGTAAACCTGTGAACCTGTAACATTGTAAACACCAAACAAATTATTTTCACCGTCTAACCCATTTGCTATATGTCAAAATTCATTCTCTCCTTCGACCAGGGCACCACAAGTTCACGTGCCATCATCTTTGATAAACAAGGCAACATTGTTTCCGTAGCGCAAAAAGAATTCACACAAATTTTTCCGCAACCCGGTTGGGTGGAGCATGACGCCAATGAAATTTGGAGCACACAAATTGGCGTGGCCACCGAAGCCATTTTAAAAGCAGGACTAACCATACACGATGTTGCCGCCATTGGTATTACCAACCAAAGAGAAACGGCGGTGGTATGGGATAGAAAAACATCGCAGCCTATTTACAATGCCATTGTTTGGCAGGACAGAAGAACGGCGGGCTACTGCGACGAATTAAAAAAAGATGGTTCTGCGACAACCATTAAAGAAAAAACAGGGCTGGTAACCGACGCTTATTTTTCGGCCACCAAAGTAAAATGGATCCTCGACAATGTTTCCGGCGCAAGAGCAAAAGCGGAGAATGGCGAACTGTGTTTTGGTACAATTGATAGCTGGCTTTTATGGAAACTCACCAATGGAAAAGTACACGCCACCGATGTAAGCAACGCATCCCGTACACTCATTTTTAATATACACACTATGCAGTGGGATGAAGACTTGTTGAAGCTCTTCAACATACCTGCATCCATGTTACCGCAGGTAAAACAGAGCAGCGAAGTGTATGGCCATACACAGCACTTATTAACCGCCGTTGATGTACCCATCAGTGGTATTGCCGGCGATCAGCAGTCGGCACTTTTTGGACAAATGTGTATTGAACCTGGCATGGTAAAAAACACTTATGGCACCGGTTGTTTTATGTTGATGAACACGGGTACAAAACCAGTTGAATCGAAAAATAATTTGCTGACAACCGTTGCATGGAAAATAAACAACGAAGTACATTATGCATTGGAAGGCAGTGTGTTTATTGCCGGTGCCGTAGTGCAGTGGCTGCGTGATGGATTAAAACTCATACAAACATCGGCCGATGTGGAAGCACTGGCATCAAAGGTTGAAGACAATGGCGGCGTGTATATGGTACCTGCATTCACTGGCCTCGGCGCACCTTACTGGAACCAGCATGCACGGGGTATTGTAACCGGCATAACACGTGGCACAACCGATGCACATTTTGCACGGGCTGCAATTGAAAGTATTGCCTACCAAACCATGGATGTACTAAAAGCCATGCAGGCCGATGCCGGTTTACCTATAAAAGAAGTACGGGTTGATGGTGGTGCCACGGTAAATAATTACCTCATGCAGTTCCAGGCCGATATTTTAAATACAAAAGTGATACGGCCGCAAATAACAGAAACCACTGCGCTGGGTGCAGCTTATTTAGCCGGGCTGGCCGTAGGTTTTTGGAGTGATGTAAAAGAGGTGGAAGCTTACTGGCAAAAAGAAAAAGTTTTTGAATCGGCTATGAATGATGATACGAGAGTTGCATTGCAAAAGGGTTGGGGGAAAGCGGTGAGGGCGGCGATGGTTTGGGGGGAGGAGTAGGGTTGGTTGGGTTTTTTTGGAATTGACTTACAATGTGAAGGGGCTTGCCATAGTCTGGTGTCTAAGATAAAATAATAGTTTGAGGACTGCACCCTTTCTGCAAACCCATTTCGTGAGCGGTTTACCAGGCGCCTGACCTTATAATCATCTTACGCTTCCACCCCAGAGGCTCTTTAAAATAAATAAATACAAAATCATTGCCGGCTGAATGATCGATCATTTTCGCTAAACGAAAGATGGCAACAGAAGCATTCCGAACAAATACGGGCTGACTAAAGAGATAATAGAACTTATAGTTTTGATCCTTATTAAACCCAGAATTTCTAAGGTAGCTAGTATAACTGATTACGGAATCATTGGACATTCTATTTGAATTGGTCAAGAAGTCAGCTGGCCATTGAATTGTTTTTTGCCGAGAAAACTTATCGTCTATTTCAATAAGCTCTTTACGGCTGAAGCGCATTGATGTCTTAACTCCACTTCTAACATCAACAACCCCCTTTACCTTTTCAGCTTTTGCAAAGCGACTAAATTTTCCATAAAATTGGAATGCACTATCGATGTAAAAGATTTTAGAACTGTCTCGAAGGCTATAAATGGCGTCTGTGATAATTTCAGGGACAGCAGAGTCCTGTGCTTTTCCCTGAATAAAGGTTATGGATGTTATAGCTATCAGTAAATAACCCTTCATAGTTGCACACAACCTACGTTAAAGTGTTTATGAAGTTGTGGCAATTGAAAAACGTCAGTTTCAATTAACCACTAAAGCAAAATAGTGATTTATAGTTGAATGCTTAACCCCAGCCACAATTTTATAAACACAATGTTAGGCGTTCGTCATCTACTCAGGGTGAGGATAAAATTCCAAGCCTCAAGCATCATTGGATGTTTGGCTATTTCGTCTTCACTTAAACTTCTTTCCTCCTGTATTCTAAAATCTATTGTATCTGTCAGATAATTGCCAATATTATAGATATGGACTTTATCCTTGTCAATTATAAATTGGAGCGTCTCATATACTGCAGCAGATGCATTTAGGCCATAGGAACTGATCTCGTCTCCAAAGTCGTCCATGTCTGGTGTAATTGCATCAACTCTCGGAAGCATCCTTTCTATTTCAAGTCTATCAACTAAACCAGCCTTGCCCTGATCACATAGTTTAATTGCGTCCATTAATAAGTCAATATCGCCCCATTGATGTACTTGAACAAACTTTTCATAGTCAAAGTAAAGCTTCTTGCAGACGGTGAGGGCTAGTTCAAACTGCTTTTGATATGGAAGGGCATAAAGTTGTTTTTTAAAAAGCAAAACATACTCTTTGTAATTCATGGTGTTTCTTCGATGATGCCTAACAGTTGTATTCCCGCTAATATACGCTACCGATCTACGAAAACAATCTTCTAAATGGGTGTTTAACCAGCCCAAATCAGTTCAAAGGAAAGTTTAAAAACCCTCCCAAATACAATTTCTGCCCTGTCACACTTAAGAGGTAGCCCGGGAGAACTTGAGGAGATATGTTGCCTCATGGTCGCACACCAATTTATTTCCTCCACCCATTAAACCACCCCCCTCCCCACACAGTCAACCCCCTGCTTTTCACAACCAACTTTGCTTATTGTAACTTGTACTTCAAATTCATTTCATGAAAAAGCTTCTGCAATCCCTTGCCGTTTTTGTTTTGTTATCCAGCACTGGCATGCTGCTCACTTCTTTTCAGCCGTCGACCCCACCTTCGCTAGAAGCTACGGCGGACAAGCAAAAAATATCATTTTCGTTTCCGTATAAACAGGCAGGCCTTTCTCAACGCCAGGCCGCGGCGCATCTCATCAGCCGTTTTAGTTTTGGCGCAAGGCCCGGCGATATTGAAGCCGTGGAAAAATTAGGCGTGGAAGAATGGTTTGCCCAACAGTTGTCGGCATCGCTTGCGGATGATAAAGTTGACGCCGCCCTTGCTTCCTACGAATCTTTAAAAATGAGCAACGAAGAAATTGTACGCACCTACCCAAAAGCCGGGCAGGTTTTACGTTTGGCTATTAAAGATGGTGTTATTGACAAAGACTCGGCCAGGGCCGATAAGCAGGAATACAAAAATGCACTGAAAGATTACATGCAGAAGAATGACTTAAAACCACAGGCCGAATTGTTGCGCCAGTTAGCCAATCAAAAAATAATCAATGCGGCCTACTCCAACAACCAGTTGCGGGAAGTGCTTACCGATTTTTGGTTCAACCATTTTAATGTGGCCGCAGGCAAAGGTGGTGTGCAACAATTTGTAACCAGCTACGAAAGAGATGTAATTAAGCCCAACGTCTTGGGCAAGTTTGAAACGATCTTGTTAGCCACAGCAAAATCGCCGGCCATGCTTACTTACCTCGACAATAATAAAAGCACGGCGAATGAGGAAGCAATGGTAGGGACACAAAAGCAAGCCGTCCGCAGGCAACA
The DNA here is from genome assembly GCA_031425835.1 of Chitinophagales bacterium. Taxonomy (GTDB): domain Bacteria; phylum Bacteroidota; class Bacteroidia; order Chitinophagales; family Chitinophagaceae; genus Flavisolibacter. Next base: position 63,493 of record JANPKD010000009.1, read on the forward strand.
AAAAATAAGGGAGCGTTTGGCAGACAGGGTTATGGAAAACAGTGATGACAGCGTAATGAAAAATAATGTGCAGGGCAAAATAAAAAAACCGAAAATGCAGGGCCTCAATGAAAACTATGCCCGCGAAATAATGGAGCTGCATACACTTGGCGTTGATGGTGGCTACACGCAAACCGATGTAACACAGGCCGCCCGTGTACTCACCGGCTGGACGCTGAACCCCGAAATTGAATACGGCATTAAACCAAAAAACGTAAATAAAAACAGGTTGGAGAAAATGGGTTTTGTGTACGATGATAATTTTTTGTTCGCCGCCAACAAACACGATAAGGGAGAGAAAAAAGTTTTAGGCACTAACTACCCGGCAGGTGGTGGATACGAAGAAGGTGTGTTACTGATTAAGCGATTGGCTGCACACCCATCTACAGCAAAATTTATCGCACAAAAATTGGCCGTGCGTTTTGTAAGCGATGCACCACCACAAGCACTGGTTGATAAAATGGCCAAAACGTTTTTACAAAAAGATGGAGATATAAAAGAGGTGCTGCTTACCATGGTTACAGCCCCCGAATTTTGGGCAAAGGGAGCCTTGCGTGAAAAAACAAAATCGCCTTTCGAATTAGCCATAAGTGCCGTGCGTAGTACCGATGCACAAATAAACGCACCCATTCAATTGTATCAGTGGATTTCAAAAATGGGTCAGCGCCTATACAACTACCAGGCACCAACCGGCTTCCCCGACAAAGGACAGTATTGGATCAACACCGGCTCATTATTAAACCGTATGAATTTTGGACTGGCCCTGGCAAGTGGCCGCATACCGGGGGTAAAAATAAATTTGCCTGCACTCAACAGTAACCGCGAACCCGAAAGTGCCGAAGAGGCTTTAAAAGTGTACACCAAAATATTAATGCCCGAACGCAACGTTGATGAAACAGTAAAACGATTAACGCCATTGCTGAACGATCCGGAATTGCAAAACAAATTAGACGTGGCCGCCGGCAAAACAACAACTGCCAAAGCCGCCGCTCAGGAAGAAGAAATGGATGAAATGGAAATGACCGATGAAAAGAAAAAAGGAAAGGGAGCAAAAAAACTTGGTGGCAAAAAAAATACGGAGGGGCAAATAAATTTAGCACAGGGAAATAATTCAATGCTTGGACAGGTGGTAGGCATTATCATTGGGTCGCCGGAGTTTCAGCGGAGATAGTTTTTTGGTTTGGAGTTCGGTGTTTGGAGTTTGGGGTTCGGTCGTGTACCGGTCGGCAGGGGTTGCCAGTTTTAAAGATTTAATCGTTTCTAACTATCGAAAATATCAGAGCGTATGTAGTCTCGCAGCTAATAGCTAAAGGCTTACAGCTCACTAATTAATTCATCAAAACATAACCATGTCATCAAGAAGAATTTTTTTAAAAGGCGGCGCACTTGCATTGGTTACCGCTGGTTTGGGCGGCGTTCCTTCTTTCATTGCAAAGGCAGCGCAGAGTCGTAAACTATGGAGCCCGTACAAACGCCACAAAATGCTGGTGTGCATTTTTCAACGCGGCGCCATGGATGGATTGATGGCGGTTACTCCTTTTAACGACAGCTATTTAAAAAAAGCAAGACCAAACCTGATGATGTCGGCGGCAAAGTCGGCAGCAAAACCATTGATTGATTTGGATGGCAAATTTGGTTTGCATCCATCAATGAGTGCATTTGAAAATTTGTTTAAAGAAAAAAAATTGGCCATTGTGCATGGTGTGGGTTCGCCCAATACCACCCGCTCGCATTTTGATGCGCAGGACTATATGGAAAGTGGTACGCCCTTTAAAAAAGGTACAGCAAGCGGATGGCTCAACAGGGCTACCGGTTTGCTGGGTCACGAAGTGGCAACACCTTTCCAGGCGGTAAGTATCACATCATCTTTACCGCGTAGTTTCTATGGCGATAACGCCGCCATAGCAATTTCTAACCTGCAGGATTTTTCTATCCAGCTTCGTGGCAATAACATGGGCGCCAACACGGCGGCAAAAAGTTTTGAAGAGTTGTACGATGAAACTTCTTCATCTCTTTTAAATAAAACCGGCAAAGAAAGTTTTGAGGCCATGAAAATTTTAAAGAGTGCCGATGTAAAAAATTACCGCCCGGCAAATGGTGCGGTGTATCCCGCATCGCCGTTAGGCAATTCATTAAAACAAGTGGCACAACTGGTAAAGATGGATGTGGGTATGGAGATAGCCTTTGCTGAATGTGGGGGATGGGATACGCATTATAACCAGGGAACAGAGAATGGCACCTTTGCACGCAACGTGGCCGACTTAAGTAATTCCATTGCTGCTTTTTGGAAAGACCTGGGCCAGTACCAGGATGATGTTGAGGTGATGACCATGACGGAGTTTGGCCGCACCGTTCATCAAAACGGATCGAACGGCACCGACCACGGCCGCGGCAGTTGCATGTTTGTGTTGGGCAACAATGTAAACGGTGGTGTGGTACATGGCAAAGTACCCGAACTGGCCATAGAAAATTTAGAAGATGGCAGAGACCTGCCGGTGACCACTGATTTTAGAAATATATTTAGCGAAGTAGCAACGGCGCATTTAAAAATAAAAGACGGTAATATTCTTTTTCCGGATTGGAAAGGGAGTGGCATTGGTGTGATGAGGAGTTGAGTGTGTAAACCCGATTGTCATCGGGTGTAAAGTTGAAGGTTGATGCCGTTAATCATGGTGTGGCGCAAGAAGAATGAAGGGTAACAAATCCGGTATTTCCTTTTTTTTGATCGCTGCAATCTACAGGTGTGGTAGAGCCACAATCAATTGAAAACATTGTTGTTGCGTAAGTTCTACAATTGAATTCGGCTGGGCTTGCTCCCGAAATTCAAATGCTACATTTTTGCGTGAATTCCCTGTCTATAATTCCGGGCATAAAGTTTTCATAGTAGTTAATGAATTCAATTTTTTGACATTTAAAAACTATTAATCATGGCAGAAAACAGAGATCAAAATCAGGACAGAAGCTCTAACATGGGCAATCAATCACAGTCAGGATCACAAAGCTCATCCGAGCGGAATTCAGAAGGCTTCGGTGGACAAAGTCAGCAAACAGGTGGTGGCCAGCAAAGCGATTCAAATCGCAGTGGTCAGTCCGGTTCGACAGATCATAATTCATCAGGCCAGCAAGGCGGTCAAAATCAGGGCACCAGCGGTGGACAAAGTGGAAATATGAACCGTGGTGGACAGTCTGATTCAAGCAATTCCGACAGCGATCTGGAAGGTGGTGATCAAGGCCGTGGCGGAAGCAGCGGTTCGGGCGGCAGCAACCGTAGTGGTGATGAGAGTGATCGTGACTCAGACATGGGTCGCACTTCACGCGGCGGACAGGGAGGAATGTAATTTTCCTCAATGATTCTTGCAATGAATTTACAAAGCATTCGATAAGCCCTGCACTGCGGGGCTTATTGATTTTACAACCCTCAAATTTTTTTATGGACAGCAGCGATAAAAATGAAGTAACACCGGCTGGTTATCCTCAACCCTCGGAGCAGGCAAAACAATTAAAAAATCAACCCGAGTATATTAACCAGGAGCCCAATAATTTTCATGATAAAACGATTGGCAAGGTGCCGGTTAAAAATGATCCGGCAACGGAGGAGCCGCAACCGGATGAAGACATAAATCATCAAAGGGATTCACAAAAATGACATGGGATAAAGCAACAACTGAATTTCACTTTGATGTTCTGCTTTTTAAAATAATTCCGGAGGTAAATGTTGCGCTGTGTGTTTGAAAAATTGATGGCATCATTTCTTCTATACTTGCTTGCATGAACAAACAACTCAACCCCGGCCAAACAGCTACAACCACATTTGCACAAAACCCTGCGTTGCGGAGAATAGAAAGCTTGGCCAAATTAATGGATGCCCAGTTTAGCATACCCGGTACTAAGTTTCGTTTTGGTTTTGATGGCATTATTGGGTTGATACCCGGGGCCGGCGATTTTTCAACGTTCGCCGTTTCATCGTACATGCTTTGGATAATGGCACACAACGGAGCAAGTGGTTTTGTTATGGCCCGTATGGTGGTTAATGTTTTAATTGATGCGGTGGTTGGTGCCATTCCGTTTGTTGGCGATTTATTTGATTTTGCATTTAAAGCCAACATGCGCAATATGCGGTTGATGCAAGAGCATTACCGCGAGGGCCGGCACCGCGGCAGTGCATGGAAAGTGATAATACCGGTGCTTATAATTTTGTTTTGTGTGGTGGCTGCAATTGTTTGGGTGGTGTGGAAAGGCATTGCGGCATTATGGCAAGTGATTACATAGGATCTAGGCAAACCCACGTGCAAATTTTAGAGGTAAAAAGTATTGGGCACCGCATACAATTTGTGCACTTTTTTTTCATGCTGAGGCACGGAGATAACAGTGAACACCCAGCGATCCCTGCGCCTCTGCGTGAAACTACTTCTGGCTGCACTCACGATACCTTTTATAGCCCTTGCTACTCAACCTTTACAACCGCCGATCTTTCACTCACGCCATTTTCATTTATTGATTCAATAGTGTAGTAGTAGGTTTTTTGCGAGTCCATTGCTTTCATCCAATATTCGTTGTTACTGTGCACCATAATGCAGGTGTATAATTTATCGGGGTGTGTGCCGTACAAAATGTTGTAGGCATAGGCATTGTCAACCGGCCGCCATTTAATAAATGCACTTCGTTTATCCTTCTCGGTGCGCAACACGATAAAACCTTTTACGTCATCGGGCTTTACGCCATTGCCTTTACCAAAAACACGCAGGCCGCTAATGGCAAATTTGCCGGTAGGCAGGTGTATGTTCTCGAGTTTGACAAATCTTGCCTGTACGGCTTTTGGCAGCTCTACATAATCATGCGGCACATCGATTTTGTTATTGCTTTTGTCGGCAAGCACATTCCATTTTTTACCGTCAACAGAGTAGTACAATTTGTATTGATGATATTGATCGCCGCCATTTATTTTTCCGAGATGGTCATTAGCAACATCCTGGTCGGCATAATTAATTTGTATGGCGTTCACTGTTGAAACATTTCCTAAATCAGTTTGTATCCATTCACCCTTGTTGCCTGATGCTGCGCTCCAGTAGGTTTTCATTAATTCATCTACCGCATTGTTAGGAAGGTAACCACCGAGTGTAGATGAAACCTGTACTGGTTTTGCGTAATTCAACAGCATCCAGTTGGGCCTTACCCCCAACCCCTCTCCTGGCGGAGAGGGGAGGTAGGCCGGATAATCACCAAACCTCGTATCGCACCACATCACACCATCCTTATCAAACCCCGTTGGCCATATACCCAACCTTCTTTCAAAAGTATTTTTTACCGATACAACCGTTGTTGATATATGCCAGTAGTTTTTATAGTTGTCTTCAAAAGTAGCCCCGTGCCCCGCACCCCGTACATAACCACCAACCTTTATGCTCAATGGATCGGACATAGCGGTAAAGGGCCCGAGCGGATGATCACCCACCAGCAGACCATCGGCGTATCCACTGAACTCTGTACCCGGTGCACCATACTGCAAATAATATTTTCCATTGTACTTCGTCATGTGGCTGCCTTCAATAAATGGGTCGAGAAAAGTATTGTCCATGTGCTCACCAAACCTTTGCCAGCCATACCGCCACGGTTCCAACAAATACATTTCTTTACGGGTGCCAATGGGTTGAAATGTTTTTCGGTTTAACTCAATACCATACATCGGAAATTTATTACTGCTGCCGTTGTACATGTACAAACGCCCATCATCATCAGTAAAAAAAGATGGATCCCAGCCGCCAATTTCAAACGAATCAACAAGTGGTTTCCATTCATTGGCTTTTGGGTTAGTGCTCATCCAGATGGTAAATTGGCTGGTGTAAGTACTACCAAAAACAATCATCGTATCGCCAACAATTCCAACAGCAGGTGCACATAGTTCATCATAACCTTCATTCCACGGACGTAAAAATTTTTTACTGATAAATTTCCAGTTGAGCATATCGCTGCTGTGCCAGTAGCCCCACTGGTTGGTGCTGAATAAAAAGTACTCGCCTTTGTAGTTTACCACTACCGGATCGGCAGTGGCGCGGTGGCGGCCCCAGTCGGAAAAGTTGGGGATGGGCGTGTAGCCATAATCGAGGTTAATGGGGTTGCAATAAGTTCGTTGCTGCGCAGGGCTGCTAAGAGGTAAAAGGAGAAAAAGAGAAAAGGAAAGAAATAACAATCGAAAATTAATTGTGGAATTTTTTATTGGTGAAATGGTTTTATAGTGAGCAGGATTGTTGCATAAAATTCCTGCAGTACAAGAGTGCGACGCAACAGACGATGATGGTACTGATGTAGCCGGGTTCATAAAATGTTTTACGGTACACTCCGAATAATTCCTAATCAAACCTTTTTCATTTTTCACAAAGCGAATTTAATGTTTGAGCCGGGGTACGAACACAACATTTCTTACAAAAAAATGATGAGCCGGATGTTGCATGAACTGATTGATGAAAGGCGAATATGTTTTTACCTCCATCGTTTTCTTTTTGTAATCAAAATCAATTATCCGCAACCAGCCGTTGCCACCTTTTACCGATCCTTTTACGCCTTCCTGGTAGTTGGCAAGCATTTGGTAAACCGGGTAGCCGTCGTTGTCAATACTTACTAATGTACCTACACCAGAATTAAGTACGTGACCGGAAAAAACAAACCGCACATTGGAGTGATTTTTTACAAGCTTCTCCCAAATTTGTTCACCATCATTTACACTACTATCGCCTGTATCTTTTCCTACGCCATATGCTTGCGGTCGCCAATTATCGCCAGGCCCTTGCCTCGTGCTGTCGGAGTACATGTAACTATGCGTATTGATAATTACTGTATGGCTGGGGTGAAGGTCAATGATATTATTAGCCCATTTTAAAACTGCGTTTCTTGGCCCAAACTCCATTGTAATAATCAGCCATTTTATTTTGCCTGCTTTAAGTAAGTAGTACGCATTGTCCATTTTATTTTGCTCAAACACTCCGCCAAATGCTGGTAGTTGAGATAAGTGTGCCAGGGGAAAATATTGATTGAACAAGGTTGAGTTTCTTACATCTGCAAATTTACCGTCCGCACTGCCCATATCATGATTGCCTGCCGCCAGCACGTAGGGAATTTTGTTATCCAATTTAGAAAACGCGGTTTTAATTATTTGCCACTCTTTGTTGTTATTGTTCTGTGTAAGATCGCCCTGCTGCAAAACGATGGTTATGTTTTTTTGCTCTCTTAAAATATAATTGATTTGTGAGTCGAGTACTTCAGGATATTTTTCTGCATAGGTTTGTGTATCGGGTAGCAAAATAATCCGGGCCTTGTGCATTTTTTGATTGCAGGCAAGATGCAGAGAAGAGAAAAGAAGAAAAGTTATAACCCGGATTTTTAGCATGAACAGTTATTTAGGAACGCAACTTTTTATTCCAGAGTTTTTTATTTTTCATTCATGCTGCAAAAGGCAATAGCCAAATGCAGCAAAAAGGGTTTGTAATTTTTAATGACCCGGCTTGAATTTCTCTACTTATTTGTTAGCCTTTCCCAAATTAAAAAGTGCCTTTACATACGCATCGGGAATGGCTATATTGTAAAACCGGATCTCATCAACCTGTCCGGTCATAGGCGCAAATGTTACATCGGCATTTACCTGCTTGCCGGGGATGCTATTGTAGTTTGAACCAATTATTACTTCGCTCGGTTCGTTACTTTTAAATAAGTTGTTACCCACTCCCCGGTTTGGAAACCCGCCAACTTTTATTGCATCGGCCCAAATATCAAATACACCGGTAGAGCCATTGTACGTGAGTACTAAATGCGTCCAAGTATTTGCGTTAATGGTGGGCTTTAAATTGTTGTTCAAATTATCCTGCATGCCGCCACCTACCGTGGTAAATGTTGGTTGGATGGTTAAATTAGTAACCGTTGTTGCTACATTGGTGTTTAATGCAAAATTGATGTTGCCATTAAAAATGCCCGGCCTTGCCAATTGAAAAAGCATGGTTCTTTTAGAGCCGTTATTTTGGATTTTTACCCATGTGCTGATGGTAAAACTTTTTAAAGAATCGGTTTTGAATTTTTGAAATTGCGTGGCGTAATAAAGATAGCCGGCGGTTAAACTTAGCGCCTGACCTCTAACACCTCCGGCAACAAAAGCATCGTTGACCGAGGAGGTAGGAGCAGTTCCGCTTTTTAATTCGTTCTTGGTGCCATCAAAACTCCAATAGGCTATAAGGTTATCCGGAAATATTTCTTCCGAATTATTGAAACCATCAATTTTCCCTGCATAATCGGCAGGGTTAACATCGGGCAGATTATTAGGGTTGCCATTTTTTTTGCAACCCGCTGTTAGGATCAGACAAAAAATAACAGCGGCTGCAATGTTTTTATTGAATGTTGTTGAATGTTTCATTTCATTGTTGGTTAAGTGTGGAAATTAATATCCCGGATTTTGTGTGAGTTTGCCCTGGCTAAGATCAATTTGTGTTTGTGGTATGGGCAATAATACATCTCTGGTGTTAGTAAAATTAGGTTTGCCTGAAGCATTGAGTACGGTTTGCGCAACACCCCAACGCACCAAATCAAAAAAACGATCATGCTCCATTGCCAGCTCTATTCTCCGTTCCTGGCGAATGGAATCACGTAGCAATCCCTGGTTGGTGGTAGTTACATTGGGTAATATAGCGTTGTTACCTGCTCTTGCTCTGGCCCTCACCGAGTTTAGTGCAGCCAGGGATGCGGTTGTATTTGCTACACCACCCACTTCATTCGCTGCTTCTGCAAACATTAATACCACGTCGGCATATCTGAGTATCCGTACGTTCATCCAATAGCCCGCCATATTACCAACCGATGCACGCACGGCGGGGTTAGTATAAACTTTGCCATTGTAGCGTGGGTTAGGGGTTGAACCTGATGCGCTCCACACAGGAAAATTTTCGCCATAGATACTCTGGTTAATTGTTGTGGCTGTACTCATGAATAAAATGGTTCTGTTCTTCCGTGGGTCATTAGGTTCATAAGCAGCCTCGAGGAAGGTGCTGGGTGAGTTCCATCCAATACCTAGATTCCAAATACCTGCACCTCTGATGCCTTGTATTTGCGCATATTGCACGCCGTTGGCCGTTGGTATAGTTGCGGTAGCGGTGGCCTGAACTTCAAAGACAGATTCTTTACTATTCTCCCCGGTTTCGCGGAAGATGTTATCAAAGGAAGTAGAAAGATTGTACTGCCCCGAGTTCATCACCAGTTGTGCGGCACCCATTGCGGCTGCCCATTTGTTTTGGGTTAGATAAACTTTTGCAAGCAAACCGTTGGCAGCTCCGCTGGTGGCACGGCCAACAAAATTTGCACTCCAGCTTAGCGGTAAGTTAGCGGCGGCAAACTGCAGATCAGATTCTATCAAGGCATAAATGGCTGCTGGCTGACTTTGAGGAATATTGCTTTGCGATGCAGCGTTGGTTGCTACACTATCAATTATTGGCACCCGGCCAAATAAACGAACCAGCATAAAATAAGAATAGCCACGCAGAAACCTGGCCTCTGCTTCTGATTGTATTTTAACCTGCGGCGTAGCTACAATGGTGGTGTTATTTTTTATCTGGTCTAAAACAATGTTACACTTGTTTATAAAACTGAAGTAACCCAACCACAAGCCATTGTTCCAGGTGCTGCCCGGCGATACGGGAAAATTATCAAAATCGCTTGAGTTGGGCACGCCATCGGTAGCCGTGCTTCCACGGTCGGCATCATCGCTGCGTACACTGGTGGCAAAAATAAAAAACTGGCTATGTACATTAAATGAGCGTAGCTCGGAATAGGCGCCAAAAAGGTAGGTATCGTACGGCCCCGAACCACCGGGGTATGGATAAGTGTCCTGTGTGTAGGTGCCCTGGGGATCTCTGTCTAAAAAATTTTTTTTGCATCCGGCAAATAAAACGAGAGCTGCAATGATGATGAAGGACGCAGTGATATTCGTGCTGTGAAGTCTATTTTGTTTCGTCTTCATAATTTGTTTTTTAAAAAATCAAAACGTGAGGTTAACACCAAATGAATAAATAGCAGGTACAGGATACGTTCCGTTATCAGCACCACTTGCTATTGGGTTGCCAATTGATGCCTCGGGAGTGTAGCCGGTTGTTCGGCTAAAGGTGGCAATGTTTTGCCCGCTGATGTAAACCCTTAGTTGTTTTATTCCACTTCCAATTATACGTGCGGGGAAATTGTACCCAAATTGCACAGTACGTAGCCGGAAGTAATCTCCTGGTTCAAGGAAATAAGAACTGAACAAAAAGTTGTTGCCACGGGTGTTATCCAAAATAGGTTCTACGTTGGTGGTGCCAGGCCCCGTCCATGCATTGAGGCGGTTGCTCTCATAATTTAATACGGCAAAAGTTTGTGTTCTTCTTTGGGTATAAATTTTATTGCCCGCCACGCCCTGTCCTTCAACAATCACATCAAATCCTTTGTATCCTAACGACAGGTTCACACCAAAGTTGTAAACCGGAAAAGGTGTGCCGAGGTTTGTTCTATCCTTCGCATCAATTTTACCATCTCCATTTACATCTTCGTAAGCAACATCGCCCGGCAGCGAGTTCGGGAAGGCCGGCATCTTGCCCAGGTCGGCCACGGTTTGGTAAATGCCCACCTGCCTGTATCCAAAAAAATAGCCTATCGACTCATTGGTTACAGTTTTATTCACGCCTGCATTGCCAAGTATTTCAAAGTTGAAATTATCGCCGATGGATTCTACTTTATTTTTATTGTAACTGAAGTTGGTGCTAATACCATAGGTAAAATCTTTGCCTACTTTATCATTCCATCCTAAGCTCACTTCAATCCCTTTGTTGGAAATGGTACCAAGATTAGTTAGGAAATCATAGTTGCCGGCAGTGCCTAATAAAGTAAGCCGTGTAAGAATATCTTTTGTTGTTCTGTCGTAAAAAGTTATTTCGGTATTCAACCTGTTACGAAGTGCTCTTGCGTCTAAACCAATGTCAATACCTCGCACTACTTCCCAATGCAGATTGGGGTCGGGTACATATGCCGGTGTTACCGAACCATAAACGTTATCACCAAATACACTTACCCCAGCAGTGTTGAGCCCGGGTAAATACAAATTTGCCGGCAGCCCAAGGCCACTGCCAACTGTACCCCATGCACCGCGCAATTTCAAAAAGTTGATCGCATTCACATCGTCAAAAAAACTTTCACTGCTTACAACCCAGCCTAAGCCAACGCTTCCAAAATTGCCCCACCTGTTTTGGGCGGAAAATTTAGAACTCCCATCTCTGCGGAAAGAAAGGTTTACGAGGTATTTATTTTTATAAGCGTAATTGGTTCGGGCCAAAAACGACATGAACGATTCCTGTCCGCCGCCGCCGCTGTTTGTAGTGGGATTATTGGCATTAGCAATATTTAAATACCAGAAAGAAGGATCATCAGGAATATTTAAAGAGGTGTCTCTTCTGTTACCACTTACATTGGAACTGCCCTGGAATAAGGTAGTAAAGCCGGCGAGGGCAGTTATCTGATGCGCAGAATTAATTGTTTTGGTGTAGGACAAAATATGATCTTGCTGAAATTTTCTGAACTCGGATTGTGACTGAGAAACACTTGTTCTTACGGTGTTATTAAACGTTGTATCAGTTGGGGTAGTAGCGTTGCCTAAGTTAATAAAACGGAAAGGTAACGGTGAATAGCTACGGCTGTTATTGAACCCTAAGTCGGTATAGAAAGAAGATTTAAAAGTAAAGTCTCTTAATAATTTTACTTCGGCAAAAACGCTACCAACTACGCGGTACCCTTTTTCTACGGCGTTGCCCGTTGCAAGGTCTAACCGCGATAAAGGGTTGCTTACCTGTGCCCTTTGAAACGAAGGAGTGCTAAAGTATAATCCTTCACCAGCTTTGCCACCAATAATGGGTGCCGCCCATAAGGCATTATTTAAATCGGCGCCAGGGTCTTGTTGTATAAAATGAAAACCGGTGATATCGCCACCAATTCTAAAGCGGTCGTTAATCCTCAGTTCCTGGTTAAGGCGGGCTATAAATTTTTGATACTTGTCAAATTTTAAAACCCCTTCCTGCACATTGTAACCAAGGCTTAAAAGTGTTGTTGATTTTTCGCTGTTGTTAGATACGCTGATGGTGTTACTATTGATAAGAGCATCACGCAAAATCACATCCTGCCAATTGGTATTTGCAGTATAGGCGGTATAATCGAACGAAGCGGCATTAATGTTTGCCAACTGCGCATCGTACAATTTTCGAAATCCCGCTGCATCTGTAACGTCAATTTTATTTATCACTTTTTGAATGCCCACTGAACTTTGAAACGAAATTCTTGTTTGCCCTTTTGCTGCACGTTTTGTTGTTACGATAATAACACCGTTGCCCCCCTGCAAACCAAAAATGGCAATGGACGAGGGGTCACGCAGTACCTCGATACTTTCTATATCGGCTGGGTTTAAATAATCAATGTTGGTTTGAAATACACCATCTACTACGTAAAGCGGGTTGGTGTTTGAGGTGCTGTTAACACCGCGTATGCGTACAGTAGGTGATGAACCTGCACGTCCCGAATTTACTACGGTAAGTCCTGCTACTTTTCCCTGTAGTGATGACACAGGGTTGATGTTGGGTTGACGTGCCAGTTCATCGCCCTTGATAGAAGTGATGGAGCCGGTAACATCTCTTTTGCGCTGTGTGCCATAACCTACGACTACAACTGTATTTAATTCAGCGGTAGACGAGGACATTGTAACATCAACGGTTGTTCTGCCACCGAGCGGTACTTCCTGTGCGGCATACCCTACATAGCTAAAAATAAGTACAGCATTTACATTAGGCACTAAAATACTGTAGTTGCCTTCTGCGTTCGTTTGGGTTCCAATTGTTGTTCCTTTCACACTTACCGATACACCGGCAAGCGCCTCCCCAGCGGTACCAAATACTTTGCCTGCAACCCTGGTCTCTTGAGTTTGAAAAAAGAAGCCCAATTTTTCATTGCTAACGCCATAATAATTTTTTGCGAAAACACTGTTAGCTATTAAAACGCAGGTTATAAAAAGGGTGAAGTGCCAGTTGATTTTGAAAATGGCGGGGAGAGGATAACCGTACCCTACGTGTTGATTGTGTTTCATATAGTCTATTGCATGGTTGTGGTAAAAAACTAACTGCAAAGAAAGACAGTTTGCGGCGGCAAAAAGCTGTACCGTAATTTTTTTTAATTGTAAACTGCCGGCAGAGTATATACGGGTGGGTGAGCAGTAAGTAGAAATGAAATGGAAACAAACGCATTCAGCAGTAAAAAGTGGAGACGCCGCTGGACCGAAATATTTTGCTGGAGAATGACCTCATACGCCAAAAAGGTTTACAAATTTCCTTTTTTCATTTCCTCCATCGCATGCGCCACTGCCCTTGCAGTAAATGCCATGTATAAAATAGATGGACTTTGGCTGCCGGTACTTGTCATGCAAGCCCCATCTGTCACAAAAACATTTTTGCAGTGATGCAGTTGGTTCCATTCATTGAGCATTGATGTTTTTTGATTTCCACCCATGCGTACGCCACCCATTTCATGAATGTCTAAACCGGGTGGCTGGTGACTATCATAAGTGCTGATATTTTTTACACCGGATGCTTCCATCATTGCTTGTCCTTGTTGTAAAAAATCTTTTACCATTTTATCATCATTATCATCGTATCCAACCGATGTAATTATCAGCGGAATACCCCATTGGTCTTTTTCGGTTGTGCTTAACCGTACATGGTTCGATGCTTTGGCGATTGTTTCGCCCTGCATGTACATATAAACGCCCCAGGGCCCTGGCTCAGTTATGGCTTCTTTGTAGGCGGCACCAATAACGGGTTCAATATTTTTTTCGCTCAACTTTTCTCTTGATGCACCGGAGTAAGTCACATAGCCACCAAAAAAATCGGTGTCGCGTTTTTGTACATTTCTAAAATTAGCAATGATGCATTCGGCGGGTTTGCCGGGTGTGTAGTACTGGTCGGTATAACCATCTACATTACCCCACATGCTGCCGCGATAATTATGAAAGGCGATGTATTTGCCCAACACACCGCTGTCGTTTCCGAGGCCGGAGGGAAATCGATTTGAAACAGAGTTCAATAAAATCAGGTTGCTGTTGAGTGCGGATGCGTTCACAAAAATAATGGTGGAAAAATATTCTTTCGCCTCGTTGGTAAGGGCATCAATTACCTTAACGCCGGTGGCTTTTTGTTTTTGCTCATCATAAATAATGGAATGAACAACCGAGTGCGGACGCACGGTAAGGTTACCCGTTTTTTTGGCCCAGGGTAAGGTGCTGCTCACCGAACTAAAATAACCACCAAGCGGACAGCCACGCATGCACAAATTTCTATTTTGGCATTGCGTGCGGCCCTGATCAATATGCGTTTGCTTAGCCTCGGTAACCTGTGCCCACCGCCCCGAAACATAATGGCGTCCAAATTTTTCTTTTATTACCTTTTGTAAATGTTGCTCAACTACATTTAATTCATAAGCAGGTAAAAATTCTCCATCGGGCATGGAAGGAATGCCGTCATAATTGCCACAAACACCAATGAAATTTTCCACGTGACTGTACCAGTCTTTTATCTCGTTGTATTCAATGGGAAAACTTTCGCCATAGCCAAAACGTTTGGGCGAGGTAAAATCAAATTCGCTCCACCTGGCACAGGCCCGTCCCCAGGTTAATGATTTACCACCTACCTGGTAGCCACGTACCCAGTCGAAAGGTTTTTCCTGCACATAAGGATGATCGGCATCCTGGACAAAAAAATGTTGCGTGGCTTCATCATACCCTGCGGCTTTTGAAATAAGTGGATTGTTTTTTTTTGTTAGCTGTGTTGTATGTCCGCGATGTGGCAACTCCCAACGTGATAAATTGGCGGTTGGATAATCTTTTATGTGCTCAATATTTCTGCCCCGCTCCAGCACCAAAGTTTTCAAACCTTTTTCGCATAATTCTTTTGCGGCCCAGCCACCACTAATGCCACTGCCAATAACAATGGCATCGTAGGTATTTTGTTTTATACCTTTTGTATTGATGTATTGTGAGGTGCTATCTGGCATGCGTTGTTTTTTTTGTACCCGGCTATGTTGCTGCTATGACACTTCAGTGGCGTCGCACTCTTGTACAATATAACTTTATTCGGCTCTTTCAATTCATCGTCTTTTTTTAAAAAGCAAACCATCAGCACTTAATGCCCCCGGGCCGGTAAATAAAAATACCAGTGCAAGCAGGATAAATAAAAACGGGTGTTGATCGCCCTGGAATATTTTTCCTTTATCGCCCAATAAAAATATAACGCCAACGAATGCTGCAATGGTTGCAACTGCAGCCAGCCGCGTAAACATTCCTAAAACAAAACCAACGCCTGCCAGCAATTCCGCAATTTTTCCGGCATAGGCCCATAGGGCAGGGTTGCTGTATTTACGATCGGCAAACCAGCCGGTGTACATGTTCATTTTTTCGGCATCGAATGTTTCCCAGCCATGCCACACCAATAAAATGCCGGTGATAATGCGCACAAGTGCTAGGCCGTAGTTTTGTGCTACTGGTTGCGAAGAAAAAAAATTGTTCATGATGAATTCTTAACTGGTTTTTGTGCCACCAAACTGGCATGGTGGTTTTGCTTTTACTTCGTTTTTCTAATATCACCCCTTTGGCGTTTTGATTGGTTATGGATGCTAATGGTCTATAGTACTTACACACTTTCGGGGTTAGTGCCTCCTGGTTGGCGAGGGCTTATATTAATGCCACCCCCTTTGGCAATGTCATTTAGCTAAGGAGCCTTCTATTGCCCGGCTCTTCAGAGCTGGGATAAATGCACAAAAATAGGACAGGGCTTTAGCCCAACATGCTTTGTTCATTGGGCTAAAGCCCATAAAAAAGATTATTGCATCCATCAATCCCCGCCATGAATGGCAGGGCAATTGAAAACCAAATTCCTTAACCAACCGACATTGCCCCTAAGTGGGTTTTGGTTGGTTGCCATTTTTGTTCAGGATGATTGCTCTTCATGAACGCCGTAATTAATGGGCGTTGTTGCCGGTGGCACTTACTACAACAGCTCACTGCAATCATTTCTTTTTAATTTGCAAAACTGCACCACCACCCGCCGCCATCTTCAGAGCAAGCACACTGTTTTTATTTATAGTTACTGTTTTTTTGTCAAGATGATTTGGGGTCACTGCAACATCTTCCGCATCAGAAAATACAGTGGCTTCATAATTTCCATCGTTTAAAAATGCAAACGACAAATTGATATTTCGGGCGTTACTATTGGTGAGGGCACCAACGTACCAATCATTATTTTTCTTTCTTGCCATTACAATATATTCATCGGGTTTTGCATCAAGCACTATGGTCTCATCCCAAATGGTTGGTACTTCTTTAATAAATTCGAAACCCGGCTGGCCCTCATATGCCTCAGGATAATCGCAAACCATTTGCAAATAATTTTCGAGCACTACATACATTGCAAGTTGATGGCAGCGGGTACCCAGCATTAATGGCCTTGTGTAGTTTGGTTTTATCTGCAACGGTGGCACGGCCCTGAAACCACCCAAATGATAATCGGTGCTGCCGGCAAGCAGGCGGGTAAATGTTATGTCAACATCCATGTTGGGTGTTACGTAGCTGGCCCATTTATTTGCTTCGTAATTAAGGGTCCCTTCTCGTGTAAATTCGTTTGGCCAGGTACGGTGCAGCCCCGTTGGTTTGTAGGCCCCATGAAATTGTATGTGCAGTTTGTGCTTTGCCGCTTTTTCTAAAATCTCGTTTTGCATGTTTACCATTTGCTGGTCGTCCCGATCCATAAAATCAACCATCATTCCACTCAGGCCCCAGCGTTCAAAAATGGCAAAGGCCGAATCGAGTTTTGGGTACAGCGCATAAAAATGTACCCATACCCGTATACCCACATTTTTTGTTTTGGCATAGTCGCAAATTTCTTTCATGTTGAGGCCCGGCACCGGCGTTGTTACATCGGCGTTAGGTCCGGGTTGAAAGCCCACACCATCATCAACATACCATTGGTGCAAACCATACTCCACCACCGAGTGGTAGTCGATTTTATTACGGGCACAAAAATCAATGTAGTACTGGTTAGTTACAAAATTATTACCGGGTGCATTGATGGTGTCGGGCACTACGTTGCCGTTCCACCACGGGAAAGTTGTTTTGCCGGGGCGCAGCCAACTCCAGTCTTTTATTTTGGAAGCATCATTTAAACTGGTGATGATGTTTGACTCGAGCAGGCTGCCAAACCTATCGCCAATGAGTAAAACACGCCAGGGCGATTTGTGTGGTAATGTCGACTGAACTTTTATAGCACTGTCGGATGGCCAGGGCGATAATTTACTGGTAAGTATATTCTTCTGTTTTGCCAGGTACATGCCTGCGTAATCAACAAGCGCTGCTTCGGTAATGCCCATAAAAATATTATTATCAAATTGTAGAAGGGTAGGGAGGTCCATTAATGTATGATCGGGCAACTGGCTAAGGGGCATTTTACTGTAGTGCCCTTCGTGTGACGATGTGTAGTTTGGCAACATAAGTGTGCGCACAAAAGGATTACCTGCCAGGTTGAATGTGGTGTTTTCCTCCAGCAGCGTAAATGATGTGTGTGCCCCCCATTTTGGAATTTGGTATTGAAAGGCAACACCATCGTTAAAAGCTTTTATGGCAATGGCCACTTGAAGAAAGGGGCTGTGTGTTTGCTGAATGGTAACAACAAGTTGCCGGTAATGATGCGAAATATTTTTTGCTTTGCCCACTACCAGGCCGTAGGTTTCTGTGCCCTCGCTAAATTTTGCTGCTACCATTTTTACATTGCCTGCAAAAGCTCCTTCTTTAAAAAACAGTTGTAACGAACTGTTTTGAATAAGTGTTTTGTTTTTGAAATGAACGCTGTAGCTCAGCGAATTTTTGTGCACTCCAATTGTGTACCTTATGTTTTGATCGGGTGATGAAACTGTTTGCTGCTTTTGCGCTACAGCCCACTGCGTACCCGCTAACAGGCAAAACATTGAAAGGACTAAAAGCGAGGTTCTCATGTAGTTATTTGTGTTTGGGTGAATTTTTCTCCGCCTGATAAAACAGTGTAAGGTTGCTGTATTTTTTCTGCTGCCTGTACAAACTCATGTACATCGGCGGTATTAAATGCAAACAAATTGTAGTGGCAGGGAATCACCATTTTTGCACCAATGGCTTTGCCCAGCGCCGCTGCTTCTGTACAATCTAAATTGCCAGCTACCTTCCGTTCGGGTTTGTTGCCATTGATGGGTAGAATAGCAACGTCAACTGCGAACGGTGTTAATAATTCAATTATGCCATCAAACCATAAAGTATCGCCGCTGTGATAGATTTTGTAATCGCCAAACTCAATTATGTAGCCCATGTATTTGCAATTGCCTTTTTCATCGCGGTCTATTTCGTTGTGCTTTGCTGGTATGCCATAAAATGTAAAGCCATCAATGGATACCGATTCACCATCATTTAGTCCTACAGGAAAATCGTTGTTGCATTTGACCCTGTCGGCCACAAATACTCTGTTGGCCTCCGGAATAATAAGTTGTATGCCTGGATTATTTTGTAATACCGGTACCAGTGTTTCTGCATCCAGGTGATCGGTATGGTTGTGACTGGAGGTAACAATTGAAATGTTTTTTAATAGCTCTGGTTTTATAACCTGTTCACTTATTCTTGTATGCGGCTTATCTGTGGCCGCATATTTTTTTGTAAGCGAATCAGAGAGATAAGGATCCAGCAAAACTCTTTTCCCGTTCCATTGTAACAGGTAGCCGCTTTGGCCCAACCACCAAAGATGAAAATTCTTTTCATTACTGATGAATGAATCCATTTCTGCAATCAAGGCTTCGTTCTTTTTTGATGCCGGTATCATCTTGTGTTTTATCTTATCTGTTTTAATCGCCGGAGGCGATACAATGCTAGTACGAGGCGAAGACGCCTCGTAGAGCTACAAGTCTTCGTACAACTACGAATCCCCCGTACAGCTACAAACTTTCCCGAACTTTTTTAGCTCCCCTTACCATGTTATTTAATTTTTGCCTGCTGGCCCAGCGTGCCGTTTGGCTTAACCCGCAATCGGGTGCTACCGATAATTTTTCTGCAGGAATATATTTTAGACAACGGTTGATTCGTTCCACCACATCATCCACTGTTTCGATGTAATAATTTTTTACATCAATGATGCCGACAGCTACATTCATCTTTTCGGCAAACGGTGCCAGCAATTCTATTTCTGCAAATTCCCTGTTCGCCATTTCAATATGAATTTCATCAACGGCTAAATCTAAAAAATCGGGCAGCATTGGTTTAATGCTCCGGTAGCCAACTGGTCTACCTTTAAAATTTCCAAAACACAAATGTGTGCTCAGGTTGCATTTATCGACTATCGGTTTTACGGTGCGGTTAAAAATGTCAACAAATCTTTTGGTGTCTTCTTTATAGGCATAGCAACTCATGCTCGGTTCATCCACTGTTATTTCTGTGCACCCTGCATCCACCAGTGCTTCCAGTTCTTTGCTGATTATTGGAAGTAATGCTTCGGTAATGGCGTAGCGGTCTTTATACCTTTCGTTGGGTAATAATCTGCCGCTTAATGTGAATGGGCCTGGCACACTGGCTTTTAAAGTTGGCCCTGCCGGTGCCAGTTTTTTTAATCGTAAAAATTCTGCTGCCGCACCCAAACCATTTGGTGCAACAAGGTCGCCCACAATATTATTTTTACCTCGTTGGTCATGTGCAGCCGGGCCAAATTTTCTTGTTTCAGTGTCGTTGTTTTCAATGCCCTTGATAAAACCGTAAAACGATAAATTAAAATCCAAACGGGTTTGTTCGCCATCGGTAATTACATCGAGGCCGGCAGTCACCTGGTCGTGTATGGCAGCAATTACGGCGTCTTCAATCATTTCTTCAATATCGGCTTTGCCAAACTTGTCCATGTTTTGCGAAGCAAACTCCAGCCAGCCCGGAAAAGGATAGCTGCCTACTACGGTTGTGCGTATGGGAATGCCATGGGAGTTTGTTGGGTTGTTATTATTCATGTTACCGGTTTTTTATAAAGTGTTGACATACGGTCGGCATGCTCATCGTAAGCATCTTCAAATAATTCTATTGCCTTTGCATCACCCACAATTGCACTTGCAGTTAAAACTTTCGGTGCTTGCCCAGCCTCGGTTAACAGCTTTGCCAGCTCGGCTTTAATGCAATTCACAATCATAATTCCGCCAACAGTAGAACCAGGTGATACCGGTGTCTCCAACCCATCAATGTAAATCATTGAATCGCCGACGGGTGCCCCGCTGTCTAAAATAATATCAGCAAAGTCGCCAAGTTTTTTTCCATCGGCTCTTTTGCTTTTACTTTTTGCTGAGTGCTCTTTGGTTATGAGTGCAACTGTTTTTAATTTTTTCTGCTGAAATAATTCTGCCATTTCTATTGGCACAATATTGCTGCCGCTGGAAGAAACGATGAGTGCACAGTCCTGATTACTTAGATTAAAGTTGCGTAAAATTCTTTCTGCCAGTCCGCTTATATTTTCTAAGAACATAGCCTGTCGTTGTCCATTAGCACCTATTACATTGTTATGATTGGTTAACGATAATTCTACAATGGGATTGAAGCCGGGGAAGGACCCATATCGTGGCCACATTTCTTCTACCATAATGCGGCTGTGGCCACTGCCAAAGAGATGCACCACTCTGCCGGCCAAAATACTTTCAGCAAACCATTGTGCGGCTTGCTGTATTTGTTGCTGCTGTGCTTTTACTGTTTCAATAATGCCGCTGCACTTTTGCAAATAGGTTTCTGTTAAGTTCATTATTTTATATTTTGACCTCACCCCCTAACCCCTCTCCCAAGGAGAGGGGAACGAGACTCTGATAGTTTTAATAGTGTTTAAAGCGCAGATAGATTTTCTTCTTCCTTTTTTTGAATGTGGTTCAATTTTTATTTTACTGTTCGCACTTTTGCTCAATAGAATTCATACTGTAAAAGAGTGCTACGCCAATGACGCCCATAATGGTACTTCTGCCAGGCCAATAAAAAAATTACTCCCTATTTATCGCAAAACATGCCGCACCAATTGCACCCGCTAAATCACCATGTACCGCTTTTATGATCTGCGGACGATTACCACCCGGTTGCCATTCAAAAACATCAAACCATTTATTGAGTGGTACAAACAAATCATCGTCGGCTTCTGAAATACCGCCACCAATAATAATGGTATCGGGTGAAATAAGATTGCTTGCCGAGGCCAGGCCAATGGCTAATTTTTTAACCGAAGTAAGCCAGATATCTTTTGCAAACGTGTCGCCATTGCGATGCGCCTTCAGCAATTCATGTGTGGATGTAAATTTTCCGTTGGTTCTTTTTTCAATACTGCAGTTGCCAATACACTCTTCCAAACTTCCGGGCATACCGGTAACATCACAATCGGCATCGCTGTCAACAACGGTGTGCCCAATATGGCCAGCTTTATTATACGAACCCTGGTACGCTTTACCATAAATTAATAATGCACCGCCTACGCCTGTGCCCAATGTTATCATTATTGCGTTGGTGCTATTTTTTGCCGCCCCGGTTTTTGCTTCGGCCACCAATGCAGCAACACCATCATTGAGCACATAGGCGGGGCATTGTAAATAATCTGTCCAAATAAAGTTTTCCAATCCTTCTAACCTACCGGGCATGAAACTTATTGCCGTGTTATTATTATTTGGTAAACCGGGTGCAGAAATACCGACAGCAATTTTGTCAATGTTTATTTTTTCTTTTAAATCATTTACAGTTTTTGCAATCGCCGCTTTCCATACTTCGCCTACACCATCGTTTGTTGCTGTATAAGATTGATGCAATACTTTTCCTGTAACGTCAATGGCAACGCCTTTTATACGGGTGCCGCCTAAATCTATTCCTATGGTGATCTCGTTTTTCAATTATGCATTGTTAATGAATCATTTTTAATTGATCGTCCATCCGCCATCCACCGCCATCACCTGGCCTGTTGTAAACTTAGATTGATCACTCATAAAATACATGGCCAATCCATCAAGATCTCCTGGTTGTCCTATTCGTCCGCCATCCAATGGTTGTTTTGTTTTGATGAAATGCAAAATCTCTTCATCATTAGCTGCCCGCTGTGCCATGGGTGTTTCTACCAGAGCCGGAGCAATGACATTGATGCGGATATTATCTTTTGCATAGTAAGCCGCAATAGATTTTGTAAAACCAATGATGGCAGATTTTGCCGCGGCATACGCATGTGTACTAAAAAATTGTGGTGATGGTGAATAGCCCAGCACTGAACCCATATTTAAAATAGTGCCTGCTGTATTTGTTTCTAAAAATGTTTTTACTGCGGCCTGGTTGCTTAACATTAATGAAGTAAGATTTAGCTCCATTGTTTTGTTCCAGCCATCCAGTGTTAATTCATGCAAAGGGCCATCACCGAATTTTCTTCCGCTGCCTCCGGCCACATGATAGAGGCCATCAAAGGATTTAAATTTTTGGATGCAAATATTTATTGCGTTGATAGCTGTCGCAGGATTAGTTGCATCGCCACTGATGGCAGTGCAATTATTGCCTAACATTCTTTTTGCTTCGGTAACACTTTCTTCGCTTCTGCCCACCACTACAACATTGGCGCCGTTGGCAACAAATGCTTTTGCTGCGGATAAACCGAGGCCAGTTGTGCCGCCGATGATGACGATATTTTTATTTTGTAACTGGTTACTCATCTTCTTTCTATTGACCCTGTTATTTTATGTTTGATGATAAATTTCTTTTCGCCATTTGGCAACACTTCTTCTTTGATTAAGAAATAATTTTCATCATAGCTGGTCATTTGCTTTGTTGATTTTGTTATTGCATCGCCACGCCACATATCGAGTTTCACCGCTTCCCAGTTTTTTGTTTTGGCAGAAAGATAGGCTGCATCTAAAATGGCATTGGTGATATAACCATCATAAAAACTTTCATTGGGCTGGCGTTTGTTATCTATCGCATCAAACATATCGGTGAACATATGGCTGTAGCCCAACTCATGTACTTCATCACCCACCGGAAATAACCAGCCACTGTTGCTCTCTGCTTTTTCGGCAATGTAATCGCCGCCTTTGCCACTGGTAAACATTTCAAAACCGGTGCGTAAAAAATTATTGGCCCAGATGGTTCCTTCAGTACCCATTACTTCATCTCTTAAATCCATACCACCACGGAACGTCCAGCTAACTTCAAACTGTCCAATGGCTCCGTTCTCATATTTTACCAAACCAATGGCATTATCTTCTGCATCTATCGGGTGCACTCTTGTATCGGCCCAGCACATAACCTCTACCGGCTTAATATTTTTACCAATAAAATTCCGGCTGATCTCCACACAATGACAACCGAGATCTATAATGCAACCGCCGCCAGATTTTTCTTTATCCCAAAACCAATCGCTGTGGGGACCGGGATGTGTTTCCCTGCTCTTCGTCCAGATCACTTCACCAATGCTTCCTGCTTTTACTGCTGCTAATGATTTTAAAAACTTTGGTGTATAACAAAGGTCTTCTAAATAACCGCCAACAATATTTGCTTTATCTACTGCCTGCAACATTTGTAATGCTTCTGTTGCATTGCGGCCCAGTGGTTTTGTACACAATACATGTTTGCCTGCTGCAGCACAAGCCAGCACTGCCTCTAAGTGCATATCATTGGATAACCCGATGATGACGGCATCTACCTCTTTAGTTTCTACACATTCTTTTATGCTGGTGGTGAAATGCGGCACGCCATAATCATCTGCAAACTTTTTTGCGTTTACATCTGTGCGACTATAAACAGATACAATCACATCTTTACGACGCTGTGCTACTAATGCATCAGCATAAAAACGGGAGATAAAACCGGAACCGAGGATGGCTAAATTCATACAATTTTTAATTTTTTATTACTAAAATCATACTTCAATTCAATTTTCTAATGTTACTTCCAACATCGATTCTTTTTAGTAGCTGGGTAGAGCTGTCCCATATAGCAATTGTTTTAAATCTGCTGGCAGTAACAATTTTATCTGAAGCAGGCGACCAATCAATACCCCACAGGTTATTTGTACTGTCAGCAATTCCTTCGTGCAATAAATTTCCATCAGCCGACCAAATGCGTAACACATCACTTGCAGTGGCTAATTTTGTTCCTGCCGCATTCCAGGAAATATTTCTGTATTCTCTTTTACTTCCTGCTATACTTTTTATATACTGCCCGTTCTCATTCCAAAAATGAAGTAGGCTGGGAACATTTTCTCCTTCCCAATTATGACCGTAATCACCAATGACAAAAAAAATTCCCGAGGGATGCCAGTTTACACAAAGCATGAGGGCTGCTTTATTGGTATGCTCCATCAATTTAATTTCTTGCGCCTTATCATCAAAAAAATGTATCCCGAAATTAATAGCGGCAAATATATTTTTTCCGGGGTGCCAGTCCAGGCCTGTGTACGATGCGCCAACTACATCATCACCATACTTTTTTTTATCACTGCTTACTAATGCGCCTTGTTTAGTCCATACTTTGATTACACCATCAAGCCCACCTGTGGCTAAAAGGGTTCCATCAAAATTCCAACCAATAGCTCTTGCACCTCCATTAACCTGAAGTCTCGTTATTAACCTTGTTTCTGTATTTATTAATTGAACATCTTTATCCAATGTTGCCACTGCCAAAACCTTACTATCGTTATTCCATTTTACAGAATGAATCCAACTGTTAAGCCGGAAAGAAGAATACAACTTTAAATTGTTTGAAAAATAAATACGCAAAACACTATCTACACCACCAACCGCAATAAATTTATTGTTACTACTCCAATCTGCTGACCAGAATTGCTGATTAATATTTTCTGTGTAGTTACTTTTATTAATTTTATTTCCATAATTGGCACATGAATTTATTAATGGCAGCACAATTGCTAACAGGTAAAAAGATTTACTATAGTTATAAATAAAGTTCATTGCAAAATTAAAATATTACTTCACCACTGGAAAAGGAAACTTACTTTTCAATTTCACTTTCATTCCTGTAGCAGAGGATTTTCTTGCTGCTTCAATTATTTCAAGCACATGCAGTGCATGCTCTACATTTATTTTAGGTTCCACTCCGGTAATGATACTTTCCCCTGTAACCCTTGCGCCTTCCTGCCATTCGTAGCCGCCTTTTTCTGTGCTCATAAGCACAGCAGGCTTATCCCACGATGTATCCAGCCACACACCATTTGTTTCCCAATCATAACCAACCAAACGCATGTTACCATAGTCGCCATAAATTTGAATGGAATGTAATGATTGTGTGCCAGCTTCATGCCCATGTGGATCAAAATAATTAAAGCCGCACATTACATGGCTTATCACACCTTTATCATGTTCCAGTAAAACATGGGCATTGTCTTCCGCCACCACTTTTATTTTTCCTTTCTCGTCAATCGTTCTTTCAGGCTTCACAATACTTGTCATCGCCATTACACTCCGTGCCGGGCCAAGCAGTCCTGTTAGTGTAGCCATATTGTACACTCCCAAGTCTGGCATACTGCCGCCGCCTTTTTCATAAAAGAAAGAACTCCATGTTGGCCCCGTGTGGCCATACTGTCCGTGGGCACTGGCAACCCTTCCCAATTTTCCTTCCTGGATTGTTTTGCTCATAAATTCAAATTGCGGAGAATTTACAACTGCCGGTGCTCCCCATAAACGCAGCTTTTTACTCCTTGCTAAATCCAGCAATGCTTTTCCTTCTGCATAAGTATTCGCCATTGGTTTTTCACTCCACACATGCTTGCCTGCCAGCAATGCTTTTTTATTCAGCATGCCATGTGCCTGCATATCTGTAAGTGTCACCATCATATCAAATGGAACACCTTTCAGCATTTCCTCAATACTGGCATACGTTTTTGCATTTACATTGTATTGTTTGTTTTGTGCTACGGCTCTTTCCGGCTTAATATCGCAGAGGCTTACCACTTCAATTAATTTACTCGACAGTAGTTGCGGTATATAGCGGTTACTTACACTGCCGCAGCCGATAACGGCTACCCGTAACTTTTTTTCATCTCTTGTTGCCGCCCATCCTTCCAATGAAGACACCAGTAATGCGGCGCCTGCCATTGCAGTGGTTTTTAAAAACCGGGCTCTTGATTGTTTTTCATTCATAGCAAATAAATTTATCGTTTATAATTTTTATGTACTTAGCTTTTTGAATTACTATTTAACTTTTGTTGCGTCGCACTCTTGTACTTTTATTTCTTTATTCATCTTTTTCTGCTACGGGCCTTACCGATTGCTATAACTTTCCACCATTTAAGGACCATCCATATGTTATTTTTTTATTGCCTTTTCTTTTACTTCCATTGTATCAGTTGCTAAAAATTCTACTTGGTAGCCGCCTGTATCAATCGCCACTTTGGAAAAATCTTTTTTCAATGCACTCAATCCTTCTTTTGCAATATTAGTTTTATACAGAAATAAATTTTTCAGGTTTGTTAGCCCTTTTAAAGTACTCAGGCCGTTAGCTGTGACAGCCGTTCCGGATAGATTGAGGTATTGCAATTGTGAAAGGTTATTTAAATGCACAATATTTTTATCTGTTATGTTTGTTCTGTCAAGAAACAAACGGGTAAGGTTGTTGAAGCTGCCAATAGTTATTAGCGCCGAGTCATTGAATTTTACATTGCCCATTTTAAGCCAGGTAATTTGTTTGCTCAATGCTTTCAGTAATTGCAACTGCTGGGAGCTAACAGAATCAATCGCCACAAAATTTACCTGTAAATAATTGCTGCTTTGTGAAATTGTGTTCACTGCTACATCCAGTGCTTTTAATTTTTGTATTACTTCATCTGGCGCCTTTTCAACAGGCTTCTCTGGAATATCCGTTATTGTTGCAATGGATTTTTGTTCACTGCCTGTTTGCAATGATGCTAAGTATGGTTTTACTTTTTCCGGCTGGCTTAGTTCTGCCACTTTTTTATGATAATCGCCTCCGCCGTTTATCCACCAGTTTAATAATTCAATTTGCGCCTTGGTTAATTGCGGTTTTTCTTTTGGGGGCATATGGTCTTCATTATCTAATGGCAGCAACAACCTTTTTATCATTTCGCTTTCTCCAGCACTGCCAGCCACCATTACTTTTCCATCTTCGCCGCCTTTATCAATAAAAGATGGTTCGTCTAATCTCAGTTTTCCTTTTTGTTTATTTGGGCCGTGGCAGTTGTAGCACTTTGATTGCAGTATCGGCTGGATAATATCATTGTAAGCAACCGCTTGCTGCACATTGGGTATTGGTTTAATTACAGCATTATTTATCCCGCCAGATGAAAGCCCTTTTGTTAAGTAGTCTTCTCCATGTGTAAGAGAACCTCCCAAATGCCCGGTTACAAAAATTAACAATGCCAGCACGGGGATTATCCATTTTATTAGTGTGGAGTTTTTTACAGCAAGAATATATGCTACGATAGCGGCAACGGCTACCCCAATGCCCAACCACTGGTGCTTACTTACCAATGCTTCATCATATTCTCCATTATTTGCCAATGCCAAACCACTGATGCAGGATGCTATAGCCGCTAACATACCTAGTAGCAATGAAATTTTTACAGCAGACCGCAACGTTTCAAACTTCTTTTTATAAGAAAGAAAATGGAAGATTACTGAAAGTAGCAAAATGCCTATTGGCAAATGTACCAGCACCGGATGAAACCGGCCTATAAAATCTGTTATGGTTAAAAGTGTGCTCAATTAAAAATTATATCCGGCCTGGCATGTAGCCGGCAGGAGTTTAAGAATATCTTTTCCTCAACAACTGCATCATGTACACATTTATCTCCCACTGGTTGCTCAAAGGCTGTAATGTGTAAGGCAAAGTTTGCATGTATAATGGCGGACCAAACTCTGTGAGAATTGTTATCCGTTCACCAGCTTTCTTTTTTCTCTCCACTACTTTATCCCACCAGGCAAAATGTGCATCCACTGCATACTTCCATTCTGGTGCTCTTGGGTCAGCTACTTGTGGACCTTCCTGGTAGCCAACCCTTGCATGAATATGCTCTGTATGTTGTAATGCCATTTCTACTGCGGCTGCCTGGTCATGCAATAAGCTTTCATGCACATTGCACCAGTGAGAAATATCCAGTGTCAATTTTAATTCAGGATATTTTTTGATGAACTCATTTGTTGTGTGTGCTGCAAACAACATCCTGCCACGGTGTGTTTCATGATAAATAGGTATGCCGGTTTCTTTTGATAATGCTATGCTGTATTCAATTAATTTTTTATTATCATCAAAAGGGAAATAATCCTTGCCGGAATGTAAGTTGATATAAATCGGCTTTTCAATATTTTGTTTGGCAAATGCGTCTATTGTTTTTTTAAATGTTGCACCATGTTCGGTAAATGTTCCTTCATCCGCACCCCAGATAATTGCCAGGTCCAACCCATACTTTTTCACTGCATCAAACATTTCCTGTTGTTCTTTTTCTGTGCCCGGCCACCAGTTTTCAATTCCATCGTAACCTTCCTTTTTTGCTTTGGCACAAAAAGCATCCATGGTTCCGTCGAAACCCCAGTTGGTGGCTAATATTTTTAATTCATAGCCTGCACTTGACTTTATAAAAGGCAATGGTTTAGCAGCAACACTTTCTAATGAAGAAAGCAAAGCACCTGTGGCAGCCGTAGCTGTTAGTTGCAGGAAATTTCTTCTGTTTTGTTTCATTTTAAGTCAAAATTTAAAAAGCAGTAGCGATTTCCTATTTCAAGAACAACCTTCATGGTTTTCAACTGCTTATGAGTTCTTACGCTCTGTTCTTCTCTGGGAAAAGCTGCAAAATGATATGCCGTACAAGTGAGTGACACAACGATGCTGCCATGAAGACCCACAGTTGGCTCCATAAATCCTACACCAATATATCATGTATCACTTTCCCACTCACATCCGTTAACCTGAATGGCCGCCCCTGCGATTGATACGTAAAC
Source organism: Chitinophagales bacterium (assembly GCA_031425835.1). Taxonomy (GTDB): domain Bacteria; phylum Bacteroidota; class Bacteroidia; order Chitinophagales; family Chitinophagaceae; genus Flavisolibacter. The sequence goes on from JANPKD010000009.1 coordinate 92,572, forward strand.
TTCTCATGATCAAAACCCAACTGATGCAGAATCGTTGCCTGTATATCAAACACTTCCGTTTTTCCACTGGTAATGCTGTAACCAATTTCATCTGTTTCACCATAGGTGGTGCCACCTTTAATACCACCGCCTGCCATCCACATACTGAAAGCTTCGCCATGATGGTCACGCCCTTTGAAAGGCATTGTTTTTCCTTCCCGGTTTTCCTGCATGGGTGTACGGCCAAACTCTGCTCCCCACACTACCAGCGTTTCGTCTAACAGTCCACGTTGCTTTAAATCCAATAGCAAAGCAGTAATAGGTTTATCAACACTACGGCATTTATTTATTAATCCCACTTCAATAGCAGCCCCTGCACTATCGCCATGAGTATCCCAACCCCAATCGAACAACTGCACAAAGCGTACACCTTTCTCTACTAATTTTCTTGCCAGCAATACGTTGTTGGCAAATCGTCCTTCGCCGGGCTTTGCTCCGTACATATCCAAAATATGTTGTGGCTCATCATCAATATTCATAACACCGGGAACGGATACCTGCATTTTATACGCCATCTCATATTGAGAAATCCGGGAGAGAATTTCCGGGTCTTTATATTCTTCGTACTGTTCTTTATTAATGTTGTTGATAGCATCAATAGATGCTTTACGCAAATCCCTGTTCATGCCGTCCGGGTCTTTGATGAATAATACCGGGTCGCCTTTGCTGCGGCATTGCACACCCTGGTAAACACTTGGTAAAAATCCACTACCCCAAACACTCTTTCCTGCATCTGGATTATTACCACCAGAAGTGAGTACTACAAAACCGGGTAAATTTTTATTCTCTGAACCCAACCCATACGTTACCCAACTACCGAGACTTGGCCTGCCTTGCCTGGCACTGCCACTATGCATGAGCAATTGCGCCGGTGCATGGTTAAACTGGTCGGTGGTTACTGCATTCAGCATCGCTATTTCATCTGCCACGGTTGATAAGTGAGGCAGGTTATCACTCAGCCACAAACCACTTTGCCCATGCTGTTTAAAATTTGCCTGCGGCCCCAGCATTTTGGGAACGCCTCTTATAAATGCAAAACGTTTTCCTTCTAATAAAGATTGAGGGCAATCCTGTCCATCTAATTTTGCCAACTCTGGTTTGTAGCTGAACAATTCCAATTGCGATGGTGCACCGGCCATGTGTATAAAGATCACCGACTTTGCTTTGCCCGGAAACATGGGCGGCCTGGGTGCTAATGGATTAGCAGGGTCAAAAAAATTATTGACTAACGGTTCCGAAGATCCGCTTGTACCACAGCCAAGCAAACTACCCAATGCCAATGCACCCAAACCCATCGCACTTTCCTTTATAAAGTGGCGGCGGGTGTAGTGATGCAGCATTTTTTTATTTGCTTCATCCAGTAGCCGTTGATTGTGTAGGTCGTTTTGTGTCATTAGTTTTTGTTACCGGCATTTATTTTTTATTCAACATTGCCTGCCTGCCGGTAGGCAGGTTGCGTCGCACTCTTGTACTGAATACCGTTATTCATCTTTTCCTGCATCTTACTTATGGCGATGGGCTTTGCCCACCGTATAATATTCCGCCCTTTCAGGGCTACACATTTTTACCTGTTTCCATTGTTCGATGGGTTGCACCCATCGCTACTAACATAACGCCCCTCCGGGCTATACTTAGTTTTTGTTGAGCCACTCATCCAGGTTCATCATCGCATTGGCCACCACCACCATCGCTGCTGTTTCTGCTGTTGCTTCTTTTTCATTCACGGCAGCCATCTTTGCAGCAGCGGCTTTATCGGTTTTATATTGTACCAAAGCCTTCTCATACAAACCAATTAACGCCTTCAGTTTTACTTCGGTGATGGGTTTATACATCATTGCTTCGTACCCTTTCTGTATCTGCTTTACTGCGTTCTTATCTTCTATCTTTTGTATGTTAAGGGCAAACTGTCTTGCCATTACTAAAAATGCAGAATCATTTAAACTGTTCAGTGCCTGCAATGGCGTGTTCGTTCTTATTCTTCTTATTGCACAAACTTCCCTGCTGCTGCCATCAAAATTTATCATGGAAGGATAAGGTGCAGTACGTTTCCAGTATGTGTATAAAGCCCGGCGGTATTGTTCTCCATCTTTTCCTGTTTCCCATTTGGCATCGTTATACGGGCTGAGCCAAATACCATCGGGCTGCCAGGGCATTACACTTTTGCCATACATTTTTTTGCTCAATAAATTACTGATGGCTAATCCCTGGTCCCTTAATTGCTCGCCTGTCAATCTTAATCTTGATTGCCTTGCCAACAAAAAATTATTAGGGTCTTTCGTAATTAATTCAGGCGTTGTTTTAGAAGACTGGCGGTAAGTAGCAGACGCAACAATTTCTTTTAGTAATTTTTTGATGCTCCAGTTATGTTCATTCATCAACCTGTAGGCAAGATAGTCGAGCAGTTCTTTATGTACCGGTGGAATACCTTGTGTGCCGAGGTCTTCCAAAGTTTCTGCAAGCCCGGTACCAAATAATTGTTCCCACAAACGGTTTACCATTGTTCTTGCAGTGAGTGGGTTTTTTTTATCTGTCAACCACATGGCTAAACCAAGACGATTATTGGGTGCATTATCAGGCATGGCATTCAGCATATGTGGTACGCCGGGGTCAACCACTTTTCCCTTCACCATCCAGTTACCTCTTTCAAATACATTTGTTTGCCTGTATTGGTCACCGTTACTTTCTACCATCACGGGTGTTGTTGCAGGTTCTGCCAGTAATAATTCTGTAAACTGTTTTTTTGATAACGCATATTCTTTTGTGCCTTCACCAGGAAAAGCTGGCGCAAAAGCAAACCAATCAAACAAGATACCCGGCATGGTGGTTTTTAATGTAGGGCTATAATACCGGAAATACAAATGGTGCTTTCCGGCTATAGCAGGCAGATCTTCCATTTGTGTTTTCCATTTGTCACCGCATTTATGCACCTGGACTGTTTTAATCAACGGACCGTTCATACTATCGAGGTGTATAAACCATTTTGCATCGGCTTGCTGGTTATAATACCGGAACACTACTTGTTGCTTGCCATCCAATTTAATATCGGGTAACCTGCAAGTACCATTATTATCAAGCGAAGCGTACAGATTTACAAAGAGCACACCATTTTTATATTCATCACATTTAAGAGAATTAACTGCAGGCTGCATCGTTCTTAAAAATTGCTGGTACCATTTGCTTACATCACCGCTTGCATTTTGTGCAAACCAATTATGCAATGTTGCCAACTTCGTACTATCAGCTCCATTATACATTCTTAGCAAGGGATAATCAAGCTCTGTGTCTTCATCACGGGTGTTGTTGAAAAAAGCCATAAACTTGTAATACTCTTCATGTGTAAAAGGATCGTACGGATGGCTGTGGCATTGCACACAATTAAAAGTGGTTCCCATCAATGCACTCCAGGTTGTATTCACCCTGTCAATTACTGCTACTGTTCTGAATTCTTCATTGTCTGTGCCGCCTTCATCGTTCGTCATGCTATTGCGGTGAAAAGCGGTGGCAATATATTTATCATCATCAGCACCCGGCATTAAGTCGCCTGCAATTTGTTCAGTTAAAAATTCATTATATGGTTTATCAGCATTAAATGCTTTTATCAACCAATCCCTGTACCGCCATATCTCCCTTGGCCTGTCAGCTTCAAAACCCTTTGAATCTGCATAACGGGAAAGGTCCATCCACATCGCTGTCCATCTTTCGCCATAGGCAGGCGATGATAATACATCATCAACCAGTTTATCATATGACTGTGGGGAATTATCATCCAGGAATTTTTTAGCGACATTTTCATCCGGCGGCAGGCCTGTAAGGTCAAGACTTAGTCTTCTTAATAATGTTGCTTTATCAGCTTCTGCAGATGGTTGCAGTTTTTCTTCCTCAAGTTTTTTATAAATGAATTTGTCAATATCATTTTTTATCCATGCCTTTTTTAAATCTGGCGCTTCTGTATTTTTCACTGGTACATAAGCCCAGTGCGTTCCCCATACAGCGCCTTCATCGATCCATTGTTCTAATATATTTATCTCTTCCTTTGAAAGCGGTTCATGTTTATAAGGCATCCTTTCCTCAGTATCTTTTTCTTTAATTCTCCTGACTAATTCACTCTTGCCTGCATCACCCGGAACAATAGCATATTTGCCTGACTTTGCTTTTTGCAACGCCTCTTCCCTGAATAATAAACTAAAATTTGATTGTTGTTTTACACCTCCATGGCAGGCAATACAATTTTTGTTAAGGATAGGTTTTACCTGTGCGTTAAAATCAATTTTGCTTTTTGTTGGCAATAAAAAATACAAGGCTGCCGCTGTTGCAACCAGCAATAAAACAATCAACGATATTTTTGAGAAATGAAATTTCATCTTAAAAAAACAAAATACATGTTATTTATTCGCCCACTTACTACTTGTAAATCCCAGCTTCTTCAATCCATTTTGCACATCTGGTATTTTCATAAAGAGTTTCCACAACATTCCAGTTCTGTGATTTTCAATCATGGTTACAATCGGCCCCTGGTCAATTGCCAAATGCGACTTTGCATACCAATTGTGATGTATACTGAAGCCATCTACAAACCCATATTTACTCCATATTTTATCTCCCATACCATAATAGAAATAACGTAATGCTTCCATACTTTCCTTAGGCGTATATGGCATAGATGAAATTGCCGCCGTTGGCTGTATCACACCACGGTCGTTCTGTGGGCTGTGAGCCAGGTAACCTTTGTAACTATCGCCGGCGGTTAAGCCCCAGCATTTATCACTGTAGCCTATAAAATTGTTTGGATTATCTATACAATACGCCCTGTTGATAAGCGTATGATTTTTCGCCTGCAAAAAGTAATCATTGCCTAATGAGTCAGTTAAGCCATTGGGGTCAATACCCTGGAAAGTATATTGTTCAAAAAATAAAGGGCCCCCCATATCTTTTCCGTAATTGCCCAATGGAAGTTTGTAACCATAATAAGTGCTGTCACTTTTAAAGCCGGGGCTTCCTGTCCATGTACCATTGTATGCATCTGGAGAAATAGAATGGTATTGAGAAGATGCAGACATTATGTAAGTGATCAAACATTCATTGTAGCCCCATACCGGAAAATTCATATCAAATCCATTGGTTGGGCTCCAGTGCCAGAATAGTTTATTTTGTCCATTGGTATGCCAGTTCCAGTTAGCGGCGCCCCACATCTGGTTTATTCTTTTGCGTAAATAAACTTCCCTTGGTGTGTTGCCTACAAAATATTCTCTTGCACATAAAAAACCCATTAGTAAATAACTTGTCTCAACAATGTCAGCACCATCATCAAGCCTGTCAAAACGTATTGTCTTTCCGGTTCTTCCATCCATAAAATGTGGATAGATACCATGGAAACAATCTGCATTTATTAAAAAATCGGCGATCTTAATTAATCTTCTTACAGCAGTGTCTCTTCCAATCCATCCCCTTTCCACTGCCACCACGGTGCTCATTATCCCAAAACCTGTTCCACCAATTGCGCCAGCATCAGGGCCAAATTTTGTGTGAGAAAAATTGGGCTCATCCCATGCTTCGTTGATATAATCCCAGTAATGCTCGGCTAAAACAGTATTGCTTCTTTCCAAAGCCAAACCACTGTGTGGATGTGCGCCATGCCAGAAAAAACGGAAGGTTTGTTTCTGTACTGTTTCCAGCAATTGATCATCCGTCAAATTTTTGATGATGCCAACCGGCGCAATACTATCGGGGCCATCGCCATATTTTCCTTTACTTAATGATTTGTTTTGTGCAGAAGAAACAAGCGATACAAAAAAAAGTGTTGAAACAATAAAAGTTTTTTTCATCAGATAATTTATTTTTTAATGACCCACCTGTTTAAAAGATTATGTGGAAACTCCATCACAATTTTATAAAACCCTGAAGGCATATTTTTAATATCAACTATAGCTTTACCATCAGCAACAGGCACTTCTTTTACCAATTGGTAATCATCGCTGCCGCCCTGCTTAAAATTGTTTGTTGTGGCAATCCATATTTTTACCATTCCTTTCTTAATTAATGGCCTCCATGTAGCCTGGATAGCATTGCCTAGTATTATTGCTTTTCCCTCTGTTGCAGAAACTCTGCCGGTTAATGAAATACCATCCACTTCCATCAATTTCTCTCTTGGGATATTTATTTCCAAATGCTTTGCCATGGTTGGCATAATATCAGTAATACCGGGATTGCCATATTTAAAATAAGAATTCAATCCTTTTGCATTGGTAGCCATCCAAATCGTTCTTTCCCTGTCGGTCTGGTCTCCATGATGATAGCCATCATCTTTCCTGCCATGATCGGTGGTTATCCATAGCTGCCATTCTTCATTAAAATTTTTCTCCCTGTATATAACAGCATCCCACAATCTTTTCAATTTATCATCCAGCAACTTTACAGCATTCGTAAGTGTGTCGCCGTTGCCGTGACGATGACCCATTTCATCTGTATACTCTAAATACACCCATGACAGATCCGGTGCATCTTTTCTTATTGATGTCGCCGTTCTGTTTACTACCGAATCATCAATTACATTATAGAAGTAACCAAACTCATCATGTGGAAAATTTAGGGTATCCAATTCCATTCCATCATAAATAATGTCCGGCATTATATTACCTGCAGGTTTTGCATCGCTGCCAATCAATTTTGTTCTGTTATCAATCCATGTAGAATAAATAGCTGTTTTCTTTTGAGGATACTGTGTTTTAAACAGGCGGTAAATGTTCCAGTAATTATAGTTGGGAGCTTCTATTTCATTACCCCACACATTGTGTTTGTTAACCCAAGTGCCGGTAAGCAGGCTGTTGTAGCCAACAGCAGAAATGGTTGGAGTTTGAGAGTAAGCATTTTTTTCTCCGCCAACATGCGCCCTTGCATAACCACCAGTTTTACTGATTGCTTTCAGCGCCGGCATCGGCAGACTTTCAATCAAGTCTGCCGGAATACCGTCGGCAATTACAAAAACAACCTTGTGCTTTTTTTGAGCAAGCATACTGTTGCATGTAATCAGGAGGACAAAAAACGGGACACATAAAGACAATTTCTTTATCATACAGGCTCAATCATTTTGCAATCGTAGGTCAAATATACCTCTAGTATAAAACTCAAACCACTATTCCTTTTATTTAAACTGATACTATTATAGCAAAAAACGCAGTCCATTTAGTATTTTTATGATGTAAAAAATATTGTTTTGTATGAAACCTGCTCTTGAACATTTACCCAGGGGGAAAAATGAATCATTTGTGGTAAAGGATTTTGACTACAATTATTATCCTACTCCCTGGCATTATCATCCGGAACTGGAGATTGTATTGGTAACAGAAAGTACCGGTAAGCGCTTGATTGGTGATAATGTAGCTGATTTTAAACCGGGCAATCTTGCTTTGCTTGGCGCTGATATTCCTCATACCTACCGCAATGAGGATAAATATTACAAAGCAGGTTCAAAGCTGAGGGCAAAATCAATTGTTATTCATTTTACAGCTCAATCATTGGGCAATGATTTTTTACAGTTACCAGAGTCATCACAATTAATAAAGTTACTTGATGAATCAGCTTATGGTATCGAGATAAGTGGAAAAACCAATCAACGGGTAAGTAACAAATTATTTGATATTGTAAATGCAACAGGTTTAAAAAAATGGATTTGCCTGTTAGAAATATTGCATGAAATAGCGGCTGCAAAAAAAGATGCTAAACGGATTACGCAATCGCCTTATACCGGCTTTAATGAAAAAGAATCAACCCGTATGTGCAACGTATTAAACTGGGTGGTGGCAAATATTGAAAATAATATTACGCTTGATAATGCGGCAACTATTGCACAAATGAATCCGAATGCTTTTTCCCGTTTCTTCTCACTGCGTACCAGGAAAACATTTTCAGAATTTGTAAAAGAACTCCGTCTTCAAAAAGCCGCAAAACTATTAATTGAAACTGATTTGCCGGTAACGCATATCTGCTTTGAATGTGGCTATAATAATATCTCCAACTTCAACAGGCAATTTTTGAATTATTACAACATCAATCCTGTAAAATATAAAAAGGAGTTTTTGAAAAAAAACATTTAATGTTTTACCGTTTCCGCTTCCAGTTTTTGTAACCCAGATTTAATTTCAGGTAAACTCATAAATAATTTCCAGATCAATCCTGTACGGTAATTTTCGATCATCACTGCCATCGGTGCCTGGTTCAATCCCATATAAATTTCAGAACACCAGTTCTTCTCCGGACTGAATGAATCTTTAAAACCATATTCTCCCCAGATAAGTTTTCCATAATTGAAATAATAATTTTTCAGTGCCTTCATTGCTTCTGCAGGCAAATAAGGGAAAGAAGATATGGCACCCGTGGGTGTAATTTTTGCATGATCCTGCCATTTGACTGGCTCATCAGCAGAGTATGAAAATGGACCATCGCTTGCAGTTAGTCCCCAGGCACTATCTCCATATGCTTTGACATGCAGAGGATTTTCGACACAATAGTTGTAGTTAATACGGGCAATACTCTGGTTATTCTTAAAATAGTTAGTGTACTTATCATTGATTGCATGAGGATCATAACCAAGGTAAGAATAGTGGGTAAAAAACAAAGGCCCGCCATTTGAAACACCTACATCCAACTTTACTCCATAGTATTCCTTTCCATTGCTGTACATTGAGCCATCGCTTGTTTGGCCCCAACCTTTACGATACTCCTTGCCGGTGCTATCCTGGTTGGCCCAACCACTGTAATACATAGTTGCCGGTACAGGATATGTTGGTGAAGCAATGGCCAACAGGTATGTTACCATCGTTTCGTTCCAGCCAATCAAATTATGATTGATTGTCCACTGCTGGTCAGGTGACCAGTGCCAGTACAGGAATTTGCTATCAGGATATTGCCGAAACCAACTCCATTCCACCCTTCGCCATATTTTGTGAATGATATTTCTTATCAATGTTTCACTGGCATCTTTACCAGAAAAATATTGCCTTGCTGCCAGTAAGCCCTGCATTAAAAAAGATGTTTCTACCAAATCTGCACCGTTGTCTCTTGTTCCGAAAAAAGGAACCACGTTGCCTGTTAGTCCATCAATAAAATGCGGATATGCTCCATGAAACGTTTCAGCCTTATCTAAAAAGTTAACAATCCTTACAAACCTCTCAACTGATTGCTTTCTGGGTATCAATTTTCTTTCTGTGCCGACCAATAAAGCCATAATTCCAAAACCGGAAGCTCCTGAAGCGACCATGTTATGCCTGCCATGAATATTTTCTTTTGCCAACCCGCTGTTTGGTTCTGCTGCTTCCCAATAATATCTTAAAGATGCTTCCTGCACCATCGTCAGTAATTCATCATCATTCATTTTTCTTGTAGAAGTAGTAACTGGTAATGATTGTTTTGTTTCCTGGAACTTACTATTCACAAAACTTATTTTATAAAAATATTTCTTCCCAGTTACACCTGTATAATCTGCATAACGGTTTATGTAAGATTGCTGCACTCCTACATTTCTGTAATCTTTCCCATTTTCTGATCGATAAATTTTTACCAGGTGAACATTGCTGTCTTTAACTTTGCTCCAGGAGATATCAATATGCTTTGCATAACCTTTTACGTCCTTTATTACAGGAACTATACGAACAGCAGCAGGTGAATCATTGGGCAGAAATTCCATATCGTCGATGTAGATGGTGTGCTCTCCTGTTTGCAAACCAGTTTGCTGAGAAAAAACAATCCCGGTAATATCAGCAGCGTTTGAACTCATTTTGCCATACATACTACTATTGTTAACTGCTGTAGAAACTAGTACCTGTTGCCATTTTTTTCTTACTGAAGTTGCAATAAAGAAAGGAGGAGAGAGTGTACTATCTGATTTTATAAATTGTATTACAGGAAAATCCTTCTCCTTAGTGCCAGGCGTTTCAACATATATCCAGCAGGAAAAGAAAGCCGCCTTCTTAAAATGATCCTGACCACGTATTTCATTGTGCGACACTGTTGCTTCCCATTTTCCCTCGGTTGAATTTTTATATTGCAGTTTTAAAGCGTTGCCCGGAGTATGAAAGATCTTATCGCTTACTGGAAGTTTGTTATTAATGTTTGTAATAGCTGCATTTCCATTGCTGATAGTTGAACTATAAAAATGATTCCCATCAACAGGACTGTTTCTGAAAAAAGAATAATTGTATTCATACTCCTGTGCAGAACATACAGAACACATCAGCAGAAAAAACAGAACCAGTTTTTGTGCAAGCATGATAAAATTTTAATGTTTTGCAATAAGCTTTCAGAAGCTATTTGCTGGGAGTTTCAAATCCCAACTTCTTTAAACCATCCTGCACTTCCCTACAACTCATAAATAATTTCCACAACAAGCCACTCCGGTAATTTTCAATCATCACGGGTATTGGCCCCTGGTCAATGGCTAAATAATGTA
>JANPKD010000010.1:0-20089 GCA_031425835.1 Chitinophagales bacterium
CCGCAGGCTACTGTTATTGGTGGTGCTGCTGCAAACACTGCTACCGGTGCCGGTGTTACCGTGATCGTTCTTGTTTGAGTAATTGTTCTGTTGCAGGCATCAGTGAACGTCCAGGTTTCTGTTACTGCTCCGCCGCATGCTCCTGGTAATGTGCTGAGGGTTGATGTTACTGTGCCTGCTATTAAACAACTGCCGCTTGCACTGTTTGTGTATGTAAGATCACTTGTTACCGCTGCACCGCAGGCTACTGTTATTGGTGGTGCTGCTGCAAACACTGCGATTGGTGCAGGTGTTACCGTGATTGTTCTTGTCTGAGTAATTGTTCTGTTGCAGGCATCAGTGAACGTCCAGGTTTCTGTTACTGCTCCACCGCATGCTCCGGGTAAGGTGCTGAGGGTTGATGTTACCGTGCCACTGATTAAACAACTGCCGCTTGCACTGTTGGTGTAGGCGAGATCGCTTGTTACCGCTGCTCCGCAGGCTCCTGTTATTGGTGGTGCGGCTGCAAATCCTGCTACCGGTGCAGGTGTTACTGTAATCGTTCTTGTCTGTGTGATCGTCCTGTTACAGGCATCAGTGAACGTCCATGTTTCTGTTACTGCTCCGCCACATGCTCCTGGTAAGGTGCTGAGGGTTGATGTTACGGTGCCGCTGATCAGGCATGTTCCTGTTCCGCCATTTGTATAACTTAAATCACTTGTTACCGCTGCACCGCAGGCTACTGTTATTGGTGGCGCTGCTGCAAATACTGCGATTGGTGCCGGTGTTACCGTGATCGTTCTTGATACAGAAGCAAGAGTTCTTCCGCAAATATCAGTAGCCGTCCATGTTTCGGTAACAGTACCACCACATGGATTTGGAGTTGCAGAGAATGTAGAAAGATTAGAAGTTCCGCTGATCAAACATCCACCGGATAATCCGTTTGCAAAACTAATTGTGCTTGCCGCAGGTATTGCACCACAGGCAACAGTAATATTAGCAGGTGCAATCATTGTTGGCAATGCTGCTGGACTAATAGTTATTACTTGTGTAAATACAGCACTTGTATTACCACATGCATCTGTTGCAGTCCATGTATTTGTATAAGTTCCACCGCAGGTACCTCCGGAAAATGGCCCACTTGTTTTTGTATAAGTTACACTACCACAATTATCCGTTGCCGTGGGGGCTGCTGCCTGCGCTGTAGTTAGTCCGGCTGCATCGGTACAGGCCAATGTTACATTCAACGAACCAGCGGCAGTTGTCCACACTGGTGCTGCAACATCCACAGTCCAGGTTACTGTTCTGGTGACAGTTGCAATGTTACCACAGGCATCTGTAGAAGTAAATGTTCTTGTTTGCGAGGAAGAACATCCGGTGACGACCACTGCCGCATCCGTAGCATTAACCGTTACAGTTCCACAGTTATCCGTGGCTGTGGCAGAACCAAGTGCCGCATTTATTTGTGCCGCCGATGGATTACATGTTACAGGCAAAGGAATTTGCGTAACCGTTATCGTTGGTGATATTAAATCAACAATCCTTGTCGTTGCGGGCGACTCAATACATCCTGCAATAGTATTTGGTCCGGCAGGTGTTGAGCCACACGCAGCAGTTAGAACATACCTTGTTTTAATTCTGTATCCACTGCAATTGCTTGCTGTTGGTGGAGTATTAGTACCCCAAGTCAAACCATCATCAAAACTATATTCAATGGTAAAACCGGCTATCGTTGCTGGCGGTGTAACTATAATTGCACCGCAACCTGCGTTAACTGTTGGTACTGGCGGAGCTGCCGGAAATATTACAACATTCACGGTATTGCTTACAGCACATGCGCCGGGGCCAACCGCTAACGCTGCACTTCCGCCGCAAGCGGAGGTTAGAACATAACGGGCACGTACGTTATGGCAACCGGGTGTTGTAGTGGTGGGCGAAGCTGAAAACGCACCTCCATCTATGCTGTATTGTACACTAAAACCAGCAACGGTTGCAACCGTTGGTAAAGTAAATGCTGCATTACAGGTAGTAGCCGGCGCAACGATTACAGGTGCGGCAGGAAAAATTACAACACTTACCGTGTTGCTTACACAGGAACCTGGACCTGCCCTGCCTGCAGGAATAGTATCACAATTAGCTGCCAATACATATCGGGCTTGTACTGTATGGCAACCCGGTGTAGTTGGAATGGCCGGTGTTGAAGTGAAACCGCTTCCATCAATATTGTATTGAACAGTAAATCCGGCTACGACCGTTACAGCCGGTAGCGTAAATGCGGAGTTACAGGTATTGGGAGGAGCAACAATAGCCGGCGATGCGGGGAATACAACAAACATCGCAGTATCTGAACATATGGTTGGTTGAGCGGCAACAAAAATAGCTCTCCAGCATCCTGGAGTGGTGGGGGTAAACACCCCGGAAGATGCATTGATTGTACCACCGCCATTTACCGTCCAGGTTCCACCGGCAGGAGCCACGTTTTCAGTAAATGTTACGGGGCCACCGCCAACACAGGAGTTTACGGTGGTGGCAACTGCTTTGGTAAAGATTACGAGCGGATAATCATAAGCGTGTGTTTCCTCGCAACCGTAATTGCGAATGCGCCAACGCATTCGCCAGCCATTATATGCGGAATTGAGGAGGAAACAGGTTGATCTTGTTGTTGAACCATTACTGATGGTTGAATCACTTGAAATTAAAGTCCATGGACCTGCAGCGGTGGGACCTATTTCAAAATCTGTATAAATCCAACCAAAGACATTATTTGGCCTGGTATAAGTAATGGAAACGCAAACGATGGCACTATCGCAGGCTATGATCTGGACATCAAAGTCATTCCGGCCAGGGATTACCGTAATGTTCGTGCCAATGCTTAAATAAGCGCCTCTGGAAGTATCCGCTCCACACGGATTTGTAAAGACGACACGGTAATATTTCTCCATATCACTCTGTGCCGGTGTGATGGTGTATTGAGATGTAGTGACTCCTGCAGTCGTTGATGTAGCTGTGGACCCGATAGCAGTATTTGTGTAAGTAATGCCATCTGAACTTACCTGCCATTGTACGGTGGGAGCAGGGAAACCGGAGGTTGACGATATGAAAGTAACAGAGCTATTGCCAGCTGTTCTGCAACCCGATATATCAACTGGTTCCAAGGAAATAATTGGAGGGGTGTAAACTGTTACTACCACGCTGCGGGTGCGGGTACAACCTATTGGGTTTGTCTCGGTTAGAGTATAGGTTGTTGTAATCGTAGGACTGACGGTGGGATTAGATGATGTTGAAGTAAAACCCGCAGGAACTGAAACCCACGAATAGGTGTTTCCGGCTATTGGTGGGCAACCAATTGTGGTGGAGGCACCGATGCAGATGAAAGGGATAGTAGCAACGCATGCAGGGGGTAATGGGTAAACCGTAACAACAACGGTAATTGGTGTTCCTGAACATCCGTTTGCTGTGGGTGTGATTGTATAAGTTGCCGTGCCTGGAGTTGCCCCGGTTGCCGTTAATGTTTGGATAATAGAAGTGCCACTTCCACCTGATGCACCTGATACTCCCGATTGAACAACAGTCCAGGAAAAAGTTGTTGATGCTACACTGCCTGCTAAAGCAATGGCAGTTGCTGTACCTGTACATCTGTCTTGCGAAGCCGGTGTGGCAATTACATTGGGCGTAGGGTTAACGGTGATCGTAAATGCTCTTGTTGGACCTGTACATCCATTTGCAGTAGCAGTTACAGTTACGGTAGCAACAACCGGAGTGTTGGTAGCATTGGTTGCCGTATATGCTGCAATATTTCCTGATCCGCCTGTGCCAAATCCAACATCAGAAGTACTGGTCCAGTTAAATGTTGGCGTTGCCACATTGCTTCCAAAATTTATAGCGGCACCGGGGAAGCCATTGCAATAAACCTGGTTGGAAATAGTATTAACGGTTGGCGTTGGATTAACAATAACATTAACGGTGAACGGAGTGCCCGCACAGCCGTTGGCAGTTGGAGTAATTGTGAATGTTGTTGTTTGCGGGGTGCTGGTTGTATTGGTTAAGGTGCCGGAAATACTTGAACCGCTTCCGCTGTTTGGTATTCCTGTAAGATTGACTGTGTTATTTCTTGTCCATGAGAATGTAGTGCCAGGTACACCATTTGGGTTTGTGATATTGATTGTTGTAATAGCAAACCCAGAACACAAAGTTTGAGTAGTGGGTGTTGCAGCTACTGTTGGCGTTTGATTGATTAAGACTGTAGTTGTTGCAGTTGCAGTGCAGCCATTTCCATCAGTAACAGTTAAAGTATAGGTGCCGGATGCGGCAGTGGTAACGGTGGGGATGGAAGGGTTCTGCTGATTGGAAGTAAAACTATTTGGACCAATCCAACTATAAGATATAGCACCAGTACCACCTGAAGCAGATGATGTAAGGTTTAAAGTATTGCCTGAACAGACGGGAGTGTTTGATGTAATGGTGTTGACAGCTACAACTGTTGCAGGTTGCGTGATGGTTGCACTTGCAGTAGTTGTACAGCCATTGGCATCGGTAATTGTTACACTGTAAGTTCCAGCGGCAAGCCCCGTTAAATCCTGAGTGGTTGCAGCGTTACTCCAGAGGTAAGTGTAAGGTGCAGTACCACCGGTTACACTTAAATCAATTGAGCCGGTGGTATTACCAAAACATAGTACGTTGACAAAAGTTCTTGATGCCGATAATGCAGCAGCAGGTTGCGTGATGGTAAAAGGAATTGAACTTGACGAGCATCCGTTTGCGTCAGTCACAACTACCGAATAACTTCCAGCAGTTAAACCTGTTTGGTCTTCAGCGGTTGCATTGACGCCTGTACCTGTCCATGCATATGTAAATGGTCCGGCACCAGAAGCTGTAATGTTGATAGAGCCATTTGAACCACCAAAACATGAAACATTTGTTGGAATTGCAGAAACAATTGGAAGAGCGTTTACTGTCAAGTTCCTTATAAGTGAACTGGTTCTTTGACAATCAGATGCACCGTTATTATTTGGGACTGTGATTGGAAAAACAACTACTACTGAATAAGCACCGCTCTCGGTAGGAGTAGGATTTGTTATCGTTAAAGTGTTAGTTGTTACATTGGAATATGCCCCTCCATTTGGAATGGGAGATCCATTTTTCCGCCATTGAAAGAAAAGGGGCGTCGCTCCTTGGGTTGTTACGGAATAAGTAACTGTAGCTCCAGAACATACAACAACATTTGTTATTGAAGGCAGGGAGGGTGAGGATGTAATTGTTGTTATCTCATTTACCGTAAGTGTTACAGGAATCGAGGTGACCGTAGTTCCGCAAAAATCTGTAACTACAACCTGATATTGTGTCTGATCCGGGTCTGTTGCGCTTCCTACATTGTCTACTTGTAAAATAGTTGAACTTGGTGCTCCGATATTTGTAAAAATAACATCAGCTGGCCTTTTACGTTGCCATGTAAACGTGATAGGAGCCAATGCCCCTGAAATATTCGCTTCAAAGAGTACACTATTTCCCTGGCAATCTGTTTGAGAAACCGGTTGAAGTGTGAAAATTATTGTTGTAGGACATACCTGTGCATCAACCTTCTCAAAAATTCCCACCATCATCAACACAAAACAAACCATCCTCCCTCTTATAAGAAAGTGCTTAACCACATTTCTATAAAATGGGATAACAGCAGTTATTGTTTCCCGGTTAAAGGACATTCGCTTCAATTGTGGGTCTACGGTTACAATTATTTCTACAATGAATTATACCGAGGGGTGAAATAAGAATGGTTAACTCTAATTTCTCAGTGGGATAATTGAAGAATTTCGGTGGGATAAATGGAAAAAAGGGTTTGTCAAAAGAAGCCGGATGCTGGAGTTTTTGTTGCCTTTCTAAAAAGAGTGTGTTTGTACTACTGCTAAACTATCAATTTAAATTCAATTTGTGCGTCAAATCCCAATCTATTTCGGGGATCAAATATGCTATGAAATATCCGAACCGCATAGCATTTTTCCAACTTTCTTCTTTGTTGATTATGTTATGTGTAAATCGAAGTGATTTAGGAGTTTCTATTCTCACAAAAAAAATTATAGGAGGTGGCTAAAAACCTTTCTCAACTTGCACAAACCAAAAACTAAATGCAGGCGATAAAATAAAAATTTCATTGGGTTGAACCGGAAGATTTTAATATTGCCTGAAATAAATTTTCGACTTTAAAAAAAAGTGATTTTCTCCACTTCTAAAATCAGTAAAATTGGCATCACCCCAACACCCCCTCCTGATTTACTGCTACGATGCCTGGTGCGGCTGGTGTTACGGCTTTTCAAAAGTGATTACCCAGATTGCCGAAGAATTTAAAGACCGGCTTTCGTTTGAGGTGCTTTCGGGCGGAATGATAATGGACGAGGATCCCAGGCCGGTTAGTGCAATGGCCTCTTACATCCAGGCGGAATACAAAAGAGTGGAAGCCTTAAGTGGTATACAATTTGGCCAGGATTTTCTCTGGCATATTTTCAACGCAGATAAAAGCGACTGGTTTCCCGAATCAACAACACCGGCTGTGGCACTTTTTATTTTTAAAGAATACCAGCCGCAAAGGGCTGTAGAAATTGCCGCCGATTTTCAATACGCCTTAAATTTTGAAGGAAGAGATTTAACCGACGGCGAAGCCTACCGGCACCTGCTGCAGAAATACAAAATTCCAGAGGAAGAATTTTATTCAAAACTGAAAACCAAAGAATACAAGGAACAGGCATACTATGAGTTTGCATTGGTAAAACAGTTACAGGTAACCGGTTTTCCGGCAGTGCTGTTGCAGCTCAGCGAAACAAAATTCTATTTGCTGGCGAGCGGCTACACAACCTATCAAACGCTGAAACAAAGGTTAGAAAAAGTGCTGTCAGAATCAAAAGAATAAACAAACCAACAATAACCTACTCCCTCCTACCCACAAAACTGTTTGGCTTTCGCTCCAGCCGGTCAACATATTCTTTAGTACCCAACCTAAAAAACACAGGAATGGAAATGAGCTTCTGCAACTGGAACTCTTTTTTACAAACGAAGCCGAGGTTTTTTATGTAGAAATTTTGCGGCAAAATCTGCAACGAGTTTTTTTTGACCGCCGTGTCGCCATTGGCTCTATAACTTAACTGGGAAGCGGCTTTCAAAGAAATTAACAAGGAAGTGCAAAACAAAAAAATTAGCATCCGGGCCATGGATTAGGTTTTGCAGTAAATTTACGGCTTGATTTTTGCGAAACCGGCAAATTTTTTTGACCGTCCCGGCGGCTGATCGATTTTGCCACAGACGAAACCTAATGAGCCTAAGCCAAAGTTTACAACAGAAATTATTACAGAAGTTATCGCCACAGCAAATTCAGTTAATGAAATTGCTGCAGGTGCCTACAGCCATTTTAGACGAGAGAATAAAAGAAGAACTGGAAGAAAATCCTGCCCTGGAAATTACCGATGATACACACGATGACAGCTTTGAAGAAGGCAAAGATGATTTTGCCGAGGCGGCAGGCGAAGAGGAATTTAATGAGCCGGGCAGCGAGGACCAGTACGACAACATTGACATCTCGGATTATGTACAGGATGGGGATGACGATATTGCCGATTACAAAATGCGGGATGAGAACTACGGCGAGCAGGAGGAAAAAACAACCATGCCCTACCGTGTGGAAACCAGTTTTTACGAAGTGCTTGAGCTGCAGTTGGGTATGTTGAAACTTGATGAAAAGGAACTGAAGATTGCCGAGCAGATTATTGGCAGTATAGACGAGGATGGATACCTGCGCCGCGAAACCGCGGCCATTGTTGACGACCTGGCCTTTCGGCAAAATGTGGAAACAACCGAAGAGGAAGTTGAGGCCCTGATTAAACGCATACAGCAGTTTGAACCGGCCGGTGTGGCTGCCCGAAATTTACAGGAGAGTTTATTACTGCAATTACTACGACAAAAGGCAGAAGGCAGGGAAGTGGATGTTGCCATTATGGCCCTCACTAAATATTTTGATGAGTTTACCAAAAAGCACTACGAAAAAATTCAGCGGGGCCTTAACCTTACCGATGAGCAGTTAAAAGAGGTGATGGTACAAATCACACGCCTCAATCCCAAGCCCGGCGGTAATGTTACGGAGGTGAACAAGGCTGAGAGTTACGTAGTACCCGACTTTTTTATTTACAACAACGCCAGTAAACTTGAGTTAACCCTCAACTCAAAAAATGCACCGGAACTCCGCATTAGCGAAGGGTACCGGGATATGTTGAAGGAGTACGACCGCGGTGCCAAAAAAGACCGCCGGCAAAAAGAAGCCGTGCTTTTTATCAAACAAAAAATTGATTCGGCTAAGTGGTTTATTGATGCCATCAAGCAGCGGCAACACACATTGCTTAGTACAATGACCGCCATTATGAACCACCAGTACGAGTTTTTTTTAACAGGCGATGAAACCACGCTGCGGCCAATGATTTTAAAAGACATTGCTGAAAAAACCTCCCTCGATATTTCTACTGTAAGCCGGGTTGCCAACAGCAAATTTGTACAAACTGAGTTTGGTAGCTACCGGCTAAAGTTTTTCTTTAGTGAGTCGTTGACAACAGATACCGGCGAAGAGGTTTCTACCCGGGAGGTTAAGAAAATTCTCAGCGACCTAATCGAATTTGAAAGCAAGAAAAAACCTTTGAGCGATGAACGGCTAACAGAAATGCTACAGGAAAAAGGCTACAATATTGCCCGCCGCACGGTGGCTAAATACAGGGAGCAATTAAATATTCCGGTGGCCAGGTTGCGGAAGGAGTTGTGATAGTGAGTAGTGAGTGGTGAGTGGTCAATTGTGAGTGGTACCAATGCATTGAGCGGGCACGGCCGGAAGCAATTTAAAAACAGTAAACTCTTTTTGATTAACACTCACAACTCACCATTTACTACTCACAGTTACATCTTCTCCCCCGCAACCGCTAACAAATAAATATGTTTGCGCCATGGTAGCAACCAGGCAGCAAAACGATATTTCATTTCACCCGGTTTTAAAAGGAGCAGCAAAACTCATCTCCTATATTTTTCATCCCCTTTTTATTCCGCTTTACATTGGCCTGTTTTTTATTTACGTGCTGCGGCTTTTTCCCGAGCTCGACGACTGGAACAAAACCAAAATCGTTCTTTCTTTTTTTGTGAACTACACATTATTGCCGCTGGCTACGGTGTTGCTTGCAAAAGGGCTTGGGTTTATAGATTCGGTTTTTTTAAAAACGCAGAAAGACAGGATCATCCCTTTTGTGGCTACGGGTGTATTTTATTTTTGGGCCTGGTATGTTTTTAAAAACAACGGTTATCCAAAGCCGGTTGTGTTGTTTAGCCTTGCGGTGTTCCTGGCATCGAGTGCCGGGTTAATTGCCAATAGCTATTTTAAGGTGAGCATGCATGCAATATCGGCTGGCGTAGTAATGATGTTGCTGGTTTTAATCGGCGTGAACTCAAGTTCCAATATTGGGTTTTATATCAGCCTGGTATTTTTATTCTGCGGTTTGGTTTGTACATCACGGCTCCTTACGGCCGATCATCATCCGTTTGAGGTTTATGCCGGATTGTTTATTGGCATATTAGCACAGCTTATTGCGTACTTTTTTGTTTAGCGGGTTAAATTGTAGCGCTTTATTCAAGGGTATGCGGGTTTTGCAATTTCATTTTGCCGGGTTTTACACGACGTTGAGTACTCAAATCCTCCATTGTAAACCGTATCTATTTCTAAACCTAGTTTGAACCGGCACCGCCACTGGCAGTTACAATTTTATATTTCAATAGTTGCGCTGTACGGTGTGAAAGCACTGAGGCGGTAGCCGATTTTTTTGCGCCGATGTTATTGAACTGGATTGTCTTTTTTTCGAGCAGCACATTGTCTTCGTTTAAATAAGACAGTTCAACGATAGCCGAATTCAATTGAACATTGCTTCGGTTGTACAGCGTTAGCTCCGCGTTTTGTACTCCCATCATCCAGTTTTCCGAATCCTGTTTCAATCGCAAATCCACATCGTTTATTAAGTTTACAGGCGCCGCATCTTCTCTTCTTTTTGCTGTTCGCTCTCCAGTCTCTTCTTTCGAGGGCCATTCTTTTTTCTTGCCAAAAATGCCGGCGAATATTTTTCCAATCCCCGATTTTTTCTTGGGTGCTTCTTCAACAGTGGGCTTTTCCACCTCCGGCGTTGCAGTGGTGTTTTCCGGCACCACCACTTCTTGTACTTCCTGCGTTTCAACACTTTGATTAGTGCCTGATGCCACTATCGGCGAGTCAACCACACGCACGATTCCTTTCTTTTTTCCATCAGCACTCAGTTTGTTTTTTTGAGTTGCGGTTTCTTCCTTTTTATCAACCGTTGCAGGCTGGGCTTCCAAAACCTCGGTGGTTGAAGGATAACCACCGGCTGTATTTTGAGAAACTGTTTTTATTACCGCCGGTTGTTGCAGCGTTTCTTCTTTGGAGGAAAGGGTGGTTGCCGATGTGCTGAATAATTTTTTACCGCCCCACCATCCAACCACAAGGCCTGCAGCTATCAATGCGGTAGCAACTAGTTGTTTACCACTTACCGTGTTTTTCTTTTTTGTTTTTGTTTGATATAGCCACGAGGTATAGTCCTCTTCAACACTGTTTATTGAGCGATTGAGATTGGTGCGTACTTCCGTGGTGGAAGGTGCGCCATTAAATGCCTGTGCTCTCTTGCGCAGAGCCTCGGCCCTGGCCTCTAAATTATTTTCCGATGCAATTGAGGCAGTAAA
Organism: Chitinophagales bacterium; assembly: GCA_031425835.1. Classification (GTDB taxonomy): domain Bacteria; phylum Bacteroidota; class Bacteroidia; order Chitinophagales; family Chitinophagaceae; genus Flavisolibacter. The sequence continues at coordinate 10,735 of JANPKD010000010.1, forward strand.
ACCAGCGGGGGTGGTTTCGGGGATGGCAACTGAATTTTTATAAGGCAGGCTTACAAAAATGTGTGGATGCGCGGGTTTCTGAGTTGGCGTAATTGATTGGGTAACTGCTTGCTCCTGTACCGCCTTTTCTTGTTCGTCGGGGGGGAGGTAGATTTTCAGCGCTTCAATTTCTGAAGGGTAGCTCCAGCCACCGCTACGGCCCTGCACCCAAATTAAATCAAAGGGCTTCAAACCAAGCTGAATTAATTCTTCTAAACTGTGTGGCCCGGTTTCGTGGTTGTTGCGAAGTAGTAAATATTCCTTTTGCATTGCTCAAAGTTTTAAGCCCACAAGCGGGTTTCTGCATCCAATTAACGATAACCTTGACCGGCTGTTGTTTCACCAGTTTAAAAAGAAACGCTAATAATAATTCCGGAGGTTTGAGTTATCTGAAAGCAACGCCGCACCCGCTGTACTTTTGGTTATTGAACTGAACCAGTATTCTATTCTGGTAGACATTATCACTCATGCCATCGCTGCAAAAGAATGGCAACACTACCATTTTTAGCTGCATTGAATCGTTTCCGGCAACGTAGATGGTAGAATCCTTTATGGTGAGGCGGCTCGCCAGCTTTAAATTAACCGGAACACCTTTATCAGCTAACAAAAAGCTCAGCGTATCGCCGTCCCTGTGTTCTATACTCCAAAACGGTTCGGTACCAATACCAAACACGGTTACGTTTTCATTCAACTTCTCCTGCCATGTTTTTGTGTTCATTACATCGGTTAGCTCTCTCATGGGTAAGGTTTTGTCGTCTTCGGTATTAAAATATGCCAGGCTTTTGCCCTGCCATTTATACCGGCCCCAGGCAACATTATCGCGGTAAAGCCAGATAAAACCATTTGATGGTGCCCATGTCCCTTGTGTAATTACGATGCTGTCTTCTACACCGTCCTTGTATTTTTCCTGCAATTGAAACTGGTTGTTTGCAAAAAACTTAATGGTATGTTCCCGCTGGTGCGGCGAAGGAATATTTACGGAGTAAATGCCTGAAGGGTTCTTAATTTTTTGAGGTTTGGGAATGGAAACCCTTTCCGCTTCTTTTTCATCAACCGAAAACCCGGAATTGTTGTCGGTGCTTACATTTCTTTGCACGGTATCGGTGGTATTTACCTCCAGCGCAATACTTTCATCAACACCAGTGCAGCCCAATAAAAAACTAAAGAAAAACAATAGAACAGCAACATGACGCATGGTGGTGGAGCTTTGCTGTTATTACTTAAAATTTTATGCCATAAAAAAGCCGCGACAGCTTTACTGTGGCGGCTTTGCGTTGATGTTTCTAAAATTTATTTCTTAGTCCAAAACTTTAACGCCTTTAGCGCTAAACTGAACATCTTTCTCCGATCCTTTTATTTTGGCAATCTCTTCTTTCGACTTGCCTGCATCCTCAGCGTAGTGTTTTCTTTGTTCTTCAGTGGTTTCTTTTACGGTAGCCGATCCATCAATGAGAACAGTTTTACCCACAATATTTTCGGGCATTAAAAAAGCGTGGTTTTTGGCTCTTACCATCATGGTAGTTCCATCGGCTTTTGCAACTTTAATCCAGCAACCTTCGGCTTTGCATACTTCCACCACCTTTGCCTTAACCTGGCCTTCGTAAGCATTGTTCACCAGTTTGTCTTTTAATTCGTCGGCGGAAACAGCGGTGCCTTCGGCAGATACGGTACCGTACACTACTCCTTTTTCGGCCTGGGTTTTTTCCTTGTCATGCTTTTCCTGGGCTGTAACACTTAGCGATGCAAGTATAAATGCTGAAAGAATGATTTTTTTCATGACAGTTTTTTTGTGCTAACAAATATCGGTAAAGAAACTATTTGACGTTAGTGCCAACAATAAAGTTGCGCTAAATTTCTTCCTCAATATGGAAACGGGGACGACCCTTCGTTTCCAAATAAATTTTACCGAGGTACTCACCAATAATACCCAGGGCCAGTAGCTGAACGCCGCCTAAAAAATAGATCGGCAAAGTAATAGAGGCCCAACCCGGAACACTCCGTCCGGTGATAACCACATACGCCACCCATAAAGAAATAAGAATGCTTCCTAAAAAAACCAACAGCCCAATGCGGGTAATAATTTTTAAAGGATAGTTTGAAAACGAGGTAATGCCATTGATGGCCAACTGCAGCATTTTTTTGAACGGGTACTTGGTTTCGCCTGCCGTTCTTTTTTTGCGTTCGTAAAAAACCTGGGTTGAGGTAAAACCCATTACCGGGAACAGGCCCCGCAAAAACAAATTTACTTCCCGGTACTTCTGTAATTCGGTAAGTATTTTATTTGATAGCAAGCGAAAGTCGGCGTGATTATACACTACGTCGCATCCCAAACCTTTCATGATTTTATAAAAAAGATGTGCGGTGAATTTTTTGCCTGCACTATCTGTTCTCCGGCTGTTTCGTACACCATAGACAATATGGCTGCCATTGAGGTATTGTTCTATCATTGGGAGGGTCACCGCAATATCATCCTGCAGGTCGGCATCAATTGAAATACAGCAATCGCATTTGTTGTTTACAAAGTGTAACCCCGCCAGCAAGGCATTTTGATGGCCAACATTGTTGCTTAATTTCAAACCCCTTACCGCATTGCTACCGTTGTTTTTAATAATTTGCCAGGTAGCATCAACGCTGCCATCGTTTACAAAAAGCAAAAAACTTTTTTCGGAAATCAGTTGATTGAAAATGTATTGCCGCAAAAGTTCGTTCAGGTAGTCAACAGTGATTTGCAAGGTGGCTTCTTCATTATAGCAGGGAATAACGAAAGTGAGTGTGGGCTTATTCATTTGGTTGGCATGAAGGAAGCAAATATACCCGCATTGAATTGATAACTATGTTTGAAAAAAATTTGATGAACAGCCTGGATAAACGCTGGTATTGGCTTCTGTTTTCACTAATCGGGTTCATTGTTTTCCTGGGTTTGTTTTTCCCGCTAATTGACCCGGATGCGAACGAGTATGCGGCTATAGCAATGCGCATGGTGCAGCGTAACGATTTTGTCAACATCATTAGCCGCAGCCATATTACGTTACAGGAGTTCGATTATTTAGATAAGCCGCATTTGCTGTTCTGGCTGTCGGCCTTGTCGTACAAAATATTTGGCATCAGCGATTGGGCCTATCGTCTTCCCTCAATTTTATTTTCAGCGCTGGGTGTTTATTCCACCTACCGGTTAGGATCCTTGCTGTACAATAAAGAAGTAGGTAAAAACGCTGCGCTTTTTTTTGCAAGCTCACTGGCCATCATACTTTTTAACCACGATGTACGCACCGATACACTACTCACCAGTTTTGTAATTTTTGGCATGTGGCAACTGGCGGAGTTTGTTGAAAAAGAAAAATTGCGGAACATAATTTTAGGTGCCGCCGGTGTGGCCCTTGGTGTTGCCAGCAAAGGAATGATAAGTGTGCTTGTTTGCGGCACATCCATTTTTTGCCACATTGCCTACCTGCGCAAATGGAAACTTTTATACAACTGGAAATGGCTGATTGGTTTGCTGGCTTTTTTCATTACGCTTTCGCCGGTGCTGTACTGTTACTACCTGCAGTTTGACCTGCACCCCGAAAAATTTGTAAACGGCAGCTATGGGCAGTCGGGCATTAAATACATTTTATGGACGCAGAGTTTCGAACGCCTGTCTGGTGGCAGGGCAACCTCGAGCCCGGAGTTTTCCTTTTTTTATCACACTATGCTCTGGGCAATTCTACCCTGGTCAATTCTTGTTTACGCCTCGGTATTTGGAAGAATAAAACGCTTTTGGGAAATAGGTTTGCGGTCCACAAAGGAAATAGAGATGCTCACCCTTGGTGGCATTCTTATCATTTTTCACCTCATGTCTGCATCCAAATTTAAGCTGCCCCACTACCTCAATATTTTGTTTCCTCTGTTTGCCATCTTGCTTGCTTCGTACCTGTACAATCTGCAGCAAAAACGCAAACTGAAGATTCTGCAAAAATTGATTTGGGTACAATATTTTATTGTGGGGGTGCTGGTTCTGTTAACCATTGTACTGAACATCTGGGTTTTTCCAGTCAGCAATTTTTGGGTGCTGGTAGGTGGAGTAATTTTTTCGGGTTTGCTTGCCTACTCTTTTCTAAAATGGAGAGATTCACTGGCCCGCATAATTGTACCGTCGGTGCTTGCCATTCTGCTACTGTCTTTTTTTCTGAACACAAATTTTTACCCACGGCTGCTGCAATACCAGCTGGGCAATACAGTTGCTACCCTGGCAAAAAAAGAAGGAATTCCACCAAACAAAACGTTCATCTACAAACGCCTTGCTTACTCGCTTGATTTTTACCTGCAGCAAACTACTCCTGCGTTAACAGATAGCAGCATCTTTCAAAAAAACAGGACCGGCGTAAACTTTTACCTCGTTGTTTTTGATGAACATCTGGAGGCCGTAAAATCCATGAACCTGAACGTTACTAAAACCTTTACAATACCACAGTTTCGTGTATCAAGACTTGATGGTAAATTTTTAAACCCTGCTACACGAGGTGCGGCATTTCAAAATGTATTGCTGTTGCAGATTAATTCCAAGGCAGCTCCGAGCCTTAGTGGTCCCGGGTAACGCATTTAAATTTCTCTGTTTACAATTTAGAGTAGGGGAGAATTAATTTTCTGAACTTTTGCAGGCCTTTACCAAAATAAAATTCATTTCAATTTGCTAAAATCATTAGCTTTACAAACAAATTATTTTTTACAGGGAGATGCCTTTTTTAATTCTAATTTAGGGCCTTCTTTCTCTCCACTATTCAAACAATAAAGTATGTCAAACGCTGAAAAATTAAAGGCACTGAAACTTACAATGGACAAAATTGATAAGGACTTTGGCAAAGGCAGTGTAATGATGATGAATGAAAAAGGCGAGCAATTGATGGAAGTTATTTCAACAGGCTCCATTGGTTTAGATACGGCACTTGGCGTAGGTGGTTTACCTAAAGGCAGGGTTATAGAAATTTACGGACCCGAAAGTTCCGGGAAAACCACATTGGCTATTCATGTAATTGCAGAAGCACAAAAAAAGGGGGGCATGTGCGCCATCATTGATGCGGAGCATGCCTTTGACAGCAGCTATGCTCAAAAACTCGGTGTAGATATTGATAACCTCCTGATCTCGCAACCGGATTATGGCGAGCAGGCCTTGGAAATTGCCGACCGGCTGATTCTCTCCGGTGCTATTGACGTTGTAGTGATTGATTCGGTGGCCGCATTAGTACCAAAAAGTGAACTGGAAGGCGAAATGGGCGATTCTAAAATGGGCCTCCATGCCCGGCTTATGTCGCAGGCTTTGCGTAAACTAACCGCCACTATTTCTAAAACAAATACCATCTGCATTTTCATTAACCAGCTCAGGGAAAAAATTGGTGTAATGTTCGGCAACCCCGAGGTAACTACCGGTGGTAACGCACTTAAATTTTATGCTTCAGTACGATTGGACATTCGACGCCAGGCGCAGATAAAAGACGGCGACGAAGCTGTGGGCAACCGCGTCAAAGTAAAAGTGGTTAAAAACAAAGTAGCGCCACCTTTTCGCACCGCGGAGTTTGACCTTGTGTATGGCGAAGGGATTTCAAAAATTGGTGAGATACTGGACATGGGAGTTGAAATGGGTATAGTGCAAAAAAGCGGAAGCTGGTTTAGCTACAATACCGACAAACTGGGCCAGGGCCGAGAAGGCGTAAAGAGTTTATTGAAGGACAACCCCGCTTTGGCCGATGAAATTGAAGGTAAGATTCGGGAGAAAATAAAAGAATTGCAATCGGCTTAGTTTGCAGTTTTACATTTTACATCCCGCTGCCACGGTAGCGGGATTTTTATTTCATTTTGAAGAAGAAACAAAAGGGCATGATTATTTCCGACCATAAAAAATTAAACGCCTGCTGAAAACAACAAGCGTTTATAGGTGTTTTATAGGTTTGAACTTATTAATGTTTTTCAGATCTGGATAGAACACGAAGTGGATGGCAGCGACTGTAAGTGTCAAAGATGTTGCCATATATATAAATCATTGTTTTTCATTTGTTTTCGTAAAAGAATGTATTTCAGGAAGCCTATTTGAACCCCTCCTTTTTGCGAAGGACAGGGTGTAAATCTATTATCAGATTGTTATGCCTTTTGAAATTGAAGCACCTTTTAAACCGGCCGGCGACCAACCCGAAGCTATCAGGATGCTTGCCGGCGGACTAACATCCGGCGAAACGCACCAGGTATTGCTGGGCGTTACCGGTTCGGGCAAAACCTTTACCATAGCCAATGTAATTCAGCAGGTGCAGCGTCCTACGCTTGTGCTCACCCACAACAAAACCTTAGTAGCCCAACTGTACGGCGAATTCCGCCAGTTTTTTCCCAATAACGCGGTTGAATACTTTGTTTCGTACTACGATTATTACCAACCCGAAGCGTACATGCCGGTGAGTGATACCTACATTGAAAAAGACCTGAACATAAATGAAGAACTTGATAAACTCCGGCTCCGCGCCACTACCAGCCTGCTTTCGGGCCGGCGCGATATAATTGTTGTAGCCAGCGTAAGTTGTATTTATGGTATGGGCAACCCAACCGATTACGAGAGCGGCATAATCCGTATATCGAAAGGAGAACGGCTGTCGAGGCAAAGCTTTTTGCACGGCCTTGTTAATGCTTTGTACAACCGAACAACGCTTGAGTTTACCCGGGGCACCTTTCGTGTAAAAGGCGACACCGTTGACATTAACCTCCCCTACGTTGACTTTGGTTACCGTGTTACTTTCTTTGGCGATGAAATTGAAGAAATCGAAAGCATTGACGTAAAAAATAACAAGCGTATTGCGGTGATGGATAACGCCGCCATTTTCCCGGCTACACTCTACGTGGCGCCAAAGGATATGATTCAAAATGTGATGTACGAGATACAGGATGAAATGCAGGCGCAGGTTGATTATTTCAAAAGCACAGGAAAATTTATTGAAGCGCAACGCATAAAGGAAAGAGTGGAGTATGACCTGGAGATGATTAGAGAATTAGGCTATTGCAACGGCATTGAAAACTACTCACGGTTTTTCGACCGGCGTAAACCGGGTACACGGCCCTTTTGCCTGCTCGATTATTTTCCAAAAGATTTTTTGTGCGTGATAGATGAAAGCCACCAAACCGTACCCCAGGTGAGTGGTATGTATGGGGGCGACAGAAGCCGGAAAATTACCTTAGTTGATTATGGCTTTCGCCTGCCATCGGCTTTAGATAACAGGCCGCTGAATTTTCATGAATTTGAACGCCTGCTTAATCAAACCATTTATGTAAGCGCTACTCCCGGCGATTTTGAATTGGAGCAAACCGGCGGCGTGGTTGTGGAGCAGGTGGTGCGGCCAACCGGTTTACTGGAACCGCCCATTGAAGTACGCCCAAGTGTAAACCAGATTGATGATTTGCTGGATGAAATTGACAAGCGGGTAAAAAAAGGCGACAGGGTTTTGGTAACAACCCTCACCAAACGAATGGCCGAAGAAATGGACAAGTACCTGAAACGGATTGATATAAAATCGAAGTACATACACAGTGATATTGATGCGCTGGAGCGGGTAGAAATTTTGCGTGAGTTACGCCTTGGTACTATAGATGTGTTGGTAGGTGTAAACCTTTTACGTGAAGGCTTGGATTTGCCTGAAGTTTCGTTAGTAGCCATTTTAGATGCGGACAAAGAAGGCTTTTTGCGTAATGAACGATCGCTAACACAAACGGCTGGCCGTGCCGCACGTAACGTAGATGGACTGGTAATTTTTTACGCCGATAAAATGACGGAGAGCATGCAGCGCACCATTGATGAAACCGACAGACGCCGGGAAAAACAGGTAGCCTATAATATCATCAATAACATTACACCTCGTACGGTAATCAAATCTATTGACCAGGTAATGGCGCAAACTTCGGTGCTGGATATTAAAGGCTTTGATCCACATTCGCCATACGCGGTAGATGAAATGACCACAACGGTTGCGGCCGAAGATCAGGCGGAGTACATCACCATCCCTCAAATGGAAAAAGCCATTTCTAAAACAAAAAAAGAAATGGAAAAGGCCGCCCGCGATTTAGATTTTATGGAGGCAGCCCGCCTGCGTGATGAAATGTTTTCGTTGCAAAAAAAGCTGGAGGAAATGAAATGAAATGCCAGTCAATAAAATTCTCATTTTGAAAATTCGTTCTACCGGTCCTTCGTTTAGAAGACGCGTTGGAACGCAGCGGGGTTCCTACTTCCCCCCCTCTCCAGCTTTGCTGGAGAGGGGCTGGGGGTGAGGCGCTTACACCCTCACCAACTTCCTCACTTTTGCACCACCTTTATTTTTCACTTTACCCAAAAACGAATCTTTTACTTTCAAATCCTTCTCGGCATTTACTTCCGCAGAACCAACACCTGTGTTTTCAATATTCATAGTTTGTACCACAAAAGCACCTGCTTCCAAAGCACCCACGCCACTGTTTTTTACAACGGCCTGCTGCGCCTTGCCACTGAGTTTTACATTGCCTACGCTGTTGTTATTCATCTCAAGTTTGTTGGCTGTAAAATTCAAGTCAACATTACCAACACTCTGGGTTTTCAGATCAATGTCAGTGAACGAAAGTTGATTTTCTGACTGAACATTCCCAACGGTACTCAATTGAAGGGCTTTCAGGTTTTTGAAAGAAACATACACCTTCATTTTGGTTTTGTTTTTAAAAGAAAGGTTTTTGTCTTTCTTCATTTCAATAACCAATTTGTTGCCTTCGTTACGTACAATAAAAAGCTCCTGCAGGTTTTCATCGGCTTCAATTTTTACCCACTCTGATGCACCTTGGGTCAGTTTTAATTCGTACACACCGGCTGCTTTCAATTCGGAAAATGATGTTACGGCAACGTCGCGGGTAACCAATTTACCATTGCCTTCAATGGTCTCCTTCTTTTTTTCCTGGGCGGTGACCGCCATGGCAGTTGCAATTAAAAGAATAGAAAAAAATGTTCTCATTGTTTAATGATTTTAGAGTGAAAAATATTTTTGACGAATAGTTTCGTAGAACGAATGTACAGCGGCAGAGGTTACATCTTTTTCCAAAACTGTTACAAACGGTGTAATGCCTTTTTAAAAGGCTACGGCTGGCTGGTTGAGTTGCCGGAATTTGTATGGCCGGGATTTGTGTCCTCGCAAATTCTTTACCTGGCACCTACTTTCACAAGACTTGGGTTAGTTTAACAGTATTGCCTGAAATTTGCTGGCTATGACTTTTGATTTGAACGAATTAAAACCCGTCGAAAAACAATACTATCTGCAGCATGTAGTGGCGCCACGGCCCATATGTTTCG
>JANPKD010000011.1:0-32183 GCA_031425835.1 Chitinophagales bacterium
CCTTTTCTATAAGCAGCGGCGCAAATTTTTTAGGAAACTTGAATGTGCATTCAAAACTGCCCTCCCGGTCAATAATTTTTTTGCATAGGCCTTTCGTGTCAACATGCCCCTGAACAAAATGGCCGTCGAGCCTACTTGAGGGCCGCAGGCAGCGTTCTAAATTTATAACATCGCCTGGCTTCCAGTTGCCAGCGGATGTTTTATTAATGGTCTCGGCAATGGCTGTAACCTTGTAAAGGTCGTTAGACACTCCTTCTATGGTAAGGCAAACACCGTTGTGTGCCACGCTTTGGTCAACAGAAAATTCAGATGAGAGAGCCGATTGAACCCAAAATGATCTGTTGCTACCTGTGGTTGCAACCTCTTTAATAAGGCCGCTGCCTTCTATAATTCCGGTAAACATGCGGTAAAAATCGGGCTTTTTTGCAATTTCTTTTGGATTGCAAACCTTGCTATCATTATATTTGCCTCCCCAAATTCGGGTGATTAAACAAAGATCTCAATTTTTTAAAAAGGTATTATTGTATGCTCATTATTGATTCTAAAGATTGCGAAAACATAGATAAGGCTTTAAAAAAGTACAAGAAGAAATTCGAAAAGGCCAAAATTCTGTTGCAGCTCCGTGAAAGGCAAGCCTTCATCAAACCTTCCATCAGGCGAAGGGGCCAGGTATTAAAAGCTGTTTACAAACAGCAGATAGCCAGTGGAAAGATAGACGCATAAATTTTACCCCATTACCATATTATATAGCTGCAGGGTTTTTAGTACTTTGCAGCTATTGCATTTTATGGAACAACCACATCCAATCATCCAGCCGTTTTTAAACTTTCTTAAATTCGAAAAACGTTACTCTCACTATACCGTCATCTCTTATCAAACCGACCTTACTGCTTTCTTCGATTATTTGCAAACAGCTTTTGGTGGCGTTGCTTTAACCCAAATTACTCACACCTATATTAGAAGTTGGCTGGCGGCGCAGAAACAAGAGGGCATGAGCGGCAAATCGCTCAACCGAAAAATTTCAACCTTAAAGTCTTTTTTTAAATACTGCGTAAAAACGAATGCGGTTACGCAAACGCCTATGGCGAAAATAACTTCACCAAAAAATGAAAAGCGGCTGCCACTTTATGTAGCCGAAAAAGATGTGCATACCCTGCTGAACCACGTGGAGTTTGCAGATGATTGGGAGGGTAAAACCGACAGGATGGTGTTGCAGCTGTTTTATGCAACTGGAATGAGGTTAAGCGAGCTGATTGGCTTAAAAGTTGGCTCTATAAACTTCTCATCGTCGACAATTAAAGTTTTGGGAAAGGGTAATAAGGAGAGGGTTATACCGGTAAGCAGCCGGTTAATGGACGAACTAAAGGAGTATCACACAAAAAGAAAAAAACTTTACCCAAATTGCGTTACTAAAGAGCTGTTGATTACCGATAAAGAAGCTGCACTGCCACCCCGGAAAGTGTACTCCTCGGTAAAAAAATATCTGACTCTTGTTACTACTATAGAAAAAAGAAGCCCGCATATTTTGCGACACAGTTTTGCCACCCATCTAATGAACAACGGCGCCGGACTCAACGCTGTCAAGGAATTACTGGGGCACGGTTCGTTAGCTGCCACCCAGGTATATACCCATAATAGCATTGAAAAGTTGAAGGATGTTTATAAAAATGCGCACCCAAAGGCTTAAAATAATTATGGAAATACTTTCCATTTCTTCTTGGTGAAAGGCCGTTATAGTCTAACTTTATGGTTGATGAAAAAGCCTTAGTGGCAAAGCTCTTTGAACCATTTTAATCACAGTTTAAAAGTTGTTCTATGATTGTACATGTTCAGTCTATTCATTTTGATGCAGACAGTAAGTTGTTAGAGTATGTAACTAGGAAAATTGAAAAGTTGCAACAGTATCACGACAGGATCATCAAAGTGGATATCTTTTTAGTGTTAGATAATGTGGTGCACTCAATTAAAGACAAAATAGCCGAGATAAGAGTGCATGTTCCGAAATCAGATTTTTTTGTAAAGGCAACCAGTAAATCTTTCGAAGCTTCTTTTGATGAAGCGATGGAAGCGTTGGTTCAACAAATAAAAAAGAAAAAAGAAAAACAAGCAGCGTAATAAAAAATGTAGTTTGTAAAAAAGAAATGAAGACCTCCTCGTGGGGTCTTTTTTGATTTATAACGGTATGTTTTAACGGACCAGTTATATCTATTTCCCAACACAATCAAAACGTTTCAATTTTCAGTGGTAATTCACGAAGCCGCACCAGCCGCGGTAATCGGCTTTCAATGAGGGACTCGGTGCGTTTTTTCAACTATTGGTGATTTTGATTTCGATGTATGACAGCATCGAGCTCAACTTATTGGACTGTCATTTCCTATGCCGATAGCTTCCTCTCCTCGTTCTTAAATCAGTGTTGATGAATATCTGTGTATGGAAGACAAGCAACATTTGAATTAGGGAGGTCTGTGCCCGGGTTAGCGAAAAAATAATGGCGGAGGGCAATTAATAAATTTTTTTCTTTCTTTTTTTTCAATTGGGGATTTCCTTTACTTTTGCCTCCCGAAATTTAGGTTGGAAAAAAGCGGTAGTTCTTTATTTTATAGCTATTTAGTGCATGAACTAAAAACTATTTGCAAAATTGATAAGCCGCTTTAGCTCAGCTGGTAGAGCAACTGATTTGTAATCAGTAGGTCGTTGGTTCGATTCCGACAAGCGGCTCTGGAATTTTGTATTGGGCAGATGGCCGAGCGGTTAAAGGCGACAGACTGTAAATCTGTTCTCTCACGAGTACGCAGGTTCGAACCCTGCTCTGCCCACTATTCCTCCGAAGCTTCGGCAAAGGAGGATGTTCTTTGAGAGAAGTTTTCGGGTGCACAAGGTGGCAGGTTCACCAGTTGGTCTTCAACTTGTGCACTGATAAATTTGTGACTAAAATCAGCGGAAGTAGCTCATTTGGTAGAGCGATAGCCTTCCAAGCTATAGGTGGCCAGTTCGAGCCTGGTCTTCCGCTCCATTATTGATGAAAGACCGTACAACGGCGGAACATTCGTGCCGTTGTAGCTTAGGGTAAATCATCCCGATAGTATCGGGGAAGGTCGTGGTTCTTTTAAAATGTTATCGCCGTACAATGGCGGAAGATTCGTGCCGTTGTAGCTCAGGGGTAGAGCACATCCTTGGTAGGGATGAGGTCGTGAGTTCGATTCTCACTAACGGCTCAGTTTTGTGAGATTGATAGAGCATCCCGATTGTATCGGGAAGTTCGTGAGTTCGATTCTCACTAACGGCTAAAGTAAATCAGAAAATATCGAAGTTCCGCCAATACGGGAACAGACGGTAACAGATATTCTGTTGTTCGCAACATAAAAATAATCCTTGCTGTTTTTTGCAGCCGGGCATTTTAGGAAACAAAATTGTTACTCCACAACTAAAAAGCAATAAGATGGCTAAAGAGAATTTTAAACGGGAGAAACCCCACGTAAATGTTGGAACTATTGGTCACGTTGACCACGGTAAGACTACCCTAACTGCTGCTATTACTTCAATTCTTGCCGCAAAGGGCATGGGTAACGTAGCTAAAAAGTACGATGAAATTGATGGTGCACCTGAAGAAAAAGAAAGAGGTATCACTATCAACACGGCGCACGTAGAATACCAAACAGCCAACCGTCACTATGCTCACGTTGACTGTCCGGGCCACGCCGATTATGTTAAGAACATGATTACCGGTGCTGCGCAGATGGACGGTGCAATTTTAGTTGTGGCTGCAACCGATGGACCAATGCCTCAAACAAAAGAACACATACTGCTTGCCCGCCAGGTAGGTGTTCCCCGCATTGTTGTATTCATGAATAAAGTTGACCTTGTTGACGATCCTGAGCTTTTGGAATTAGTGGAAATGGAAATTCGTGAGTTGCTGAGCTCTTACGGTTTCGACGGCGATAATGCGCCAATTATCCAGGGTTCTGCTACCGGCGCTCTTGCCGGCGAAGACAAATGGGTTGGTAAAATTGATGAGTTAATGGAGGCGGTTGATACCTATATTCCATTACCTCCACGCCCGGTTGATCTTCCCTTTCTTATGTCAGTTGAGGATGTATTTTCAATCACAGGTCGTGGTACAGTTGCCACTGGCCGTATCGAAAGAGGTCGTGTAAAAACTGGCGAGGGTGTTGAAATTGTTGGATTAATTGAAGCCCCTTTAACCTCAACTGTTACCGGTGTGGAAATGTTCCGCAAAATTCTTGACGAAGGTGAAGCTGGTGATAATGCAGGTTTGCTATTACGCGGTATTGAAAAAACGCAAATCCGTCGTGGTATGGTAATCTGCAAGCCAGGTTCTATTACACCACACACCGATTTTAAAGGTGAGGTTTATGTATTAAGCAAAGAAGAAGGAGGCCGTCACACTCCTTTCTTCCAAAAATACCGTCCTCAGTTTTACTTTAGAACAACCGACGTAACCGGGGAGGTAGAATTGCCAGCAGGTACCGAGATGATTATGCCTGGTGATAACACTAACCTAACGGTTATGTTGATTCAGCCAATTGCGATGGAGAAAGGTTTGAAGTTCGCCATTCGTGAAGGTGGCCGTACAGTTGGTGCCGGTCAGGTTACAGAGATTCTAAAATAAGTGCAAAGTATTCGGTACTTCGTACAAAGACACATAGCTTAGTACTTGGATGAGGCGTTTGCGCCGAAGTCTGAGTACTAAGTACTTTATACTAAGTACCATAAACGGGCATAGTTCAATGGCAGAATAGCGGTCTCCAAAACCGTTGATGGGAGTTCGAATCTCTCTGCCCGTGCAAACATTTGGTAAATGGTTAATTGGGCTATTAGTTTATTAGTAAGGCTACCAATTAACCAGTTAACTGATTAACCAATTAACAAACATCATGAACAAAGTATCAAATTACTTTCGCGATTCTTTCAAGGAACTGACCGAAAAGGTAACCTGGCCGAATTGGACGCAGTTGCAGCAATCCACGATGATTGTTTTGGTGGCAACCCTCGTTATTACAGCGATTGTGGCGGCAATGGATTTTGTTGCAGCAGGCGGTCTCCAAATGATTTATAAAATGATGAACTAATGGACATGGACGCTACAGCTCAAAATACAGAAGAAGTTCCTCAACAACATCCTCCCGAAGATACCAAGTGGTATGTGCTTCGTGTGGTTAGTGGTAAAGAACGCAAGGTGAAAGAGTATCTTGATAAAGAAGTAACCCGTGGTGGGTGGAGTACCTTGGTGAAGCAGGTGTTTTTGCCGGTTGAAAAAGTATATAAGGTACAGAATGGCAAAAAGGTGATGCGGGAGCGTAACTACTATCCGGGATATGTAATGATTGAAATTGCAGAGGGAAAGTTGAACGATGACCTGCGTGACGTGATTAAGCACACCTCCAACGTAATTCATTTTTTAGGAAAAGAAAATCCCATAGCGCTCCGCAAAGCAGAGGTGAACAAAATGCTGGGTAAGATGGATGAAATGGCGGAAGCTGGCGGTGCAAGTATGAGCGAACCGTTCATTGTTGGTGAAACCATCAAAATAATTGAAGGGCCTTTCAACGACTTTAATGGCACCATCGAGGAAGTGAATGATGAAAAGAAGAAATTGAAAGTCACGGTAAAAATATTCGGTCGTTCAACACCGGTGGAGTTGAATTATATGCAGGTGGAGAAGCTGAATTAAGCAACCATAGTAACCCATTATTTTAGTGGGACTTATGCCGCACTCATTCATTTCAAAAAATTGAAAAAATTATTGCCAGGTAATGCACCTGGCAATTTTATTTTATGACAAAAACGCTCTGATTCTTTGCTGCTTATCATCCGGCACAAAAAGCAAATCGCTGTCACCCCACCTATTTTCCGGTTTGCTTTGCAGGGAAATTAATTTTCCATCTTCTAAATAATACGCCAGGTAATTTAAGGATGTAAAAAAGTTCACCATGATAAGTAACTGCCCGCCCCAGGTTTCTAATTGCACTACCGGCCTGTATTTTTCAATAATGGTTTTCATTTCCGCAAATACAACGGTTTCATAACCTTCAATATCACACTTTATATAATCAAGTCGTGGCAGATCGGCAAACAACTCACTTCCTTTTTTCATCACTGCTTCAAAGGAGTATTTTGCATCAGCCTGGCTGTTTTCATGTAATAGGGTGGTGGTGCCATGCCGCAGGTACCCCAATTTCTCAAATGTCGCCGGAATGCCCAGCGTTACCTTTTTATTATTTTCCTCCCCCAAGGCAAAAGGCAACAGCGTAACATTGGGCCTGCCGGCAATTAATTTTTTTAACTGATTTTGAAAGGGGGCTACCGGTTCTACACAAAATAAATGGCCACTGTTTTTTACCTTTTTTGCAAACTGCAAAGTGAAGTAACCCAGGTTGGCACCCATGTCGATAATGTAATCACCATCCCGTAGAAATTCGTTTACAAAGTAGTGCCAGTTGTAGCTTTTATTTTTTTTTAAAATACCCGAACGGTAAGCGAGCAAGTATGATTTTTGCACCATGGTGAGGTACCCGTCTATTCCAAACCATCGAAACAAAAACGTTTTTATTTTATTAACCATTAGCCGTGTTGAGGGCTGCAAACATAACAACATCAAACACTACAATTTCTAACCCTTAACAAAAATTGTCTGTAACCTTTCACAATTTCTAAAACATTTACCCTACATTTGCCGCCCCAAATAGTTCTTTCACTTCTCCCTTAATTGTAATTAAGGTAGGTAATGGAAATAACCACCTTCAGATAATTTAGGCGGTTAACCCACCTTCGCTCCGGCTGTGGTGGGTAATTCACCTTGGCATAAAGCTATGGTGGATGAAGATGAACTTGGGAGTTCCGATAAAATATCGGAACGCTTGAACCAATAAATCAGTAGAAAATGGCAAAAGAAATCACGGGCTATGTAAAGCTCCAGTGCAAGGGCGGACAGGCTAACCCTGCACCTCCAATCGGTCCTGCTTTAGGTTCCAAAGGTGTGAACATCATGGAATTTTGCAAGCAGTTCAATGCAAGAACACAGGATAAAATGGGAAAAGTAACACCTGTTTTATTAACTGTTTACTCCGATAAGTCCTTCGACTTCATCATTAAAACTCCCCCCGCAGCAGTTCAGTTAAAAGAAGCCGCTAAAGTTCAAAGTGGTTCTAAGGAGCCCAACCGTCAAAAGGTGGGAAAGGTAACCTGGGAACAGGTGGAGGAAATTGCCAAAGATAAAATGGCCGACCTCAATGCCTTCACACTTGAAAGTGCAGCCAACATGGTTGCCGGCACGGCACGCAGCATGGGCATCACTGTTGAAGGTCGCCCGGCAAAATAGGCCCCCTATATCTCCGCCGACTGGCGGAGACTTTGAAAAAATTTTAAAAGAACTTACAATGGCATTTATTCCTAAAAAAAGAAAAGCAGTTAACGGAAAAGTTGACGCAAGAAAAGCTTATTCTTTAAAAGATGCTTCGGCTTTGGTTAAAGAAATAAACACAACCAAATTCGATTCGTCTGTTGATTTACACGTACGCCTGGGCGTTGATCCTAAAAAAGCCGACCAGGCTATTCGCGGCACGGTTACCTTACCCCATGGTACAGGTAAAACAAAAAAAGTGTTGGTACTATGCGGCCCCGACCAGGAAGCTGCTGCAAAAGGCGCAGGTGCCGATTTTGTTGGCCTTGATGAATTTGTGAAAAAAATTGAAGGTGGCTGGACTGATGTTGACGTAATAATTGCAACACCAGCCGTAATGCCTAAAATTGGTAGGCTCGGTAAAATATTGGGTCCCCGCAATTTAATGCCAAACCCTAAAACCGGTACAGTAACAAACGATGTTGCTGCCGCCGTTAACGAAGTGAAAGGTGGTAAAATAGCGTTCAAGGTTGATAAGGCTGGCATCATACACGCTTCAATTGGTCGTGTCTCCTTTGCACCCGATAAAATAATGGCCAATAGCCAGGAGTTAATCAATGCCATTATCAAGGCTAAACCCTCCACATCAAAAGGAACATATCTCAAAGGGTTAACCATGGCGGCAACTATGAGCCCTGGTATTTCAATTGATGTAAAAGGTTTTGTTCATTAAACCTCGCCTGTTCCGGTGACAACCGGCACACAAAAGGAGGGGACTTTGAATACTGGATTTGTGTCCTCACAAATCCTTCAAAAAGTTAAACAGAGCAGAACGTGAGGACACGAGCTGCGGCAAAAAGCAAACAAATGACCAAAGAACAAAAGAACGAAGTAATAGAAGCCCTGAAAGAAAAATTCTCTCAGTACAACAACTTCTATGTAACCAATACAGAATCACTTTCGGTAGCGCAGGTTAGTAAGTTGCGCCGGGTTTGTTTCAGCAAAAACGTTGAAATGAAAGTGGCAAAAAATACGCTCATAAAAAAGGCGTTAGAGTCACTGAACAATGATGGCTACGCTGGCATGTTCGACTCATTGAACAATGTAACCGCATTGATGTTTTCCGAAAACCCGAAAGAGCCGGCTTTGATCATTTCTTCTTTCCGTACCGAAAGCAAAGGAGAAAAACCCGAGTTGAAAGCTGCCTTTATCAACGGCGATATTTACACTGGCGATAAGAACCTGAAAGCACTTACGCAGATCAAAACAAAAAATGAATTGATTGGCGAAGTAATTGGCTTATTGCAGTCACCAGCCAAAAGAGTATTGGCTGCATTGTTGAATCACCACGAGCAAAAAGCGGCTGGCGAAACAGCAACCCCGGAAGCAACTGCGGCCCCTGTAGTTGAAGAAACAACACCTGCTATCCAGGAAACACCGACACCAACGCCAGAGGCAATTGCACCAGCCGATGAAACACCCACGGCAAAAGCCAGCGGTGATGAAAAGCCGGCAACAGAATAGTAGAGTATCATTTTTAGACATACTACTCCAAATTTTGAAGGGAAACAAAAACTCCTCTTCAGGGTCAGGGGTCACAACAATTTTTATAAACATCCTCCGGAGTAACAACAATGAAGGGGGTAAAAATTCAAACAAATGGCAGACGTAAAAAATTTAGCTGAATCATTAGTAAGCCTTACTGTAAAAGAAGTACAGGAACTGGCCGATTTCTTAAAATCAGAGTATGGTATTGAGCCGGCTGCTGCCGCAGCTGCTGCAGGTCCCGCCGCAGGTGGTGCTGCTCCTGTTGCTGAAGAAAAAACAACTTTTGATGTTATTCTGAAGGCCGCTGGTGCATCAAAACTAAACGTGGTTAAAATTGTAAAAGACCTTACTGGTTTGGGATTGAAAGAAGCCAAAGACCTGGTTGACGGTGCGCCAAAACCAATTAAAGAAGGTATTGACAAAGGCACCGCCGACGACATCTTCGCAAGATTGAAAGAAGCTGGTGCAGACGTTGAGATAGTGTAATCTCTCTCAATTCTAATAAGTTTCTTTATCGGAACTGTGCACTTTTTCCGCGATAGAATTTATAGCCCCGAACTTCTGTTCGGGGCTTTTTATGTGGCTGAAATGTTAAGGTAAAAACTTTCCCTTTTTTAGGCACTGCATTTGCAAAACAACTATGTTCAGTCAATTATTTTGGATTGAAAAATCCGGCCGTGGGGCTTATGATAAACACCTATGACTATAGAACAAATGGAGGCCTTCGAAAGAAGCCTCTTTTTTTATGCCACCTTCTACTCCCTTTGGCTGCTTGCCCCTAACAATGTAGAATGATTTATTTCCTTTACCGCTTCCTTCACAAAAAATGTTCTCCAAACTTTTGACCGTTTAAATGCAACCCCATACATTTGCACTCCCATTCCAAAAATGGGATTTGACTTATGTCGCAAAGAATCAGAATTAAATTACAGTCTTACGATCACAATCTTGTTGATAAATCAGCAGAGAAAATTGTGAAAACAGTTCGTAGCACCGGCGCAGTGGTTACAGGTCCTATACCTCTTCCTACCCGCAGAAAAATCTTCACCGTTTTACGTTCTCCGCACGTAAACAAAAAGAGCCGCGAACAATTTCAACTGGCAACGCATAAGCGTTTGCTCGACATCTACACGTCTTCATCAAGAACAGTAGATGCGTTGTCAAAACTGGATTTGCCTTCTGGCGTAGAAGTGGAAATTAAAGCATAACGGCCCCCTGTCTCCCCGAAGGGGAACTTTAGGTCGAATAGTTCTTATCAAATACTATCATCTCTCAACTTCCCGCTTCACGGGAAAGAAAAGAGCTCTGAATTAATTAAACTGCTCCAGTTCCTTCCCTTTGGGGAGCTCAATTGGGGCCGACATATAAACAAGCCCTTCGAGGTTTGTTTGTCACCGGTACTTCTGAATCCCGCAAAGCGGGGCCGCCTTAGCTAAAGCTATTGCGGATAAAGGAAAAGGTCGGATGATGAACCAGGATTGACCTTCCGTATTACTGCGGGAAATGTCTTGTATAACCTTGCGGGAACAAACCGTAAGTAAATGAAAGGAATCATTGGTAAAAAAATTGGGATGACCAGCATTTTTGATGCAACCGGCAAACAAACCGCTTGCACCATTATAGAAGCCGGCCCCTGCGTAGTTACCCAGGTTAAAACAATCGAGACCGACGGCTACACTGCCCTACAGGTAGGTTTCGGCGACAAAAAAGAAAAGCACACCCTCGCTTCGGCTAAAGCACACTTTGCAAAAGCCAACACCCCGGCTAAAAAGTTCGTAAAAGAATTTCGCAACTCTTCACTCGAAAAAAATATTGGCGACACTATCACCCTCGACATTTTTGCCGAAGGCGATACTGTTGAAGTAGTTGGTACTACCAAAGGCAAAGGTTTCCAGGGTGTTGTAAAACGTCATGGGTTTTCTGGTGTTGGTGAAGCATCGCACGGTCAGCATGACAGGCAGAGAGCACCGGGTTCCATTGGTGGCTCATCGTATCCCGCAAGAGTTTTCAAAGGTATGCGTATGGCCGGCCGTATGGGGCAGGACAGGGTGAAGATTAAAGGCCTGAAGGTGGTGAAAATATTTGCCGAAAAAAATTACATGCTGGTTAGCGGAGCAGTTCCGGGCCATATTGGTTCAATAGTGTTAGTTCAAAAGTAGGAACATGCTTTAGTAGGGACATGCCATAGCATGTCCTCATCAAAAAAATAAGTAACAAATGCAACTGAAAGTTTTAAATATAGAAGGAAAAGAAACAGGCAGAACTGTTGAACTCCCCGAAGATATTTTTGGTATTGAGCCAAACGACCATGCTATTTACCTGGCTGTAAAACAATACCTCGCCGCTCAGCGCCAGGGTACACACAAAGTAAAAACCAGGGCCGAGGTGCAGGGTGCCAGCCGCAAACTACACCGCCAAAAAGGTACGGGAGGTGCACGTAAGGGTAACATTCGTAACCCGTTGTATAAAGGTGGTGGTACTGTGTTCGGTCCAAAGCCGCACAAGTACGATTTTAAATTAAACCGCAAGGTGAAAGACCTGGCAAAAATGTCGGCCTTCGCCCACAAGGCAAAACAAAATGCAATTGTGGTTGTTGAAGACATAAATCTGGATGCCCCAAAAACAAAAACATTCATGTCAATGCTCAACGGCCTGAAGGTTGGCGAAAAGAAATTGATGTTTATTCTACCGGAATACAACGACAACATTTACATAAGCTCCCGTAATATACCATCGGTATTAACCATGCTAATGAGCGATGTGAATACCTACGACCTGGTGAATTCTGAAGTGTTGGTATTTACCGAAAGTACGGCCAAGATTTTTGCAGGCGAAGAAGAAGAAGCAGCAGCGTAATAAACGATTGACATGACAAGAGTGTCAACAAAAAATAGTTCTTAAAAATAATTAG
Organism: Chitinophagales bacterium; assembly: GCA_031425835.1. Taxonomy (GTDB): domain Bacteria; phylum Bacteroidota; class Bacteroidia; order Chitinophagales; family Chitinophagaceae; genus Flavisolibacter. Next base: position 11,820 of record JANPKD010000011.1, read on the forward strand.
AGTGGTTATGTACCCGGCAATGATGCTACTATCATCGTCTCTTGCGTCGCACTCTTGTACGTTCAGAATAAAACTGAACAGATAAATGAAAGATTAGAAACGAGTGATCATTTCCAAACTTTTAAATTTTCAAATTTTCAAACTGTAGTAATGAAACTTTCAGAAGTTTTAATAAAACCGATATTATCCGAAAAAGCAAATGCACAGCAGGACAAACTGCGCCGCTATGCTTTTAAAGTTTCGCGGAAGGCAAACAAACTCGAAATAAAAAAAGCGGTAGAAGACTTTTACGGTGTGAATGTTACTGATGTAAATACCGCGGTTGTTCCTGGTAAAAACAAAAGCCGCCAAACAAAAAAAGGTGTTGTGCACGGGCAAAAACCAGCGTATAAAAAAGCAATGGTTACTGTAGCGCAAAATGAAACAATTGATTTGTACAGCAACATCTAAAGACGAGCAGTACTGAGTACTTAGTATTCAGACAAAGCGAGAGCGAGTTGTAGAAAAGTCTCAGTACTAAGTACTAAAAATCTACAGGTCTTTTACAAAAACGAATGGCCCGCAACGGCCGCAAACATTGCAAACAATCTAAGTACTGGAGTACTTAGTACTAATAGTCTAAAAAAATGGCACTAAAAAAATACAAACCTATTACAGCTGGTACTCGTTGGAGAATTGGCAACGCCTATTCCGAAATAACAACCAACGAACCCGAAAAGTCGCTGCTTGAAGTAAAGAACAGAACCGGTGGCAGAAACTTTCAGGGCCGCAGGGCTATGCGCTACATTGGTGGTGGTCATAAAAAGGCTTATCGTGTTATTGATTTCAAACGCAATAAAAACGAGATTCCTGCTACAGTGGCGTCTATCGAATACGATCCAAACCGTACCACTTTCATAGCACTGCTTCATTATGCCGATGGTGAAAAAAGATACATTCTTGCACCCCAGGGCTTAACCGTGGGAATGAAAGTAGAAAGCGGCGATGCGGTAGCACCGGAATTAGGTAATGCTTTGAAATTAAAAAACATGCCACTCGGTACTGTAATTCATAACATTGAGTTGCAACCTGGACAGGGTGGAAAAATGGCCCGCAGTGCAGGCACATCAGCACAGCTCTCCAACAAAGAAGAGAAATACGCTGTGTTGAAAATGCCAAGTGGAGAGTTGAGGAAGGTATTGATCAATTGTTACGCAACAGTTGGTATCGCATCCAATAGCGACCACCAGTTGCAGTCAATGGGCAAAGCCGGTCGTAATGTTTGGAAAGGTATACGCCCCCGCGTTCGTGGTGTGGCAATGAACCCCGTAGATCACCCAATGGGTGGTGGCGAAGGTCGTGCATCGGGCGGTCAGCCCCGGAGCAGAACCGGTCAGTACTCTCGTGGTTTAAAAACCCGTACTAAAGGTAAAGGCAGCGATAAGTTGATCATCCAACGTAAAAACGGAAAGAAACTAGCTAAGTAAAATAGCAAATACAAATCCCAAATCTCAGTTCTACGTTGTTTGATTGGAATTTGGAATTTAAAACTTTGGAATTTATAAACTATGGCACGTTCAATTAAAAAAGGTCCTTATGTAGCAGCACATCTCGAGGGAAAAGTGCTTGCAATCAACGAAGGCAAAAACAAAAAGGGTGTAATTAAAACCTGGAGCCGTCGCTCAACAATTACTCCCGATTTTGTAGGCCACACGTTTGCGGTACACAACGGAAACAAATTTATTCCGGTGTATGTAACCGAGTTTATGGTAGGCCATAAGTTAGGTGAGTTTGCACCAACAAGAAACTTTAAAGGACACTCAAGTAAAAAAGGATAAATAACGAAGATGTAAGAAAAAAGGCACAAGACAAAAGGCACAAGTTGAAAACCATTTCACCTTTCTTGACTCTTGAACCCTGAATCTTAAATCTTAAACCTTAATAAAAAATGGAAGCAGTAGCGAAACTGAGAAATTACCCAACATCACCGCGTAAGATGCGCCTGTTGGCCGATCTTATCCGGGGCATGCAGGTAGAAAAAGCATTGGCAGAATTGGAGCATAATCCAAAACACCCGGCTGTGCCTATGCGTAAGTTGGTATTGAGCGCCATAGACAACTGGAAACAAAAAAACGAAGGCGAAGACGTAGGGCAGTTGATTGTAAAAACAATTTTTGTTGACGGTGCCAGAACGTTACGTCGTATGCGCCCCGCTCCGCAGGGCCGTGGTTACCGCATTCGCAAAAGAAGCAATCACGTCACTGTAATTGTTGATAGCAAGGCCGACGCTCCTGCATCAAAAGACAAAAGAGCCGCTAAGGCCGGACCAAACACAAATAAAATAATTACTAATAACGCATAAAAATGGGTCAAAAAGCAAATCCAATTGGCAATCGTTTAGGTATCATCCGCGGATGGGAATCTAACTGGTACGGCAGCAAAAAAGACTATGCGCAAAAGCTAATTGAGGATCATAAGATCAGAACTTACTTAATGGCTCGTATCAACAAAGGAGGCATTGCCAAAATTGTTATCGAAAGAACCTTAGGTAAACTGATCGTAACCATTCATACATCGAAGCCTGGTATTATCATTGGTAAAGGCGGCGGCGAAGTAGATCGTATAAAAGAAGAGTTGAAAAAACTCACGGGCAAAGAAGATGTTCAAATCAACATCCTCGAAATCCGTCGGCCCGAGCTTGATGCAATGATTGTAGGCGATACAATTGCCAAACAAATTGAAAACCGCATCAACTTTAAAAGAGCTACCAAAATGGCTATCGCTTCTACACTCCGCATGGGTGCCGAAGGTATTAAAGTCAAACTCAGCGGTCGTTTAGCCGGTGCCGAAATAGCCCGTAGCGAGGAATTTAAGCAAGGCCGTACACCATTGCACACCTTTCGTATGGATATTGATTATGCCAACGTGTTTGCACAAACCGTTTATGGTAAAATCGGTATTAAAGTATGGATTTGCAAAGGCGAGGTATTAGCTAAAAGAGATTTGAATCCAAACTTTGTTGGTGGTAAAGAAGGCGGCACTGGTGTAGGTGAAAGAAGAGATGATCGCAGAGGTGGTGGTTTTGGAGATAGAGACCGCAGAGATGACCGCAGAGGTGGCGGCGGTGGTGGTGGAAGAGATGGTGGCGGTGGACGCCAGGGTGGTGGTGGCCGTTCGGGCGGACAAGGCGGCGGCGGAAGAAGATAAAAGCCACTTGTTGGCCAGCTAAGAAAAAAGAGAATCCTATTATTTGTAAAGATGGTTGAGGTTTTTAGGAAGCTAGAAACTGCAAACCACAAACTATAAACTAAGTTATGTTACAGCCTAAAAGATCGAAACACCGGAAAATGCAGAAAGGACGCATGAAAGGCGATGCCAAAAGAGGCACCCTAATTTCCTTTGGATCATTTGCATTGAAGGCATTGGAGGATCATTGGATAACAGATCGCCAGATTGAAGCAGCCCGGCAGGCTTTAACCCGCCACATGAAAAGGGAAGGAAACGTGTGGATACGCATTTTCCCCGACAAACCCATTACCAACAAACCGGCCGAGGTGCGTATGGGTAAAGGAAAGGGTAACCTTGAGTATTGGGCAGCAGTAGTAAAGCCAGGAAGAATTTTATTTGAAATAGACGGCGTAACAGAAGAAGTAGCCAAAGGCGCATTACACTTGGCTGCAGGCAAATTGCCAATAGCCACAAAGTTTATTAAGCGTTACGATTTAGTAAGCTAATTAGCAAACGAATAAACAAGCTAGTGATTACTGAGTGATAGTTTCATTAGCAAATTGAAGGTTATCACATTATCAATTTAGAACAATGTCAAAGACAGCAGATTTTAAAAAAAGCATCCAGGGTTTATCTAACGAAGATCTGGAGGCCCGTATAAAGGAAGATGAGATGCGTATGAAAAAGCTTGAGTTTGCTCATGCTATTTCGCCACTCGAAAACCCAATGAGCATTCGTGGCCTGCGCCGCGAAGTAGCCCGGTTGAAAACACAACTAAAGAACAAACAAGCATAAAATAACAAGCAACAAGAATCAAGTTTCAAGACTTAAACCCTTGTCCCTTGTGCCTTGTTTCTTAAAGCTAAATATTATGGCTGAAAATATAGAAACAGCAACAGCAACAACTTCTACGGAAGACCGCAACTTGCGTAAAACAAGAATTGGTGTTGTAAGTAGCAACAAAATGACTAAAACCATTACGGTTAAAGTTGAAAGAAAAGTAAAACACCCCATCTACGGTAAGTTCGTAAAAAAATCTACCAGCTTTCATGCACACGATGAAAAAAATGAAGCAAGCATTGGCGATGTAGTGCGAATAATGGAAACCCGCCCGCTTAGCAAAACCAAGCGTTGGAGGTTAGTGGAAGTATTGGAGAAGGTGAAGTAAGCAGACCAGGAGTACTTAGTACTTAGTACTAAGACAGGAGAAATTGATTACAGGAAAATGTCTAAGTACTGAGTACTTGGTACTAAATATCTAAACAAAATGATACAGCAAGAATCTCGATTGAATGTGGCAGATAATAGTGGCGCTAAAGAAGTGCTCTGCATCCGTGTATTGGGTAACAGTGGTCAGCGCTATGCTGGTGTAGGCGATAAAATTGTAGTTACAGTAAAAGATGCTATACCCGCAGGCGGTATCAAAAAAGGTACAGTTGCTAAAGCGGTTATTGTGCGCACCAAACACAAGTTGCGCCGCAGAGATGGATCATACATTCGTTTTGATGATAACGCAGTTGTTATTCTCAACGCATCCGACGAGCCAAGAGGCACCCGCATTTTTGGGCCGGTTGCCCGTGAGCTGAGAGATAAAGGTTACATGAAAATTATTTCATTAGCCCCCGAAGTTCTGTAGGTATTTGTCGAAGGAGGGACTTGCCAAGGCAAGTTCAAAAAAAGTAAAAAAATTCCTGGCAGCATCAGGAGGTAAAATAGAAAGCAATGAAAACAAGATTCAGACCTAAGCACAATATTAAAAAGGGCGACCTGGTGATCGTTATTTCCGGTGCTTACAAGCCCCGCAAAGACGACAAGGGAAATTATGAATACAAGCCCCGCTTAGTAAAAGAAGTATTGGTTGAAGAAGGCAAGGTGATCGTTGAAGGTGCTAACATCATCACGAAGCACACGAAGCCATCGGCCCAAAATACAAAAGGCGGCATCATTAAAAAAGAAGCCCCTATTCAAATAAGCAATGTAATGCTTTGGGATGCGAAAGCGAAGGCACCCGCCAAAGTAAAAAGGTCGAGAGACAATGACGGTAAAATAGTGAGAACATCTAAAAAATCGGGGGAGGTAATATAATCATGGCAACAGCAACAAACACTCCCAGGTTAAAAAAGAAATACAGCGAAGAAGTAATTCCTGCATTGATGAAGCGCTTTGGCTACAAATCAATTATGCAGGCCCCTAAATTGGAAAAAATAGCCATCAACCGTGGCGTTAATGGTGCGGTAAACGACAAGAAGCTGATTGACGTGGCATTGGATGAGATAAGTACTATCACTGGTCAAAAGGCAGTGGCAACTATGTCAAAGAAAGACATCTCAAACTTTAAGTTGCGTAAGCACATGCCAATTGGTGCAAGGGTTACATTGCGCGGCGAAAAAATGTACGAATTTCTCGACCGCTTAATTGCAGTATCGCTACCACGTGTTCGGGATTTCAAGGGTGTGAACGAAAAATCGTTTGATGGCCGCGGTAACTACACAATGGGTGTAACCGAGCAAATCATTTTCCCTGAAATTGACATTGATAAAGTATCACGCATTACCGGCATGGACATCACTTTTGTTACCAATGCGCAAACAGACGAGGAAGCGTATGAGCTGTTGAAAGAATTGGGTATGCCTTTCAAAAACGCAAAGAAGTAAATCACAAATAAAAATCCCGAAGTTTTGGGACCAAATTCCAATGTAGCGATTTGTGATTTGGAATTTGAAAATTGAAAATTTAAATAATCACATGGCAAAAGAATCAGTAAAGGCCAGGCAACGCAAAAGAGAAAAAATGGTAACGCAGTTCGCTTCTAAAAGAGAGGCGTTAAAAACCGCTGGCGACTGGGCAGGGTTAGATGCACTACCAAAAAACTCTTCGGCAGTAAGGTTAAAAAACCGTTGCCAGTTAACAGGTCGCCCAAGAGGATACATTCGTCATTTTGGCCTCAGCCGTATCATGTTTAGAGACATGGCGCTGAACGGAATGATACCGGGTGTAAAAAAAGCAAGCTGGTAAAAAAAATGAGTAATGAATAATGAATGATGAGTTGTAAAACTCCCACTCATTACTGATTACTGATCACTCATTAATTAAAACAATCCAATTATCCCGATGTATCGGGACGTAGGAGGGACAAAATATGGTAACAGATCCTATTGCAGATTTTTTAACGCGAATCAGAAATGCGCAAATGGCGGGACACAGAATCGTAGAGATTCCTGCATCCAATTTAAAAAAACGTATGACCGAAATTTTGTACGCCCAGGGTTACATCCTTAAGTACAAGTTTGAAGACGACAACAAACAGGGCCTGATAAAAATTGCCTTGAAGTATGATGCAGCTACTAAGCAGCCTGCCATCCATTCGCTTGAAAGAGTGAGCCGGCCTGGTTTGCGTCACTATGCATCACCGGCAGATTTTCGCCGTGTAAAAAACGGGTTGGGAATTGCCATTCTTTCTACCTCAAGGGGCGTACTTACCGATAAGGAAGCAAAAACGCAAAATGTTGGTGGTGAAGTTCTTTGTTACATTTATTAATCTGTTGATTAGTCCCGATAACTATTCGGAAAGCTAATTGGCCGTTGGAGTTGTCAATACATTAAGCCGAACTATACCAGGCTGACCGGTTGGTAACTTGAAAATCTAAAACTTATAATTATGTCTCGTATAGGAAAAGCGCCGGTTGCTGTGCCAGGTGGTGTAACAATCACAGTGGGTAAGGATAATGTGGTTACTGTAAAAGGCCCCAAAGGTGAATTAAAGCAATTAATTGATCGTGATATTACCGTGGAAGTAAAGGATGGCAACATCGTTGTTACCCGCCCAACCGATCAAATTCGCCACCGTGCATTACATGGTTTGTCAAGAGCCTTACTCGCCAACCAGGTAAAAGGTGTGACGGATGGTTACACAAAAAAAATGGAACTGGTGGGTGTAGGTTTTAAAGCAGCTAACGCGGGTAATGTGTTAGACCTTGCATTAGGTTACTCGCACAACATCATTTTCGAAATTCCGAAAGAACTAAAAATAACCACTGAACAATTAAAAGGACAAAATCCTACCATTACGTTGGAAGGAATTGACCGCCAGCTGATAGGCCAGGTGGCAGCAAAAATTCGCGGCCTCCGTAAGCCCGAGCCGTACAAAGGAAAAGGTGTTCGTTATTCCGGTGAGGTGGTTCGTAAAAAAGCTGGTAAAGCAGCAGGTAAGTAAAATTTTTTGGTTTTTGGTTCGGCGTTTCTCGTTAGTAGCAAAACCAAAAACATAAAACAATCAACTAAAAACATTTCACGGCAGCATCGTGAAGCAAATAAAAGTAAAATGAGAACAAGCTTAAAATTAACCAGGAGGCAAAATATACGCTACCGCATTCGTACCAAGATTGCCGGTACGGCGCAGAAGCCCCGCCTTTCTGTGTTTCGCAGCAATAGGGAAATTTATTGCCAGCTAATTGATGATGATAATGCAGTAACACTTGCAGCCGCATCATCCCGTGATAAAGACATCGCGGCACAAGCAGCAGTAAAAACAGAAAAAGGTAAACTGGTTGGACAGGCACTTGCACGCAAAGCAAAAGATCTGGGTATTGAAAACGTTGTGTTTGACAGAGGCGGCAATTTGTACCATGGCCGTATCAAAGCCGTAGCAGAAGGCGCAAGAGAAGGTGGACTTGTATTTTAAGGAGCTGGGAGGCACAAGCTATGAGCTGAAGAAATTTAGACTCGAAGCTCGAAGCTCAATTTTTTTTTCAAAGTAATTACTAAGGAATACACAATGGCAAAAGCAATTTTAAACAAAGTGAAAGCAGGCGATCTTGAATTAAAAGACAAGGTTGTTTCTATAAACCGTGTGGTAAAGACTACAAAAGGTGGACGCACATTTTCATTCTCTGCATTAGTAGTGGTGGGTAATGAGCAAGGTGTGGTAGGTCATGGCCTGGGCAAGGCAAAAGAGGTGCAGGAAGCCATTACCAAAGGCATTGAAGATGCAAAAAAGAACCTCATAAAAGTTCCCATTTTACACGGCACCATTCCGCACGACCAATTAGCAAAAGTTGGCGCCGCGAAAGTGTTGATCAAACCAGCCGCCCATGGTACGGGTGTAATTGCCGGAGGTTCTATGCGGGCTGTTTTAGAAAGCGTAGGTATTACCGATGTACTGGCAAAGTCATTAGGTTCTGCCAACCCGCACAATGTGGTAAAAGCAACCTTCGAAGCCCTTGCATTGTTACGTGAACCCATTTCTGTTTCAAGAACAAGAAGGGTTAGTTTGAAAAAAGTATTTAACGGATAAAAGAAGTCAAAAAGTCAAAGTAGTCAAATAGGTTTTGTTTTACCCGTTTGACCCACTTGACCCATTTGACCCATTTGACTATTTATGAAAAAGATAAAAATAACTTTAGTGAAAAGCCCGATTGACAGACCCAATCGTCAGAAGTTGACCTTACAGGCATTGGGCTTAAACAAAATGAACGCCACTAAAGAAGTTGAAGCCACTCCGCAAATTTTGGGCATGGTGCGCAAAGTAGAGCACATGGTTTCAGTTGTGGAAATGTAAAATCACAAACAAAGAACATTACAAATCCCATACGCTGTGATTTGTGATTTGGTCCGCCAACTGGCGGATGAAATTTTTTAAGCGAGGGGAGATACCCCGTAAGTAAAAATCAAAAAAAATGAACCTACACACATTACGCCCTGCAAAAGGTGCCGTACACAAACAAAAAAGATTAGGCCGCGGCGAAGCATCAGGTAAAGGCGGTACTTCAACAAAAGGAAACAAAGGCGGACAAAGCCGTGCCGGTTATCAAAGGAAAATGGCGCATGAAGGTGGACAGATGCCTATTCAACGCCGTGTACCCAAGCGTGGTTTTAAAAACATCAACCGTATTGAGTACAAAGTTTTTAATCTTGGCCAAATAGATCAGTTGCTCGAAAAGTACAGCATCCAGGAATTTTCCCTGGAGAACTTATACACCAACGGGCTTATTTCTCAAACCGATCGTATAAAGATTTTGGGCAACGGCGAACTGAAAACCAAGATGGTGTTTAAAGTAAACGCCATCAGCGAAAAAGCAAAGCAGGCTATTGAAGCAGGCGGCGGCACTGTTGAGATAGTGAAGTAATTATCCCTACATTTGGAAGCGCAGCAATGCGTCTTTTTTTTCTTCAAGGAACTTAAACTTTTCTTTTTCAGTGAAAAATTTAATCAAGACTCTCAAAAATATCTGGAGCATAGAAGAACTGCGCGGCAAGATTCTTTTTACCCTTCTCATCATTTTCATCTATCGTTTAGGTACCCACATTGTATTACCTGGTATTGATCCAACGGCTTTAAGCGAAATTGGCAAACAAGCCAGCGGCGGTATTCTTGGATTGATTGACACATTTGCCGGTGGCGCCTTTTCACAGGCGTCTATTTTTGCATTGGGTATTATGCCTTACATCTCTGCTTCTATTTTTATGCAATTGATGACGGTGTTGGTGCCGCAATTTCAGAAAATGCAGAAGGAAGGAGAAAGTGGCCGCAAGAAAATTAATCAATGGACACGTTACCTCACCGTAGGTGTTACAATGGTTCAGGCCTCTGCCTATGTTGCATACCTTAACCAGATAACGGCGCAAACCGGTGGCGTTATGCAAGGTTATCAATCCTACTTCTGGTTGTCAACTGTTGTTATACTCACTGCAGGTACTTTGTTTGTTATGTGGATGGGCGAAAAAATCACCGACAAGGGATTAGGTAATGGTACTTCACTCATCATCATGGTTGGTATATTAGCCCGCCTGCCGCAGTCATTTCTTGAGGAGCTAACAAATAAATCCATTCGCTCCGGCCAAATACTTGTTTTCATTATTGAGATCGCGGTGCTTATTGCCATCATCATGGGTTGTATTCTGCTGGTACAAGGTGTTAGAAAAATACCTGTGAACTATGCAAAACAAATTGTGGGCAACCGTCAGTTTGGTGGTGCAAGGCAGTTTCTCCCTATTAAAGTAAACAGTGCAGGTGTAATGCCAATCATTTTTGCACAGGCTATTATGTTTTTGCCTACACTCTTTAATCTAACTAGTTTGGCCCAAACCGAAACGGGCCAGGGCATCACCCGAATATTTACCGATCCATCCAACGTTTGGTATATGACCATTTACTCAGTGGTGGTAATTGGCTTTACGTTTTTGTACACGGCTTTAATTTTTAATCCAAAACAAATAGCCGACAACCTCAAACAAAACAATGGTTTTATACCGGGTGTAAAACCGGGGCAACCCACCGCCGATTATATTGGTGTAATAATGGACCGCATTACCTTACCTGGCGCGGTGTTGCTGGCTTTTGTTGGTATCCTTCCGGGTGTTGCCCAGTTACTGGGTGTTACTCCGGGTTTTGCTACCTTCTTTGGTGGTACGTCGTTATTAATTATGGTAGGTGTTATATTAGATACACTGCAGCAAATAGAAACACAGTTGCTCATGCGCCAGTACGATGGTTTGATGAAGAGTGGAAGGATACAAGGCCGGACTGTAACTCAGGCATCGTTCTAAGTTGATGCAGAACGTAAGAGAAAGCAGGCTACAAGGCATAAGCAATAAAAAAATTACACCTGGTGAGAATGCTTGCCAGGTTTTTTTATAAAAAATAACTCAAGGCATGACCTGTAGCCTTCCGTAGGTTTGGCAGCTCACGGCTCACAACTCACAGCCCACAAAATGATTCATTACAAAAACGTACGCGAAGTTGAATTGATGCGGCAAAGCGCATTGCTTGTGAGTGCGACATTAACCGAGGTGGCCAAGATTTTAAAACCCGGCATCACTACTTTGTCAATCGATGAGTTGATTGGTGATTTGATTAAGGGTTATGACGCCACGCCTTCCTTTTTAAATTATCATAGTTATCCTTTCAACTCCTGCATTTCGGTAAATGACGTGGTAGTCCATGGCTTGCCCGGCAAATACCAGCTGCAGGATGGGGATGTTGTTTCGGTAGATATTGGCGTGTATAAAAATGGCTTTCATGGCGATCATGCCTACACATTTATGATTGGCGAACCGGCAGCTGAAGTAATTGAGTTGGTACGCATCACAAAAGAATCGTTGTACAGGGGTGTGGAGAAAGCGGTTACTGGTAACCGGTTGGGCGATATCTCATTTGCCGTGCAGGAACACACCGAGAAAAAACATGGCTATGGTGTGGTGCGTGAGTTGGTAGGGCATGGCCTGGGCCGCAGCATGCACGAAGATCCGCAGGTGCCTAACTATGGCAAAAGAGGCACGGGCCCGGTGTTAAAAGATGGGTTGGTAATGGCCATTGAGCCAATGATAAACCTGGGCAAAAAAGAAGTATTTACAGAGGCCGATGGATGGACCGTGCGAACAAAAGATGGCAAACCCTCGGTTCATTTTGAACACGACGTTTGTGTACGAAGAGGCAAGCCCGATATACTATCAAACTACACAACAATTGAGGCCGCCGAAAAGGCCAACACTAATTTGTTTTCCGGCTATTATTAACTGTGGGTATTTTACAGCAAATAAGCAGTATGAAATACGCAGCTTTTATTCTCACAATTCTTTTTAACGCAAACATTTTTGCACAGACACCGGTTATTCAAAATCTTCGTTCGTACAGAGAGAAAAACGAACAGCAGATTTACAGTGACTTCATTTCTTTTTTAAAAATACCCAACGTTGCAACAGATATTGTCAACATTGTAAAGAATGCCGATTTTCTTGTTGCGATGATGAAAAAGAAAGGCATTGAAAATGTACAATTGTTAGACGCTGGCTTGGCAAAAGCACCACCTTCTGTATATGGTGAAGTGAATGTACCCGGCGCAACAAAAACAATTATTTTTTATGCGCATTACGATGGTCAGCCGGTTAACCCCGCCACATGGGCCAAAGGTTTGCACCCTTTTTTACCGCAATTAGTTAATGGCCGCATTGATGAAAATGGTGTGATACAGTCAACGCCCAATTTTCCATTAAACGATGATTTTAGAATTTATGCACGAGGTTCCTCCGATGACAAAGGCGGTATCATGGCAATACTCACAGCCTTCTCCGCAATTAAAGAATCGGGAATAAAATTTCCATACAACATCAAATTTTTTTTTGAAGGCGAAGAGGAACAAGGTTCACCAAATCTTCCGCAGATACTTGAAAAACACAAACAGCTTTTACAATCCGACCTCTGGATTATTTGCGATGGGCCGGTGCACCAAAGTGGCCGCAAGCAAGTTGTTTTCGGTGTGCGGGGCGATACACACCTTACCTTAAAAGTTTTTGGGCCAAAAAATCCTTTACACAGCGGCCACTATGGTAATTGGGTACCTAACCCCGTAATGACCTTGGCTAGGCTGCTTGCTTCAATGAAAGATGATGAAGGAAGAGTTACGGTAAAAAATTTTTATGATGACGTAATCGCCCTAACCGATGAAGAAAAAAAGGCCATTGCCACCGCACCAAATATTGATGCCGACTTGAAAAAGAAAATCGGATTTTCAAAGGAAGAAATGAGCGGCGCATCGCTGGCACAAGCAATCAATCTTCCATCGCTCAACATCAATGGTATTGAAAGCTCAAACGTAGGTACCATTGGCGCCAATGTAATTCCAACATCAGCCACCGCGGTTTTAGACTTGCGTTTAGTGCTTGGCAACGACTGGAAAAAGCAACAACAAAAAGTAATTGCACACATAAAACAACAGGGCTTTTATGTAACTACCGCACCACCCACTGATGAAGAAAGAGCCACGCACCAAAAAATTGTGCAAGTGACTGAAAGCATTGGTGGCAATGCCGAACGCACACCAATGAGCTGGCCGCTTGCAAAAAAAATAACCGCGGCTATGCAGCAGGTGAGCACCGATAGTATTTTACAAGTACCCACTTTGGGGGGCAGCCTGCCGCTTGAAGCTTTTGTAAAAGTGTTAGGCGCTAAATTTTTAATAGTACCCATTGCCAATGCCGATAACAACCAACACGCCGAAAACGAAAACATCAGGATAAAAAATTTCAGGGATGGTATTGATATTATGGCGGCGATTATGCTAATGAAATTATGAAGAAGACGCTTGTTGTAATTGGTGGTGGAGCAGCCGGTTTTTTTTGTGCTGTTACCGCTGCAAGGCTGAATAAAAATTTACACGTAGTCCTTCTCGAAAAAACTTCCAAACTTCTATCTAAGGTAAAAGTTTCGGGCGGTGGCAGGTGCAATGTTACACATGCCTTGTTCGATATAACGGAAATGAGCAGGCGATATCCCCGCGGGCAAAATTTTGTAAAGAAAACCTTTCACCAATTTTTTACCACCGATACAATAAAATGGTTTGAAGAACGAGGCATAAAATTAAAGGCTGAAGAAGATGGCAGAATGTTCCCGGTAACAAATTCTTCTCAAACAATTGTTGATTGCCTGCTGCGTGAGGCCGGTGCGGTTAGAGTGGAAATAAGAATGATGTCGGAAGTAAAAAGTCTGAAATCAGAAAACGGAAAGTTTCGTCTTGAGCTGTCCGACCTCCGACATCTGACCGCTGACTTCATTTGTGCTGCTACAGGTGGTTATCCAAAGGCAAGCATGTTCGACTGGTTAAAAAATCTGGGGCATAGTTTTAATGCCCCGGTTCCATCGCTGTTTACATTTAATCTTGCTGCTGATAAAGCGGGGCATTCAAAGCATTCCATTACAGAGCTGATGGGCGTTAGTGTGGACGAGGCAAGAATAAAAATAGAAGGAACAAAATTGATTGAAACAGGCCCGGTGCTTATTACACACTGGGGCTTAAGTGGCCCGGCTATTTTACGCCTGAGTGCCTGGGGCGCCAGAGAACTAGCCGAAAAAAATTATGAGTTTAGTGTTCATATAAACTGGTTGCCGCAATTCAATGATCAAAGTTTGAAAGAAGCATTCAGGTTGTTTAGAATTACGCATTCAACTAAAAAAATTACCAACCACAATTTTGGCCACCTGCCCAACCGTCTCTGGCTTTTTTTGTTAGAAACTTCTGGTGTAAGAGAAGACTACCGTATTGCTGACTTACCGGCAAAAGTTGAAAATACCCTCATCAAAAATATGGTTGATTATCTTGCTGATGTAAAAGGCAAAACAACGTTCAAAGAGGAATTTGTTACAGCCGGCGGCATTCAGTTGTCGGAGGTTGGTGCCAATACTATGATGAGCAAAAAAATACCAAACCTGTTTTTCGCCGGCGAGATTTTAGATGTTGATGGCATCACCGGTGGCTTTAATTTTCAACATGCCTGGACGAGTGGATGGATTGCGGGAAAAAGTATTGCCCAAAGTGCATAGCCATTTCACTGACACTATGCCTCCGGTTCGGCTTCCTCCAGCTTGTTGTCTTTTGCAAATTTGTTGCGTACTTCGGTGTACTCCTCATGTATAGTGGTTGCTTCTTTCAACGCATCATCTGCATGTTCAAAAATATCGGGAAGTTTTTTTTCGAGGAAGCGATCACCGAGATTGATGTTTTCTGCTTCAATCTGCCCAATTTTTTTTACAACCGAGGTTTGGCTGTTTGTTAGGTCTTCCAGTTCCCGAAGTATCTTATCCATCATCGCTAATTTTTCACGGTTGTCCATTGTTTAATATTTTCCTGAACACTGCAATTTTTATACCTGCCAGGCAATCCTTGCACAGGTAACTGGTAATTGGGAGGTTCTCGTTACACGGGCAACAGAATAAGCAATGAGATCTGCGACCGCCAAACTGCTTTACTCACTTCCCCACAAACAAGTACTACACTTCAATTTCCTTACATTTGGCTACAAGCCACTTCATCATGCAAAAAATAATTTTTAGCTGCCTGTTTTTTTCAACGGTTCTTTTCTCATTGGCGCAAACGCCAAAACGCAATCTCCGCCCCGGCGATATCTATCGGTTGCAATCCATTGGCGATCCACAAATTGCTCCCGATGGCAATTGGGTGGCCTACACACTTACTACAATTGATTCGGCAAAAGATAAACGTAATACCGATCTGTGGATGATTAGTTGGGATGGAAAAGAATCGGTACAACTTACCAATACCCCCGATGGCGAATCATCGCCCCGATGGAGCCCCGATGGAAAATTTATTTCCTTCACCGCCGCAAGGTTGGGTGCCAGTAATCAAATATGGCTGCTCGACAGGCGTGGGGGCGAAGCAATTAAACTCACCGATATCAAGGGTGATATTTCGGATTACGACTGGAGCCCCGACAGTAAAAAAATTGCGTTGGTGATTAAAGACCCAATGGATACTGCAAAGAATAAACCACCAAAACCCTACATCATCAACCGTTATAAATTTAAGCAGGATGTAAGCGGCTACCAGTACGATACCCGCAACAGTCATTTGTATTTGTTCGACATCGGCACAAAAAAACTAGACACCATTACCAAAGGAATGTACAATGAAGCCGATCCGCAATGGAACCCCGACGGTTCAAAGATTGCCTTCGTTTCAAACCAAACCGAAGACCCCGACCGGAACACAAACTCCGATATTTTTATTGTTGATGCAAAACCCGGTGCTACGCCAAAAAAATTTACAACATGGACCGGTAGCGATAATGCGCCACGCTGGAGCGCAGATGGAAAAAATATAGCCTGGCTGCGTTCCACTTCCAACGAAAATTATATTATGTACGATCAGCCCGTTCTCTGTGTGGCAAGTGTGAATGGTGGCGACGTAAAAACATTGTCGGCAAAATTAGATAGGCCTGTTTCAAATCCGCAGTGGTCAAAAGACGGAAATAATATTGCTGTGTTGGTTGCCGATGACATGCAACGATACGTAGCCACATTTAATGCAACTACCGGTGCTATGCAAAAAATAATGGATGGCGAAAGAAGTTTTTCTTCATTGGCAGCGCATCCAAAAAGCGGTTGGCTTACTGCCATGTCACAACCGCAACTGCCCACCGAACTATACACAATTGAGCAAAACAATTTGCGCAGGCTCACTACCATTCACAACAAATTTGTTGACTCCATTTCACTGGCATCGGTTGAAAAATTTGTTTCAAAAAGTAAAGATGGTACCAGCGTTTCCAATTTGCTTTTTCTTCCTCCCAATGCTGCCAAACAAAAACTGCCTACCATTTTCTACATACACGGCGGGCCAGTAGCGCAGGATGAATTTAGTTTCGATTTGACGAGACAAATGCTGGCGGCGAATGGTTACGCAGTTGTTGGTGTAAACTATCGCGGCAGCAATGGCAAAGGCATAGCATTTAGCAAAGCCATTTATGCCGACTGGGGCAATAAGGAGGTGCAGGATATACTGGGCGCCGCCGATTATTTGGTGGCAAAAGGAATTGCCGATGCTGATAAACTAGGAATAGGAGGGTGGAGCTACGGTGGCATTCTTACCGACTACACCATCGCCACCGACAACAGGTTTAAAGTGGCAAGTTCGGGAGCCGGCAGCGCTATGCAACTTTCGTTGTACGGTGTTGACCAGTACATTTTGCAATTGGATAATGAACTGGGACAGCCCTGGAAGGATAATAATTACGAAAAGTATTTGAAGCTCTCGTATCCATTTTTGCATGCCGATAGAATTAAAACACCTACCCAGTTTATGACCGGCGAAAAAGATTTTAATGTGCCGGCAGTAGGCAGCGAACAAATGTACCAGGCACTCCGAAGCCAGGGTGTGCCAGCCGAGTTGTTGATTTATCCCGGCCAGTTTCACGGGTTTACTCAGCCGAGTTTTATTAAGGATAGGTTTGAAAGGTATTACCAGTGGTTTGATAAGTATTTGAAAGTGGTTAAGGTGTATTGAAAATCGTTTCGTTTTGTGATGACATGGTGTAGGCAAGAGATGGCCTTCCAAAACCTCCTGCATTGTTCAGTCTTGCCCCAAACAGGATATTTCGGCAAACTCAAAAAAGGCCAGGTTAAAACTTAAACCTCCCTTAACAAAATCGCTTAATCTCCCGCAAAAAAACCCCTCTCCTCAAACCTTAAACTCCAAACCCATTCCTTATCTTCGCCGCCCCGTATAAAACACCGGGAATTTTTATGGACGAAAATCAAATTAATAACCCAAACGCTGAAGACCAGGAGAATGTTCCGGCTGCTGAACAAGCAACCACCGAACAATCTGCAGCGACAACAAATGCCCCTGACGCAAATGCCTCTGAAGCACAACAAACCTCAACAACGGAAACTGCTGCTACAGAAGTTGCCGACGCACCCGTTTCGAATGTGAAAATTGAAGCGCCGGTTGAAGAAAGAGTAGTTACGCCTCATGATGATTTTGACTGGACAATTGACAAACGCAATGTTGCCAGCTACACACAGGAAGAAAAAACAAAGTACGACAGCGTTTATGAAAACACCTTCGTGCAACTGAACGATGGCGAAATGATTAAAGGCCTTGTAGTGGGCATTACCAAAACAGATGTGGTATTGAACATTGGTTTTAAATCAGACGGCCTGGTTTCGCTTAACGAGTTCCGTGATATCCAGGGATTGAAAGTTGGTGATGAAGTTGAAGTGATGGTGGTTGAAAAAGAAGACCGCGATGGCAACCTCAATCTAAGCCGCAAACAAGCCCGTATTACCCGTGCATGGGAGCGCATTGTGGAAGTACATAAAACCGGCGAGATTGTTACCGGTACTGTTACATCAAAAACAAAAGGCGGATTAATAGTTGACGTCTTTGGTATGGAAACATTCCTGCCAGGTTCGCAAATTGATGTGAAGCCTGTTACCGACTACGATCAGTTTGTAGGTAAAACAATGGAGTTTAAAGTGGTGAAAATTAATGAAACCATTAAGAACGCCGTTGTATCGCACAAGGCATTAATTGAAAGCGACATTGAAGCACAACGTGCACTGATAATAGGCAAACTCGAAAAAGGCCAGGTGTTGGAAGGTACCGTGAAAAACATCACCGATTTTGGTGCATTTATGGACCTCGGCGGTTTGGATGGTTTGTTGTACATAACTGATATTTCGTGGGGCCGCATCAACCACCCATCAGAGGTGCTGAAGCTCGATCAGAAAATAAATGTAGTTGTGTTGGATTTTGACGATGAGAAAAAACGTATTTCTCTTGGCTTAAAGCAACTCACTCCGCATCCTTGGGATGTGTTGCCCGATACAATTGTTGAAGGTTCTATTGTAAAAGGTAAGGTGGTAAACATTGAAGACTACGGCGCTTTCCTCGAAATTTTAGCAGGGGTAGAAGGCCTGGTTCACGTATCGGAAATTACATGGGCCAACACGCCAATCAACGCCAAAGAATTTTTTAAACTGGGCGATGAGCATGAAGCAAAAGTGGTAACACTTGATAAGGCAACACGCAAAATGAGTTTGTCTATCAAACAAATGTCGCAGGATCCGTGGAGCGATATTGAAACTAAGTTTCCCGCAAACAGCCGTCATGCCGGTACCGTAAAAAACATTACGCCGTACGGTGTTTTTGTTGAATTAAGTTCGGGCATTGGTGGTATGATCCACATCTCCGACCTCAGTTGGTTAAAGCGTTTTAATCACCCAACCGAATTTACTAAAGTGGGTGAGCAAATTGATGTTGCCATTTTAGGTATTGATAAAGAAAACCGCAAGTTGCAGTTAGGTCATAAGCAATTGGAAGAAGATCCATGGAACAGCTTGCAGGATACATTTGCCATTGGTTCGGTGCACGAAGCAACGGTGAGCCGCAAAGATGATAAAGGTGCGGTGGTACAATTGCCCTACGGCCTTGAAGGTTTTGCCCCTAACCGTCATTTGCTGAAAGAAGATGGCAAAAGCGTTGGTGCCGATGAAACTGCGGAGTTTATGGTTATTGAATTCGACCGTAACGAAAAGCGCATCGTTGTATCGCACACACGCATTTGGGAGCAAACAAAGGCCGATGAAAAAGACGTTGCCCGCAAAGAGGCAAGAGCCGAAGCCGATGTAACCAAAAAAGCAATGAAGAATTTGCAGACGAAGGTTGAAAAACCAACACTTGGCGACTTAGGTGCACTTGCACAAATAAAGGAAAAGTTGCAGCAACAGGAAAAAAGTGAAAGCACAACGGCTACCCCAACGCCAACCGCGTCGGCTACACCAGCTACACCAACTCCTCCGGCAACCGAGGAACCAGAAGCATAATTTTTTTAAACGCTTTTTATATTTTTAAAATCCCGTCGGTTGAGGCGGGATTTTTTATTTGGGGGTATCTCTAAAAATTTTTTGCGAAGTCACCTTTAATTCCACTCCAACTGGGTACCGCAATATTTTGCAACGCATGGCTAACCCAATGCCGGTACTTTAGCCGCATTTTATCTGATGGCAATTATCAATTGCAGTTGGCTTCAGCCAACTGAAAAGATGAAGTATTTTATTTAGTGGGCTTTAGCCACATTTGTTTTAATGTGGCTAAAGCCACTTACTTCTCCATGCTTTTTTTACTCAGTCAGCTAAAGCTGACTGCAGGTGATTTTTTTTACTCAGTCAGCTAAAGCCAACCGCAAGTGCTTTTTTAAATGTTGGCAGGTATTAATTGCTCCCGATATGATTCGGGATGGCTTCGGCCAACTGAAAAGATGAAACTTTTATCAGGAGGCTTTAGCCACCTTTTGTAGTATGTCGCTAAAGCCACTTAATCATTCTGCTTTTTTTATTCAGTCAGCTAAAGCTGACTTCAAGTGGTGCTTGTGAATGTGGCAAGAATAAATTGCTCCCGATATGGTTCGGGATGGCTTCAGCCAACTGAAAACATTAAGTATTTTATTTAGTGGCTTTAGCCACATTGTTTTAATGTGGCTATAGCCACCTAATATCAATGCACTCATTCAGTCAGCTAAAGCTGACTGCAAGTGATCCTTCAAAATGTTGGCAGTTGTGAATTGCAGTTGGCTTCAGTCCACTGAAAACATGAAGCGTTTTTCAAGCAGACTGCAAGTGATGCTTTTAAATGTTGGCAGGTATTAATTGCAGTTGGCTTCAGCCAACTGAAAACATGAAGTATTTTATTTAGTGGCTTTAGCCACATTGTTTTAATGTGGCTAAAAGCCACCTAATATCAATGCACTCATTCAGTCAGCTAAAGCTGACTGCAAGTGATTTTTTAAGTATTGGCAGGTATTAATTGCTCCCGATATGGCTCGGGAGGCTGCAGCCAACTGACAACATGAATTTTTACCAAAAGG
>JANPKD010000012.1:0-38219 GCA_031425835.1 Chitinophagales bacterium
ATACAAAGGAAGCCTAATTAATTTTAGACAAAATGCAGAAGGGGTTGCCAATTGAAACAACCAATGGTAAGTGAGGTACGATTAACCTACCAGTTCACATCTTCCTGGTTCCTTTATACCCATTCTTCAACAGCCATTGTAACATTTTTTCGCGTTGGTCGCCCTGAACAATCACTTCGCCATCTTTTACAGCGCCGCCCGTACCGCAAAAATTTTTGAGCGATTTTCCCAGGAGGTCAAGGTCATCTTCCTTACCAATAAAACCCTGCACCACCGATACGGCCTTGCCACCGCGATGTTTTGTTTCTAACCGTAACCGAAGTTTTTGTTGTGCAGGTGCAGGCGTTTCCAGGGCTTCATTAGTTCCCTTCTCAAAATTAAAATCGGGGTTGGTGCTGTAAACAAAACCGTGTTTGTCGCTGTTGTGTTTTTTGCTCATCACTCAATTAGTGTAATGTGTGTAAAAATTCATGTAATTCTATTGACGCATTCGTGTAATTCGTGTAAAAAATTCGTGTAATTCTATCAATGCATTCGTGCAAAAAATTGGTGTCAACTAATTCGTGTAATTCGTGTGCTCAAATTCGTGTACTTAAACTGCCTTCAAACTCAAATCCAAACTCCTGGCCTGGTGTATCAGTCCACCCACGCTAACATAATCAACACCAGTAGCCGCATATGTTTCAATGGTGTTGATATTAATACCTCCGCTTGCTTCTGTTTCAAAAGTTTCACCGATTAATTCAACCGCTTCCTTAACTTTTTCGGGTTGAAAATTATCCAGCATCAGCCTGTGAATTTTCCCGTTGCCAATGGCCAACACTTTTTTCACATCATCAATACTTCTTGTTTCAATCTCAATTTTTAATTGTGGCTGATAACGTTGCACATAATCATAAGCCCTTTCAATGGCAGGTTGTAAACCCCCGCAGTAATCAATATGATTGTCCTTAAGCATAATCATATCATACAAACCAAACCGGTGATTTTCTCCTCCACCAATACGCACGGCTTCTTTCTCCAGCAATCGAAAATTGGGTGTTGTTTTTCTTGTGTCGAGCAACTTGGTTTTATAGCCGCTTAACTTGCGGGTGTACTGTTTTGTAAGCGTTGCAATACCACTCATGCGTTGCATGCAGTTCAATACCAACCGTTCTAATTGTAAAATAAGGTGCACGTCTGTTTCTACTTCAAAAGCCGTGTCATCATACTTCATTTCCTCGCCATCACTTTTGTGTTTGGTAAAAACAGCATTGTGTTTTTTATACCTGAAAATTTTTTCCGCCACATCCAAACCGGCTAAAATCCCATCTTCCTTAATTTTTAAAACCGCCTTGCCCTTTACGTTTGCCGGAATACAACAGAGCGTTGAGTGGTCGCCATTACCTACATCTTCTATCAGTGCCGCATCAATTAGTTTGTACAATCGTTCGTCAAAATCATTCATGCCTCAAAATTAGGCGGAGCATTTTACAAGGGCATAAAAAAACCCCGCAGTAGCAGGGTTAACAATTTATCTGGTCAAACTACGTAGACTGGAACCTAATTTCCTTTACCAACTGTTTGCCGTTTTTTGTTTTCATAAAAACCGTAGTGCGGTAATTGCCGGCGCGGGTGCTTAGTGTGCCAATGCAAAACTGGCTGCCGCCATTGTCGCCTTTGTGGGTAACAGTAAAGTTTTTAACGCCGTTGTTGGCGAAAAAATCCTGCAGTATCATCAACGCCTGCGCACGGCTATAACTATCACTTTTATCGGGCAGCGATATCTCGATGTTGTCGTCAACATACTTAGCCAACTCAGTGGCATTACCTGTTTTCAGGGCATTGATTACATCGTCTAAACCCCTGAGCGAGGTAAAGGCGCTGGTAATAAAAACAGTAGAAATTAGAGCGAGTGTAAAAATAGGTTTCATATAAGATGGGGTTGTAACGCGGCCACTAAACGAAAAATGTGCCATGTTTTTTTGCAGGTTGGTTGAAGACTAATATAAACAAAACCTTTACGTTTTTATAGCTTTGCGCACATTCATTTATAAATGTTTATGCCAACAAGAAAAATTATCCTGGTTATTATGGACGGTTGGGGCCTTGGTAAAGTTGCCTCGGCCGATGCGGTGTTACAAGCACAAACGCCATTTGTTGATTCGTTGTACCATCGTTTCAGCAACACTACTTTAACTACTTGTGGCGAAGCGGTTGGCCTGCCCGACGGACAAATGGGCAACTCGGAAGTTGGCCATTTAAATTTGGGTGCCGGCCGGATTGTTTACCAGGAACTACAGAGAATACACGTGGCGGTGCGTGATGGTAGCTTTGCCCGCAACCCACATTTGCTGGCGTCCATTGCTTATGCAAAACAAAACAAAAAGCCGCTGCACCTGTTGGGCCTGGTAAGTGATGGTGGCGTACACTCGCACATTAACCACCTGATGGCGATTTTGGATGTTTGCCAGGAGCAGAAACTGGCCGAGGTTTTTATTCATGCTTTTACTGATGGCCGCGACTGCGATCCGAAAAGTGGCCTGGGCTTTATAAACCAGTTGCAGGAGCATATAAATAAATCGGTTGGCAAAATTGCTACCATCACCGGTCGGTATTATGCAATGGACCGCGACAATCGCTGGGAGAGAATAAAACTAGCTTACGATTGTTTGGTAAACGGAGTGGGAAGCAGGGAAGCCGATGCGGCGGAAGCAGTCGAGAAATCGTACAGCAACAACATTAGCGATGAATTTATTTTGCCCATAGTATGCATTGAAAATAACGGCGAACCCGTTGCTACCATTAAAGATGGTGATGCGGTCATTTGTTTCAATTTTAGAACCGATCGTTGCCGCGAAATTTCAAAGGCGTTAACGCAGTTGGATTTTCCCGAGCAGAACATGCACCACCTGAACCTGCATTTTACTACAATGACCGAGTACGATGCAACGTATAAAAATGTATCGGTGATTTTTGAAACCGATAATTTGAATCACACTTTGGGTGAGGTAATTGCCGACGAGGGGTTGAAACAAATAAGGATAGCCGAAACAGAAAAATATCCGCACGTAAGTTTCTTTTTTAGTGGTGGCAGAGAAAAACTTTTTGAAGGTGAAAGCCGCATAATGGCGCCATCGCCTAAAGTGGCTACTTACGACCTGCAACCGGAGATGAGTGCAGCCGAACTTACGGCTGCTATCCTTCCTGAAATTGAAAAAGGTGAAGCAAGTTTTATTTGTTTGAACTATGCCAATGCCGATATGGTGGGCCACACAGGTGTTTGGTCAGCAGTGATAAAAGCGGTTGAAACAGTTGATAGCTGCGTGGCGCAATTAGTGACAACCGCTTTGCAAAATGATTACACTGTTTTCCTCACCGCCGACCATGGTAATGCCGATTTTATGGTAAACGAAGACGGATCGCCCAACACGGCGCATACGGTTAACCCCGTTCCGTTTTTTATTATTGATAAAGATTGGAAAGGGCAAATAAAGCCCGGAAAGCTGGGCGATATTGCACCGACAATTTTAAAAATGATGGGCTTGCCCATACCGGGAGAAATGACCGGCGAAATATTGATTGAAAATTAATTTAGCTGCGGTACTTCTGCAAATGAGTAAACGAACAAATTTTATTGCCATTTTTAGTACGGGTGTTTTGTTATTGCCCCTACTTGTAATTGTGCTGATGCAGTGCAGGCAGTTGTATGTGCAACACCAGGCAAAAGAAAGAATGGAAAAACAGGCATTGCACACTTTACAAATTGATACGAAGGTTTTTCGTTGGGTAAAAGCGGAAAAGGAAATTTTAGTGGATGGGAAAATGTTTGACGTGCATTCATACACCGCGTACAAAAACCACGTAACAGTGCAGGGCATTTTTGATGAAGAGGAAACAGCCATCAATAGTTTTTTGTCGGGACAGCACAGCAATGATGGCTGGCTGATTCAACTTCTTTATGTTGGAGGGTTAGTGTGCTCCCTTCCCTCATACCTTAATTTTTCAATTAAATTTTTAGGGTATCATCAAAGACAAAATTTTCCAATCGCCGGTACCTGTGTTAACAGGGCCAAAGAAATAATTACTCCTCCTCCACAATTTGCGTTGACATAGACACTCCTGATTTTTATTCTCTTATTCAACATTCAACCGTAATGAAAAAAACAGTTATGCTCTGCATGGTTGCAGGCATTGCAATCTGCACCCATGCGCAGGACACCCTATCAAACAAAAACCTGGAAGAAGTACTTATTTATTCAAACAAATTTGCCGAACGCAAAAAAAATATTGTACAAAAAATTGAAGTTATTTCCGCCCAGCGTATTGCCCAGGTAAATGCGCAAACCACGGGCGATTTACTCGCCAACACCGGTAATGTTTTTGTTCAAAAAAGTCAGCAGGGTGGCGCAAGCCCCGTACTGCGTGGCTTTGAGGCCAGCCGGGTGTTATTGGTAATTGATGGCGTGCGTATGAACAACGCCATTTACCGTGCCGGCCATTTGCAAAATGTAATTACAGTTGACCAGAATATGCTGGAGCGTATTGAAATTTTATACGGCCCCGCATCAACCATTTATGGCAGCGATGCACTGGGCGGTGTGGTGCACATGCGTACCAAATTGCCAAAGCTTTCGCTGAATGATACAACCCTGTTTACCGGGTCGGGGTTTGCACGATATAGTTCTGTAAACAAAGAAAAAACCGGCCATGCAGATGTAAGTATTGGTGGTAAAAAATGGGCCTGGTTACAAGCATACAATTATTCTTTTTTTGATGACCTGAAGATGGGATCGCACTACCCAGCTAAGTATCCAGACTTTGGAAGAAGAACTCAATACATTGCTTTGATCAACGGGGTTGATTCAATTGTAAAAAACACTGACGACCGTATTCAAAAATATTCGGGCTATAGTCAGTGGGATGTTTCACAAAAAGTTTTATTCCAACAAAATAAAAAAGTTACACACCTGCTCAACCTGCAATATTCCAACTCAACCAATGTGCCGCGGTACGATCGGTTGCAGGATGAGCGCAATGGCAACCTGCGTTTTACGCAATGGTACTACGGGCCACAAACCCGAACGCTTGCTGCTTATGAACTGAGCGTACAATCGACAGGCATTTTTAATGACATCAAAGCAATTCTTTCGCACCAGTTTATTAAAGAATGCAGGCACCAGCGGGAGTATCGGCGGTATGACGGGCTCGACAACCGCGTTGAAAAACTACACGTGGTTGCCTATACGATTGATGCAAGAAAATTATGGCCAGCACACGAGCTAACTATCGGTACCGATGGACAATTCAATAATGTGAAGTCAACCGCGTTTAGAAAAAATATAACTACGGGTGCAGTATCCCCGCTTGATACCCGTTATCCAAACGGCAGCAACAAGATGAATTATTTTGGACTGTATGCGCAGCACCTCTTCAAATTTGGCAGTGGCAAATGGGTGTTAAACGATGGTGTTCGTTTGCAAACCACTCACCTGCGTTCAACCATTGCCGATAATTCTTTTTTTAATTTTCCGTTTGTAGAAATAGGCACAAACAATATTGCGCTCACCGGCAATGTGGGATTAATTTATATGCCATCGGCAGACTCACGTTTTACGCTTGGCCTTTCTTCGGGTTTTCGTGCACCTAATATTGACGACCTATCACGAATTTTTGAGTCCAACTCTGCATCCAGGCAAATAATTATTCCAAACCCAAACATCAAACCCGAATATACCTACAATGCCGACCTGGGATTGACAAAAAATTTTGGTGCGGTTCGAATTGAGACGGGTACGTTTTACACTTTGTTTGGCAATGCAATTGCACTTGCTGCCTTTCAGTTAAATGGCCGGGACAGCATTTTTTATAATGGCAGCAACGCAAAAGTTTTCGCCAATCAAAACATCAACAAGGCGGAACTCTACGGGTTCTATGGCAATCTTTCAATAGAATTTGAAAAGCAGTTTAAATTTTTTGGCAGCTTCAATTATACTTATGGAAAATTACAGCCCGCGGCTTCGGCAAAGGTTCCGCTCGATCATATTCCGCCTATGTATGGCAGGTTAAGCCTTACTTATACGCAAGCAAAATTTTGGGCCGAAGGATATGTCATGTACAATGGCTGGAAAAGGATTGCATCCTATAATCCCAGTGGCGAGGACAACCTGCAATATGCAACCGCAGATGGCACACCGGCATGGACAACCATTAATTTTAAAACGAGCTTTTCATTTACAAAAAAACTGCAGGCCCAGGCAGGAGTGGAAAATATCCTGGATAGAAATTACCGGCCCTTTGCTTCTGGGTTTTCGGGCGGAGGACGAAATTTCATCGTGAGTTTGCGCAGTGGTTTTTAATTTATTTTTTCGAAGCCGCAAAACCAAATCCTGAAGTTTTACCAATTTCAGACAGAGGGTGCAGCTATCGAGTAATAAAATTGTCTAAATTACAGGCTACCAAAGGAAATTTAAGAATGACTGAGGAAGCCATATTAGAAGGCTGTTTGAAAAAAAGTGCTTCGGCGCAAAAGGAGTTGTATGAAAAGTACAGCTCAAAGATGCTTGTGGTTTGCTACCGTTACGCACACCACAGGGAGGATGCCGAGGATATGTTGCAGGAAAGTTTCATAAAGGTGTTTTCGCAGATACACACATTTGAAAGCCGTGGCTCTTTTGAAGGATGGATTCGCAGGATTGTAGTGCATACCTGCATCAACGTTTTAAAGAAGAACAAACGGTTCAATGAAAGCGTTGACCTGGTACATGCCGGCAGCCTGCAGGTGCGGGAAGAAAGTATTCCTTCCATAATGCAGGCAAAGGAAGTAGTTGAATGTATAAGAATGTTGCCCATTGGTTACCGCACGGTGCTGAATCTTTATGCTATTGAGGGCTACTCGCACAAAGAAGTAGCCAGTATGCTCGACATTGAAGAAAGTACCAGCCGCAGCCAATACACCAGGGCAAAAGCTATTTTAGAGGACGTACTTGTAAGAAAAAAGATTTTGTATAAACCAAGCCAGGCTCCACTGAAAATGGCCGTCAGATAAAAAGTCCACTATCCGTTAACCATTACTGATTATGAAGAGAGATTTTACAAATGAAAACTTTGAAAGCTTCCTTCGGCGGCAAACCGAAGGGCTTCGATTAAGGCCAGATGATAAAATTTGGAAAGGCATTTCAAAGGAATTAAATAAAAGCCGTAGAAGATTTGGCTTTGGAATAGCTGCGTTCCTGCTAGCCGCCATCACCTTTGGCTATTTTACACTTGATGGCAACTCACCACGTAGCAATCCTACATCGAAAAATACTTCACCAAAAAACACCGCATCCAAAAATACTACTACCCCAATTACTACTGCAACTACAAACAGGCAGAATGTAAATGGTGAGGACCAACCGGATAATGAAGTGCAGACGAATAACAAGGCAGGTTTCGGCTCTTTGCTTGCGTTAGCACATTCCGAAACGCCAGGAAAACGTAGGATGGCCGCGATTGGGTTAAGTAACACAACCAGTCGTAGTTTACAGGTAGCTTCAAGAAATTTTGATTTACCGGCTGATCCAGTTTCCTCTCAAAAAACACTCTTTACATCCACAATTATTGATAACGATGTGGCCCCCGACGTGAAAAAGGAAACTGAAGTTTTGCAACCTTCCGGCGCTGAACCATTATTACCGTCGTCAATTGAAAGTGTGGTAAACATTTATAAGGGCGCACCGGTAAAAAAGAAGGCTTTTGTTGAATGGTACTTCACTCCCACCATCAGTTATCGTAAGCTTACTGAGAATAAATCGTTTATCCGTGCGCAGCAAGGCAGCACTTCGCCAAGTATTGTTGCGCCTTCATTATTCGATGTAAATAATGTAGTAACGCACAAACCGGGGATGGGTATGGAAATGGGGTTTGCGGTAAAATATCCAATTGGTAAAAACTTGAAACTCCGTGGCGGCCTACAGTTTAATGTAACCCGTTACGAAATCAGAGCATTCAAAGCAACCACGGAATTAGCAACCATCATGCTGAATACAAGAAACAGTGGTGGGGTTGATTCAATCAGCCGCGTTTCACGATTAAGCAATGAGGGTAGCAGCGAACCAAATTGGTTGCAGAACCTCTATTTACAGGTGTCGGCACCTATCGGAGCTGAGTTTACCATAGCAGGAAATAAAAAAGTGCAGTTTGGTGTGGCAACCACAATACAACCAACTTATGTGTTAGGCAACAGGGCCTATGTAATTTCTGCTAATTATAAAAATTACGCTGAAGTTCCCGAGCTTACCCGCCGCTGGAATGTGAATACCTCTTTGGAAACGTATGTAGCCTATTCAACCGGAAGATTAAACTGGCAGGTGGGGCCGCAGGTGCGTTACCAATTGCTGTCGAGTTTTGTAAGCAAATATCCCGTAAAAGAAAATTTGTTTGACTATGGGTTGAGAGTTGGCATTTCAATTAATAAATAAGGCTACACTAATTGCTTAATTGTAACCCTGCAACAATGTTTGCGGGGTTTCGTTTTACAAGTGCACTTAATTTTACCCCATGAACCAGTTTATTTTTTTGTTGGCAACCATCGTTTTTCTAACCTCTTGCAGCAGTAAAAAAAGGAAAGAACCCGGGGAAGAAATATTTCCGGTACGTGCATTTTTACAGGCGCAGGTAAAACACGTCGACACCTCGCTCTACCGCATAGTAAAGGTTGAAAAAGAAGATACCAATTCAATCAAAACTTTTGTGCCAAGAGAAGAGTTTAGGAAGCTTGCAAACGAATTTTTACAAATGCCTGATATAGCCTCGGATAAATGGCAGGACGATTACGAAGAAACCAAAATAATGGACGATGATATGAGTGGCATACTTAGCTACACCAGTAATGATGAAGACAATGAAGTGCAGCGGCAGGACGTACTGCTTGAACCCAATACCGGACCTAATGCTGGTAAAGTAAAAACCATTATTGCCTACCTGGTAAAAAGCAACAGCGACTCGTCGGTGATAAAAAATATGGTTTGGTATGTAAACAAACGATTTACCATTGTAACCAAAACGCAAAAAAATAACCAGCCCGAAAAGGTAAAAACGTTGGAAGTGATTTGGAACGATTTTACCGACCAGTAATTAAAGTGGGGATAAATGACGCAGGCCGATTTTCAAAACATAGCATCTACACTGCCGGCTTTGCCAGGCATTTATAAATACTACAACCAAAAAAACGAATTGCTGTATGTAGGCAAGGCAAAAAATATTCGTAAACGCGTTAGCTCGTACTTCAATAAAAATAACGCGGGGTATAAAACCAATGAGCTGGTACGCCGCATCAGTAAAATCGAGTTCACAATCGTCAACTCCGAGCAGGATGCTTTTTTGCTCGAAAACTCTTTAATCAAACAATACCAGCCTCTCTTCAATATTGAGTTAAAGGACGACAAAACCTACCCTTATATAGTCATCAAAAACGAAAACTTTCCCCGCATCTATCTAACCCGGCAAAAGCTCAACGACGGTTCAAAATATTTTGGGCCTTATACCTCGGTACATAAAGTACGGGAACTACTAAATTTTATTAAACAAACAATTACCCTTAGAAATTGTCCGCTTAATCTTACAGAAAAAAATATTGAAAAGGGACGGTTTAAGGTGTGCCTTGAGTACCATTTGGGCAACTGCAAAGGCCCTTGCGAAGGCTTGCAGACCAAAGAAGATTACGATAAAAATATCGAGCAGATAAGGAACCTTCTGAAAGGAAATCTTTCGCCGGTGTTGCAGCATTTTAAAGAAGAAATGAAAAGCCATGTTCAGGCAATGGCATTTGAAAAGGCAGAAGCAGTGCATAAAAAAATCAGCAACCTCGAAAGCTATCAAAACCGGTCAATTGTTGTGAATACCTCGTTAGGTGAAGTGGATGTTTTTTTTATAGAGCGCATGGCCGACGTAGCTTATGTAAACTACCTGATGGTACAAAATGGAAGCATCATTCAAACAAAAACCATTAAAGTAGAAACCCATCTTGATGAGAGCATTGAAGAAACACTTGCTTTTACTATTGCGCAAATGCGTACCACTTTTTTAAGCGAGGCGAAGGAAATCATTGTGCCTTTCGAATTGGAGTACGACGAAGCGAATGTAGTTGTGACCGTGCCGAAAGGAGGTGATAAAAAAAAGCTGCTTGAGCTTTCGGGCAAAAACGTGCAATATTTTATTGACGGCCAGCGAGCCAGGGAAAGATTGCAATTAGCACAAAACCCAGGCAGCAAAGAGGGAACGCTTCTGCAAATAAAAGATGACCTGCATTTACCTGCATTGCCAACGTACATTGAGTGTTTCGACAATTCCAACTTTGGAGGCAGCTACCCGGTGTCGGCCATGGTTTGTTTTAAAAACGGCGAGCCAAGTAAAAAAGACTACCGGTTGTTCAATGTAAAAACCGTTGAGGGCATCAATGATTTTGCCACCATGAAGGAGGCTGTTTTACGGCGTTATAAAAGGCTGAAGGCTGAAGAAGCACCTCTTCCGCAGTTGGTTGTTATTGACGGCGGCAAGGGGCAATTAAGTGCTGCGCACGAAGCAATAACAGAGTTGGGTCTAAATGGTAAAATGACATTAGTAGGCCTAGCAAAAAACGAGGAGGAGTTGTTTTTTGTGGGTGATCAGCAGTCACTGAAACTATCGTACAGTAGTGAGAGCCATAAATTAATCAGAAGGATAAGAGATGAAGTGCATCGGTTTGGCATTGGTTTTCACCGCAACAAACGAAGCAAGGGTACTTTTAAAAATGGCTTGCAGGAAATAAAAGGCATCGGTGACAGCACGGCCAATCTGTTGCTGAAAACATTTCGTTCCATCAATAACATCAAGCAACAAACCGAAACTGAGTTAGCAAAAGTGGTTGGAGTTTCCAAAGCCAAAATTGTAAAGGAATATTTTGAGAAGCAATAGAGGGGAGAGAAAAGGCAACCACCACACACAAAACAATACAAAATACAGGTTTAATTACAAGAACTAAGGCGGTGATCATTGAGCTTAATTGAACGACTCACTCTTTGAAACCTTTGAAAAAATATGCTGAGCAAGGGGCTAAAAAAGAAAAGGGGCCGAATAGAAATTCAGCCCCGCTTTTAAAATCCAATATCCTATGAAAAACCGAGATAAAAATACTACTTATTGCTTTACTTCCTATACGTAAAAACCACATTTCTCAAAATAATTTTTATCGGGAATAGGCGGTTAAAAAAAATCCCCCGGCAAGCCAGGGGATGTTCAAAAACTATTTGTGATTTAGTACGACCAGAGATCCTGTTCGTAATTAAAAATTCTTTCTTTCAAATTTTCACCTTCCAGCAAAGCAAGGATTGGGTCCTTGATCATTTGGCGGATATTTTTGTTACCGGGGTTATCCAGCGTTGATTTGGTAATGTAGCTACTGAACATACGGCTTTCGAAGAGTTCTTCCCACGTCATACGGCCAACACCCATGTTTTTTGAATTATACACTTCGTACTTGGCAAGAATGGGACGCAGGTCGGGGTAGTAAATCCAGAACATCGCCTGGCTTCCTCTTTCTGTACCATTTGGATTGAGCTTTGTAAGTATTGGAGAGATACCCAGTATTCTTACCATTAAGCGGCTTGCTTCCCTATCAAAAACCCACTCCTCTTTAATGCGGAGTTTCAAAACGGTTTTTGGATCGAAGCTTGCCCGGGTAACCACATACTCCTTGATTTTATTTGGGTCATTAACATCTCTCACCTCAGAGGTATCGGCAGTACCCGTAGTCATTAACTGCAATTCGGATAACTGCATGGGGGTAGTGAACCGATCATCAGTAAACGCTGTTACTTCACCGCTGTTTACCGCCTTTAGTAGCATGCTAATAAACATCTGGCTTCCATTGTCATCAGTTCCCTCAAATCGAAATGTCTGGTTCATTTTTTCACGCAGGTCAAGCTCACGCCAAACCTTTTCTGCAAAAAGGGCATCATCCCATCTCAGGTGTTCGTATGGCAAAGGAGTTCGATCATTGATACCGCTTTTATCAAAAGCATTATCATTCCGTAAGGATTTGCGAACTGTGTTATCCGCTTCACCTGAAGTATCCACTCTTATCGGTGTGTTGCCATAAGGATTGTAAGATGATGGAGCCCGGTTATCATTGGTTTGCTGCTGCGTGGTAGGTGGCTGTGTTCCACCCCCGGCAGGAGGCCGCTTTTTTGAAGTACGTTGTGCCGAAACTTCCGAAAACATTGATGCGGAAAGTACCAACACCAGGCAAAATTTTATTGTACGGTTATTCATGTCCTTTGTTATTTAATATAGTAAACCAATGAAGGCAGTTTGTAGTTTCTTCCATCCTCGCCTATTGCTCTAATGTTATCTACGTAAACTGTTTTACCAGCTCTTACTTGTCTTATTACATTTTGAGCGGCTGCATTTCCCGACCACGAATTACCTGTAACATTCGCTTCAACTATATCACCATCATCGCTATCGGTGCTTATAGTAAATGAGGTGGTCGTGTATTTTAAATCAAACGGAAAATCTTTGATATATGCACCCACACCTGCCTGCGATTTGAATGCGCCGGAGTTTACGTTATCTCCAGAAGCGTAGCCGCCAACTGTACCGGTAGGGGTTGGTATCCTGCGCACACGGAACTCAGATGCGCCAGCAACTTTCCCATCAACTGAAACAGTAACAGTTACCTTATCACCTCCGTCAACAAAAGCATTGTATTTACCCGGAGCAGTTTTTTGCAAACGTCCACCGCTGATGGATACGCCTACTTTATCATCGCCACCACCACTGGCAGCAACGGTAATAGGGTTGGCAATACCTACATACAACACATTCATTTTATCCAGTGCAATTGAAGCGTTGGCCTGGCCTACCGTATACTCAATTGATTTATTTACTGTTTGCAATTTGCCATCCTGGTCCATAAACCGAATAACAATTGGCACACTATGTTTTCCTAAACCGCCACCAGGTACTTTCAACGCCGCCTGGCCTTCAGGTCCCAACGGGGCACCCTGACCATTAATCGTTATTTGTGGTTGAGCCGCTTTACTAAAAGCACCTACGCCCGCAGTTATTTCAATTTCCTGACCTGGCATAATGTAGTTGGAGCTTTGGCCCACAATTGCGGCAAAGGCATCGTAACGAACAATAACTTTTCCAACCTGCTCGTGAAATAATGCAACCGTGCGGTTCTCACTTGTCTTTACATCATTTTGGAACTTTGTAAGAATAGTGGTTGCCGCAACAGTAGGAACCATGTAGAAATAGGCATTCTCCCATGATTTCACGTTGCTTTTTGTAGCAGGCACTTCAAGATTAATTTGTTTGAGATAAGTTTCTATTTCTTTACCCAACGTCGGGTCAAGCGCAATCATGTCTTTCTTATACTTATCAAGCTTCGCTCTAAGCTCAGTACCTCTTTTTTCTTCAATCATCAGGCGGGTGGCAATATCCTGGTTCTCTTCTTTAAAAGTAGAATCGCCATTCTTTACCGGATCAAAATCAGCGGCCCGCATAATTTGAGCCTTAAGAGAATCAATATAAGTATTCATCTCTTTAGTTAGGGCAACCGCCCTTTCGGCTTTCGGATACCAAATTTTTGCCTTCTCGGCGGTCTCGGGTTCGATCAATTTATCTTTAAAAGAAGCAATCAATGTGTTAGTAGAACTATTAATTGTATTGTTTGTAGAAGTTAAACTCCTCTCAACAGTTTTAAAGGCATTGAGGATTTCGGCTGATACGTTCAGTGCTAACAATGCTGTTAACACCAAATACATCAGGTTAATCATCTTTTGCCGTGGTTCTTTAGGTAGTGACATACAGGTTCAAAAGTTTAGTCGCTGAAGGAATGGTTTTTCGGTTTAATTGGATAACGTTTTGGTATTAGTATTATTATCTACCCTGCATTGCACTAAGCATATTGCCATAGATATTATTTAAACTACCAAGGTTTTTACCTAAAGTTCCTATTTGCACCTGAACCTGTTTGGCATCGTCGGCAGTGTTCATCATCACGGTAGATGCTTCGGCTAACTTCCCATAAAACTGGTTTAGTGCTTTCAGGTGGTTATTGCTTTCCTGCAATTCCAATTCATAAATTGTATTGAGTGAAGAAAGGTTTTTAGTGAGCACCTGAATCTGATCGTGAAAAACCCTGGCACCATCAGAAGCGGCGTTAAATGCACCTACCGAGCTGGCGGCATTTACATAAGCTTCTTTTACGCTGTTTAAAGCAACAGTAACTTCTTTTGTTTTTTGTGTATAGTCACCGGTGGCTGCTACCACATCGGTAATGTCATTCATGTTGCTGATTGTTGAGTTCAGTTTTTTAAACCCTTCGCCCAACCTGTTTAGGTTAGTTGGAGTAATATCGGCATCGAGCATGGCTTTATCCAATGAGCCTAATACATTTGGTGTTTTTGTTGCCACAGCAAGATGTGCATGTTCATCTATTGCCGGATATTTTAAATAGAGAATACCATAAACAAGGAACACAAGGGCCTCTGTGGTAAGACCAATTTTCAGCCACATGTCGGCATCGGGTGCATGCAAAATTTTTCTTAGTGCGCCCCAAATTACAATTGCCGCTGCAATGGATACAAATACATCTACGATTTTACCTACTTTAGGTGGGATAGCTGCTGCCATAAAATATTGATTTTAAAAGGTGGTTGGTTATAAAAAATTGAATTAAAAAAGCTAGTTGGTTAAAACTGAAGGAGGTAATTGTACCCTCCTTCAGCTAAGGGAATGATAAGTTATTTACGACTGGCCTGCGCAGGCAAGTCAATTACCGTGCGGAAACCTATGTACGATTTTGTTGAATCCTGGTATTCGTAGGTGCGTGTGCCGGTTTGCAGGTAATAACCCACGTCTTTCCAGCTTCCGCCACGCAATACTTTACGTTTCATTTTGGGTGGATCAGAATCTTTAGCATTCCAGCGAACATCCGGGTTCATATCGTGCTGGAAAGTATAAGATCCTTCGTAATAAATAGAAGAGGTCCACTCGGCTACGTTACCACTCATGCAATACAAACCAAAATCGTTTGGCCAGTAAGCATCGGCACGTACGGTGTAAAATCCGCCATCTTCGGGGTAGTTACCACGGCCAGGCTTGAAGTTAGCCAACAGGCAACCTTTTTTATTTCTCAGGTAATAATTACCCCAGGGAAACATTGATTGTGAACGACCACCACGTGCGGCATATTCCCACTGCGCTTCTGTTGGCAGACGAAAATCCGACTCCTGTGGTCTTTTTTTGCCATCAAGAAAAGCATTCAGGTAGTGTGTTCTCCACTCGCAAAACGACGCTGCCTGCTTCCAGTTAACACCTACCACGGGGTAGTTGCCAAATGCAGGGTGGGCAAAATAACGTTTGGTCATTGGTTCATTGTAAGAATAAGAGAAGTCACGTATCCACACCAATGTGTCAGGATAAATTTTTTCATCTCTTTTTACAATAAAGGCCGAACGCGGTTTATTTGCATTTTCTCGTTTTGCCGCTTCTTTCAGATCAAAAGTTTCGGAATGATAGATAAGTTTGGAAGCGTCAATTTCTTTTTTACCAAAAATCCGGTCCTCCGGGGCCAAAATTAAATCGGCCATCTGTTCAACTATTTTAGGATCGGCCCATTTAACGGTTGCCATTTTTTGCCAGTCAACACGTTCGTTGCCATCGCCATCTGCTTTTACATAACCAAGTTTTTTGGCGGCAATGGAATCACGCACCCAATACACAAACTGACGGTATTCGTTGTTGGTGATTTCGGTAGCATCCATCCAAAAACCACTAATGGAAACTGAACGGTTACGGGCACTAAACGCGTAAGCAGGATCTTCATCGCTGGGACCCATGTGGAAGGTACCCTGAGGAATGTAAACCATGCCAGGCGGTTTTGGAAGCACGTATTTGTTACCGGGAGAGATGCCATGAAGTTGGCCATCATTTGTAAAGGCGCTGCCTTTGTCTTTTTTTCCAAGAATGCCGCAGCTTGCTAAGAATAATGCGGCCACCAAGGGTGCGTAGTAATGGTTTTTCATTTTCATACTTGTGGGTATTGGGCAAATATTTCGTTTTGAAATAAAAGGTGATACAAGGTTAAAATTAATTTTTCTCATTTCCAAGTGGCCCAAAAAATTTAAGGCGTACAACTAAAAACGGCTGCTGAAACCGAATTATTGTACAAGAGTTAAAAAAATTCAATGATCGTAATAGTCGCAAACCTTCCTGCCTATCCCGCTCAAACGTTTGGTCACTAAACAGGAATGGCACATCGCACTTCAACAGATTTACAAGGGGAAATGAATTAAGGCTTGTGTAAGCGGCCACTAATTTATGAGAAAAAGAAACAAGTAGAATTTTTACCGGGTATTTATCTCGCTGCACCGATATTTTTACTGATTAATTTTACAATCTTTCAGTTGCCAGTATATTACCGGTGATGAGGGTGGATCATTTTGCTTTCATGCTGGCTGACAAAAATTTTTCCAGCGCCGCAACCATAGATGGGGTTTGTGGTTCCGGTGCTTTAATGCCTAGTTTAAGCCCGGCTTCCTCGGCCGCCTTGGAAGTATTATTACCGAATGCACCAATTACAGTTCCATTCTGTTTAAACTTTGGCATGTTGTCGAAAAGGCTTTTTACACCGCTCGGCGTAAAAAAGCAAATAACATCAAACTCGGTGTCTGTAAGAATATCTTTTACATCATTGCTGGCGGTGCGATACATAAAGGCCAAAGAAAAATCGCAACTGTTTGATTTAAGCCAGCCTGTAATTTCGCTGTCTTGTTGATTCTCGGAGCAGACGTACAAAAAACGTTCGTTGTTTTTGTGTTTATTAATCACATCAAAAAGGCTTTTGTTGGTGCCATCGGCGCCATAAAACACCTTACGCTTGCGGTATAAGATAAATTTTTGAAGATAGAGGGCCACTGCTTCAGTTATGCAAAAATATTTGGTGTCCTGCGATATATTGACTTTCATTTCATCGCAAACCCTAAAGAAATGGTCAATGGCATTGCGGCTGGTAAGAATAACACCCGAGTGAGCAGCAATATCAATTTTTTGCTTGCGGAAATCTTTTG
Source organism: Chitinophagales bacterium (assembly GCA_031425835.1). Taxonomy (GTDB): domain Bacteria; phylum Bacteroidota; class Bacteroidia; order Chitinophagales; family Chitinophagaceae; genus Flavisolibacter. Next base: position 17,079 of record JANPKD010000012.1, read on the forward strand.
CCGGTATTCCTTCCAGCCTAATGAAAGGTTGGAATGCCAACTCAACATTATACTTTCGGCCTAACTCGAAATACGGCGATTTATCGCTTTCGGGTCGCGGTTGTGTAATGAGTACCTTTTTTTTGTTTTTTGCCGATGTATCGGCCTTGACCCCTTGTTTTACCATATTTGGTGCGGTTCGGCTAACGTTGCGCAAAACTAATATGTTTTAGCTTAGGAAACCAAACAACAGTTTGTTAATCAACAAAAGAGGAGTTATTTCGAAAACCGCTAGGTAGAGCAAAAAATGAAAAAAACTAATGTTTACCTGGGGCTGAACAGACACAAAAGAAAGAAAATACCGATAGGCAAAAAGACTGAAAATGATGATTGCTCCACAAGCAACTGCAACTTGGTTAATGCCGCCGCTGTTAAAACCAATCACCACTACAACAGGCAACAAAACAATACCAATAATTTTATTGGTTGAAAAGACAACAAAAATGTAAGTATCGGCCGCGTCTCTTGCGCCGAATACCCACCCCATTAGCTTAAGAATCAGAAATTTACCCAGGTACATTACCGCAAGCGCAGCCCCGCAATACAGAAACAAAAGCCAGAAAGTAAACTGAAGCCCTAATCCATAATGCTGTAGTAGCAACGCCAAAAACATACCCGTGCTTAAAAGGAAAAAAATGTTTAGCAGCAGCGAGGGTAACGGGCTTTGCAGCAGTTGTTCTTTTACCTGCCGCTGCCTGACCGAGGTGCGAAAAAAAGTTTTCATCAAATCCTGCAAGTACCGGTGAAACGCATTCTTTATCAAGGCAAAAAAAATAAGCAGGGCTAGGAGGGCATAAAAGATTTCTTCTTTTCCTTGCCACTGTCGCACACTTATTTTATAACGGGCTGCATTTGTAAATTGATAATAGGGGTGCCGCTCAAAAAAATAGCTGGGCAACTGCCAATCTGTGTTGTCTGCAACAAAAATTGTATCGAGCCGTATTGCTGATAAAAAAGTATCGGCTACGGACAGCTCCCGTACGATGTTACGCCTGGGGGATGAGGGTTTGGGGGATACTGGTAAAGGCCCGGCTGCTGAATCAACCGCTGTTGCAGCAGAATCGGTTTCGGTTTGCGCCTGCGCCTGCACAGTCGCCATTAAAAACACTGTCCACCATAAATACTTAGTCATCGGCCACAAAAGTATTCGCATCAGCCACATTTTTTTAAAAATAACTGGCAAAACCCAGGTGCACTTTTGATTGCCGGAGGTTAAAGGGCAGATCATCTCTTTTACCTACTGCCCAGGCCAGGTTAAATATTCCGGCCTTTGTTTCAAACGAAAGTCCAAGCCCGGTACCAAAATAGCCATGATGTTTTTGTATTTCGGCTAAATGCCTGCCCCAGCCCCCATCAACAAAAGCGAAGAACGCCGAATTCTGACCAAGAAGATAACGATACTCAAAAGTGCCAATGGCATATTGAGATACAAACTGGCTCTCCTCATCGAACCCCCGCAAAAGTTTGTAGCCGCCAATTTGAAATAACTCGTTTCTAAAATAGTTGGCACTTTGAAAAAGGCCTGCGTTCAATGCCAGTTTAAAAGTGGTTTGCCGGGTTAGTGGCAGGTAATGAGCCATTGAGGCAGTAACCCTAAATTGGTATGCTTTAAGTTTTACGGTATCGTACAAACTCTCGAAATTAAAATTGGGGTTGCCTGGATCCTTTAAATCAACTATGGCGTTATTTTTTTTTATTGACTTGGTTCCGGCTGTTGCGGTTATGACAAAATCGCTACCCTTGCGGGGATTGAAACGGTAATCGGTGCTGTTGTTATTAAAACCAAGCCCAAGGTTTAGTGAGCTTACGTCTACCTCGGGTGGCAATTGTTTTGTTTGGATAATTAGTGGCTCATTAACGCCGTTGACGATGCTTTGCCTGCGCTGTAAAAAAATAGAACCGGTTTTATTTGCACTGAGCCGGTAGGTGGCGCCCAGATTCATGTTGAGGTTTAGAAAAATTGAATCTCTCCGGTACATATCGAAATTAAAATTGAGACCGAAAGGCGAACTAAAAATAAAAGGTTGTTCAAACTGCAGATTCAACCGCGGCGAACTTTGCTGCAATTGCTGCCATAGTAAACCAATGGTTTCGCCGCCACCCAAAGCGTTACGGAGTAAAATGTTAGCGTCGACGGTGAGCAATAACTTTTGTTCACCCGAAAGCCGCTGGCTGTTTGGCAAAAAACCAATCAACGCGTTTACCTGGCTGCTTTTTTTGGGCTGCAGGTATAAATTTAAAACCGAACCCGTACCCAGCAGACTGAGATCGGATGGCCGTTCCTCCTGCAGGTACACCAGTTCGGCCAACTTCTTTGATATGCCCGAAAGCTTTTTTTTACTGTAAGCACTTCCATTTGGCAGATCCAGGTATCGTTGTAAAAACACATTGCTTACGCTAACATCCCCGTACACTCTAATGCTGTCAATTTTATAGTTGGGCCCTTTTTTTATTTGCAACAAAGCGTTCACTCTCCCGGTGTCTATTTCAATGCTGTCAAGATAAACTTTGCCAAATGGATGGCCGTCTTCCTCCAGCGCATCTAAAATTTTTTGTTGCCATGTTTCTAAACTCTTGAAATCTACGTTGCCCTTCCATTGGTTGGGCGTCCATCGCAGTTTCTGTAAAAAAGCTTCGTTCTCCGGTAAGGTGCGAATGCGTGCCCACTGGTACATTTCTCCTAAAAAAATATTAACCTGCGCCGACAAAGAATCGAAGGCCACACTATCAATCGAGCCTGTAATATATCCTTTACTCTGTAACACGGAGGGCAGCGTTGCTACATAAGCCGAGGCTTCGGGGCGGGACGAAAAAGAGGTTTGAAGATTTATTTTTTTGAGCAGCGAAACCGAGTCTTCGTTAATACCAACATAGTGTACGTTGTAGCCCTGTGCAAATAATGTGCAGTTAGTTAAAACAAAAAAAACAGAAAAGATGAAGCTTAGTTTTGTCATTGATGTTGGTAGAATGATGTTTGACTGGAGCGGGGCTGTCAGAAGGCAGGCTTCAACCGGACACCTTGATCAAACATAGTTACGAACTGAAATTATAACGAAGTTGGCAGGAAATTATTTGAACATTTTATTTAGCACCAGCTTTACCCGGCGAGGATAATTATGGCAGGAATTTACTTACACATACCTTTTTGCAAGCAGGCATGCAGTTATTGCAATTTTCATTTTACTACATCGCTCCGAAATAAAACCGAAATGATTGCCGCGTTGGCAAAAGAAATTTCGCTTGAAAAAAATTATTTACACAACGAAAAAATTGACACCATTTATTTTGGCGGTGGCACACCCAGCATTTTAGAAACTGCCGAATTACAACTTTTACTTGAAGAAATTTTCCGCCATCACAACATTGCCACAAATGCAGAAATTACTTTAGAAGCCAATCCTGATGACATCACCAAAGGAAAATTAGCGGAGTGGAAAAGTGCCGGCATTAACCGGTTAAGTATTGGTGTGCAAAGTTTTTTCGGGGAGGAGCTGCGGTGGATGAATAGGGCTCATACTGCGGAACAGGCAATGGGCAATTTGCAATTGGCAGCGGACCAGTTTGAAAACATTACGATGGATTTAATTTACGGTTCGCCGCTGCTGACCGATGCAATGTGGAAACACAATGTTGATACTGCAACGGCCATGGGCATACCCCACCTCTCCTGCTACGCATTAACGGTGGAAGAAAAAACGCCACTGCAAAAACAAATCGACCAGGCCCGGTCGAAAAACATTGACAATGAAAAACAAGCCCGTCAATTTTTGCTGCTGATGCAATGGTTGCGAGAAAAGGGATACGAACATTACGAGGTTTCCAATTTTGCAAAACCAGGCTTTGTAAGCCGGCACAACTCGGCTTACTGGAAAGGAAAAAAATATTTAGGCATTGGGCCATCGGCACATAGTTATAACGGGGTGGAAAGAAGATGGAATGTGGCCAATAACGCGGTGTACACTTCTTCGGTGAGTGAAGGACAACTAAAACGGGAAACAGAAATTCTCTCTGCTGCCAACCGCATCAATGAAACCATCATGATTTCGCTACGCACCGTGGAAGGTTTGGATTTGAATCTGTTTGAACAAAATTTTGGTGAAGATGAAAGAAGGCGGGTAGAAAAAGGTTTGCAAAAATTTACCTCAAGCCAATTGCTGCGTTTGCAAAATGGAATCGTTCAATTGACCGAAGAAGGAATGTTGCGTGCCGATGGGGTAGCAAGTGAGTTATTTGTGTGAAGTTGGATTCATCTTTTTCGCAGCAGCATCAATTGTTGGTAAATATTCTGATCAAATCATCACGGGCTCTAAAGGCAGGTTTGTAAGATTTTCTACAGAATGCTTTTGAACTCTTTGAAATTTACCTGCATCCCTTTTACAATCTTCCCCGGTCGGTTTACAATCAAATGCCTTGCATACCATTCGACTTTTAAAACAATGAACAAATAATTTTCCGGCGCCGGCACAATGGAGCCTTTTAAAACGATTTCCTTTTTCTGCCTTGCAATGCATAGATGGTAAGATAATGGAGCGTCTTCAGTCCCAACTCCTTTTCTCCTTTCTCTCCTTGTAACTGTAAATTCAAAAACACACCATTATTGCTCCTGGCATTTTTTCTGGCACAATATTTTAATGCTATACATCCATAACAACTCTACATAAATTTTAAAAGAAAGCCCGGTTGCTCATGACAACAGGGCTTTCTTTTTTTATTGCTCTTACATCGTTCACTACCTCATTCAAATTATTTTGAGGGGCCATCATTTATTTTTACCTGTGGAGGTGGCACGGGATCGGGTACCCGGTTGCTAATTGCAGGTAACGATCTTAAAAATGCAAACACCGCTTCTAAATCTTCATCTGTCATTTTTGCAATTTCTTCCCAAGGCATTGGCGGCATAATCGGCCGGCCATTATCGGCGCCCATGTGCTTACCTGTGCGTATGGCTTTTATAAACATTTCCTTGGTCCATGCGCCGGTGCCGGTTGCCGAATCGGGGGTTAGGTTGGCAGCATAACTTATACCCCAGGGGCCAACAAAAGCAGTAAGGTCGGGGGCCATATTTATCCATTGGCCGGGTTGTAAAGCGCTGGCATTTATTGGTGGCAATTTTGAGCCGGTGGGGTGCCCCGACAAAACTTTTGTTTCATCAACAGAGGGGCCGCGATCGGTAAATTTTTTTGGTGAGTGACAGTCGTTACAGCCGCCAATGGTAGTGAGGTACTGACCGCGTTTTGCCAATTCTTCTCCTTCTAGTCTTCGGGCCACCTCAATGTTATCGGTGTTTGACGACGCAACCGTGGCCCTATCGTTGCAGGCAACAAAAGATATTGCTGCTGCCAGTGCAAATAACTTTAAGTTTTGCATGTGGGTTAAATTTTGGTTTAAAAAATTGATGCCGGAAGTTACCAATTTTTCGTTCTTGCGGTAGTGTGTTATTTTTTATTTTGCAGATACCGGATTAGGGCTAACCGTATGTCGAAACGGGCATTAAGATTTGTAGTTGCTGCGGGGTAAACTTTTACAACATCCGGATTTTTTGGATTTAAAAAATCAAGATTGGCCTCGCCGCCCGTAAATAAAAAATCGGTTATTGCTACGCGGTAAATTTTTGTGGAATCAATTTCCAGCCCCTCCAGTTTCCATATACCATTTTCGTTTTTTACTGTTTCGCTATGCTGTAGAAAACCACCGATGCCCTTATTTTTCAACCCCTGGTTCAACACCTTTATTAAAAGACTACCCTTCATATCCAACTCCTGTATACCACCACCAAAAGGCAGGGAGCGAATAAAATCGTATTGCGTAACGGGCATGGTCAAAATATCATCAAGCCTTATTGAACCCGCATTCATTATTGCTACCTGCGCCTGCGGTGCCGCGTAATGCATGCCTGCAATAATCATTTGTGTAAGGTTGGTTGCCCGGCTGCGCACTTCAGTTTCACGGCCTTCTAAACTATCACCACTTTGCAATAGAATATTTTTTGCGTCGAAACCCAATGAGTCATAATTTTTTTCGGCAATGGTCATCCATTTTTGTACTACAGCGTTTGTGGCGCTGTCCAAAGCAATTGCTTCGTTTAAATAAACAAGGTTGGTGGAAGTATAATTTTCTCTTTTCTTTTTGTCGATGATGAGTTCTATAATGTAAGCCGAGCGGGCATTGGCGTGTGCTTTTGTAATAGGTGTGCGTCCAATCATTTCAAAACGTTGGTCGTGTTCGTGCCCGCCCATAATTACAGCCAAAGCCGGTACTGCCTGCGCCAACCTGATGTCATCGGCAATTAGCTGGTGCGTTAATGCCACCACTGCATCAACCGAATCTTTTATTTGCAGGTATAGGGTTTGTGCAGTTTGCAAGGCATCGGTATAGGCAACATAAGCTGCCTTATTAAATGGAAGGGTTGCGCTGATGATGCCGATTTTTGCAGTGGTGCCATCATCATCTTTCACCTGCAAAACGTATGTTTTACCAATGGGTTTGCCATCAACCAAAAATGGCAAAATTCCATCCTTTGTTTTGTGAAAGGCATTAGATGCAACCCAGTGAAATTCACTTTCATTCAACCTGTCCAGCAGTTCATTTTCTTTTATGTCAAATTCGTGATTACCAAAACAGGCAAGGTTAAAACCTGCAGCGTTCATAGCATCAACCATTTGCCGCCCTCTTATTGCATTGCTCTGGTAAGGCAGGCTGTTGTAAACCGAGGGACTTAAAAAATCGCCGGCCATCACCAAAAAACTGTTGCGGTTTTTTTGTAGCAATTGTTTTTTTAGTGTGGCTATGCGTGCCAGGCCACCTTCTTTTCCATTGGCAACCGGCGCAATCTCATACACATCGTTCACTTGCAAAAAATGCACGGTTATTTTCCCATCATCGGTTATTGTTTTTTTTGTAGAAGCGCAGGAACAAAAAAACAGGATGCCAACTAAAAAAGGGCTGGAGTATTTCATGGTGATTATTCTACGGCAAAAGTAATCGGAAGAGTGGCGCAAAACTTTGGGGCGTATTTTGAAAGACGGAAGAAAAAGGATGTTTTGAGAGATGGAAATGGCTATGTGCACTTCGTTCGGAAAGGAAATAAAAGCATTGCCACCGACTATTTATCGGCCATAATTATATTGATGCAGCAAGGTAGTCTTCGACGGCTATAGCATTTCATGACGGAGGCTGGCAAGCACACCTTCCCAAGCTACGGTGGGCAAGCACAATCGCTAATCGTAAATCTTACTTTTCATCCGGCACGTTTTTTATACCTTACTACTAAAATCAAACATTATGCTTTGGCAAGGAAGACGAGAAAGTTCGAACGTTGACGACCGCCGCGGAATTTCGGGTGGTGGCATTGCTGCCGGTGGCGGCATTATCGGCGTGATTGTTTTGGTGCTTAATCTTTTGTTGGGCGGCGATGGCGGCGACGTACAAATGCCATTACCCAATCAAGGCACACCAATGAGTACGGAGCAAAAAGCCGCACAGGATCAACAGGCAAGTTTTGTAAAAGTGGTGCTGGCCGATACCGAGGATGTGTGGGGACAGTTGTTTTCAAAATCGGGCAATCAATACCAGGCGCCAACACTGGTATTATTTAGTGGTGGTGTACAGTCGGGTTGTGGTAATGCCTCGGCGGCAAGCGGGCCTTTCTACTGCCCCGCCGATTACAAATTATACATTGACCTGTCGTTTTACAACGATTTAAAAGAACGTTTTGGTGCCCCGGGCGATTTTGCGATGGCTTACGTTGTTGCGCACGAAGTAGGGCATCATATTCAAAACCTCTTGGGCAAATCGGCCGAAGTACAACAAATGCGTGGACGGGTAAGTGAAGAAGAGTACAATCAGTACTCTGTGCGGCTTGAACTGCAGGCCGATTTTTATGCCGGCGTTTGGGCCCACTATGTAAAAGGCAAAGGTTATTTAGAAGAAGGTGATGTGGAAGAAGCAATGAATGCGGCCAATGCCATTGGCGATGACAGGCTACAAAAAGAAGCACAGGGTTATGCAGTGCCCGAAAGTTTTACCCACGGCACATCGGCCCAACGTATGTACTGGTTTAAAAAAGGATTTGAAACCGGCGACCTTCGGCAGGGCGATACTTTTACGGGAAGTTTGTAGGGAGGATGTATGAGCTAGGAAATACTTTAGTGTGATTAGAGACACTTTCGATAGTGCTATGGATTGCAGGTTTATCTCCAAAAGGTTTTTGAAGTTTGATTTATATGGAGACGATTTTAGTGATTGATGGACTTAGAAAAAAATTTTTGACAGAGTGTTAGGTATTCATTCACGGAAATACAAACACTGGCTGTTATTTTTAGGAAGATTCACCAGATTTGCATCACTATGAAGACATGGCAAAATTTGCAACCGGCTTTATCGGCTTGACTCTTCTTATATATTCTTGTTCTGGCAAGAAAGAACTTAGAACGATTCCAATAAAGTTTACAAGTTTTGAAATTGGATACACGAATGGTTGGTCAAGGGGATTTTCTTTTTGGGTCGACTCAAACAAAATATTTCTTTCACCCCAAAAGTTTGACCTAGTAAAATATGGTCTACTTCCAGACTCGATAGTGCGACTTGTTGACACAGTCCTCATGAAGATTATTCCTGACACCGCAGTTAAATCAACAGACGATGGGTGTGATGATTGTTCGATAGTTGCTATGCAAACAATAATCGCTAAAGATACTATTTCCCTTAATCAAGTTGGCACTATTAACGCGGTTTTTTGGCCAGTCATTAGGGCTTTGAAAAAATTCATCGGTAGCGATAGCCATGCAACAATACATGCTGCTTTAATTTTAGAATCTCAAAAAAGAGTATTTCCGCCACAGTTCCCCTTGCCAAGTAAGAAGGAAAACTACAGGTAAAATTGGTTTGTTATGCTGCGGCTTTACGAAACATTCAGCTTCACCTACCTGCCATTACTAAATCTATCTAACAAAGAATGCCAAGCCGTAAAAACTCAGAATTAGCCCCTCCAAGTGATGCTTCCGTGCTTCCCAAAAAAATGCCCCGCTCTCGCAGGGCACGCCGTGGTGTTTTACGGTTCTCAACTTATCGTCCAGATGAAATTGTCGTTACCTGATCCTGCCTGTTTATCATTTCCTGATATTCCTCAACAGCTTTTAAATGTGCGGTGGTTTGGGCTTTTGTAAGCACGGTTAAACTGCCCTCTGCCTGAAAAAAATAATGCGCACCAATAAATCGCTTAACATGGCTCCTGGTTTCGGCAGGTAAAAATCCCTGCAGCTTCCAAAAGTTGCGGCTGCCACTTTTTTTAATTGCTTTCATCACAGTGCCTTCGCCGCCATTGTAAGCGGCTATCACCAAAAGCCAGTCGCCAAACATGTTGTGCAAACCTTTTAAATATTTTGCCGAGGCTACTGTGCTTTTGTAAAAATGGGTGCGTTCGTCTTTTTTCCCCGAAACTTTTAATCCAAAATCCCTGGCGGTTTGGGGCATTAGCTGCCACGCACCTCTTGCACCAGCATGTGAAAGAGCATCGGGTTTTAATTGTGATTCAATTACTGCTAAATATTTTAATTCGGCCGGCAACTTATACTGTGCAAATACATTTTCAATAATGCGGAAATAATTCTTGCTTCTTTTTTCGGTGGCTTCCAGCTCTTCGCGGTTTTGCCTGATGAATTTATTTACATAGGCCGTGGCAGTGTTGCTAATGGTAATGCAAGGGGCCTTTGCAACAAATGAAGCGGGGGTTAACACAACTGTGTCGGTGGCAAAAATGGTGGTGTCGGGCTGTATGTAAATTACCGGCAACGGTTTGCTTGCGTTTACATTTAAAAGATCGAGCGGCGAAAAATTTACGGTTACCGGCGATACCATTAAAAACACCGCGCCATGACCAAAAAATCCTGCTTTTACGAGTTTTGTTTTCAACATTGTTTTCGATTTAAGGTGAAACAATGCCGACCCTGAGAATTTGGATAATTAATATTTCAATAGAATATTGGGTAAGGTTTTCAGGACTAATGGAGGTGATTGGCTATCCATATTTTTCCGGGGGGCGGACGTTTTTTGGGCTTTTCATTGTGTCCGGAAAAAAAGGGAGTCTTTATAAAACCAATCTGGGGTAAATGTAGAAGCGGTTTCCGGCAAGTCCTAACTTTTGAACACATGAAAAAGTACGGCCTATATATAAAGCGCTAAGGCATAGTGGCGTTATGGCGGGCTGATGCGTGCATGCAAATTCGTCAGCTACGTATAATTACAGGTAATTTATCGCCGCTTTTCAGTAAAAATATTTGCGGGTGATGGTTGAGGTGGCCTATAATTTTACCTCAAGCTCGTTGCCGGTAAGGGCAAAGTAAATGTTTTGTAACTGGTGCAGGTTGTAAAAATTTACACTTGTTGCAACTGCGTTAACCGTGGATCGGCCAAAACACTCACCATTGTTTTTTAGGTAGATAAATAGTTGGTTATTGTTTGCACCAGGTATAGGCAGGGCAAGCGAAAACTCACGGGCCTGCGGTAGAAGCGGATATTTTCTATTTTCAACAAAGCCGCATTTTTCTGCCAATTCGGGTTTAAGCACAACCGGAAAAAAAAGGTTTGCCTCACCTTTTGCCAGTGCATCAAAATGTAAAAAACCACAGGACACCATTTTTATTTTGTTTTGATGTTTGTATAAAACAAAATTGCCTAATCTTAATTCGGCTGCGTTTATCATGCAATAAAAATAAGGAGATGCCCGCAGGCGGCTTTACATTTGGTGAAGCACATTTTTCAATGAAACATTCCACCACCATTCTTTCTTTTTTTGTTTTTATATTGCTATCCTGTGGCACTACAAGGCAGCTAAGTCAATCGGCAAAACAAAATATCATTAACGCCACTCCATTACAATCAGCGCATGTAGGCATAAGTATCTACGATGCCGATGAAGGCAAATATTTGTACAACTACCAGGGCGATAAATATTTTGTACCCGCCAGCAATACAAAAATTGCTACATGCTATGCGGCTATGAAATATTTGGGTGATAGTTTGGTGGGGTTGCGGTATGGAATACCTGAAGAAAAATGGTTTAGAGAAAATGTAATCGTCTTTCAACCAACAGGCGACCCAACACTTTTACACAAAGATTTTGCAACAAGCCCCGTATTCACTTTTCTCAAAAGCAATTTTACGGGCCGCTCAAAAAGACCTGCTCTCTTCATTAAAGGTTATGAGTTAGAACCATGGGGAAGTGGTTGGAGTTGGAATGATTATCAAGCAAACTATATGGCTGAACGAAGCAGAATGCCTATACTGGGAAACACTGTCACAATTAAACTTAGAGACACATCAGAGAGCTTTATTCCCACCTCTCATCTGCAAAGAGAGAGCAGGACAAAACCATTTACAACCGGCAGCAAGTATTTTGACTCATTGGTGAACCGAAAGTCCAGAGTTATTATTGATGAGGATTTAAATGGGAGATTAGAAGTTTCACGGGCAATTTCCACAAATGATTTTAGAGTTAAAAGAAGCAGCAGTGTTTTTAAATCAGCTACTCTTCCATTTGTTACGAACGATTGGCGTACTGCGTTTTCATTTCTTAGTGATACTTTAAGTAAGAAATTTACGGAGGTTTACCCAACCGAAGTCAAAGATGAATTTAGTTGGGAAGTTGAAAATAGTGACGTCACTTTTTTTCACATCAAAAACTGGAACATCATCCACTCCCAACCCACCGACTCTCTCCTCAAACCACTCATGCACCGCAGCGATAATTTTTTTGCCGAGCAAGCTTTATTAATGGTGAGCAATGAATTTCTTGGTGTAATGAACGATGCAAAAATTATTGACACTATTTTAAAAACCGACTTCGCCGACCTACCTCAAAAACCCCGCTGGGCCGATGGCTCGGGGCTTAGCCGTTACAACCTTTTTACCCCGCAGGATTTTGTAGCCATCCTCAATAAAATGCAAAAGCAATTTGGCATGCAGCGCATCAAAGAAATTTTTGCAACGGGCAATGAAGGCACACTTATTAATTACTATAAAAACTCCACCGGATTTTTATTTGCAAAAACCGGGACACTCTCGGGTGTAGTTGCCCTTAGCGGATTGATGTACACAAAGAAAAACAGGCTGCTCATTTTTTCGGTACTGGTAAATAACCACCAGGCTTCAGCAACCGATGTACGCCGGGCAGTGGAAAAATTTGTGGAAGGTGTGAGAGAGGGTAATTAGAGTTTAAAGTCTCGAGTTCAAAGCCAGTGAACCATTGTACACGCAGTTTTGTGTGATGGTGGTGCCATTCGGATTGAGTGATAAAGTTCTCATGCCATTCAACAATAAAAATCACGCAAAACCCCTGGGAAAGAATCGTCCACCCAAAGCAACTTTGAACTTTCGGCTTTGAACTTCTCCACCCTACCCCGGCATCCGCGAAATATATTTTTCTATCTGTTTTATCTGGTCAACAATTTGTGGCGTGGTTGGCTTGAGTGCCTTTGCTTTTCTAAAAAAATCTTTGGCTGCTCTAAACTCTCTTTTGTTCATCATCAGGCTGCACATTTGCAGGTAGGCGGCGGCGTTATTCTCTTTATCGGGTAAACCCTTCCTTAATGCCTGGCGTATATAACTTTCGGCGCCCCGCAAATCATTTTTTTGCATGCTTAACATTCCCATTTGCAACAAGCTGGCGCCTTCGGCTTCTTTCATGGGCATGCCTAAATCCAAACCCTTTTTCATATTTATTTCTGCGCCATCAAAATCCTGCTTCATCATAGCAATGTTACCTTTCAAGGTGTAATAAACCGAACGGATTGGTTTATACAAAAGGTTGGGAAACTTAATAGAGGCAATTACTTTCTCCGCCTCATCAATATTGCCGCCCTCGAGGTGTTCTTGTATCAGGCGCAGCGGACCAAAAAAGAAATGCCCCAACACTAAAACAAGGCCAACCAAATAAAGTGGAAACACGGGCCAAAAACCACTGATGGTCAAGTTCATCGCAAGGCCGGCAATCAGCATTACAATTCCTATATACAGGCGATACTTAATCAACAAATTATAAAACTTCATACACAACTTTTCTGGGTGTGCAAAGATAGGTGGGGGAAGGTTTGGTGCTGTAGCTTATTTGCGGTCGTTATTCACCTCAATCCAGTATCCGTCGGGGTCGGTAAAAAATATTTGTTTAACGCCGTCGGGCCTTGTGGTTATGGTATTTGGTTTACCGGGCCAGTCCTGGTAGGGAACGTTTGCCTTAGTAAGTGTTGCTACAAAATTTTCCATTGACGCTACACTAAAACAAAGGTGATTGTATTTATCATGTACCAGCCCGGCAGGTGCGCCGGCAATTAAATGCAGTTGCGCTTTACCGCCCATCGAAAGCCAGGTGTGCAAGCCATCATGAAACGGTTCGGGAATGGTATCGAGGCCAATGATTTTGGTATAAAACTCCGTGCTTTTTTGCAGGTTATTTACATGAACAGCAACGTGGTTGATTTGTGGTTTTTGCGCATTCATAAAAAAAGGAGTAAGCACCAGCATCAAAAAAAAGAAGCGGCAAATTATTTTTTGCATGAAGTTTAGTTGATTTGATAAATGTAGGTTTTTAGCCGGATTGTTTAGCCATGTAAAACCGCTAAACACTATTTTTGCCGCTTTCATTGGCCCGGTAGTTCAATGGATAGAATAGAAGTTTCCTAAACTTTAGATACAAGTTCGATTCTTGTCCGGGCTACTTTGTTTTGTGACGCAACTTTAGATACATGCTTTCAATGCAGGTTTTTGAGTTGTTAACAGAGAAAATTTCCCCTCTATACACCCATGTTCTGCCGGACAGCTCTCAACGGCTCCACTCTCTAATTAACATTTAGCATTGAGGGAAAGGCATTTTCAAAAGGTCTAAGGTGTCACGCAATGGCTGCGAATGGTTATCTCGCTTTCGCGTTTTACTATTGACATGCACAAAATGGCTCCAAAAACCGATTTTCAAATTGACTTTTCTTTCATTCCATCTTTTCATTTCCACCAACAAGCCTCTCTTAATCTAAAAATATGGGAATCAATAACCAGAGTTCCAAGAGGAAGGCGGGCCGGGAATAAACGATCTGGTTCTTACCCAGCAAACTTTGTTCCCGAGCAAAATGATAAATGTTGAGATTAAGATGTGCAATGATGTGGTTTCAAGGGCATTAATAGCATAGTCCATGTACCGCGCATTGTTTAAACGGTTCAAAGACTCACAATCCGGAAAGCGAATTAGGCCTTTGCTCTCCCACACTTTTGACGTGTTCGTCATAACCAGTTAGCAGATACGAATTCGGCTATTCGAACATCAGCATTGTTACAATCATTTACTGATCAGTGGCGTGTCCACTTTCGTTTTATTCAATACAGAAGTGATACTTGTTATGACACCTGCAATATCGGAAAGGTCTGCCGGAACGATCATGGTATTATTAATCTTTGCCAGCTTTCCAAATTCGGTAAGATACTGTTCTGCAATACGCAGGTTAACCGCATTCATTCCACCTTCTTCATTTATAGATTGTGCAATCTCCCTAATACCTTTTGCAGTGGCAACCGCAACCATCTCAATTTCTGAAGCCCTGCCCGATGCCTCATTGATGCGGCGCATTTTTTCACCTTCAGAGCGGGCAATAGCTTCCTGCTTATCACCTTCGGCTCTGTTTATTTTAGCTTGCTTGTCACCTTCCGATTCCGCTATCAAAGCTCTTTTCTCACGTTCGGCACGCATCTGTTTTTCCATGGCATCTCTAATACTTTGCGGCGGCGAAATGTTCTTCACTTCGTAACGGGAAACTTTTATTCCCCATGGATCACTTGCCTTATCCACTGCCTCAACGATTGTTGCGTTCACTGTTTCTCTTTCTTCGAATGTTTTATCAAGTTCCATCTTGCCAATAACACTGCGCATAGTAGTCTGCGATATTTGTATCACGGCAAACCTGTAGTTATCAATTCCATAAGAAGCTTTTTGCGGATCAATTACCTGCAAGTATAAAATACCATCCACCTCTACGGCTATATTATCTTTTGTGATACATATTTGCGGAGCTACATCAATTGCCTGCTCTTTTTGGTTTTGCCTGTAGGCGATTTTGTCAATAAAAGGGATGAGAATATGGAAGCCTGCTTCCAATGTACGGCTGTATTTGCCCAGCCGTTCCACTATATAGGCCGACCGTTGGGGCACCACTTTGAACGTTGATAAAAATGCTATTAAAAGAAAGGCGATTAATACAATAAGTATAATGGTGGATGTTGTCATTATGAAGATTTTGTTGGAGTTACAATTAACAGAATGCTTTCGTTCCCAATGATAGTTACATTTTCTCCCGGCTCAATAGTATCGGCTGATTTGGCATCCCAACTGGTGCCTTTAAACGCAACTTTGCCGTTTTGTCCCAGGCTGATGAATGTTTCAGCTTTGCCGGTCTTGCCGATGAACTCATCTTCAATTTCGCTGGCATGTTTTTTCGTCCAAATTATTTTCTTCATCCATTTTCGAAACAAGAGGATAGTGAGAAGGGAAGCGGCTAAAAAAATAATGAGCTGTGCATTGATGGGAAGGTCAACAAACAAAGCAAGTACGGCCACGATCCATGCGCCAACACCAAAAAAGAAGAGGATCAAACCAGGAACAGCAAACTCAAGTAAAAAAAATACAAAGCCTGCAATAAACCATATAACTGCAGCATCATAAAAACTCTCCATATTCGTAGTGCTGTTTAAGATGTGTTGTTTCAAATATATGCTATTTGAAGGCAGCGGCTTCTGCAAATGCTTCGGGGGGGTATGCTAAGATGCGGCAATCCATCACTCCAACACAGGCCTCAACCATCTCTCCGCATCTTCAATGCTCATTTCTTTTCTTTTTGCATAATCTTCCAATTGATCTTTTCCAATTTTACCCAAACCAAAATAATGACTTTGCGGATGTGCAAAGTACCAGCCGCAAACAGATGCCGGCGGATTCATTGCCAAACTCTCCGTAAGTTCTATGCTGATATTTTCAGTAACGTTCATCAGCGAAAACAACTTTAATTTTTCCGTGTGATCGGGGCAGGCAGGATAACCTGGTGCCGGACGAATGCCTTTGTATTGTTCTTTGATCAAATCTTCGTTTGATAAGGTTTCATTTTTTTCGTAACCCCAATGCGTTGTACGCACTTCCTTGTGCAAACACTCGGCAAAGGCTTCTACAAAACGATCGGCTAAAATCTGCACCAAAATTTTATTGTACTCATCGTGTTCGGCAGCAAAGGCATCAATGTGTTTTTTGGCGCCGTGAATAGTTACAGCAAACGCACCCATGTAATCCGTGCCGGTTACTCCATCGCCAAGAGGAGAAGATTTTGCCTCCGGCTTTATGAAGTCGGATAACGAATAACTTGGTTGCCCGGCAGCTTTTTTCATTTGTTGGCGCAACGATTCTAATTTCACTTCACCTTTTTCGGTTTGTAAAATAACCGTGTCTTGGTTATTGCTGATGGCCGGCCAAAAACCAATTACTCCATCTGCACTGAACCATTTTTCAGCGACAATCTTTTTCACCATTGCCTGCGCATCGTTGTACAGACGGGTTGCTTCAGTGCCAAAAATTTTATCGGTCAACACTTGCGGAAAATGGCCAGGCATTTCCCAACCAATAAAAAACGGACCCCAGTCAATGAACTGCGCAATGGTGCCTAAATCAAAATCTTTTAAAACCTTTACGCCATCAACAGCAGGTTTTGTTGGTTTATAATTCTTCCAGTCGAAATATTCTTTTGTTACTAAAGCCTCCTGGTAAGGAATGATTATTTTATGTTTTTGCTTGTTGGCAAACTGGTCTCTTAACGTTGCATATTCTTTTGTTGTTTGCAGCAAGTAATTCTCTTTGGCTTCTTTATTCAACAGGTTACTTACCACAGTTACACTGCGGGAGGCATCCAATACATGCACAACACCATTGCCATACTCTGGTGCAATACGTACGGCAGTATGCGTTCGTGATGTTGTTGCGCCGCCAATTAATAAAGGCTGCGTCATATTGCGTCGCTTCATTTCTTTGGCAATGTGCACCATCTCATCAAGCGATGGAGTGATTAATCCACTCAGGCCAATAACATCAACATTTTCTTTTTGCGCTGCATCTAAAATTTTATCGGCAGGCACCATCACACCCAAATCAATTACATCATAACCATTGCAACCCAACACCACACCAACAATGTTTTTTCCAATGTCGTGTACATCGCCTTTCACAGTTGCCATTAAAATTTTCGGGGCACCGGCTACCTCCTCGTTTTTTGTACCAGCCGCAAGGTGTGCCTGCATGCGTTCTTCCTTTTCCAGTTCGATGTATGGTGTTAAAACAGCTACGGACTTCTTCATTACCCTTGCACTTTTTACTACCTGCGGTAAAAACATTTTTCCGCTGCCAAACAAATCACCCACTACATCCATACCGGCCATGAGTGGTCCTTCAATTACTTCTAACGGCTTCGGATATTTTTGTCTTGCTTCTTCAGTATCCGCATCAATGTATTCGGTAATGCCATTTACCAATGCATGTTTCAAACGTTCTTCAACCGATGTTGTACGCCAGGTTTCATCCTTCTTTTCTTCTTCTTTTCCCTTGCCTTTTACTTTTTCGGCAAAGCTTACCAAACGTTCTGTTGCATCGGGTCTTCGGTTGAGTACCACATCTTCACACAATTCTTTCAGCTGCGGTTCTATGGCATCGTAAATAACCAACTGACCTGCATTTACAATACCCATGTCCATACCGGCTTTAATGGCATGATATAAGAACACGGCATGAATGGCTTCCCGCACATGATCGTTGCCGCGAAATGAAAACGAAACGTTGCTTACACCACCGCTGATTTTTGCCAGCGGCATTTTTTGTTTTATGATTTTTGTGGCTTCAATAAATTCAACCGCGTAGTTGTTGTGTTCTTCAATACCCGTTGCTATAGCAAAAATGTTTGGATCGAAAATTATGTCCTGTGGTTGAAAACCTACTTCATCAACTAAAATGTTGTAGGCTTTTTCGCAGATGGTAACTCTTCTTTCCAAAGTGTCTGCCTGTCCTTGTTCATCAAAAGCCATTACCACAACCGCGGCACCATACGCCTGGCAAATGAAGGCCTGCTCTTTAAATTTCTCCACACCTTCTTTCATTGAAATGGAGTTGACAATACACTTGCCCTGCACACACTTTAACCCGGCTTCAATAATTTCAAACTTCGATGAATCAATCATGATGGGAATCTTTGCAATGTCGGGTTCGGCCTGCAAAAGATTTAAATAATCGGTCATTGCTTTTACACCATCAAGCAAGGCATCATCCATGTTGATATCTAAAACCTGTGCACCATTTTCTGCTTGCTGCCGTGCAACAGAAAGTGCTTCTTCAAATTTATTTTCACGAATAAGGCGTGCAAATTTTTTCGAACCCGTTACGTTGGTGCGTTCGCCAACGTTTACAAAATTGGATTCGGGTCGAACAACTAAAGGTTCGAGACCAGAGAGGCGGAGGTAAGGTTTGATTATAGTTGGTTCGTTCATTTTTGTTTTTTTTTGAACCACGGAGGCACAATGGCACAGAGTGGCACGGAGGGACACAGTGGTTATAAAATCATTCTTTTAATCCCCTGTTTCATTAATGGAACATGGAAGTTTAAAACATAACCCACTCTTTTGTTTGTCAATTTCAGATAGCTTAATAGCTGTGCTTCCCATACCGGATGAGAAATTTCCTGTGCTTTTAATTCAATAATGATAGAATTGTCGACTAAAATATCAACACTCAAACCATCATCAATAACGAGTTGGTCGTAAATGATTTCAACACATTTTTGTTTTGCAAAAGGGATATTTCTTTTTGAAAGCTCGTAGCAAAAACATTTTTCGTAAACACTTTCAAGTAAGCCTGGCCCTAAAGCTTTATGGATGGTAATGGCGATATTGATGATTTGGTCTGTTAGCCATTTTTGTCTTTCAACCAAAGGCGGAAACTCTGTGTTACCCTGTGTCATTGTGTCTCCGTGGTTTTATAAGTTTCCACCACTGGCAACTGCCTTGGCTCAAGATTTCTTACCTGCTCCGCAATATGTCTGATGTGATCGGGTGTGGTGCCGCAACAACCACCTACAATGTTTACAAAACCTTCCCTGGCCCAGTCTTCAATAAAATGCGCTGTTTCTTCGGGTTGTTCATCGTACTCGCCCATGGCATTTGGTAAACCAGCGTTTGGATAGGCAGATACATAACAATCGGCCAACTGGCTTAATTCCTCAATGTGCGGCCGCATTTCCTGCGCACCTAAGGCACAATTCAAACCAACGCTCAATGGTTTTGCATGGTGAATGGAAGTGTAGAATGCCTCAAGTGTTTGTCCACTTAAGGTTCTGCCGGAGGCATCGGTAATTGTCCCGCTGATCATTATTTCTTTCTTGATACCGGTTTCTCTTTCGTGTTTTTTTATTGCGAAGATTGCCGCCTTTGCATTGAGTGTGTCAAAAATGGTTTCAATCATCAGCAGGTCAACACCACCATCAACCAATCCTTTTACCTGCTCGTAGTACGCATCCACTGCTTCATCAAAAGTTAAGGCACGGTAACCGGGATTGTTTACATCGGGAGAAAGTGATAATGTTTTATTCAATGGGCCAATTGCGCCGGCCACCCATTTTTGCTCGCCCGAACCAACAAGTGAACAAGCCTCTTTCGCAATTTTTGCAGCGGCAACATTCAGTTCGTAGGCCAGCGATTCCATTCCATAATCGGCTAACGAAATTTTTTGCGAGTTGAACGTGTTGGTTTCAATTATGTCGGCGCCGGCTTCTAAATAATGGCCATGAATTTCGCGGATGATATGCGGCTGCGTTAAGCATAGCAAATCATTGTTTCCTTTTACATCACTTGGCCAGTCTTTAAAACGTTCGCCACGGTAGTCCTCTTCCTCCAGTTTATAGCGTTGAATCATGGTGCCCATAGCACCATCAATAATGAGTATGCGGTTTTTAAGTAGTTCACGAATGTCTGTCATAATTAAGAAGTTTTTGCCTGCGGAAACCTGTTCCATATTGATCTGAACCCTGAAGAGTGCGACGCAACAAACGATCAATAATTATTCGTCTGCTGGTAACAAAATTGTCTTTACTAATAAACGTCAGGAAAACTATCAGGAGAGAGTTGCTGCGTTTATTAGTTCTGTTGGGCCGAACAATAAACAAATCCGCCGATGAAGGGGCAAATCTACTGTGAAAAAGCGAAAAACCTAGCGCAGAAACAGGGAGATTAGCGTTGACGATGACATGGAAATCTTTATCTGCCGCTTGTACAAGCAAATAAAAAAAGGCAAAAAGGTTTGCAGGTGTAGGGATTATCGCTACTCGTCAAGAATGGTTTACTGTTTTTGGTTGCAGTGGTAGTTTAGTAGAAACTAAATTAAAAATGCTTAAAAAAATCTTATCGGGGTTGCTCATTCTGCTGATAGTTGCACAATTCTTTCGGCCGACACGCAACAGCGGCAACGCCTTTGGCGCAAATGATATAACGCATGCGGTAGCCGTGCCGGATAGTGTGAGGAGGATTTTACAAAGGGCATGTTACGACTGTCATTCAAACGCCACCAACTATCCCTGGTACAGTAATATTTCGCCGGTAAGCTGGTGGTTGAACAGCCATATCAATGATGGAAAACG
This sequence comes from Chitinophagales bacterium, assembly GCA_031425835.1. GTDB lineage: Bacteria > Bacteroidota > Bacteroidia > Chitinophagales > Chitinophagaceae > Flavisolibacter. The sequence continues at coordinate 37,808 of JANPKD010000012.1, forward strand.
AGAACTGAATTTTTCAATATTCGCCACCTACTCTTTAAGAAGAAAAAATAATATGCTTGAAGGAACCGCCGAATTGGTAAAGGAGGGAGCAATGCCGTTGGACAGTTATACCTGGGTGCATAAGGACGCAGAATTATCGATGGATGAAAAAGTTGCCATAACCAATTGGGCTACCGCTGCGCAGATAGAGCTTAGAAAGAAATGAGATGGTGATCTATTTGATGTAGCTCATGCTAAAAAAATAAGCTTACCTGCTGCTCACGTAACTGTCGATGGGCAGGCGGTTTTGCAGGCTGCGTGCCAGCGTCATTTCATCAGCGTACTCCAATTCGCCGCCAAAAGCAATGCCGCGGGAAATAGTGGTAACCCTGGCAGTAGCTGGTAATTTTTTTTGAATGTAGTAAATAGTTGT
>JANPKD010000013.1:0-103338 GCA_031425835.1 Chitinophagales bacterium
ATTCTTACCGACGATATGGGCTACTCCGATATTGGTTGTTTTGGTTCCGAAATACAAACGCCAAATATTGACCGTCTTGCAAAAAACGGGTTGAGCTTTACGCATTTTTACAATACCGCAAGGTGCAGTCCTACCCGTGCATCCCTGCTCACCGGTTTGTATCCGCACCAGGCAGGCATGGGTCATTTATCAACCGAAAATTTTAAAGAAGCCGGTTATGCCGATGATTTGAGCAAGAATGCAGTAACGCTTGCCGAAGTTTTTCAGCAGGCAGGTTACGCAACCTACATGACGGGTAAATGGCATATTGCAAAAAGTATTTCGCCAAATGGCGATAAAAGCAACTGGCCATTACAACGTGGCTTTCAGCGTTTTTTTGGAACGCTAAATGGTTCGGGAAGTTTTTACGACCCCGGTACTTTAATGAGCAACAATACGTTTATTGCTCCTGCAAAAGATTTTTATTACACCAACGCCATCAGCGATACCACGGTAAAATTTATTAACGAACATCCAACTACAAAACCATTTTTCTTTTACGTGGCCTACACTGCGGCACACTGGCCCATTCAGGCACCCGAAAAAGAAGCGCAAAAATATAAAGGCGTTTATGATAAAGGTTGGGATGCAACCAGGCAACAACGATTTGAAAAATTAAAAAAGTTAGGCATCATCAGCAGCAAAGCGGTGTTAACGGAAAGAGGCATTGACATTCCCGAATGGAAAGATGAACCAATGAAAGAGTGGCAGACAAAAAGAATGGAAGTGTATGCCGCCATGATTGATGTGATGGACCAGGGCATCGGCAGAATTATTTCGGCATTGGAAAAAAAGGGTGAACTGGAAAACACCATCATTTTTTATATGCACGACAATGGTGGTTGTGCGGAGCCGCTCAATTCAAACCAAAAAGAAGTACCGCCAACCGCGGAGCAAAAATTGGGAAAGCAATATGCCGCCGATTCTATTTTATTGGAAAAGAAACCAGAATATACACGCAACGGAAAATTTGTAAGAAGCGGTAAAGGAGTAATGCCCGGTGCCGATGATAGCTGGGTGGCTTACGGAGAAGAATGGGCTAACGTAAGCAACACACCTTTTCGTTTATACAAGCATTGGGTGCACGAAGGCGGCATTGCATCGCCACTGATTGTACACTGGCCAAAAGGTTTTTCGGCCAAAGCACAAATCAGAAGTCAACCATCGCACCTCATTGATATAATGGCCACCTGCATTGACATTGCGGGCATTAATTATCCAACACAATTTGGCGGAAATACCATTCAGCCTTTTGAAGGAAAAAGTTTACGACCTGCATTTAAAAACAACAGCATCAACAGGGAAATTATTTTTTGGGAACACGAAGGCAACAGGGCTATTCGGGCAGGTAAATGGAAGTTGGTAAGCAGAACATTGAAGAATAAAAATTTTACAGTCGCCGATGAAAATGCCTGGGAGTTGTATGATATGAATGATGACCCAACCGAAACAAAAAACCTTGCAACCACTTTACCGGATAAAGTAAAAGAGTTGGCGGCATTGTGGGAAAAAGAAGCAATTAGAACCGGTGCAAAACCCTGGCCCTGGGCAAAGGCTAAATAAAAATGAAAGCAACAACAACAATTTTTAATGGCTATCCGCAATTTGGTTTGCATTGCTATCAAACTCTCTTTGCGTGTAAAAGAGGCTTTGCATTGTGCTCAATAGAATTACCGAACGTACAAGTGAGTGACACAACAGAAGATGATAGTAGTAATGCAGTTGGTCTACAAAAACTTGAACTAATTTTTGAAAACAGAAATAAATTATGAAAGCAAAAAAATTCATCGCAACCCTTTTTATTGTGGCTGGTTTTTTTAATGCACCGGCACAAAACAGCAAGGCAAAAAATGTTTCATCCAAACCTAACATCATTTACATTCTTGCCGATGATTTAGGCATCGGCGATGTAAGTGCCTATGGTTCCGATGTAAATAAAACACCCAATATTGATTTGCTGGCCAAAGGCGGTATGCAATTCAATCATGCTTACACAGCTCCCTTGTGCGGCCCTTCACGGTCGAGAATTTTGACCGGCCGTTACGCATTTCGCACCGGTGCTGTAAACCAGGACAGGGTTGGCCTTATTAAGCCAAAGGACGAAACAATGACGCCATCTGTTTTAAAAAAAGTAGGCTACACATCAGCCATGATTGGTAAATGGAGCCAGTTTGGATTAACCCCTGCCGATTTTGGTTTTGATGAATACCTAACGTTTAGGGGTAGCGGTATTTACTGGAGCACAGAAAAAAAAGCAGCGGAAAATTATTTTGTCAATGGTAAAACAAAACCATTACCCGCCAATGTGTATATGCCCGATTTGATGCACCAGCATGTAGTAAATTTTCTTGCCGCCAATAAAAACAAGCCATTTTTTCTGCATTATTCAATGGTGCATGTGCATGGCAATATTCAACCAACACCCGATAGTAAAACCGGCGGCGATTTATATGCCGATAACATAGCCTACATGGATAAGCTGGTTGGTAAATTAATTAAGGCATTAGATAGTTTGAAGCTGCGGAAAAATACATTAATTGTTTTTATGGGCGACAATGGCACCGCAGGCAAGTATGCCGAACGGGGAACCATAAACGGAAAACAATTGTCGGGTAAAAAAGGAACCATGCAGGAATGTGGAAGTTTAGTGCCTGCCATTGCCAACTGGCCTGGCGTAATTGCGGCAGTTAAATCCACCGATGTGCTGATTGATGCAAGCGATTTTCTGCCAACATTCGCCGAGCTAACGGGTGCAAAATTGCCCGCCGGTAAAGTGATTGACGGCAAAAGTTTTCTGCCGCATTTATTAGGGAAAAAAGGTGCTGCAAGAGAATGGATTTTTATGGAGCTGGGCAACAAATGGTATGTACGCAATGCAAAATGGAAGCTGACAAGAGAGAACGAATTGTTTGACATGAGCAACGCACCGTTTGAAGAAAAGCTAATGACAAATTACAGCAACAATGCCGAAGCAACTGCCGCATACAAAACTTTGAAAGCGGTGATGGATAATTTAAATCCTGCCGGTGGATTTTTAGATGATGGCGATGGCAGCGGCAGGCATGCAAGCAATGTGGAAAAACGAAAAGGAAACAAAACAAAAACCGACGACCAGGATTAATGTTCAAAAAAAATGGAACAGGTAAACCCGTTGTTTTTTTAAAACAATTAAAATCATACAACTTGAAAAAAACATTTTTAGTGCTGGTGCTTTTTTGTGCCATGGGAAAATTTGTAGCTGCGCAGGAGAAAGAACCGAACTACAATTTAATAAAGCTTGATAGCAAAAAGATAGCAGCAAGCAAAGCAAAAATTAAAGCAGGTGATGAAGCAGTAATGCCCGCATACAAACAGTTGTTGAAACAAGCCGATGATGCACTGAAGTTTAAGCCTGTAAGTGTAATGGATAAAAACGACTTACCACCAAGCGGCAACAAGCACGATTACATGAGCATTGCGCCGTACTGGTACCCCGACCCCACGAAACCGGATGGCCTGCCTTACATAAGAAAAGATGGACAGACAACACCTGAAGTAAAAAATTATCCCGACAAACAAAACCTGCCTAAGCTCTCCGAAAACATTTACTTGTTATCGCTGGCTTATTATTTTTCAGGTAATGCAAAGTATGCCGAACATGCTGCAAAGCTGTTGAAAGTTTGGTTTTTAGATACGGCAACAAAAATGAATCCTCATTTTAATTACGGGCAGGCAGTGAAAGGTATTAACACAGGCCGTGGTGCTGGTTTAATAGAAGCCCGCCATTTTATTTTTATGATGGATGGTGCATCGTTGTTAGCAAACTCGAAACATTTTTCAGCGGCTAATCAAAAAGAATTAAAAAAATGGTTTTCTGATTTTCTTGAGTGGATGCAAACCAGCAAAATTGGAAAAGAAGAAATGGAAGCCGAAAACAATCATGGTGTTTGGTACGATGCGCTGCGATTGTCAATTGCCAACTACATCAACGATAAAAAACTGGCGAACGACATTGTAAAGAATGCAGCAAAGCGGTTGGATGCTCAAATGGATAATACCGGCAGTTTTCCTGCCGAAATGCAAAGAACCATTTCGTTGCACTATACTGTTTTTGTTTTGCAGGCCTACTTTATCATTGCGCAGTTATCGGAAAATACAGACACCAATTTGTGGACTGTGACAACTGCATCGGGCAAATCGTTAAGCAAAGCATTTGATTTTGTAATGCCTTACATCACCCAACAAAAAACCTGGACGGGCCAGCAAATAAAACCATTTCAATTTCAAAATGCCTATCCGCTGTTATTACAGGGCAGCCAGAAGTTTAATTGCAAAGAATGTTTGGAAACAGTTCAGCAAAACAAAAACGGAAAGACAGACATGTTGCTTATGAATTTGTTGTAGGCAAGCAGTTTTTAGTTTGCTCACTATCGTAATCAAAACAAAAAAAGAAAACCAATGCAAATACGATTTCAAAATAGTCCGAAAGAAACAAGTGAAATGAATACGCAGCAACTGCGGGATAATTTTTTAGTAAAGGAATTAATGCAGCCGGGCAAAATTCAATTAACCTATTCGCACTACGACCGCATGATTATTGGCGGCGTGTTGCCAACAGCTAATACAATTGACCTGCCTAACGAAGAAGAATTAAAAGCAAAGTTTTTTTTGGAAAGAAGAGAAATGGGCATCATCAATGTGGGTGGCAAAGGCATAGTAATGGCCGATGGCACGGCTTATGAAATTGATAAGTTGGAATGCGTCTATCTCGGTAAAGGCACGCAGGAAGTGAGCTTTATCAGCAACAGTGCCGATGCGCCTGCGATGTTTTATTTGTTATCGGTACCGGCGCATCATAGTTATCCAAACAAACGAATGAGCAAAACTGAAGCGGCACCGGTGCACCTCGGCGACATATCCACCTCTAACAAAAGAACCATTTACAAATACATACACAACGATGGTATTGAAAGTTGCCAGTTGGTAATGGGCCTAACCATGTTGGAAGAAGGCAGTGTTTGGAACTCGGTGCCACCACATACCCACACAAGAAGAATGGAAGCCTATTTTTATTTTGATGTAAAAGAGGCACATCGGGTAATGCACTTTATGGGTCAGCCGCAGGAGACCAGGCACCTTGTTATTGCAAATAATGAAGCGGCAATTTCGGCGCCGTGGAGTATGCACTTTGGCGTGGGCACTTCCAGTTATGGTTTTATATGGGGTATGGCTGGGGAGAATAAAGAGTTTACCGATATGGACCAGGTGCCGGTGGCAAGCATCTTATAAAGCCACTTTAAACAAGTGTGCTAAAAAAATTATTGGCCGAAACTCCAACAAACCCTGTCAACCGCTATAGGGCGAAGGACGCTAAAGCCCGTCTGCTTGGAGAGGGGTTGGGGGTGAGGTATTAAACATCAACAAAAATCTTCAACGCAATGGTAAAAAACAGTTTTGTTTTAATAGGGTTTTGTATCTGTGTATTATTGCTTTTTTCCTGCGCCGGGACAATAAAAGGAACAACCGCCACAGAAAATAATTTGGTTGCCTTGCTCAATCAACAGGCAAAAAAAACGGTTGAAGAAACACGGGTTGAAAACACAATGCCGGTTTTAATTGAAGCCGGGAAACAGCAATGGACAAACGAAAAAATTTCTAACTGGCGCAGTGGTTTTTGGCCGGGCATTCAATGGTATTTATTTGAAGCCACCAATGATGAATATTGGAAAACGCAGGCCAGGCTTTCCACAGAAAAATTAAGTGGCCTTTTAGATAAGCCTGTATATAATCACGACCTGGGTTTTCAATTGTATTGCAGCTATGGCAATGCTTTTCGCCTAACAGGTAATGCTGCATACAAAAAAATTTTATTACGGGCAGCCGACTCGCTCATAACCTTGTACAACCCGGTAGTAGGTACCATTTTATCGTGGCCATACCGAAGAAAGAACGATGGCTGGCCGCACCATACCATCATTGATAACATGATGAACCTTGAGCTGCTTTTTTGGGCTGCAAAAAATGGCGGCAATAAAAAGTATTACGATTACGCAGTGCGCCATGCAACTGTGACGATGCAAAATCATTTTCGCCCCGATTACAGTACTTATCATGTACTGAACTACGATGACAAAACCGGGAAGGCTATAAAAGGAACAACACACCAGGGCCTTGCCGATAGCAGCATGTGGGCCCGTGGCCAGGCCTGGGCCATATATGGTTTTACAATGGCGTTTAGAGAAACTGGTAACAGGGAATTTTTACAAACCGCCATTAACGCAACCAATGTTTACTTAGCACGGGTGCCCGAAGACCTGGTTCCTTACTGGGATTTTGATGACCCCACTATTCCAAATGCACCACGGGATGCATCGGCGGCGGCCATCGTTGCCTCGGCATTATTTGAATTGGCACCGCTTAGTAAAAACGAAGTGTTGGAAAAAAAATATTACGCGGTTGCCAATGCCATGCTTGCCGCACTATCCTCAAAACAATATTTAAGTGGAGATGTAAATCATGCCTTCCTGTTGCACTCAACCGGTAACAAACCCGCGGGAAAAGACGTTGATGTGTCCATTATTTACGCCGATTATTATTTTTTAGAAGCCTTGTTACGGCAAAAGAAAAGCAAGGAAACTCTAAAGTAAACAGCGATGAAAAAATCAGTAAATGAAAATTAAAGGCTTGCGTTGGTGGATTATTACGCTCATTGGCATTGCCACTGTTATCAACTACATTGATCGCAGTGCCATCAACATTATGTGGCCCTACATTTATAAAGATTTCGGTATTGCCGATGCCGATAATAAAAATGCGCTGGCATTGATCACCACTTTTTTTATGGTGGCTTATGCACTTGGACAAACACTTACCGGAAAAATGATGGATGCCATTGGTACACGTATTGGAATGGTGATTTCCATTGCCGCCTGGAGTGTGTCCATTGCTCTGCATGCACTGGCAAAAAACATTTTATCGTTCAATATTTTTCGTTTTTTTCTTGGCCTCAGCGAAGCCGGTAACTGGCCCGGTGCTACAAAAAGCAATGCCGAATGGTTTCCACCAAAAGAGCGGGCAATAGCGCAGGGGATATTTGGTGCAGGTGCCTCGTTAGGTTCGGTGGTAAGTGCACCGGTTATCGCAGCATTATATCTTGCCATTGGCTGGCAGGGCACTTTTGCCGGTATCGCCGTTTTGGGTTTTGTGTGGATTATTCCCTGGCTCATCATTAACAAAGCCACACCCGATAAACACCCATGGATAACCGAAAAAGAGCAGGCATTTATTTTAGATGCAAAAGCCGGGAGGGTTGTACAGGAATCGAAGGTGTACACCTGGCGGGAGTTGCTGCAATTTAAATCTACCTGGAGCATTATTTCGTGCCGCTTTTTTATTGACCCGGTCTGGTGGTTGTTTGTAACCTGGTTGCCTACATTTTTAAAAGAACAATTTGCCTTCGACATAAAACAAATTGGCGCCTTTGCCTGGTTCCCCTATTTACTGGCGGCCATCGGCAGTTTAGTTGGCGGCTACTATTCATCAAGGTTAATTGCAAAAGGAGTGGATGCGGTAAAGGCAAGAAAAAGTGCCATTACCATTGGTTGTATCATCATGCTGGTATCATTGGTTGCCATTGTTATACTACTCAATCGCCTAAAGGAACAACCTGCTATTGCCATAGCATTGATTAGTGTAACACTTTTCGGTTTCCAGTTTTTAATCAACAATATTCAAACCCTTCCTTCCGATTTTTTTAATGGAAAGAATGTAGGCACAGTGGCAGGCATGGGCGGTACAGCGGCAGTTGCTGGTGTACTCATCACCACATGGATGGTACCTGTACTAACAAAAACCAGTTACGTTTCCTTTTTTGTATTGGCAGCTGTGTTAGTGCCGTTGGCCTGGTTGTCGTTGAGGTTATTTGCAACTCCCCAAATCTCTCAACGCACCGCGAAAACCTGAGAGAGTTAAGGCCGTTTTCAATTCGTTGAAGCGCTTTGTAGGGAGGGTAAAGCTTCCTTGCGAACAATGTCCTTTAACTAAGGACGATTCATTGCCCGGCTCTTTAGAGGCGGGATACATGTACAAAAATAGGACTGGGCTTTAGCCCAATATGCTTTGTTCATTGGGCTAAAGCCCATAAAAAGAGTATTGCATTTATCTATCCCCGCCATGAATGACGAGGCAATTAAAACCAAATTCCTTAACTAAATGACATTGCCCTTTAGGTGGTTCGGGATTTTTTGGGTTCCAATATTTCCTCAATCACAATGGGATAATGCAAATGTTCTAATGTATGGATACGTTGCGCCAATGTTTCCGGTGTATCACCATCCAGCACCGGGCAGGCGGTTTGAAAAATGATGTCGCCGCTGTCGTAATGTTCGTCAACGTAATGAATGGTGATACCTGATTGTACCTCGCCGCTGCTGATTACCGATTGATGTACATTCAAACCGTACATTCCCTTACCCCCAAACTTTGGCAGAAGCGCAGGATGGATATTAATGATGCCCCGCGGAAATGCAGCCACCAAACTTGCGGGCATCTTCCATAAAAAACCTGCAAGCACTATTAAATCAGCACCGGCATTTTTTAATTGAGGCATGTATCTATCCCCTCTGAAAAAATTTTCCTTCTCAATCAGTAACACGGGTACGCCTTCTTTTTCAGCAATTGCAATAACCCCAGCGCCGGGTTTGTTGCACACAACCAGGCTAACCTGTGCAACAGGGCTGTTTGTAAAATGTTCAATGATCTTATGTGCATTACTACCCGCCCCCGAGGCAAAAACAACAATATTCTTTTTCGCATTATTCGCGGGTCCTATTTTTTGTTTGTTTCTCTTTGAGCTCATTTTTTTTGCCAGCTTACCAATGTACACTTTAAAGAATAAGAATTGCCCCAGCGGAATGCTTACCAGCAAAACGGCACAAGGCCAAATGATAGTGACGATGATAATATAAATAGGGACAAACAAAATGGGATGTTCAATGGAAAGCCAGGCCATGACTTTTTTGCCCAGCCAGCCCGTTGCACTACCGCCAAACGCAAACGTTGTCAATATTAAAACCAACCGGGCCGGGCTTACTTTCCATTTTGTCTGCAGGCTTTTTAGCATTACCAATAATCAATGGTTGCGGCGAAATTAGCGGTAAGCAAACAGAAAAATAAAAATTACCAGTCTGCTTAAATTAGAGATTTCAACATCTTTAAAACCCCCTGACTAATTTATGACAGATGTTAACGGCTCATCCGTAAATTCATTTCAAAATCGGCGCAAACACAGGCCAGTGGCCGATTAAAAAAACTTTTTCACTGATGGGGTTTTGTTAAGTTCCTGTCATATTTTTGCACCCGATTCGGGAAATTATCCACATTTCAGACCAATCTTTTCTATGATTTTTTTTAAGATTATCGCCAGGACAAGTGTTTTAACCGGACTTCTTTTTTTTCTTTCTCAAAATATTGTAATTGCCCAGTCGGGTCAGCAAATTTTTCAGCAGAATTGTGCGTCTTGCCATGCGCTTGATAAAAATCTTTCCGGCCCTTCACTCCGTGGGGTTGAAGAAAGAGGCCCATGGGCCGAGGGCAGAGAAAACCTATACGCCTGGATAAAGAATCCGTCGGCATTTATACCTACCACTCCTTACACCGTTGCGCTTCAAAAGCAGTACGGGCAAATAATGCCTTCTTTTCCGCAGCTGTCTCAAAAAGATGTTGACGCCATTTTTGATTGGATTGCTGCTGCTCCACCTCCCGGTCCTGCAGGTGGAACTACAACAGCATCAGACGGGGCACCGGCTGATTCCGGAAATAATGCACTCCTCTTTGGTATCATCTCCCTTGTACTAGCGGTTGTTGCGCTCATTTTGATGCAGGTTAACAGTAACCTCAAAAAACTTTCCGACGATAAGGAAAGCATTATGCGTCCCGAACCAGTTCCGTTCTGGCGCAATAAGGTTTACATCGCACTCTTCGCCATAGTGTTTTTTGTTATTGGCGGTTATTTTGTTGGGCAGGGTGCCATTGGCTTAGGCCGCCAGCAAGGATACAAACCCGATCAACCCATTTACTTTTCGCATAAGGTGCATGCGGGCCTTAACCAAATAAATTGTTTGTACTGCCACAGCAGCGCATTAGAAAGTAAGCATGCCACAATACCCTCACTCAATGTTTGTATGAACTGTCATAAAGTAGTGAACGAATACGTAAAAGGCCCCGCTCTTTTTGATGAGGAGAATAATAAAATAGATGGTACGGCCGAGATCAATAAACTATACAAGTATGCAGGCTTTACTCCCGGCCCCGGTGCCGTTTGGGATCCGGCAAAAGCCAAATCGCCACAGTGGATAAAAATTCATAACCTCCCCGATCACGTTTATTTTAATCATGCTCAGCATACAAAGGCCGGCAACGTTCAGTGCCAGAGCTGTCATGGCAGCATTCAGCAAATGGACAAAGTTTACCAGGCAGCTGAGTTGAGTATGGGCTGGTGTATTAACTGCCATCGCGAAAGCAAAGTAAATTTTAATTACAACGACAGCACAGGCAACAAATTTTATAGTATTTACGAGCGGTTTCATAACGATATAAAAGCAGGTAAAATGGACTCGGTTACGGTAAAAGATATTGGCGGATTAGAGTGTCAGAAGTGCCATTATTAAAAACCCACAAGCGCCGCCACCGGGCGGGGTTTACGCGGTAGTCTGTAATCTATAAATTATTAATTAACCGACTCTGGCTTAGAAAATTGCAAACGAAAAAGTAATTGAAAAGTTAGGAGTCTAAAAGTCCCTTTAGGGATTTAGGGTTTATGAGCGACAATAAATATTGGCAAAGTTTCGCTGAACTGAACGATAAGGATAGGATGAAGAAGGCCGCGCAAAACGAATTTGGCGAAGAACTTCCTTTTGAAGATCTGGTTGAGCAAAACCTGCCGGCCGGCAAGCAAGGCATCATGGATGCAAAAACACCCCGCCGCGACTTTTTAAAATACCTGGGCTTTAGTACTGCCGCAGCCACTTTAGCCGCCAGTTGCGAAAACCCTGTGCGCAAGGCTATTCCTTTTGTAAACAAGCCAGAAAATATAACACCTGGTGTTGCAAAATTTTATGCAAGTACCTATGTGCAGGATGGCGACGTGGTTCCGGTTGTTGTAAAAGTCAGGGAAGGACGCCCAATAAAAATTGAAGGCAACGAACTGTATCCATTTACAAAAGGTGGGACATCGGCAAGAGCGCAGGCTTCCGTACTCGACCTCTACGATACCAACCGCCTCACGCATGCTAAAAGAAAAGCAGCAGGTGGCTTTCAGGAAATACCAACTTTCGAACAGGTAGATACACAAATTGGTAACGCCATTGCGGCTTTAGGCGGTGCCCCGGTTGTGCTACTAACCAGCACAATTGTTTCGCCATCAACCAAACAAATTATTTCAGAATTTTTACGCAGCAAACCTGGCAGTCGTCATGTACAATACGATGCCGTTTCTTATAGCGGTTTAATACAGGCCAACGGTGGCCGCATACCCGCTTACAATTTTGAAAGAGCCAAACTCATTGTTAGCATTGGCGCCGACTTTTTAGGCACCTGGCTTTCCCCGGTAGAATTTGCCCGCCAGTATTCGGTAAACCGATCGGTGAAGATGGCCGACATGACCATGAGCAAGCACTACCAGTTTGAAAGTTTTTTGAGCATGACCGGTGCCAGTGCCGACGAGCGGTTTACGCACCGCCCTTCTGAAACCGGCACAGTAGCAATGGCGTTGCTTGCGGCTATTAACGGTAGTGCACCAACGCAAAATATTACTGATGTTGCATTACGCAACGGCATTCAAAAAGTAGCCAACGACTTAAAAGCAAACAGCGGCGCAGGCCTGGTTGTTTGCGGAAGCAACGACCCCAATGTGCAGACCGTGGTTGCCGCTATTAACAGTGCCATCAATGCAACCATTGATGCCGGGTCTTTAAACTTCCGCCAGGGTATTGATGCCGATATGGTAAACCTGGTGGCCCAAATGAACGCAGGCTCCGTTGGTGCATTGTTTATTTATGGCGCTAACCCGGCTTATACTTACTTCGACGCCGAAGCTTTTAAGGCTGGCTTAAAAAAGGTACGGCTCACTGTTTCTTTCAACGAAAAAATGGATGAAACAACAGAGCTCTGCCAGTTTGTTATTCCCAACCATCATTACTTAGAAAGCTGGGGCGATGCAGAACCAAGAACAGGTTATGTTTCATTTATTCAGCCAACCATATTTCCATTATTCAAAACCCGGCCTTTCCAAACATCTTTATTAAAATGGGCTGGTAACAATACCGATTACGAAACTTATTTCCGCAGTTATTGGCAGGGCCGTGTGGGCGGCGGTGTTGCAGGTTTTGATAAGGTGCTGCAGGATGGTATTTATGCCGGCACCGGGTCGGCATCCGTAACTACAACTACTACCGGCGTTATTGCCGCTGCACCAATTGCCGATACAGCAGGTACCGCAACACCTCCACAAATCACCACGGCCTTTACAGGGGGCATTGCCGGAGCAATTACTGCATTAACCAATGCAAAAAAAGGCGGCAAAACCGAGGTGATACTTTATCAAAACGTGGCGATGGGTACCGGCAGCCAGGGTGGTAATCCATGGCTTCTGGAACTGCCCGACCCTGTTACAAAATCTACCTGGGACAACTTTGCCATGATCTCCACTAAGAAAGCAGAGGAGTTGGGCATCGACTATAAAGATTCTGACTACGAATATTATCCTGAAAAACCGGTGATTGATTTAACCATCGGCAATAAAAAAGTTTCTTTACCTGCACTTGTTGTTCCGGGTATGAACGTGGACACCATTGCGGTTGCCGTAGGTTATGGCCGCAGCGAAACCTTTGCAAAAGCAACCTTCGGCGTTGGCCAAAATACTTATCCATTGGCCCGGCTTAACGGCGCCAACATTGAGTACAGCAATGATGTTACCGCAACAAAGTCAGCGGCTATTCATAAAATAGCCAAAGTACAGGTACACGATTCGTACGAAGGACGTACCGAAGTGGTTAAGGAAACAACCCTGGCTACCTTCAAAAAACATCCCAATGCCTACAAAGAATTCAGGGATGAATTAGCTACACATTACGGCGGGGCGAATAAAGACTACGCAACTAACGGCACTTTATACCAGGATAAACACCTGCAGCCTGGATTAAAATGGGGTATGTCCATCGACATGAACCTATGTACCGGTTGCCATGCCTGCGTTGTTGCCTGTCATTTAGAAAATAATGTTCCGGTAGTTGGTAAAAGCGAAGTGCTTCGTTATCACGACATGCACTGGCTGCGCATTGACCGCTACTTTGTAACCGACAATAAAAATCCCGATGACCTGAAAGCAGTTGTTTTTCAGCCCATGCTTTGCCAGCATTGTGATAATGCGCCTTGCGAAAATGTTTGCCCGGTGGCGGCAACCATGCACAGCTCCGAAGGCATCAACCAAATGGCTTACAACCGTTGCATTGGTACCAGGTACTGCGCCAACAACTGTCCGTATAAAGTGCGCCGTTTTAATTGGGGCGATTACACCGGAGCAAGTACACACGGTAAATTGGGACCATCATCGGGCCACGGTGTGTTAGATCCTGTTGTGCATCAAATGAACGACGAACTCACCCGCATGGTACTAAACCCCGACGTGGTAACCCGCAGCCGCGGTGTAATGGAAAAATGTAGCTTCTGCGTGCAGCGTACACAGGAAGGAAAACTAAAAGCAAAATTGGAAAACCGGCCACTTGGTTCAAATGAGGTAAACACAGCTTGTGCGCAGGCTTGCCCCACAAGTGCCATAGTGTTTGGAAATGTAAATGATAAGGCCAGCAATATTTCAAAAACAAGAGCCGACAACCCGCAACGATTGTTTTTAGTGCTGGAGCAAATTCATACGCTGCCAAACGTTAGCTACATGGCTAAAATAAGAAACACAGATGAAGTGATTGAAACAGGTGGAGAACATGGTGCTGAACATGCTGCGGAAAAACCCGGCGACGCAGCAAAACCATTACATGAACCGGCGAAGGAAGCACATTAAGAACATCGAACAGGGAAGGAAAGATCATAGAATAAAGAATAAAGAATAGAGAAGCGGCAGTAAAGAATAGAGCGACAATAATAGAAAGTGCAGCAATACCTCCAGTGAACGAACAACGAGAAACTAAAACCCAGAAACGAGAAACGCTTTTATGTCATTATTAAAATACGAATCGCAGGTACGGCCTCCATTGGTTGCAGGCAATAAAGACTACCACCAGGTTACGGAAGATATTTGCCGTCCGGTTGAAGCAACTCCTTCAAAACTCTGGTGGATAGGGTTTTTAATATCGGCAGCGCTGTTGCTTTTTGGAATTATTTCGGTTACCCGGGAGGTATGGTTTGGTACGGGCCAATGGAACCTGAATAAAACCATTGGCTGGGGTTGGGATATCACCAACTTCGTTTGGTGGGTAGGTATTGGCCATGCCGGTACACTTATCTCCGCCATCCTTTTATTGTTTCGCCAGGGTTGGAGAACAGGGGTAAACAGGGCGGCTGAAGCGATGACCATTTTTGCCGTAATGTGTGCCGGCCAGTTTCCAATTTTCCACATGGGTCGTGTGTGGAACGCATTTTTTACGTTGCCTTATCCAAACTCAAGAGGTCCACTTTGGGTGAACTTTAATTCACCATTGCTATGGGACGTGTTCGCCATCTCAACGTATTTTACCGTATCGCTTTTATTTTGGTACTCAGGTTTGTTGCCCGATTTAGCAACGCTGAGAGACCGGGCCAAATTAAAATGGCGTAAAGCATTTTATGGTGTAGCCGCTTTTGGCTGGACGGGTTCTACAAAACACTGGCAGCGCCACGAAAGTTTATCGTTGGTACTGGCCGGTTTGTCAACACCACTCGTACTTTCGGTACACACCATTGTATCCTTCGACTTTGCCACCTCGGTTATTCCCGGCTGGCACACAACCATCTTTCCTCCTTACTTTGTTGCGGGTGCCATCTTCTCGGGTTTTGCCATGGTGCAAACACTGTTATTGGTTACCCGAAAAGTATTGAACCTGCAGGAGTACATCACCATCGAGCATATTGAAGTGATGAACAAAGTGATAGTGCTTACGGGGTCAATCGTGGGTATTGCATATCTCACTGAGTTGTTCATGGCCTGGTACTCCGGTGTGAGTTACGAGCAATTTGCCTTTTTTGAAAACAGGTTGAATTTAAATAGTCCGTACGGATGGAGTTACTACATAATGATGGGCTGTAACGTACTGTCGCCGCAAATTTTCTGGTTCCGTAAAATGAGGCGCAACCTGGTCGTTACTTTCTTTATGTCAATTTTGGTAAACGTGGGTATGTGGTTCGAGCGGTTTGTAATTATCGTTACCTCGCTATACCGCGATTACCTGCCTTCATCCTGGAGTACTTACTATACCCCAACCATTTGGGAAATAGGTTTTTACCTCGGCACCTTTGGTTTGTTTTTTACCTGTTACTTTTTGTTCTCTAAATTCTTCCCGGTAATTGCCATTGCCGAGATTAAACATATTTTGAAACGCAGCGGTGAAAATTATAAAGAGAAAATGGCACCGGTGGAGAAAGAAACAGTAGAGGAGTTTGTGCAACATCATGCACATTAAACCCCCAACTCCTGAAGGGGAGCAAGGGAAGAGACATTATAATTGCAAAGTTCTTTTTGATAAAAATTTAAAAAATTAAGCACTCGTCTGTACGCTGAGTGTTACTAAACTCTCCGCCGGCTGGCGGAGGTGGGGGTGTTAATTATGCCGATAAAAAAATTCGTAGTAGGCTGTTTCGATGACGAGCAGGTTTTGTTTCCCGCCGTTAAGAACGTGCGCAAGGCCGGGTATAAAATTCATGACGTGTATACGCCAATGCCTATTCACGGCCTTGATACTGCAATGGGTTTACGAGATACAAGCCTGCATACCGCAGGATTCATTTACGCCATTGCCGGTACCACCACTGCCTTTAGTTTTATTACCTGGGTGTTTACAACCGACTGGCCAATGAACATTGGCGGCAAACCGTTTTTTTCTTTGCCGGCCTGGATACCCATCATGTTTGAGCTAACGGTTTTATTTGCTTCGGTAGGCATGGTACTTACCTTTTGTTACCTCTGCCAAATGGCACCGTTTGTAAAAAAGGATCATTTCCATCCACGTGCTACCGACGATCTTTTTGTAATGGCAATTGAGTGCACCGAAAAAACGAACGAAGAAGAAGTAAAACTCTTTCTGCAAAACATTGGCGCAATAGAAGTAAATACGCAAATGAAAGAAACAGGCTGGTGGCTTGGCCGGTACGACAAACAGGAACAGTTATACAAAGCCACACCCGAAGTTGTTGTATAGATGACTATAAAAAAATATTCCTATCCTCTCCAAAGGAAGGGATAGGAAGGTGAGGTTTGGGGAAGCTGTCTTTTTTAAAAATAATAATCACAGGATGAAAAAATTGGTAATTGCCGCAGGATGTTTAGCCCTTACAACCGGCTTTATAGGCTGTGGCGGTGCAAGTGGCAACGATACCGGCGAAAGCTATATGCCCGATATGTACTATGCACGGGCCTACGAAGCTTACGGCTATAATAATGTGGAAGGAGAAAGAGATTCGCTTACAAAAAGAGGCATCCGGTATAACGGCCTGCCCGTGCCAGGCACAGTTGCGCGGGGCGATGTTGGCTCTTATTATTTAACCAACGATACTGCAGGGCTTATTGCTGCAGCCACTTTACGCAACCCGCTCGACACAGTGGCAGCTACACCGGCATCTTTAAAAGAAGGTGAGCGACTATATTTAGTGAACTGTGGAATTTGCCATGGCGATAAGTTAGATGGTAACGGACCGCTGTATAATAATGGCAATGGCCCTTACGCCGCCGCGCCAAAAGCTTTGAATGCCCCCGATACCAAAGCAATGACCGACGGTTACTATTTTCATATAATTAGTTTTGGCAAAGGCTCTATGGGGAGTTATGCGGGGCAACTGCGCCCCGAGCAACGCTGGGCTGTAATAAAGTACATCAGGGCAAAACAAGGCGGTGGCGCAAAAGCAAAAGGCGATAGTACCAGTTTGGCCGCACCCGATTCGGCAAGTAACGCCAACCCTTTAGTAACAACGCCAGTACCCGTAAACCAACAAACAACTTCAAAAAAGCCAGCGGGCAATTGATTTAAATAATTTGAGATGACACTGAGAGAACAATATGTAATTCCCAAAAAATACAACACGCTGTCGCTGGTGCTTATGCTGGTAGGGCTGTTGAGTATTGTAATTTTATTTTTTACCCATGGCGCAAAAACTGGTGCTGAGCATGAAGCCGACCGGGCAAGGTTCTGGGCTTCGCTGTTGCAGAACAGTGTTTATTTTTTGCTGGTAACAAACGCCGCTATGTTTTTTATTGTGGCCACCACTTTAACCTGGGGCGGCTGGCAAATGTCGTTTCGCCGGGTAAGTGAGGCGGTATCGGCCTGCGTACCTGTAATTGGCATTATTACCTTTCTTATTTTAATGGCAGTGGTGTTTGGCGGCGACCATGCTATTTACCATTGGACTGATACAGAGCATGTAAAACACGATCCCATTTTATTAGGCAAATCGGGGTTTTTGAATAAAGGATTTTTTACGGCCTGGAGCATTTTTAGTATTGGTGGATGGATACTGCTGGGTCGCAAAATGCGTCAGCTTTCCCGCAAAATTGACGATCGTAAGCCAACCCTCGAAGAAGGCAAAAAATACATTTGGAACAATACCGTATGGGCTGCTGCTTATGCCGCGTTATTTGGCCTAACCGTAATGTCAACCACACCCTGGTTTTGGTTGATGAGTATTGATGCGCATTGGTACTCCACCATGTATAGCTGGTACACTTTTGCTTCTTCCTTCGTAGCTGGCGTGGCACTCATTACTTTGTTTGTAGTGTTCCTAAAAAACAACGGTTATTTAGAGTTAACCACTAAAGAACACCTGCACGATTTGGGAAAATTTATGTTCGCCTTCTCCGTGTTCTGGACCTACCTTTGGTTTTCGCAGTTTATGCTTATCTGGTACGCCAATATTCCGGAAGAAACCATCTACTTCAAACCCCGTTTGCAGGGCGCATACAGAGGCATATTTTTTCTGAACCTGATTATTAATTTCCTGGCACCGCTTCTATTATTAATGAAGCGCAGCGCCAAAAGAAATTATGGAACAATAACACTAATGGCAACACTCATTTTGTTTGGACACTGGCTTGATTTTTACCAAATGGTTATGCCTGCCATTTCCACCGCAAAAGTGCCATTTATGTTGGTTGATTTTGGAATTGCCTTGGGCTTTGTTGGATTGATAATGTTTGTAACCGTAAGGGCTTTGGCAAAGCACCCGCTGATTGCAAAAAATCATCCTTTTTTGAAAGAGAGTATTATTCATCACACATGATTTTTATAAAAACCCCGGAGGTTTCGCAAACCTCCGGGGTTTAAAACGAACCCTGGTGGTTTAACTCAAACTGTTGTAGAATATGTCAAGTATCTGGATTTTAGTAGCGTTTCTGTTGGGCTTTCTGGTGGTGTTTCAAATTGCCAAAGCCAGTGAATATGTTGCCATTTTAAAAGGTGAAGAGAAAACCCGGCAGGATTCAAATCGCATCAATGCCTTTCTCTTGCTTGCATTTTTAATAGTGGGCCTCTTTGGCGTATGGTATTGTAATGAGCGGCTTGCCGGCAAAATTCTACAGGAGCCAGCCTCGGAGCACGGAGAGAAGATTGACAGAATGATTTGGATGACCCTATGGATTACGGGTATCGTGTTTGTAGCCACCCATATCCTCCTTTTTTGGTTTGCATTTAAATACCAGGAAAAAAAAGAACGCAAAGCATATTTCTTTCCGCATGATAATCGCCTTGAAGTTATTTGGACGGTGATCCCGGCGATTGTACTCACCGTGTTGGTTGGGTTTGGTTTATACTATTGGTATGAAATTACCGGCGATGCACCCAAGAATGCACAGGTAGTTGAAGTAACCGGAAGCCAGTTTAAGTGGGAGTTTCGTTACCCCGGCAAAGACGGGAAATTGGGTAGAAAATATTTTAAAGAAATAAAAGAGGGGGCCGGTAATCCATTAGGACAAATTTGGAGCGACCCCGATAACCGTGATGATATTTACGCTACGCAGGAAATGCATGCTGTAGTAGGACGACCATTGAAGTTGATTATTCATGCCAAGGATGTAATACATGATGTGGGACTTGCCCATTTTAGATTAAAAATGGATGCGGTGCCGGGTATGCCCACCACCATGTGGTTTACGCCAAAATTCACCACCAGGCAAATGAAAGAAAAGTATGGCAACGATTTTAATTTCGAAATTTCGTGCGACCAGATGTGTGGCAAGGGCCACTATGGAATGAGGGGTTTGCTGGTAGTGGAAACACAGGCCGAGTACGATGCCTGGCTCGCTAGCAAACCACCGCAATATACCGTTGCCAATCCTGCAACAAAAGCACCGGCAGCTGTGGCAACCGATTCAACATCGGTAAGTGTTATCCAGGTAAAACAAACTAATTAAGCCAAACGGTTAAATATACTTTTATGAACAACGACCAGACAATACACGTACATGAAGGCGCGGCCGGTACCCACGAGGTACACAGCCACGATGGTAATGGTCATCATCACCATCAGGAAAGTTTTATCTCTAAATATATTTTTAGCCAGGATCACAAAACCATTGCAAAACAATTTTTGATCACAGGAATTATCTGGGCCATCATTGGTGCAGGTTTTTCAGTGCTGTTTCGTTTGCAATTAGGCTTCCCCGATCAAACCTTTCCTATACTAGAAACCTTTTTTGGAAAATGGGCAAGGGGCGGAAAGATTGATCCTGAATTTTATTATGCCCTCATTACGATGCACGGAACCATACTCGTGTTTTTTGTACTAACGGCGGGCCTTAGTGGAACTTTTGCCAATCTTTTAATTCCTTTCCAGGTAGGCGCAAGAGACATGGCTTCTCCGTTTCTAAACATGCTTTCGTACTGGTTCTTTTTTATGGCCAGCATTGTAATGATGTCCTCGCTGTTTGTTGAGACCGGGCCGGCGAGTGGTGGGTGGACTTCCTACGCCCCACTAAGTGCTTTAAAGGATGCACAGTCAGGGTCGAAGGTGGGAATGGATTTATGGTTAGTAAGTATGGCCTTGTTCGTTGTATCATCGTTACTTGGTGGTTTAAATTACATAGCCACCATCCTCAACATGCGTACAAAAGGTATGACCATGACGAGGTTGCCATTAACTATCTGGGGTCTGTTTTTCACCGCCATTCTGGGTGTACTCTCTTTCCCTGTGCTGTTATCAGGTTTTATTCTTTTGTTGTTCGATCGTCACCTGGGCACAAGTTTTTACCTGAGCGATATTTATGTGGCAGGGCAAATTTTGCCAAACGAAGGTGGCAGCGCCATTTTATACCAACACCTATTCTGGTTCCTTGGTCACCCCGAAGTATACATCATTATCCTGCCGGCAATGGGTATGGTATCCGAGATATTAAGCGTTAACTCACGCAAACCGGTTTTTGGTTACATGGCAATGGTTGGTTCTTTATTTGCCATAGCCATTCTTGCCTTTTTGGTTTGGGCCCACCACATGTTCGTCACGGGGCTTAATCCTTTCCTTGGATCAGTGTTTGTTTTGCTCACCTTGCTCATAGCCATTCCTTCGGCCATTAAAGTATTTAACTGGATTACTACAATATGGCGGGGCAACATTCGCTTTACTCCGGCAATGCTTTTTGCAATTGGCTTTGTAAGCTTATTTATTTCTGGTGGATTGACCGGCATCTGGCTCGGCAATTCTACCATTGACCTTCACATTCACGATACCTACTTTGTAGTGGCGCACTTTCATATAGTAATGGGTGTGTCGGCGTTCTTTGGCATGTTTGCCGGTGTGTACCACTGGTTTCCAAAAATGTTTGGCCGCTTCCTCAACAACACTTTGGGCTATATCCATTTTTGGGTAACCCTTGCCGGTGCGTATCTAATTTTCTGGCCCATGCACTATATGGGTATGGCGGGTGTGCCGCGCCGGTATCTCGATTTTACTCTGTGGACTTCCTTCAATAAGTTCGACAGCCTCAATAAAATGATCACCATCGTTTCCATAATTGTGTTTGCAGTTAACCTCATGTTCGTGTTCAACTTTTTCTATTCCATTTTTAAGGGTAGAAAATTAAGAACACAAAACCCATGGAACGCCAATACACTTGAGTGGACAACACCCATAAGGCCCGGGCATGGTAACTGGCCTGGCGATATACCCGAAGTACACCGCTGGCCTTATGACTATGCAAAAGATGGTAGAGATTTTATACCGCAAACCGAACCGTTGGGTAAGGATGAGAAGGAAGGGCATAGTTAGTGAATGGTAAGGTGTGCTTGCCCAACGAAGCTTCCGCCGTCGTTAAAACTATGGCGGATAAATTAGCGAAGGCGGTACTTATGATGAGTAGTGAAAGCTCAGAAGCGACAGATCAAAATGCAAGTTGGAGTTTAAAAAATTAGTTCTTTTCTATTTGCGGATAAAGAATGTTGTTGCCGAAATTTTTTAATTGCCGCCATTCATGGCGGGGATAGATAGATGCAATACTCTTTTCGTGGGCTTTAGCCCAATGAACAAAACATATTGGGCTAAAGCCCTGTCCTGTTTTTTGTGCTTTTATCCCGGGCTCTAAAGAGCCGGGGAATAGAAGCCTCCTTAACTAAATAACATTGCCCTGGAGGGGGTTAGGTTTTTTTGCGGAGAGAAGAAGTGAAGGCGGTGAGTTTGATTTCTTTGAAGTTTGATTAAAATTGGAAAAAAGTTTTTTGAAATAAAGGTGTTGCAGGCACTTTAAATAATTGCACATCAATGGAGCATTCGGGCACGGTAAAACTGGAAAAACACAGTAAGCTGAAAGATTACATGCAGCTTACAAAACCATCGCTCAACATCATGGTTGTTTTTTCAAGTGTTATCAGTTACTTGCTTGCACCCGGTATTATTGAATACAACCTGTTGATGATTGTTCTTTTATTTATTGGCGGCTTTTTAGTAACAGGCAGTGCAAACGCTATTAACCAGGCAGTGGAAAAAGATACCGATGCAATGATGAAACGGACGGCAAACCGGCCCGTAGCATCGGGGCGTATGCAGGCAAGTGAGGCATGGATTTTTGCAATAGTTACAGGCGTTGCTGGTGTTTTTATACTGGGTTATTTTTTTAATCCGTTGAGTGCAGGCCTTGCGGCGTTTAGTTTGTTTTTGTATGCTTTTGTTTACACGCCGTTAAAAAAAGTAAGTGCCATTGCAGTATTGATTGGTGCTTTTCCCGGTGCATTGCCCTGCCTTATTGGTTGGGCCGCCGGTAACGATGCGATCTTTGAAAACGGCCACGGCTGGAAGGATTATGGCGGCTGGGTTTTGTTTGGCATTCAATTTTTATGGCAGTTCCCGCATTTTTGGGCCATAGCCTGGATTGCGCATAAAGATTACACGGGTGCTGGTTTTAAATTATTGCCATCCGACAAGGGGCCAACAAAATTTACGGCTCTGCAAACGGTAATTTATTCGCTGTTGCTGATACCGGTTTGTGTTCTGCCTTACGTAATTGAATTGTCGGGCGGTAAAGGGCTGGTAGTGGTAATGATTGCAAATCTGTTTTTAATTGTGCAGTGTGTTAGGTTGTACGTAAACATGGATGTAGCATCGGCCAGGCGGGTAATGTTCAGCAGCTACATTTACTTGCCAGTTGTTTTGTTGGCATTGTTGTGGGATAAGTTGTAGCCGTAAGAAATTCCAAATAAAAAATTCCAAATTCCACGGGAGAAGACTGTGATGGAATTCATATTTGGCAAGAATATTTGCAGTCTTCTTAAAAAGCAAATTTGAATGTTTGAGCATCCGTTAGAAGCAAGATGTCATGAGTTTGCGAAAGGAGTTAGAAAATTTTGCAGGCAGCTGAAGATGGATGCTGGCAATTTTGAAGATATAAAACAGTTGGTTAGAGCAAGCGGTTCGGCTGGAGCCAACTATATAGAGGCAAATGAGAATGTAGGAAAAGGCGATTTAAAATACAGAATAAAGGTTTGTAAAAAGGAATCAAAAGAGTCAATGCATTTTTTAGGGCTGGTTGAAACTTTTGGAGTGGAAGAACTGAATAAAGAAAGGGCATATTTAATTGATGAAGCAAGCCAGTTGAAAAAAATATTCTCGAGTATCCTGACTAAAATTCTTGAGAATGAAAAGAAAAACGATGCAGAAAATGGCAAAAAGGTTTAGTTGAAGCCTCAGCTGGACTTTGGAATTTTGGATTTGTGAATTGATTGTATGGTTGCAGCCTTGAAATGGAATTTGTAATTTTTTATTTGTGATTTGATCGACTGACTGGACCGTTGAAATGGAATTTGGAATTTTTTATTTGTGATTTGATAAGTTATGAACATTGTGAGTACACAGCAGGAAAATAAAATTCATCCGCACAAATTTGCTATGTGGGTGGCCATTGCAAGCATGATTATGATGTTTGCCGGGCTTACTTCGGCATTTTTAGTAAAGAGCGGACAAGCGGGTTGGCAAGAGGTAATCACGCCAACGGTTTTTTGGATTTCGACAGCAGTGCTGTTAGCAAGCAGTGTTTCTATGCAGGCGGCTTTGCGGGCCATAACCCAAAAAGCAATGGGCCAGTACCGTAGTTTGCTTTTGCTTACGCTGGTATTTGGGTTGGCATTTGTGGTGTTGCAGGTAATTGGTTTTAACTGGCTGTGGCAACACGGTGTCCGGTTAGAGGGGTCGGGCGAGGGTCAGTTTTTGTACATAATTTTCGGCCTGCACGCCATTCACGTGTTGGGCGGTATTGTGGCCCTCTCGGTAATGTTGTGGAAACAATATTTTGGTAAAACAAGAAGCTACAATACAACCGCCGCGGGGGTAATGAGTACCTACTGGCATTTTGTAGATGTATTGTGGTTGTATCTATTGATCTTCTTTCTTTGGATAGGATAGGAAAGAAAGTTGAACTGAAGAACAAGTCCGCCCGTGCCGGTACGGACGGGGATTTATGAGTTTTGAAGTGGGGGATAGGAAAGAATGTTGAACTTGTAAAGAATAAGCAGGGAATAATAAGCTAAAAAAATAAAAATAAGTGCGGTTTATGGCGGATGAAGAACGCCAAACCCCAAACAAAAAAATTATAATCATAATTATGGCGACGGCTGCGGTAACAAAAGCAAATTGGTGGAACGGGGGTAAAAGTCCTTTCAACCTGGAGTATGGCAAACTAATGATGTGGTACTTTTTAATGAGTGACGCATTCACGTTCGGCGCCTTCCTTATTTCCTATGGCACCATTCGTTTTTCGCAAAACTTCTGGCCCGACCCCAACGTTGTGTTCAACGCATTTCCCGGTGCAGGCCACGCAAACCTGCCGCTGGCTTTTGTGAGTGTTATGACTTTTATCCTCATCATTTCATCGGTTACTATGGTACTGGCAGTACATGCCGGGCATAACCAGGATAAAAAAGGTGTGGTAAAATGGTTGTTCTGGACAATTATTGGCGGTCTTGCATTTTTGGGTTGCCAGGCGTGGGAGTGGACGCACATGCTCACCGGCGAACATGCTGTGTTGGTAGGAAACCAGTTAGATGTAATTCCGCAAACAACAAGAGTAAATCCTTGGGGGCAGAGCGTAGACTTAAACCTGGCAATGCAAGCCTTGCAAAATACCCCACACGAAGGCCTGGTAAAACTGGCGGCAATTGAACACCACGATGTAGGCCATGCGCAATTAGCTGCTATGACAGATACGCAGTTACGCGGCATGATAAACGTAGCTGAAATGCATGTGCGGGAAACAGGCCCCGTTGCATTTGGCGGATTTTTTTACGGCATCACCGGCTTTCATGGCTTTCACGTTTTTAGCGGTGTAATCATCAATATTGTAATGCTGATAATGACGCAGAAAGATGTGTTTGCCAACCGTGGCCATTACCTGATGATTGAGAAGTGTGGTTTGTACTGGCACTTTGTTGACCTGGTTTGGGTATTTGTATTCCTTTGTTTCTATCTAATTTAAATTTTTGAAGAATTATGCAGCACGATACAACATCAGAGGTAACGTTTCATCATCATGTTGACGACGTTGAGTTTAAGCGAAGAGTAAAACGAACAACCATACTGCTTTCTGTAATTACCATTATCGAATTAGGGTTAGGCTTGCTCATGTACGCAACCGAACTTCCGGGCTTTATCAACCTTTTTATCAAAGGGGTGATTGTCATTCTTACCCTGGCAAAGGCCTACTACATTGTTAGTGTGTTTATGCATTTGGGCGATGAAATACGCAATATGATTATGACCATTGTAGTGCCGCTGCTGCTTTTTGTTTGGTTTATTGCCGCGTTTTTGTGGGATGGTAATTCGTTTCGCAACAACCGCAATACTTACGATCTGTACAAAAAAGAAAAAACAATGGAACGGCCGAAACATCAAGAGAAAGCCGATACAACTACAAACGGTTTTGGGGGTTAACACCTGGTTATAAATAATTTTACAAACCATTGCCGGCATACATTTGCGGCGATGGTTTTTTTTTAAGCAATTACACGAATTGGGTTTAAAAAAACACGAATCAAGGAATGCGAATTACACGAATTGATTGCCGGCACGAGTACGAATTAATAAACGCCAGTTACCCGAATTCTGAGCGGGTTATTGGCGAACAACACAAATTGCAACAGATGGAAAAAACAGTTATCCGGTTTTGAAAATCATGCGTTGAACCTATTATTGTCCCTGGCTGTTGTTGGTGTAATTCGTGGCTACCAATTCCTGTTCTCCCATGTTTTTCAATTCGTGGAATTCGTGCGAAAATTCGTGTAATAAACTCTTATGAATCAAAAAGCTTTACTCGGCATATTACTAGCAGTGCTCCTGCCCATCGCCGGTTATTTTATTTTAAAAGGCGCTACAAAAAACGCCGTCACCATGCCCCGCCACTACGGCCCCGATTCTATTATTACCCAAACAAAAAATGGTAAGGAATACAGCGACACAGTTTGGCATACGATACCCGATGTTGGTTTTACCAACCAGTCGGGCAAGGCTGTTTCGTTTAAAGACCTGGACGGAAAAATTATTGTAGCTGATTTCTTTTTTACACACTGCCCAACCATTTGCCCGGGTATGACGCTGAACATGAAAGAGCTGCAGCGTGGTATTAAAAGCCATGAAAAGGTAGGAGCAAGAGAAGCCAATTTTATTCAGTTTGTTTCCATAAGCATCGACCCCGAAAGAGATTCAGTTGCGCAGCTAAAAAAATGGGCCGACCGTTTCCAAATCAACCCGCAAAACTGGTGGTTGCTCACCGGCAAGCGCAGCGAAATTTACGACCTCTCCATCAACCACATGAAGTTGCTGGCGCAGGATGGTGGCCCCGTTGATTCTAATTTTTTGCACACCGATTTTTTTGTACTCATTGATAAGTACCGCAACATTCGCGGCTACTACCACGGGCTTGATACAAATGCTTTGTCGCGTTTATCCGAAGACATTATTCTGCTGGCCCTGGAAAAAGACAAAAACAAAAAATCTTTTTTCTCCGGTAAACTGGAATTGATTGGTATTGTTTTTCTTTTAGCAGCACTGGGCCTGCTGTTGTTGTTTACATTTTTGAAAAAAGAAAATAAAAGCAAATGAACCTTACCCTAAAAAAGAACGATCGAAGGGCGGCAATCATCATCATTACTTTTTCAGTCATTGTTTTTGCGGCTGTTACTATTTTAGAAAGAGTAACGCTGAATGTTGATCTGGGATTTAACCCGCATGTTTTTGCATCGGCTAATGCGGTTATTAATTCAATAGTGGCCGTGTTGTTAGTAGCAGGTTTGCTTGCGGCAAAAGCGGGTAATTATACCACGCACAGAAACATTATGCTGACTGCCATATTGCTTTCTGTAATTTTTTTAATCTCCTATATTTTGCATCATTTATTTGCCGGCAGCACCTGGTATGGCGATGCTGATAAAAACGGCGTTGTTGATACCGTGGAAAAAGCCGCAGCCGGCAATATGCGCTACTTATATTTTGTTTTGCTGGGAGCACATATTTTACTGGCCGGCATCTCACTTCCCTTTATTTTATTTACCGCCTACCGGGCATTGATAGGCGAAAATGCAAGGCACCGAAAAATTGCAAAAATTACCTGGCCCATGTGGTTTTTTGTAGCCGTCACCGGGCCGGTTGTGTATTTGATGATCAGCCGGTTTTATTGAGGGGTTACACGAAGTGGCGTACACGGGTAATACAAATTCATTCCGAAACTTCGGGACACGCATTACACAAATTGCTTCATCCCTATTTTAAGACGCTGAGTTAAACCCGAAGGGTTGCGATTAATGTAGAGATGATTAAATGGAGATGATTAAACCCTGAAGGGGTGGCATAGGTTCGCCAGCAATATTTTTGTTGTTCCAAACATTTATGGGTGTCACCCCTTCGGGGTTTTGAACCGGTTATCTTTTGCTTGTTATAGTAATGCCACCCCTTCGGGGTTGTGAGAATTAGGCCTGGCGAATTGCACGATGTTTTGCACTGTTTTGGCGCTCCTTCCAACAAACCAACTGCATGAACTTCTGCGCCTTAGTTCCCGAAGCCTCGGGGCCCGTTGCAAAAAATGAGTGGTCTGCCTTACCTGATTTTTTCAATCTGCAATTCCTCCCAATGAGTACTGCCATCTTTCTCCCTGGTAAATTTTAAATCAGTTGACTGCTGCAACACAATTTCGGCGGTAGTGTAAATAATATTGCCATCGGCCAGGTGGCCACCAATTGTTTTACCGGTGCTATCGCTGATGCTGATGTGTAAATGCATTCCGTTTGTTGAAACGGTTCCGGTAAGGCTTACAATTTCAAAATGACCGATGCCGCTTGTAACCGAATCTTTATTTGCAAAACGAATGGCATAGCTGGTAACGCTACCTGCACAAGTAACTATCCATCCTGCTTCTATTTTATTTTTTTGTGCAAAAGCGGCAATTTCTTTTTTTAAATCTTGCCCGGGTTTTAAATGAAGGACATGCGTGTGTAGTGAAGAAGAATTGCAGGAGAGCATAAATGAAATAATGAGAAGGTAAAAAAATTTGACATCGTGAAAGTAAGTGTTCAAATTTTAGTAGGAGCCAGCTTGGAAGCAGGCAAACCAATTTTTCAACGGAATGAAAAGTGGTTGTGTTTATGAAAGGTCTTAAATTTTATTTTAGAGGAATATCCTAAGGCTAATCTATGATTTAGAAAAATCGTTAGTAGATCGGTAGCGTATATTAGCAGAAATCCGCACGTTGGCTGCAATGCAGAAGTTACACTCTTTCAGTTGAGCGTAAATAAAAACAATGGAGTATCGACTAACACCTCTTAATTTCTTCTGTGCGTTCTTAGTTGGACTCGAAATTGTTTTTTTTGCTTTTCCAGATTCTTCAAAGAATGAGTACTACGGCTATCAGCATGTTTATTTAATACCTGTCATCATCGTAGGCTTTATAATTGATTTGGTGCTTCAAAAGACAGTTAAGAAAAATTCATGGTTATTGGCAATTCAGGTTGTACTCATAACTACAACTATTCTATTGAACCTTAAGTTTTGACAGGCTGCATATTATCACTATTGAAAATCTAATTTGCAAAAACCAACCCAAAATATAATCTGACGTAAGCATTGCAGCGATAAACGAGCACTATTTTAGGGGATATTGAACGGCACTTCAAAGAGTACTGACCGGCAAGAACGATTTGCTGGAATACAGGGCGACGAATAAAAATTCAACTATAATCGCTATTTTGCTCAAGAGTAAAGGACATGCAGAAGGAAGATGAAATGCCTATAATGACAGCAAGCTGATAACTGTTACATGCCGGTTTATTGAACGTCTCCAAAAGTTTATCTTACCTTAAAAAGACATGACCAAGCTACCTTTCATTTTTCTCATTTCGACAACTGTTTGTTGTAGCTGCAGTAATCAAACGGCGACTAACAAAAACAAAGAAACATCCCCTATACACAAAGGCAACACAACAAAATATAATGGTCTACGAGGTACTTGGGTGCGATACAACAACGCAGGTTTCACTCGGATCGAAATCAGGGACACATCAAACGTTCTGTATTATCAATTTCTTGACAGAAAGGCTGACTTAGGCAAACCTACCAGCGACGGATTCTGGTACTATAAGTCGAGAGCAACAATGGGATATTGGGACAGTTCAGCTATCTGGATTGGCACAGACAAGTTTCGCTTTGATTATAAAATAAAAGCAGACACATTGATTGAATTTGATAAAATGGGCGACCAAGGAACATTCATCAAAGTGCAGACGAACCAAGAAAAAGCCTTTAAAGATTTCAATGCCGCGGATGTCAAAGGCGATATAACACTGTGACAAAGGTTGACCCCTCAGTGTTTCTCACCCTTGACAATGTAAATCGGGAATACTCATTTACTTTCATTTCAAACAGTGCCTCAAAAGGCAAAATAGTCAGTGAGCTTGCCGAAGTCAGAGGTATTATCATCAAACCATCGTATGCCGGCACATTGACTTTGTATAAGAGAGACTGCAAACGATGTTACAAGTTTGCTTTTGTGCGACGGTGAAAAACGGTACGCAACAGCGATTTGCGGCATGTTCAGTTGAATGTTGTGTATACATCCTCCTTTCGTATAACTACCCTCATTCTTTCGCCAAATACCCATTGCATCTCCACATAAAGAATATTACTTTTCGCCACGAAACTCATTCCAATTTCCATGAAAAAAATTCTCAAATACACCGGCATTACATTGCTCGTTCTCCTGGCCCTGGCTTTTCTCCTGCCCATTTTATTTAAAGGCAAAATTGTCAAATTGGTAAAGTCCGAAATCAATAATACCGTTCTGGCGAAAGTTGATTTTAAAGACGTGAGCATTTCGCTATTCCGTCATTTTCCAAAACTTTCAATTGGATTACAAAATTTGTCGGTGATTGGTGTTGACGAATTTGCGAACGATACTCTATTAAGCGCTGCGCAGGCCGATGTTTCGGTAAACATCATGAGTGCAATCAGTGGCAACGACATGAAAGTGCACGGATTGTTTTTGCAAAGCCCCCGCATACATGCGCTGGTAAATAAAATGGGCAAAGCCAATTGGGAAATTACAAAACCGGATACCGTACAAGCAGATGGTGGCTCTTCATCCTTCAAAATGAGTTTGGAAAAATATGCCATTGCAGACGGCTATGTTTTTTATAAAGATGACGAAGCGGGCATACAAGCTGAAGTTTTTGATATTAACCACGAGGGCAGCGGTGATTTTACCAATGACGTTTTTACATTGGCTACAAAAACAAAAACCGGAGTGGCTAGTTTTAGCTACGCCGGTATTCCTTACTTAGCAAACACACAGGCAAATATTGATGCCGATTTTGTTATCGACAATAGAACAAACACTTACGGTTTTAAAAATGCTGCAATAAAAATTGCCGAATTAAATATATTGGCCAACGGGTTTATTCGGTTGGATAATGATAGCACGTACACAACGGACATTAGTTTCGATGCACCATCAAACAGTTTTAAAAACTTTTTATCGCTGGTGCCTGCCGTGTATAAAAACGATTTTGATAAAATAAAAACAGGCGGCGCCGCATCGTTTAAAGGATTTGTAAAAGGCACCTACAGCCCTACACAATTACCCGCGTACAATATTGATTTGAATATTAAAGACGGCTTTTTTCAATACCCCGACTTACCACAACGAGTAAAAAACATACAGGTGGCGGCCAATTTTTCTAATAAAGATGGCGCATTAGATAACACGGTTATTAATATTCAAACAGTGCATTTGGAAATGGGTACACAGCCGTTCGACTTCAAACTTCTTTTTAAAAACCCGTTGACAACAAAATACATTGACGCGGTTGTAAAAGGCAAGTTGAATTTATCGGAGATCGGAAAATTTGTAAAGCTTGATGCTGGTACAAAAATTTCGGGGTTATTGGATGCAGATGCTTTTGCAAAAGGTGAGTTAGCGGGTGTGCAAAATGGGGGCGGCCTTTTTTCGGCAGGTGGATTAATGGAACTAAGCAACCTTAATTTTACATCACCACAATTGCCGCAGCCTGTTAAAAATGGCAGCGCAAAAATTGCCATTACAAACCAGGGTGGCGTTGCTGATGCAACCACCATCAATGTTTCCTCCGCCCACCTGCAAATTGGTAACAACCCAATTGATTTTAATTTGATGATCAGCAAACCAATTTCCGAAATATTGTTTAGCGGTGCTGCAAAAGGAACATTATCATTGGGTGATATCAAACAATTTATTGCACTGGAGCAGGGAACCGTTGTTAGCGGAATACTTGATGCCGACATGAATTTTAATGGCAGCAAAGCAGATATTGACAACGGCCGGTACGAAAATATTGGCCTGGCAGGCAATGTCAATTTTGCCAATGTAAATTATAAATCAAAGTCCTACCCCGAAGGTGTACAGGTGCAAAATGCAGCACTGCAATTCAATCCACAAACCGTGCAGCTCAATAATTTCAGTGGTAGTTTTCAAAACACAAATTTTACCGCCAACGGTGTATTGCAAAATGTAGTTGGCTATGCTTTGAATAAAGAAAGCTTGCAGGGCAACCTTAGTGTAGCGGCTAATAAAATTAATTTGAACAACTGGCTGACAACTGACACCGTAACTAACACGGGCAAGTCCACCACCACAGCAGTTGCAGTTCCGCCTAACATGAATATTACCATCAACGCCAAAGCCGATGAAGTGCACTACGATAAAGTGGATTACAGAAATGCAAAAGGCACATTGTTGGTAAAAGATGAAACGGTGACACTGCAAAATGTTTTTACCAATGCACTGGATGGCAACATAACTTTTAATGGGGCTTACAGCACAAAAGCCGATAAACAAAAACCCGCAATAAGTTTGAACTACACCGTGAAAGATGTGGATGTGCAGAAGGCATTTTATGCTTTTAATACCGTGCAAAAATTAATGCCGGCCGGCAAGTTTTTGTCGGGAAAAATAAGTTCGCAGTTCAGCATGATTGGAAAATTGAATGGCGATATGATGCCCGATCTTACATCTCTTACCGGCAATGGAAATTTATTGTTGATACAGGGAGTGCTGGCTAAATTTCAACCATTGGAAAAATTAGCTGGTGTATTAAATGTAAAAGAGCTGACCGAAGTAAGCTTGAAGGATATAAAAAGCCATTTTGAATTTGCCAATGGTAAAGTGCTGGTAAAGCCTTTTAATTTAAAAGTAAAAGAAATTGAATTGCAGGTTGGTGGTATGCATGGCTTCGACCAAAGCATGGACTACATTATTGGAATGAAACTGCCGCGAAAATATTTAGGAGCAAGTGGCAACGCTTTAATCAACAATCTCACAACGCAGGCAAACAGCAAAGGCATACCTGTCACCGTTTCCGACATGGTTGACCTCAATGTAAAAATGGGTGGGAGCATCAGCAATCCAACAATAACAACCGATTTAAAACAAGCTGCAGGTGATGCCGCAAAACAAATGAAACAACAGGCAGCGGCGTTTGTGCAACAAAAAACTGATAGTGCCAAGCAAACAATTAAAGACAGTTTTACAGTTGCAAAAAAACAAGTGGTTGCCGATGCGAAAAACGAACTGGTAAAACAATTGACCGGAACAAAAGACACATCGGGCAAAACAAATTCTTTACAAGGCACAAAAGAAAAAGCATCCGCTACGATTAAAAATACTTTCGGGGGATTGTTTAAAAAGAAGAAGGATACGGCGAGGGGGAATTAGAAATGTTGCATCGACTTGTTCCTCTTCCTGCGAATTAAAAACTTGCGTCCCTTCCTCGGAGAGTCTATCTTGATAAAATCCTCTCGTCTGGACACTGGTACCATTGGAACACGGATGACACGGATTGGATGGATTTAAAGGATTTCTTCCTTATTCAATTTGTTTTCTCAATCAGCAGTCAGCCTTAAAATCGGAGAAACATGGATTTCTCCTGCTTCGCAGGAGAGCGGATTGCCTCACCGATCTAAATTTTTTCTGGGAAGCGAAAAAAATCCGTGTTCTTACTGCAGCCCAAGCTCCGTACCCGGATCCCAAAACTTTTTTGCAAAATCAACCACCTTATCATCAACCACTTTTGTTCCTTCTTTTTCCAGCAGCTCCTGCATTTGTGTTTGCGTGGCAAAATGAAATTTACCCGTAAGTAAACCCTGCCGGTTTACTACCCGCTGAGCCGGTACTTTTGGTTTAACGCTGTGTGCCATGTTCATTGCCCAGCCCACCAGCCGCGCCGATGATTTTGCACCCAGTGCCGCAGCAATGGCGCCGTAGGTAGTCACTCTTCCTTTTGGTATTTGCCTTGCCACATCAAACACCATTTCAAAAAAACTTTCATCGGCCCTGCCCGATGGACGGATTGATTTCAATTTTTCAGTTGATTGTTTTGGTGGCATTTTTATTTTTTTTAGTAGAGTAAAAACAGTGGTGAAGATGTTTCTTCTTTCAGTTTTGTTCCATGCAATCTGCTTCTGCAGCCGGCGGCGTCCAACCACAGTTCGGAGGTTTTCAAAACCTCCGAGGTGTTGGAAGAGGAGCATCCAAACCTCCGGGGTGTAACGCTACACCAATAGCTACTCAGTTTCCTTACCTCCGCACTGGTTGTCAATCCTGATCTTTTTTCTGCTTCAGCAAAACCGATTTTTTTGGCTCCGCCACTGCTTCGTAATTGTAAGGACAATGCACACAGCCATTTCCGCAGCAATACCCACGGGCTAACAAATACTTTTCAGTAAAAACCAGCAACCCGTTTTTATTTAAAAAGTAATCAATGCCCTCAATCAGTTCGTTGTTCATAATCGCCTGCCAAAATACAGAAGCGAATTCCTTCCCCCAAAAAATAAAACCTGACGGTATTTAATAGTTGGACAAGTAAAAAACCGGCGATACAAATGGGTCACAAAGGGGCGGCATAATTTTTAAGCAGATGGCGGAAACAACATAATTATGAAACAGCCCCCCAAAAAATCAGCTGCTAAACCCACTGACAAAAAAATAACAGAAGAACAAACCACCAGCACCAAAATTGCCGACCTCGCCACCAACACCGTTACCGATGAAGGCCAGTTTCTTACCACTAACCATGGCCTCCGCATCCAGGACGATCAAAATTCTTTAAAGGCCGGCGACCGCGGGCCTACGCTACTCGAAGATTTTTTGTTTCGTGAAAAGATGACCCACTTCGATCATGAACGTATACCCGAACGCATTGTACATGCAAGAGGATCGGGTGCACACGGTGTTTTTAAATTGCACAAACCCATTCCACAATACACCAAAGCCGGCTTTTTAAATGATGCGCAAATCGAAACACCTGTGTTCGTTCGTTTCTCAACTGTTGCGGGTTCAAGAGGGTCGTCAGATTTAGCGAGAGATGCCCGTGGCTTCTCCGTAAAATTTTATACCGAAGAAGGCAACTTCGATTTGGTAGGTAATAACATCCCCGTATTTTTTATCCAGGATGCCGTTAAGTTCCCCGATTTTGTACACTCGGTAAAACCCGAGCCGCATAACGAAATGCCTCAGGCCGCATCGGCTCACGATACTTTTTTTGATTTTGTAACACTCAACACCGAAGCCACACACATGGTGCTTTGGGCGTTAAGCGACAGGGGTTTGCCCCGCAGCCTGCGTATGATGGAAGGTTTTGGCGTGCATACTTTTCGATTGATTAATGAAAAGGGCGAATCGCATTTTGTAAAATGGCATTGGAAACCTTTGTTGGGTGTGCATGCTGTTAGCTGGGACGAAGCCAATAATATTTCGGGTAAGGACCCTGATTTTCACCGCCGCGATTTATGGGATGCTATAGAGGCAGGCAATTTTCCCGAGTGGGAATTAGGTATTCAAATTGTACCCGAAGCCGATGAACACAAGTATGAATTTGATTTGCTCGATCCTACTAAATTAATACCCGAGGAGTTGGTGCCCGTGCAACGCATTGGTAAAATGACACTCAACCGCAACCCCGATAATTTTTTTGCTGAAACAGAGCAGGTGGCGTTTCACCCCGGCCATATTGTACCGGGCATAGACTTTTCGAACGACCCGCTTTTGCAGGGCAGATTATTTTCTTACACCGATACACAACTCTCTCGTTTGGGTGGACCAAACTTTCACGAAATTCCTATCAACCGCCCCGTTGCGCCGGTTCATAATAACCAGCGTGATGGTATTCACCGTATGACCATTAACAAAGGAAAAACCAGTTATGGTGTAAATACAATCAGCGGCGGCTGCCCTTTTCAGGCCGGTAAAATGGATGGCGGATTTAACAGCTTTACGGAAAGAATTGATGCAAGAAAAGTAAGAGCAAGAAGCAAAAGTTTTTTCGATCATTTTAGCCAGGCAACTTTGTTTTACAACAGCCAGAGCGAGCCCGAGAAACAACACATCATTGATGCCTTTCGGTTTGAACTTTCGAAAGTAGAAAGTATTGAAATACGCAAACGCCAGTTGATGGTGTTGAGCCAGGTGGATAAAGATTTGGCACACCAGGTGGCTTATACTTTGGGTTTGCAGGTGCCGCCAACACCGGCCATAATTAACCATGCAATACCGGCCGATGGTGATGCAAAAGAGTTTCAGCCAATCAAAACAAAAGCCGGTTTACAAAAATCGGAGGCGTTAAGTATGGCGCAGTACAAAGCCAATCCAAAAGGCCGCAAAGTTGCGTTTTTAGTAGCCGATGGTGTAGATGATAATGACTTGGCAACGGTAAAAAATGCATTGATGGCCGAGGGGGTAATAGTAGAAATAATTGCGCCTCGGGCCGAATTAACTTCGGCAAATGACAACGCGATTCCGGTTGATAAAACACTGATTTCGGTAGCCTCGGTTTTGTACGATGCCGTGTATGTACCGGGTGGTACCAACAGCGTTGCCGCGTTGGAAGCAGAACCTGATGCCATTCATTTTTTAAACGAAGCATTTAAACATTGCAAACCCATTGCAGCATCAGCAAACGCAATGCAGGTTTTAGAAGCAACCTATTTTGCAAAAAAATTGCCTGCTGATAATAGTGATGAAACTGTTGTGATGGAAGGTATAGTGATTGGCGATGCTGCTACGGTGGGCAAACAATTTTTGCTGGCTATAAAACAGCACCGTTTTTGGGAGAGAGAGAAAGCAAGAAAAGTTCCTGCTTAATTTTTCTTTGCCACAGATGCGCAGATTATTCTGTTGAATGATTTTAATTTCACTGAAGCAAATCTGCGCATCTGCGGCAATTTTTTTGACGAGGGCGATAAGATTTGTGCAAAACACACACAACTAAATACGGCTACATTGCAATTTTTTCTTTGCCACAGATGCGCTGATTATTTTATTGAATGATTTCAATTTCACTGAAGCAAATCTGCGCATCTGCGCAATTGTTGACGGGGAGGGCAGTAAGATTTGTGCAAAACACACACAACTAAATACCGCTACATTGTAATTTTTCTTTGCCCAAGATGCGCAGATTGTTTTGTTCAATGATTTCAATTTCACTGAAGTAAATCTGTGCATCTGCGGCAATTTTTTTGACGGGGGCCAGTAAGATTTGTGTTTCACTATGAACCTTTCAATTGAATAAATTGCAGACAATATTTGCAATGAATACCAACTCCATCATCAGCCAAACAAAAAACTGGATCAACGCTGTTGTGGTGGGTTGCAATTTTTGTCCGTTTGCTGCACGGGAGGTAAAAAGAAATTCTATTTATTACGAAGTGTTGACCGATGAAAAGCCGCAACAGGTTTTAGAAAAGTTGTTAACTACTTTCCAGGCAATGGATAATGATCAATCGGTTGAAACGGCAATCCTTATTCTTGCGGTTGGTTTTGTTTCTTTCAACGATTATTTAAACCTGGTGACGGTGGCCGAACAACTTCTAAAAAAACAAGGTTACGAAGGGGTTTATCAAATTGCTTCATTTCATCCAAAATATTTATTTGCCGGCAGTAAAGAAAACGATGCGGCTAATTACACCAACCGCTCGCCCTACCCCATGCTGCATATTTTGCGTGAAGAAAGTGTAAGCCGTGCCATTGACAGCCACCCCGACACCAAAAAAATTCCGGCAAACAATATTGCTTTCGCCCGGGCGAAGGGCCAGGCCTACATGCGTGACCTGCTGAAAAAATCGCTCGATACAGCTCCCTGATAACTTCTTGGTAAGCACCATCATTTAGTAAACACATAATTATGGCGCAACCAAAAGCAGGCGCAAATTGTTACAAACACATGTCCGCCATTGCACTCGTATTTCCGCACCAATTGTATTTACAGCACCCCGCGTTAGCCTCGGTACAGTCGGTGTGTATTGTAGAAGAAGAATTGTACTTCAAACAATTTTCTTTTCATAAAAAGAAGCTTGTACTCCACAGGGCATCGATGAAATACTACCAGCAATTTTTAGAAGACGCAGGATATTCTGTTCAGTATGTGGAAGCAGGCGCCAAAGAATCGGCCATAACTTTTTTGGTGCCGTATCTGCATCAACAAAATTTTGATCAAATTTATTATGCCGATACAGCCGACTACTGGATTGAAAAACGGTTAAAGGCCGTCGCCAAAAAAAATCATTGCACCCTTATAAAATCTCGCAACCCAAATTTTTTAAACACCGTTGAAGACACCAACGCCTTTTTTGAAAAGCAAAAAAAATATTTTCAAACCGATTTTTATATTCACCAGCGGCGGCAGCGGAATACGTTATTGGAAAAAAATGGTGGGCCCCTGGGTGGCAAATGGAGTTTTGATGGGGAGAACAGGCAACGTATTCCCAAAGGCCTTCCTCTTCCGCAAATTAATCTGCCGTTGAACAACAACTGTGTACATGACGCCATTGTCTATGTAGAGAAAAATTTTGCCAACAACTATGGCAACACGTTGCCGCCCTTTTTTAAACACCAGGGATTTTACCCTGTTACGCATGCCGAAGCGGAAGCCTGGCTTGACGATTTTTTAGAAAACCGTTTTCAGTTATTTGGTGCGTATGAAGATGCCATGGTGGCTGAGCAAGGATATCTTTTTCATTCGGTACTTACGCCTATGCTCAACATTGGGTTATTGCAGCCGCAGCAAATTATCGACAAGGCAATTGAGGCTGCTATAAATCATGATGTACCCATCAACTCACTGGAAGGATTTATCCGGCAAATTATGGGTTGGCGGGAGTTCATTCATTTGGTTTATGAACTGGAGGGACGTAAACAACGGACAAAAAATTATTGGCAATTCACCCGCAAAATTCCTGAGCAATTCTGGAATGGCACAACCGGTATTTTGCCTGTTGATACCGTAATTCATAAACTGTTGCAGAACGGTTATTCGCACCATATAGAACGCCTGATGGTAATGGGTAATTTTATGTTGCTCTGCGAGTTTCACCCGCATGATGTGTACCGCTGGTTTATGGAGTTGTACATAGATGCCTACGATTGGGTGATGGTGCCAAATGTATATGGCATGACGCAGTTTGCTGATGGTGGATTAATGACAACCAAACCATACATCAGCGGCTCCAACTACCTGATGAAAATGGGCAACTGGCAGAAGGGAGAGTGGCAGGAAATATGGGATGGACTTTTCTGGCGTTTTATGCATACCCACCGAAAGTTTTTTTTGCAAAACCCCCGACTGGGAATGTTGGTATCAACCTTTGATAAAATGCCGCCCGAAAAACAACAAAAACATTTATCAAACGCTCAAATTTTTTTAGATAGGTTGGATGTATGGAATGAAAAGAAATAAAGGCAGGGAATGCAATTTGCAACAACTAAACACGACACCTGATTTATGTAACCAAAAAATTGCCCGCTATGCCCGAAGGTCCTTCTCTGCTATATTTAAAAAACCAGTTGTTACCGTTTAAAGGAAAGATTGTAAAAAAAGCAGGCGGCTATGGCCCCATGACCACCGCCTGGATTGATGGAAAAAAACTGCTGGACATAAAAACCTGGGGCAAACATTTACTTTTTGTTTTTGCCAATGGTACAGTGCGGGTACACCTGATGCTTTTTGGCGAGGTAATAATTAACGAACGCAAAAAAGTAAACCGTTCTTTTTTTCTTGAATTTGCCAAGGACGAAATAAACGGTTACGTGGTAAAAGCAGAAAAATTAAAAGGTAAGCCCGAAGAGGTTTATGATTGGCGAACGGATATTCTGCACAAGGATTTTGACGCAGCCTACATAAAAATTTTGTTGAAGGGGCAAGCCGAAAAAACCATTGATGATGTACTAATGGATCAGCAAATATTTTCGGGGGTTGGTAATAAAATTCGCAACGAGGCATTGTACCGGGCAGGCATTCATCCACTAAGCATCACTGGAAAAATTCCGGGGCCAAAAATTACAAAGCTGATACAGGAAGTAGTGAAATATGCCAAACTGTTTTACCACGAATTGGAAAGCACTGGCGTAAATAAAAACTTTGCCGTGTACCAGCAGGAATTTGCAAAAGATGGCAGCGAAGTAACGATGAAGGTTTTACCAAAGGGTAAACGGAAAATATTTTTTAGTGAGCACAGGCAGGTATTGTACAAGTAAAGATTGTACGGAAGCATTCCCTGACGACTATTTAAATCAGGTTTAAACCGGGTAGTTAGTAGCTGTTCTATTGCTCGCCGGAGTAATTGGGGGTTGTTCCCTCGCAGGCTTTTTCCAATCATCAATGAGTAATAATACTGCGCTTAAGATACAAACAGATGCAAAAACAAAAAGTCCCAAT
The DNA here is from genome assembly GCA_031425835.1 of Chitinophagales bacterium. Taxonomy (GTDB): domain Bacteria; phylum Bacteroidota; class Bacteroidia; order Chitinophagales; family Chitinophagaceae; genus Flavisolibacter. The sequence goes on from JANPKD010000013.1 coordinate 39,909, forward strand.
GTTAATCCATCCTGCGGCTCGCCATAAACTACCTGCCTGCCATTTTCAACCGTGGTTACGGTTACCGCTGTTGAGCGGTACACTGCATAAATAATTGCAAATAACGGAAGCATAAATAAAACCAGTGCCAACAATTTTTTCATAAAACTTTGTTTCGTTAATCACTATCAAATATGGTTCCACGCATTGTCAGATATTCCATATCTGCGCAGATATGGAATATCCTGGCGTACTCATTCAATTATTTTATTGGTGCCCCAAACAGTTTTCTTTTTTGCTGCACATAGCGGTAACCAACATAAGTGGCAAACCCCAGCAAAATAAATATCCATAAATGGGCAAGGGTAACAATAAGGTCTAAGAAAAACGTCCAGCCAAGTTGTAAGGAATTGCTTAGTTTTTTTCCAAACGATAATTCATATCCGGACAGTGTATAATTGGCAATCATTTCTTTTTTAACCACGGCGTTTTCAAACAGCGAAAGATCAACAGTGGAATAATTTACTTCGGCATCAATACTCCTGTTGGCTATCTGCTGCTCAATGGCCTCGTCTTTTATTTCAATTTTTTTTACGGTAGCAGCTACGGTTGCTGTGCTGTTAACCCGTTGCGTTAAAACCTCTGTTCTGTTTTTTTGCTTCAATGCATTCTGCAGGTAAACCAAACTTTTATCATCAATGTGCATGGTGCGCATGCCGGTGAAATAGCCCAGGTCGGCCACGCTATCCATAAATTGTTGCAGGTGTTGCTGGGGTATGCGGGCAGTAATATCTGCACGGGTTGTATTGGTGGTAATAGCTAAAGTGGAGTCGGGCGAAAACCTTAATTCTTTCCTTGCGTCTTCCGTCGTTTGTAGGTTTTCATTGAATATCATTCCGCCAAATTTTTGTGCCAGTGCAGAAACGGTACGAACGCTTTTTGTTACATCTTTTACTTTAAAATTTATGGCTGCTGTTTTTACCAACTTTACTTTATCACCTGTAAAACCAGTAACCGAAGTGGAATCTGTAAGAGCCGATATCTCATCTTTTTGTTTTCCATCATTGTATCCAGAATCATTTTGACAGCCGATAAGAAATAGCAATGCAAAGACCGTTGCAACGGAGAGGAATGATTTCATAAAAGGAGTTTTGTTTTGATTGATTCCTTTTTACCAAATTAAGTAACCCGCGTATGAGTATAATATTTTGCAAATGGATTTAAATGAACTTAAAAGTTAACCAACGGAAGATGCCGTTCAGAAAATTTGCCATAGGAATAAAGCCATTGTGTCTAAAAAGGGATTGAAAAGATAAAACGACAAAGATTTTTTTCAACTTTTTTCAAAACGCATAAACGTCTGAAAAGGAAGACGCGAGCCGTATAACCACAAAGCTGCCATGACACAAAGTTGCACGAAGTCTTTGTGTTCCTTAGTGCCTTAGATCTTCACAGTAAATTCAAAAGAAAAAAGCCGTTACAAAAGTTCGGTTGTATAAAACCCAATCTTTTGCAACAGCCCTATGATGGATAAAATCGTTGGTTGGTGATTATTGCTTCACCAATTTTTGTACGCTGCTTTTATTGTTTACTGTGGTTTGAAGGAAGTAGATGCCATTTGCAACGGAAGGGTCAACATTCAATTCAACAAAATTACCCGACGCTGAGTTTACACTTTTCTGCAGCAGGGTTTTACCTAAGGCGTCAAATACCCTGAGGGTTACAATACCGCTCTGCGCCGGCAATAACAATTTTATGGTAGTCGTAAAAGGGTTAGTGAGTATGGTGGTTTTTAATGGCGCATCGACTGTAAGGCTTACGGTGTGGCTATACGTAAATGCCTCATTCACATCAAGCATTTTCAAACGGTAGTTATACTGACCGGTGTTCATTTCCTTATCGGTTAACTGGTAATTTATTTCCCTGTTTGAATTGCCCTGTGCATCTATTGTGCCTACGCTTGTATATGCTCCACCATTAAATGACCGTTGTACCACAAATTCCCTGGTGTTGGTTTCGCGGCTCGTTGTCCAGCTTAAATAATTATTTGCATTTTTTGTATAGCCACTAAATTTTAAAAGTGTTAGTGGTAAAACCCCCGATGTTTTCAGGAACACCGGATAGTCTTCGGACTGACCTTCACCAGTAGATGCCGATGCACCATTTAATGGCGTGTAGCCATAGATGGTTGAAAAATTGTTCATAATGCGCATGCGCACAATGGACCCGGAAAGTGCGGTAGGTGTTGTAAAATTAAAAGTAAGTGTACTGCTGGCAGCGTTGTTAATGCTGTAAAAAACCCGCTCATTCACATCATTAAAACTTCCATTGCCATCAAAATCTATCCAAACTCCTACTTGTTCGGCATTGCCAGAGTTGCGCAAACCAAGCTCCATAGTGTAACCCGTGTTTGCTTCAACCAGGAAAAGATTATACCATTTTACATTGTCTACATAACCTCCGTCCTGCGTAGCATTCAATGAGTAGACCTTGTTGCCATTAAGGCTCACATACAGAATGCCCAATGCATTGGCAAACGGCGGGGAAATTGCCGATGCCGGTGTTACAACAGGAGCGACCGGGGCTACCCAGGTGGTTGGATAGGTGCCCTGGTTGTTGGCCCACGAACTTGTTAACCCCGAACGGGTACTCACCGCGGCAGCAGCAAGCATCCGGGTTTTTTGTCCAGGTGTAAATAATTGGTAGCAGGAGGTATAATTCATAAAATTCTTCTCGGTAAAATCGTTGTACGCTCCGCCTGTGCAGCTATTGGTGCCGGTGCGGCAGCCAAATGCACTGCCACCATAACTGTCGTCGGCAGGATTAATAATTGGGTCGGTGTCGGAAACTGCGTCGCCATCGGTTGACGGTACTGCATTTGCAGGACAAGTGTTTACACCTGTTACCACAACCTCACCGTTAAAGGGATGATGAAGATTAAATGCATGTCCAATTTCATGGGGCAGCGTTTTGCGGCCAGGCTGCATTTGTGTTGCCAGCATAACGGTTCCATCTATCCTTAAATTATTTGCCGTGGTGTTGTTGGGCATGGGGAAGTATGCAAAGCCGGCAACGAATGATCCGGCCGTTCCGTCCAACCCGTCAATTTTGTTTACCACCCAAATGTTGTAGTAACGTGTGGGGTCCCACCGGCTCAGATTTTTTACATCTAACTCAGTGGCACCGGTGCTGCTCAAAAACATACCGCCTGCTGTGTAGTTGGCAAGCGATGATGCATCTATACGATTGATACCTGTGCTTGCATTATTGTTCGGGTCTTTTGTAGCCAGTACAAATTTAATCTGTATGTCGCCCACACCTAAAATTGCACCACCCGAGCCAGTCCAGGTTCCATCGTACACCGCATTTAAATAATCGATGGCACCTGTAATGTTTGCAGCGCTTGGGTTGTAAGTTGACCCAACTGCACCGCCCGTGTGCAGTACATGCACCACTACCGGTATGTAGTAAATGGCTGCCTGGGTTTTGGCCAGCCTGGCTATTGACATTTGATTCTCTAAAATGTACTTACGCACCTGGTTGTTTATTTCATTTTCGTAACCGGGGTGCTGGCGGCGCATTTCATTCATACGTGCATCGAAGCCACATTTTATTTGAGCATGAAGTGTGGAAAATAGAAGGAATGACAAACAGCAGAGGAGCAGTTTGGTTTTCATAGGCATTTTTTTTGTTGGTAAGGAATTGGATGATAAACTTAAAGGACTAAGTAAGTGTATTCCTGTAACTATTGCAAGCAGTTCTTCCATTTTTTGTTGAAGAACAAGTGGGGCAAGTGATGCTCTCTGCCCGTGGCAAATTGTGAAGGGGCTGATTCTTATGAACTTGCTAACACCATTGCTTGCTAACTTTCCATCGCTAAAAGTCCGAAAACACACACAACAAGCGCAATATGAAAAAGACAATTTTGTTTCTGCTACTCGCGGTTTCTTTTTCCGCCAACGCACAGTCGTTAAAAGATTTGCTGTATGGTGGTAAACTAAAAAACGATTCGAATACAGTCATTCGCAGAACCGATGATTTAAGTACAAAAATTGACACCGGCACCAGAAAGCCCGCTGAAACCGCAAAGCCAAAAGAAGCGACAGTAAATGTTGGTGTACAGAAACAAACAAATGCGGTTGGCGTTACCGATTCGGCGACTGTTGAAACTGAAGATGCGGCTGAGGCCACAAGGCCAGCGGTAGAAAAGCCGGCGGCTCCCGTAAAAAGCAACAACAAAATTTGGAAAGAATATACCGATGCACTCATCACCGATATGAAGGCAGAGGTGTTGTCGTCAAAAAAAGTAAAAAAGGAGAGCTATTATCTGACGGTTGACTACGAGCTGGCCACCGATGGAGGTGTTACTATCCTCAACGTTGTATGCAGCCCCGAAAACGAGTTTTTGCAGCAGCAGGTAAAAGACCGTATTACTACATCGCCCCCGCAACTTGCAGCATATATTGATAGCAGCAAGCAACCGCGCAAGGTTAAGCGGAAGTATAATTTTGGTGTGACAAAGGAGTAGGTTTTTGTAAGTGATCATCAAAGGAAGCTGTGGTACTGATAGTACTATGCCTTCCTTTTTTTTATTTTACATTACTAAACATTCCACTCACACCATTTTTAACCCCTCCTTCTCAATAACAATTACGTTCTTTACCCAACTTCGTAAAATTCATTTCCGTTGGTAGTTAATTAATCTACACTCTTGCCGGACTTATTTTCACAAAGGCATTATTCTTGACACTATTAGTATAGCAATACAATTTTCCACAATAAAAAATATTTTTCCGATTAAATCATGTTACACATTTACACACCCGGAGCAACCGAACTGGAGAAAAACATTGAAGTAATATCCGGCATGCAAAACCTTGCTGCTAACGCAGTTGAAACAATGCTGGTTGACTCGGCCACCTGCTGGCAGCCCACAGATTTTTTGCCCGATCTGAGTAGTAAGGACGCTATTGAGCAAATGATGGAACTACGTAACCGCTCGGCAGCACTACCCGGCGAAGTAATTACTTCATTGGTAGGAAACATGATTACGGAAGAGGCTTTGCCTACCTACCAAACTTTTTTCAATCTAGTTGAAGGCGTAAATGAAGATCGTAATGTTGCCAGTGACAAAGGATGGGCACGTTGGTCAAGGTCGTGGACGGCCGAGGAAAACCGGCATGGCGATTTGTTGAATAAATACCTCTATTTATCCGGCCGCGCCGATATGAAGGAAGTTGAAATTACTATTCACAACTTATTGGCTAATGGATTCGATCCGCAAACAGAAAGCGACCCTTATCAGGCGATGATTTATACTTCATTTCAGGAAAGAGCCACAAAAATTGCACACGTGAACACTGGCAAACTGGCCGATAAATATGGCGATGCCGTTCTATCCCGCATTTGCAAAACCATTGCAGGCGACGAGGCCAGGCATGAGAAAGCCTACAAAAGTTTTATGTCGCACATATTTAAAGTTGACCCCGACGGGGCCCTGCTGGCATTTGAAAAAATGATGAAGAAACAAATTGCTATGCCCGCCATTATGATGGACAATGCAACAACCGATAATTTATTCACCCGCTTTTCGGCTATTACACAAAAGATGGGTATTTACACAACCTTCGATTACGCGGCTATTATTAAGCACCTCACCAGTTTATGGAAGGTAGAGACGCTGACGGGCCTGAGTGATTATGCCGCACGTGCACAGGAATACCTCTCCAATTTGGCTGAGCGATACAATCGTATTGCCGAGCGTATGAAGGAGCCCGAAACTGTGAAGCTGGCCTGGCTTGTAGCCCCCTAAATTTCCCAAAGGAGGACTTTGCTGCGCAGAGCAAAGGGTTCTGCATAGTATTAGTATTAGAATATTTGGTCTGAACTTTTTATAGAAAGATATCCTTTCGAAGCTTGCATTACTTCCCCCCCTTCCTCCCGAAACTTCGGGATTCGTTGGAGAGGGTCCCGATGTTGTTCGGGAGGGGGTGAGGGTGCGGCCTCGAATTTGTATCTGCTTCTGAAATTATTTCTGTGCAAAAAAAGTACACCTTTCTTTCCCTCGCGGCGCTTTTTGCCGGCATCATTGGCTATGTAGCTTATCGAACCCGCCGGGTGCCCACGCCAAAAAATAATTGGAAACGCTTTGACGCAAAAGGCAATTCACCGATCAACTCCTCCATCCACCAACAACTGCAGGGTGTTTATTTAATTAATGAAGGCAAGCATCTTTTTGGCGAAACTGCCGTAGCCAAATGGACTTATACCGGAGATGATGATAAAAGAGTTCACCAGCTTTCTTTTTTTTGTGAAAAAGAGGGCAGGTATATTATTTGCGAAGGCCGGCAGGAGGGAAATAAAATTTTATTGCAGGGGCACTGGCGCAAAGCCGCAGCTAACGGAACCGGCAATGTGCAATTAATTGTCACCTCACACAAAATCGATGATGGCGTTTTAACGTCGCCAAAGCCACAGGAAAAAATAAACATTTCGGGGTTTTTTGGCGATGGAAATAACGAAGCAGATGAGCCGCTGCATTTTGTTTTTATGCAGCCGTTGGCAAAAAATAATTCATTGCAAATTATTGGGCATAGGGGCGGTTGCCGTAATGTTGACTTTTTACCCGTGTCGGAAAATTCTATAGCCATGTTCAAGTTGGCCGCAAGCCTTGGTGCCACCGGGGTGGAAATAGATGTGCGTTTAACAAAGGATGGTGTGCCGGTAATTTTTCATGACAGCTTCCTCTCTATACATACCGTAAAAAACAAACTGTACGGCGGGCTACTGCATAATTATAATTACGATGAACTGAAAACGGTGGAGTTAAGAAAGGGGGGAAATATTCCTACGTTGGAGGAATGCCTTCATACAATAGTTTATCATACACCATTGCACATCATTTGGCTCGATATAAAAAAGGAATGCAACCTCACTGAAGTTTTGAAGCTGCAAAAAGAATATTTAGAGAAGGCCGCAACTATTAATCGCCAGATAAAAATTTACATAGGGGTACCCGACAAAAAAATTTTAGAATGTTTTGCCAGCCTTGAAAATCATAAAGATATTCCCTCGCTCTGCGAATTAGAAACGGACGATGCAAAGAACATCAACGCGGAAGTATGGGCACCACAATACACCGGCGGTACCCAAAAAGATAAGGTTGATGAAATGCATGGTACAGGAAAAAAAGTTTTTGTCTGGTCGCTCGACAATGAATTTTTAATAGACACCTATATTACCGAAGGTGGTTTTGACGGGCTGGTAACCAACACGCCATCGGTGGCTGCCCATTGGTTGTACACAAAAAGTTTGGTAAATAATGAGGCGCAACTTCAGGCAAATACAAAAATATAACCCGCGTAACTTATACCGCCTTGCGCAAGCGGCTCACTTTTCATAAAAAAGCAACCGGCCTTTTAGAACCTCCATCTCACTTTGTGCTGCTTCTAATTTTTGCAGTAGCCCATTAATTACATCAATGCCCTCCATATTCACACCCAATTCGAAATGCAACCGTACTAATTTTTCCAATTGCCGGAGTCTTTCTTCTTCTACAAACACTGATTCTTCATTACTTACAAATTCAATCAGTTGGTACTCCTGCAATTGATTTATAAAACCGATTTCAATATTATGCTGCGTGCAAAATTGTGTAACCGGTACAAGATTTTGGGGTTGCATAAAACTATTTTATGTTAGCCAATTGGGTGAACAGTTCTTTTTCCTTTTCGCTAAGGTTAACAGGCAATTGAATTTTGTAGGTTACATACAGGTCGCCAAACACACCATCTTGTTTGTACACGGGAAAACCTTTTCCTTTCACCCGCACCTTCGCATCGTTTTGTGTGCCGGCCGGTACTTTCAATTTCAATTTGCCATTGAGTGTATCAATGGTTGTTTCGCCACCCAAAACAGCCGTGTATAAATTTATGTTGGCAGTAGTGTACAGGTCGTTGCCTAACCGTTTGAAATTCGCATCATTGGCTATTTGAAAAGTAATAAACAAATCACCTGCCGGTCCTCCATTTGTTCCGGGTCCACCATAACCTTTTAATTTTATTTTCTGTCCGTTTTCAATACCAGCGTTAATGGTAATGCGAATGTTTTTGCCGTTTACCGTAACGGTTTGCTGGTGGGTGGTGTATGCCTCCCGCAGGCCAATACTTAATTCAGCTGTATAATCCTGGCCACGAAATTTACTGGCTCTTTTTTGCGAGCCGCCGCCCATGCCACCAAAAAGCGATTCAAAAAAATCGGAAAAATCGCCGCCGCCGTAATCGCCCCCAAATGTTTCACCGCCCCGCCCTCCATATTGTTTTTGTTGCCGGCTTGCTGCTTCATACGCCTCTCCTTGTTTCCAGTTACTGCCGTACTGGTCGTATTTTTTTCTTTTCTCCGCATCGCTGAGCACTTCATTGGCTTCATTTATTTGCTGAAACTTTTTGTTGGCCTCCTTATTATTGGGGTTAACATCGGGGTGGTACTGCCGGGCCAGTTTACGGTAGGCTTTTTTTATTTCATCGGCCGATGCGCTTTTTTCTAAACCTAAAATTTTATAGTAATCAATAAATTCCATGTGCTGTTTGTAATTAAATGATTTTGTTTTGAAGCCTGGGATAAATTTGAAAACACTGTCCAATCACACAACGCAAATTTACCGGTAAGAAAATTATCGAACCCGGTGCCCGGGCCAAAAAAACTTCTTTTGGTTTTTCAGCCGTCAATGGGTTTAACGCCGCCCAAATGTCATTGAGTGCAAATTCGCGATGGGCTAAATACCCTTCGGTAAACATCAATGGCAATCACTAAATTTGCTGCCTATTATTTTATCATGCACATACATAAAGAAGGAACGGGTACAATTGTTATAAGTGCCGTAATTGCAGCAGTGGTCATCCTGGTTTCGGTTATTTTCATAATGCCCCGGTACGAAACGCTGGGTTGGATAGTGGCCATTGGCATTGTGGGCCTGCTCATTTTTATACTTTCTTTTTTTAGAATTCCTGCAAGAACCTACACAGGGGGCAATGAAAAAATTATCGCTCCCTGCGATGGTAAGGTGGTGGTAATTGAAGAAGTAGAGGCCGATGAATATTTTAAAGACCGGCGTTTGCAGGTTTCTATTTTCATGAGCCCGTTGGATGTACATGTTAACCGCAACCCGGTAAGCGCCGAGGTTGTTTATAGCCAATACCACAAAGGCAAATACCTGGTTGCCTGGCATCCGAAGTCATCAACCGATAATGAACGCCACTCAGTTGTGTATAAACAAGGCGATAAGGAAATGCTGGTAAAACAAATTGCCGGCGCATTGGCAAAACGCATCATCAATTATTTGAAACCTGGCGATGTGGTAACGCAAGGTGCGGAAATGGGCTTTATAAAATTTGGATCGAGGGTGGATTTATTACTGCCACTGCACACAAAAATCGACGTGAAAATAAACGACAAGGTACAGGGCGGCGTTACCGTTCTTGGAACCTGGTAAATTGAACGCTAAATTTTCCTACCTTGTTAATTCAAACGGTTTGGTATGAAAAAATACTTACTACTTCTTGCTGTTATTTTACTTACCGCGGCTGTTGTTACTGCAACAGTTTTAGGTAGCAGTAAAAAACCTACAAAGGCAAAAAAAGAATGCGGTATGATGAAATCAAAAGCATCGTGCAGCAAAGTTTCAACAGTTGCTTGCTATTGAGGCTGAGTCCCGCAGAGATGCGGGACTTTTTTTCATAAATACACTCCCCACTATTTTTCAACAGAAGCTCACAAAAACTCCCGTATCTCTTTTAAATGGTAAACGGTGTAAGTGGGGTTGAATGATTGTGGTGTGCGATTATAATTTACATGCACCCCATGCATACCCACAGTATTGGCTCCGGCAATATCAATTTCCATACTGTCGCCAATCATCAAACTTTCTTTTGGTGTAGCTCCTGTTTTTTCAAAAGCGAATTCAAAAATTTCTTTTTTTGGTTTCAGGCTGTTGCTGTTTTCCGAGGTAATTACTTTTTCAAAATACTTACTCAGGCCACTGTGCCGCAACTTGCTGTGCTGCGTTTCATCAAAACCATTGGTAATAAGGTGGAGGTTGTAATTTTTACCGGCCAGGTAATCCAATGTTTCTTTTGTGTCGGGGAACAAAAGCGTACGTGATGGAAGCAGCTGCAAAAACAATTCGCTCAACTGGCGGGTAAGTTCTTCATCGGCAATTTTAAAATCGAGCAGTGTTAGCCACATGCGTTTAATACGCAGCTCATCCTGCTTAATGCCGCCGTTGCGGTAGCGTTCCCATAATTTTTCATTGTGCTGTAAATAATTTTTATGAAACAGATCAAAATCGTTTACGCCTTTGTCTACAAGGTTTAAATCAAGGTGTAGTTGGTGTAACGTATCACGGGCATTGGCATCAAAATCCCAGAGGGTATGATCGAGGTCGAAGAAAAGGTGTTTATATTTCATGCTGTATAAAAGCGTTTAGCTTTGTAAAAATTTTTTAAAAATAGCAAACAATATGAATGCAGTAGTTACCGGCGCATCTCGTGGTATAGGCAAAGCGGTTGCAACAATATTTGCAATGCATGGCTACAATCTTTTTTTATGTTCGGCCACCGAAAGTACGCTGCTGCAAACCATAGAAGAATTGAAAACTGCTTTTCCAAATGTTTCTATTGACGGCAAGGCTATAGATGTGAGTAACAAAGAGGGAGCGCAATTGTTTGGCCAATGGATAAACACCCAGGCCGATGGGGTAGATGTGCTGGTGAACAATGTAGGCAATTTTATACAGGGAAATATTAGCGATGAACCCGATGATGCCCTCGAAAAAATGATGCGTGTGAATTTGCACAGCGCCTATTACACAACAAGAGTTTTGCTGCCCAGGATGATTGCCGCTAAACAGGGCCATATTTTTACCGTGTGTTCTATTGCAAGTTTGGCTGCCTACCCCGGTGGTGGGGCATATAGTATTTCAAAATTTGCCTTGCTCGGCTTTACAAAAAACCTGCGGGCCGAGTTAAAGAACCATGGAATAAAAGTAACGGCCATTATTCCGGGTGCGGTGTATACCGATTCGTGGAAGGGCAGTGGTGTGGCTAAAGAAAGAATTATGGAGGCCGATGATATTGCCCAACTGGTTTACACGTCGGCTCAACTATCCCCACAGGCAACTGTTGAAGAAATTATCATCAGGCCACAGCTGGGCGATTTGTAAATTTTTTTCCAACGGCTTTCCACTTATACATCTCCGGGTAAATTGTAAACATGCAATTTTTACTTTTGTGCTGATGAAATTTTTTTTGCTGGTTATCTGCTCCATCATTTGTTTTTGCACTGCTGCGCAAACGGTGCAGGTAATTGTACCAACGGAGCAAATAGTAAAGGGCACCGCCTTCCAGGTGCAGTATATTATTACCAACCCTGCCGATTTTATTAAAGCAACCGTGCCTTATTTTGATAGTTGCCGCATTGTTAGCGGCCCCAATTTTTATACTGGCAATGCCGTGGTTAATGGCGTGTATCAACCAATACAAAACATTGCCTACACCATTACAGCGCTGGCAACCGGCGTGTTAAAAATTGGCAACATAAAGGCACAGTATAAAAACAATGAGGTGGAAAGTAGCATTGCAGCGGTAACGATAGTAGCGCCGCCAAAGGCGAGCTATAAAACAAAATGGAATTATACTGATGCTGCCTTGTACGCTCCACCACCAACAATTGATGTTGAAAAACTAGTTGCCGAAAATTTATTTATCAAAACTATTGTGAGCAAAAAAACTTGTTATGTGGGCGAGCCAATAGTGGCAACATTCAAGTTGTACTCGCGGTTGCAATCATCATCAGAGGCCATCAATACTCCATCCTTTTATGGTTTTGCCGTAACCGATATGCTGCCCGTGAACGAGGCGCATGCCGCGGTAGAAGTGGTAAAGGGAAAAATTTTTAACACCGCCATTTTACGGCAGGTGCAACTGTACCCGGTGCAGGCCGGCCAATTAACCATCGACCCAATGTATGTTGATAATGAAATTGAGTTTGATGATAGCCTGCAACATGAAAAAGTGAGCGTAAAAAAACAAATTGTTACAGAGCAAATTACCATTAACGTAAAGCCTCTGCCTCAAAAAAAGCCCGAAAGTTTTACCGGTGCCGTGGGTAATTTTTTATTGCAGGCTTCTTTACAAAAGGATAAAACCAGTGTAAACGAAACTGCCAGTTTTGTAATAACCATTATCGGCAGCGGAAATTTTACGCAGTTTAGCCAACCCATCTTTCGTTGGCCCGCGGGCATTGAAGTATATGATGTGGTAACAAGCGAGGAGCTCAATAAAAATGCCGCACCTATCCAGGGCAAAAAAATATTTACCACTTCGTTTTCTGCCACGCGGGAAGGAGGGTTTGAAATTCCCCCGGTTTCTTTTTCTTTTTTTAATGTTGAAACAAAATCATTTTCAACGCTTGTTACAAAACCTTTGTTATTAGTAGTAACGCCTGCTACCAGTGCTGTAAACACGGTGGGTACAAAAAAGAATGCACCACTAAATAAAAATAAAACCTGGCTGCTGCTACTGGCAGCTGTGGTAGCTGCAGGCGTTTTGTTTTTTGTTGTAAAAACAAAAAAGCCGGCCATCATAAATGAGGAAGAGCAAACAAACTACGCCGCCCAATTATCGCTTTTAAAAATTTCAGCACTTCCGGGTAAGGAAATTTCTTTTGCACTGCTAAAAATACTGCTGGGCATTGCAGCTAATACTCAATACAAATTAAACGATGAACAACAAGGGCGGCTGCAAGGGTTATTGAACAGGACGAAGGAGTTGGCATACACGCCTGGTGGCGACAGTACCGATCTGAATAAATTGTTGGATGAAAGTATTGGCTTCTGCCAAAGAGTTAGCTGATTATTCCGTGTATTTATAACCCACCCCCCGCACCGAGTGAAAGTGTTTTGGGTTGCGGCTATCTTCTTCAAAATATTTGCGAAAGCTTAGAATGAAATTATCAATGGTTCTGGTAGTAGGGTAAACATTGTAGCCCCAAACCGATTGCAAAATTTTTTCCCGGGGTACCACTTCATTTTTATTTTCAATGAGCAGTTTCAGCAGCATGGCTTCTTTTTTACTGAGTAAAATTTTGTTGCCGCCAAAGGTTACTGCCTCCAATGCTTTAAAATCAATGCTGTGCCCACCAAAAGCATACGTATCGCCGACCGATGAACGATCCTGCAGTTGTTTATTTTTACGAATGAGTTTATTTACCCGCAACAGCAGTTCCTCCAAGTTAAAAGGTTTGCTTAGGTAATCATCGGCGCCTTTTTTCAATCCTGTTATTTTGTCTTCACTGCCACCTTTTGCACTCAAAATTAAAATGGGTACATCGGTATTGGTAAGCCTAATGTTTTGAGTGAGTGTAAAACCATCTATCTCGGGCAACATTACATCCATGATGATCAGGTCGAAATATTCGTTCTGCACGGCCTTGCTTGCAGCAATTCCGTCGTAAGCCGAAGTAACCTCGTACCCTTCAATTTCAAGATTCATTTTTAAGGTCGTGTGAAGATTGACTTCATCCTCCACTAAAAGAATAGAAGGTTTATTTTGATTGGTAATAGCCATAATTCAGGTTGGAAATTGAACGATAAATTTACTTCCGCCGGGTTGATTGTCTTTTAATAAAATAATAGCCCTGTGGTCTTCGGCAATTTTTTTGCTAAGATATAAACCCAGGCCCGTGCCCTGCGTTTTCCGGGTTTGTTCGCTGCCTATGCGATAAAATTTTTTGAAAACATTTTTTTTCTCTTCATCTGCAATGCCCCCGCCTTCATCGGTTACCTCAAGCGTAGCGCTGCGGCCTGCCGATGTAAGCCGCAAAACAATTTCTTTTTCCGTCGGCGAATATTTGTTTGCATTTTCAAGCAGGTTACTAATCAGTAATTTCAACAGCAGCGCATCGCCTTTCATTTCAATCTCCGGTGTTATCTCCGAAACAATATTTCGTTCGGGATAGCGGGTTATAAATTGCTGCAACACATCGGCGGTAAGATCGGAGAAATTAATTTCTTCTTTCTGCGTTTTATACGAGTGTGTTTCCAGCTGCGACAGAATGAGAATGTTGTTGATCAGGGTATCTAAACGCATTGTTTCGTGCAGGGTTGTTTGCAACAGTTTTGTTCTAGCCGTTTCATCTAGCTGATGTCTTTGTATTGTTTCCAGGTTTAAGCGGGCAATTGCAATTGGTGTTTTTAATTCGTGTGTAATGGCCATTACAAAATTTTGCTGTTGCATTTGCAAATAAAACTGCCGGCGTACAGAGCGATAGATAAAAACGGCTCCAATGAAAATGAGGAGTAAGAAAAATCCGCCTTCGCCTAAATATTTTGCAATGCTGCGTCGTCGTTCATCTTCAATTATAAAAAGCTGTTGCGCAAACTGCGGCGATGTAGGAGCAACCGAAATGGCCAGTTTTTCTTTTTTTAACTGGTAAACATCTTCTGTAAAACTTATCAGGGAAAAAGCCCACCATGCAAGGGCTGCTACAATGTATACCAGCATTACCCAGTAAACAATGGTTGCCAGTTGTAATTTTCTTTTGCTTTCACCAGGCATGTCAGCGTGTTTTCTTTTCAATGCGCAGGCCTGCATTCAATACATGTTGCAGCGGATCTTCCCGCATAATTTGTTGCAGGGTAAACGTGTAGTTGCCTGCTTTATTCATCGGCAGTTTTACCGGGTCAAGCGTGAGGGGAATGCGATGTTCATAAATGTCACCCATGCCACTGCCTAACCAACCTTTTTCTTTTGCCGCCAAGGGCATCTCTATCTGCGGAAACTGTGTGGTAGTGCCATCGGGTGCGGTGGCATACAGTGTAAGCCAGATGTTGTTGAAGTTATACTTATCAGAATGCCGGATAATAATGTACAACTGGTAGGCAGCACTAGTGTCGGTAATTGTAAAATCAAATTTTGGTTTGAGGCCGCTGCTCCATTGATGGCCGGGTATAGCAACTGTTTTTTCAAAAAGGTCAATGCTGTTGCAGCTGCTCATCACAATGCTGCACAGCACAAATACTACCCAACCAAAATTTCTTTTTTCTCTTTTTAAAGTCATGTTACAAAACTGTTCGTGTTCTTTTCTTTTATTTGATACAGCTCTCAGCCATCAGCCCTCAGCCATCAGCTATGAGCCTTCAGCTATCTGCTACCTGCTGACGTCTGACGGCTGACTACTTACAACACATTCAACACCTGTTCCTTTGCCTTTTCCAATTCATCTTTCATTTGCACCACGCATTTTTGAATAGTGGCGTCGTAAGCCTTTGCCCCGGTAGTATTTATTTCGCGGCCTATTTCCTGTAAAATAAAAGAAAGCTTTTTTCCCTTGCTTTCTTCGGCTTCGTTCAGTATGGCAGTAAAATAGTCGCAGTGATTCTTCAAACGCACCTGTTCTTCGGTGATGTCAATTTTTTCAATGTAGTAAATCATTTCCTGTTCAAGACGGTTGCTGTCGTATGCATCCTTGCCGGCATTTTCTTCCAGCAATTTTATCATGCCTTCTTTTATTTTTTGTTGCCGTTGTGGTGCCAGCAGGTCGATTTGAGTTTGTTGGATGATGATGTTTTTAATGCGCAGTTCCAATTCGGCATGCAATGAGCGACCTTCCTGAACGCGGTGATGGTTGAGATTGTCGGTTGCTTCTTTGATAATGGCGGAAAATAATTTCCACTCTTCATCGGTTAGTGTATCGCTGGTTGGTGTAATTACTTCGGGCAACTTTATGAGTGTGCTTAACATGCCATCATTATCCAAACCCAACTCCTTGCAAAGCGCTGCAAGTGGCTTGTGGTAGGCTTTTGCCAGATCAGTGTTGATGGTAACCGGCCTGGCGTTGCCGGTTTCTTTCAGGTTAATCATACAATCAACTGTGCCACGTACAAGTTGCTGAGATAAGAGTTTGCGAATATCAAATTCAAAGGGTTTTAAGAAGGCAGGCATTTTTAGTTGCAGGTCGAATTGTTTTCCGTTGAGCGACTTGATGTCTATTAAAAAAGTTTTGTCGCCTACAGATTTTTCTGCTCTTCCAAAACCGGTCATTGATTTTAGCATGCGTGTTTTTTTTGTGAAGTAAGTAAAGTTATCTCTTTGAAAATACAGTTGAATGCTTTGTTGGTGTGGGTGTAAACTATCACAATGGCTATAAATAAAAAGCCCCCCGTTGTGCGGAGAGCTATTATGTAGATGGGTTAGTAAGTAGGGAATAAAATTCCCATCACAATATTAAAACGATTTTCTTCTAACTAAAAAATTTTCTCAAAGAAATTATTCACATTTTTTTTCGGGCTTTGTGGATTGCATCGCCCAACTGAAATAATGAACACATAAAAAGGTGCTTCATTTTTTATTTTAATGAAATGAAAAACTGAAAATATTGATTTGCATTTCAACCAAAATGTTGTTCGCTCACATCCATCAACTGCTGTTTTACATTGGTAATTCATCAACATCATTTCAATCGGCTCATGAACAATCTCAGAAACCATGCTCAATCCCGCGGGCCTCGTACCCGGTGCGTCAGTAGGCATTTAACATCTATTACCCAGCATCATTTGCCACACTACCTTTGAAAAAAATTTTTGTATGCGGTTTCAACAACCAGTAGCCATCAATGATGTTGCGCAATTGATAGAAGCAGAGATTATTGGTAATGCAGATGGAGCGGCCACAGGCATCAATGAAATACACATGGTGGAGGAAGGCGACCTTGTTTTTGTTGACCATCCAAAGTACTACCGGGCCTGTATTCAATCGGCCGCCACGTATATCATCATCAATCAAAAAACAGATTTTCCGGCAAACAAAACTTTGTTACTTGTGCCTGATCCATTTGAGGCGTACTTAAAAATTGTTGCGCGGTTCCGTCCATTTGAGCCATTGCAAAAAGCGGTAAGCGCATCAAGCAGCATTGGCAAAAATTCGGTTGTGATGCCCGGCGCCATCATTGGCAACCATGTAACCATTGGTGATGATTGTATTATTTACCCCAACGCCGTAATCATGGATCACTGCGTTTTGGGCAATGGTGTTATTATACAATCGAACACGGTAGTTGGCAGCGATGCATTTTATTACAACAAGAAAACAAACCGCGAAATTTATTTTAAAAAGATGGTGAGCTGCGGCCGCGTGGTGCTGCACGATTTTGTGGAGATAGGCGCCAACTGCACCATTGACCGCGGAGTAACAGCTGATACGGTAATTGGTGCCGGTACAAAATTGGATAACCTTATTCATATTGGACACGATGTTGTGATCGGCAAAAATTGTTTGATGGCGGCATGCGTGGCCATTGGTGGTGCAAGTGTTATTGAAGATGATGTTGTATTGTGGGGCGGTGTGGGCATAACAAAAACAGTAACCATTGGCAAGGGTGCCGAAATAATGAGTGCCAGTATTGTGTTTAATAATTTAGCTGGGGGCAAAAAATATTTGGGTTACCCCGCTATTGATTCAATGGAAAAAAGAAGAGAGTTTGTTTGGGTGAAAAGAATACCGGAGTTGTGGGGGAAGGTGATGGGGAAGAAGTGAGGCAAGTTCAAAGCCCAAAATCAAAATTTCAAAGTGCAGAAAATGTTCAATTTTCAATGCTCAATTTTCAATGCTCAAAGTGGCTGCAGAACAAAGTGCTGATTGGAGCTTCTTATAAAAACTATTAATTGTACCTGCTGACAATTTAAAAATTGTGCTGGCAGTTTGTTGCCCCATTCCCTATCGCAAATTGTACATTATAAATTCTTCACTGCGCTATCTTTAAGTTATGAACCAAACTACTGAATCAACCGCCACTACTTTTTTGCAATTGCAAAGGCCAATTGTTTTTTTTGATTTGGAAACAACCGGCTTTGATATGGAGAAGGACAGAATTGTTGAACTCTGCGCCATCAAAGTTTTTGCTGATGGAAGGCAAGAAGAAAGACACCACATCATCAACCCGGGCATATTTATTCCAAAGGAAGCAACCGCCATCCATGGTATTGACAATGACAAAGTAATTGATGCTCCATTTTTTTCGGCCCTGGCAAACAACCTTGCAGATTTTTTTACCAACTGCGACCTGGCCGGGTTTAATATTTTTCAATTCGACATGCCTTTTTTGCTGGGCGAATTTAGAAGGTGCAACAAACAACCATTTACAACCGATGCTGTAAAGGTGATCGATGTGTGTACCCTGTTTCATAAAAGATTTAAAAGAGACCTATCGTCGGCCTACAAATTTTATTGCGGCGAAGAACACAATGGTGCTCACTCGGCGAAGGCGGATGTATTGGCAACAATAAATGTGCTGAAGCAACAACTGCTTTCCTACACCGACCTGCAACCCACACCCACCGCGTTACACGAACATTTGTTCCCCGCACGACAGGTAGATGTGGCGGGCAAGTTTGTAAAAAACAACCAGGATGTTATTTGTTTTGCCTTTGGAAAATATAATGGCGAACCCGCCATATCTCAACCCGACTACTTAAAGTGGATGCTGGAAAAAGATTTTTCGGAGGATACTAAGGCGGTTATAAATAAGGTGTTGGCTGCAGGTTGATTGATCAGGAACCCAAGCGAATGTTATTGCCTGCTTTTGGTTTGAGGTATTTCTAATTCCATTTTTACATGTTCGGCTGTGGATTGCTATTTAGTTAAATCGAATGAAAGCATCACCACCTCAAATCACCCGCATTAAATTCCCTCATCGCCTTCTTCCCCAAAATTCTATACAACACCGAGTTCAATGTAAAACTGTCGTTGTCAAACCCACCGTGTGTTTCGGAGCGGCTAATGTGCGGCCCAACAGTTTCGGTTGCCGGGGCAGTACCCGATACCACCAACTTTGGCCACCCGCCCGCATTATTTCCTTTCAGCAATTTTGCCACATCTTTATCAATGCATTCTTTAAAACGGCTGTCGATAAATTTTTCCATTCCCAGTATTGGCCTTTCTCTTCTTCTTTCAAATGCATTGCTTACCAAATAGAGTAACGACTTTCCGTAAGGGCCTACATCATCATCTCTTTCTCCTTTATCGCTCAATAAATAAATGGTGGGCAGCAGGTCGATGTTTTTATTAATGAGCGGGATATATTTTTCTTTAAACAAGTCAACCGAAACAGCAGGTGCCATCAGCTGAATGGTTTTTATCGGTATGCCAATGCCCAGCAAAGTTTCTAAGGCATAAGCAAGAAAAATGGCACCGGCACTATGCGCTACAATGTGTATTTCCCAATTCTTTTTTTCGGCATCAGGCAATTGATTAAAGGCGTTCAGTCCTTTTTGTGCCAGCACTATCATTGCCCTTTCTTTTCTACCTCTTGTGGCGTTCCCTGTAGATGCCAGCCTTGCGTTTTCTTTCATCTCATCCCACAACAATGTGCCTGCTTTTGCTGTGGTTAGTTCTATGGTTCTGTCTTTTAATTCAACCGCTGCATCTCTTAATTTATTTAAGAAGTTTGCAGTGGCTTTGTCTTCATTGGTAAAAATATCCAGCACATTATTTTTCATGGAGTTCCAGAAATCCGTTTCCCACATTATATGCACCGGGTAAATTTGATTGTCGAGACAAACCTGTTTGAAAGAGATCACTCTTCTTGCCACTTCCCTTTCCGAATTTAACCCGCCGTGCAGGTATAGCATGATGCGTTTTTTCTTCCAGTTATTATTCTGCGCAGTGTTTGCAATGCTTTCGAACAAAGTGTCAATATCATTTTCTTCGGTCCAGTATTCGCCACTGTCCGATAAAAATCCATTGTTGCCGATGTTGATGATGTAGGGTTTAATGTCGTGCAAGGGAATAAGACTGCTTGCTTTCTGCGCACCTTCTCCGTTGTTGTTTTTATTTCTTAAATCGGTTAAGTTTACTTGTAGCGGCACGCCCAATTGCACCGTCCAGCAGTCAGATGCATGCAGCGTCCAGTCCTCGTAGGGTAACAATGCAAAACCTCCTGCACCCCAGTCTTCCCCCCACGAATTTTGAATAATAAATCCATCTTTTGTATAGCCAACTATGGCAATGGCGTGTACACCATCGGCGTCGGTTGCTCTTTCAATAACCGGCAAACTTCTTCGTTTGGTTTTGCCGTTACTTTTATATTCATACTCTATTTGTTGGCCACCTGGTTGCTCCCATCCTTTATGCACCATCAATGTTGCATACAAAATTCCGGTTTCATTCAGCGCCGCATGCATGTCTCGTACCTGCGTATGCATCACTCTGTAAAAAGCACCTACCGGTACTTCCAACGCGGCTTTAGCACGGGTTTCATCCAACTGCATTTTTTTTACCTGCCCGCTTGTTGTCTCTACATGATCCTTCTCCCAGTCTTCCCACATCCACCGGCGTACCACTCCATGCGCCGACCAACCTTTCATTGTACCTCGTGCCGATGAGCCTTCGTAATTCTGTCCGGGCCATTCATCGTACCGCCTTGCCATGTCGTACAACATTTTTGGACTTACGCCATCCTTACCCCGTATGCCCCTGGCTGTGCAACATTTATTTTTCACCAGGTGAAAATTAATAACTGCTGCTAATGCAAAGCCAGTGCAGGCGCCTTCTTTTCCCTGGTCTAAAATCTGCGGCACCTCATCGCAATTGATTAGCTGGTGTGGTAACGGTTGTAATGTGGGGTGGTAAAACCAATCCCGTATGTCAACTTTATCAGGGGCCGCATCAAAAGTTTTATTCAGCTTTTCGGCCGTGGTTGTTTTTGCTGTTTTTGGGCGCAAACTTTTTGCTTCGGGCTGCGTGGTTTTTGGAGCTGTTTTTTCCTGTGGCATATTTTCGATTTTTTGGTTAAAGAATGTGCATCACGAAATCATCAACGCTGTCTTTGCTTTTGGTTTTTTATAATAGACTTTGATTTTTATGATGTAGGTTTTGCCTTTTGAAAGCTTAGTAACAATGAGTGCATTATCATTAGTACCGCTGTTGTCATCCCCTGCCAGGTACAGTATTTCTTTACCATTTTTTTCGT
Source organism: Chitinophagales bacterium (assembly GCA_031425835.1). Taxonomy (GTDB): domain Bacteria; phylum Bacteroidota; class Bacteroidia; order Chitinophagales; family Chitinophagaceae; genus Flavisolibacter. The sequence continues at coordinate 60,909 of JANPKD010000013.1, forward strand.
TGAGCACCATTACTGTATCTAATGCGCCAATGGTTTGTATGGTGTAGGTTTTTGTTTTTTGGGGTTGGAAAATATAGTTCTGCTGTTCGCAGTTTTTTACATCAATTGCGTGGGCAACCATTTCTGTAATGCGAATATCTTTTTGTACGTTTTGTGCCGGATAAAATTGTAGTGCATATTGTTTATCGAGGGGCGATAAGCCACCCGGTGGTTGCAAATCTTTATCAGCAAATTCAACGGGTTTTAAAATCAATCCTTTTTCGAAAGGGTAGTGCATAATGGAGTCCCTGTCCCAGGTAGAACCATCTACTTCGGTTGTGCTTAGTTTGTTGATGATGTTATCGTCGGTTTGTTTTTTCGTCCACTCATTGGGTTTTGCTGCCAAAGATTTGTACACGGCTGGTTTGTTCCACACAATACCGGCATAGGGGTTTTGGTGTTCGTGCGGAAAGCCAAGTGTATGACCTATCTCGTGTAGTGCCGTGCCAATGCCGTTGTGCTGATCCTGCACTGCAATGTTCCATCCAAAGTTCATGGTGCGTGGGTCATCCCATTCATCTAAAATATCGCGGCCAATGTAGCTCCACGAATCACCATCCTGCATAAAAGCAATTCTTACTTGCGCATTTTTTCTATTGGTTACTTCTTTAAATTTTAACCCAATGCCCAATGCGGCCCACATTTTAAAAGCCCTGCGTACCACATTCATTTGTTTTTTGTTACCCACGTAGGTCATCCATTCTTTTGTACCATCGTCGTATTCAACAAAGGCGCCGTCGGTTTTTTTATCGAAAAAATAATAGTGCAGTGTAGTACCGTTAGCCCATTTCTTTTCATTTTGACGAATAAGTTTTGCCCGGTTGGGTGCGATGTTTTTGGGTAGGGGTTTTGGTTTTGGAGGTTGAATGGAGCAGAAGCGTTTGGGGGTAGGCGAGTTTTTTTTAGTGTTGGTTGGGGTTGCCATAAAAAATGTATTTAGCTAAACAGTTGGTTTGGTTTTTTCAACAGAAATCTGCTGGTGTTACGTCACTATGCTTTTTTTTCGGTGGTACTGAAGTTAGAAAATAAGCGGAGCAGGGCAGGTATGGCGGTACCTAACGCTGCTACATAGGTCATCATGTCGGAATAAGCTTCTTTTTGCGAGGCTAATAAAAAAGTGAGGATGGCCATTAACACAATAAACAAGGGCAACTTTAACCGGCTCCAGTTACCGTTTTCTCGAATCTGGTTTTTGAGTTTCATCACCTCGGCATTTCCAATGGCGGTTAAAATAAAATTGCGGAAGCCCTGGTTAAAAAGCATGAGTGTACCATTGTGGCGAATGATGGCTCCTTTGGCAAGTAACATGTTTAGGTTATAGTCATCGTAGCCGTTTACAAGGTTGTCTTCGGCCAGATCGTACAACAAAAACTTTTCTTCTTTGGTGAGCGATTGCCAGATGTACATGTAGAAGTAGTGGGCATTCATCTGCGTTTTAAAAATGAGCTCCTCGGGCCGCAGGTAAATATTTTTTTCGCCTAACTCCCTGGCTTCGGCAATAACCGGTGCCCTCATTTTATTGAGGAAGTGGGTACGTTCTGTTTCTTTAAAAAGCGACTTGTATTCGGGTTTTAAATAGGGTGGCGTTTGCACATGGCGAAGCGGGAAAACAACAATGCGGAAATGCCCTAACAAAACATGCCAACGTTCCAAATCCTGCCCAGGTACAATAATTTCTTTATTGGTAGTTGGGTCGCTAACCGAATCGAGAAAGGCCACGGGATGAACGGTGGAAAGGATGATGATCTTGCACCGGTTTTCGAGCATGAGCTGTTCAAGAAAATTGAGCTTAATGCGATTGGTAATTTCGCATTGTATGTTGTACTCAAAGTGATTGATGATGATGAGTCGGTTTTTTTCATGAAAAACTTTTTTAGCATAATGCTGCCATGTAGCAGTACGGCTTTCTTCACTGCCCAGGTCGGGAATGTTAATGAGGTCGGCCACAAATACATTGCTTAAACCCGGATGGCTTTTGTCGTAGATTAATTGCACACCGCTCCTGCTTTTTATTTCGCCATTGGTTATTTTTTCAATTACCCGGTTAAGTTTGCCCGACCCCGGCAAACCAATTACAAAAAGCAAGTTGTTGATGCTTGGATTTTTTATGATTTTGGCATCGAGACCTGCACACAATGTTAGGTTGGGCAAGTTGAGGCAAAAAATTTTGCTGATAACGTTGTGAATGATAAAATAAAAAACTGTGAGGGCCACCAGCAGTAGCAACCAAAACAAAATGCCATTCAGCCAGGAGCGGCTGAATGCGGAGGGTAAGGTGTAATTAAGTGGTGCCGATTGAACTGCCAGGTACTCACCTGCAGCATTTATTTTCAGGTAGGTTTTTGTGGCACTATCTTTTTTACAGGCATCTTTCAATAATGGGTTAAATCCAAATAAACTATCGGCTGCGTAGGGTGTAGAAAACTTATCTTCTTTTACTGTGAGCTCCGTAAAGTTTATTCTAAAGCGATCAAGAATCTTTGAGGTTACTTCATCCTCCTCCGACCTTGTATACACCGGCCCTTCTGTACCAACAGAAATATTTTTGACAAAACTGCTGTCGAGATAATAACCCTTATCAAAACTGGTATTGCTGGTTATTTTTTCCAGGCCTTTAGCATCCAACCTGTCTTTCAGCTTATTGGCATATTGCAGCTGCCGGTACCTGATGCTAATGTTCTGCTCGTAGTTGTAAGCCGATATGTAAAAGAATGCAACGGGTATGCCGCTGGTGATAATTAACCGCGTTAGCACCATAAGCGCAAAACTTTGTTTGTACGTCCACCTGGTAAGTAATTTGTTCCTGGTAATTTTTCGGGAAGCGGTTACATCGGCTTTTGCTTTTTTTATAGTGTCGTCTACTTTGCTTACGGCGGCTTTTATTTTGTTGACGATGGTATTTATTTCTGCTACAACTGTTTTTACCTTGTTTACGCCTGCATTGTTCGGTGCCACTGCTGTGGTTAATGCTGCTATGCCGGCAGCTATGTTTTTTACACTTGCATCTACCTCGGTTACATTAGTTTTTACTTCGGCAACTGTTGTTGCCCGGTTGTTTACAGCGGCTTTTATTTTTTGTATAATGGCTTCGCCCCGGGTATAAAAAAAGTAACCCGAAATAATAACTACAGCCTGGTATATTCCTAATAAAACTGAGTTGCCGGTGTCCAACAGTTTTAAAGCGGCAATTTCAATAGCAGCCATTAAGGCTATCAGCCACAAGCAGGTTGTTTTTTTAAAACCGTAGTGATTGGGCTTAACAATTTTATACTTTCTGGCAAACAGTAAATTTAAAAACAGCGAGAGTGCCGTTATTGAAAACAATAAAATAAAAATGTAGGTAAGAAAGGTGCTTACCGCATAAAACAAAAGCGCTAAAAAAATAACAAACAGGTTGAGGAAGATGGCCAGGTTGTACTCACCGTGGGCCGATATTTTGGGGCCAATCCATGCGGTGTCGTAAGCTTGTTTTTTAAAAAACGTTTTTTTTGATGAAACCACAAAAACAAAAACCAGGTGCAGCAGGCTAAAGCCAAACAGCAGGAAGAGCATGGATGCGGTAAAAAAATAGATTGCTGTGTCGCGGGTTTCGTTGTAGCTGCTATCGCTAAAAACAACAATAAAATAGGGCAGCCGTTTTATTGGCGTTACCAGCACAAAATGATTCTTCCCAAAATAACCGGTAGTAAACGCATCCACGGTTTTTGCCTCCAGGTTACTAATCAGCCAGTCCGATTTGGAAAATTCGCTTGAAAGATTTTCGTTCAAATTGCGGGTGGTGTCAGAGTGGTAAAGTACACGGCCGTTTTTATCAATGAAAGCAAATTGATAACCTGTTGGCAGCACAGGGTTGTGTAAACTCCTCATAATAAAAGCCGCGGCCACAATAGCTGCTCCGTCTTTTTTTACAGATGATGGAATGGATAAAACTGAGGTGAAGTTGCCGGTTGTCCAGGAAATTACCTGGTCGAGGTAGAACCTTTTGTCTGAATGAAGAAAATAGTCTTTTTGTTCAATTACATTTTTTACATAACCCCGTTCTTTAAAATTGCCTTTTGGTGCTTTTTCTGTTTCCGACGACCAGTTCTTCAATTCGTTGCCAGCATTATCAAGCCAAAACACCTGCCTGATTTTTGCATCTTTTTTAATTTTTAGTAATTGTAGTTGCAGCGATGATTCGGGCTGGGCCGAAAGCGTATCATTGATATAGCCGGCAAAAAAATTATCATTTGCTGCAACAGTGCTATCAATAAAGTGCAACCTTTTGTAAATGGTGTCAATTTCATTTTGAAAGGCGCTATCAATTTGCCGGGCAAGTACGGCTTTCGAGTCTTTCAACTGGTTGTGCCGTAGTTGTGTGTTGTGTTTGAACAGAATAAAGAACAATAGCGACATCAGTAGCATGGCCACTATAATGGAAGCTATTCCATCAGCAAACGTAAGCCTGTCTTTACTGCCCATTTGGTACAACTTTATCAGCGGAAAGCTTACAATTAAAGTGAGCAAAATGGTCACCATCAATAAAATAACGTTCGAAGGCAATTGGTTTCTTTCCTGTTGGTAGCGGTTGTTGGATAGCAGGCCCGCCACCGCCCATTCGTTTTCTGCAATAAAACCTACCGGCTGCAAAAACAATTTATAGTCTATACCGCTGATAGAATAATTTCTAACCGAAGACGAAACGATCTTGTTGTCTTTTTCGAATACCGTGTCTCTTAGATCGCTATTGAAAGGAAGTGTACCATAAACCGGGTGCGCATTTTTAAAAACCACATAATGGGTAAATACATCTTTTGGAAGAAGTGGGCTGAAGAATTGCTGGTAGGTGAACTTCATCTCTCTTGTATAGGTTGAAGTATCACCGCCGGTATTCCTGGTTTTTTTAAAAACCTGTATCATTAACTCTTTGCTCCGGTCGTTGGTTATTATGTTGTAGCCACCATCGGTAATTGTATCTGTCGTTTGTGGCGGGTAACCGTCTGCAACTGGAATGCCTATTTGGAAGTTATCCTTTGACAATTTGTTGAGATGATTTATGTAGGCCACACCCGCATCGGGCTTCAGCAGGTTGTTGAGCAACGCAACGCTGTTCACTATTTTTTCGTGAATGTTTTTATTGATGTTTTGCAGTGAGCGAAAACGTTGTGCCTGTAACTTTTGTTCGTTGTTGGGTATGTAAATAAAAACATAAACGGCTCCAAGGAACACTACCGCAAGCAGCGTAAGTAAAACGGTTATCTTATTTCGTTTTTGAAGTCGTTTCATTTTTTGCAGGCGGGTGGGTTATTGCATAGTTTGATTTTTATTTTTTGGATAGGGGTGCGTGAGGATACGTGACGCGTTTTTTCGGAGATGGGTTTTTATACTTGTTGTGTTGAAAATTATTGATTAGGTAATGAAATGGTTTCTCTGCCTAAGCCCCATTTAAGTCCTAACAACGAAATCAGTTTATCATTCGAAGTAAAGTTTTTACCGAAGCCACCATTGATGTACAGGTTATCTGAAATTTGGTAACTGATTATTCCTATTGATCTGGTTTCATTGGCCGCCACGCCTTTGCCATTACGGTTGAAGTATTCGTAGCCAATAGTAAGCCCTTTTAGTTCCAATGCTATTTTACCACCAACATCCACAACGTTGGCTTTGCGTACCTGCCCTTTGTTATCCTTAAAATAATTATCGGACACAAACCGTACTCCGAAATTCAGGTTGATATAATTTTTCCTTGCCTCGGTTTCATCTCCCAATGCAATTGGTAAGAACGACGAGAGATTTGTCCATACACCAAAACGACCTTTCCGCCATGCAGTATCGCCAATGCCATACGCAATAAACGCAGAAGCTACATCCCAGGAAAATATTGGTTTTTGTAAAATGATTTCATTTATCTCTTCGGCGACTTTATAAGTGCTGGAAGGTTTGAGTAAAAAATTTTCCATCAACTTTCTCTTCTTCGCAGTATCAGGTTCACGTGCCACTTGTGCAAGCAAAGGAGACGTCATCAATTCACTTAATGCCATGTCGTGCCATAGCGAAATTTTTGCCGCAAGAGCATTGTAGTATTTTTTTGGATGAAGTTTTATTACGGTTGTTCTCACGCCAACCGAAAACATTTTTTGTTCCGCCTTGATAGTATCGGGTATTAAATCTTTATTGAGGAAGGCTATTGATATACCAGTAAACTTCAGGCCATGAAAGGGATCTTGTTTAAATGCGGAAGGGTTGCCGGCATTGTTGGTTTGTGGTTTTAAGCCGGCTAAAGAATACACGCTGGCATCGGAATGTTTTAACCACCAGTAAGGCGTAAACTCTGCCGAATAATTTTTTGGAAATGCGTTGCCCGCATCGGCAAACGACTGTGCAACGCCCAAAATAAATTTCTTTGGTGTATTGGGTGTTTGAATTAACGAAGGTGTAAAATCGGCTAATGTAAATGCAGGTGAATTGGGCACTTCCAGTTGCTTTAGTTCAACGTTGTTGTTAACTGACTGAGCAAAAATGCCTGGCAAAATTGCTAAGGACAATAGGGCGCAAATGGTTTTTTTCATGATTAAAGTGTTAAGTCAAATTCGCGGTAAAGAATTACGGTTTTAAAATCTTTGGCGATGACTTTCATCGGATCGGAAACGGACAAGGGGCCATCGGGTCCCTGGTGAAGTATGTATTTTGCAGTCAAACGTTCTGCTTCTTTTTTTCGTTCCGCCAAACTGCCGAGCAGGTCAATCTTTGTCATTATTGAAAGTCGTTTGCCAACTAAAAAGTCACGGCTGCCAATGTCTTTACGTGGAATATCTCCCGTTGCATTTAACGAGTGACCCACCGTGGTTTCGGGGTCATTTGATAGAATGTTTAAAACAATTGCTCTTGATGCGGCCAAGCCAAAAGTGTTGATGTCCACTTCCAATGTTATCTGAGATGATCCACTGCCAACTCTATAATTACTCATAAACCATTAATTTTTTTTGGGTAAGAAAATTTTGTTCTGAAAAAAATCTTTTTCTCTAAAATACTTTCCACTTCTTCATTACCGATGAGCCAAATAAATTTGGTGTTTGTGGATAGTCCTGCGAGGGAAGTTGTTTTCTTATTTCCAAATGCCAGTCGGCGAAGGTGGCGGAGGCTTTGAGTTTTTTCAAAGTCTTTAAAGCCACATAACTAAATGCACCATTTGCACGCCCGTTAAAGTTTGCATCCCAACTAACTTCCTTGTCCCTACATCCCCCAAGCAACAAGCCTGCATAACGGCCTGGAGGAGAAGCACTACGTGATTGACTGCGTTGTGTGTTGCCGAATGCCAGCAGTTCATTCGACGACAGGAATGCTTCGGGAGCAAGAAATCTTGCCTTTCGGTTTAACGCACCAGTGGATAGCACCGGGCCTGCCTTTGCCACACTCCCCGAATGACAAGAGTCGGAAATGATTACCAGGTTGCAATCTTTGTGTCGGAGCGAATAGAGTTGAAATAACTCATCATCAGTAATGTAATTAGGGTTACCATCGGCGGTAGCAATATCATAAGGACAAATGCATTCATCCTGCTCGTCGGGTTCGTCGCCGTTTTCGTCGGGCACAAAGGAGCCATGACCCGAGTACTGTACCACAACCGAATCACCAGCTGCGGTTTTAGTAAGCAGGCCTTTCAAGGCTTTGATAATATTGCTTCGGGTGGCCTGCGCATCAATCAATTTTTTTACAGTGAACCCTCTTTTTGTTAGTTCGGCTTCCCAGTCGGCTACATCATTTATACAACCGTTAAGATCATTTGCAGTTCCGGGATAATTATTGATGCCGATGCATAATGCTGTTTTTGTTGCCATGGTTTTATTTTTTTGGCTAAATACAAGTTCTTGTTTGCGGTAATTATTATCTCCCAAAAGGGTTTTTCTTTTCTCGGGCAAAAAGTTTCAAGGGCCGATATAAGCAATGCCACAGCATCTATTTTTTTACAATGGCATCATATCTACAACCACCAATTCCTTTTCGGCAGACTTCGCCAGATTTTTAATTGACGATCTTGCCGCTTTCGAGGCGGTGTTTTTTGCTCCGGCTATCACTAAAGTTTTAACCGCCGCTGCATCCCGTACAACTAAATGGAAATGAAAATCGGCGTTACGTGTGGGGTAGGCTAAAGGGCTTATCCCAATTTTGTCGAAATCGCCATGGATGGTGGTATAGCTATTTATCACTGTGGCCAGGGGTTTGTCTTCTACTTTCCCTAAGTAGCCGCCAACAATACCGGCGATTTGTGTAATGATGTCGGTAACCATAGCAAACTTTGCAGCATTCTTTGCTACGTTTTTTAATGTGCCAATTAAGGTTTGGTAGTTACCATCGCTTTTTACGCTGGACAGTATATTTCCAACCTCCCGCAGGTCTTTTTTGCTTTTGATGATAGAACACATTACATGGATTTGGTTGGGTGCTTTATCGTTTGCTGTTTGGCTTTGCCAATAAAAAATGGTTTTGTTGATGGGCAAATGTTCGTTATCACCAATACGCTGAAAACCCTTGAGGTCTATATTACCCGCAAGCTGATTGTCCACGTCACTCACTACAATGGTGAGGCAATAAAATCGGGCATAGCCGGGGAATGGCCACACTGCTGGGGTGCCGTTATCTTTAATCAAGGGTGGTAACATCCTTATTTCAATTCCGGAAACATCGTCTGATGAATCAATTTTTGCGAATGCCTTTTTTGCGGAAGTGTTGGTACTGGTTTTTTTCGCGGCTTCAAAACGATTGGAAACGCTGGTGGTTTCGGGGTCCAAAAAATTGATGACCATAAAATAATTTTTTTAAGTGCCTACTCTAAAATCCCGTTTTCGGCTACCCGGGTTTCAACAATATTTTTCAACCTCCAGTTCCTTCAATCTCTCTCCACCGCTTCTTCGCCAGCGAGTAACTTCCAAACCCAAGCTTCCAATCTCTTTTTCCCTCATCTCTAATAAATTGGTTGGGCAAACAGGCTGCATCTTTATCCAGTACAATAAACTTATCCGCTACATCCTTTATCAAATCCACTTCTTCATCTTCCACGGCATCCATTTCTAAATCCAAAATTTTCATGAATGTTTCTTCATTTTTGGCGTACACGCCTGGCGGCTGGTAGTGATTTGTTTTTTCATCAAGCCAGGGCATAATGCAGGGATTAATGCGTATAAAATTTCCAGTGTTGTTTAATTCGCGGTCGAGTATTGAGTAGGCAATGAAGGTGGCCGAATCGGGTGGGTCGCTTAATATGCTTTGCGCCAGTTTGCTTATTTCTAATTTAAATTTTGTGGAATCATCGCTTTCAACATAAGGCTTGTCTTTGTTTAATTGATACCTCTTTGTTATGTCGGCGTTGCCTTCCGAATATTTTTGATCAACGATGATTGCTTTGCCTTTTTGGCCGGTGCCTAATGAGAGAATTTTAAATTCACTGAACGGCATTCCGGGGTTGTTGGTTATGCCTTCAATCAGGCATGCCAAAACCGGGTTATTAAAACCGGCTACTGCCCCATCCCAATACCAGTTTCTTTTTTTCTCCTGATGGCCTTCCTGCACACAGCGTAAATCAACCTGAGCATACTCGTTAAAATAATTTACCGGTGCGTTGCTGCTGGCATGTATTGCATCGCCCAAAGTAATTTGGTAGTATTTGGCGGCGAATTTGTTGGTGAGGCTTTTTTCATTGCTCCTGAAAAAGGTTACCCGCTCTTTAAAATAATCGAAACCGGTAATAATAATGTCGGGGCAGCCCTCGCCAATAATATTGGGGAGTAGATTTAATGGTGTATTTACGATGGAAGGCAGCAAGCTAGCCTTATACTTTGCGTCGTGGGCCTCCAGCACTTTCACCAACCCGGTTCGTTTGTCCCTTGCATCGTACTTGGGGCCAATAGAAAAGTTGGGAATCATCTTGCGCAGTAGGCTCAACAAATTATGTTCGTCGGGTGCCAACCTCGAAAAAATGAGTTTTCGTTCGTCCTCATTTTCAAAAATGGAAACGATTTCGCTGGGCCTTAAACCCACACACAGGGCCGCCAGTACTAAACTGCCGCCCGAGTTGCCAATTACCAAATCAAATTTTTTGAGCAGCTCATGCCCCGGTGCATCGTTATATAAATCCTGCAGCACCCTTGCCTGTATCATTGCCCAGGAGCCGCCACCATCAAGCGAAAGAATTTTGTAGCCCATAACGCAGCTGTTAGTGTAAATTAATTGGGCGCAGACTAATTTAAAGATGTAGGGATGGGAGAATGGTGTAATTGAACTAATAGGTTTGTAATCCTCAACAGGGTAGTAGATTACTGATGTGCATCAACCTTACGAACATAAAGTTCTGAAACAATTATTACAGTTGCAACCGTCTTTCAACCCAATTTCTTACCGTGATTAAACCCTTTTTTCTACCGTTTTTTAACCCACAAAAAAACTCTTGGAAGATCAAAACATTTTTCGCAACAATAAAACCGGGTGGCAATTTGTAGGAAATGCTTTCAGGAGTATTCTAAAAAAATCCAAATTGCCTCCTACCGATTTCTCCTTTTTACAAACTGCAAACAATGTTACTTTTACCCACATGGAACGTAAGCAGGAAGTACTACAGGACGTAGTGATAAAATTTGCCGGCGACAGTGGCGATGGCATGCAGCTAACCGGTACCCAATTCACCAACAACACAGCCTTATTAGGAGCCGACCTTTCAACCTTCCCCGATTTTCCGGCGGAAATCAGGGCACCACAGGGTACACTGCCCGGTGTAAGTGGTTACCAGTTGCGGTTTTCAAGCGATAGCATTTTCACCCCGGGCGATGCGTTGGATGTATTGGTGGCCATGAACGCCGCCGCTTTAAAAACAAATCTCAAAAATTTAAAGAAGGGTGGAAAAATTATTGTGAACACCGATGGTTTCGACGCCAAGAATTTGCGACTGGCCAATTACCCCGATGGTGTTAACCCAATAAAAGATGAAAGCCTTGAGGGTTTTGAGGTGATTGAAATGGACATAACCAAAATGACCCGCGAAGCGCTGAAAGACATAACCCTTGGTAATAAAGAAAAAGACCGGGCAAAAAATATGTTTGTGCTGGGTTTTTTATACTGGATGTACGGCAGGGAAATGAAGAACACCGAAAAGTTTTTGGAGGAAAAGTTTGGCCGCAAGCCCGATATTTTAGAAAGCAATGTAAGAGCCCTGCGTGCCGGGTATAACTATGGCGATACCACAGAAACTTTTACTACGCAGTACCACGTTGAAAAAGCAAAAATAGAAGCAGGCACCTACCGAAGCATTATGGGTAACCAGGCTTTGGCCTATGGCCTTATTGCCGCATCGGTAAAAAGCGGACTAACCATTTTTTTAGGTACCTACCCAATTACCCCGGCTTCAGATATTTTGCACGAGTTAGCCAAACAAAAAACTTTTGGCATAAAAACATTTCAAGCCGAAGATGAAATTGCCGGCATTAGCGCAGCTATTGGTGCAAGCTATGGCGGGCATTTGGGTGTTACCGCCACCTCGGGGCCGGGCCTTGCATTAAAAGCCGAGGCAATGGGGTTGGCTTTGATGTTGGAAATTCCGTTGCTGGTAATTGATGTGCAACGCGGCGGCCCATCCACCGGGCTGCCTACAAAAACCGAACAAAGCGATTTGCTGCAGGCATATTATGGACGAAACGGTGAGTCGCCGATGCCCGTTATTTCCGCCTCTACTCCAAGCGATTGTTTTAGTGCGGTGTATGAAGCGGTGCGAATAGCTATTGAGCACATGACACCCGTAATTTTTTTGAGCGATGGTTATATTGCCAATGGCGCCGAACCCTGGAAGTTTCCTCTATCGGAACATCTGCCACCCATTACTGTAAAATTTAAAACCGAGTTGGGCCATGGTGAAGAAAAATTTCAGCCGTATTTAAGGGATGAAAAATTAGTTCGTCCCTGGGCTTTGCCGGGCACACCGGGATTGGAACACCGTATTGGGGGCCTGGAAAAAGAAAACATAACCGGTAACGTTAGCTACGATCCCGAAAATCACCAACTGATGGTGAAAATAAGGCAGGAGAAAGTTGATAAAATTGCATTGAACATTCCCGAACAGCAGCTTGATAATGGGCCGGCATCCGGCGATGTGCTGGTGTTGGGCTGGGGATCAACTTACGGCGTAATTAAAACTGCCGTAGCCGAAATGCTGGAACAAGGTGTTAGTGTGGCACATGCCCACCTACGGTACCTGCGGCCGTTCCCTAAAAACTTAGGCGAGATTTTAAAAAGCTACAAAACGGTTTTGATACCCGAAATCAACAACGGGCAGCTTATAAAGATTATCAGGGATGAATTTTTGGTTGATGCAAAGGGCTATAACAAAATAATGGGGATACCTATTACAAAAGCCGAGTTGGTGGAAGCTATCAAAAAACATACGGCCCCTTTAAGCTAAATGTAGGTTCGGTGCTCCGGCAGATTTTTTTTGTGGCCGCAGATGCGCAGATTTGTATTAAGCCTATAGTCTGCGTATCTGCGGCATTTTTTTACAGATACGTACAAGCCTCCATCATTCCAAAACCGTTGATGAGTTTAATAATCAATCATTGTTCCGCCCGCACTTCCCGCGGGTGCTGTGTCGGTAAAAATAGATGCGGCAGCAAAAGCAATCACCGTTGCTATCAATCCCCACATAAATATGGTGTAGGCTATACGCAGCAACCGGTATTTTTTTGATAACACAACGCCCAAATAATAAATGTCCTTAATCATGCTGTTGTACAAGTACTCCTTGTCTTTCAACATTTCATTCATGCCCCACTGGTATTCCTCCATTTTCATGCGGTAAAAATTACCAAAGAAAAGTAAGTTGGCTTTTTTTTGCCTGATGTCTTCTTCAGTAAACACGCCTACGTTCACCGATGGCCGCGTAGCAAGAATCGAAAAGATCATGGCACCTAAACAAGTGGCCACCAATATTATTGTGGGTATCATGTAATGCGGGTAAAACGGCAGCCGAACCAGCAGCACCGTAAGCACTACGGATATAATAATGGCGTTTACCGAGATCATTATGTTAGCTTTTCCGTCAGCTAATGAACTCAGTTCAAAATGATTATTTGAGGTGGTGCGAAACATAGTTTGCACACCCTTCTCCGCATCCTTGGCTTCTTTTGCTATGGTAGCGGCACTGTTATTTTCAGTGGCGTAAGGAAAAATCTCAAGCTCTTTTGTTTGGGGATCGGCCTCCTTGCGTTCTTTCTTTTTCCTTATGTCATTAAGGTTGTTTAATTTTTTTGGCGCCAGGTATTTTTGGCCGTACTCGGTGTAGTATCTATGCCCTTCTAAAAACTGTACGTTGTTGCGGCGCCAGTCTTTTCCTGATATTTTTTCGCCCAGCATATACTCCCTTTCCTGCTTTAGCAACTCATTGCGTGGTTTAAAATCGGCAGTGGCTAGGTGCATTAAATCGGCATCGCAGAGTATTTGCTCCACCAGGCTGATGGGCGATTGAGGCATACGTGTGGCTCTTATGGCCGAGCTCACTTTCTGAATCACCACGTCGTCTACATTGTTGCTATGAAAAAAATCGGTAGCTAACTGTACGCTCACTTCCTCATGACCTTCGGCTTTCCCTTTGATATAACCTGTATCATGAAACCAGGCTGCCAGGAGTAGTACAAACCGGTCGTCTTGCTCAAGTTTGTTGAAATCGGCCATCATTGCGCAGGCATCTGCAACATCCTCGGTATGGTCAAGTGTATGAAAAACCAGCCCTTTGTCTAATTTTTGCTTAAATAAATCTGTAACGTATGTACGTGCGGCGGCTAAAACCTGGTCTTGTGATTCGCTCATGGCTGGTGCATTGTTTGTATTAAAGGTATTAAATGATGAAACAGTTACTTCAAACCAAATGCCGCGCATCTTTCAGGCTCATCCTGTTTTCTGCCGTAACGTTAATGGCTGCCTGTAACGGAACGGGTTATACCAATCCTGCCGGGTACGATTTACGTAAGCCAACTGAGGCAGAGTTGGGAAAAGTTCTCAACGAAATTTCAGGATTGAGCTGGGATAAGCGCAACGACGCCTTGATAGCTATTGCCGACAACAAGGAAAAAATATTCCAGATTGGCCTAAAGGACAAAAAACTAAAGGACCTCTCCGACAAGGCCATTCCGCCAGACAGCGATACTGAGGATATCGTTTACAGCGACAGCGCTTTTTACCTCCTTTCAAGTTGGGGCGAAATCAGGAAAGTGCCTATTGGCGCAAAAGACACAACCGTAATAACCCGTTATAGTTTGGGGCTCGAAGGACAGAACGATTTTGAAACGATGTATTTCGACTCGGTTGCAAAGGGGATAATCATGATCTGTAAAAGTTGCGCTCACGAAAAAGGGCTTGCCATTAGAACTGCATACCGTTTTAATCCTGAAACAACTGCCTTTGACTCGGTGCCCTATTTTACAATCAGCCGCAAGGCAGTGGAAGAAAAGATAAAAGACCCCGATGCTAATTTCGATCCTTCGGGCGGCGCTATTCATCCTGTTACGGGGGAATTGTACATCCTTTCCTCTTCAAGTAATATGCTGGTTATTACCAGTACCAAGGGTGAAATAATAGACGTGTTCAAGCTAAATCCCGACAAGTTTCCGCAGGCTGAAGGCATTGCATTTGCACCCAATGGCGATATGTATATTTCAAATGAAGGCAAATACGGGAAGCCAACTTTGTTGTTCTTTCCCTACCAACTGAAAGGCTCAAAAAATAAAAAGGCAAACACCAAAAAAAGGAAAGCATGAAAACAACCATTTCGCTTTTTACCACCCTGCTCCTGATTTACGGGGCAGCTCATGCTCAGATAGACAGCATAAACCAAAGAATATTTTTAATAGGCGATGCAGGAGAGTTGCAGGGGTCAACACAACCCGTGGTTGAGTATGTGGCTAAGCATGCGGACATGAACGATGCAAAAAATACAGTGCTATACCTGGGCGATAACATTTATCCACTGGGCCTGCCAATGGAAGGCGAGGCCGGTTACGAGGAGATGAAAAATATACTCGACCAGCAGATAAACCTGGTGAGAGGGAAAAAAGCAAAAGCCTATTTTGTTTTGGGAAACCACGATTGGAAGAACGGAAAACTTGGCGGCTGGCAGCAGGCCTTAAACCAGCAGGGTTATGTGAATGGATTGGAGCAAGCCAACGTACGTGTGCTTCCGGTTGATGGCTGTCCCGGCCCCGTTGCAGTTGAAATAAGCGACAAAGTGGTGGGTGTGTTTATAGATAGCCAATGGTTTTTGTACGTGCATGAAAAGCCAGGCCCGGGATCGACCTGCAATGCACGCAACTTTGACGAATTTGCAACTGAGCTAAAAGAAATCGCCGCCAACTATCCTAACCACTTAATGATAGTGGTAATGCATCACCCCATGTACACCTTCGGTCCGCACGGTGGCGACTATGCCTTTAAAGAACACCTTTTTCCACTCACCGCCATTAATCCTAAACTGTGGATTCCATTGCCGGGCCTTGGTTCGGTGTACCCAATAGCCAGGGGGGTTTTTGGAAGTTTGCAGGATACAAAACACCCGCTGTACAGGAACATGACGGGCATTATAGAAGAAGTAATGAAAAATCATCCCAATGCGCTGCATGTAGCCGGCCACGAACACGGCCTGCAAATGATTATTAAGGATACTATACCCTACATCGTGAGCGGATCGGCTATAAATCTTACAAGTTTAAAAACCAATCGTAAGGGCGATTTGCTTTTTTCGAATGTCAGCGAAAATGGTTTTGTGATGCTTGAAGTAAGAAAAAGCGGTAAGGTAGAGGCGAAGTTTTATACGCTATCAAGCAAAGATCTTTCTACCCCGGCCTACACCCATCAACTCGACTCCATCCGTAAGGTGACGGAGCCACAGCAGCTGACAAAAGACAGCATTCCCATATGGCCCGATTCGATTACAGTGGTTGCGAATCCGAAACTAAAAGCCGGGGGTTTAAAACGGGTTTTGATGGGCGGCAACTACCGTAGCGAATGGACAACACCATTACGCGTACCTGTACTTGATTTCGGGAAGGAAGAAGGTGGATTATCGCCCGAAAAAGAAGGCGGTGGCAAACAAACTAAATCTTTGAGAGTACAGGATAAAAATGGTAAGGAATGGTCTTTACGATCAATACGCAAGTTTCCGGAAGCTGCCATACCCGCAGATTTACGTAGCCAGTTTGCAATTGAAGTTGTTGAAGATGGTGTTTCCGCCTCGTATCCTTTTGCCGCACTTTCCATACCCCCATTGGCAACGGCCGCCGGCGTACCTACCCTTCGACGGAGGCTGGTTTATATTCCCGATGATCCCCGCCTGGGCCGCTTTCGTTCAACTTTTAAAAACACCCTGGCAATGATGGAAGAAAGAGAGCCGGTAGGTGTAGACAAAACGTACAACACCGACGAACTCATTTTACGCCTGGCTAAGGATAATGACGACCATGTAGACCAGCGACAGGTTTTAAAAGCCCGCCTTCTTGATAACTTTTACATGGACCTTGATCGCCACGAAGGCCAATGGAGTTGGGCTACGAGAGATACAGGCAAGGGCAAAATTTATTTTCCAATTCCGAAGGATCAGGACCAGGCTTTTTTCACCAACCAGGGGCTTATCCCCGGCATAATCAAAAGCCCTAACTACGTGCCGGGTTTGCAAGGCTTTAATGATAAGGCCGACAACATCAAAACGTTTAACGAGGCAGCCCGCAACTTTGATAGATTTTTTTTAAACGAATTGAGTAGAGAAGTGTGGGAAAAAGAAATTGATAGCTTTTTAACCCGGATGACCGATGCGGTTATTGATGAAGCTTTTAAAAGACAGCCCCGCGAAGTACAGGGTTTAGATGCACCTAAGCTGGCGGCGGAGCTCAAGAAGAGGAGGAAAAGTTTTAAAAACGAGATGCTGGAGTATTATAGATTTATTTCCCGCAGAATGAATATTGTAGGCACCAATCAAAAAGAAATGATCACTATAGATAAGGGGGCCAACGGAGCTACGTCGGTGGTGATTAATAAAATTGACAAAAACGGGCAGGTAAGTTCTAAAATTTACGACAGAACTTTTGAGCCGTCCGAAACAAAGGAACTACGCATTTACGGGTTGGCAGACAGCGACAGCTTTGTGGTGAAAGGTGGGAATACGCCAATTAAAATAAGAGTAGTTGGCGGCCCTGGTAAGGATGATTTTTTAAACGAGGGCAATGATGATAAGGTAGTAGTGTATGATGTGCTGTTTGAAGAAAACAATTTTACCGGGAATGTTGATGGCTTTGAAAAAAATCTGAGCCGCGACCCGAGGAATAACAGTTACAACCGTATTTTTTTCAAGTACAATATTTTCGATCCCGGTGTAAGCTTTGCCTACAACGTGGATGATGGTCTTTTCCTGGGTGCTAAAATGAGATATACCCGTCATGGTTTTAGAAATGAACCCTGGGCCACACGGCATACGCTTGCAATTGGCCGGGCATTGCGCACCTCCTCAATTTATTTTAGGTACGATGGAGAAGTAAACAAAGCTATTGGCAATAGCGACCTTTTATTGAAAGCCGATGTGCGGGCCCCTATTAACGTAACCAACTTTTTTGGATTAGGCAACAACTCCACTTTTAATGAAAACTTTGGTGCTCCCTACTTTAGGGCCCGGTATACAATTGCTACAGCGTCAATATTGCTGCGCAGGCAATTGCAATCGTGGATGAGGGTAAGTGCGGGCCCAACTTTTCAGCATTACAAAGTACCCGTTGATGAAAACCAGGGAAAGTTTGTAAATGCCATTGGCTTAAACGGGCTTGATCCCGCCACTATTTATTTGCCTAAAAGTTTTGTAGGTGCCGAGGCTACACTTGATATTAACTCCCGTAACAACCAGGTGTTACCCACCCGGGGATTTTTATTAGATGCGGGCATAAAACAGCTATTTGGTGTAAACAATAACAGCAATAACGTAACACAGTTTAAATGGGATATGAGCATCATTGCTTCTTTTGTACCACAGGCGAAAATGGTATTTGCCACAAGGTTTGGCTTGTATCACAACTTTGGAAAATTCGAATTTCCACAAGCTAATTATTTAGGAGGGCCTACAAACCTGCGGGGTTATCGCCGCGATCGTTTTGGTGGCCGCACATCCTTCTTCAACAACTCCGAAATAAGGGTGAAGCTGTTTAATTTCAATACTTACCTTTTCCCGGGTTCGTTTGGCTTGCTTGGTTTTCACGATATTGGTCGTGTGTGGCAGGATGGTGAAAACAGTAATGTATGGCACAATGGTTATGGTGCCGGTATTTGGTTGTCACCAATCCAGCGGTTTGTCATCACAGCATCGGCCGCCCGCAGTAAAGAAGACAACCTGTTGCCCTACTTAACTTTTGGATTCCAGTTTTAAAAATATTTTTTCTGAAAAAACCGGCCTGCTGAAGGCCGGTTTTTTTTGAGTGACCGGGGGATTCCCGCATTGAAAAATTAAAAATATGCCTAAGGATTTTTTTGGAGATAAAGCTGGTTGGCTAAAATCGTTTGTCCGTTGAGGTGAGCACCAGAAATAGATGCCACCGCACTCAGCATCCTGGCTTATATTCAATAGTTCGGAAAAAACATTTTTAAATTTATACCATGTTAAAAGAATTATTCGAGCTGGTACAAAGCCAGGCTACTGAAACAGTAATTAATAATCCAGATGTACCTAATGAACAGAATAACGAAGTGGTGGCCGAGGCTACCAACACCGTAGCATCGGGGCTGCGCAACATAGTAGCCGGCGGCGGTGTGCAAAGTCTGTTGGGCCTTTTTGGCGGCGGCAGCGATAAAAAAAGTTTGCTGGGCAATCCAATAGTTTCCATGATGATGGGGCACTTTGCGGGTAAGCTTATGAATAAGTTCAACCTGAATAACACGCAGGCCAATAGTTTATCGGGCAGCCTTATTCCAAATGTACTGGGCAGTTTAATTAATAAAACCAATGACCCCAACGAGCAAGGTTTTTCGCTGGAAAAATTATTGGCTTCTATTACAGGCAATAAAAGCAGCGTAACCAATGAACAGGGAAACAATGGTGGCGGCCTGCAGGATATACTTGCACAACTAAGCGGCGCTGGTGCCAACAGTAGTGGAGGTGGGATAATGGATATTGTAAAAAATATGGCGGGCGGTGCGCAGCAGCAACAACAAAGCAATGGCGGTGGGCTGCTTGATATTATTAAAGGCTTTATGAAATAAAAGTCTGTTGGTCTTTTTTGCAAGCTGCTTCATTAAATTGGGGTGGCTTTTGTTTTTAGTAAAAGAGAAAGAAGCTTTTGGGGAACATTCTTTTACGATCAGCTAATAAGTTTTCAGGTTGTTACGTACTGGCATTGTTTGGGGCAAGTATTAACTCACTCATGCATTCCGACGTTGTTGGATTACACACGCTGGTTTACTGATCGTTGTACTACGTAAAATTGAAAGGCGTAGACCTATAAACAGCTAATTGTAAAATTTTTTCGGATAAAAACATGCAATCAGTTTTCAAAAAGAATTATAGTTTTCATTCCCGTAGCAGCCGCCGTCTTTCCACTCTAAAAATTCCATTATGTCTTTTCAAGCTTACATTGACAAGATAAAAGCCAAAAGCGGTAAGTCGCCCGAAGATTTTAAAAAGCTTGCTACCAAAAAAGGGTTTGTCAAAAACGGCGGGTTGGTACCAACGGTTAAGGCCACTGAAATAACCAATTGGCTGAAGGAAGAATTTGAATTAGGCCACGGCCACGCGATGGCTATCTATGCAACCCTTAAGGGGAAGAAGGAGTGAGTAACATATTACTGCGATGTGTTCACTCATAGATTTTGCATGTTGCCGTAACTACCTCACTTCGGAAACCAGACTTTCACAATCTTATCGCCCTTAATTTGATAAATAGCGGTGCCATAAATTTTCCTGCCGCCATCAAGCCAAATTTCTTCATGGTCCATTACAAAGTTGCCATCAACAATACGGTTGAGCAAATTGCAGTAAAGCGTTTTTACTGTGTTGAGAAAACTGTATTGCTGGCGCATGGCATCCTTGCCTTTGGTAGTTAGTTTGCCACTTGCCAGATCGTAGATTTCAACATCATCAGAATAAGGTGCAAGAAAAGCTTCGAGGTTGTGTGCATTGTAAGCCACCAGTTGTTGGTCGGCTAAGTCCTCAGGCGAGTATTTCATTAATGATTCGGGACGAACGGCCACACCTTTGTTTACTACCCATGCAATGCCTTGCCAGTTGTTGAAATCGTCCACCGGATTTTTATCAAGCAATAACAGATCGGCACGTAAACCTTTTTTAATGGCTCCAAATTCTTTTTCCTTTCCCACAGCCTTAGCGCCGTTAATGGTGGAAGCCTGTAGCAAATCCCAATTACTCATACCACTCCTTTTCATCTCACGCAGCTCATCGTAGTAGCTTGCCACATGTTGGGTGCCTACGTTACCTGCATCCGTACCAGTTGCTATGGTAACGCCACCATCAAATAATTTTTTCAGGTTGCTGCGCCGCAACGAGTCTTCGGTTGTGGCAGCAGCACGGGTGCGCATTGTGTATGCTTTGTAAGCTTTCATTGTAGCAGTGTCCTTCATCGCCTGCAAATTGTACAAAGAATTAAGCGGCGCAGGATGTGCAAATTTGAAATCTTCTGCCGTGGGCTGGTATAAAAGTCCAAATGTTTTATTGTAATTATCGGCAACTACCAATGTGGGCGATAACACTGTGCCTTTTGTTTTTAGCAGTTGCACAAATTCATTTGTGAGTGGTACATCGTCCACACCGTGCACTAAATAATCGGCGCCGGCTTGCACGGCAAGTGTTGCGGTAATTTGTTCGGTGGCATGTACGGCTACACGCAAATTATTTTTATGTGCTTCATCAATCACGGCTTGCACAAGTGGTAAACTCGCCCTTGCCGATGAATCTTTATTCTTACCCAAAACGATGTACCAGATTTTTATAAAGTCGGGTTTGAAAGGCAATTGTTTTTGCACCAATTTTCGTGCATCGGCAGGCGTTTGCATCAGGTAGAATGGTTCTTCATTCTTCAGTCCTTTAAAAACTTCGGGCTCGTAAGTTGTAAGCAAAGGGCCTGTCATGTATATGGCAGGCGAGTATGTTTTGTTTTTAAACGAGTCGCGTTGCTGCAAAAAATGTTCGTTAGCGCCTACGTCAATCACGGTTGTAATTCCAGCCCTTGTGTAGCGACGAAGAAAGGCTTCCATATTGTTATGCACCCAGTGTATTTCTTCTTCGTATGGTTTTTCTTTCCGCAGGTCAATGGCATCGGGGCGGGTATATAAACCGCCGCTTTGAAAAAAATGTATGTGGGCATCAACCAGGCCCGGAATTAAATACTTACCACTGCCATCAATTTCCTGCGATCCTGCGGGTGCTTTTAATTTTTTACCAATGGCTGTAATTTTTCCGTTTTCAGCCAACACGTCTTGTGCGGCTACCAACCTCTTGCCCTCCACATCGGCAACGGTTGTGTTTCTGATTATTAGTTGTGCCGATGTTGAAACGCCAGAGCTAAGCGCAACGATAAGCAGCAGGTATTTCATAATTCTTTTTTTGAAAGGTAAGATGAAGTTGAGTAAGCCGGCCTCACTGTAACGCATTTTCCAATGCTGTGAAAGGGTAGGAAAGGTTTTTGATATCACCCATAAATCCTCTCCACCGCCCCTGCATACTTTTCCATCACCACTTTTCTTTTCAACGAAAGTTTGGGTGTCATTTCGCCGGTGTCAATGGTCCACTCATTGGGTAGCAGTTCAAATTTTTTTACCTGCTCCACGTGGTTAAAATATTTGTTGAAGCTTTCAATCAGGTCTCTGAAAAGTTCATTTACTTTTTGATTGTGGCAAAGTTCTTCATTGCTGCCATCGGGTATATTTTGTTTACGGCACCAGTCGCGGAGGTTGGCAAAAGCGGGTACAATTAATGCGCCTACATATTTTCTTTCGGCGCCAACCAGCATTACCTGCTCAATAAACGGCGACTCTTTTAATTTGTTTTCAATTGGCAGAGGCGCCACATATTTTCCACCACTTGTTTTAAACAATTCTTTTTTGCGGTCGGTAATTTTTAGGAAGCGGCCATCTACCAGGGCACCGATATCGCCGGTGGCATACCAACCATCGTTCATTACTTCGGCAGTGAGGTCGGGGCGTTTGTAATAGCCCATCATTACGTTGGGTCCTTTACAAAGTATTTCGCCATCCTCAGCAATTTTTACTTCCACATTATCAATCAATGGGCCAACGCTGCCAAACATTCTATCGGTTTCCGGCGCATAACGGTTCACTGCAATCACCGGCGATGTTTCGGTTAACCCATAACCTTCCATCACCACAATTTTGGCTGCGGTAAATATGCGAATGAGCCGCACCTGGCAGGCAGCGCCACCGGTTACAATACATTTTATATTGTTGCCCAAAGCCTCACGCCACTTGCTGAAAATAATTTTGTTGGCCAGTGCCAACTGTATTTTATAACCCACACTCAGTGGTTTATTTATTTCAAAATTTTCGGCAAGGCTGTGTGCCCAAAAAAATAGTTTGCGTTTTACACCTGTTAGTTCATTCCCTTTAGCCATTATTTTATCATACACTTTTTCCAGCAACCGCGGTACGGTGGTAAACATATTTGGTTGCACTTCTTTCAGGTTGTCGCCAATGGTTTCCAAACTCTCGGCATAGTAGATGGAAGTATTTCTAAAAAGATAGAGATAGGTAACCATCCTTTCAAAAATATGATTGAGTGGCAAAAAGGAAAGCGATTTTAAATTTTCGCCTGGTGGGAAACAAATCATGCTGGCCATAACATTCGAAAGGATATTGCGGTGCGAAAGCATAACACCTTTTGGCGTACCCGTAGTGCCCGACGTGTAAATGATAGTGAATAAATCTTCGGTGGTAATGCGTTCGGAAATAGTTGACAGTTGCTGAAAGTGCTCCTGCTTTCCTAACAATGATATTTCCTTCCAGTGCACGGCCCCCGATACATGTTCGAAAGAAAAGACCTCCTGCACCGATGGTACTTTGCTGCGCACTGCCTGTACTTTATGATACAGATCTTCGTCATTTACAAACACTGCTTTCACCTCCGCATCGTTCAGTACAAATTGCAAATCGTTTATGTGAATGGTGGGATACAGCGGCACCAGCACGGCCCCAATTTGCTGTACAGCCAAATCAAGAAAAACCCACTCGGGCCGGTTTTTTGAAAGCACTGCAATCTTGCACCGCCCTTCAACCCGCACATCGGTCGAGCCATAGCCAAGCGATAATAATCCCGCACTCAAATTGTCAACAATCGTTTTTACTTCGGCAATTGGGTATTTGCGCCACTGCCCATTTTCTTTGGCGGCAACGGTAGCCGGGTTGCCCAATTTCATTTGTTGTTGAATGCAATCGAATAAGCGGTGTGGTTGGTTCATGTGTTTGTTATTTCCAACCAACAAATTAGTTATTTGGATGCAAATGGCAAGAGGAATGGTAACAGTTCAAAGTGAAAAGTTGAAACCTGGCAGTTCAAAGTCAAACACCTGCAGCCTGGAGCAATAATTAAAAGTGGAAATGGGTGCTACGCCATTTTTCAATGGACGGAAACCCATTGCTGACTACGGGATACAATGGTCAGTCGTAGACCCAAAAAAAATGTGAAACCCAAACCATTCTAAAAAGAAAAAAGAATACTATTGAACCAAGTGCAGCAAAATGAAATAGTATTTCCTTCCTTGTGATTACAATTTTTTCAATTAGGAGCCATTTCCAGCAGTAAAGAGATAGAAAATGACGTTAACCAAATGAGAGATACTAAGGATGAAATTTTTGCAACGAAGCGAACCGCTTTTATTGCAAATAAGTTTTTACATGTTGGGAAAAAAATTGGCGTAATACCTGCCATGTTTAAAAACAGTAGAACTAATTTGAAGAATTAGCTCTGATCTCTGAACCCCGAACTTTGAACTCCTCACATCTCCCCATAATACTGCCCAACAGGCATTTTAAAAATGCGGCCTTTTTGAAAGTCGGTGAATTTGGTATAGGTGGCTGCGTTGTTTTTTGTCCACTGGTCAAATGCCGGCAGGTTTTCTACAGTGCCAAAGAGCCATTGGTTATACGCTTCAAACATGCCTTCTTTAATTAACTGCTGGTGATAATCAAATAAGCGATAGGGATATTTTTTTGCGTTGTTGGTATACCAGTCTAAAATAAAACGGGTGCGCAGCATGTTGAGTGTTTCAATGTTTATGCCGCGGTTAATAACCGAACCTTGTTTGTTGAACGTTTGAAGAACGGTTTTGGTAAAAGCATTTTCAGCTTTGTCTTTCTTATCTTTTTTTGCATCAGAAAGATCAAGAAACAATTTTTCCTTGTAAGCGCTGAGCAACAATTTTTTCATTTCGGTTGCCCGCTCGGTTAGGTATTCCATGTTCACAAAAATTTCGCCGTAAATAAGGCTCCAAATTTTATCTTTTGTATAGTAGTAGTAAACAGCAGCGTTGTAATAATTACCGGCGTAGTTGGGGTCAAGTTCAATTCCTTTTTCCCATTGTTTTATTGCCGCCACATCTTTATTTGCCCAGAGCAACTCGCCATACTCACTAAAAAGAGGACCGCTTTTTGGAAATTTTTTCAGCGCTTTTTTGTACATCTTGTCGGCTTCTTTTACCTCCTCCAGTGCTTTATAAACATTCCCGCCCAATTGAAATGTCATTACATCCACATCATCGCGGTTTAAAAGCGGTTGTACTTTTTCAAGCGCTTTGCTGTAATCTTTTTTATAGTAGTAAGCCATCACTAAATCTTTTTGCAGCTCAATATCTGTTGGCTCCACCTGTAAAGCTCTGTTCAGTACAAGTATGGCATTATCCCAATCGCCGTTGCGCATAAAACTACGTGCCGCTTCTTTTGAAGTGGGCTCGGTTTGTGCAAAACCATTGACCAGAGTGCCGAAAGAAAAAAGGGCGAGCAAAAGATGTTTCATGCGTAAGAATTTTTGATTACTGGCTTAGCCATTTTTTGATGCAGGGCAAAGTAAAATTAAAATGCTTAGCTGACGTGCGGCGGCAGGCAAAATAACAAATTGTTGTGGTGGTTTCTTGCCTAGGCCCCGGAGGTTTTCATCGCAATACCCATCGGGATCTCCGAAGTCGCTGACGGATAAAAAAATTAAAAACAATGCGTAAGCAAACCGTCGCGGAGCTTGGGTTCGAACCAGGTGCTTTTTGGGGGCATCACGCCGCCGGTGTCGGCAATGTCAAACAATTGCTGAATACTTACGGGGTACAAACTGAACGCAACGGCTCCATCACCCTTGTTTACGCGGGTTTCCAGTTCGGTTAGGCCGCGAATGCCGCCAACAAAATCAATTCGTTTGTCGGTACGCGGATCCTTGATGCCTAAAATTTTATCTAAAATATTATCCTGCAAAATGGTTACATCCAGTATGCCAATAGGATCTGTTTTAAAGGTGCCAGGTTTTGCTGTTAAACTGTACCACTGTTTATTTAGGTACATGCCAAAGCTGTGCAATGTTTTTGGTGCCACTGAGGCTTCTGCTTTTTCTACTTCAAATTCTTTATCCAGTTTGCTGAAAAAATCTTCGTTGCTTAAACCGTTTAAATCTTTTGCCAGGCGGTTGTAATCTAAAATGGCTAATTCGGCGGCGGGGAAAATGGTGGTGAGAAAATAATTTGCATCGCCAAAATCCTGATGCGATTGCGGAGACCCAATCACTGGCTCCATAGTCGCTGAAGTTTTTGTCTCCACAAACTTCTCACTTAGCAACCGGCTAACTTTTGCGGCAGACGCAGCCCTGTGGTGACCATCGGCAATATAAGTGGCTTCTACTTTTTCTTTAAACAGGTTGGTAATTATATCTATAGTTGCCTGGGCTTTCACCACCCAAATAGCGTGGCTCACTTCATCCCCGGCCGTAAAATGATAATCGGCGTTGTTGTGTTTTTTGCAATGGGCGAAAACGTCGCTCAACTCTTTTAGATCTTTACAAGCCAAAAATACATTGCCCGTTTGTGCTCTTGTTGTAAAGATGTGGTTAATGCGATCCTGTTCTTTTTCGGGGCGGGTGTGTTCGTGTTTTTTGATTACGTTATTGAAATAGTCATCAATGGACGAAACACAAACCAAGCCTGTTTGATGGCGGCCTTTCCATCCTAATTCGTAAATGTAGTAGCAGGGTTTGTCTTCAAAAAACAAAACCTTTTTATCAATTAGGTGCTGCAAATTCTGCGCAGCTTTTTTATAAATGGCTTCGCTATGAATGTCTGTGTCGGAAGCAAAATCGATTTCAGATTTGGTAACGTGTAAAAAAGAATGGGGATTACCAGCGGCTTCTTCCTTTGCCTCCTCACGGTTTAATACATCATACGGACGGGAGGCTACCAGCTCGGCAAATTCATTGTGCGGACGAAGGGCTCTAAAAGGTTTTATATTGGCCATTGTTATTTAATTGCTTCTATTTTATGGGGGTTAATGTTAGCGACTGAAACGTTTTGATGCGGGTGCTTTTCACCCTTTGGTAGTTACAAAATCTTTCATCAAATCGGTTATTGCCTCTACACTTTCTATAGGAAGGGCATTGTACATAGATACCCGAAAGCCCCCGGTTGTTCTATGCCCTTTTACACCAATCATCCCTTCTTTGTCGCACCGCGATAAAAATTCTTTTTCGGCTGCGTCACTTTCAATGGTAAACACAGCGTTCATTTTGCTGCGGTCTTCTTTTGCAACCGTTCCTTTAAAAATTTCGCAGGCATCAACCGTATCGTAAAACAGTTTTGCTTTTGCATTATTTCTTTCTTCCGCCGCTGCTACACCACCACTATTTTTGAGCCAGCGGAGCGTAAGCATACACACGTAAATTGCAAAAACAGGGGGGGTGTTGAGTAGCGAACCTGCCTCAATATGGTTGCGGTAATCAAGCATGGTTGGCATAGTTCTTTCTGCCTTTCCCAAACAATTTTTATTAACAACAACGATATTTACCCCTGCTGCGCCAATATTTTTTTGTGCACCTGCATATATCAAATCGAAGCGGTTAAAATCTAATTGCCTGCTTAAAATATCCGAACTCATATCCGCCACCAGCGGTAGTTGTTTATCGTAAAAAATAGAAAGGTCTTGCCACTGCGTTCCATAAACTGTGTTGTTGGTTGTAAGGTGCAGGTAGGCCGATGAAGAATTGACGTCAAAACTCTTTGGCAAGAACTTGTACGCCGATTCTTTAGAGCTGCACACCACATCTATATTGCCAAACTGTTTGGCTTCCTTAATGGCTTTGGCCGCCCAAATGCCTGTATCGGTGTAAGCAGCGGTTGCGCTTTGGGCCAGCAAATTCATGGGCACCTGGAAAAATTGTGTAGAGGCACCACCATGTAAAAACAATACCTCATGGTCGGCATCGAGCACCATCAACTCTTTTAAAAGTTGTACAGCTTCATCTAACACAGCACCAAATATTTTTGTGCGGTGTCCAATTTCCAGAATGGAAAGACCGGTATCATTAAAATTGATCAAACCGCGGGAGGCTTCTTCAAAAACTTCTTTGGGTAATATAGAAGGGCCAGCACCAAAGTTGTGCACCGTTTTACTATTACTACTACCCAACCTTGTAATCGAATTTTCCATTGCTGAATTGCTTAACATCATGCTCGTAATTTGATGGGCAAATGTAAACTCTAATCTCTAAAGGGACTTTGAAGACTGGATGTTGATTTTTACCTTCACATTCATCATTCCTTGTTCATCGGTTTTCTGTTTCTTACTCCTCCTTCCTTCCTTTCATTTCGCCATTGCGCCAGGCAGTATTTAAATTGTCAAATTCCTTCAACTCCTCTGTAGAAAAATTCTTGTTGCTGATTGTTGCCAAATCGGGCTGCCCTGCATTTACCCAGGCTGTGTACCAAAATGATGCGACGGCATAAACCGACTGTTTCATCCTGCGTTCAATCATTCCATTCAGTTGCTTATTGTATTGCAGGGCAAATGCCGACGAATATTGCCTGGTAATTTTTCCGTTTCGGTTTTCAAATGTGTACTTGCTATCGGGCGAAAACTTTTGCGTGAGGCTTTTTTCAACCAGTAAAACGGTATCGGCTGCTGCGGCACTTTCCAGCACCCGCTTCCAAATAAAATCGCCAACGTTTTTTATGTAGCCGGCTTTGCCAACAAAAAATCGCCACTCATTTTCGGCCAGCAGTTCTGGTATGCGGCTTTCCCAAAAACCATGAATCCCCCGCTGGCCGGTGTGTTGCCCATTGTGGTTACTGCTGGCGTGCAGCGGCACATGCGCATCGGAAATGTAATGGCCGATTTCGGCGGATAATTTTAAAATTTTTGCGCCATTTTTTTCTTTAAAAGCATTAATGAGGCGGGCCTGCATGGTTTGCACCCACCAGGGCACAATACCGTGTTTCTGAATTGTATCGATCGAATATTTTTCAATTGCTTCCTCCCATTTTCTCGGTAAAGAGTCAAAGGGAAATTTTCCGTACCTGTCTATATCAATGTAATGGCGCGGACCTTCCTCATCAACAGCGTATCGTCTTTTGTCGGGGTCAACGCTGTGTTCTGAAATGAAAGCGATGTTTGGTTTATACAACACCATCATTTGCGGCGGCAATAAAAACACCGCGTAGTAATTTATTTTTTGATGACCATAAAATCCCCAGCAAAAACTTTTGTACTGCGTTAATAGCAATGAAAGAATAAGTAACATTTTTTTCATCAGCTACAAGATAAATCAAAATGGTCGTGAGCCGTGGACAGGATATTACTATAGTGCGGCAACTTGTAAACTTGCGAACTTCAAACCTTAAACTACTTTTACCAACCATGGAGGAGCAAAAAGTAAAGCCCGCAGAAAAAGGTTACGACCCAATTATTCCACGTAAAGAACACGTGTACCTCGAAGGCCCAAAAAGCCGCGGCTACGAATTAAAATTTGCCTGGCGTGTTTTTAAGGAGTTAATCAATGCCATACGTGCCCTGCATTTTGTGGGCCCATGCATTACCGTGTTTGGCTCCGCAAGGTTTAAAGAAGACCATGAATATTACATTTGCGCACGTGAGTTTGGCAAGCGCATAGCGCAAACGGGGTTTACTACACTTACGGGCGGTGGGCCCGGGATAATGGAAGCTGCCAACCGTGGTGCTTATGAAAACGGCGGGCACTCGGTGGGTTGTAATATTAAACTCCCTTTTGAGCAAAGTGCTAACCCCTACCAGCACAAAAGTTTTACGTTCGACTATTTTTTTACCCGTAAAACCATGCTTATAAAATACTCGTACGCTTTCATCATTATGCCGGGCGGCTTTGGAACTATGGATGAATTTTTTGAAACGCTTACACTGATTCAAACAAAAACAATAACTGGTTTTCCGCTGGTAGTTTTTGGCAAAGATTTTTACAAAGAACTGATGGAAGCCATGCACGACATGGCAAAGAAAAAAACCATCTCGGAAGAGGACATGGATCTGGTGTTATTAACCGACAGTGTAGATGAGGCCATGCAGCACATTATGAAATACATAAAAACCAACTACAAAATAAAACCGCGCAAACCCTTATGGTGGTTATTGGAAAAAAGGTGATCTGCTGTTCTGAAGTGCCTCTTGCAAGTTGTCGGTTCTTTATTCCCAACTTTCGCTTCCAAAATTTAATATCATTTCAGCTCCCGGCCAGGCACCAAACATTTCATTTATTTTATGAAACCGGTAGCTAAAAATTTCTTCCAGCTTTGCTTTTATAAAAAGGGCATGTGCCATGTTGCCTAACAAACCAAGAGGTAGGCGATAGTGTACAACATCGGCCATTTCAACGCCACCAGGTATAGCAGTAAAAAAATGCTGGTGGTGCCATAAACTGTAGGGGCCCTTTCGTTGGTTGTCGGTAAATTTTTGCTGGTGTGCTACTTCAGTAATTTCTGTCTCCCAGTTAAGCGGTACGCCCAGTAAGGGCTTAACAGTGTAGGTAATTAATTGGCCGGCATAAGCCTCATCGGCAATTTTGTTTGTTACTTTTAAATTGAGTTGCGGTGGAGTAATATCAAAGAGGTTGTTTGGGTTTGAAAAGAACGCCCATGTTTGGGCTAACGATGCCGGAATTTTTTGGATGCTGCGTAATGTGTAGGCTGGATGCATTAAGTAGAAACAACTACGGTTTAGAATGGTTGTGACGTAAATCAATTAATTACAACGGAGTTCGTTAAATTAAAAACAGCCTTCTTGCAAAGGCCGTTTTTTTTTGGTTTTGGTTATGGTGCGTTGGTGTATGGTGCACTGCGGAGTGTTACTGAGGGTGCTCACTAACCTGGCGAGTGCGGCGATCATTTTATCTCGGCCAGCCATTGTTTTGCAAAAGCGACCGATGGATCAATCACTTCACGGCCAGCACGGAAAATCTGCTTCCAATCTGTTGGCTTGCCCTCATACTCGGCTTGGACAAATTTCTTTTTATCGCCAACGGTTTTCAATGGCGCATTAAAATTTACTGTAGCCGCCAGGTCAATAAAATATTTCAGGCGTTGTTTTATAAGTTGTTGTGGATGGGCCGGAAATTCTTTTTCCCAGTTCGTCATTTTTGCATTGTATGAGTTGTCGTGATTTGTTTTGTTCATCAATTCGCCCTGGTACATCAATTCAATCATTTCGCTGTTGGGGTCGCGGTATTCTATTAGGTTGCTTTTAAAAACCTCAAGCAGTGGCGCCATATTTTTTGCCATATCAGCACCCATTGTTTTAATCATTTTTTCGGTTTCGGCAATTGATTTTTCGGTTTCCGCTATTTTTTCTTTTCGCAATTCTTCCTTGCTTTTTATCTTCCTTTCGTGTTGTATAGGTTTTGCGCTGCTGCGTATTTTTTGGTATTCATCAGCAAAGGCCTGGCTGGTTAAAAATGTTTTTGCGTAGTCAAGTAAATCTTTTGTTACGGCTGCACGGTTGCCCGCAGCAATGTTTTTAGCGTTAGCTGCTCCGTAGTAATACAAATAGCCGCTGGTAAAACTTTCCCCGATATTTTGTGTGCCTTTTAACTGGCTTATGCCTAATTGCTGCCAAAAAACATCGGCCGTTTTTTTGGTGTGATTAGAAAAGAGGGTGATAATAGCTACTGAAAGCAGTAACAAAAAGGCAGTGTTGCGTACCTGCCTGGTGGCGATGGATAAACTTTTGTGTTGCATAAAATTTTATTAAGAATGTAAAGTTGCGCCAGCGTGTGATGGCCAACAATAACGGGTTGCACCGGCTGCGCAAAAACCTGAATCAACTGCCCTATTTTAGTAACGGCATGGTTGGCTACTGTACCGGTGCCGCATCAACGGAGGCTCCTCTGCGTTCATCGAAAAGGCAGCATTCTCTGCCGCCGAAAATGTAGTTTCGTTTTAGTGCAACGGTATATTATACGCTCGTTGCTAACAGGGTCATGACAAACCACTCTTCATCGTTAGATCAAAAAGCTGCAACAGATAGTGAAGTTGAAAATTATTTTGCCGGCCTGGCGGATGCTATGCCCCAGTTGGTTTGGATTGCCGAGGCAGATGGTATTGTTAGCTATTACAACAAACGCATAGCCGAATTTGCCGGGGTACATAAAGATGCAGATGGAAGATGGCAATGGGATGGCAGATTTCACCCGGAGGATGAATACCCTACGATGAAGGGATGGCAGACTGCCGTAACCGAGGGTTCGGTTTACCAGATAGAACACCGGGTTAAAATGCATGACGGTAGTTACCGCTGGCATCTAACCCGTGCTTTTCCGCAAAAAGACATCAATGGGAAAGTACTTAAATGGTATGGCACTGCTACCGACATACATGAGCAGAAACTGGCAGCAGAATTAGTAAAAGAAAGTGAACTGCGCTTTCGGATGCTTTCTGATGAAGTGCCTATGTTCATCTGGATGGCCGATGAGCATGTACACATTACCTACTCCAACAAAAACATGCTCCAGTTTATTGGGCTTGATGATTTCAGAGAATTTACCGGCAAGGCCTGGGAGGCACAGGTGCACCCAGAAGACCTACAAATGATCTACAACAGATTTAGTGAGGCTTACGCCCAAAGAATATCATTTACCCTTGAATGCCGGGCAAAAGAGTTTGTTTCGGGGAAGTACAAGTGGCTGATGTTTAGAGGTGTGCCCCGCTACTTACCCGATGGCAGTTTTGCCGGCTTTATTGGGATAGGTATGGACATTCACGAGCAAAAGAAAATACAGCATGCACTCTCTACAACAAAAGAACAGCTGGAACTCACTTTTCGTAATGTGCCGGCCGCCATTTTTTTGTTTGATAAAACAGGAGCCATCATTTTTGCAAACGACCAGGCCGCGAAACTTTGGGGCTATCAAACCGCGGTGGATGTTCTTGCCGAACAAGACCTGAATCTTTTAGGAAGCTCCATTGATGAAGCCTACGATATTTTTGATGAGAGTGGCAACCCTTTGCCCTCATCAAAAAGGCCGGCTTCCATAACTTTTAAAACCGGTTTGCCGGTGGAATCAATTATCTATTTCATAAACAAAAAAACCGCCGTTTCCACCTGGACTTTAGTGAAATCGGAACCGTTGTTTGATGAGAGTGGTGCATTGTCAATGGTGCTTGTTTCCTCTACCGATATCACTCTCCAAAAAACATCGGAACAGATACTACGCCAAAGCGAAGAAAAATTTAGAACCCTGGCGGAGGCTTTACCACAGTTGGTTTGGATGACCGATGACAAAGGCAACTATGAGTATGCATCAGGTCAGTGGAAGGAATACTCGGGCCTCGATCCTACAAAAGAAAACGTGTGGTCGAAAATGGTTCATCCAAACGATATGCAAACAATTGATCAGGCCTGGGACTACAGCCTGCGCTCTGGTACGGCCTATCATGCCGAAGCAAGATTAAAAAACAGTAGGGGCGAGTACCGCTGGCATAAAGTACAAGGCGAACCGCTAAAAAATGAAGCGGGTAAAATCGTAAAATGGATTGGTGCGTTTACAGATATACACGAGCAAAAAACCCTGTCAGAAAATTTAGAGGAACTGGTCAATAAAAGAACAAAGGAACTGCAACGCTCCAACGAAGACCTGCAGCAGTTTGCGCATGTGGCCAGCCACGATTTAAAAGAACCGGTAAGAAAAATAAGAACGTTTAGCAGCATGATGCTTGCAGACAATCCAGATGATTTACCACAATCTGTTGTGCGTTATCTGGAAAAAATTGAATTGGCCGCTGAACGAATGGCGAATATGATTGACGGTGTGCTGGAGTATTCTATGATGAACAACGATGATGAAAAATTGCAAAGGGTTGACCTCAACCATACCATACACCAAATTGAAAATGATTTGGAATTGTTAATGGAGAACAAGGCCGCCAAACTCCAATACGGCCAATTACCAGTTGTAGATGGCATTCCAACTTTGTTGTACCAGCTGTTTTACAACCTGATAAACAATGGTCTGAAATTTTCAAAAAAAGGTGTGCCGCCGCACATTATAATTACCAGTAAAGAAATAAAAAAAGACAGGAAGTGGTTTGTAGAAATTATGGTAAAGGATAACGGTATTGGCTTCGCACCTGAATATGCTGCCAGCATTTTTAAAACCTTTGTACGGTTGAATGCAAAGGACAAATTTGAAGGCACTGGTCTTGGCCTTGCACTCTGTTCTAAAATTGTTGACCGCCACAAAGGAAAAATTATGGCTTCGTCCACTTCGGGAGAGGGTGCCGAGTTTACTGTGCTTTTGCCGTTGCGAAAGAGAAGTGGCGTGTAGTAAATGTTTTAATTGAAATGTGGCAGGCCTAATAATTTTTGGACTTTTATCCAGGATTTAGAAACCCTGCGTCAAGGAAGAAACAACGGACGCTATTGTTGGTTAAAATCGATGCGTGGTAATACCAAAGGTCCCTTTCAAAAACCCTTCTTCTTTTCCTTTAACTGCCGCTCAATAAACTCAAATGTTGCGTCGTATGTTTTTAACCAGTTGCTGTGTAATAAAAAACTATGAATTTCATCGGGCAACACCAACTGCTCAACATGCACATTTTGTTTGCGCAACAATTCGGCAATGTGTACCGACTCGCTGAAAGGCACGTTCCTGTCATCATCACCATGAATGAGCAACACCGGGTTTTTCCATGTTTTTACAAAATGCACGGGCGAGGATTCCAATGCTTTTTTCGCCATTGCAGGAAATTTAGAAGCATCGTACCAGGGTGCAAAAGTGGGCAGTTCATCGTTCCAGTTATGTACGCCATGTATGTCAACACCACAGGCAAATAAATGCCCCGCCTGTGCTAAACCATGTGCTGTTAAATAGCCACCATACGATGCACCCCATAATGCAATTTTTGTTGCATCAACGTCGGCTCGACTTTTCAAATACAACCCAGCGCCAATTAAATCCTTCACTTCGCTGGCACCGCTAATACCATAGTTTAGTGCCTCTCTAAATGCAAGGCCATAACCAATACCACTGCGGTAATTTAATGAAACCACCACGTAGCCTTGCGCCGCAAAATATTGGTTGAGTGCATAGGCATTTGAATAATACTGGCCATAGTGAAAGCCGGGTAACATTTGCCTTTTCGACCCGCCATGCAAAAACAAAAGCGCCGGGTATTTTTTTCTTGGGTTGTGATTTGGTGGAAGAAAAAGTTGAGCCGGCACCTGCATACCATCGGTTGCTTTTACCATAATTACTTGTGGCTGTACCAAAGTTTGCGGAAAATCTTTTGGGAACAACTCAGTGCCGATATCAGTAACCACATCATTTTGCAACACCGCGGGCCAGGGTGGTTTTGTTGCGGAGGAATGTAAAAAAGCAACTCCATTATCCGTAACAACAGGGCTCCACTCAATGCCTTTTCCTTTTGTAAGTATTTGCGGGCTGCCACCGGCAACATCTACTTTCCATAAATGCCGGCGTTCAATGTCGGTTATATTGGTGGTGTAATAAATGGTTTGCCCGTTGGGCGATATGGTTACGTTTTCTACTTCGCCATTTCCCGGGGTAAGCAAACGGGTTGTTCGTTTTTCAGTATCCAATAAATACAAATGCACCCAGCCATCTTTTTCGTGCGGAAATACAAGGGCATTGCCTGCCCACCACAATAACTTTTTTGCCACTGGTAGGTTTTCTACAAATACACTTCCACTGCCGGGTGTAGCTTTCCAAATTTCTTTCGCCGCTCCATCATCTGTATTAAATAACCTGATGCTCCAGGGGTTGGCCTCACGTACTGGTGTAAACGGCGGCAGGTTATGTGTATTGGGTATGCGTATGTAGGCAAGGTATTTACTGTTGGCCGACCATACGGGATAGAGGTCGCTGTCGAGACTGGGTTCGACATAACCGACTGTTTTTGTTGTAAAATTATAAAGGCCAATAAACGAATGATCGGTGCGGCCACTTACAAATGCAAGCTGTTTGCCATCGGGGCTAAAACTTAGTTGCAACTGATTGCCTCTTGATTGAAAAAGTTTTTGTGGTTTGATGCTTGTATCGGACAAAGAAGCTAACCACACTTGTCCACCGGAAATGTAGGCAAGGCTTTTTCCATCGGGCGAAATTTCGGTACCAAAACCAGTGGCAATTTTGCGAACGGTGCCGTTGTCTTTGTTCACCATCCATATTATACGCTCCGTACTGGTTTGCAAAAATGCGGGGTTGGCTGCCTCGCCCCTGCCATTGGGGGCGTTGCCTCTAACAAAAACAATTTGGTTGCCATCGGGGGTAAAATTCAGATCGGTAATGGCCATGCCGTCATCGCCGGTGTAGGTTGTAATTTTTTTTGCAGCGAAGGATGGCGACTCTGCTACATAAATATTCCTGCTGCCTTTGTCATTAAAAACCCAGGCAATGGTTTTGCCATTTTGAGATGCTACCAAATCGGTCGGAAAAGGAGCGGACAGATAGGTTTCAATTGTTTGCGCTGCTACATGTTGTGTAGCGAAAAAGAAGAGGAAAAAAATTTCTTCATCGTGGATAGTTTGGTTGATATAGAGGAATGGTTATGGCCGCAGAGCTACTTGTTACTTGCTTCTTAGTTCTTAATGCTTATTCCTCACTGCTTCGCATCTAAAATAACCGGCGCACTACCCCTACCCATCATAATAATTTTTGCATTGGCCGATTTAGCTAACTCCATCGTTGCTTTTATTTGTTCGTACTGTAGTTGCTTGTCGGTTAAGCTTTCTGAAATAATTTTCTGGTAGTCGGCAATGCCCTGCGCTTCCACTCTTTTCCTATCGGCTTCCTGCCTTTCCTTGGCCAAAATAAATTGCATTTTTTGCGACTCCTGTTCGGCCTGAATTTTTTGTTCGATGGTTGCTTTTACATTTACCGGCAAGGTGATATTTCGTACCAATAAATTTTCGAGTAACAGGCCTCTTAATTTAAAATCATTTTCAATTCCTTTAAAAATGCGGTTCTGAAATTCATCCCGCTTCGTGGAGTATAAAGAAATGGCTTCGTAATAAACGGCGTTGTCTCTTATTCTGGTACGGGATATGGGCCGCACAATTTTGTTTTCATAATCGGCACCGGTTTCTTTTATCAGCCGCGGCGCTTCGGATGGAATTACACGATATAAAACAGTGAGGTCAATGGTTACTTCCAAACCATCTGCGGTCAAAACTTTTATTGCGTCATCACCTGATTTTGTGCCCTCATCGTGTACACCGCTCATGGTGTAGTTGAGGGTTCGTACATCTAACCGCTCCACTACAACCAATGGGTTTACAAAATTTAGTCCGCTGTTTAACACATCGGCTTGCACCTTACCAAACAGTTTTTTTACGCCTACCTGTCCGGCATCGATTTGCACAAAACTGCCGGCAAGTATGCCGAGTATTATAAACCCAATGGCAATGGAAACGCCGGCTTTGGAAAAACCTTTGAGCGATGGCACGGTGCGAATGGCATAAGCAATAATGAGCAGTAATATTCCAAGTACAAGCAGTATCATTTTGGTTGTTTTTGTAAATGTAACAAACTAAAAATCCAACGGAGCTCTATCATTTGCCTGTTGCTAAGCTGGAAACCCCGAACGCCAGGGCACAAGAAATAAAAGCTGAATTGTAAGGCATTGAAAACTGCCAGAAAAAATTATGAAATAAACCTGGGCGCAAATCCCGGGTATTCAAATGCGCAAAGCAATTTTTACCCGCACCGCTGCCCAGGCTAAAAACGGTGACGCAAATACCGTTACACCAGCAAAAAGAGGGTGTACCAACCAGGCACTAATAAAAAACAACAGCAATAAATAAAACGGATAGAGCAGGAGGAGTAAAGATGTTTGCACTGAATCGAAATGGCCACTGTAGTAAAATTTTTTTGAAAACATTTGGCAGCCATAAAAAAGCGGGGCATGAATAAGCCAGCCAATAATTGCGGGTAGCAACAAAAAATAAGTTGCGACCGTTGCAACTAAAGAAAATTTTTTGCGAACTGCGGCCTTATCTGCCGCGTCAATTTCGTAGACGTACTGTTTTAATTGTGCTGCAAGCAGTTCATTAAAAATCAGGTGCTTTTTACCTTCGGATTTGTGCGATAAAATGGTTTGATGGTTTAATGGTTCGCCAAAAAAAAGATGTACTTCTTTGCCAAAACTTTTAAATGAACTGTAGTTGATGGCGGTAGGAATTACCTGCAAGGGAATGCCTTTTTCCCAGGCTGTAACCGCCAGCCTTGCCGTGCCTTTTTTTAACGGCCGTAAATGCCATTCGTTTTCGCAACGGCCCTCGCTAAAAATTAGAACCACTTCTTTTTTTTCAAAAGCTTTTATACACTCCGAAAAAGTGGTGTAGTTGTGTTCGAGGTTTTCTACTCCTTCGCTGGTACGATATACCGGGAGCAGTTGCATGCTGCGCAAAAATTTATTGACGCGTTTATTTTTAAACGCATCGCCACGGGCCAACGAATGCACGGGTTCATCAAACAAGGTGGTAATAATCATCCCATCTAAAAATGAGTTGGGATGATTGCAGGCCAACAACACTGGCCCGCGAACGTTTAATAGTTCGGGTTTGTTGACAATAATTTTACGGCAATAAATTTTTATGGTAAGCCGTGCATAAAATTTTATGAAGGAATAAAACACGGGTGGAAGATAGTGGCCTAATTTAAATTGGGGGAAAGTAATTGGATGCTGCAGGGGTTGTTTGCCGCCTCCATCACTGACCTGTTTTGTGTTATAGTTGCAACGGCCCAATGCAGTGCATTTGTCCAGGTAACAAGCTATCTCATGTTCTGGGTAAATTGCCAACATAATTATCCTGCCGTACAGTCTTTTTTTAAGGCGTGTTATTTTCTTCATTTGTTCGTGTTCTTTTGAACAAAAATGTTTTTAATTCTGCCTAAAAACGCGGTGGAAAAAAATAGTTTAACCAGCTATTTCTGGTTGGCTTAATCGCCTACCGTTCAGTGCAAATATTAAAGTGGTACTGGCCTTTTGTAATCGCAACTCTAAACTACAAACAGTAAACGCCAAACCCCAAACGACGAAAACCCCAAACCCCAAACTCCCTATCTTCGCACCGCTTTCAAAAACCCCTCTATGCTTCCAAAATACAAACGCATTTTGCTTAAACTTTCCGGCGAATCTTTAATGGGAAATAAAAACTTTGGTTTTGATAATGATGTGCTGGCTCAATATGCACAGGATATTAAATCAATCGTTGACCTGAATGTTCAGGTGGCCATTGTTATCGGTGGCGGTAATATTTACCGCGGAATGAATGAAGCCGAGACCGGAATTGAAAGAGCTCATGGCGACTACATGGGAATGCTGGCAACAGTTATCAACGGCATGGCATTACAAGCGGCATTGGAAAGGGTTGGAGTTTACACCCGCCTGCAAAGCGCCATTAAAATGGAGCAGATTGCCGAACCATATATAAGAAGAAGGGCCATACGCCACGTAGAAAAAGGGAGAGTAGTAATATTTGGCGCAGGTACAGGCAACCCCTATTTTACAACCGATACGGCAGGCTCTCTCAGGGCCATTGAAATAAAGGCCGAGGTGATTATGAAAGGCACAAGAGTTGATGGTATTTATACCGCCGATCCCGAAAAAGATCCCACCGCTACAAAGTTTGGTTCCATTACATTTCAGGAGTGTTTTAACCGCAAACTGAATGTTATGGACATGACGGCCTTTACTCTTTGCATGGAAAATGAATTGCCCATTGTGGTGTTTGACATGAACAAACCCGGAAACTTACGTAGGGTTGTTACTGGGGAAAAAGTGGGGACATTAGTAAAGGGATAAATACTGGGATTTACCCTCGCCAATCAGTAAAAAATTCATTAGCTTGTTTTCGAAAACTTACTGAACTAACAAATGCACTCCCTGTTCATTCAACTAAACCTGTTTGAGGTTTCCGTACTTATTATCGTAATGCTCATAACGGGCTTCGGCATTCGGTTTTTTATTCACAGCCAACGTCTTTTGCGGGAGGTGGTAGAAGAGACCAACAGGATTTATGGAAGAACAACCCCCCCGCTCCCCCCTCGAAAAAAATATTTTACAAAGGTGAATAACGCTCTGCGGTCTTTTCTTGAGAAGCGTTCGGCCCCCAGCAGTAGACATGAGCAAGTACTGAGTAAACCTGCGGCAAAAGTAGAATCGATTGAAAACCTGAAAGAAACCATTCAGCAGCAACAACGACTGTTAAGTGGGTTTTTAAAACAGGTAGAAGAAATTGAAGGAGAAGACAAAGAAATGCTGGTGATGGAAAACAAACACCTGCGGCAGGATGTAAGGGAACTGGAACACGAACTCAATAAAAAAACAAAAGAACTTATAGAGTTGCAAGGCCAACCCTCGGTTAGCCAACACATGTCGGTAAGAATTGATGAAGTGTATGCCGAACTGGAGCAACTGCAAACCAAAATGATTACGCTTGAAAAACAGGCTTCAAGAGCAAACAACCTGGCAATAGAGTTGGAGGATACCCGCGAACAGTACGAGCAAATTCACAAAGACCTGCAACGCAAAAACGAAAAATTGCAGGATACCTTTGATGAAAATGAAAGAATAAAACATGAGATGCGCATTGTAGAAGACAAACTTGCCGAAGCCAATTTACACCGCCAGCAACTGCAACGAAAAACTCAGTTCCTACAAGACCTCAATGCCGATCTGCAATCGGTTTCGGATACAAATAAAAAACTTAACACAGAACTGCGTCGCATTGGCGAACTGGAAAGCATGCTTCAAATGATTGCTGAGGAAAGAGATTCATTGTTGAGGAAACAGGGAAGTAAGTAGTTTACGAAGTAGCCATCCAAACTGAAAGTTCACAAATTTTACACCACCTATTATTTGGCTTTACTGCAAGTACCTTCGTTGCATAAACCAAATGTATGAACACCTCCATCGCCGCGTTGCGCAAAGATTATTCGTCTGAAAATTTGTTGGAAAAAGATGTTGCGGCAAACCCTGTTGAACAATTTAGTAAGTGGTGGCAGCAGGCAACAGCATCTGAGATAGACGAACCCAATGCCATGACGCTTGCAACGGCTTCGGTAGATGGAATGCCATCGGCCCGGATTGTTTTATTAAAAGGCTTTGATGAAAATGGCTTTGTGTTTTTTACTAACTACACCAGTTACAAGGCCATGCAACTGAACGAAAATCCAAAGGCCTGTCTTGTTTTTTTTTGGAAGGAATTAGAGCGGCAGGTACGCATTGTAGGCTTAGTGAAAAAGTTGCCCGCAGATCAGAGCAATGACTATTTTTCTTCACGCCCCCAGGGTAGCCGCATAGGTGCCTGGGCATCGCCGCAAAGCCAGGTAATTGAAAGCCGTGAGTGGTTAGATGAACAATTCAATAAAACCTCGGCTGAATTGAACGATAAAGAAATTGACCGACCACCGTTTTGGGGCGGCTACCTTGTACAGCCGGTGATAATCGAATTTTGGCAGGGGCGGCCCAGCCGTTTGCACGACCGTATTCAATATACTTTAGAAGAAAATGGCTTGTGGAAGATTGAACGGCTGGCACCATAGGAAGTTCGAACATCCCGAAGCTTCGGGATGTCCGATGTTCATTTGTTCGATATCTCTCAGGCTTCTTTCTTCTCAGCAGCAACAGCGGGTTGGTTACCTGTAGTTTTCTTTTCGCTGGCTGGCCTGGCCTTGCCAAATGAACCTTTAAAAATTTTTCCTTTTTTCGTTTTTTTATCGCCTCTTCCCATGATTTTATTTTTTTGTGGAGCAAATGTCGTGAAAATATTTTTTGGACAACCGTTAAAGAAAAACTCCGCAACACGAGATGACGTATTGCGGAGCCTTAATGTTTTACTTTTTGTTAGAGTTTGGCTGAAAGTTCTTTGCCTGCTTTGAAACGGGCAACTTTTTTTGCTTTGATTTTTATGATTTCACCGGTTTGCGGATTACGGCCATTACGGGCTGCACGTTTTGAAACAGAAAATGTACCGAAACCTACAAGTGTTACTTTACCGCCACCTTTCAGTGTTTTAGTTACTGCTTCAACAAAAGAATCTAAAGAGGCATTAGCCTGCGTTTTGGTTACACCTGCATCTTCGGCAAGTTTGTTAATGAGTTCTGCTTTGTTCATAGTTGATTATTTAAAAAGTTTTGAGAGCAACAAAAATAGAAGGTTTTTTATAGCGGCAAAATAATTTTCACTGCTTTTCAATTATTCGTGTGGGCCTGAAATGCAAGCATGGCAAGGGTTTGAAAGAAATGCCACGGATCATTTTAACAAGAAATGTTGCGTGTAACTATACCGTAACTATTTGCGCACAAGGCATTTAAAGACTGAATGTCAAACCAACTATTGAGCAATATTTTCTGAGATATGCCAATAAAAAAATCGTTGTCTGTGTAAATTTTTTTTCTAAGGTTTACGCAACAACTTTCATCACATTTCTAAACGCAATAAAACCATTGCCCCATTTATCAAAATTTTTTTGGCGCAGCCCCTCGGCGTGTAAACTTATGTAGCGGTTGTAATCGGCCTTCGACGCCGCGGTGTACTGAATGGCATAGGTTGGTCCCTCAGATTCATCAACATCAAGTAAACGTAAAACACGCTGAGACACAAAACAACGGGTATTCATTACGTCGGGTATGTGCTCGCCAATCATCCATTGCAACCAACTTTCAGCAATAGATTTTTCTATCTTGATAGTGATGTTGTAAATAAAATTTCCGTCCTCAGAACCACCTCTGGATTCTGAAGAAGAATCGCTGGCAAATTGTTTTTCCAAATCGTCTTTCATTTTTACAGTTTCAAGTTATTGCTATTAAGTGTCAGTAAGCCACCTGCAACCTTAAAGCCTCTTTAGGAGGTTTGGGGTTGTTCTATCTCCAAATAAA
>JANPKD010000014.1:0-143189 GCA_031425835.1 Chitinophagales bacterium
CAGAAGCAACAGGGCGATGAAGTAAAAGGACAAAAATTTCCTGTGCAGCGCCTTGATTTTAAGCAGTACGGTGCACGTATTGGTGGGCCAATTATTAAAAACAAATTGTTTTTCTTTTTAAGTGGCGAAACCGAAAAAAGAATCAGCCCCGGACAACAGCGTTTTGCGGCCACTGCTACATCTGGCCCAGGCTCTTTCGGCTCGGCAAATAATATTGCCCGGCCATTGGCTTCGGAATTAGATGCCATCAGTGAATATTTGCGTGCGACATATAAATACGAAACAGGTCCATATCAGAATTATGATTTTGAATCGGATCAATTAAAATTATTGGCTCGTATTGACTGGAACATCAGCGACAAGCACCGTTTGAATGTTCGCTATAACCAGGTTGAAGGAAAAACCCCATTCTTTGTGAGCGGCTCAACCGGTAGCACGGGTAACACATTTGCAAATGGGTTTGGCCGAACTGACATCAATGCGCTCCATTATAAAAACTCGAATTACTTCCAGGAGAATAACTTTTATTCGGCACAATTGGAGTTGAATTCCAGGTTAGGAAACAGAACAGCCAACAACTTCCGGATTTCTTACAACAACCAGGCAGAACCACGTAGTTCGGAGAGTACCATTTTTCCGTTGGTTGATATTTTAAAAGACGGACAGCCATTTACTACATTTGGTTATGAGCCTTTTTCTTTGGGCAATTTGCGGGATGTAGCCATCTGGACAGCGGTGGATAATTTTACCGTTTCCGCAGGTAAACATAACCTCACGTTTGGTGGGCAGATTGACATAAGCAAAACGAAGAATGGCTTCCAGCCTTTGGGTGCCTCCTATTACCGTTTCAACTCGTTCGATGATTTTAGGAACGGTGTAAAACCAACCGACTTTGCCTTCACGTTTTCGCTCAGCCCTGGTTATGAACAGGCCTTTCCGTCCTTTAAGTTTGCGCAATATTCTGCATACGCACAGGATGAAATCGTTTTTTCGAGAAAGTTTCGGTTGACTTTGGGTTTACGTGCTGACTATACCACTTATCCCGATGTGGCTGAATTGAAAACGAATCCTTTAGTTGCAGGCTTAACGTTTGCAGGAGGTACAAAAATTGACACGAAAGAATTACCAAAACCTAAGGTGATGCTGTCGCCACGCATTGGTTTTAATTACGACCCGTATGGAGACAGGTCGTTACAAATAAGAGGCGG
Organism: Chitinophagales bacterium; assembly: GCA_031425835.1. GTDB lineage: Bacteria > Bacteroidota > Bacteroidia > Chitinophagales > Chitinophagaceae > Flavisolibacter. The sequence continues at coordinate 1,209 of JANPKD010000014.1, forward strand.
TACAGGTATTTTCACCGGTCGCGTTCCTTATGTATGGATTGTTGGCCAATCGGGTAACTCCGGTATGCTACAGGTAACTCAAAGCTTCAACAATGCTGCGGCTGTACCCGGGCCTTTTAACCCAGATCCCCGAGCATATTTACCTGCCACACCACCTGCAGCCGGAACGGTTATCCCGACAAATGTTACTGCCTTCGCCCAAGATTTTACCCTGCCTCAAACCTGGAAAACAAGTTTAGGACTTGATGTTCGTTTGCCGGGTGGAATCATTGGCACCATGGACGCCATTTTTAATAGAGACGTGAACGTTTTATACTCACGTAATCAAAATCTTGTTGCTCCTTCGCCATTAAATATTGCTGGCTATCCCGACAACCGGCTAATTTATCCTTCGGCTGATGCGTCAAAATACATTAACCCTATTACCTCTGCAGGCCGCCCCGGGGCTGGTGCTAACCAACAGTTTAATGCAATTGTTACCGGTAATGAAAGCCGCGGATACTATTTTTCGTTTACTACAAAACTTGATAAGCAGTTTGGTAATGGATTATTTGCCTCGCTTGCTTACACAAAATCTATTGCCGACAATTTGTACGACGGGAATGGTGACCAGCCTGTCAATACCTGGAGTTTAATTCAAACTGTAAATGGTGCTAACACACCTGAGTTAAGCTATGCCGATTATGTTTTGCCTGATAGGGTTGTTGCCGCAGTGTCGTACAGAAAAGAATTTTTGAAACATTTGGGTACAACCATTTCATTATTTTATTCAGGATCCACCCAAGGCCGCTTCTCTTACACTTATGCCCAAGATTTGAACAGGGACAGGCAAGGTAACAACGACCTGCTATATATTCCTAGGGATCCTTCTGAAATAACTTTTGTTGACCGTCCTGCATCAACGGCTACAAATGGTGTGGCTTACACAGCACAACAGCAATCCGATATTTTCTTTAAATACTTAGATCAGGATGATTACCTAAAAACAAGGAAAGGACAATATGCAGAGAGAAACGGAGCGAAATTGCCTTTCAGAAACCAGGTTGATATGAAATTCGTTCAGGACATTTTTACCAATTTTGCAGGGAAGCGAAATACACTGCAATTTAGCGTTGACATTTTCAACCTAACCAATTTGCTCAACAGCAAATGGGGTGTTACACAAACTACCAATGCAAGTTCGTTATTGGAGATCACTAACCTAAATTCGGTGGTATCTGGTGGAACAGTTAAACCAACGTACAGGCTTGCCTTAGATCGAGGGGCACCGGTCAAAGAAACATTCCGTGATAATCTCAACCTTTCTTCTACCTACTTTATGCAGTTTGGTTTAAGATATATTTTTGGCAATTAAACAACGCCAACGCTTTTAGAAAAACGTCCCGAAATTTCGGGACGTTTTTTTTGCTTAGACATTTTTGTGCCCCCTGCTTTTATCCTGCTCTCCTCCATGCTGTACTGATACATTTATGGTACTTGAAAACGCAATACACCATTCTTTACAGAACACACTACTTTCAGTTTTTAAACTTTGAACTATAAAATCCTTTCTCCCTAATTTTACCGCCAATCTTTTTTTGCTTATGCCATCAAACGCAAACAGACAGTTTCTGGAATTTGAAAAGCCCATCAAGGATATTATTGATGAAATTGAAAAGCTGAAACATGCTTCGGAAAACAAAAAGATAGACTATACAGAAATGATTGCCCGGCTGGAACAACAAATTCTTGACCGGCGAAAAGACATTACCCAGCACCTTACGCCGTGGCAAAAGGTACAGTTAAGCCGCCACCCCGACCGGCCATATACCCTGAAGTTCATTCAAAACATGACCACCAATTTTGTTGAACTGTTTGGTGATAGAAATGTAAAAGACGACAAGGCGATGGTTGGTGGATTTGCTATGCTTGATGGCGAAACGGTAATGATAATCGGCCAGCAAAAAGGCATCAATACAAAAACGCGGCAGCTTCGAAATTTTGGCATGGCTAACCCCGAAGGTTATAGAAAAGCCCTGCGATTGATGCGGCTTGCGGAAAAATTTGGAAAGCCCGTCATCACACTTATTGATACACCCGGCGCTTATCCTGGTTTGGAAGCCGAAGAACGCGGACAAGGAGAAGCCATTGCCCGCAACATCTACGAAATGATACGATTGAAAGTCCCGGTTATTTGTGTGATTATAGGCGAAGGTGCATCGGGCGGTGCATTAGGTATTGGAGTGGGCGACAGGGTGTACATGATGGAAAATACCTGGTACACTGTAATATCGCCCGAAAGTTGCAGTTCAATTTTATGGCGCAGTTGGGATAGTAAGGAATTGGCCGCAGAGCAGCTAAAACTTACAGCCGAAAACATGAAAAGTTTTGGACTGGTAGATGGTATTATTCCCGAACCCGCAGGCGGTGCCCATTGGGATTATGTGGAGGCAGCCCAAATTGTAAAAAAACATTTGGTTGAGGTTTTGAAAGAATTAAAACCACTAAACCCACAGGAGCGAATAAACAACCGGATTGAAAAATTTGGCAAGATGGGATTTTGGCAAGACGACGAGAAAAACAACTACCACACAAAAGTTTCGGATGAACAGGAAATGATGGAAAATGACGGCTGATTAGTTTTGCCGCTGAAACTTTGAATTTTGAACTTTGAACTTTAAACTTTTTTATGTCTCTACGCGACCAATTGAAAGGAACGGGTGTGGCACTTATTACACCATTTAAAAAAGACATGTCGGTTGACTTTGAAAGCATCGGCAAAATGATAGATTTTGTAGTTACACAAGGTGTAAATTATTTAGTAGTGTTAGGTACCACAGCCGAAACACCAACACTTTCCAAAGAGGAAAAAAAAGAAATCCTCCATTATGTATTTACGCATAACGACGATAACCTGCCCATTGTAATTGGGGTTGGTGGCAATGATACAAAGGAGGTAGCAAAGGAGTTGGAAACTTTGCCCATTGAAAGTGCAGCAGCCATACTTTCGGCAAGCCCTTATTACAACAAACCCTCGCAGGAAGGAATTTATCAGCACTATAAAACCATTGCGCAATCCACTGCAAAACCTATTATACTTTACAACGTGCCGGCACGCACAGGCAGTAATATTTTACCCGCCACCTCGGTGCGCTTAGCCAATGATGTTAGTAACATCAATGGAATGAAAGAGGCGAGTGGCAACATGCACCAGTGCATGCAGTTACTGCGCGACAAACCACAGGATTTTATGGTAGTTAGCGGCGATGATAATTTGGCACTTGCACAAATTGCCTGTGGAATGGATGGAGTGATAAGTGTTGCGGCCAACTGTTTTCCAAGAAAATTTTGCGAGATGATTACCGCGGCTTTGGACAATGACTGGGTATTGGCAAGATCGCTAAATCATAAACTACTACACGGCTACGAACTATTGTTTATGGAAAATAACCCGGCAGGTGTAAAAGCGGTATTGGCCGAAGCCGGCCTGATAGAAAATTATCTGCGCCTGCCACTTGTGCCATTGAGTGCCGGTGTGCATCAGCAATTGCAGGCATACCTTCCTCAATTGAAATAACAGTATGCAAATTTTACGATTGCTTTTTACATTTTGTGCCAGCCTATTATTTTTATGCGGATCGGCACAATTTAATGTGCGGTTTGTAATAAATAGCCTGCCGCCGGCCGGCACAAACAATGAAATTTATTTGGCCGGCTCGTTCAACAACTGGTTAGCGGCCGATGCAAAGATGTTGTTGCAAAAAAATGGTGATAAAAGAACCATTAATGTACAACTGCCCAAAGGCAGGTACCAATACAAGTTTACGAGAGGCAGTTGGCGTTCGGTAGAAGTGGCGGCCAACGGCTCCAATATGGAAAATAGAAGTATGGAAATTGTTAGCGACACAACTATTGAGACGGAAATAAAAGAATGGGCCGATAATTTTAAGGAAAAAAAGGCTGTAAGTACTGCAAGTAAAAATGTGCGCATTATCGACACCGCATTCTTTATGCCGCAGCTAAACCGCTACCGGCGTATATGGATTTACCTGCCCGAGACATACGCTGTTTCAAAAAAGAAGTACCCGGTGTTGTATATGCACGATGGACAAAACGTTTTTGATGCGGCTACGTCTTTTTCGGGTGAATGGGGTGTAGATGAAACAATGGATTCGTTGAATGACGAAAAATCGGAGATGATTGTTGTGGCCATTGATAATGGTGGGGTGCACAGAATGAGCGAGTACACTCCTTACACTTTTACTCTGCAAGGAAAAACAAACTCCCCGCAAAAAATAACTGCGGCCGGCAATGCCTATGTTGATTTTTTAGTAGAAACGCTAATGCCCTTCATCAATAAAAACTACCGCACAAAAAAAGATGGAAAAAACACTTTTATCGCCGGTAGTTCCATGGGAGGCATTATCTCTTTTTATGCCTTAATGAAATATCCAAAGAAGTTTGGCGGCGCAGGAGTTTTCTCTCCGGCCTTTTGGGTAAACCCTGAATTTAAAAACCTCGATCCGCAAAAATTAAAAAAAATCAAAGGCAAAATTTATTTTTTTGCGGGCACGCAGGAAGGTGAAGCAATGACCACCGATATGCTGCATGTATTTAGCCAGATGCAACAACACTCAAAAGCAAAAATGCAAACTGTTATCAGGGCCGAGGGTAAACATAACGAAGCGACATGGCGAAAGGAGTTCCCGTTGTTTTTAGATTACCTCACCCCCTAACCCCCTCTCCAACGGCATTGGAGAGGGGGAACTTAGTACCCGCCCTACATCCTCGCACACTACTCAACTTTTGTTTTCCCTCTTTCTGACCAAACCTTTTATACAGAATCAAATCAACATCTACATTGGCTGCAAAGGAATTTTTGAAACTGCCGCGTCAATTGTAATCTCCCAAGTATATCCCATTATTGTACCTACGCACCAACGAACCCAAACGCAACACGTACTTTTGCGCATGCAACAGAAGAACTTTAGCACCGAAACCATACTGTCTAATTTGCGTATAGAAGCGCTGAACGAAATGCAGGTGGCAACGGTGGCGGCCGCGGCATCACACAACAATCTTATCCTTCTTTCACCAACCGGGTCGGGCAAAACGCTGGCTTTTTTATTGCCTGTTGTGCATGGGCTTGATGCCGCGAACAAAAAAACACAGGCCATCATTATAGTGCCTTCGCGGGAGTTGGCTTTGCAAATTGAAATGGTTTTTAAGGCAATGGGAACGGGCTTTAAAATTTCGGCCTGCTACGGAGGACACAAAAGAGAAATTGAAGAAAACAATTTGTTGCAGGCACCTGCGCTAATTGTTGGCACGCCTGGCCGACTGGCCGATCACATTCGCCGCGAGAATATTAAAACCGAAGCGATTACCACATTGGTGCTCGACGAATTTGACAAAACCCTTGAAATGGGTTTTATGGAAGAAGTTACTTTCATCATTACCTCTTGTGCCGCCATTGAAAAACGATTGCTCACCTCTGCTACCGAGGCTTTGCAGATACCGGATTTTATTGGAGCTGCCGATGCAATGAAATTGAATTTTATACCCGAAGACGCCGCACCCACCGAAGCACTTGCCATACAAACCGTATACTCCAACGAGAAGGATAAGATAAATGCACTGCATAAATTACTTTGTTACCTCGGCGCCCGGTCGTCGATTATTTTTTGCAACCACCGGGAAGCTGTTGAAAGAGTTTCTGCAATGCTCACCGAAAAAAGCATCACTAATACTTTCTATCACGGTTCAATGGAGCAACGCGACCGGGAAGTTGCATTGGCAAAGTTCAGGAACGGTTCAGTAAACTTTTTGGTAACTACGGATTTAGCATCACGTGGGTTAGACATTCCAAACATCCGCTACATTATTCACTACCACCTTCCCTTAACCGAAGATATTTTTACACACCGCAACGGCCGCACCGCCCGGATGGATAAAAGCGGCACCGCCATTCTTATATTAAATGATGAAGACAAATTGCCGGCTTACATCACCGCACCAGTTGAAAAAATAAATTTGCCGGCAACCGCCATGCTGCCCGAAAAACCAAAATGGACAACGATATATATCGCTGCGGGTAAAAAAGATAAGTTGAACAAAGTTGATATCGTTGGCTTTTTTACCAATAAAGGGCAACTAAAAAAAGAAGACATAGGTATTATTGAAGTAAAAGATTTTTTCTCCTTTGCCGCACTGCGCAAATCATCGGTGAGCCACACCTTGCAATTGATTAAGGAAGAAAAAATGAAAGGCAGAAAAATTAAGATTGATGTAGCCAAGTAAATTTTCCTTTAGCGAGTTCAATTTGTTTTTCTGATTAGCAAACTGTATCTACCTTCCGTTAAACAAAAACAACTTTTTTATGAGAAAGATTTTAATTGCTGGCATTGCAGGCCTGTTCTGCATTGCCACATCATGCAACAACGCACCTGCCACTACTAACGCAATGAGTGATGAGGAGCAAAAGAATCTCGCCGCCTCCCAAACCATCACTAAAGCATTTGAAACCGGAGATGTTGCCGGCATTGACAGCGTGGTGGCCGACAATTTTTTAGACCACACCGACAGAGGTGATTTTACCGGGAGAGACAGTCTTAAATCCATGGTGAAATGGATACACGCAAATTTTAAAGATGCAAAAACCGAAACCATTCAGGAAGTTGCCAAAGGCGAATATGTTTGGAGCTGGATGCGCTACACCGGCACGAGCAACGGCATCCCCGGCATGCCCGACGGCCCCTACGATATGCAGGCAGTTGAACTGGCTAAATTTAAAGACGGCAAAGCTGTTGAGCATTGGAATTTTATGGAAACGCAGGATATGATGGCAATGATGGCGCAACAGTCGGGAATGAACAAAATGAATATGCCCGACTCAACCAAAAAATAAAAATCAAAAAACAATTCGGCCGGGTTAATTAACCCGGCTTTTTATTTTGTCAAGATCCACCCGGGTTTGAGTAGGGCAACGACCGTATGGTTAATGTCCGGGAATGAAACTTATTATGTAGCACGATCATGCCCATGCTCACCGGCACCTTTCTTTATCTCCTCCCGTCATTATCGAAACCAGGCTTATACCATTCTTAAAAACCAAAACAGTCATCACCATTATGCATATGGCATAAAAAAACTGCCTTCACTTTGTAAAAAAGTAAAGGCAGCCTCTATAAAGTTTCCCGAAAAGCGGGGAGTAAGAACAAAACTAATTGTAGGCCTCGTCAATGGCATCGCCCAGGGGGCCTTCCAATTCCTTCACCCATTTTGGTACTTGTTGCAGAATTTGCCAGTTGCCTTCCTCGTCGGTGGTCATTTTAAATTGTTGGCTGTCGGCTCTTACGCGGCATACGTCGTCGGGGCCTTCTGTAATGCCCTGAAATTCGAACTCAATGCCGTTGATTGTTTTTTTAAATGGTTCCATAAAATAAGTTGGCAGCGCAAAGCAACTTGGCTTTGTTAGGTTGCAATAATTAATTTGAGGTTTTATGCTTAAAAGTGTTAAGCATTTTCGGTTTCGGCAACAGCTTCCTGCACCGGAACCAAACGTTGAATGTGTTTGATGGTTAATTCAAATTTGGGGTTAAGGCTTATGTGAAATTCGTGTTCTGAAAACAAATCTTTCACCACTTTATCGCTTAGTAGAGTTGAAGCCAGGCTTGAGGCCAAAGGAAGATCGACTATTACATTATCAATACGGCCTTCTCTAAATTTGAGAAGGAATTTGTAGCCCGATTTCCGGGATAATCCAGCTCTTTCAAAATCGGGAGCGTTAAGAGAAAGTATTTGTTCCGCCACCAGTGATCTTTTTAAAACGATGCGGATTACGGGCAGATATTTAGCCCAAACATTGTTGTACATAACGAAATTTATTTTTAAAGACATTAATCAGAAAGCAGGCAGGAATGTTTGTAAAGAAACGACTAATAATGCCAAAAAGACGATAATGTTTGACGCTGCCATTTATTTTTCCCGTTTCGGACGTTGCGTAAATAACCAGGCCCACCATATTAACAATGCCTGCACAGGCAGCCTCAAAAATACAAGCCAGGTTTGGTGATGGTTGGTGTTGGCGTAATTCAACGCCATTTGAATGTTTGCAGGAAAGACAGCTATCAATAAAAACACAATGCCCCAGGCACCGATACGGCGGGTGGCCAATGGAAGTAGCAAAACGCCGAAAGTTATTTCCAAAACGCCGGTTGTGTAAATCAGCACATCGTGACAGGGCAGCCAGGGGGGCATTATTTTTCTGAAAGTATCCGGATTCAAAAAATGATTGGTGCCTGCCAGTATATACAAAACGGCCATGGGGTAAACACTAAATTTTTTCAAGCACTGAAAGTACGTTGTACAGAATATACCTGGTTTTGCAGTTGAGAGATAATTTCAAAAGTGGATGAAACCATAAACCTTTTCGTTTAAAAAAACAACGGGTGATAAACCCAAAAAAAAACCGTTTAATTACGGTAAAAAAACCGTTGATTGCGGTTGGCTATCATTTTTCCGCACACCAACTTTGACCCGTATCTTACTTTATTATTCACAACCAAAACAACTGTAATTATGAGCACCTCCGGACGCCGCATCAGCACCGATGATGCAACCCGATTAGTAAACGAATACAAACAAACAAAAAAGCCCCTGCTGGAAGATGGCATGGGTGGAAACCCCGAAACCACTTCTGTGTGGTTTGACTACAATTTTTGTAGAGAACTGATGGAAGAATTACAAAAAGAGCAAGTGAATGGCTTAAGGGTTTATTTTGGCGCCTACGACAGCGGCGCACCGGATGATGAAAATAAAAATAAAATAACTGTTGTATTGGTACCTACCGCCGGCCCGCGAACACAGGATTGGGGCGATGATAACTTTTCAGGCGACGGCTCGGCACTTGATGCATTTAACGACGGACGTCTTTGCCCGCCGCGTTGTAACGGTGCTACACTTTGAGGCTGTCTATGGATACGATCTATCTATATTTTATTGCACTTTCAGTGGCGGCAGGCCTTATTTCATTGAGAAATAAAATGCCTTTGCCACTGAAACTTTTTTTAGCGTTTTTATGTTACACTTTAGCCAACGAAGTGGTGATGTTGAATATGACCGGAGCCAATCATTGGCTCTACAACATCTACAACTACATACGCATTGTTTTACTCAGTTTTATTTATTTAAAACTTTTAGTTACACCAATTCTTAAAAAAATAATTAAAGGCTTTTTAATGAGCCTGCCCGCCTGGTTTGCAATTAGTTTTTTTTTATTAGATGGCATTCATCAACTCCACACACCAACGGTATTGGCTGCATGCGTTGCGTTTGTATTTATGAGCACCAGTTATTTGTACGAGCTACTACTGTATCCCAATGAAGAAAGTCTTTTGCGCAAACCATTTTTTTGGATTTCGACCGGGATACTATTTTATTTTTTGGGCAACCTGCCTTATTTAGGCAGCATCAACTACCTGGTTAAAAAAGACATGAAACTGGCAATGCAGCTATACTACATTGTTTACATTCTAAATGCAGTGATGTACACTCTTTTTGTAGTAGCTTTCGTGAGTACATGGAATCGCCGGAAATCTTCAATATAATCATAGCCATCACCATCATCCTCTTCCTGCTAGGGTTTTTCATTTTCTTATTTGTACTTGTGTATCAAAAAAGAAAAACAGAATACCAGAATCAACTTGTGGCCCAAAAAATTGAATTTGAACATAGTTTGCTGCAGGCGCAGTTGGAAATTCAGGAACAAACCTTCAAAACCATTTCGCAGGAAATTCACGACAACATCGGGCAAATGCTTAGTTTGGCCAAAATGAACCTGAGCAAGTTTGCCATTGACCGTAGAAATTCAGACGAGGCCGTGCTCACAGCAAAAGATTTAGTGAGTAAATCGGTTAATGACCTTCGCGACCTTTCCAAATCGTTGAACACAGACAGTGTTGCCGCAGCAGGTTTTTTAAAAGCCATAGAAACAGAACTGCACCTGGTTGAAAAAACCACGGGTATTACGGCCACCCTAACCACCAGCGGCTTACCGCAAAAACTGCCACCACAGCCCGAACTAATTCTTTTTCGGATAGTGCAGGAAGCTTTACACAACAGTATAAAGCATGCCGCCCCCACCCTGCTTTCTGTAGATGCTAAGTTTGAAGTTGATAACCTACATTTATCTATCAGTGATAACGGCACGGGCTTTAACCCGGCATTGCTTGTATCGCCAGGAATTGGATTGCACAATATGAAAAGCCGTAGTAAATTAATTGGTGCCTCCTTATTGTTGCATTCGCTGCCCGGCAATGGCACCAGCATACAAATTTCCTTTCCCATAAAACAGGATTATGATAACGATAGCTTTGGCAGACGACCATAATATAATGCGTAAAGGTTTTGCATCGCTATTACAAGGCCTGGGATATAATATTTTATACCAGGCTGAAAATGGGAAAGAATTTATTGAAAAAACAACCACCGGTAATCTGCCGCAGCTGGCAATACTGGATATTAATATGCCGGTGATGGACGGGTATCAAACGGCCGGATGGTTGAAAACAAATCATCCGGGTGTAAAAGTGTTGGCTCTCTCTATGTACAACGACGAAGCTGCCATTTTACGAATGATTAAAAACGGGGCAAGAGGTTACATTTTAAAAGACAGCGATATTGCGGATGTGTGTACCGCCATCGAGGCGATTATCAGTAAGGGTTTTTTTTATTCCGAGTTAATTACCAGCCACCTAGTACATTCTATTAACCATCTTGACTCGCCGACGGATTCCAACGTAAAGGAATTGCTTAATTTAAACAGCAGGGAAATTGAGTTTTTAAAATTCTGCTGCACCGAAATGTCTTACAAGGATATTGGTGTGCAAATGCATTTAAGCACCCGCACTATTGAAGGCTACCGCGATGCACTCTGTTCCAAACTACGGGTGCATACAAGGATTGGCCTGGCAATGTTTGCCATCAAAAATAAAATTGCTGAAATTAATTAGTGGTGAGGGGAAATGAAGCCTGCAGGCTGAACGTTCTTAAACACCTCCCAGAAAACCTTGCAGTAGATTTTTTTTGTTTGTCGTTCGCAACAACTTTAGCGCCTTGTCTTTTATCTGTCTTATTCTTTCACCCGTAAGCTCATATTTATTGGCAATTTCCTGCTGCGTCAGCGGCGCTTCGCCAATGCCATAAAAACTACAAACAATTTCTTTCTGCCTTGCATCAAGGGTTTTTAAACAACGCTCCAATTCTTGTTTTAGCGATTGCGTGTAGGCCACCCCTGTATCGGGTTTTGCACTCACATCATCTTTTAAAAAATCGGCCATGCTGCCATCGTTCGATTCACCGATGGGCGCATCTAAACTAAAATGATAAAAATCAAAACCGGTTGTGGCCGTCACTTCTTCCGCCGTCATGTTTAGTACATCCGCCAATTCTTCGGCTGATGGTGCCCGCTCATGCTCCTGCTCTAATTGATTAAAAGCCTTCTGCACCCTCATGCCGGTGTTTACCCTATTGCCCGGCAGCCGTACCAATCTTGATTGTTCGGTAAGTGCCTGTATAATACTTTGCCTGATCCACCACACAGCATAAGAAATAAATTTAAAACCTTTTGTTTCATCAAAACGTTTTGCAGCTTTTATCAAACCCAGGTTTCCTTCATTAATTAAATCACTTAAAGAAAGACCCCGGAACTGGTATTGTTTTGCCACCGAAACCACAAACCGAAGGTTGGCCTTGGTAAGAATATCGAGAGCCGCCTGATCGCCAAGTTTTATTTTTTGTGCGAGTTTTATTTCTTCTTCGGCGGTAACCATATCCACCTTACTAATCTCGGTCAGGTACCTGTTTACAGATTCTGATTCGCGGTTGGTAATGGACTTTGTAATGGTTAATTGCCGCATGAAGTAATAATGTTTGGGTGTAAGGTAACCTTATTAAAAGCTAAGCATTTTTATTTTTGAAACCATGGCATTGTATCTGCCCCGCCACCACATTGCAGTCTGTGCTTTTCTATCAGCAACTACCTGCTACCAAAGTTTATTGAGTGGTTGTTGTGTGTAAAAAAAAATCCAGTGCAGCAGGCTGACTGGATAATTTTTTAAAAAATGTAAGGGCTTGCAGAAATAACGATACTGGCTAACGTTTGTTATTTAGCCCGAGACAGATTCTGTTTCGCTTAACAACCCCTTTATTGATTGATAAAGCTGATCTCTTGTAAAAGGCTTTTCTAAATACACGTCCGCGCCATTTTCAAGTGCAACATCTTTTGCCGATTTATCAAAACCGGAGATCATAATAATTTTTGCAGAAGGATAATTTTTTTTGATGTAGCTGATGAAGTCAACCCCGTATCCATCAGGCAATTTATTATCAAGAATAATGACGTTAGGCACTTCTTTTTGCAAATATTCCTCGGCGCTTAAAATGTCTTTTACATGATCCAGCTCCATCTCTTTGCCATTGAGTAAAATATTCAGGAGTAAACACATGTCGCCTTCATCTTCAATAATCAATACCTTTTTTGGTTTTGTGTGTTGTGCCGCATTTGTTGCCATAATTCAAATTTTGTGTGGATGTAAATGATGTTGTTTCCAATAACAGCAGGGCCGGAATTTTTACCGCTGTCGTCAAATATAATAATCGTTCTCATTTGCTAAAGAAAGATTTTTCTGCCCTGCAATTAAACCAAACTTCAGCCTCATAAATTGGAGAATGGTTACGATTACGGCAGGCCGACGAAAAAAATATATCTTCAACAAAACCCGCCACTTAATGAAATTAATTTGCACCATTACCGCTCTTTTTTTTGTTTCTTTTTCGTTTGCACAGAATTATTACCTGCTTACCGGTACCTACACCCGCGGCATAAGCACGGGCATTTATGTTTATCAGTTCAACAGCCAAAATGGTTCGGCCACAATTGTAGATTCCATTCAAACTTCCAACCCATCCTACCTGGCGGTTTCGGCCAACGGCAAATTTGTATACGCGGTAAATGAAGGTGTAAAAAATGGCGACAGTGATAAAATTTCCGCATTTGCATTCAACAATAAAACAGGTAAACTCAGCTTGTTGAATGAAGTATCGTGCCGGGGCAAAAACCCCTGCTATGTAACAATAGACAAAACCGGTAAGTGGGTAATGGCGGGCAACTATTCATCGGGCAACCTGGTGGTGTTACCGGTGCAAAACGATGGAAGTTTGGGTGATGCAACCACGGTAATACAGCATTATGGCAGCGGCCCAAAAGCCCGGCAGGCACAGCCACATGTACATGCCACTGTACTATCGCCCGACAATAAATTTTTGTACGTGCCCGATTTGGGTATTGATAAAATAATGGCATACGCTTTCAATAGCACATCGGGCACCCTTACTCCTGCAAAAGACAGTGCAGTAGTAATGCAACCGGGGGCCGGGCCAAGGCATTTCGATTTTTCGCCGAATGGAAAGTGGGCTTACCTGTTGCAGGAATTATCGGGAGAGGTGACTGCCTTTGCGTACAAAAAAGGTAAATTAAAACCGGTGCAAACCATAAGCATGCTGCCACCACACTACACCGGCTATTTTACAAGCGCCGATATACACGTATCGCCCAATGGCAGGTATGTTTACGCCAGCACCCGCGACTCGTTAAACAACATAGCCATTTTTAAAACCGATGCCCTTAGTGGCAAGCTAACGTTGGTTGGCCACCAGTCAACCCTGGGGCGTACACCACGCAATTTTAATTTCGATCCGTCGGGAAATTTTCTATTGGTTGCCAACCAAAACACGCACAACATTGTGGTGTTTAGAATAGACCATGTAACCGGGTTACTAACCGATACAGGTAACAGGATTGAAGTTGGCCACCCCGTTTGTTTAAAATGGGTGAGCGTAAGTAAATAGTGCCTTATGATTTTGTATCGTTCAACCAACATATGCCGATGCGTTGTACCGACCCATGCCGTGCAAAATAATTACCAATGAAAAAAAATATTTACCACCACCCGGCTATTTTTACCAGCGTCGTCTCTTTTCTATAAATTGCCTGTCACTTAACAATACCAACTTGAACACACAACCCAATTTGCCATTTGAAAACCACGAGGGCTACCAACATCTTTTTAATAATGCCCACGACCTTATACATTTTGTACACCCCGATGGACGAATTATTTATGTGAACCATTCCTGGATGAACATTTTAGGCTACACCCAGGAAGAGATACAAGGCAGGCAAATTGAAAGCTTTGTTGATGATACCGACAGAGAGAAATTTTTACGGTACCGCGCCAACATCCTAAATGGCAGGGGCAATGGTGAACGCATTTTAATGACCATGGTGTCGAAAAACGGAACCAAACTAAAAATTGAAGGTTTTATTTCACTCCAAACAAAAGATAATATTCCCGTTTACACCACTGGTATTTTTAGAGACGTTACAAAAAATCATGATGACGAGGTAAACTTAAAACGGTTTAACGAACAACTGCGCCAAAGTGAGTTCGACCTGCAGCAATTACTCATTCATGCGCCGGATGCCATCATTGTAATTGACCCCGATGGGGTTATCCGGTTTTGGAACCCCAAGGCAGAAGATATTTTTATGTGGCGGGAAAACGAAGTAGTAGGCCAATCGTTATCAAGTACAATCATTCCGCAACAATACCGGCACATGCACGATAGCGGAATGAAAAGATACCTGGCCACCGGGGAAGCCCACGTACTCAACAAAACAATTGAAATAACCGCCCTTAAAAAAAACGGCGAGGAATTTTTTGTATCGCTCACCATATCAACTACGCAACAAAAGGGCACACTTGCCTTCCTGGCATTTATACGCGATATAACCTTGCAAAAAAACAATGAACGGGAGTTGGAAAAAAACAGGAAAGCCCTTGAAAAATCAAACACGGAACTGGAAAACTTTGCGCATGTAGCAAGCCACGACATGAAAGAGCCCATCCGAAAAATCAGGTATTTTAGCGACAGGCTTGATCACGAACTGTCCGAGCAGTTACCAAACGAAGGAAAGGTTTATCTCGAAAAAATTAAAAGTGCCGCCAACCGGCTTACAGTAATGGTAGAAGGTGTACTTAACCATTCGGCGCTAACGCAAGTAAACCAACCCCTTGAATTAATTGACCTTTCCCAGGTTATTAAAAACATAATAACCGACCTGGAGTTAATGATCAAAGAAAAGCAAGGGAAAATTATTTATGAAAACCTGCCTCCCTTTGAAGGAATGCCTTTTCTTATTCACCAGTTGTTTTATAACCTGCTGAATAACTCCTTAAAATTTGCAAGAGGAAATGTGCCTGCCGTAATTGATATTACCGGCAAACTTTTAAAAGATTCCGAAAAGCAATTTTACCCCGCATTAAAACCAGATATTTCTTATGTTGAAATTGCTATCAGGGACAACGGGATTGGTTTTGATCCTTCTGCTTCCGAAAAAATATTTCAAACGTTTTCACGCTTACACGCAAAAGATCAGTATGAAGGCACAGGCTTAGGTTTATCGCTCTGCAAAAATATTGTAGAGCGGCACCGGGGTTTTATCACCGCAAAAGCAAAGGAAAATGGCGGTGCGGTGTTTACAGTTGTGTTGCCGGTAAAGCAGTAAAGATTGGTCATCTCAATCGCTTTGTTTAGATCCGATATTTTAAAATTACTTGCAACAAATACCAACCAAACAATCTCTACAATACAATGAGCGATTGCAGCATTGACGCAGAAGAGTTTATAAAGAGTAATTCTTTAATTTTTTAGTTACGCAATCCAATTTCTATCTATTTTTATCTCCGATTCGTTTTGCCTTCCGTCCCTACGCCAACCTCAATCATTACCTTAATCAAATTATAATTCATTTTATGAAAAGTGTACCAATTAGCGCCTTATTGCGCATGTCAGCATTATTACTCCTAACGTTTTTTTCAACTTCAATATTTGCGCAGGATGGTTTGAACCGAAGGGCAAACACCCCCATTCCAGGTGGTAATAGTAATGGCCATTTAGACTACAGGCCTATTGGATATACAGCGAGTGCTATAAAATATCCATTGATGATTTACATCCCCGGAGCCAATTCAAATGGAGATGGAAGCGATCCTGCATTAAACTTATTATTCACCGGAAGTAATGCACCGCATGAGCAGCAGCAAGCGGGTAGTTGGGTGGATGAGTATACCGTTGGCGGCCAATCATTCAGGTTTGTAATTGTTACGCCACAATTTATCCGCGACATGATTACGGCCGCTCCTACTCCACAGGAAATGAACGCCATTGTAGATTATGCTATCAGCAGCCATCCGGGGCGTATTGATACCACACGTATTTATTTATTTGGTCAAAGCCAGGGAGCAGGTTTTGTGTGGGATTATCCTGCATATAGTTCGTTTTACGCAAATAGGATTGCAGCCATCGTTCCTTTCTCAGGCGTGATGTTCCCCACGCAGGAAAAAGCCAACCGGTTAAAATATGCAAGAACAGCCGTGTGGGCTTTTCATAATTCAAACGACCCCTCGGTTCCTTACTCCTTCAGCGCCGATTTTGTAAACTTTTACAATGCCCCTCCTCCGCCTGCAATACCTGCCAAGCTTACAACATTTACCCCCACCCCACCCGGGCATATCAGCTGGATTGGACCATTAGGCCGGGCACCAATTCCTGGCGAACCACTTAATATTTATGAATGGGCATTGCAATACAGCAGAACACACACAACCGTTTTTGCCGGTGAAGATCAAACAATAGAAATCCCCGCTAACTCGGTACAGTTAGGCGGGAGTGGTACCGGCCCGAATGGCACAACAACAACTACCGTTTGGACGAAAGTATCCGGACCGGCAGCTGGCACATTGAGCAACACAACTATTTTAAATCCCACAGCAAATGGTCTTGTGCAAGGCACTTACACTTTCCGTTTGACTATCACCGATAATTCAAGTGCAAGTTTTACCGATGATGTTACCATCACTGTAAACCCGGGCTTCCAAAGAATTCAGGCGGAAAGCTATGTAGCCTCAAGTGGACTGGGAACTACTATTGTGAATGAACCAACCTCGGACCCTGATGGGGCCTCAAACAGAAAAATAGATCATATAGGAAATACCGGCGTTAACAAGGATTGGGTCGAGTATGATGTAACTGTTCCGGCTGCGGGCACATATAAGTTTCGGTTTAGGGTTGGAACATTTTATGGTGGTACAAGCTTTAAAATAAAAGACAATGGCGGTAATGTTTTGGATACTGTATTTATGTATGCTACCTCGGCCGACACCTATATGAACCTATGGGCGTACAATGTTACTCTTGCAGCCGGCACACAACGCATTAGGATAGAGAACGGTGACATTCCTTCCGGTGGCGATACAAGGGTGTGGTTCATGAACTACTTTGATATAATAGACAACACCCTATCACAAGGTCCGCTACCCGTTAACTTCTCGGCATTCAACGTAGCCTGCAACAACGGCGCAATAAACCTGGTTTGGAAAACCGCCGGTGAAAAAGACACGAAGAACTTTACAGTAGAAAAAAGCAGCAACGGTAATACGTGGACGGTAATAGCAACCATTGCCGCCGATGGACAAACAAGCGCCGAAAAAACATACAGCTTTAAAGATGCTGGTGGCAGCACTAATAGTTTGTACCGCATTGTAGGTAACGATATTGATGGGAAAAAGTCGTACACTTCCATACTGCGCGGCAACTGTAGTGGCAAACAAACCTTTAGCGTGTACCCCAACCCGGTAAAAGATAAAGCCGTGGCTACAATTAATTTGCTTGAAAAAAGTGCTGTGCAAATTTTATTGATAGATAACAAAGGGGCCACTGTTCGCAAAACCGATAACCAATTGCCTGCGGGTACCAGTTCGGTTACGGTTGATATGAATGGCTTGCCAACCGGTACTTACACTATGATTGCCCGTTGGAACAACGAAGTGCAAACAGTGAAGCTGATAAAAAATTGATTTACTTTTTTTGAACGAGCAAAGCCCTGCAAATTTTGCGGGGCTTTGTTTTGTGGAGTGTGTCCCGTCGTCACGATGTGAGTTGCTAATGGTTAGAATGCTGCATTAGGGTCAAATCCGGCAGTCTGCTTCTGCATGTGGCAAGCCGCTAAACAATTCCAAAATCAAAAGGTATAAATTTCTTAATCGCCCCCAACTCCTGCGGGCACTAAAACAGATCGGCTGTTCCCCCTTCATCATCCCATCCAAATAACTTTTGGACATCGTAAATAGCGCCATTCTTTCCACCGACTAAGCTGCATTTTAAATAGATTGCAAAAAGTATTGTACAACTATTAATACTTTATGACATCAGAACACAAAAGGCTCGAAGAGAATGTTAAAAAAGAGAATCCGCTTGAACAATGGGGGCCATACCTAAGTGAGCGGCAATGGGGAACAGTGCGTGAAGACTATGGTCCTTACGGTGATGCCTGGAATTACTTTCCGTATGATCATGCGCATTGCAGGGCGTATATGTGGGGCGAGGACGGACTTGCAGGCATATCGGATTATTACCAGAACCTGTGCTTTGCTGTAGCCTTGTGGAATGGTAAAGATCCAATATTAAAAGAACGCCTTTTCGGACTTGGAAATAACGAGGGCAATCATGGAGAAGATGTGAAAGAACTTTACTACTACCTCGATAATATTCCATCGCATTTTTATATGGAGTATTTGTATAAGTACCCGCAACAGGCATTTCCGTACGAAGAGCTGAAAACTGAAAACCGCAACCGCTCTAAAGATGATCCTGAATATGAAATACTGGACACAGGAGTTTTTAACGACAACCAATATTTTGATGTTACAGTAACGTATGCCAAACAAGATTCGCAGGACATCTTCATTAAGATCAACATACACAATCGCTACACGAAAGGTGCCGACATAACTGTGCTGCCTACCCTCTGGTTTTATAACAGGAAAAGCAATCTTCAATTAACGGAAAAGCCGGTCATCACCTTACATAATAAAAGTACCGTTAAAGCTACGCATGAAAGGGTTGGTTCGTATTATCTCTATTTTCCCAAAACAAAGGCTGCCATGTTTACCGACAATGTAACCAACACTGAAAAGGTTACCGGCACACCAAATGCAAACCCTTTTGTTAAGGATGCATTTCATACGGCGGTTATTAAAAAGAAGCATGTATCAGCATTGCGCAAAAAAGAAAGCGGAACCAAATTCGCACCTGTTTA
Source organism: Chitinophagales bacterium (assembly GCA_031425835.1). GTDB lineage: Bacteria > Bacteroidota > Bacteroidia > Chitinophagales > Chitinophagaceae > Flavisolibacter. The sequence goes on from JANPKD010000014.1 coordinate 20,407, forward strand.
TCATTACCATATTGAAGGCGGAAAATCAAAAACGCTTTATCTGCGCCTGAGCAATAAAGAACTAACGAATGCTTTTGAGCCGGGATTTGAAAATATATTCCTGGCCAGGAAGTTTGAAGCCGATGAATTTTACAGAGCCATCCTTCCTGGAAACATTACTGAGGAAATGCGCAACATTCAACGGCAGGCATTATCAGGATTATTGTGGAGTAAACAATATTATCACTATGATGTTGAACGATGGCTGACCACAAGCGATGGAATTACAGAAGTTAATGCAGGAAAACTTCATGGCAGAAATCATGACTGGAAGCACTTAAAAAATCAGGACATTATTTTAATGCCTGATAAGTGGGAATATCCGTGGTATGCTGCATGGGATCTTGCATTTCACTGCATACCAATGGCGCGGCTCGATCCTTGTTTTGCAAAGCACCAGCTGCTGTTGATCATGCGGGAATGGTACATGAAACCTGATGGCCAGTTACCGGCTTACGAATGGCATTTCAGTGATGTAAATCCACCTGTACAGGCATGGGCAGCGTTGCAGGTTTATCATATTGAAAAATCAATGAAAGGCGATGGCGATGTATCATTTCTCAAAAAGATATTTCATAAGCTCATCATCAATTTCACCTGGTGGATCAACAGGAAGGATGCAGCGGGTAATAATATATTCCAGGGTGGATTTCTTGGCCTGGATAACATTGGCGTATTTAACCGCAGCATAGAAATGCCGGGCTCTATGCGCCTTGAACAGGCCGATGGTACAAGCTGGATGGGTATGTATGCATTGAACATGATGGAGATGGCATTAGAGATCTCCATGCACGACATATCTTTTGAAGACACGGCCACTAAGTTTTTTGAGCACTTTGTATTGATTGCGGAAGCGCTAAATCAACATGGGTTGTGGAATGAAGAGGATAAGTTTTTCTATGATACACTTTCGATGCTTCATGCTTCGCCAATTCAGTTGCGCATTCAGTCAATTGTAGGATTGACAACACTTTTCGCAGTTTCAATTATAGATACTAAAGTATTTGATCACCTGCCTGATTTTAAAAAAAGAAGCACGTGGCTGGAAAATTACAGGATCAAAAACAACCGGTTCTGGCCAAATGAAGAACATGCCGAAGGAGGCAAAACTTTGTTATCGCTTGTGCAGCAGGAAAGATTGGTGAGCATATTGGAGCACCTGTTGAATGAAGATGAATTTATGTCGCCGGGTGGAATACGGGCCCTGTCAAAGTACCATGAGAAAAATCCATACCATGTAAACATTGAGTATGTCGATTACATGATTCAGTATGATCCCGGGGATTCAACGTCGAATTTGTTTGGTGGCAACTCAAACTGGAGAGGCCCGGTATGGATACCAATCAACTACCTGGTCATTCAATCTATACGCAGGTATGGAGCATTTTATGGCGACAGGTTATTGGTGGAATGTCCGGCAGGTTCAGGCCATAAAATGAATTTGCACCAAGTAGCTGATGAGTTGACACATCGGGTGATAAGTTTGTTTGAAAAAGATGGAAAGGAGTGCCGCAAAATTCACGGAAAATATAACTGGTTTTACCAACAGCTCGGTAATGAACACCTGCTCTTATTCTACGAATATTTTCATGGTGATGATGGTAACGGCCTTGGCGCAAGTCATCAAACCGGCTGGACATCACTGGTAGCTCAACTGATCAGTGAACTGCATGAAAAATGATGAAGGGGAAATTTCATTGTGTGAATTGCTTAAAGGCCTTCCAAAACCAAAGAGTTACTGCCTTTCATAAATATCATGGTGAATCTTAAGTTGCCGCACTTTTGAGCCTGATTTTGTCTTTTCAATTTTCAGTTCTCCACTAAAACATTTTAATCCATCACCGCAGTTTCTCATTTTTTTCATTTTATCATTCAACACCCTCCATTCAAAATTATCATCCTCATAAAGTCTACCTTTTAAACTGTATTTCTTTTCATTTCCAGTACCATCCGCATTTAGAGAGAGCAGGTCGGTAATAATTCCTTTCGTGGATGTCATAACCCAAACCCCCACAATTTCTTTATCAATGTTACCTTCAAGTTTGGGCGTTTCTTTAATCTTAGGAGTGTTGCTGTTACCATAAATTGGAAGGTTGGGCCAGGGTTCTTTGTTGTTTATTGTTTCAAATTCAAATGGGCCAACTCCATGGTCAACAAGTAAGGATGCTTTTCCAGTGTAAGCATTATTAATTTTTTGTAGACGCATCTTTTCTAAATAACTTTTCTCATGTACAGTGTACAATAATGTTAATGTATCATCCATGATTTTCCAGCGTCCTTCCTTTTTTAAATTCTCTGGTTTTACCGCATAAACATAATATTTGAATGTTCCATTTGAATTGAACTGATAGAATAAATACTCTTTTATATTGTAATTAAAGAATCTGTAAGTGCCGTCTAGTAAAATATCAATTTTACCGTTGGATTGAAATTGTTTGAAGGCTATCATTAGATTTTTTTTGCGCTGCCGATTTCTGCTGCTCTTGTTCCGCCATTTTATTTTCTTCTTCTGCTACTTTTCTTTTTTGTGAGGCTTGTTCTTCTTCCATAACCCTCTGCTTCTTTTTGTTTTCCTGCTCCCTTATCTCTGCCATAACATCTTCAAAATATAACCAGCCAATATTTTTAGCCCAGTAATGATATCCTGCTTCTGTTATTTTGTGTTCCGTTATAAAACTAACCTTGCTTAAGTCGCTTCCCAAGTTAACAGTCCCCACATTTTCACCTTTTAATACTTGAACCTTTATCACATCCGTGTATTCCCTACCGTTAAAATTGTGTTTAATCCCCTTGTCGGCTATTTTAAAAACTAAGGAACTGCCCGGGGTACTCCATGATGTTCCTTTTGGTACGTTTGTTTTCAATACTACCAAAGTGTTGAGTATCGTTTCGTCGTCATAATAGTCAACGTAACCATAATCATTAATATCGGGGCGCCACTCAGCTGCCATAACAGACTATCCATCGTTAGGTTTTGCCGGTGGCGTGGATGGTTTTATCCTGAGAAAAGTTTTTACCGGGCTACTACCCGAAGATTTTATCGGAGTGCGGGGCAGAGAGGGAGACTATTCTGTAAGGGATGGCAAACTTTACTTTACCGGTAATGCAGCTTCAAATTCTGCAGTACTTACAAAAGATGGGTTTAAAATGCTTTTACAGAATTGTGCTAAAAGGTTGGCGATAACGGTGGCAAGCCGACGGGATGTTGACATCATCATCTCCACGTTATCGGGCAACAATGCCAGTTTACCGCCGGGCAAACAGGGATTGAATGCTACCATGGATGCGGTTTATGAAAAGTACATTCCAAAAAATTTGCAAGATTACATTATAAAGAATTACCCCCAATGGTCAATCCCTGAGCGATACCGGTGGCATCCAAACTTATTTGATAAATACAGAGCAGAAAGATCAGCGGCACCAATCATTTCAGATGATTTTAATTGCGATGGAAAAAAAGATTATGCTGTGCTGATGGATAAGCAGAAAAAGGGATTGGCTGTGATGCTTTTTCTGGCAAATGAACAATCGTTTACAAGCCAGGTACTTACTGAAAACCTGGTACATGATGTGCCAAAAATCGAGTATGTGTTAAGTGTTGTCAAACCAGGTTTGTACAAAACCATTGACCCCGATATGGAAGGTCCTTCACAATCGGTGCGGCTTCTATGTGCTGGTATTGGCATCGGCCTTTTTAAAGAACTATATGATGGGGGTAAAGATGTTTATTACATTGCCAATGGAGAACTAAGGTCGTGTCTTATTGAAAATTAACACCCGTTAAAAATAAGGAAGAAAGAAAAAGGTTCTGTTTTGGAAGAGAAATTAAAATTATTACGCCGTTGCAGGTGTTCCTCCGGGCTTTTGTGCGTGGCTGCACCTGCAACCGAATTTAGGTCAGTCTTTGTAATGAGTAAGAAAACCCCAATTATCAATGCCCTTTTGATAAAGCAGTGCTGAGGATTATTTGTACTCGGTTGCCCGGGAGTGAGTGGGTGCAAGATAAACAAGGGTGGGAACAAAGCTGCCAGCCCGTGCTTCGGTTGTTGGTGGGCTAAGCTCTGTGCCCACGCCTCAACACGCAACAACGGCATAGCTCTCGAATACCAACAAGGGCTAATAGTATTAGTGAATATTTGGTATAAGTATTCCCTCCGTCCACACCCGCTGCTGATTAAAAATATGAAGTTGAATTTAAGAACCAAAATTGAAAGTTGTTTGTCCAGCCCGAACCACAGCCTGGATTTCACGGCTGATTTATGTTCCGTCTGGCCCATTTCTAACAATACTTTTGTCGTATGCAGAGCAGATAGATTGTTTTATCTATTAAATTACCAAAAAACTCATTCATATGGTGAAAGAAGTTATAACTAAACTTATTTTTCAAGAAGCTTTAAAAACCACCGCGAAATTTTTCAAAGAACGAAAGTTAAAGGTTGACACTACAGAAGTACAAGTAGAAGAAGCAATTGCGAATCATCTGACTTACATTGATAATTGGTCGAAGGAAATAAATTTTAGCGATCTTAAAAAGACGAAACTTACAGCTCAAGTTTATGTCGAAGTGGACATATCATTGATTCCAAGGAAGAGAATGTTCCACCAGAGTGAAAGAACAGAAAAGATGTCCTCTCGAAAAACTTTAAAAGATTTAATTGGTCATTTAGTTATCGTCGGACAGCCAGGCGCCGGAAAAACGACTTTAATGAAGTATTGGTGTCAATCAATAATTTGGGATGCAGACTTCTATCCAGACACCATTAAAGTTCCATTATTCATCAAGTTAAGAGATATAAATGATTCGCATAAAACTGATGAAAAAAACATCATCATGAACGCTCTCTTGGGACTGCTTGGCTTGAAGCTCATTAAGGAACAAGAGCATGATTCTTTAAACGATGATGAATACACACGTGCGAAGGAAACATTGTTATTTTCATTCTTGAATAGAATGAAACCATTAATTATTCTTGATGGTTTCGATGAGGTCAGTTCAGAAAAGACCCGGACAAACATTATAAACAACTTCATCAAATTGACTTTAAATGTAAATGAAGGGATTGTGATTTTAACTTGTAGAAGTAGCGACTATAACTACAGCGTTGAGAGAGCAAGAGTTCTTGAAATATGTTCTTTAGATGAAGAACAAATAAAAAGATTTGCATTGAAATGGCTAGAAGATAATCACAAAGCCGATGATTTTTTACTAAGCTTAAAGAGTTCACCTTTTTATGATACAGCTATTAGACCTCTTACAATTTCCCATCTATGTGCCATATATGAAAGAATAGGCAAGATACCTGACAAGCCAAAAACAGTTTATAAAAAAATAATTAATCTCCTATTGGATGAATGGGATGAACAAAGAGGTGTAAAACGAATGTCTGCTTATGGAAATTTCGAAACTGATAGAAAATTCGAATTTCTTTGTAGAATAGCATTTGAAATATCTTGCGATTATAAATCAAGTTCCTTTACGGAACGAACTTTAGAGACGGTTTTTAAAAAAATATGCGGAGACTTTAGCCTAGACAAAAAAGATGCGAAAACTGTAGTACAAGAAATTGAAAGTCATACTGGATTGATTCTGCAATCAGGCTATGAAACTTTTGAATTTGCACATAAATCTCTGCAAGAGTTTTTATGTGCAGAACATCTTGTAAAACTGCCTTCGATTCCAATAAATTTACAACACCTTTCAATTTTTCCAAATGAGTTAGCTATAGCTGTGACTATATCTTCAAATCCGAGCTTATATTTTTGCGAACTCGTTTTTAACAGATTTCTACACAGGACTTTCGAGTACAATACACCATTTAGCCATAGGTTTTTCTCGACATTTGTCAACAGACTTGTACTAGAAAAACCTGACTTTAATACCTCTGAGGATATTAGCTTTTCTCTGGTAATATTATATACATTATTCCGTAGAGGAGACAGTAATCAGCTGAGATTATTTGAAAATGATCTCCCACTACAGTTTGAAAAGTTCGTTTCACTAATTTTAGAAAGAAACACAAAATTTGAATATGCCAAATATTATAGAATCGAAGAGTCGCTTCATTCTGAAAATTCAGAGGTTGTCTATAAGCTCAGATTACTAAAAAATATTAAGGCTAAGGCCCAACGGCCTTTGCCAGATTATATCTTTGCCAAAAAAAGCTTCATAGACGAATCCAATAATTAACATCATAAAAGTGGTAATGGAATTCGAAGGCTAAAACATTGCGTAAAACGAACAGGTATTTGCGAAGGCTGTGAAATAGATATTCGTCAGCCCCGCTACTGAAGCTAAATTTATAAGTAAAAGTTGATGATTTGCAAATAGCTAAATTAATAACGTCGTGCCCGATATGAAGCCAAATTGAAAAACAAAAGTTGAAACACGGCTTCCGTCCGCCCCCATTTTGGCAAACCCCATGTTACCTTCTGGCCTTCTGTCTAACGCTAATGAATGTGTAATTTGTTTTCCCATGCAGTTTTATTTTCTTCATTTGGGACGGCAATAACTAATATTTTTCTAGGTCTTGTCATACCAACATAGGCAATTCTTAGTTCTTCACTTTGTGATATAGAAATATTTTGATTAAGAATTGTTTTGTATGCCTTGCCAATCCCTTTTGTTTTTAGAACTAATAAGGTTGCATCAAATGTCTCGCCTTTAACGCTATGAACCGTTCCAAGACGGTAATTTCTATCTACTACCTTTTCATTTTCGTTTAAAAACACTTGTTGAAATGTGTAGTTCTTTCCGGCATTAGTAATACTTAGTTGAAATTTTAATTTACTTTCTATAAGCTTTTGATTTGTATTATTAACCCAATTACCAAGTGTCACATCAGTTTTGGGTAGTAAATTGATAAACTTGAATACTTCAGATTTAAAGTTTACATACCCCATTTTTTTTATCATTTTCTCAATTGTATCCTCTGAACAAAATGGAAGATTCGCTATTTGCTTTAAAATTGCTTTTTCAATTGCTTTAAAACCGCCTTTAAAATCTCCGTGGTCGTATAGAAATTTTCCTTTCGCAAAATCTTTTGAATAATTGTCTTGCTTCAACCATGGACTTTCTATAATTGGGGGTTGACCAGTAATTTCATTAAAAACGTTATTACTTCTAAAAATAACAGCAATTGATTCTTGATTAGCTACAATTCCGTTTTGTTCGCATTCGACAATGAAATCAGCAACAAGTTGCTGAAGATTATTGTCGTAAAGAATGACTTTCGGTTGATGGGGAAAGTTTTTTACTTCTTCACTTACGGCACTTGATGATTCTTCAAGCGAAGAAACATTAAAAGTGAAATTGCAAATAAGTTGAGAACTTCTCCGGCTTTCATTTAACACTACTGAATTTTCCCAAGCATTAAATTTTTGGTTTAACAAATCAGGTCTTGCATCATTCCATTCAAAAATTGCTTGGTCGGGGTCTCCAACAAGCATTACTTGATTTAATCCATTCTCAATAAGCAAATCAATAATACGCATTTGTATTGCTGAAGTATCTTGAGCTTCATCAACTATTAAATATGGAAATCTAAGAACGATTGCTTTAGCAATGCTTGGAAATGCTTCAAGGATTTTCATTGCAAAATAATTTGCATCAGATTGATTCGCATAACCTTTTTCCAGCATACTTTTCTTTGCCGCAAGCAGGTTCAGTACATTGCCGTTGACTGAACCATCGTTATTATTCTTCCAACTAAAATGAAAACTCTGAGAATTTCCTGTTGGGAATAATTCGCCATTAATATCAAAACTGCAAACATCAAAGTATTGATTTGGGTCTCTTTCGTATCGTCCACCAGACCATGTCCCGTGTGGTTCTCCAACTAAAGTCGGTCTGCCTTTGCATTTTAAAATCAAATGACCGTACGGAAGGAAAATAAATCTGTTAATAAAGCTGTCAATCGTTCCTAAAAAATGGGGAAAGGAAATTCTGTCGCCAACTTGAAATTCTTCAGAATACTTTTTTTCTATTTCCCTCCAGGCAACATTTGTAAATGAAACTGCTGCAATTCCTGCATACTCTTTTCTCCACTCTAAAATCAATCTTGCAAGTCGAGCACTTACACAATATGTTTTACCACTTCCTGGACAAGCCCGAACAACGAACTTACCTACCTTGTCAAAAACAATTTCTCTTTGTTTATCGGATAGTGATTCAAACATTATTCTCCTTTTACAGCATACTTGATTGCATTTTGAATATAGGTTGGAACTATAAAGGCGTTTCTTGATGCTTCATCTGTTGAAAGTTTTACAGCTAACCTATGAGCTAATTCTGACTTTGCTTTGTTTGAAATTACTTTCGCTAAAAAATTTGCTCCATGAATTTTAATATCTGCATTAGCAACTATTCTTTCTGCCGATACTGGGTGCATCTCTGCAAATATTTCCAATAGAATATCTTTATTACCAGCAATAAAAAGTTCAAACTCAAAAGTTCTTTCAGCAAGAAAAACCTTTAAGTTTTTCTTTGCAAGTTCACTTGCAGTTTTTGCTCTTGAAGTAATCTCGTCAGTTTCATCTGCTGTGTCATCGTCTGTAATCAAAGAGCATCTTGTCTTTAGGTTTTTCACATCATCATCGTTATTGAAAAGATTTGCAAAGTGAGAAAAGGCAACACCATTTAAATTTACCAGTTCAACACCTGCTTTGTCAATGTCATAGTCAACTCCGACTATTCGGCTGAATACATGCATAAGTAATGCCTCTGAAATTCCCTCAACTAAAATTACTCCGTTAGAAAAGAATATTTGTGATTTTGTTACATCCAAAAATTTGTGCAGATACTTATGATTGTCGTCTGTAAGTCCTGATTTTTTTAGAGATAGGGCATGAATTTTATTCACTTGGTTTTGAAGAACAATTATGGACTTCAAGTTTGCTTTAGCAGTTATCGTTGGAGAGTGGGATGAAACGAAAATTTGAAATCCCTGTTCAGTGTCAAGTTTGTTTAGGTAATTGAAAAATAGATTTTGCAATTGCGGATGCAAATGTGCTTCAGGTTCCTCAATTAGCAATGCTGCATAAGTTTCTTTTTGCCTTTCCTTTCTTTGCTTCAAATCACCTAAAACTGTTGCGGTGTAAATAAGATTGTTGTAGCCAAGTCCATTTTGATAAACCTCAAAATGCTTTTGTTTTGTTGGGTCTCCATTTAACAATTCATCAGAGTAGAGAGGCATTTGGATTTTCAGATTGTCCACTAATTTATTAAAGTCAAAGGGTAAAAATGAAATGTCAACTTGTTGTCGCTTGTCAGTAAAACTTGTTTCTTTCAGATGCTCGTTTATTTTTTCTTTTCCTTTTTTTACATGCCCAATCCATTCTTCATCGTTGTCAACTGCTGAACGAACTTTCTTTGCTAATTCTCTTTTCTTTTCTTGATCGGTCTCATGGATAGGGTCAATTTGAATGTTTGAATATAGTTGCCCCAATCGGTTACCTCTGATTGGTCTTAAATACTGTTCTGCATCTCTCAAAGCATCTAAATGAACATGGTAGATTAGAAATAGAACTTCTGGTGCAATTGCCTGCCCTTCGTTTGTTCCTCCCCAAACCTTGTATTTCACTCTTTCGTATTCGTCAAGATAGAATTTGAAGTGCAATTGCAAATCTTGTGTTCCATCTTGGTAAACGGTTAAAAGGTCATTGAACCATCCTACTTCTTCGGCAATATCGATATGAAAATGTAAGTGAAACTCTATGTTTTCCGCACTATCACATATTGTATTCTTGTCATGGCGAAAGTCAGATTGAGAAACGTAGATTTCTCTTCTTTGATTTCCATAACTCAAACAAATACGAAGGGCATCTATTATTGCTGTCTTACCAGCATTATTCTCGCCAATCAGAACATTCAGTCCTTTGTTAAAGGACAAAGAAATGTCTTCAATGCCCCTGAAATCTTTAATAATAAATTTTTCTAAATACATTGTTTTGAAATGAAGAATAAAAGAATTTTGCAAACTATAAAATTCCTAAAGAAGATTAAACTTTGTTTAGAGAAGGAGATTTTAAAACACCAATCTTTAGCGGAGTCGGATTGCATAGTTAAGTTTTGTCAGCAGTGAAATAGTTGTAATTAGTTGAGCCGTCTGCTGTTTCAGTCCAATAATAATACTGCGGCGATAGGATTACACCCAACAGTTGTATTTGTGGTAATATACGCTACCCATTCATCAAAACATTTTTTTTAAATTATTGATAAACTCCACTATATCCGTTTAAACGAAAGTTTAAAAACTTTCGCAAATGCAACCACCCTAGAAATGCAAATAATACAACTGGCTCACGCTGGTTACGGCACCTATCTGGCTTTCCGTAATCCGACAATCTAATATAATACCCCCTACCCCCTCACACCAAATTCAACCCATGCTCAATTGCAAAGGCCACCACCTGGTGCGGCCGCAAACCCAGCCTGGCCTGGAAACGCCTCCGGTAGTTGGTAACAGTGCCGGTGCTTATGTGGCAAGCTTCGGCTATTTGCCGGATGTTATAACCCTGGCATTGCAGGGCTATCAATTTAAGGTCAATAGCAAGCAGGCGGGCCAGCAAACCCTTACCCTTTGCCATGGCGGTAATAATGGCGCCTGCCGCGCCGGTGTACCAGTTATCGCCGTTGGCAACGGTTTTTATAGCGGCTATTAGTTTGTCGCCGTCTTCGGCCGGCTGCACAAACCCTGCGGCCCCCGCGTTAAAACAAGCTTCTACCTGCGCCGTGCGTATGGGGTTTAGTACCAGCAGGCCGGTGCATACATTCATATCCTTTATTTGCGTGCATGCTTTGGCCAGGGTAGCCCCCGGTGGGTGCAGCGAGGAGATGATTACCTGCGGCTTATGCTCCACCGCCAAATTTATTAACTGTGCCGGGCAGCTGGTGTAGGCCACTACCTCAATGTTTTGCTGCTGCTGTAAAAAACTGGTTATGCCCTGGAGGGTGTATTGATTTTCTTCGCCTATAAGAACGGTAACATGTTGCTGCATGCAGTGGGGTTTTGGTTGGTGTTTGTTCTTAGGTCTGATAAAAATAGTTGATGCGAATTAGTTTTCAAAATTTTTTTTATATACGTTTCTTTCCTGTACTACTATATAAGGTGTGGCCTTTTTCGGGGGCATTAATAAACCGGGCATTGTATTGAATCAGTTTACCCTGGGCCAATTGCAGGCAAAGGAAATACGGCGGCATAGCCTGTGTAAAGCTTATTGGGTGGTTGTGCAAACATCCCGGGCGGCATTTGCCCCGGCAGTTGCCTGCAACCAAAAAAGCCCGAAATTTTTTTTAAAATAAGTAAACCAGTTGTGCCGCCTGCCTTTCGCTGCTTTGCCGGGGCCTGGTTTGCAGCATGGTTATTGGCCCACATTCTACCCCAGGCAATGTTGCACACTCCAAAATGCGTAGCAGGTTTACCGGCGGTAATTTGTATTACGCGGATGGCTGCCCATGTTTCATGAAACGCAAACTTTGTAACACGGAAGCCTCCCCATGTTTTGTGGGAGGCCAACTTTGTTACACGGATGGCTGCCCATGTTTCTTCGGAGGCAGACTTTGTTACACCGAAGCCTCCCGATGTTTCTTCGGAGGCAAACTTTGTTACACCGAAGCCGCCCGATGTTTCTGCGGCCGCAGACTTTGTTACACCGAAGCCGCCCGATGTTTCTTCGGACGCAGACTTTGTTACACCGAAGCCGCCCGAGGTTTCTTCGGCCGCAAACTTTGTTACACCGAAGCCTCCCGATGTTTCCTTGGCCGCAGACTTTGTTACACCGAAGCCTCCCGATGTTTCTTCGGCCGCAGCCTTTGTTACACGGACAGCTCCCGATGTTTTGTTTTTTGAGGCTTTTAAAACAAGGTTTGGCTTTAAAATATAATTGTGGGCAGTAAATATTTACATTTTACTGTAAAACGATGAAATGTATATGTACACCAATTACATTTTTCTGTAAAAAATTGGTGGAAAACCGGTATTGACAAAAGGTTTTACACTTTGCAGCTTTGTAGCGTTAACAATTTAATTCATCCTAAAATCCAACAGTATGAAAAAACTGAATTTAGGTTTTGCCCATTTCACCGATGGCAGGCTGGAGTTAAAAGCCCAAACCATCATTACCGCAATGACGGGGAATGCCAACTTTCCGGCACCGCACCCCGAGTTGATTGCAGCAACCGCCGCCTCGGCAGCTTACTCCAATGCCCTGGCATCGGCCGCCAGCGGCGACAAAACGCTTATTAGCGTAAAAAACCAGGCAAGGGTTGCGCTTATTGCGGCCTTAAACCTGCTGGGTAATTACGTAATGATTGTTGCCAACGGCGATGAGGCAGTACTCACGTCATCGGGCTTCGACATCCGCCGCGATGCCACCCCACTTCCTCCTTTAAGCAAACCCATTATTGCCCGCCTGGAAAACGGGGTAAATAGTGGTGAGGTGGAGGTAATTGTTGGCCGGCTTGCCGGGGCACGCATGTACCAGTTTCAGTACAGCAACCAAACCACGCCAACGGTGTGGACGGGTGTAAACACTACGCAAACCAAACTGCTGGTGCCAGCCCTGGAGGCCGGCAAATTGTACTGGTTTCGGGTGGTGGCCTATGGCATTAACCGGCAGGAAGTAATGGGCGATGCTGTTTCGAAAATGGTGTATTGATTATTGAGTTACGTTGACACTGAGGTTGCTGCGCGGAAGCGGGCAACCTTTTTTTTGTTTTTTGGGAGGGGGTTGGGTGTTGGTGTTGGTGGTTTTAGAGTTTAAGCTCGGAGGTTGGGGGCTTTGTGTTGCGACAACGAACACGGTTTGGTGTTGTTGGGATAATCACAAACCTCAGCCAACAACTGAAGCCCAATATTTTTTAAAAGTTGAAGATAACAACTAACGCTAAGTTATAAGGTCGTGCCGAAACTGCTGCTGATAGCGAGCTACAGCGCTAGCTCACAACATCATGCCCCAATACAGCCACACCCCATGGTAGCTGGCAATTTTCTTTGTATTTAAATTCCACCTACCCGTTATTGCTGTTTTTGCGGCTTACTTTCAGTTAACGCACCCGATAAACTATCTTACCATCTATGATGGTTAGTACACTATGCGTTGCGGGTAGCTGTTGTAACGGCAGGGTAAAAATGTCATGTGGGAGTACTACAAGATCGGCTAATTGTCCGGGAGCAAGCATGCCTTTTTCGTCTTGCAATTCGGCATAGGCAGAGGATCTGGTATAAGCAATCACGGCTTCTTCTACCGTTAAAGCCTCGGCCGGACGGAAGGGATGCATGCAGGCAAACATGATATTGAGAAAAGGATTTAAAGGACCATCTGAACCTAATGCAACAGGAATGCCTGCTTGTAAAAGCGATTTCATAGGTGCGGCATTTTGCAGGAGCATAGGTGCATAACGCTGGCTTAATAATCCACCAATAGCAAAGTGCGTAGGGTTTTGTACTACAATAATGTTTAATTTTTTAGCAGCAGCATAGGAGGCTGGTAATAAAGCATCGCCATGCTCAAAACGAATTCTTCGGGCCGACCATGTATTGAGCGTTTTACCAAGCTCATTCAGCAGGAAATCAATAGTACTGTCGCCAACTACATGAAACATTGGTTGATCCCTCCGGCTTGTAAGTTCAGCTAACATTGACCGGATTTCTGCTTTGGTAAAATTGAGGCGTCCGCTCCAACCCGGCTGGTCTTTATAGGCAACAGAGTACCAGGCTAAACGTTCTATGGGTGTTCCGTCTAACATCCATTTAGTACCTGATACGTAAACCAATGGAAGCCCTTTCACTTTTGGTGAGCCGTTCTTTGATTGTAGTAAAATCTTTCCAGCGGTATTCATTTCTGCCCATTTGATTAGCCTGAAACGTATGGGAAGTGGTTGCTTTTTTAAGGTTGCTATAAATTCTTCAGGTGTAGCACCGGTACACATATTTTGAATAGAAGTTACTCCATAGCGCAATGCTTCTTTACTTAGATCCCTAAGGCTCGCAAAAAATAATTGTTGGTTGGTTGGTCTTTTTAACCGGAGGTAATTACATGCGTTTTCATAACATCTTCCATTAAGTATTTGGGTCCCCCGAAACCTTTCAAAGAAACCGCCTTTGGGATCTGGTTCAGTTTCTGATATTCCGAATGCTTTTATTGCCGCGGTATTAAAATAGGTTACATGTCCCCAATAAGCATTGATCATTAAAGGATGACCGGGAGCAAGTTTATCAAGCACGGTACGATTAACACTCGTATCAGTTCCTACATCGCTACCCATTGTTGCATTAATAAATGTTCCCTTTGGGGTTTGGTTAACTGCTGTTGTTATTGAGTCTTTTAATTGTTGCCATGTTGGTTCAGTTCCATCTTGCGGAAAGGTGATATTATAACCAAGCGTATAAGGATTGTGATGATAATGTGCATCATTAAAACCGGGAACAACAGTTTTGCCTTTAAGGTCGATAACGTTTGTCGTTGACGTTTTTAGTTTGTCGATTGCTGTTGTATTGCCTACCGCTACTATCCTGTTTCCTTTGATAGCAATTGCCTGTACGTATAGTTGTTTGGTGTTAGAAGTAAAAAAATTTCCATTTGTAAGGATAAGGTCAGCAGTTTGAGAGAAGAGTTTTTTGCATGAAAAAAAGGCTACTACAAGCAGGAGTTTTTGAAAAAATCGCATGGTAATAAACGTTTGATAAGTTGTCTTTGTTTTTGGAGTTAAGATGGAGTACATAAGGGATGTATATCCGTTTTAAATGCTTTGGCGGTTGATCTAAATATTTCAGCTAACAAGCTAATTTATGTTATAACCTGCCAGCATCGGAAAAAATTCGCACATGTATTTTAAGTAGAATGCCTAACCTCTAAGCTCAACTCTGCAAACACACGGCTAAGCAAAGGGCTCATCGACACATTATTTCTGATCCTCTTTAGTTTTAAATTAAGCGCTCCACTCCCCTACCCAAAAAGCACGGTATAGGTACAGATGCTACTTTGTATTCCGTTTGTCCAAATCACCCAAGCCAATGTTATGGGCTGGTTTGCTCTTCAGTTTTCTTATCGGTAGTGGTTATGATTAATTGAAGACTATTTTATTGACGCTAAGAAAATATATAGGTTCAAAAGCATAAAGAATGCAGCCGGTACAGAAATCAGGATACTATCCTTAATTGTTATTCTTACTATCAAACCACACAACATAAGTAAACTAAGACCTAAAGAAGACAGCGTCAAAATTGGGTGAATTTCCAGCCCTACCAGTAACCCCGTAGCCCCTAAAAATTCTAAGATTATTGTTAACAGACCCATTTTTTCTATCTTAAATCGCTTGAACTCGTTTTTCATAGTGGGCGATATAAAATAGGAAATTACATAAGCATAGAAAGACAAACTTGATATTAAGACACAGATTGTGTTTATCGTCATGTGAAAAATTACTGAATGGAACCTATTGCAATGATTGCACAGAGAAGCAAGAGCATCAGTGATGGCAGGTGTTTGATAAATGGATTTTTAACCTTGAAATGGAAATATTGAGCAGCTACCATAAACATACCCATAACTATAGCAGGAATTTGTACTAAAGAGGAATACCAAATACCCGCCATGAGTAATGTTGCTAATGCAATTTTCGACACCCCTACAAAGTTGCGGGTTAAATCACTCAATCCAAATTGTTTAAATTCTTTAACGACATTGTCATACCTGAAAATCCAAACATAGGCAACAGATAGTGCCACAACTATTTTCGCTAAACTTAAAAATATTTCCATTGCATTTTTTTATTAGGCCTGCTCGTTTGGCTTTTCGGTGTCGCCGCGTTTCCCGGTGTTACCAGCTCTCCACTTTTATTTGAATTAACTGGTAATGACTATCAAAGTTAAATAATTTTAATGCTCACCTCTATCGATTGTATTGCGGTGTCGTCATAAACTTGCGGAACACTAATTTATGTTACAACCTGCTAACACCGCAAAAATCCACACCTGTATTTCAATAAGCGACTCTTATACATTTTACATTGTTGTAGCAGCAATACAGATTTATCCCTCCGTTAATTATTAAGCACCGCTGACACTGGTATCGCTCATGGCGAAAATCTTAGCTCCTGCATCCTGCTCCCCTGTCTTTTTTGTTATCTTCAACCATCACACTATTATATGCCTGCCACACGCCAGCTTGTTGCTATTATGTTTGCCGACATTGCCGGTTACACCGCCATGATGCAGGAAGATGAAGCGTTAGCCCATAGGTGGATTGACAAACTGAAAAAAAAGCTGACAGAGGAAGTAACCAGGCATTACGGCCGCATACTGGAATTAAAGGGTGACGGTGCCCTCTGTTATTTTTCCAGTACAATTGAAGCCGTGCAAGCCGCTCTTGCCCTGCAATTAAATATGCAAAGCAACCCGCTTGTACCCTTGCGTATTGGCATACATACGGGCGATGTGGTGATAGATGGAGACATTGTGTACGGCGATGGAGTGAACGTTGCCTCCCGTCTTGAATCGTTTGCGGTGCCGGGCAGCATTTTTATTTCGGCCCGGGTGCATGATGATATAAAAAACCAAAAAGATATTCAAACAGTTTCGCTGGGAAAATTTGCGTTGAAAAATGTAAAACAGGAAGTAGAAATATTTGCCATCAGCAACGAGGGCATTACGGTTCCGCATGCTACCGTGCTTGAAGGGAAGGGTGAAAAACTGTACTGCGATTGTGTGCTTGTGCTGCCCTTTGTAAACCTGAGCAACGACAGGGAACAGGAATACTTTAGTGATGGTTTAACCGAAGAACTGATTTCGAAACTATCGGGTTTGAAAGACGTGAAGATAATTTCCCGCACCACTTCCATGTTGTACAAAAACACTACTAAAGATGTGAAGACGATAGTGAGTGAAACAGGTGCCGGTTATATTATGGAAGGCAGTGTAAGAAAGCAGGAAAATAATGTACGGATAACAGCGCAGTTTGTAGATGCCACCCGCGATATACACTTATGGTCGGAGAGCTACAGCGGCACCATGGATGATATTTTTGACATACAGGAAAAAGTATCGGTAAAAATTACAGCAGCATTAAGAATGCACCTCTCCGGCGCCGATAAGAAGTTGCTGCAGAAGCGATACACTGAGAACACCGAAGCTTATCAACTATACCTGCAAGGCAGGTTTTTTTGGAACAAACGAAATGCAGAAGGATTAAAAACAGCAATCAGGTATTTTGAAAAAGCAATTGAAAAAGATCCGGACTATGCATTGGCCTGGACGGGGCTTGCCGATACGTACAGCCTGATGAATGAATACACCAATGTTTCGCGGAGGGAAGTTTTTCCCAAGCAAATTGCAGCTGTACATAAAGCGCTGCAAATTGATAACCGCCTTGGCGAAGCACATATTTCCCTTGCCATTGCATTGATGCTGAAAGAATGGGACTGGCAGAATGCGGAAAAGGAATTTAAGCTTGGTATTGACCTGAGCCCAAACTATGCAACCGGGCATCATTGGTATGCGGAGTGGCTATTGTTTACGGGCAAGATGCCCGAAGCATATAAAGAAATATGCCTGGCGGTTGAACTCGACCCTGTATCGCCGGGCATACTTAAAGACAAGGCCATCCATTTTTATTACAACAGGCAATACAACGAAGCACTGGAAGTGGCAAAAGAGGCGCTTGAACTGGATAACGCATTTGCACCGGCGCACCGTTTGCTCTCGCTTATTTACCAGGGCAAAAAAATGTATAGCGAGGCGATTGCCGAAAACCAAATTTGGGGAGCAGCCACCGGCGATAAACTAAAAACTGATATTGCGCTGGCTCAGATTTATGCTGTGGCAGGCGATAAAGAAGCAGCAGAAAAAATATTGGATTCCATTGAAATAGAAAAAACGCTGCTTGGAAACGACTACCGCGGTGTGGCCTTAGTGTATGCCGGTTTAGCCGACAATGACCGGGCCTTTGAATGGCTTGAAAAAAGTTATTTAATGCACGAGGAATCTTTATGCAGTCTCAAAATTGATCCAAAGTTTGATAACCTTCGGCCAGATGTACGTTTTAATACTTTTCTGGAGAAGATAGGCCTGGGTAATTGATGCAAAGCGGTGCATTATGGCCGGGTTAAATGGAGCGAATAATAATCCAGGTAAATGCTTACTAAGGATTGTGTTGTGAATAAGCCTCACAAGCCAGATTCGTATTTTTTCATACTGGCAGAGAAGCATTGCTTACGGAGGGAAATAAAAAAACCGGGGCAATAACCCCGGCTCTATTTAAGGTTATTTTTTTATCAGGAATCTTGAAGTGGCTTTGCCGCCTTCCTGGTTGTATACATCAATAATGATGTAGGTATTTGCTGTAATACCTGTAACTAAATAAGAGTAATCGTACTCGTTTTTATTTTTTGCTGTTGACTCATCAGTAAAAAATGGAGTTGATTCTCCTTCCTTTGTCAACGTTACTTTGTCGAGGCGTACAACCGAACTGATATGACCGGCAATGGTAAATTCACCAGCATTGTTGGCCGTGCCTTCGGTCATGTTGTTAGAGAAAGTGAGGAGCGGAGCAGCGCTTTCTTTTTTGCAGGAAGCGAAGAACAGAATGGCCGATAAGGCCATTAGCAATAATGATTTTGTTTTCATAGAATATTATTTTGAGCGCAAAGTATAGGACTAAGTGGAGGAAGGCACTTCTTTTGATTTTTATTTGGAGATTGGCCTACTCAAATGGGAAAAATACCTGGGACTATACCTCATTTGCTCATTATTTCAAACGGCCTGTTGTGTTTGCGTTTGGAATTTTGCTGATCAGAAGAAAAGCGGATGCCCGGTTCTTATGTAAAAAGACGCAACCTGACTATGCGCCTGCAGATGAAAAAGTTTACTACTTTAACCCACAGTTTGTGTAAGACAATTGAACAATATTGCTACGCCATTCCACTGTACTGTGGTTACTACAACCTCGTTAAGCAACATAAAACACGGAGGACAACGCGACCGATGGCTGCCGGGGGTCACAAAAAGATTTATGCGCCAGGTAACTACCGTTTGGCTCGCTGATCAGCCAAACCTTTTCTTTTAATTTTGTTGCAATCTTAGCCAACGATGCCATTTTTTACAGCAAGATTAAAAACTTCACAAGGAGGACTCACCTTCTATTTCAATCGAATATATACCGTCGAAGGGGTTCGTTATCATGTGTCCGTTGTAGGACCGGATGGAAAAGTGCACGCCTTTAATGTGTACTACCAGGAAGAAAAATGGAAACTGGTGAACTCAGATAATTGCCCCGACTGGATAGTTGAAATTGAAAATGAAATTTCGAATGCGATTAAACGGCATCAGTCTGAACCAGGCTAAATTATCGCAAACCGAAGCACCACTCCTTTTGCATCTTTCCCAGGCAAACCCAAACTAAGGGCTATAAATCCTACCCCCTTTCATATCCGGCTTTCAATCACTATTTTACCGAAGCAAATCCAATCTAACCCTTATGAAAAAGATTTTTTCTTTTCTGCTTTTGTTATGCGTCCTGCATACAAACGCACAACCATCGCCCGACACATCCATCAAACTAATAGCGCAAAAAGAAAATGTAATTACCGAAAGCACTATTATCAAAATTGAAAACCTTGGTTGGAAAATAAATTCGGAGTTGCCCGAACTACGACCAACTATTTCGGCCGATGGTAACCACCTTTTTTTTATTTGCGAAAATCATCCCATCAATACAAAGTATAAATCCATTTCCAACTCGCAGGATATTTGGTATGCACACCGCGACACCTTCGGCAACTGGAGTGAGGCAAAACATTTGGGCTACCCGCTCAACACTTATAACTACAATGCCGTTTACTGGATATCGCCCGACAACAACCGCATACTTATTCGCAATGCTTTTATCAATGGCGATTATTATGGTAATGGTGTAAGCATTTGTTACCGCACCGCTAATGGCCGGTGGAGCAAACCCGAAATGCTGAAAATTAAAAACTATCATAAGTACGACAATGGCAAACAAAATGGTGCATCAATGGCGCAGGACGGTCAAACATTGTTGCTGTACATGAGCGAAAAAAACGGCGACGAAAACAATGATATTTATGTTTGTTTTTTAGAAGCCGGAGATCTTTGGACGGAACCGAAACCGCTTGGTAAAAAAATTAACCTGCCCGAATACAATGAAATGACACCATACCTGGCCGGCGATGGTGAAACACTTTACTTTAGCAGCAACCGCCCGGGTGGCGTTGGCGAAAACGATATTTGGATGACCAAACGCCTTGATAAAACCTGGCAAAAATGGAGCGAACCAAAAAACTTAGGTGTGCCAATTAACACACCTGAATGGGATGCGTTTTTTACATTGGATGCCGGTGGCGAATATGCATACATGACCAGCACCACAAGTGGTTATGGCGAGAGTGACATTGTTAGGGTAAAATTATTAGAGAAAGAAAAACCCGACCCGGTTGTGTTGGTACATGGCAATGTGTTTAATTCAAAAACAAAAGAACCATTGAGTGCTTCGCTAGTGTATGAAACCCTGCCCGATGGAACGGTAGCAGGCAACGGCACATCGAACGTTACCGACGGATCTTTTAAAATGGTGTTGCCTTACAATAAAAATTACAGCATACGTGCAACGGCCGATCATTTTTTTGCCCAAAGCGAAAACTTTAATCTCGACTCGTTGGTGAAAGCCGGCTTTTTAGAAATTCATAAAGACCTTTATTTAGTGCCAATAGAAATTGGTGCTGTAGTGCGGTTGAACAATGTATTTTTTGATTTTGATAAATGGGATTTGCGACCCGAATCGTTTGTTGAACTGGACCGTGTTGTGAAGTTGCTGAATGAAAATCCGGCAATTGAAATTGAAATGAGTGCACATACCGACAGCTACGGTTCGGACGATTACAACTTTAAATTGAGTGATAACCGTGCACGTTCGGTAATGAACTATATTATTTCAAAAGGCATTGCTACTTCCCGGATAATATCACAAGGCTATGGCGAAACAAAACCATTTACGTTGAATGATACACCGGAGAACAGGCAGTTGAACAGAAGGGTTGAGCTTACTATTTTAAAGAATTAAAATATTTGCACGCAGAGCCCGAAACCTCGTATCACTTTGACACGTCCTCGATGTGAAACAACAGGAACACGGATGACGCAGATTTGACGGATAAACACGGATTTTTTTCTGCTTCGAAGAAAAATTTAGATCGTTCCTGCAATCCGCTCTCTTCCGAAGGAAGAGAAATCCATATTCATCCAATTTTAAGGCAACTGCTGTTCTAGTAAACCGCTTGAACAACAAAAAAATCCTGCAAATCCATCCATCCCTTGACATCCGTGTTCCAATTGTAACTGTTTCGAGTAAACTCTGAAGCAGGAAACGCTGAACTCTCTGCGTCCTGCTCCCGAAGTTTCGGGATCAGCGTGCAACACCAATAAATCATTTCCCCTTTCGCCAATCAATGTTGTGAAAATAAAAAACCCGCGCCGCATGTATGGAGCGATAGGTGCTTACACCACCTAATTGTTGCCACACGTTCAGGTAGCCAAACTGCAGGTTGTCGCTGCTGTTTAGATGGTAAGCAAAGCCCACAAAAAACCTGTTTTGATCAAATGTGTTGTTGAATACCTGCTTGCCAAAGTTGATGTGCACTTCATCATTTACAATAAAAGAAAAATCGCCGGCCTTTATTTTCTCCTTTGTCAGCGGTACCTGCAGCAAAAAATTATAGCGTAAACGAAAATTAAAGCTGCTGCCTTCACCAAGCGTGGAGTCGTTTAATATGCGTCGCCGGTATCTTTCTTCCAGCCGCAACCACTGCATAGTTCTAATTTTTGAATACGTAGTGTGCCACTGTATCTGTTGCCAGGGGCGGTGTTCGGGCTGCGAAATTTTTTTATGGTTATCAGATGGGTAATGGTTGATGTATGCATGACCAACGGTGAGTTTTGTTGCGTCGTTCAAATAATAAGTAACCCCGCCCCTGTAAAGGGCCTGCGAAAAATTAGTAAAAAAATCTTCCTTCGTTCGTAATTGTAAATCAACCCATGCCCCCCATTTATTACTAAACCTGCTCTGGTTAAAATAGCCCGTCCACACCTGCTGCACGGTGGTAATATTTTTGGTTTGTGCAAATGCGGTTGAGTTAAGGGCGGCGATACATGCCATAAGTAAAACCTGTTTCTTCATAATCTATTTTTATACGGATCGCAGCGTTGCGGCCATTCCTGGCAACAATTGTTTTTTGAGAATGATGATCAAACCTGCTGCAATGAATTCCGCAATGTTACGTCATGGATTTGTAGATCGGTGGATACTGCCGCAAAATGACCGGTACTACCTGCCGGAGGCAAAAGCTGTTCAAAATAATGTTTACCAAAGAGCTTGCGGCTTAACACAAAAAACTCGTGCCAGCTATAATCGAAAATCGATACTACTCCATTGATTATTTATTTTTTCGATAGTCAATGTTATGGATGAAATAAACCCTAGCAACATGCCTTGTACGGAAAGCTGGTTCGGTGCCTGAGTGTTGCTGCACGTTCATATAACCAAGCTGCAGGTTATCATCTTTTGTTACATGGTAATTAAAGCCCGCAAAAAACCGATTCTGATCAAACCAATTGTAAACAATCTGTTCGCCCGCATTAAAATTTATTTCATCGGTTACAACAAATGAAAAACTGCCTTTCCTGAATTTTACTTTGGCCAATGGCACCTGGAGCGAAAAGTTATACCGAAAGCGAAGATTAAAATTGGTGACGTTATGAAGACCGGCACCAGGCATAACCTTCCTCCTAAATCTTTCTTCTATGCGTAAGGCCTGGGTGGTTCTTAGTGCAGCGTAAACTTTTTGCCATTGTAATTGTTGCCAGGGACGGTGTTCTTTCTCAGAGACCATATTCCGGTCATCCGCTGAAAAATAAACGCTGTACGTATCACCAAAGGTTAGTCTTGTGCGGTCGTTGATATAATACGAAATGCCACCCCTTAAAATTGCTTGGGAATAGTTATTCAGAAAATGATCGCCGGTGCGTACATGCATATCAAAAACAAACCCCCATTTACTGTTTATGCGGCTGTTATTGAAATACCCCAGCCATACCTGCTGCAATGCCTGGCTTGTTTTAGTTTGTGCAAAGCCCGTCTTAAAGGTGAGCAGACAAAGTAGTATTACACCATACCGCAACTTTCGAAATGCATTATTAATGGTACGGGTTTTACCAACGTTCACCATCTGATAACAAAGTTCAGCCTTGTTCATAATAAAACTTTGTCGGCGCAAAGCTGCTGGTGCTATAAAACTTTGTAAAGTATGCGCACACTCCAAATAACCACAATTACTCCCAATAAAATAAAGGCTGGTTTTTTTGGCAGCTTACCCGAGAGTTTTGCAGCAATGGGTGCGGCTAACAATCCACCTATCACAAGGCCCAGTATTACATGCCAATGCGCAACGCCAATTAATGTAAAAAAGGTAAAGGCACTTGCGGCGGTTACAAAAAATTCGGTAACACTCACCGACCCTACAACAAAGCGTGGCGTTCTTCCTTTTGTAATAAGCGTTGCAGTTACAATTGGCCCCCAGCCGCCACCACCAAACGAATCTAAAAAACCACCAACACCTGCAAGGGCACCATAGTTTTTAAACTTCTTTTTTACATTGGCTTTTTTGAATGCATTGATAAAAATTTTTACACCCAGAAACAGAGTATATACTGCCATAATGGGGCGTACATAAGCCAGATGCGTTTCGCCAAATTTTACCAATAGAATGGCGCCAAGTACCGCACCAATTACCCCGGGTATCAACAGCGCCTTGAACATTTTTTTATTTACGTTGCCAAACTTGTAATGGCTGTAGCCCGAGGCTCCACTGGCAAACATTTCGGCGGTATGTATGCTGCCGCTAATGGCAGCAGGGCTCACGTTGGCCGTCATTAACACAATAGCACTTGTTACACCATAACCCATGCTGGTAGCACCATCAACCATCTGTGCTAAAAAACCGGCGAGTACAATGAGCAAAAAACTTTTGTCAAGGGTTTTGTATAAGGCAATCGTTCCGTCACCCACTTGTTGCAGCGGTATGTAGGAAAATATAAAATGGCCAAACAACATCAATGCAAAAGCAATGAGAATGAATGTTGCTATGCGCTTCCAGTTTTGTTCTTTTTCGGCGTTGTTGTTTTCAACCAGAACATTTGTGATGGCGTTGAGCTTCTTAACCTTTGCAGCAAAATTGCCATTGAGCCGGTTTCGAATGATGGAAAGGTTATCGGCAATATCATTCACCTCGTGCGGTATAGTGTGTTGCAAAACTTCCTTCAAACGTTTGGCCATTGTAGGCGATTTTCCATTGGTGGAAATGGCAATTTTGATGTTGCCTTTGTGTACAATTGAACCTAAATAAAAATCGCAGAGGTCGGGGGTATCGGCAACGTTTACCAGCAATTTTTTTTGTTTGGCCAGTTGCCTGATGGTTGCACTGGTTTCTTTGTTGTTGACGGCCACCACTACAATGTCCTTGTCGTCTAAATCGGGAGGTGCAAATGCTTTTTCAACAATAGTGATGTTGCCAAATTGAGTGGCCAGTTCTTTTATTTCGGCTGATACTTTAATAGAAACTATTTGCACAGCGGTTGCGGGTGCATTGGCAACGATGGCGTTTAGTTTTTCCAAAGCCACATTGCCACCACCAACCAACAACACATGCAACTCTTCCAGTTTTAAAAAAACCGGGAAGAGATGATTGGTTGAAACATTTTTTTCAACTGCATCCTGCGTATCAATCACTGTAGCTTTCATTCAATTGTTTTAGCCGACTATTTTTTCCCTGATGGCAAAATCACCAAAGGTTTCGTCCGCATTTTTTTTAGAAGCATACCTGGCAAACAATGTGTCTAACTCAGTTAAAATTTCTTCTTCCCGCAAACTGTCTTTGTATTTTATGTTCAACCTTTCCCCTAATCTGTCGCCACCCAGGTGCAGGTTGTATTGCCCATACGCCGTACCTATCAGTCCAATTTCGGCGAGTGGCGATCGGCCGCAGCCATTGGGACAACCGGTCATGCGCAGGCTAATTTCGTCATCGTACAAACCGTGTTTTACCAGCAGCGGTTCAATTTTAGAAATTAGCGTGGGAAGATATCGTTGTGCCTCGGCCAATGCCAGCGGGCAGGTATTGAAGGCCACACAGGCCACACTGTTTTTGCGTAGCTCCGTTGCATTTTCGGTGTGTGCTATTAATCCAAAATCGTTTAATAGCTTTTCAACTTCGGCTCTGTCCTTGTCGGCAATGTCGCTGAGTATTAAATTTTGATTTGCGGTAAACCTAAAATTTGCTTTACCGGTTTCTGCAACCTGCAGCAGTGCGGTTTTCATAGCCAGCTGTTTGTCGTCGAGCACACGGCCATTTTCAACAAACAGCGTGTAGTGCCAACTGCCATCAAAACTTTTTTCCCAGCCAAAATGGTCGCGGCGTTCCGTAAACTTGTAAGGCCTTGTGGCCTCCAGCGCAAAGCCACAACGCTTTTCCAGTTCTTCTTTAAATGCAGGCACGCCCATACTGTCAATTGTATATTTCAAACGGGCCAGTTTCCTGTCGCTGCGGTTACCAAAATCACGTTGCACAGTTAGCACTTCGTACACGGCCTTCATCGTTTGTTCTTCGGGTACAAAACCAAGTACCGTTGCAAGGCGTGGGTAATTGGCCGGGTTGCCGTGCGTGGCGCTAAGGCCGCCACCCACTGCCAGGTTAAAACCCAGCAATTTTTCATTGTTAATTATGGCAATCAGTGCCACGTCGTTTGCAAATACATCCACATCGTTATTGGGCGGTATGGCAATAGCAATTTTAAATTTGCGTGGAAGGTAGCGGTCTTCATAAAGTGGATCGGCCTCTAAATGCTTCTCAATAATTTTTTCCTCATCCAGCCACACCTCGTAATAGGCTCTCGATTTTGGCAACAGCGCTTCGCTCAACTTTTTGGCCCATCCATGCACGTTAGCATGTATGGCCGATATGGAAGGATGGCTGCTTGCCACTACATTTCTGTTTACATCGCCGCAGGCTGCAATAGTGTCAAGACCCGCCGCATCAAAGTCTTTTAGAGTTGGTTTGATGGTGTTTTTTAAAATGCCATGCAACTGTATGGTTTGCCTTGTTGTAATTTTTATAACGCCGGTTGAATACCGGCCTGCAATATGATGAGCCGCAATCCATTGTTGCGGTGTAATTAAACCACCAGGTATACGCAGCCTAATCATGAAGGAATACAGCTTGTCTAATTTTTGCGTGGCACGTTCTTCACGAAGATCTCTGTCATCCTGCTCGTACATGCCGTGAAATTTTATCAGCGCATGATCCTGCTCCCTTACCGCACCGGTAAGCTCATCACGCAGGCTGTCTTCAAGCGTACCACGCAAACCATCGCTTGCCTTTTTTATTTTTTCAACGGTGGAATGAGCATTTTGTTTCGCCATTTTGTTCAATTTTGTTTGAGCATTTTTTGTTACCAGGCTCCGTTTATCTATTAAGCTTCTGTTGTGTCACTACCTTTTACGTTCTGTTCATTATTCAACACTTTGCACGAGGTTTTTCATTTTTCAAACAACCTTCAGCTCATCACAATAAGGCAATAAGGTGTTTGCCATAGGTTGTTGTTTTCTACTGAGGTTGCCAACTTTTTGCCGCAGTTACATAATTCCATCTCCTAAATTTTATTCTTTGCTGAAAAATGTTTTCCAGCAAAAACAATTTTCAGTAACCACCATCTTCCACAATCAGAAAAGTGGTGTGGGGATGGGCCGCTAAAAAACTTCCCGCTCATATCGTCCGCTCTTCTTCAATTCGGCAAAAAAGCCCGCCGCTTCTTCGGCATTGCAACCTTTTCCCTCTTCAATAATTTGAAGTAATGCTTTTTCAACGGCGGCATGTAAAGGGCCTTTTTCGCCACATAAATAAATGTGCGCACCGGCTTCTATCCAGGTAAATAATTCTTTTGCATGTTGCAGCATTTTATGTTCTACATAAATTTTTTCATTGCCATCGCCGCAGAATGCTACGTTCATTTTTGTAAGCGACCCCATAGCCAAATGTGTTTGCCATTCGGTTTGATATAAAAAGTCGGTAGTAAAATTTCTTTCGCCAAAAAACAACCAGCTTTTACCGCTGGCTCCCTGCGCATCGCGTTGCGCAACAAACGACCGGTAGGGTGCAATACCAATTCCAGGTCCAATCATGATCATATCCTTATCGGTTGCGGGCAACTTAAACGCACGGTTTTTATGGATGTAAAATTTTATGGTAGTGCCTAAATTTAATTCACCCATAAACTCGCTGCACAAACCAAAATGCTGGCTGTCTTCCAATAAAAAACAGTGACGTCCAACGGTTAAATGTATCTCTCCCTCGTGCACCAATGGCGCCGACGAAATGGAGTACAGCCGTGGTGCGATGGGCTTTAAGAGTTTTATTATTTCAATTGCCTGTGCCGAATTGACCACGGGGTAAATGCGCAGCAGGTCTTTTAAATCCATGCGTGTATCAGGTATTTGCTGATTTATAATTGCAGCATAACTTTTTATGGTTGAAGTAAGCAGGTAACAAATGTTTAAATGACTGGTGAGCAATTCCTCTACCGTGCCCGTATGTTTGTCGGTGGTGACAATAAAATTTCTATCAACCCCGGTTAATTTTAAAATTTCTTCAACCACCATTTTGCGGTTGAGCGGCACTATTGCCAAACTATCACCCGGTTCGTATTCCACTGGTTCGTTAACAGCAATTTCAATGTGAAAAGTTTGTTTCGATGAGCCTCTTCCATTCAGGCTGGTGTTGGTAAAAATTTTTCCTTCGTACCATTTTTTTCCTTTGGGTTTTTGCAAGGATGAAGGTGCAGGTGTGGGTGACGCAACAGTAGTTACAACACCCTTAACTGCACTGCTGTTTTTTATTGTAGCCAACACCTTGTCGAACCACTCCGCGGCAACATCTTCATAATCCACATCGCATTTTTGCAGCGGCAACAATTGTTTTCCGCCGGCCTTTTTTAGCTGTGCATCCACATCTTCGCCGGTTTTGCAAAAGAGTGGATAAGAGCTATCGCCCAGGCCCAATACGGCAAAATTCATTTTTGGAAATGCAAGTGCATCGGTGAATAAAAAATCGTAAAAGTTTTTGGCGCCAATGGGTGGTTCACCTTCGCCCTGGGTGCTGATGACTACAAAAAACCACTCTTCTTTCGCCAGGTTTTCAAATTTGTATTGGTCGAGGCCTACCAATTTTATTTGCACACCCGATTTTTTTGCTTTGGCAGCAAGTGTGGTTGCCAGCTTTTGGGCATTACCTGTTTCGGTGCCAAAAGCCAGGGTAATTTTTACGGGCAATGAAGTGGGTACTGCTTCTTTTGGTAATGGCATTACATCACCATCTTTCTGCAACAACCCGGTTAGGTAACCATTTAGCCAAATAATTTCATCCCGCGACAAATTGCCCACCAGTTCTTTTACCTGTGTAATTTTTGGATTTGCTAACATGCTGTTTCAATTATGCGGTTAAGCCTAGGTTTTTTGTGTGGGTTGATGGTTGTGTAAGCACATTAAAATATTCCATGCTTTGCTTTTCTTCTTTTCTCCAGCCAAATTGCTGGTGCAGCCAAACAACCTTACCAATAACAACCAGCGTTGGCGAAATAAAATTTTTGCTTTTCATGCACTCCTTGTATTGAGCTAACGGCGTAGTGTAAACTTTTTGATAAGGCGTAGTAGCCTGTTCAATCACCGCCAGTCCCTTTGTATCATCAATACCATTGGCCAATAGCTTTTCTACAATATTGTCGAGGGTTTCCGATGACATGTAAAACACCAGCGTATCGTTTGTTTGCGCTAACTCTTTCCAGTATTGTTCAGTTACCACGTCGGATTTGTAAGCAGTTAAAAAACGCACGGCGGTAGCACTGTTGCGGGCGGTAAGCGGAATACCTGCATAAGCTGCGGCACCCAAAGCAGCAGTAACACCAGGTACAATTTCGTAGGAAATATTGTGTTGCACCAGGGTTTCCAGTTCGTCGAGTATGTTGGAGAAAATGGAAACGTCGCCACCTTTTAACCGCACTACCAGTTTGCCTTCCGTGGCGTACAGCACCAGCAACTCATTTATGGTTGCCTGCGGTGTTGAGGCACCACGGCGGCATTGTTTACCCACATAAATCACTTCGGCTTTTTTGTTTGCGTAAAGCTCAATAATCTCTGCACTCACTAACCGATCGGTTAATATTACATCGGCTTTTTGCAACCAGTGCATGGCTTTTATGGTAAGCAATTCCGGATCGCCGGGACCGGCGCCAACCAACACAACTTTTCCTTTGCTAAAAATTTGGTTCATGCTTTGGCTTTTTATTGCAGCAGGCAGGCGGCTACCGTCATGTTGCTTGTGTGATCAATAAGAATGGCTGTGCCGTTGGCGGGCAGGGCTTCAAACGCATCGAAGGCAATGGGCGATGATGTTTTAATTGTTGCTCTTACCAAATCATTCAAATGAACTGCCTGTGGCGAGCGGTTGCGGGCAAGGGTGTTTACATCAAGTTTGTAGTCAATAGATTTTACTATTGCATTCACACGGTTTGTGCCATGTTGCAACAGGTAACGGTTACCCGCTGTCAAATCCTGGGCATCCATCCAACATAGAAGCACTTCAAACTCATTTTCCAGGCGGGGCAAATTGTTTGCAGGCACAATGGCATCGCCGCGGCTAATATCAAGATGATCCTGTAAATGCAGCACTACACTTTGACCGGCAAAAGCCTGGTTGACACTTTTATTGTTCACCTCAATTTCTTTAATAGTTGTTTTTGTACCTGATGGAAGAACAGTTACCTCGTTGCCAACCGCATAAACGCCACTGATGACTTTACCGGCAAAACCACGGTAATCGTGCAGGTGACTTTGTTGCGGACGAATAACATACTGCACGGAAAAACGAGCCGGTGCATTTTCATCAATTTGTTTTAGCTCTATGTTTTCGAGATGCGTTAATAAAGGCAGACCATTGTACCAGGAAAAATTCGCGGATGGTTGAATAATATTTTCGCCCTTTAATGCACTGATGGGAATGTAGTGTACATTTTGCAGGCCCAATTCATTTGCCATTTTACTATAATCACTTACAATGGTATGGTACACTTGCTCATCGTAATCAACCATGTCCATTTTGTTGACAGCAACAATTACATGCGGCAATTTTAGCAATGAAGCAATAATGGAATGGCGGCGGGTTTGTTCAATAACACCGTTGCGTGCATCAATCAATACAACAATGCAATCCGAATTTGATGCACCGGTTATCATGTTGCGAGTGTACTGAATATGCCCCGGCGCATCGGCAATAATAAATTTGCGTTTGCCTGTTGAAAAATATTTGTACGCTACATCAATGGTAATCCCCTGTTCTCTTTCGGCACGCAGGCCATCGGTTAGCAAGGCAAGGTCAATGTCGGCATATGCAGTATTCTTGCTCTGCCTTTTCAACGTTTCCATCTGGTCGGTCAAAATATTTTTACTATCGTAAAGCAACCGGCCAATGAGGGTGCTTTTTCCATCATCCACACTACCTGCGGTTATGAAGCGGAGGATGGCGGCACCGCCCCCGCCAGCTGGCAGGGAATTCCTGTCCGCAATCAGTTCGTTTACTTCGGTAGTGAAATTTTTTTCTATCATTTGCCTTCGGGAATTTTTTGTGTCGTTATTTTTTGGCGTCGCATTTCCTTTTTAGAAATACCCATTTACTTTTCTATCCTCCATTGCCGCCTCCGAAATTCTATCATCAATTCTTGTTTCGCCTCTCTCACTAATTCTGGTGGCGGTTATTTCTCTAATCACATCGTCGAGTGTAGCAGCATTACTTTCCACGGCAGCCGTACACGTCATATCACCAACGGTGCGGTAGCGAACACGTTTTTTGGTAATTACATCCCCTGCCTCCAGCCTGATAAATTTTGATGCGGCAATCAACTGTCCTTCGTATTCAAGTATATTTCGCTGATGAGAAAAATATATTGATGGCAGCGGAATATTTTCTCTCTTTATGTAATTCCATACATCCAGTTCCGTCCAGTTGCTAATGGGAAACACACGAACATTTTCGGCTTTGTTTATTTTGCCATTGTACATGTTCCATAGTTCGGGTCTTTGTTTTTTTGGTTCCCATCCACCAAATTCATCCCGTACCGAAAACACTCTTTCCT
Source organism: Chitinophagales bacterium (assembly GCA_031425835.1). Lineage (GTDB taxonomy): Bacteria > Bacteroidota > Bacteroidia > Chitinophagales > Chitinophagaceae > Flavisolibacter. Next base: position 51,690 of record JANPKD010000014.1, read on the forward strand.
TCGCCCTGGCTTTTTCTTCATCTCTTCTTGCCCCACCAATGCAGGCATCAAAATCAAATTCGGCGATGGTGTCGAGCAGCGTAAAAGTTTGCAGGGCATTACGGCTGGCCAACTTGCCAGTGGTTTCCTTCAATCCTTTTTTTGCGATAGTGTCGGCCACGTAACGAACAATTAATTTTTCGTCCAACTCTTTTACATATTCATCTCTAAAATCCAAGGCTTCGGGAAAATTGTGGCCCGTGTCGATGTGCACTAAGGGAAAAGGAAATTTGCCGGGGCGAAACGCTTTTAACGCAAGGTGCACCAGCGTAATGGAATCTTTGCCACCAGAGAACAATAATGCCGGTCGCTCAAACTGGCCGGCCACTTCCCGCAAAATGTAAATGGCTTCGGCTTCTAACTGATCGAGATAATCAAACTGTTTATTCATGCCAACGTAGTTTTATTGTTTTAGTGAAGCAGCATGCACATGCAAACCGCATTCTTTTTTTGTTGCATCCTCCCACCACCAACGGCCGGCTCTAAAGTCTTCTCCCTCCTTCACCGCTCGTGTACAGGGTGCGCAGCCAATGCTGATAAAGCCTTTATCGTGTAATGAGTTGTAGGGAATTTTTTGTTCATCAATGTATTGCCGTACTTCTTCGGTTGTCCAATGCAGTAGAGGATTGTATTTTATTACCTGGTTGGTTTCATCCCATTCAAGTATTTGTAAATCATTTCTGTCGGGAGAATGTTGTGCCCGCAAACCTGTTATCCATACACGCCTACCAAGCAAAGCCTTTTTTAACGGCTCTACTTTCCTTATGAAGCAACATTCCTTACGCAAGTCAACCGATTCATAAAATGCATTGGGGCCATTATTGGAAACAAAATTTCCGATGGTTGTTTCGTCGGGGTGAAATGAGCGAATGGGCAAACCAAAATGTTCCAGTGTCTGCGTCCATGTTGAATAGGTTTCGGGGAAAAGACGACCGGTATCTAAAGTAAAAATGTCGATGTTCAATTTTGATTGTGCAATGAAATGCGTGAGCACCTGGTCTTCGTAACTAAAGCTGGTAGAAAAAGTAATGGCCTGCGGGTAGGAACGGTGAAGTAATTCCAACGCCTCGGTTATTGTTAACCGCGCAATACTATTTTGTAACGACAGAACATCGTCTTTAAGTAAGACAGGCATACTATCAGTTTAATTGTGAATCTCTAAATTCTAAGTAGGAAGCAATCGTTGAAAAGAAGTTGTACCGAAGTCTAGTGCATACAACAACAAGTGATGTAACAACAACAACAAGTTGCAGAAAATTTGCAGACCGCACCTGTTTGTAAAAGATATATCGTTGTCTTCATCATTTTTTAATTATTGAGTTCTTTGGGGCTTTATCAAAAAAAATGAACGAAGTGTTATTGCCAGCGGGCAAAAAAAAAACGCTCCCGATAAAATCAGAAGCGCTTTCAGTTATGTAACGTTTGTTAGAATAATTTGAGCATCTGACTTATCTGTTCCCGGCAGGCAAAAATATTTGCAGAAATAATTTTTACAGCTGCGGGATGGATGTAGCACCTTTCTTCGGTATGAGCGAAGCGGTTGCTAAGGTTTCATTGGGCCAATACCCTCCACCTTTCTTGATAAGCTTCCCGCATGTTGCGGGATTGAAAAGAACTATTACAAATGTAGCCCGGTATGCGTTTGTAAAATCAACAAGTGCAAAAAAATTTTTTCAACGTTGTTTCATTTCCCGGAGCAGAGGTGATTTGCCACAAAGCTGCCAGGCCCAAAGCAAAACTGAAGATCTACTTTTCTCGCCTGAATCACCCCGATGTTTTTTTAAACCGTTTCACCTGTGTGTTGGTTTTGTTAAATGCTTCGCCCGATTTAGTTGATGCGGCAGGCTTTGGCGCCGGTGCAGGTTTCCTTGTTCGAACAGCCGTTTTTTTTGCGGCAACCGCTTTCGCCGATACAGGCACCGCAGCAACGTTGCCTACCGTTACCCATTGGCTCGACATTGCATCAGTAAAAATTTCTTCGCTCTGCGCAAACACAATTGTGCAAAAGAAAAAGGTGAATAGAAATGAGAATACTTTTTTCATTGTTTAAAAATTTACAAGCACACCTGCCGTGGTTCCGGTAGTGCCGGGTAACACGTAGGGTTGCATGGATATACCAGCATCACTTTTCCACGCTCGTTTATTTTTCGAGCCTTTTATCAATGTATAAATTACATCAATGCCCATTATTCCGAGGCTTACCCCACCAAGTATCAAAAAGTTTTTGTGCGAGTTTTGAGAGGCCGCCAATTGCTGACTTGATATTGCTTCACTCACTCCTCTCACACCAATAATATTTCCATTCGCATCTTTTTGGTACTCCCTAAAATTGGCCAGGTCAATGTATTTATTGTATTCACTGTTCGACCGGAGTTTGTAGTAAACTGCACCGCCCACAGCGCCTGCATACAAAGCACTGATGAGTAACACTTGCGGCTTTCGGTTGTTGCCATAATGATCGCCGCTTACAAAGTAATGACCAACACCTGGCAACAAAATATTAATGAGCGCATTGCCCGGGCCACCTTTCATCGGCGGAGGTTCGTAAGCTGGCTTTGGCTTAACGGCAATTGCTGGTTTAGACACACTATCTTTTTTTACCGGCGTATTTACAATCGTAACCGGTGGAGCCGGTATCGCCGCAGGGGGCGGTAAAACATCAATGGGTGCCTTTGCAATAATTTGTACCCTGTCGGTAGTAGTAGCCAATGCATCATCGGTTACCGTTAATTCAAAAATATACACCCCCGGCAGGTAGCTACCGGCAACGGTTGTTTTGTAAGAATGTTGCGACGAAATACTAAGGTTACTGGGCCCGCTTATTTGTTGCCAGTTGATATAAACTATTCGTCCGTCTTCGTCAAACGATTTCATGCCGCTTAGTGTAATATTGTTATTGTACGGCAGTTGAATTTCCATATCATCTCCTGCATCAACGTTTGGCGGTGTGTTTATTTTAGTAATCGGTGGCGGGGTCGCCTTCAATTCTTTTTTATAGGTTACCAATATTCTTGCCTGCAACTGATCGCCACTTTTTACAACAGAAGTATTGGGTTGCCAGTTGTAGCTATAATTTTCGCCGGGGTTGATGATGGAGCCAGAGTTGATGACTTTTGAAAACACCTCGGCAACCCGGCCACTGCGGCGCCGGTAAATTTTTAGCGTAACGGTTTCAAAACTGGTGTTGCTTACCGGTTTAATCGTGTACAGCACTTTAAAAAAACTATCCGAAATTTTTTCAAGGGCTACCTCCTGCAGCACCTGTTGCGCATTAGCGTTTACGCAATGCAGCAGCATTACCAACACCAGAGCAAAACCGGTTTTATTTAATTTGAACAACTGCATTCCCGGTGTTTTTTGTTATAATGATATCGTTGTCGCTGCCGCTAATGTTTAACACATCGAGCGAGGAAACATTGTTCAGGTCTGCTGTATAAGAATAATTTTTGGCTGCGGTACTATTTGCTATGGGCACTTTTAAAACAGAGGCGCCATGAACCACCCAAATGTTTCCTTCATTATCAAAACTGTAGCCGGTAGGCGACCCAGCCAGCAAACCAGCTGTTGACGAAGCGTTGTAATTTTTTATAAAAACACCCTGACCATCGGTACTGGTTATGCCGCCGTTGACTGTAAAGAACAAATTACCCTCGGGACCAACCTTGATGTCGCCTGCACCACCGCTCGTTATGCCCGCCGTACTTACTGCCGTGAAGGTGTTGGAGCTGGTGGTTGTATAATACAACGAACTGCGATTATTGGAGGTAGCCCAAATTCTCCCTGTGGCAGGCGCAAAAGCTATAGCAGTAAAATTTACGTTGCCAGAAATGTTTGAAGTGTTGTTGTTCTTTCGTACCTCATTATCTGCCACCGTCCACACGGCACCCGCATTATCAATTGCCAGTCCCTCAATCGTTGTGTTGTTATTGTAACCGGTAACTGAGAAAGAAGAAGTCCAGTTGTTGGTTAATACATTCAACTTAGCCACTTCGCCCCTGCCAAATATCCAAAGGTTGTTGTTTACATCCTTAAACAATTGTGTATTGCTGTTGAATGTTAGCCGCGATGGCAAATCAATAGCACCCGACCAATTGCCCGAAGTATCGGCTCTATACAATTTACCATTGGTACCCAAAAAATAAATTAGCTGTGGCGACAGGGCTACCACCTGCCTTAGACGGGTATTGGCTGCATTGCTCAACGATTTGTAAAACGGTATGGATATGGTTGTTTTAAAACTATCGCTACTACAGGCATTAGTGGCCGTAAGCGTAAGCTGGTAAACGCCGGGAGCGGAATATGTTTTTGCCGGATTTTGCTGAGTAGAACTTGTGCCATCGCCAAAATTCCATTGGTATGAAGTTGCGTTAACCACAGCATCTCTTTTAAAATTTACTTCAAGATCATCAGAGGTAAACGACCAGGCCCGGTTAGCAACAACAACAACGGAATTGATACTAACCTGCGTGGTGAGGGTTGCCGAATCGCAGGAACTTTTATTAATCACTTTCAACGTAACGGCATAATTACCCGCCGCTGGATAGGTGTAAGAAATTGTTGAAGCCGTGGATGGTATGGCGGGCAGCACTACACCGTTACCAAAATTCCATTGATACCGATCGCCATTTTTGGAGGCCGACGCATTAATGTTTATGGTAGCGCAACCCGATAAGGTAATGGTTTGCGCCGCTACGGGCTTTGTGCAAACCGGCACGGTGGCAATAAAAAAATTTTCGCCGCAGGCATTAATAGCCTTCAGTGTTACGTTGTACTGCCCGTCGAACCGGTACACCTTCGTAAAACTGGTAGAAGCAGATGTGCTGGTTGTGCCATCACCAAAATTCCACTCGTAGGTAACAGGGCTTGCGCTGGTGGTGGCGTTTGTAAATTGAACGGTTGAATCGTTGACCAGAGTGTACTGAAACTTTACGTTGGCCAGGCAGGGGCTGATGTTGACATCCTTCGTCCAAAAAGCTTCACCACATTCATTACTCACGGTGTATTTTATTCGATACACATTTGCATTACCGGAGCTTTGAGGGGGGTATTTATGCGTCGGCGGTGTAATGCCTGTGTACGAGGTGCCATCGCCAAAATCCCACTTGTGGGTTTTAATAGTTCCGTTGTAAGAGGTAATTGCGGTAAAACTTACTTCAAGGGTACTGGGATTGACGTTGAACGCCACAAAATCAACATAGGGAATAAAACAAGTTTCCTTTGGTGCTTCGGTAAATTTTTTACAGCCAGCAAAAAGCAGCACAAAGAAAATTAGTAAACTAATCTTCATAATAAATGTATTCGGCAGGATTTTTTCGAAAACCTGTTTAAGAGAATAAAGAATAAATTGCGCCTTCAAACCGGTTTCAGCAATCCAAACATCATCTGCGTAAACAAAAGAAGGCAGCGCTACACCAGATACAGCCTCTTCAGAAAAAATTATACCGGAAAAATTATACCGGGATTGATTGTGGTATAAAATTTCATGAGAATTGGTAATAAACATTCTAAAAACGATTAGTCAGCAAAAAGTCATGGCACTACCCTCCATCGAACAATATATTTCAGTTATCAGGAAAATGGATCCCACTACCCTTTCCACCTTACTTTATTTTGACTTTAATATCGAAGCTGAACAAGGAGCGGAATTTGTTATGAACACGGGAACATCCGCCGTTGCCGTTAAGGCTAAAAATGAAGGGAGAAATTATGCCATTCGCTTCTTTCTGCGCGGCGATGAAGATACATTTCGACGCTACCAGGTGCTGGCAACGTTTTTAGCAAATAAAGATTTTAGCTGGAGGGTGCCTTTTCAATTTTTAAAAAACGAAGTTTTAATTGACGGACTCTTTTATCCTATCGTAAAAATGGATTGGGTAGAAGGCACCCCGTTAAATGATTTTATTGAAAGTAATGCAGGCGACAAACAGGTATTGTTAAACCTGCAACAAAAACTGGCTGCGCTTTCCGGAACCCTTGAAGATGCGGGGGTAGGGCATGGCGACTTGAAGTACAACAACATTTTTATCGGGAAAGATGATTATGATTTTAATGTGAAGCTTATTGACTACGATTCTATGTTCATCCCGGCTTTTGCCGGCAAAAAAAGTTTGGAAATAGGTAGCCCGGGGTTTCAACCGCTGAAGCGATTATCATCTCATTTTTTCAAAGAAATTGACCGCTTTTCTATTTGGGTGTTGCTGGCTACCATTGAAGCGGTAAGCACAGATGCAACAATTTGGAAACAAGTTGGTAAGGGCGGATTTAATAACGACGATTCGCTGTTTTCGGCAACTGATTTTTTCAACCCCTCGGAATCGTCCATTTTTCAAAAATTGGAAGGCTACAATAACCCGGTACTCAATTTTTATTTACAAACGATAATTGACCACTGCAAAACCAGCGATTTCAAGGCAATACCGAAACCCGAGGTGCAAAAGCGACAAGCCGGGGTAATAGCTCCAACGCAGGCACCTTTATACGTTCAGCCACTAGGTAAGCCAGAACCCGAACCATTGTTTGCCATTGAAATAAAAACTGTTCCCGCAGGAAAGGATGTGCTGGTTGAAGGCGAAAAAAGAGGCGTGACACCTATGCAGCTAAAAGTTTCGAAAAAAGAATTGCGGCAGATTGTTGTGGTGAACGAGGGGCTGATTACACCGGTACGGGCAACAGAAGACAAAGGGCTATACGAATTTGATTTTACAAAAAAGAAATCGCAGCCAGTACCTGTCCCGGATGAAATAATTGAATTTTCGGCCCACAAATATTCGGTGGATGAAGACAGCCTGGCTACCATAAAATGGAAGGTTAGCGGCAGCAGTAAAATTCACATTTCCAATATTGGGTACGTAGACGAAAAAATTGGAAGTAACCAAATGGTACTGAAAAATACGACCAACTATGTGCTAACCGTTGGCGAAAAAACGCGGCAGTTTACCATTCACGTGCAGCCAAAACCAAAACCAAAAACAAAACCAGAACCGGCGGAAAAAACAGAAACCTTTCTTCCGAAAACGAACACAATTTTTAGCACATTGCCGCCGGTGGTTACACAAAAAAAACCAGCGGCAACTGCTATGCCAGTAAAACCCAAACGGATAGCAACCAAAGAGCAGAAGAAAAGGTTTAGTGTGAAGGGCGTTTCGATTTTTGTTATAGTAGCGGCCTTGTCTTTCTTTGGCTTTCGTTATTTGTCGGTGAATAAAACGCAACAACAAACCGGGGCTGCCACCACCCCACCTGTTGCAAACACCAATGCAGCCGCCGTAACTTTTACCGATGCCGGGGTACGCAGTTTTTTAACCGGTTTATACCAGGCCTACAACAGTCGGAAGATAAGTGCCATCATGCCGCACTACGCAGGGTTAGTAACAAATTATTATGACGCAACGGCGGTAACCCGTGATTCATTAGCAACGCTCATCAATGACCTTTTTATTACACCCGCCCTGTACAGCTGCACCCCCGATTTTGCAACAATGACCATAACGCCGCAAGCCGAAAGTTGCAAAATTGCAATCACCATTCGCGAAAGATTAAAAAGCAACAATGGCAGCCGAACCGAAAATTTTACTACCAAAATTGAGTATCAGCTTGATGCGTCGTATAAAATAATTTCGGAAAAAACACCGGGGTGAAGGAGTAGATAATTGGCAATGAGCAATAGGCAATCGATTACACATTACTGATTACTGATTACTCATTACTGATTACGCTACAGCACCTGAACCAAATAAACTATCCCGGTTACCGAAGGCCTCGTTGCAGGATTAATAAATTTTGTTGTGAGCCCGGCTACCTCAAAATCAGCTCGCTGGTAAATAATGCGGGTAGCAAAACTTTTATCCAACTCAACTTTTAAATAATCACTCACATACAAGTACACTGGTTTGCCAAGGCGTTGTAATTCTTTAATGCCATCATCATCAACAACCGGTCGCCAGTGGCGGCTGTAAAAATCGAACCAGCGGGTAATGATTTTATAGTTGTAAACATTGCCCCAGTCAACACCATCTTTATGCATTTGTTTCGCCACCATCATTCCGCCCTGGTACAATTGCGACTGCGGGTAAAAATTAGCATTCAGCAAAATGTTTAAAAGCAACACCGCAATAGCCGATGGATACCAGGAGCGAAAAAGCAGGTTGCCCTTTGGGTTTATTGCCACAAAAAAAATATACGCAATACCAGCGGCTGCTATCAATAACAAAATAAATTGAGCAGGGAAAGCCCAAACGTTTAGCACCACCAAAAGCAACAACAGGATACCAACAATAAACCATTGTAGTTTAATGAGTGCTTTCAAGAATTTATCTCTGTGCTCGTTATATAGCTGAAACAAAAAACCTGCGGTGAAAACAGCAAACACCGGGAACAAAACATTTACATAATGTGGCAGTTTAAATTTCGACAGGGATATAACGATAAACATTGCCCACACACCTGCAAAACTTAATTGCTCCCGTTTGAAAAAAGATGCACCTCTTGTTTGCACCAGCTCCTTCAAGCGGTGAAATACACCAATGTAAGTAAGCAATGCCCAGGGTAAAAAAGCCCATAAAAAAGTATGAAACAAAAACGAAAACTCCGGGTACAACACATATTTTCTATCCCCGGCAAAACGTTCAAAACTTTGCGACCATAACAAAAACTTTATTCCCGATTGGTTATAGTTACCGTTCACAAATTTTTCGGGGTGCAAATCAAACTGAAGCCAGTAGCAATACAAAACGGGCGATAGAAAAATAAAAAAGCCGCCAATGAAAATGATCCATTTCCAATTAAAAAACATTTTCCAGTTACGCTTGCCCAGCAAATAAAAAAAAACTACGCAGCCCACAACCAACACGGCGATCATGCCTTTTGTACCTACACCGCCCGCCAAAAATGCGCCGGCCCACAATGCATTTTGCCAGCGGTTGCGTTGTACAAATTCCACCAGTTGCCAGGTAGCCAGTGCAACAAAACTTACCAACAGTGTGTCGGTTTTTACATCGTGGTTGGCCAATATAATTGCCTGTGCCGTAACAAAAAAAATTGCCGACATTTTACCCACGGTTTCGTTGTACAGCAACCTGCCCAGGCGGTAGGTGGCTAACACCGCCGCCACCGTCATCAGCACCGAAATAAAACGATAGCTCCAATCGTGTACACCAAATAATTTATAGCCAATCATCGCACTCCAAAAAAGCAAATGCGGCTTATCTAAATAATCGTAAACCTGCCCGGTTTGCGGGTGGTGGTTTACAATGTTCACCCAATCATTTCGCAAAAACATTTGCGTAGCAATGCTGGCATATTCATTGGCATCGCTTCCCTGCAGATATGGAAAAAACAAACCCGTTATCAACACAAAAAAAGCAAGAACAGCGATAAATTTTATTTCGGTTTTCGGCATGTTTATTTGTACAAGTGCGTGAAAGTAATGAGAGCCGAAAGGGTTTCAAAAAATAAAAGTGTTGGGGGGCTTTCGGCAAACGCCTATTGCATCAACTGTGGTACCGGCCATACGCTGCACGGCGGCACAGCGCCACCGCACAAACCTTCACCGGCTTTTCGCTGCTGTCCGGCAGCCAATGGGCAGTGGAATTTTTACCCGGCCCTGATAGCCGCATATTTGTTAACTATTGCCGGGCTAATATTTGTTCAGTAACTCAATAACTTTTGAATTTATTACACCTTCCTTTTCAGTTCAATGTTTGCCTTAGTAAAAGATGCCGATATGCATCGGCATGACGTACGAAAGAATACTGAACCAAGAAATAATCAACGGCTACTAGCCTGCTCGTTTCTATCTAAACCAGGAAAAACTTCCATTTGTAGAATACCCCACAAGATAAAATACACGAATTTCAATTTCTATGACACGCATTGGATTGATATCGGACACACACGGTTTTTTAGATGACAAAGTTTTTACGCATTTTAAAGACTGCAATGAAATATGGCATGCCGGTGATTTTGGCAGCATTGAAATTGCGGACCGCATCAAACAAAAATCAGGGCTGCCATTAAAAGGCGTTTATGGCAATATTGATGGTTACGATGTACGCGGCATTTATCCCGAAGAATTACATTGGGAGTGCGAAGAAGTAAACGTTTTTATGACGCACATTGGCGGCCACCCGCAACGCTACCAACCCGGTATTAAACAAAAATTAATCGAGTCGAAAACAAAACTTTTTATCTGTGGTCATTCGCACATTTTAAAAATAATGTACGATGATAAAATTGGTTGCCTGCACATGAACCCCGGTGCCGCGGGTAACCAGGGCTGGCATAAAATAAAAACCATCGTTCGTTTTGCCATTGATGGCGCGGATATAAAAAACTGCGAGGTGATTGAGTTGGGAAGAAGAGGGGTGGAATATCGAACTGGGGAACAAGGAATGTAGAATTTCGAAATGAGGGATTCGTGATTTGAATATCGAACATCCCGAAGCTTCGGGAGAATAAAGAATGATGAATTTTGAAATGGAGAACCAAAGGAAAGAGATAAATATCGAACAGAAAATTAAGGCTTAGGGAATAATGAAATGAAATAGGAATGATCTGCTTCTATCCGGCTCTGCAGAAAAAAAATCCGTTCAACTCGTGTCATCCGTGTTCCAAATCCATCGTATGCAGTGCGTAAGCGGCGGGATAAAATCGGGAGTTCAATTTGAAACACACCATACTTTAAAACTCTGGGCTGGGTTTCCATCAATCACTTTCAAAAAATTCAATCTTGTGTTCGGCAAGAAATTGTTTGATGGCATCTACATGCACACACAAACCCACATGCAAAAACGGGTAGTTGGAAACTTTGTTTTTTGTTCCTTCTTTTATTATCTCCTTGTCCTTTACATCAAAGCCCAAATGCAAATGGTTGGTTGCAAACTGCATTCCATACACGGTACCATCCGTGTCGAAAAGTGGCCCGCCACTTTGGCCTCTCAAACCTGGCGTACTCAATTCAATACCGCTGATTACACCGGGTGCGTCGGCTAAAAATCTGGTTACAATTCCGTCGATAGGAAACGATGGCGAAGCGGTAAGACCCTCATCCGTCCATACAATATCATCAAGCAATTGGTCGTGTTTAAAATTATTGAACTCAGGAAACGGGAAACCAAAGCGGCACAAATATTTGCCCTGCTTTATTTTTTTGCTATCCTTAATAAAGGTTGCATGCCCATTGTAAAATTGTTTTTCAAACCCTTTGAATTCTAAAATGGCCAAGTCCAAAGTGGGGTGCATGTGGCAAACGATTGTTTCAATTTTATCGAAACTATTGACAAAATTATTCTTGAGCTGTACTGTTGTTTCATTGGCGTATTTGTATTTAAGTTCCAGGCCCTTTACATTTTGTTTGTACTTACCGTCTTTCGGCATTCTGTTTTTTTCTTCCCTGAATTTTGCAAATGCCTGGTTGATGGCGTCGGCGGAAGGTATGAGGTTAACCACATGCTTGCAGGTGATGGCCACACCGCTGTCATTCACAAAAAAAAATGTTGACGTGCCGGGCAAAACCAGCCCGCCATACGTTCTTGAAATACTATGTATGGGCCGGGTAAATCCAGCTATTTTTTCAATGGCGGTTTCAAACATAAGTTGTGATGACAAGGTGCAGAATAACAGAGAAGCCTGCGTTCAATACCAACCTCTTGCCGCGCCAATTTCTCTAAATGGCCATGGTATAGAGGCCAGGATAATCAACAACGCAAGAAAATAAAACACCAGTGTGCGGCGGTGTTTGGCACGGTCGCTCATTTGCTTGCGGCCTTGTGCTTTTCCAAGGTGAATGAGTATAATGGCGATGATCATTCCTATAAAATGCTCAACTGCGAAAAAACGTGCTGTATCATCACCCATCACGGCTTTCATGCCCCGATCTTGTATTTGTTTGTAACCCCAATCGCCAATAAACCATTGCACCAGACCAACAAGCAACATCAAGTCGGCAACAATGGTTAACAATAAACCAAGGCGATTATCGGTTTTAAGGTATGGTCGCTTACCGGCAATTAAGCTATTGATGATGGCGAACAATAAAAGCAACAACAGCACCCAACGGCCGGCACTGTGCACATGTAATAAAATATTGTACATGCTCTCGTTCATACAATTGATTTTTTGATTGCGCCAAAACTAAGGAAGAAAGGTGAATAGGTGAGTGGTGAGTTGTGCTTGCCCTCTGTAGCTTCAGCGATGGAGGGAGTGGTGAGCAATGGTGTGGGCTTAAAAATATCGTTCATCGAAAATCCACCCCAGAACCCTCAAGATTGTTGTCTTTAAAAGTTGCCCCTCCGTTGCAGGGGAAGTGGCCATGGATGTATCCACTATCTCCGTTGTAACTCCAAACGCCAAACACCAAACCCTATTCCTTCCAGTCCGCCACAAACAAATTTGTATCTCTTGTGCCGCCGTTATTTCTGTTGCTGGAGAAGATAATTTTTTTACCATCGGGGCTAAACATGGGGAAGGCATCAAATCCTTTGTCTCTGCTAACTTTTTCCATGTTGGTTCCATCGGCGTTTAGGGTGTACATGTTAAATGGAAAACCGCGTTTGTATTCGTGGTTGCTACAAAAAATGATGCGACCATCGGGCATAAAATTGGGGGCCCAGTTGGCCTGGCCTAAATTGGTTATTTGTTTTACATCGCTGCCATCGGCATTGGCGGTAAACACTTCCATTTTTGTTGGCGCCACCAAACCTTCACTCAGCAACTCTCTGTATTCTTTAATCTCTACCTCGGTTTTTGGACGGCTTGCCCGCCACACAATTTTTTTTCCGTCCCTGCTAAACCAGGCACCGCCGTCGTAACCTAAAGCCTTCGTAATCTGCACTGTTTTTCCAGACTTTAAATTCATCACAAACAAATCCAAATCACCGTTGCGGGTAGACGTAAATAACATTTTATTTCCGTCGGGTGATATGGTTGCTTCGGCATCGTAGCCCTTTGTGGTGGTCAGTTTCTTTACCATTTTTCCATTCACATCAGCCATATAAATATCGTAGCTGTTGTACACAGGCCAAATGTATTTGTTACCGTATTTAGTTCTGTCAACCGGTGGCGGGCAGGTGTCAGCACCCTCGTGCGTGGAGGCGTAAACAATGTGCCTGTTGTCTTTTGTAAAAAACGCACAGGTGGTACGACCCTTCCCTGTGCTTACCAATTTGTATTCAAATTTTTTTCCGGCTACGGGTAGTTTTCCAATAAAAATCTGGTCGCAGGGTAAGCCATCTTTTACCGAGGTTCGTTGAAACACAATCATCTTACCATCAAAACTCCAGTAAGCCTCGGCGTTATCGCCGCCATAAGTGAGCTGGGTAATATTTTTAAAATGGGTTTCATCGGCGTAGTGCAATGAATCGGTTTGGGCTTGCGGGGAAGAAAGAAAAACGATTACAGATAGAAAGAGAAAAAATAGTTTCATGAGCAGCAATGAAAAGTTGTTAATGGTCGCAAAAATATTGCAGCAGTGCAGCAATGAAGTCAGCGTTTTGTCATAAGCTGCCTATTTTCGAAACATGTACTTGAAAAAATTCATCCCGGTATTGTTTATTTTTTTCGCCTCGTGTGCCGACGAAACAAAAGAAAAGGAGTTGGAAACAGAAGCACCGGCAACAGCTTTTGATAGGGCGTTTGATTATGCCACTAACGGCGATGCAAAAACCCTGCAACTCACCGACTCGCTGATTGAAGTCGGTGGTGCTGAAATAGAAAAAGCCTATTACAGCAAAGCAATTTACCTGGCCAAAGTTGGCAAGGCTGAGCAGGCCCTGATCAATTACAGTAAAGCAATTGAACTGCGTTACAATTTTTTAGATGCACATTTAGATAAAGGCATTTTGTTGTACGATTTAAAACGCTATGCCGATGCAACAAAAACCTTTGACCGGGCCATACAAATTGATCCTGCAGTTGCCGAATTTTATTACTGGCTGGCAAAAACGCAGCAGGCCTTGGGCGACAAGACAAATGCAAAAAGTAATTATCAAAAAGCGTTGGGGTTAGATAAAGAAATGACGGAAGCAAAAGATTCAGCGGATAAATTGTAAGCAATGAAAAAAGTTTATTCACCCCATTTTCTTTTGTTTGTAACGGCAGTGACGTTGGTACTGATCGGATTTTTGCAGCCAGATAAAACTGTCGACATACATGTCCACGACACCTATTTTGTTATTGGTTATTCTCACTACTATTTTGGCATGGGCCTCTTGCTGCTGTTACTTTCGGTAATTGTTTTCCTGACAAAATCGACGGCTTGGAAACATTACTTCATGTGGCTCCATGCTGTTCACTGTATTAATTTTTTTGTTTCTGGCTCTCGTTCCAATTATTTTTCCAGCAGGTGTGGCCGGTGAGCCAAGGACGTACTACGACTTTTCAGGTTCCCGTTTTTCATGGAACAGGCATGAAAATCTCAGCAACTACATACAGTTAGGTTTGCTTTTACTGATGATAGCACAAATACTTTTCGTCATCAACATTTCTGTTTGGATGACAAAAAAACTCTTTAGAAATTGAGGGGCTATTTTACTTTCAGTCCAAAGCTTAAGTCTCGCAACCCGCAGTTCACCGCTCAAAGCTTTTCCTCCCTATACATTATCTTGCCGCTAAAACCATCATCTATCATCTAACATCAGTCATCTACTATGTCCATCGTTGCACCATCACTATTAGCCTCCAACTTTTTAAACCTCGACGCCGAAGCAAAAATGCTCACTGAAAGCGAAGCCGATTATTTTCACCTCGATGTAATGGACGGTCGCTTTGTACCCAACATTTCATTTGGCCTCCCGGTAATTGAGCAGTTGAGAAGAACCACAACAAAAACATTTGATGTACACCTCATGATTTTAGAACCGGAGAAATATGCCGAAGCATTTAAAACCGCCGGTGCCGATATTTTAACCGTGCATATTGAAGCCTGTCACCACCTGCATAGGAACATTGAGCAAATAAAATCGTTGGGCATGAAAGCGGGTGTTGCACTTAATCCGCATACACCCGTTTCGGCTTTGTACGATGTGCTGGCCGACATTGACCTGGTGTGCCTCATGAGTGTAAACCCAGGCTTTGGCGGACAAAAATTTATTCCACACACACTCAAAAAAATTACTGATCTCCGCAAAATGATTGATGAAAACAATCTGGATACACTGATAGAAATTGATGGCGGTGTTACATTGGAAAATGCGCAAAGCATTATAAGTGCTGGTGCCCATGTGCTTGTTGCAGGCAACACGGTTTTCAAATCGAAGAACCCAAAAGAAGTCATCGCAAACCTGAAAAAGCTGTAAAAGAATTATGTCAAAGGATTTGTTTTCGGGCCATGCAAATACCTACGCTACATTCCGGCCTACTTACCCGGCTGCGCTGTTTCAACACCTGCTGCAATTTGTGGCAAACAAAAACAGGGCATGGGATTGTGCCACCGGCAACGGCCAGGCCGCAACCGCATTGGCAAACTATTTTACAAAAGTTGATGCCACCGATATTAGTGCAGAACAAATAAAAAATGCCGTACCAATACCCAACATTGAATACACGGTTTGTGCTGCAGAACAAACGCCTTTTGCCAATAATATTTTTGATTTAATTACCGTGGCCCAGGACTACCATTGGCTGCAGTGGAAAAATTTTAAGGACGAAGCCCTGCGTGTAGCCAAACACAATGCAGTGGTGGCAATATGGACGTATACTCTTTTGAAGAGCGAAGATGAAAAGCTCAACCAATTGATCAACCATTTTTATTACAACACTATTGCTCGGTATTGGGATGCAGAAAGAAAATACGTGGATGAAGAATACAAGACGGTAACATTTGATTTTGACCCTCTGCCTTCAAAGGAATTTGAAACGGTGGTGCACTGGACAAAAGAAATGTTGCTTGGCTACCTGGAAAGCTGGTCGGCAGTACAGCATTACAACAAAAAAAATGATTCTTCTGCGGTTGCAATCGTTGAACCGCTCATCTCAGCAGTTTGGAAAACCAATGAAGTAAAAGAATTTCTCTTTCCCATTTTTTTAAGAGCTGGCAGAATTAAAAAACCAGCCATGCAGCAATAACCACGCAAAAACCAAGGAAACTATGGAGCCACGATCTCCTTTTTCTGCGAAGCAGAAACAAAAATCCGTTCATCCGTGTTATCGTCCGACGCCAAAGGCTATGGCCGACGGTGTCCGTGTTCCTGCTTCCCTCCCAAATTTTACTTGCCATAGTGCAGTAGTTCGCAGCAGAGAAAAATCTGTGTCAATCTATATAATCCATGTAATCTGTGCTTACTTTAGCGAAAATCTGCTTTGTGAATTTCCGACTTCCAATTCTTATCATAACCATCTTGTTCAGCACCATTGGCCTTGCACAGAAAAAACAGGCAACCATCAGTGGAAGAATCATTGATGAAAATGAACGACCGTTACCCGCCGTTTCCATTACCATCCTCGGTCAACAAAAAGGTATTTTTTCCTCCGACTCCGGAACCTTTTCCATCAGGGTTCCGGCTAACAAAGCGCTTGCACTTGTGTTTTCTCACAGCGGTTATAAAGCCTTACAACAAAATTTTATTTTGAACGAAGGCGAACAGGAAACCATCACCATTCTTTTGGAAGCTTCATCATCCGTAATGGAAGAAGTAGTTGTGAAAGACCAACGCGACAGAACCGAAACGGGTCTTATCAAAATCAATCCAAAATCAATCATCAATATTCCATCGCCGGTAATGGGGGTTGAAAGTATGCTCAAGGTTTTTGTGGGCAGCAACAACGAACTCACCTCGCAGTACAATGTTCGTGGTGGCAGTTACGATGAAAACCTGATTTATGTAAACGACTTTGAAATTTTTCGTCCGTACCTGGTACGCAGCGGCCAGCAGGAAGGTTTGAGTTTTATTAACCCCGAACTGGTGCGCAACATTAATTTTTACAACGGAGGTTTTGCGGCAAAATATGGAGACAAAATGAGTTCGGTGCTCGACATACAATACAACAAACCCCGGTCATTTGGTGGCTCGGCCTACGTCAGCATCTTAGAGCAGGGCTTTCATGTTGAAGGACTTTCAACCAACAATAAATTCTCGTATCTGCTGGGTATACGCAACCGCAGCAACCGGAATTTATTAAGTAGCCAGGAAACGCAGGGCAGTTACACACCTTCTTCATCCGATGTGCAGGCACTGCTCAATTATCAAATCAGCAACAAATGGACTGCAGAACTGTTAGCCAATTTCTCTCAAACAAAATTTACACTCATACCGGAGTTCAGCCAATTGACTTCATCTGTTTTCTCTCCCTTCTTCACTGCTAATTTGGGCGTAGATATTTTTTTTGAAGGCCGCGAAAAAGATAAATACGCCACCGGCATGCTGGGCACTTCACTCACCTATCAACTCAAAAAAAACCTGCGACTGAAATGGTTAGCCTCCCGGTTCGAAAACGATGAAGAAGAAAACATTGACATAGCCGGTGCCTATTTATTTGGCGACCGCGATTTTGATAAAAGCAGCGCAACCTACGGCGTAATTGTAAACCCTTTGGGTGCAGGCATCAACCAAAATTTTGTACGCAACAGGTTGAACATTGTCAACTATAATTTTTCTCACAAAGGTTTTTACGATGTAAAAAATCATGCGGTGCAATGGGGCCTTGGTTATGACCGCACCACCATTGCCGACAAAATAAATGAATGGGAATACCAGGACTCCGCCGGCTACTCACTCCCCTACTCCCCCAATACATTGCAACTAAATAAAGTCATTAAGTCATCGGCCAATTTAAACATCAATAAATTTAGCGGCTATGTACAGGATAATATTGTGTGGCGAAAAAATGCAGCTACCTACACCCTCACCGGTGGTGTTCGTTTTAACTACAACGATCTGAGTAGCGAGTTACTTATTTCGCCACGCATAGGCACATCGTGGAAGCCGGCATGGAAACGTGATGTTATTTTTCGTGCAGCCGCGGGGCTTTATCATCAGCCACCATTTTACCGCGAAATGCGCCGCTACAATGGCACGGTAAATACAAATGTAAAAGCGCAACGCAGCACACAGTTTGTTGTTGGCACCGATTATAATTTTTTTGGCCTCGGTCGTCCATTGCGCCTCACCGCCGAAGCTTATTACAAACACATAACCAACTTGGTGCCCTATGATATTGACAATGTGCGGGTGCGTTATTTTGGCGACAACGGAGGCAAGGCTTACGCAACAGGTTTGGAGTTGCGCCTGTTTGGTGAGTTGGTAAAAGACGCCGAGAGTTGGGTGAGCATTGGTTTTATGCGTACAAGAGAAGATTTGAAAAACGATTTGTACAAAGTATATAAACTCGATACACTCTTTCAACCAACCGACAGCACAACCGTTGAAGGTGGCTGGTTGCGCCGCCCCACCGACAGGCTCATAACCTTCGGTATGTTTTTCCAGGACTATTTATCAACCAACAAAAATTTTAAAGTTTACCTCAACACTTTGTATGGCACCAACCTGCCCTACAATATTCCCGGCTCGGTAAAGTACCGCAATGCCCTGCGCATTGATCCCTACATACGCATTGACATTGGTTTTAGTGCGCAGTTGCTCAGCACCGATAAAAGCACCCGCCGCAGCCACTCGCCCTTTCGCAATTTCCAAAACATCTGGGCCTCCTTCGAAGTGTTTAATTTAATTGACCGCCCCAATACAATTGCCTACCAGCTAATCAAAGATTTTCAAAACAACATTTTTACCTTGCCCAATAGGTTAACGCCAAGGTTGGTGAATGTGAAGTTGGTGGCGAGGTGGTGATTTTTTCTTTGGGCCAGGGTTGATTACTACTATTTAGCTTCTCTTGTGTTACAGTCTTTTACGGTTTGAATGGAATTGTATAACACTAAAAGTTTTAAGACCATTTCATTCGAAATAGCAGGTCTCTTTTCCACTAAACCCCTTAAATTTAACGCATGAAAATTGCACTCCATTACGTTAACGATAGTTCTGGCAAACTCCATTCAGTTCAGGTAACGTTAACCGACTGGGAGAAGCTGATGGCTAAACTAAAAAATTATGAGCAAACGCTTAAAATCAAGACTGATTTAAAAGAAGCATTTGAAGAAGTTGCGCAGTTAAGGAAGTCGAAAGTAAAGAAGCAAACATTAAACGATTTTCTTAATGAGTTATAGTGTTATTCCAATTGAGCAATTTAAAAAAGAAGCCAAAAGACTTGTAAAAAAATATCCTTCTCTCAAGAAAGAATTAGCTGAACTGAGTTTAGTTTTAGAAAGGCTTCCTACTTCCGGAACTTCATTAGGAAGCAATACTTACAAAATCAGAATTTCAATAAAAAGTAAAGGCTCGGGCAAAAGCGGCGGAGCCCGGGTAATAACTTATTTAATTACGGAGAACAGCGAGATCTATTTACTTAGCATTTACGACAAAAGTGAACTTGACACAATAGATGACAATGCACTGAGAAAGATCATCCGGGATATAAAACCAAAAAAATAAAACGTTGCAACTGCCAAAAAAAAGAACCGTTATGCAAAATGAGCAGGCCCTCCTCAAGCAGTATTTATTTGTTAGAAAAGGGAACGAATGTTACTATAATAATGAAACTGCTGGCACACTATGATATAAAAACAACACTCCGTTACCTGCACGTAAGTAATAGAGATATGCCGTAAATAATAAGCCCGCTTGATAATTTGGACCTTAGTAAAATTGGCAAGAGCAATAGATAATGCAAAAGTCTATTCAAATTCGATTGGCGGGAGTGATCTTTCTTTCAGTTCACGTTGATAAGCCTTCATGTACTTACGGTTCTTTTTTACACCAACGCTGGTAGTTAAGCCACTTAAGGTCATCTTAATAATATAATTCCAAAACGACCCTTCAAGTTGACGTTCGTAGTATACCACGCCTTTGCGTCCATTGTTGTTTCTTTTTATGACAAATGTATTTGCCAATCCACTGGCTATATTTCTAAAAAACCCGGATTTATTGGGGTCACCGTCTTTCACCAATTTAATTTTCAAATCACGATAGTACATAGACATTTCACCTAAGGCCAGGTCTTCCCGCCCGATAGCCCGCATGTGAAACGAATCAATTGTACCCGATTTAATAACAACGTTGGCCACGGGAGCCAGCATGGGATTGATAAAAGATAAAGAGGTTGAATTCATTCGGAGTGTCATTAAAAACCCCTTCAAACTATCGGTATAAGATTCCCGCACCCTCAGGTTAAATTGTACAGAGTCCATCAGAAGAGCAGTAGCATTTAGCAGTAATGAATCCCTTTCTGTAATATTCCTGTTCTTAATATTTGAAAGGTCTCCATTTATATGCGTCAACAGAATTGTACCCTCTGCCCTCGTCTTTGCATTCCGTTCTACGTAGGTAAGTGTTCCTTCATGCAGGTCTATTTTTTTTACCGACACGGGCAATCGAATATTCTGGATCATGGCAACAGGAAGAGGCTTGTATTTACCCACTCCGGACGGCGGCAGTTTATCGCGGTAAACAGTGATAACCGGGTTGGTAAAACTGATTGTACCCGCCTGCAGGGCACTGTCTTTTTTATACTTTTCCAGGTTAAAGTCAGTGATCTTAATGGGGCCTGATCGAAAGGTTATAAAATCAAATTGAAATGGCCTATGGGCTAACATCGAATCCCTTGGCTGTGTTGGATGGTAGTAAAAAGAATCCAGCGACAGCGTTTTGTTTTTGTAACTATACTCCGCATTGTACCAGTTGAATGTAGTATTGCTGTCAATGAATTGACCCGTACCGGTACGCAGCCACGCAGATACATTGTATTTAAGCAACTGGTTCACGTCAGACAAATTAGCGGAAGAAAGATTTAAGTTACCCAACGACAACTGACTTATCAATAATTTGCTTTTCACCTTTCCGAGGCTAAAACTGTTTGGATTTTGCAGGAACAAATTATTTACTAATCCACTCCATGAGGATTTGCCTTCTTTTTTTGACAATACGAGGTTAGAAAAATCCATTTCAACAACACCTTTCTCTACCCCTATTACTTCACCGGTAGGTTTTACAAAAGTAACAGCCGTTGTTTTTGCAGTCAGGGAACCCAGTTGCACACCTTCATTATTTATAAGCAGGTCAGATGCTTGCACCACACTGTTTTCAGAACCGGGTAAACTAATGATAGAAACCGAATCGTTTTTATGAAGAGTGATATGAATATTGGGTTCAGTAGCCCTGATGCGATCAATACGGATAGTTGGTTTCGTTGCGGCATTTTCTGTTTGCACTGTATTCCATTTGGTCATTTTAAAAACCGGCTGTTGTGCTTCCACATCCGCTATTGTAATATCCTTTGCGAGCAACGCATTTACATCGGCTGTAAAACCAATACGCGGTGCGGTCAGGCGCAAGGAGTCCTTCCCTTTTATTTGTTCAAACCTCACTGCGGAAAGAAACGATTGCGCTTGCCCGGAAAGCTGGTATGCAGCGGCATTAATTTTTGTGCCTTTGTTGTTTACCGCCAAATTTTTGCCTGTAACCAAAAGTCCGTTTACTTGTGGTGGTTTGTTGCCATCTTTTAACAACGAGGCCAGTTGTAAAGAAGATACAAACGTTGATGCGGCCATTTTACCATTGCCAAATTTGAGCTGTGTATTGTTGGCGGTAATGTTTTTCAGTTGAATGCTCCCGGTACCTGCTGCCGCACCTTTTGATGCAGATGAATTTTGCACGGACACCGAAGCAGACTGCCACCGGATGCCATCTACCACAATGGTTTTGTCCACATCGTCTAACAGTACGTTATCAATATCTACATCACTCATAAATCCTTTAATGGTATTGTTTGCACTGCCGAGGGAAATACGATCCGCATGAATTAAATGGTCCGGCGTGGAGTGCACGTTTTGCAGTTGTACTGTTGCCGTCTTTAATTTCAAAAAGCCATTCGTGAACGAAAGACGATCCACCGCCCTCCGTAAACCCTCTCCATTCTTTGATTGCAGCAGTTGATTACTGAACAAGCTAAGGTTTGCATTCTGAAGTGTAAGCGAGGTGTTGGCGCCCAGTTGCAGATTGATCTGGCCATTTACCACATTTACTTTATTAAGTGTAACAAAGTCGGCAATGGATTGAAGTGCAGAAAAAAGGTTTGTCTTTCTCTTTCCCTTGCGGGCCTGGCCTGTTGTTTTATAATTGATAACCGCGTTGTTTAGGTTTGCTTCACGTGCTACCAGTTTTTGTTGAAAGATCAACTCATTCCAATCCAGGCCCGTTATTTCAAAATAGGGTATTTTAAAATCGCGGTGGTCAACTTTTTTGCTGCGGTTGAATTCGGTGGCAACCAAAAAGTTTCTTAATACAATTTTGTTATTGCTGAAATGAATGCTGTCAAACGCATAGGATGCGGAACTGTCTTCGTTATACAAGCGGTAATCCCGCATGAGCATATCAAAACGTTTTACCACCACCGGTTTGGCCGAATCGGCATTGATACGCAAGCCATACAGATTAAAGTCGTCGTTGTTGGAGTTAAAGAGCGACCGGTTTTTTTTGCCATTGATATTAATAAGGATCCCGGCGTTTTTAACGCCAATGAACGCAAGGTCAAGATCACCGGTTAATTCCTGGATGATACGTTCGGGATCGGGCCGTGCTCCCTTTTTTGATGCAGTGTCGCTTCCCGAGGTATTGAGGTTAATATTGATGAGCGGGTCTTCGCAATACACCGAATCTGCACGAATAAGGTTGTGGAGGTACATGGCTTCAAAATCGGCACCAACAAGCATCAGCTTTTTAAAAAAAATAGTGTAGCTGCTTTTTGTGCTGTCGGTAGCAAGTGCACTTATCGTGCAGCTGTCCAATTGTATATGCTTCCGCAAAAGTTCAAGGTGAAAGTTTTTAAAAGAAAGCCTATGCCGCCCCCCTGGCAGGGTTATATTTTGATCGTGGGTTCGTAATTCAATACTCTGCTTGTTGTTTACAAATGCATCGCGTTTTTCCGGGTCCTCAGCTGTTCGCTTTAAATCGAAATAAATATTTGAAATGGTTACCGGCTCAGAAGACGCCTTCATTTTGTTTATTAAACTCAGTTGCGCATTATTGATAATGATGCGGCGAATGCCAAAATCATCCAGTGCGTCGAGCATTGAGTTATATATTTTCCCCATTTCCTGGGTTACTGATAATTCATCCCTGGCGGTTTTTTGGCTGGTGTCCTTGCGCCATTGCAGCACCTCTACCCGCGGGTCGTGGAGACTAATCGAATCGAGCAGGAGCTTTTTTTGAACGAGGAGTTTCCAAAATGAGTTGACACGAAAGGTGAGTTTACGAAATTGAATGTGGTAGGTTGCGGGCTGCGAAATACTATCAGTGCTCCTAAGGTCGGCTTCCTGAATTTGTAATTTATTAGAAATGAAATCGAAGCGGAGCTTTGAAAGCTTCAGTTTTATTTTTCCTTGCGATTTGGTGTGTACCATTTCTACCAACACACTCCGGGCATTATTTACAAACCAAATGTGCAGGCCAACAACGGAAAGCACCAGCACTCCATAAACAATGAGGGTTAATTTAAAGAAGCGTTTTTGGCGGGGGGTGTATTTGGCGGCAGCCATTGTATGGGGTCGTACTACAAATGGGAAGCCAAATTCATTATTCAGGCAGCCAATAAATCAATGCATCTCTGCCGGCGCACAATGCCGGGGCATGGCAGTTGTGAAGTGTTAAATTTAATTGACCACCCCGGATACAATTGTATAACAGTTGAGCAAAGATTTTCCAAACAACATTTTTACTTAGCCAAATAGGCTAACGCCACGGTTGGTAAATGTGAAGTTGGTAGAGTGGTGGTGGGTTTTGGCGAGTGATTTTTTACCGGGCTGGATTGCTACTATTTAGCTTTTCTTGCGTCGCACTCTTGTACGCTTTGTTCTGTATTGAGCAATTGCGATATTGCCGGGTTTTTATGGGTGGTTGAATGGCAGCGATGGTGTTGTCTTTGCGAAGGAGCTTTCTAATGACAACATTTCTTTTTAGAGAAGTGGATTTAAGAAGGCCAGCGAACAAAATTCTTGGTACAGTCGGGTAGACTTTCACATATTTTTGAGTCAGTGGCAATTTGGTAACAATTCTCAAAATGAAAAATTTTTTAAAATTACTGGTAGCCGGTTTACTCATAGCGACTTCATTGTTTATCGTTCTCAGTTCCTGCAAGGCTAAAGCTGACAAAGATTATTTGAAGAACGTTTCATGGACTGCCGTGGACATGCCTCATAGCTTCAAACATCGTGAAGCGGAGAAATTAAGCGTGAAAGCATTCGATTTAAAAAAAGGAGGATACTTCAACCAGGCAATTCCGTACTATGGGAAAGCAATACAAATAGAGCCCGATAACCCGAGGCTTTATTTTGACATCTCTGAGTGTTTTGCCAGAGCAAACAGGTTGAAGTTGGCTATCGTAAATGTTGATAGTGCAATTGTATTAGACCCAACCTACCCTACTTTTTATAACAACCGTGGATTAAGTTATTATCACCTCTATGAAGATGAAAAAGCAATCGCCGATTTTGAGAAAGCGACTCAACTGGACGATAAAAATCCAGACTTCTATTATAACCTTTCAATTGGCTACTATTCAGCAAAGCGATTAGACAAGGCCTGTACAGCTTTCCACCAGGCAAAAAAATTAGGATTGGATATTAATGAGGTGAAAGATCAAGTGGAAGCCAAATCGTTGCTTCAGCTATGTAAATAGCCTGCAGCCATTGAAGTGGCGCTTCTAAAATAACAACGAACGAACCTGGTGTAATCATTACAAAATTTATGCATTTGCCTAATGACTTAACTTGGTGAAACCCGGACTTCCGCAAACAACAAGTTTAGCGGCACCAGCATGAAATCGCAATGCCAAAACACATCATTACCATAATATCAATCACCGCCTTCCTCACCCTCTGCATGCTCCTTCCATTTCTTCCGGGCAGGTACGATGGCTTAGCCGTGACACTATCATTTATGGCCCAGCTTTTTAGTTTTGCTGGTTTGCTGCTGGTTCCGTTAGGCCTTCTATGGTTGTGGTTTGAATTGACAAAACACAATCCAACCACGCCGTCTCACAACAAAACAAAACACTTCTCTATTGTGACGGTGTTCACGTTGGCATTTGTTACAGTTGTTGTGTCGCTTGGAGCATTAACAAACTACCACCTATCGTTTGGATTATTGTTTTTGGCATTTTGTTTTTTCTTGTTAACAAGGACATTTTTAAAATTGAAAAGAGGGAGTATCCCACACAGTTCAAAATCCAATCACATTCCAATCTATCTGATAACAATTCCAGTCTTTGTTGCACTTATCCGATTCGGTTTCATTTTAGCAGTCGTACAATTCAGTAGGGATGAGGGAATAAAAAATAGCGAGCCACTTATTACCGCCATCGAAGCATATCATGCAAAAAATGGAAACTATCCCATTTCTCTCCAGGCTATTCATACCGACATTTTACCTGGAGTCGTTGGCATCAAACAGTATCACTACGAGCCAAATGGCACAGCATATAATTTGTACTTCAAACAATTTTCCGACGAATTAGATGTTGAAGAAATAGTGATGTACAACAAATTGGACCAGCATGCTTTTGCCGCGCATGTATTGGATATTTTGGAACATTCTGAAGATGAATTGGCTTTACGCCGGGGCGACCGGCATAAGTATAAACTATCAGCACCGCATTGGATGTATATCAAGTTTGAATAAAAAATTAAGCATTCTGTCTTGAGCTTTTCTAAGCTGAATATCTTTATTTACGCAACCAACATTTCATACTTTCAACAATTCCTTATCAACCCGGTTTTGGACATGCTCAATCACCACAAAAAAAAATTCGGCCAATCCACACTAACCTTAATATTCTCCAACCCAACACTCATTATCCTTCTTTTCTGTTTTGTACAAACAAAAGCACAGGACACTATCAGCCTCTCCCAATTTGGCTATGTGCCTAACTCCCGCGTAAATGCAGTGCCTTTCGTACAAAAAGCATTGGAGGCTTGTAGAAATAAAAAAAACGCGGTGCTGGTTTTTCCAAAGGGCCGCTACGATTTTTGGCCGCAGCACACGCAGGAAAAATTGTATTACCTCTCTAACTCCGATGTGGTGCCGCTGCGCCGCTGCCCTATTTTAATCAAAGGTTTTAAAAATCTTGTTGTTGATGGTTCGGGGTCGGATTTTGTGTACCACGATAAAATGCAACCCATTACTATTGACAGCAGCTATAACATTACCGTAAAAAACATAAGCATTGATTGGGAAGTGCCCATAATGGCCCAAGGGAAAATAATGGCTGTGGGCGACAGCTCTATTGATGTGGAAATAAAAAAAGAATCGCCCTACGAAATAGAAAAAGGCAAAATATTTTTTACCGGCGAAGGTTGGAAAAGCGAAATGACCGATGCCATGGAATTTGACAAGGACCAAAAATTTATTGTGCAGGGCTGTGGCGATGGATGCCTGGGCGATGGCTTTTACAGTTACAATGCAACTGAATTACGAAAGGGCACTGTACGCATCAACTACACCATAAAACGTAAACCCGGCCTCGGTAATTATTTGGCGTTGCGACACAGCGCAAGAGATCATGCCGGAACATTTATTGTGCACAGTAAGAATGTAACGCTCCAAAATGTAAACATGTTTCAGAATGCGGGCCTCGGTATTTTATCTCAGTACTCCGAAAACCTGAGTTTTAAAAATGTAAACGCCGTTCCCAATCCGTTGAAACAACGTGTATTTGCCGGGCACGATGACGGACTACATTTTTCAAATTGCAAAGGACAAATTACGGTTGACAGTTGCCGCTTTGTGGGCCTTATGGACGACCCGATTAATGTACACGGTACCAGTGTGCAACTCATAAAAAAAATAAACGACAGAACATTGCTCTGCAAATTCATGCACTACCAAAGTATTGGTTTTACCTGGGCAAGGCCTGGAGAAACAGTAGGGTTGATAAACAATGAATCGTTAAGCACAATAGGCACTGCCGAAGTAGCATCGTTCTCAGCAAAAAATGAAACCGAATTTGAAATAAGTTTTAAAAATGCCCTGCCGCAAAACCTGGTAGTGGGCAACGCATTGGAAAATTTAACTTGGACACCCGATGTCTCCATCACCAATAGCTTTTTTGGCAATTGCCGGGCACGTGGTTTATTGGTTACTACGCCCGGTAAAGTGCTTATTGAAAAAAATGTTTTTGAATCGAGCGGTTCGGCAATATTAATTGCAGGCGATGCCAACGGCTGGTTCGAATCGGGCGGCGTGAAGGATGTGGTCATTCGCAACAATGTATTTAACGATGTTTGCCTCACGGCCATGTACCAGTTTAGCGAAGCCATTATAAGCATCTACCCCGAGATACCAAAACTTACCAGCATCCAGCCATTCCATCGCAACATTCGCATTGAAAAAAATACCTTCAATCCATTTGACTTTCCGGTGCTATATGCAAAATCAACCGAAGGCCTTTTTTTTAACGACAACATCATAAGACGCAGCTATCGTTTTAAACCGTTTCATCCCCGAAAATTTATGATTATCCTGGAGGCCTGCAAAAAAGTTGAAGTGCGCCGAAATAAATTCATCGGACCTGTGTTGGGCAAAAACATAAAATTTATTGCGACCCCGGTGGCCGAAGTAAAATTGGATAAACGACAGGGGATTGTGGTTGAGAAGTAGAAAGTATTACAGGAAGCAGTTTTAAATTGTGCCGGGAAGTCGGGAAGAAAGAAAGATTAATTTTCAGGTTCAGACTTTTATTCCTTACCGCCTGCCCGGCCAATCAATCCTGATTTTTACGTGTTTCCCTCAACAAGTAAAAATGGCCCCGGCCCCCAACCTTAACAACACCCATTTCTTACAACCTACCCGCACCACTTATCTTTGCTTTCTTCTAAAAATTGCGGACGTTAAAAAACACATTTTAGAAGACGGAGGGTTTATGAGCAAAAAAGGAAAAGTTTTAGTGGCTATGAGCGGCGGTATTGATAGTACAGTGGCCGCACTAATGCTTCATGAACAAGGGTATGAAGTAATTGGCATTACCATGAAAACATGGGATTACACGGCAAGCGGTGGTTCGAAAAAAGAAACCGGCTGCTGCAATCTCGACTCATTCAACGATGCCCGCATGGCAGCTGTTCAACATGGTTTTCCGCATTATATCCTCGACATACGCGAAGAGTTTGGAAGTTTTGTAGTAGAGAATTTTGTGGATGAATATTTAGCCGGCCGCACACCCAACCCCTGTGTGCTTTGCAATACGCATATTAAATGGCGGGCCTTACTCAAAAGAGCCGATGCACTCAACTGCGATTTTATTGCCACGGGGCATTACGCCAAAGTGCGTCAACATGAGAATGGCCGTTTTGTAATGAGCAAAGGGCTTGATGAAACGAAAGACCAGAGTTATGTGCTTTGGGGCTTACAACAAGATTTATTGAGTCGCACCATACTGCCTTTAGGTGGGTTCCACAAAACCGAAATACGCCAGATGGCCCACGATTTTGGCTACCCCGAGCTGGCAAAAAAAAGTGAGAGCTACGAAATTTGTTTTGTGCCCGATAACGACTACCGCAGTTTTTTAAAACGTAAAGTTGATGGGCTGGAAGAAAAAGTAAATGGCGGTTTGTTTGTTGATAAAAACGGAACCATACTTGGTCAGCACAAGGGCTATCCTTTTTATACCATTGGCCAACGCAAAGGGCTGGACATAACCTTTGGCAAACCGGCCTATGTTACCGCCATTGACCCACAAACAAACACTGTCGTTTTGGGCGATGAACAAGATCTTGAAAAACAGGAAGCAAAAGTGACGAACATTAACTGGATAAAGTATGAAGCCCCCGAAAATGAAATGGAATTGATTACCAAAATAAGGTACAAAGACAAAGGTGGCCTGGCCTCCGTAATGCCTAATGGTAAAGAAGCAACTATACGTTTTTACGAAACCGTAAAAGGCATTGCGCCCGGCCAAAGCGCTGTTTTTTATGAAGGCGATGATGTAGTGGGCGGTGGAATTATTCAACGCGACACGGGTTTTTTTGCTGGCAAATAATCAATTAATTGAGAGCAGCGGGAAACACAATTAGGATTGGTGTATGGCCTTTCATTCTGTTATGCAAAATAAAAAATCCGTTTTTATCCGGCCAACCCGTGTTATCCGTGTTACAATCCTTCGCAAGAAAGGAGGTGAATGCGCTCGTGTCTTGGATAGTGATTAGGGCTGAGGCAGGAACTCAGGTCGCAACAACTTGCTATGGCCGGGGTTTTTAATTAGCTTTATCCCGCAATCAAAAGCCATCTGGCGCATCAAAATTCAATCCATATAACTATGAGATCAAAACTCTTTCCCCTCAGCCTTTTATTTTTCATCAGTATACAGTATGGTTGTAAAAAAACCACTGAAGAATTTTTGCCCGGCCCTCCCCTGTCCGATTACGTGGCACCACAAGTAGGCAAATACATTATTTACCGCACCGACTCAACCGTGTTTACCAACTTTCAATCTATTGTTGAAGTACACGCCTACCACGAAAAACAAATTGTAGATGCGGAGCTTACCGATAATTTAGGTCGCAAGGCGTTTAGGGTGTTACGTTTTTTAAGAGATACTTTAAACACTAAACCCTGGGCACCGGCCGGCACATTCTTAATTACAGCAACCGACAAAACGGTAGAAGTAACCGAAGATAATTTGAGGGTATTGAAACTAAACTTCCCCGTTCTGGAAACAACAATTTGGAAAGGCAACACACACCTGCCCGAAGGCCCTTATGATGCCCTGCATAAATTTAGCAATGATGATGAAATGGAAGACTGGGAATTTACCTATTCAGCGGTTACTGGCTCGCAAAAGTTTAATGGCCAGTTGGTAGAAAATATTATTACCGTTACCCAGGTTGATGAATCAACTAACATCCCGGTTACTCCCTCGGTTGGTTACGCCTCAATCAATTTTGGCGAAGAAAAATATGCAAAAGGCATTGGCCTTGTTTACCAGAACTTTATTATGTGGGAGTACCAGTTGAATCCGGGCAGCCCGCCCCCAACCTACCAGGGCTTCGGCATAAAACGTGCTATGATAGATCACAACTAATGGTATGAAAAAAAAATTGCTGTGGCTTTGTTTCGTTTTGTTTGTTACCCAGTCCGCACAGTCGCAGTTAAACAGGTACATCATTCGCTTCAAACACAAAGGCAATTCCCCATTTTCAATCAGCAATCCACAAGCTTATCTTTCGGCAAAAGCCATCACCCGCCGAACAAATTACAATATCAGTATCGACAGTACCGACCTGCCCGTGACGCCGCGTTTTATTGATTCCATTCGCAACGCCGGGGCGGTAACCATACTCAATGTTTCCAAATGGCTTAACTCAGTAACTATCCGTACTACCGATGCAGCGGCACTTACCAAAATAAATTCTTTTCCTTTTGTACAATCGGCTACCGCAATTGCCGCTAAAGTGCATAGTGTTTCGGCGGATGATTTAGATACCGAAAATGAAATAACAAGCACACAACGCAGTGCAAGAACGCTAGCGGATTTTTTTAATTACGGATTCTCATCTAACCAAATAAAAATGCACAATGGGCAGTTTTTACACAACATTGGTTTGCGTGGGCAGAACATGGTTATTGGTGTGTTAGACGGAGGGTTTCAAAATTATCTTACCGTAAAATCATTTGACAGTGCCAGGGGCAATGGGCAAATTTTGGGTGTGTACGATTTTGTATTAAAGGACAGTAGTGTAAATGAAGATGATGCGCATGGCATGCAATGCTTTTCTATTATAGCTGCAAACATTCCCGGCCAGTTTGTAGGCAGTGCACCCAAAGCAAATTTTTATTTATTTAGAAGCGAAGATGTAGCCACCGAGTTTCCCATTGAAGAACACAACTGGGTTTGCGCAGCCGAGCGGTTAGATAGTTTGGGTGGTGATGCCATTTCTTCTTCGCTTGGCTACTCCGATGGCATGACCGATCCATCATTCAATCATACCTATTCCGAGATGAATGGCAATACTACGATGGCTGCAATAGGTGCCGACCTTGCCGCAAAAAAAGGAATTTTGGTAATGAACGCGGCGGGCAACCAGGGCAATGAATCATTCAAACGGTTAGCAACTCCTGCCGATGGCGACAGTGTGCTGGCTGTAGGTGCCGTAAATGCCAGTGGTGTTCCTGCATCATTTACTTCGCTGGGTCCAACCTCAGATGGCCAAGTGAAACCAGATGTAGCCTCGCAGGGAGTGGGCACAACATTGCAATTGGCAAATAATAATATTGGCTCTGGTAATGGAACTTCTTTCGCCACTCCAAATATTGTAGGGCTTGCGGTTTGTTTGTGGCAGGGCTTTAGGGAGAGTAACAACATGAAAATAATTTACGCCTTACGGGCAAGTGGTAGCAGGGCGTCAAATCCAAACGATACAATTGGTTACGGCATACCCGATGTGAAAAAAGCCATGTTTTTTTTGTTGAAAGATTTTGCATCTTCTACTGCTACAATTGCCAACTGTAAAACCACCATCAACTTTATCAGCAAAGATTTGGCGGGCATGAATTATGAAATAGAAAGAAAATTGCCTGGCGAAAATAGCTTTTCAAAAGTTGGCCAGGTGGCAGGCAGCGGCAATATTTTTAGCAACAAAAGTTATGTGTTCACCGACTCGCTCATCAATGCGCAGGCTGGTAATATTGCCTACCGCATACGGCAGGTAATTGATACGGCAATTGCAAGTTTTGCAGCCGACTATATTGACACGGTGAACGTCACTCTTTCCGCATCATGCATTACTACATCAATACCTGGAGTTGCTGTTAATGATAACAGATTGCAGCTGTTGCCAAACCCTGCTTTCAGCTTTGTAACCGTGCGCATTAATACCGCCCAACCAATACCTCAATTACAAATTAAAATCTTCAACGGTAAGGGGCAACAAGTAGCCACAGTACAAAAAAATAAAGCGGCCGGCACTGTTGATTTTACCGTGAGCATGGCAAACCTGGCAAGTGGTCAATATTTTGTATCGGTGTACAATGGCTCAACCATTATCAGCACAAAGGTTTTACTAAAACTATAATTGAAATATGGCCGCGAAAAGTGTGTCGGCTTTTTTTTCATAGCCTTTAAAGTATTGCATGCTTTGCAATTGGAGTGTGGTATTGCTTTGAATGAAGGAAACAACGTCTTCATTTTCTTTTCTAAAAACCGAGCAGGTTATGTACAAAAAATAGCCGCCCTTTTTTAATGACTTGGCTGCGTTCAAAACAATTTTCTTTTGCAGGTTGGCGTAGTAATCAATTTTTTCTTTTTTGAAAAAAACAAGTTGGTCGGGTGTACGGCTCCATGTACCCGACCCACTACAGGGTGCGTCGCAAACAATAAAATCGAAACCTTCCCCTTTTCGTAGAAAAGAATCTTTGAACTCTTTTTTAGAAAGATCGGCGATAAAACTTTTATAGTTTTTAATACCGGCGGTGGCAAAACGTTTTTTTAAGTTGGCAAGAATACTTTCCCGTACGTCAGAAACCGTTAGTTGTATTTGCGGGCTTTTATCGTAAAGCAAAATTGATTTTCCGCCGCTGGCGGCGCAACAATCCCAGGTTTTAATATGCAACTTGCAATTAGCAAGAGGCAATTGAAAAAACTCCGCAATTCTTTGCGAATTGAAATCCTGCACCACTGCGTCTTTATCAATTTCTAATAGCTGTTCAACTTTAGTTCCGTTATTTAGTTGAATACAATCTTCATTGGGCAGCGTAAACGCAACGCCAGCATCAGTAAGCGCTTTGACAATCTTTTCTTTTTTGCCAGGCCGAATACGAAGAAATAAATCGGGTTGAACAAAGAATGAAGCAATAAATTTTTCTTCGTCAATTTCATCGCTCAATTCTTCGCCAAATGGGAAAACGGCGGAGAGTTGATAGTTGAGGGTTGATAGTTTTTGTAAAAGAGGCTGCGTTGTCTTTTCATTCCAATCGGGTTTTGTTGCAGCAAGTATTTCATTGGGGTCGTTTGAACAAAGAAATAAAGCGCCGAGAATTCTTTCTTCAGTTGCAACATGCATTGCCAGCTTACCCAAACGCAAATAACAATAGCAGAGATTTGCAATTTGCTTCCTGTCTCTACTCCCGTATTTCTTTTGGCTGGAAAAATATTTTTTTAGAAAAGAAGCGAAAGGTTCTTGTCCATTGTAACTGGCAATTATTTCACCAGCGGAATTAAGGTGTGAATGTATCCTGGACATAGCATAAAATAACGAACAAAAGCCGCGAATTGGTTGCTGCGTCAACTAACCAGGCTGAATAAATGTGTTGGCTTTTTGTTTCGGCCAGTTATTTATAAAAATAAAAAATGCGCATGTTGTAATCCGGTGGTTGTGGAGCCACGCCTAATAATGCCTGTGTGGGTCGATTAAAACTATTAAACTGCAACTGGGTAAAAGTAATGGTGTAAGTATTGCCGCTTCCACCCGTGTTGGTAATAGTCTTTACAAGGTTATTTTTCGAAGTTGTTTCAAGGCCAAAAATTACAAAGGCCTCTTCGCCAAAGGTGTAAGCCGGTTTATTTTGGTCGTATGTGTTGGTAGAAGCGCTGATCTCCGTGTATGCACCCGTGATAAAATCGGCCTGGAAGTTCGTAATTTTTAAAACATTCCCCTGTGCATCGTAGGTGTATTGTTGTTTTGACAAAGGCTCAAATGTGCCCGACAGATCGGCAAAGGTTTCCTTTGTGGTTACCTGGCCGGCGGTGTTATACGTAAAAATGGAGCTGTCGTTTATTGTAAAAAATGGAGTGTACTGGGTACTTGTAACAAACCTGACCTGGCTTCCGGTTGCGGCGTAAGTAAAATAATAAATGGTTGAATCGTCCGCACCGGAAAAGTCGGAAATGGAGCGGATGGTTTTTATTTTTCCATCAGCAGCACGGGTAATGGTATGATTAATATTTGTGGCCCTGCCAGCCACCGTGCCTGCGCTGTTATAAACCACCAGTCTTTTTGCCGCATCCCACTGAAAGGTTATGGTATTGGTGTCTTTAGTACCAACCGTGAGTTGTAAAGCTTTTTCTAAAAGATCACCATTTGTGTTACCAGGAGGAGGAGTTCCGCCACCACCGTTAACAGGCACATCCAAACTAATTTCTTTTTGACAGGATGCCAATAGTATTACGATAGAGAAAGCAGTTAGTAATTGTTTCATGATACAGTATTGGCGATGAAGATATACAAATTATAAACCCAGCAAAGCCTTCACCGGATCTTTCCCAATTAATAATAATTCAGGGTTTTCGAGCAGCTCTTTTACACGTACAAGAAAAGAAACCGATTCGCGGCCGTCAATAATTCTGTGGTCGTAACTTAATGCCAGGTACATCATAGGCCTGATGACGATTTGTTTATCAACCACTACCGCCCGTTCTTCAATTTTGTGCATGCCCAAAATGGCACTCTGCGGAATGTTGATGATGGGCGTACTCATTAACGAGCCAAAAACACCACCATTGGTAATGGTAAATGTGCCGCCCTGCATCTCTTCCATGGTTAGCTTATTTTCCTTTGCCTTTGTTGCCAGCTCAATAACTTTCTTTTCAATTTCAGCCATGCTCAAACTTTCGGCATTTCTTATCACAGGCACTACCAATCCTTTTGGCGCCGAAACGGCAATGGAAATATCGCAGTACTGGTGATACAAAATCGAGTCGCCATCAATGTAGGCATTTACCGCCGGCCACTCCTGCAGTGCATAACAAACCGCTTTTGTAAAAAAGCTCATAAAGCCCAAACCCACACCATGTATTTCTTTAAACTTGTCTTTACTGGCAGTGCGGATAGCCATTATTTTACTCATGTCCACTTCATTAAAAGTGGTGAGCATTGCTGTAGTGTTTTTTGCCTCAACCAACCGGCGAGAGACTGTTTTGCGCAGGTTGCTCATCTTCTCTCTTTTCTCTTCTCTGCCAAAAGCTGGAGTACCTGGTTTACGTCCGGGGTTTTCTAATGCACTCAGCACATCGTCTTTTAAAATTTTGCCATTGTGGCCACTTGCATTAATATTTTTTGGATCGACTTTTTTATCGGCGATGATGGCCGAGGCAACTGGTGATGCCTTGAGATCAGTTTGGGGTTTGCTGGTTGCTTGCCCGCCATAGCTCTGCGAAGGCGAGGGGGTTTGGGGTTGCGCAGCCTCTGTGGTAGACTGGTTTTTTATTTCAGCATTCAATGTTCCTTGTTCTTTATTCTGCGGTTCATTCGAAGCCGGTTGCTGGCTTTGAACTTCGGGCTTTGAACTTTCAACTGCCGAATCGGAACTTCCCCCGGGTTTTGCTGCTGCATCATCTATCTGTGCAATGGTATCGCCAATGTGCAACGTGTCGCCTTCTTTACCTACGGTTTTTAGTACGCCGGCTTTTTCGGCGTTTACTTCAAAGGTTGCTTTTTCACTTTCCAGTTCGGCAATCACTTCATCACGTTCTACATAATCGCCGTCGTTCTTCAACCACTTAATTAAGGTTACTTCGTTTATGCTTTCGCCAACTGTTGGTACTTTAATGTCAATCATATTTTAAATTGAAGTGTCGCAAATTTCGGGTAAAAAAACTTATGAATGGGAAAGGCCACTGCCGGAATACAGAAGACACCATACCTCCTAAATAAATATTGTTTGGGAAGACAAACCTGCTATTCATCTTTTTAGTCAAACCCCGCTTTCTCGCTCAACTTTTTTATATCCTTCCCCTTAACCTCAAGGCTCATTTTAGCAGTTTCAGTGTAAAGCAATTCCTTGGTTGCCAAATCATATACATGTACGTACTTCTGGTCCGCGATTACGGGTGCAAACAGCGCATAGGTTTCGGCAGTATTGCCATGAGCTAATCGATCAATTTCGGCGTAGGGCAATATCTAATACTTGCCATGGTAGTCGGCAAAATCTGAAAGATCAACAACCGTTTTCCAAATGGGCTTGCCAGTTGTAATTACTTTACCAACACCTGTTTCCATCTTAAGCCGTTCAATTTTCCAGATGTCGTACTTCTCCAACAGTTCGGCAGGCACCAACAAAGTTTTCTTTTTCAGCTGCACTACCCTTGCGTTTATATGCGACTTAAAATCGTCTTCATTGCCTTTAGGGTTATCTTTTATAAACTGCAGCACATCGTTTACTTGCTTCACAATAAACTCTAACCGATAAAAAGTGCGTTCATATGGGTGACCATCAAGCCATTCATTATAATAAATGCTGATTGGGCCCCAGGCAGTAACTGCCTCCGCATCTGGCTTTCCGTTTTTATCATAAGGCATCAAAAAATAAGACCACCAGTTGGCAAAGGTTCCCCGTTCACTGCGCTGACCTAATTCGTTTTCACGCACATTGATCGTTTTTACGAGTGTGCCTTCAAAGACCGTGTAACCTGCACCGCCTTTAGCTTTGGCAAGTGAATCCTTAAATCGTTCCCCAACTATCTGAAACGGAGTTGTTCTCCAATGCTTTTGAAATGCGGTTTCTAAACGAGTATTTACGCTATCTGAATATTGCAGCGGCACCAATACTTTAGACTGAAGTGTTTGAGTATACACCTTCTGTGTCTGGGGTACAAATTGCGATTTAGCAATTGTTGAAATAAACAAACTAAAAAGAAATAAACCTGTTTTCATAAGTATAGATTTGATTGGGCAAGATAAAAGACGTTTAAATACTAAACGCCGTCTCTACAATTTCGCTCTGCTCCTGCTGATGCACTTTACTGTACCCACTGGCAGTTGCGGCACTTGGCTGCCGGCTGATGATACCAAAATTGATGTTCTTCAAATTCATTTGCAAATACGATGCGGCACCCATGTTGAGTGGCTCTTCCTGCACCCAAAACCAGGTGGCACGAGCGTACTTTTTATACAACTCGTCCAACTGCTTTATGGGCAATGGGTATAATTGTTCCACCCGTACAACAGCAACATCATTTTTTGTTTCTTTCCGTTGCTGCTCCAGTAAATCAAAATAAATTTTGCCGCTGCAGAACAAAACTTTTTTTACCTGCGTTGCATCTTTCACTAATGCATCGTCCATTACTTCTTTAAATCCACCATTGGTAAATTCATTAATTAACGAGTAAGTACCTACATGCCGCAGGTTTGCCTTTGGTGAAAAAACAACCAATGGTTTTCTAAAAGGCCATGCCAGTTGCCGGCGCAATAAATGAAAATAATTTGCGGAGGTAGTTACATTCGCAATTACCATATTCAGTTCGGCACATTGCTGTAAAAATCTTTCTAACCTTGCGCTGCTATGTTCGGGGCCCTGGCCTTCGTAACCATGTGGAAGGAGTTGCACCAGGCCGCTCATGCGTTGCCACTTGGTTTCGGCCGATGAAATAAACTGGTCGACAATAATTTGTGCACCGTTGATAAAATCGCCAAACTGCGCTTCCCATAACACTAACGCATTGGGGCTGGCCAATGCATACCCGTATTCAAAACCAAGCACCGCAAATTCACTGAGCAACGAATTGTAAATTCGAAACTGTGCTTTGCTGCCCTCAATGCGGCTGAGGCGATTGTATTCCTTATTGTTGGTTTCGTCGTACAATACTGAGTGGCGGTGACTGAATGTGCCACGTTTTACATCCTGCCCGCTCATGCGCACATCTTTACCTTCAACCAACAGGCTGGCAAAAGCAAGCAACTCACCGGTAGCCCAGTCTATTTTTTGCTCGGTTTCAAACAGTTTGTTTTTGTCATTCAAAATTTTCTCCACTTTTCGCAACGGCTTAAATTCATCGGGCCATTGCATCAACGCAGCAAAGAGTTTTTTGAAATCCACTTCACTAATAGCCGTCACCGGCGAATGTTCAAAATCGGCATCGGTGGCTCTGCGCAAACTTTTCCAGGCAATTTCGGGTTGCTGGTATTTATAGGGCAGGGGATGTTGCTTCACGTTGTCCAGTCGCTCCTGCAAATCGCTCCAAAATTTTTTCTCCATGTCCTTAGCCATCTCCTGCGCATCGGCCTCGCCATGTTTTAGCAAATATTGCACATACACTTCCCGTGGGTTGGCATGTTTATCAATCAGCGCATACAACTGAGGTTGTGTAAATTTTGGATCGTCACCTTCGTTGTGGCCATGGCGGCGGTAGCAAACCATATCTATAAAAATATCCGAATTAAATTCTTGCCTGTATCGTGTTGCTATTTGTACGCATTTTACAACCGCTTCGGGGTCATCGCCATTCACATGCAGCACAGGTGCCTGCACGGTTGCGGCAATTGAAGTGGAATAGTCTGATGTTCTCGCATCATCAAAATCTGTAGTAAAACCAATTTGGTTGTTGATGACGAAATGCATGCTGCCGCCGGTATAAAAACCTTTCAGGCCACTCATTTGCAACACCTCGTACACAATACCTTGCCCTGCTACCGAGGCATCGCCATGAATTAAAACAGGCAGCACCGCATCAAACTCCGAAGCGTATAACACATCAGCCTTGGCTCGTGAATAACCCAGCACCACCGGGTTCACGGCTTCAAGGTGCGAAGGATTGGGTGTAAGTTTTAAATGAATTTTTTTGCCGTTGGCTGTGTCTACCTCACTGCTAAAACCCAAATGATATTTTACATCACCGCTTCCCATTGTTTGGTCGGGGATGGCCGTGCCTTCAAATTCACTAAAAATTTGTTCGTAGGTCTTCTCTAGAATATTTGCAAGCACATTCAGTCGTCCCCGGTGGGCCATTCCAATAACAGCTTCTTTTGCGCCACTGTCGGCCGCAACGGTGAGCATGGCATCCAAGGCCGCAATAGTAGTTTCGCCACCTTCAAGTGAAAACCGTTTTTGACCAATGTATTTTGTGTGTAAAAATTTTTCAAAAATCACTCCCTCGTTCAGCTTCATCAAAATTCTTTTCTTTTGCTGAAGCGGTAATGGCTGTTGCAAGGTTGTTTCAATTTCCTTTTGCAGCCATTCCAATTTTTTCTGGTTCACTACGTACTGAAACTCCACCCCCACCGAACCACAATATATTTTTTGCAGGTGATCAACAATTTGCTGTAGGGTGGCGCTTTGTAAACCAATAAACCGGGCGGCGGCAAAAGTTAGTTGCAGGTCGGCATCGCTCAGCCCAAAATGTTTAATGTCTAAGTTGGCACCCCTGTCCTTCCGTTCTCTTATCGGGTTTGTTTTGGCGACCAAGTGTCCCTTTTTCCTGTAGGCAAGTATCAGGTTGTACACCGCAAATTCCTTCGCAATATTTTGCGCATCAACCCCGGGTGCAGCAACTGCTTCTGGCATCTTAGCGCCATTTACTCCGGTGGAAACGGCAAAGTCGAAACCCTCAAAAAATTTGCGGAAGTCAGGGTCAACACTTTCGGGGTTTTTAGTAAAATCGTTATAAAGGCTTTCAATAAAAGCCGGGTGCGATTGGGTAATGTATGAAAAGTCCTGCATGAAGGATGACTGTATTTTGGGTAGCAAATATCGTTTAAAAATGCCTATGGATATTCCTAGTTTTTGGATGTTTTTGAGCCCAACTGTATTGCCACCATTTAGCTCCTGTTGCGTCGCACTCTTTTACCTCAACAATTCTAGTGGGGATATTGCAATCATCAGTAACAATTCAAACAGTGCTTCAATAGTGGGCAACTAATCCCAAACCAGGGCCTTCGCTCTAAGTCATTTATGCAGGCAAACACGGAAAAACTGCAACCAACAACCTTTTTTGGCAAAATTTTTTTTTTAAAATTTTCCATTTCGGGTGCCTACCCTTACCTTCGCCTCCCCGAATTCAAAAACCGGGAGCAAAGAACATGGCTAATCATAAAGCAACAAAGAAAGACATGCGCCAGTCGGCCACCCGCCGCGAAAGAAATAAATATTATGGCAAAACTACCCGTAATGCCATTCGCGACTACAAAGCATTAACCGACAAAACCGCTGTTGGCGAGAAACTTCCGGTTGTTGCGTCTATGCTCGACAAGCTAGCCAAGAAGGGTGTGATTCATAAAAACAAAGCAAGCAATTTAAAAAGCAAACTGGCAAGAAGAGCGAACGCGATAGCATAAGCTTTTTTGTTTTGATCGTTTTCTTAATAAAGTAGTTCCGCATTATTGCGGATTTTTTTTGCGCTGTTCAACAGATTTTGGGTGTGGCAGGTAATGAGGTTTTAGTAAGTTTGAACTATGTACACGCAGGAACAAATACTCAGTTTGTTAAAACATAAAAAGCCTGAACTGGAAGAGCGATATGCTATTTCAGAATTGGGACTCTTTGGTTCTTATGCAAGGGGCGATTACAATGAATACAGTGATATTGATATTCTGGTTGATTTCAGCAACAGAATTGACGGCTTTGAATACATTAGGCTTGCACATGAGTTGGAAGACCTTTTCCGACATAAGATTGATATGGTTTCCCGGGGCGGAATAAAATTGCAATATCTACCTTACGTTGAAAAAAATTTGATTCATGTCTGAAAGAAATAACTTACTGCTTCTCATAGACATTGAAACGGCGATTTCTAAAATAATAAATTACACTGCGGGATTTTCATTTGATCAATGAAAACGATACGAAAACTAAAGAGGCTGTCGAACGCAACTTTGAAATCATTGGCGAAGCCGTTGCCAGAATCAGCGAACCCTTTAAACAAGTACATAATAATGTTGAATGGAGAATTTTGAAAGACTTCCGAAATTTTATTATCCACGAGTACTTCGGCATCAATAATTTGATAATCTGGGATACTATACAATTACGCCTGCCGCATTTATTGCAAAACATCTCCCATTTAATCAGTCTGCAAAACGAGGCAGACAATGCCTAAAAAATAATCTATACAACAACTTTCTACCAATACAATACAGATTTTTTATAAATAGGTCCTCACAATCAACTCCTACCTTAGCAGCATGCACAAATTTTATCTACTGGTCTTAGTCAGCCTGCCATTTTTTGCATTCGCTCAAAACCATAAAACCAAATTTGAACAATCCGGCGGCACCCAAACCCCTACCTACACCGAAGCAATTGATTGGTGGAAAAAATTTGATGCAGCATCGCCGTACGTAACCATGAAAGAAATGGGACCGACAGATGCCGGATATCCCTTGCATTTAATTTTAGTTTCCCGGGATAAAGATTTTGATATCGCTTCTTTAAAAAGAAAAAAGAAAACGATCATTTTCATCAACAACGGCATTCACCCCGGCGAACCCGACGGCATTGATGCGAGCATGTTATTGGTGCAGGAAGTGACGACTCCAAAAAATCCTTTGCCGTCAAATGTTGTTCTCGCCATTATACCTGTGTACAATATTGGCGGTGTCTTAAACCGGAGCACCCACTCCCGCGTGAACCAAAACGGCCCCGTAGAAAAAGGGTTTCGCGGCAACTCACAAAACCTCGACCTTAACCGCGATTTTATAAAAGCCGATACAAAAGAAGCACTCACGTTCACCAAAATATTTCACCTGCTCGACCCCGATATTTTTGTTGACAACCACGTAAGTAACGGCGCCGATTACCAACACGTAATGACTTTGCTCACCACACAACATAACAAACTGGGTGGCGCAATGGGCGCATTTTTGAACCAAAAATTTGAGCCGGCACTTTATTCATCAATGAAAACAAAAGGTTGGGATTTGATTCCGTATGTAAATCACTTTGGCGAAACACCAGAAAAAGGATGGAGTGAATTTTGGGATAGTCCCCGGTACAGTAGTGGTTACGCCGCACTCTGGAATACTTTTTCTTTTGTACCCGAAACACACATGCTGAAACCCTACAAACAAAGAGTGGAAGCCACACGGGATTTGATGAAATGTTTTATTGATTTTGCAGCAGCAAATGCCAATGAAATTTTGAAGCTGAGGGCTGAGGCAAAAACCAAACAACAAACACAAACACAATTTCCCATCGCCTGGAAATGGAACAAAACAAAATCAACCCAACTAAATTTTAAGGGTTACCAGGCCGGTTACAAAACCAGCGACGTTTCGGGTATGCAACGGCTGTTTTACAACCGCGACAAACCTTTTGAAAAAACTATCCCGTTTTTCAATTTTTACGAAGACACACTTTCTGTTACTAAACCAAAAGCTTATATCATTCCGCAAGGTTGGTGGAAGGTAATTGAACGCCTGCAAGCCAACAACGTGAAAATGACTAAGCTCACCGGCGACACAACTGTAGAAGTGGAATACTATAAAATTGAAAGCTACCAACCCAGGCTTTTTGA
This sequence comes from Chitinophagales bacterium, assembly GCA_031425835.1. Taxonomy (GTDB): domain Bacteria; phylum Bacteroidota; class Bacteroidia; order Chitinophagales; family Chitinophagaceae; genus Flavisolibacter. Next base: position 93,978 of record JANPKD010000014.1, read on the forward strand.
AGGCCATCATCTAAACACCTCAATAAAAACTTCCACACACAAAAAGCAAATGGTTTGTCGCAAAGGCGATTGGTATATTCCGCTCAACCAGAATGCTAACCGGTTTTTAATTGAAACCCTTGAGCCAAATACGCAGGACAGTTATTTTGCCTGGAATTTTTTTGATGGCATTCTTGAAAGAAAGGAAGGTTTTTCCAATTATGTATTTGAAGAAACAGCCGCGGAGTTTTTAAAAACCAATCCTGTAATTCAGCAAAAATTAAATGAACGGAAAGCAACAGATAGCAGCTTTGCAAAGAACGGTGCTGCACAATTAAATTTCGTTTATCAAAACTCACCGTATTACGAGCCTGCGTATTTACAGTACCCGGTGTACAGGTTAATTAGTAATGAGAAATGATTGGGTTGAATTTTTGTAGTCCAAATTGCAGACAGGAAGTCTAAAATCTCAGATGGCAATTCTAATTACCCCGCTCCAACCCCTCTGCGTTAAATGGATTATTGTCTTCCTTTTTCTTAATGCCGAAATTGTAGCGCAGGTTAATACCAAAACGCCGTGTATCGCTGTAGCGTTGACCATTGGCGTTTATGCTGCCCTGGTTAAAAATAAATGTGTTGTTGTTGGTAAAAAAAATATCGTTGCAACTCAGCGTAACGTTCAGTTTGCGATTTAAAAATTGCTGGTTAAAGCTCATGTTCATTTGGCCAAAAGTACCTAACTCGTAAAACTGCTGCTGACCTTTAAAACGTACAAAACCATTCATGCTTATTTGTGTAATGGGCGTCAATTTCAATTGGTGATAGGTAAACAACGACCAACTGCCGCGTTTAAAAGCCAGTGATTTATTCCCCTCGTACACACCCTGGTAATTGTTATGATTGTACTGTGCGCCGGCAACGAAAAAATATTTTTTACCCGGGGGCAATGCACCCAAAATGCGGAAATAAGTTTCTTTATTTTTTCCCAAGTTATCGTAGGTGCGTAATGAAATTTTGTTTGACGTATCAGACGGATAAATTACCTGCGAAAAAATGTCCTTAGTATCATTTATACCCAATGCAAAAATGGGCCGTTCATCAACCGAAACATTCGCTTCATAATTCTGTGTAAACTGCGGCCGCAAATTGGGGTTGCCTGTTTCAAATAAAAACGGATCGACAAACCGTTGTGATGGGTTCAAATTTTCATACGCCGGCCTGCTAATCGTGCGGCGATAAACAAGGTATGCTCGTAAGTCATAGCCTGCAATCTTCATTAAGCTGCGGCTTAAATAGATGTACGGAAAAAAATCGGTGCGGTGTAAAGAAAAGGAAGTATCGTTTGGTTGCAATTGTCGTCCATTCATGTTTGTATTTTCCAGGCGTGTACCCATTTTTAAAATAATGCCCGAAAAATTTTTAGAAACCTGCACATAGGCCGAGTGAATGTTTTCATTGTATTTGTATGCAGCCGAACGGGCAATATTTTTTACGCGGTTGCCATTGGTTGTTGTAAAATAATCGGTGCTGTTGTTAAATACTACGCCGGTTGTTTTGCCACCTGTTTCAAAAGTTATTTGGTGCTTTAATTTTTTAAGAAAATTTGTTTGCACCGAAAAAAAACGGAGGCGGTTATCAATTTCTCCATCACCCGTACCAAAAAACTGGTCAACGAAATTGGGTGAATGGGTGTAGGATAGATCGGTGGTCCACTCCGAACCTGCAGAGTCAATTTTGTATTTCAGGTTTACGCCTTGTGTAAGATTGTAATTGTGGCCTCTGTTATTTACATTGGTAAGGTTCTGGAACAAAGTTCCTTGTGTTCCTTTTTTTGTGATGGTGGAAAGATTGCTGCTGTTATTGTTTTGCAGGTTGTAACCTAGCCGGCCATCGTAGCTTACCTCCCATTTTTTATTGATGCCATAACTAAAACCATAACCAGCGTAATAATTGGTTGAAGCAAATTTTGTGTAAGCTTCCTGGTTTAAAAACGAATCAATTGAAAAAGCCCGCACGGTTGTTAGTTCATCGTAAGTATTACGCCGACCTACCTGCAAACTTAAATAAGTAGTTAGCCCACCGTTGTTGTTGTTTAAATTTAATCCAACAAACTGGTTGCCGTACCGGCCCTGGTTGCCACCAACAGTTACACTGCCCGTAAGCCCAATGCGAACACCTTTGCGCAACACCACATTTACAATACCGCCACTGGCCGATGCATCGTACCGGGCGGATGGAGTACGCATAATTTCAATGGAAGCAATGGCATTTGGTGGAAGATTTTTTAAAAGCGTTGCCATATCGGCGGCACTCATTCTTTGCTCGCGGCCATTTATGTAAACAGTTGCCGGTGTAGTGCTGCTCAAATAAATATTGCCATCACTGTCCACAAAAAGCCCGGGTACTTTTTCCATTATTTCATAGGCGTTGGTTGATGTTGCGGCCAGACTTTCAGGATCAACAATGGTTTTATCATCTTCCTGGCGCAGCAATGGCCGCGATGCAGTAACCACTACTGCCCCTAAGGTTTTATTTATAGTTTGCATTTGCACCGCAAAAAACGTGGAGCCGGATTTTATTGCAACGTCTTTTGTAACCGGTGTAAAATTTACAGCAGTAATGTTAACCGTGTACTGGCCCTCTGCCACATTGAAAATTGCCGACCCAATGCTGTCCGAAACCTTTTGATGAATGACTGTGCTGTCTGTAGCCGAAGTAAGTTGAATAGTGGCAAAACCAACCGGCACTCTATTATCGGTAGACACAGAAAAACGCACACTTACATTTTGTGCGACGGCAGTAAAAGAAAAAACGAAAATGATGATAATGAATACAGTGAGTTTTGGAAGATGGAAGCGCATGGCTGTAAAAGTAAAATACGATACCTCAGTGCTAACAATATTTAACATTAATAGTTAATGGGCGAAGTGTTCAAACCCGGCCGTGTTCAAGATCATCCCAATACTTCGCCAAACGATAAGGCTTAGAAACCTTTCCGGTAAATGCCTTTGCGGCAATCTTAGTTTTCGAATAAAGTAGCTACGTACGTCCTTCAAAATACATTTACGGTATTTCCTTCAAGCTGCAAAATCTATTTCGCATTTTGCCAAAAAAAGGGTTTTTCAACGGTATTTTTTTGGGTTGTTTACCCGTTTTTTTTGACTGACCGTAAATCTAACTTGCACTTATGAAACACAAAACCATACTACAAGCAACAGACCTTTGGGAAGCGTGGATTGAATTTAACCAGGAAGCTGAGGGCAGCTTCGGCACCCTGTACGTGGTTGGCGAAGCACGGCTGACAAAGAATACAAGAAGCCCAATTTTTTTGAAAGAAATGGACGCTTTGATGCCAGGGCAACTGAATTTACATCTACAGACAAATGGTGTTACGACCCGTTGCCGCAGCAGAGAGGTGATGTATGTTGAACCTATTAACATGCCCGGCCAGTATCGTTCCGTTGCCGTATTTTCTGATGGCGCATTATTGGCCGAGCTGGATGAAATTGAAACCGTCGTTTAAAAACATAATTACTTGCTGTTCTGTTTTTAATTCGTACCATTTTTTCGTTCTCCATAGCTTCAACGAAGGAGGATTATTGTCCAGCGCAGGTAATTTACAAGCATTTCATTAAACAACTGATAACCCATACTTGACCCCTTTTTATACCGCTTCTTTTTCAGGGCTTCACCCTTATACAAACCAACTTCGATTAACAGGCTTTAACTGCCTGCTTCAATATAGAATTGAATAGAATGGAAGTAATCTCACTTCTCTATACGTACCTTTTTATTTTTACGGAATTAATCGAATAAACTCCGAATCCCCGTCACATCGAACATCAAACTTGGTATCTATCAAAACCATCAACGGCTTCATTATGCCAGGGCATTGCGGACTCCAATAGTAATTTTCCAAACAAAGAAGCCTCCCGAAAAATCAGGAGGCTTCATAGTACCGAGGAGCATCCCAAAACTTCGTCCCGAGTATTCGGGATTGAACTGCCGCTCCACAAAAAAGCCTCCCGAAACAACCAGAAGGCTTCAATAGTACCGAGGAGCATCCCAAAACTTCGTCCCGAGTATTCGAGATTGAACTGCCGCTCCACAAAAGAGCCTCCCGAAACAATCGGAAGGCCTCAATAGTACCAAGGAGCATCCCGAAACTTCGTCCCGAGTATTCGGGATTGAACTGCCGCTCCACAAAAAAGCCTCCCGAAACAATCAGAAGGCTTCAATAGTACCGAGGAGCAGACTTGAACTGCCGACCTCAGGGTTATGAATCCTGTGCTCTAACCAGCTGAGCTACCTCGGCATCAACCACCATTGCTAAATACTATGACGGTTAAAGGGCAGCAAAAATAAGGATTAGGGCTCTTCATCTAAAACAAATTTTTGCAACAGCCACTGCCAGCTTCTCTTCACAAAAAACACAAAAAAAAGCAACCCTTTCCCATGTTTTCATTTGAAGAAGGTTGCCTGTTCAATGCCTGCCTTTTACTGCAGCATTTATTTATCAATTGATATACTGGTTCCCTGTATTAGCTCCCGAACCCTGCGCCACACTTTCCTTTTCGCTGCGTAAGATATTGGGGTTGTCATTGGTGTTTTCTGTTTCGCCCTTGTGTTTTGTTTCAATGTATTCTTTAAAATTCATAATGTCGTGCCGAATCATTTTTTCAAACACCGGGTTAATCACTTTTGCCAGGCCGGCACCGATTTCACCTGCTGGGGCGTGGTAGCTTATAACAACTTCCAGCTCCGTACCCTGCCCACCGGCTGCATCTTTAAAAGTTACTTTGCCTGCATTATTGATCATTGAGTTGGGTATGGACTGCCATCCAATTAAACGTCCTTCCTCTTCTTTGACTATTTCGGCATTCCATTTCAGTTTGGCAATATTGCCCGGCAAAGTTGCTTCCCAATGAGAGTGTTTCGCATCTATTTCTGTTACTGCCGCCAGGTGTTTCATAAACAACGGCAGGTTTTCCAACTTGCGCCAAAATGCATACACCTCGGCTTTTGGTTTGTTTACAATTAGGCCAGTGCGAATGTTAATGGCAGGTGTGCTGGAAATACCTTTTGTTTTTCCCATGCCGGCATAAACAAAACAATGCCCCGAGGCGCCGCGGTAAAGCAGTGCGCCGCCCATTGCCAATTTCACTAAACTGTTGATGGGATGTTTTGTAAGATTACTGAGTGCTGAAGAAAGCATCCATGCACCAACGGCGGCGCTGGCAATTCTTTCACCCTGTTCCACATTGATTACGCCGCTGCCGGCGTGTGGTTGAAACTCATTGTCGGCATGCCAACTTCCGTATTGTTCGTTTGTCATAAAAAATTGTTTTTGAATTGATGATAAATAAGCCAGGTGGCTTTATCATTTTTTGCAATTATTATGCCTTAGATAAAAATAAAAAAAGCAACAACCACAGTTGCTGCTTTTCGTAAAAAAGTAAGAGGCCATTGAGTAGTAAATTGCCCAAAGGTTATACTGCAGCACCTTCTTTTTTTATCATGTTGTGCTCCGTTCTTCCGGGGTACTGTTGCAACGCCTCCTCCAAACAATCCATTGCTTCATCCAAATCTTTCAAGTTAAGAACGTAAGCCAGTCGCACTTCGTTTTTTCCTAAACCATCTGTGCCGTAAAAACCAGTTGCTGGTGCAAGCATTACCGTTTTATTGTTTTTAGAAAATGATTGCAGCAGCCACTGGCAAAACACATCCGAATCATCAACAGGTAATTTTGCCATAGCATAAAAAGCGCCACCGGGGGTGGGACAAAAAACACCGGGCATGGCATTTAATCGTTTCACAAGCAAATCTCTTCTTGCCAAATATTCGGCTTTGGGTTTTGCAAAATAAGATGCTGGCAAATCAACCGCGGCTTCGCCCATTATCTGCGCCAGACCGGGCGGACTTAATCTTGCCTGTGCAAATTTCATTGCCGCGTTGTACACCTGTTTGTTTTTAGTAACAAAGGCGCCAATTCTAGCACCACACGCACTGTAGCGTTTACTGATTGTGTCCATCAACACAACATGATCTTCCATGCCAGAAAGATGCATAGCACTTACGTACTCCCCATCGTAACAAAATTCGCGGTAGGCTTCATCCGAAAACAGAAAAAGGTTATGCTTCAGGCAAAGGCTTTTTAGTTCCTCCATTTCGGGGCGGTTGTATAAATAACCGGTGGGATTGTTGGGCGAGCAAATAACAATTGCCTTGGTTTTTGAGGTAATCTTTTTTTCAAATTCGGCAATCGGCGGCAATGCAAATCCGTCTTCAATAAACGAAGTAACGGGTACAACGTGCACACCCGCTGCCACGGCAAAACCATTGTAGTTAGCATAAAACGGTTCGGGAATAATCACTTCATCGCCGGGGTTGAGGCAGGTAAAAAATCCAAACATAATTGCCTCCGACCCCCCGGTGGTAATCATTATTTCCTCGTGCGTTACATTAATGCCAACGGTTTTATAATAGTGCACCAGTTTGCGGCGGTAACTTTCATTGCCTGCGCTGTGGCTGTATTCCAATACGCGTATGTCCGATTCCCTCACAGCTTCCATCATTTGTGGCGGCGTTTCAATATCGGGCTGACCAATGTTTAAATGAAAAACACGAACGCCTTTTTTCTTAGCTTCTTCGGCAAACGGCACTAATTTTCTAATTGGCGATGGCGGCATTTCCCGTCCACGGTTGGAGATTTGTAACATGCGGCAAAGATAAAGTGAGGCAAGTTGTAAAGTTGAAAGTTCAAAGTTTACTTGCGTTGCATAGCTTCCGTGGTCGTTAAAACTATGGCGTATAAATCAGCAGAGGAGGGAAGTTCATGCGGGTTTACTAAATGATGTAGACTAAAACTGACCTCGAAATTTCAATTAAAAATTAATAGCCTGGTAAAATGGGGTACGATTGTCCGCTCACTCAATTGACCGTTGTTAGAAACGCCTTTCGCTAATTTATTCTGCGAAGCAGAAGAAAGAAATCCGTCCGCATCCATCCATCCGTGTCATCGTCCGGCGCTAAAGGCTCTGGCCGGCGGCGTGCGTCTTTCAGAAAACTTGTACCATGGCAATTGCTGCCACTGAGAACAGGAGGCGCATATTCCTCCTTCGCTGAAGCTACAACTGGCAGGTAAAAAAAATCCCCGCCATTCAAATAGAACGCGGGGAATGTTATTAGCGATTGACGGCTTATTTCTTAGAATCCGTCTTTACTTTTTTTGTCTTTTTTACAACCTTGGCTTGCGTTGCGGCTTTTTTTTCAGTTGCCTTTTCCACTTTTTTTACCTGGCTGGCAGCTACTGCATCAACTGCATGGCCATCAACAACAACACCGGTAATGTTTATCACCTTTGGTTCCTGAAAGCCTGCTACTTTAATGGTAACGGGTTTCTCAAAATGACCCATCGCCGCGGCGTTGTACCCAACTTTAATTTGAGCGGTACCATTAGGGGCAATTGGTTCTTTACTAAACTCCGGCGTGGTGCAACCGCAACCTGCCGTAGCGCTTTCAATAAAAATGGGCTTGTCGCTTGTGTTGGTAATTACAAAGAAAGTGGTAACGGGTACACCTTGTTTGATTGTACCAAAGTCGTACTTATCGGTGTTTACTTTCATTACCTCGTCGGCTTTTTGTTGCGCCATAGCGGTCATTCCTGTTGCAAGTACGGCGGCGAATAGAAGAAACTTTTTCATAACTGTTTATTGAATTTGTTGTTTTAAAAAATTTATTGAGGCGTTGGATGGTGCAGCACCTGCAGGCGCCTTCCATACTGTACCCTTTATCCTGATGACTTTTGTGGCGCTTCCGTTGTATGTCACAGTAATAGTTTTATCAAACGGTCCTTCTGACGCAGCGTTGTAACCCACTTTTATTTTTTCGGTGGCACCGGCGGCAATTGCTTCTCGGTTCCATTCGGGGGTAGTGCAGCCACAGGATGCAGCAACATTATCCAGCTTAAGTGCAGCTCCGCTTTTATTTACTATTTCAAAAAAATGATACACGGGTTTGCCCTGCGGAATTTTTCCAAAATCATATTCCATCTCTACAAACTCCAGGGGTTCGGCAGCGGTTTGCGCCCCTGCCATATAACACAGCGGGAGGGCAAGAAGCAAGAAAAATATTTTTTTCATAACGATGAAGTTGTTTTCAAAAATAAGGCAATACTTCTGGAAACTATAGCCCCAACCACAATTTGTGTTTTTTTAACTGTGCGCCCCGAAACCCTATTTTTGCTGCATGGAAAATACTTTTGAAGCAGCCGAACAATCATTGGAAAAACTGTCGTTCGACAGCTTTAGAAATGAAGTGTTGCAGGACTATCGCTGGGTGTGCATTAGCCGCGAGGCCAGCCTGCTCGGCCGTAAAGAAGTACTTACCGGCAAGGCAAAATTTGGCATTTTTGGCGATGGCGTTGAAGTAGCCCAGGTGGCCATGGCTAAATTTTTCGCCCCCGGCGATTTTCGTTCTGGTTATTACCGCGACCAGACTTTTATGTTTGCGAGCCAGCTGGCCACCGTAAAACAATTTTTTGCACAACTATATGCCAACCCATTTTTAGCAGAGGAACCATTTAGCGCCGGCCGCCAAATGAACAGCCATTTTGCAACACCCTTTGTTGATAATGATGGTGAGTGGCTCGACCTGGTAAACCAAAAAAATATTTCTTCTGATGTAGCACCCACCGCCGGCCAAATGGTGCGTGGTTTGGGGCTTGCCTTCGCCTCCCGGTCGTTTAGAAATATAAAAGAACTCAGCCACCTCTCCCACCTCTCTAACAATGGTAATGAAGTTTGCTTTTGCACCATTGGAGATGCTTCTACCTCGGAAGGACAATTTTGGGAAACAATGAATGCTGCCGGTGTATTGCAGGTGCCATTGGTTGTTTTTGTCTGGGATAATGGTTACGGTATTTCGGTGCCCAAAAAATACCAAACCACTAAAGGCTCGGTATCGGATGTACTTAAAGGAATGGAGAAAGAAGATGGCACCAACGGCTTCAACATGTACAAAGTAAAAGGCTGGGATTATGCAGGCATGTGCGAGGTGTTTGAAGAAGGCATCAGGCTGGCGAGGGAAACACATACACCCGCACTGTTTCATGTTGAGGAAATAACCCAGCCCCAGGGGCACTCCACTTCGGGCAGCCACGAAAGATATAAACCCTCCGATCGGCTTGAATGGGAAAGGGAATGGGACTGCATGAAAAAATTACGGGAATGGATCATCGCCAATTCATTGGCCACAGGCGAAGAACTGGATGAATTAGAAATGCGGGCAAAAGAAGAAGTACGTAGCGAAAAAAATGCCGCCCTGGATACTTATCTGCAACCAATACGCCAGCAGGTAGCCACCACTGCCGAATTAATTGACAACGTCATATCGCAAATACCACAGCAGGGGGGCGAATTGCAAAAATTGAGCAGCCAGCTAACGGTAATTCGGGAACCGTTACGCCGGGATGTGTTACGCACCTTGAACACAGCTATAAACATTGCCGGCACCAATAATGCTGGCAATGCTTTGAAAGATTTTTATAGCAGCCTGCAACAACAAAACAAAGAATTATACAACTCGCACCTGCACCAGGAGGGAGCAAAAAGTACATTGCAGGTAGCCGCGGTTGCTGTTGAGTATGCAAACGACGCCCCCGTTGTAAATGGGTTTGAAATTCTCAATCAATATTTTGATGCACTGTTTGCCGCCAACCCAAAAGTGCTGGCTTTTGGTGAAGACCTGGGTTTTATTGGTGATGTAAACCAGGGTTTTGCCGGCCTGCAAAATAAATACGGCGAAGAAAGAATTTTCGACACCGGCATCAGGGAGTTAACTATTATGGGCCAAGGCATTGGTTTGGCCATGCGTGGCCTGCGGCCCATTGCCGAAATTCAGTACCTCGATTATCTTTTATACGGACTGCAGCCTTTAAGCGATGATGTGGCTACGCTGCATTACCGAACCAAGGGCCAGCAAAGTTGCCCGCTTATTGTACGCACCCGCGGCCACAGGTTAGAAGGCATCTGGCACAGTGGGTCGCCAATGGGCATGATCATTCACTCGCTGCGGGGCATGTACGTTTGTGTACCCCGAAACATGGTGCAGGCCATTGGTATGTACAACACTTTGCTACAGGGCAACGATCCGGCAATTGTAATTGAATGCCTGAACGGTTATCGGCTGAAAGAAAAATTACCGCAGAATTTACTCGACTTTAAAGTTGCACTGGGTGTACCGGAAATTGTAAGAGAGGGTGTAGATGTAACTGTAGTTACTTACGGATCTACTCTACGAATTGTAATGGATGCAGCCCAAAGTTTGGCTAAGCAACACATAAACTGCGAGGTGATTGATGTGCAGACTTTATTGCCTTTTGATGTGCAGCACAAAATTTTTGACTCACTCAAAAAAACAAACCGTATTGTTTTTGTTGATGAAGATGTACCCGGTGGTGCAGCCGCCTTTATGTTTAATAAAGTAATGGAAGAACAAGGTGGTTACCGCTGGCTTGATGTGGCACCACGCACTATTACAGCAAAAGCACACCGCCCGGCTTATGGCAGCGATGGCGATTACTTCAGCAAGCCAAACGCCGAAGAAATTGAAAGCGTTATTAAAGAAATGATGGCCGAATAAAATATTGCAGGCATGTACCCCGGCTTTTTAATCATCGACATTCTTGGCACATTTGCCTTTGCCGTATCGGGTGCGTTTTCGGCAATGGAAAAAAAGCTCGACCCATTTGGTACCTTGGTTATTGCATTTGTAACGGCCATTGGCGGTGGAACCATCAGGGATATGTTGGTGGGAAATTTCCCGGTTAACTGGCTACAAAACAACACCGCTATTATCATCATTTTTTCATCGGCCATTGCAGCCATGTTATTTGGTGCTTACCTAAAACAATTATCAACTGCCCTGTTTTTGTTTGATGCTCTTGGCCTCGGCCTGTTTACCATAATTGGTTTTGAAGTGGGGCTGAAGCAGGGCTTTAGTGCCGGCGTATGTATTGCATTGGGAACCATCACTGCCTGCTTTGGCGGCGTATTGAGAGATGTGTTGCTAAACAAACTGCCACTCATATTTCATAAAGAAATTTATGCCCTCGCCTGTATTGCCGGGGCCGTGGTTTATTATTTTCTACACCTAACCACTTTGAATGCCGACGTGAGCAAAATTATTTGCGTGCTGATTATTTTTTCTATCCGGCTTGTGGCCGTGCGATTTAATTTATCGTTGCCTCGTTTTACCTTAAAGTGACACCAGCAAGTATTTGCTGCAACCAGTTACTACCTGAAAATTGATTTCATATTGATCCCGAAATTTCGATGAGCCGACACTACAGGGAAGAATTGAGTGTTCTACATACCTCTGCGTGAAATTTGATAACCCCTAAATAAAAACCCTTAGTATTTCACATTGTAAAAATATTTCTGAGCCAGCCTCTCCATTACATACAAAAAAGAAATATTTTCCACCTAACAAAAACTTACCCCACGATGCCGAAGCAAAGTAACTGCGTAGTATGGGCAACCATTTTTTTTGCCATTTTTTCTACCACCGCCACAGCACAACAAAATTTTACCGACAAAATTTCTGAATGGAAAAAAGAATTTCCAAAGGAGGATGTTGTAGCTGCCACCTACAAAGAGGTGATTGACTTTTCTATAAATGCTGCTGCAAAACCCGGTGAACCAAGAGTAAAAGCATCGGTGATGAACGAGATTGTTCTTGTGCCGTTGAAAGACTATTTGAAATTTGACGACGGCCTTTTTTATTATGATGAACTGGCCATTGATCATTTAAAAACACTAACTGCCGAAGGCAAGGATGCTAAGCTAGAAAAGCTCTGTGGTACGTACAATGAAGAAAATATTTTTCATAGCGATTTAAAAATGTGTCATGTAAAATTTGCATTGGGCGAAAGAGGAAAACCTTTTACCTACTCATACACGCAAAACTACCGCGACATAAAATTTCTTACCTCCTTTTATTTTCCAAAAGGCATGCCCGTTGCCGAACGCATTGTACAGTTTAACGTGCCTGCATGGATGGAAATAGATTTGCGTGAATTTAATTTCGCCGGCAATAACATTGAAAGAACATCGCTTAAGGAGGGTGAGCTAACAAAAATTACTTTTCGTTTTAAAAATGTGCAGGCGTACACCAGAGAACCATCATCGCCTAACCACGCCATTACCTACCCGCATGTTATTTGCGTAAGCAAAGCTTTTAATGAAAACGGAACGCGGCAGGTACTCTTTGAAAATGTAAAAGACTTATACGGATGGTATCATGCCGTAGCATCGGAAATTGGCAACAAACCCGAGGAGTTAAAAAGCAAGGTTACCGAGCTTACCGCCGACAAAAAAACCGATCTCGAAAAAGTAGAAAGCATTTTTTACTGGGTACAGGATAACGTTAGGTACATTGCTTTTGAAGATGGCATTATGGGCTTTAGACCCGATGCGGCGCAAAATGTTTTTAAAAATAAATACGGCGATTGCAAGGGCAAGGCAAATCTTTTAAAAGAAATGCTGAAGCTTGCGGGCTTTGATGCAAGGCTTACCTGGATTGGTACCGCCGATCTTCCCTACGATTATTCCCTGCCCTCACTATGCGTGGACAACCACATGATTTGCACCGTTATTGTAAACGGAAAAAAATATTACCTCGATGGTACCGAGGAGCATATTGCACTCAACGATTATGCCGCACGGATACAGGGTAAACAAGTGCTGATAGAGGACGGCAAAAACTTCATCATCGAAAAAATACCCCTTGCCACCGCCGATAAAAACAAAGAAAGCAAAACCATAAAAATGATCATCCAGGATGATAAACTGGTGGGCAACTCAACTGTTGAATACAATGGCGAGTCGAAAATAATGGTGCAAAGCATTTTTTCATCCATCAGTAAGAACAACAAAAACGAACTGCTTGCCAACTTTGTAAAAAAGGGCGATGACAACGTGGTTGTGTCCAATTTAAGAAATTCAGATTTTGCCAACAGGCAAAAACCGCTGCAACTGTCCTTCGATTTTAACGCCCAGCACCAGGTAACAAAAACGGGAAACGAAATTTATGCCGTTATGGATTGGGATAAAGACTTTGCGGCTTCGGAAATGCCAGCCGACAGAAAAAATGATTATGAGTTTCGTCAAAAATATTTTTATACTACAACTGCAGAGCTAACTATTCCCACTGGTTACAAAGTTGACTACCTGCCTGCCGCGGTAAAAACCATCACACCCGATTATTCTTTCGAAGGTTCGTACACCAATAACGGGAAGGCCATAGTGTACAAAAAAACAATCACCCTCAATAAAACAATTCTAAAAAAAGCCGACTTCGCGGCCTGGAATAATTTTATTGCCGGCATTAATAAATTTTACAACGACCAGGTTGTGTTTTCCAAATAAATAAAATCAAACACTGTTTATGTTCCGTAACATTTTGCTCATGCTGTTACTGGTTTTACCCGTAACCCTACTAGCCCAGGCCCCATTATTGGGCAATACCATTGAACCCGAATTTTCTGTTACCGCAGTGCCCGAAAAATGGAAGGGCGAAAGCGCTGTGATACTCGCCCAAAAAACCGAATACCTATTCAGCCGCATTTTTGCGGGCCGAAGTTCTACAACTGTGCGCATACACGAGTACATACACAAGCGCATAAAACTGCAGGATAAAAGTTCACGTGAACAATTTTCAACCTTCAACTACGTAACAATGGGCAGGGATGGAAGTGCGGAATACAAAGTGGTAAAAGCAAGCGGCAAGGAAGTATCAATTGATATGAAAACCGCCATTGAAGAAGAGAATGAAGTGCCGGCTATTTACAAACCAATTTACCTGAAACAAAATATCAAAACAATGAAAATTGCCATCCCCGATCTGGAGGTTGGCGACATCATTGACTACACGGTTAAATCATCTTTCGACTGGGATATGAAGACGGAAGGAATTCAATTCACACCATTTCTTTTTTCCTTATCAAACAGCTACCCCACGGCTTACCAGGTTTATCGTTTTATTATGGCCGATGGTATGAAGGTGAAGTACCGGGCCTTTAATGGTGCACCCAACATAAGGTTCGATGCCAAGGCATCGGTGTACAATGATAAAAACTCATACCTCGGTTATTTTTTTATGGACAAAGACCGTGAGAAAACAACCGAAGAACGCTGGGGCCTTAACTATAGAAACACACCAACAGTTAAGTTTAGGGTTGTGCTGCTATCAGATAACGACGATGAATCGAAAGGGTTAGGCCAGGCAACCGTGGATCGCTCGGGGCTCGACATTGCCGATGTGTATAGAAGGTATGCTGGTGCCGCTGTGTACGTAACACCAACTGTAAATTCTTTAGTGGGTTACACCACCGAGTTTATGGCCAAAAAGAAAACGGAAGGTGTGTTGAAAACCGATAACGATATAATGCGGGAAACCTATTACTGTTTGCGAAAAGTTTTTTTAGAAATGTATTATAAAGGCCCGGTGCATTCCGATTTAGAAAAATACATGACAGGGCGAAAGCTGTACAAAAAAGTTTTAGCCGCCGAAAAAAAGGATGTTGTTTCAAAGAAGGAAGAAAAGGAAGATGAGATACGCATTAGCAGTTTAACCTTTGCCACGGCACTGCGCATGGCATTGGCGCACATGGGCATTCAGTCGGAGTTGTTTGTGTATGTGCCAAGAAAATATGGCTCGTGGCGTGATGCGCTTTTTATGGAGGAACTTGATTTTATGCTGCGTGTACGCAGTAAGGGCAAGCTGTATTACTTAGAAGCCTTCAACAATTTTGATGCCTTTGGCACACCTTACATTTATATGGAAGGCGCCGAGGGTTACGCTATTGGCTACCAGGAAAGAGACCAGTATTTCAGGGCCACCATCCCTCCATCAAAACCGGAGGAGCATGTAGAAAACCAGTTGTACGAAATGAAACTTTCCGATGCGATGGATGTATTAAAAGTAGAAAGAACAACCTCGCTCTTAGGTGCACCAAAGAATGCAAAAATTGCGCAGGCCAACCTTGATCGTGCCTACCTCAATCATGATTTTAAAAAGTATTTTAACGCACCAAAACAAAAAGGAAAAAAAGAGGAAGTGGTCATTACAACGTCAAATGTTTACGACGACCCTGATAAAGAGGAAAGAACAAAAGAACGAAAGGAGTTGTTTGAAAAAACAGCGAAAGGGGAATTTGACATTGAGCGATACGACGCTTTTGAATTGTTGAAGGATGGTCGCTATGGCGACACAGCATGGCTGGAGTACAAGGAAAAATTTAGCGTGAAGAAGTTAGTGAGCAAGGCCGGACGCAACTATATTTTAGAAGTAGGTAAAATGATTGGCGATCAGATAAAACTCGATTCAACCGAAATGAAAACCCGGTTAACCGATGTATGGGTGCCACATGCAAGAAGCCTTGAGAACAACATTAAATTAAACATACCTGCCGGTTACACTGTTGAAGGATTACCGGAGTTAAATACTTCGGCCGACAATGAAAGCGGCTCATTTATTACCACTGCAAAAATGGAAGGCGAACAACTGATCATCACCTCAAAAAAAGTTTATAAAAAAAGCTTTGACAGAAAAGAAGCCTGGGCAAACTACATTGGCTTTTTAGAACCTGCGTATAAATTTAGCCAGGCAAAAATTGTGTTGAAGAAGAAGTAGGCTGCCAGTTTATAAAATTGCATGAAACACTGTAGCGTAGTAGGTGATCCCGATGCATATCGGCATCTTTCGCTAAAAAAGGATCTCATTTTTGAAACCAACATTCAATTGAGAGAGATGCTGAAATTAGTTCAGCATGACGTTCTAAAAATATTTATTGATGTAGAAGTGTTCCTCATTCTAATAAGCAAACACCATTTTGTAGTACGTCATGCCGATGTCTATCGGCATCTTTCCCTTAACCCGGCTCTATGTTTTGGGAAGGATAATGAAATAAATTCAGCATGAAGTTTGTTTCCTGATCAAGGAAAGAAAGCATTCCTGTCTAGCTCAGTAACATTAAATCACCCATGAACCTAACACCCTTACAACAACGAAGATTACAGCAGACCAAAGAGGAGATTAGCTTTTATGAAAAGCGGCTTCGGAAAAAAGGCATTCCAATCTACTTGAAAGCCTCAGTTTTTGTTGTTGCCGCAATTTTTTTATTCAACCTACTCTGGGATGTATTCATTGAAAAAAAAACCTGGGCCAATGCAATCGCCATCTTTAACTGGAAAGAGACGGCCATTCAATTTCTTTTCTGGCTTTTAGTTTATTATTATTTTTTCCGTGGCGAAGGCTATCAGTTAAGAAATAAAAAGAAAGAGTTGGCTATGCTTCGAAAAAAATATGGAATGGAAGATGAGCCAACCGAATTGAAGAAAAGCGAAATTGCAAACTAAATAAAACTTCTTTTTTTATTTCGAACGTTCCAATGTACTCCCCGATCCATCGCCACCTTTTAAGGTCAGCACCGAACCATCGGCACTTAAACTAAAACTGAACACCTCTTTTTTTCCGTCCTTTTTAGTGAGGGTTAATCGTTTGCCCGATACAGTGTACGTTCCATCGTTCGACATGTTGTTGATGCCACCCGTCCAGGTGTTCATATAAAAATCGCCATTTGGTTTTAACTCCAATACACTTTGGCGGTTGCGCAACTTATACACCTCGCCATTGGCGTAAATAAGGCTCGAGTACCACCAGTTGCCTTTGATGTTTCCACCCGCGGTACCATTGTTGGCTTCCGCAGTTTTTTGTTTTGGTTTTTCAACATTGACTACAGCTTTTTTTTCAACCTGCATGCTTACACCTTTGCCGGTAAAAAATTCCTCTTTGGTTACCTCACCATCCCCATCGCCATCGTAGTTTTTGCAATTGCAGGCGGTGATCTCGTTACCCGACAGCCAGCCACTTTCGTTCTTGTCAAATTTTTTGAATTCGGCTTCGGTTAGTTTAGCTTTTGAAGTTTGGGCGGAGCAACTAACAGTGTCAAACAGAAAGAAGGCCAGGGGAAAAAGGCGTATGATCGTGTTCAAAGCAAATGTGTTTAACGGGTAAGCTACAGCAAATAGCCAGAAAAAAAAACGCGGTAATGATTAACCCCTACGGCAATTTAAACTAGAGAAACCGGCTCTGTACTTCCCGGGTCGGCACCATACATTTTTCTTGTTTGCCAAACCATTTATACCTGTTGCGGGCAATAAAATTGTACACGGCATCACGCAAAAATTTCGGGGTTATCCAGAACAGTTGTGTCCATTTCCAAAACCAGGGCAGTTTGCCGTACACTTTTAAACCTGCACTCGATTTTTTGTAAACCTCGCCTTCATCGATCAACACAAACGAATCGAATCTTTCTGTAGGCAGTTGATGCTGCGCCAATAGTTTCTGCCCCGCTTCAGATTGCAGGGCAGCAAAGCGAAATACTTTTTTTCTATCCTGGCTAATTATAAAATTGACACCGGCGTTGCAGAAGTTGCAAACTCCATCGAAGAGAATTATGGGGTGGTTAGAATTCAACGTGAATAAAATTCAAATCAGGAATGCGTTGAAAGTTTTTATCTGCAGAAAAAAATGGCAAATTAAAGTGTAAAGCTGTTGCTGCAATAAAAGCATCAGGGATTTTTAGGTTAAACTCTTTTCTGATTTTGATCACTGCTCGCTGAAGAGAAGGTGTGTTATCAATAACAATGCAGCCCTTAATAAATTCATTGATCAATGTTTCTTCATTTGCAGTTAGAAGTGGATGGGAAAGAAGTTCGATGCTTGTAATGAAACTGAAAACAATTTCATTTCCATCGAGTATGGTAATTGCTTTTGGATGGTTTTTGAAACCTTGTATAGCAATGTTGGTGTCAATACGTGCCATCGTCTCTTTGTCTTCTTTGCCATTCAACTAAATCGGGAATGTTGTCGAAAGCTTTTATTTTTCCGGCAAATTTGCTCATGTCAATTCCCTTTTGCTTCGATGCTATTTCTTCCAGTATTTTATCAAGATCCTCCTTGGTGGCACCTTTTTTAAGTGTATAAGTCATAAACCTTGTTTTGTGCAATTTATGAAAAACCATTGGCAAAAGTGAAGGAGTTACTGTTTCAAGTGGCATGTTAACATGGCTTGGAATGCGCTTTTCTATAATGCTTGCGAAATTCGGTGTAGAAATTATCATCCAAAAATTTCGGTGTAAAAAAGGAGAATGCAGAAATCTTTTTGAAGAAAGTTTTACCGAGGTATATGCACAATTGTCTCACGACTCACTACTAATCAAACCAAATTATGAAACACTTTCTGCACGTCCTCATCCTGCTCCAGTTTATCAACCAGTTTTAAAACATCCTGCGCCTGCTCTTCATTTAATTCAACAGTGGTGGTTGGTATCCACTCCACTTCGGAGGTGAGTGGTGTGATGCCTTTTTCTTCGAGTGCTTTTTGCATGTTACCAAAATCGGTAAAGCCACAACGCAACACAACTACTTCATCACCATTTTCGGCGGTGCCCTCACCCATTTCTTCAAGTCCGCTGTCAATGAGTTCAAACTCTAGTTCTTCGGTATTTACACCTTCGGGTTTTAATTTAAACGTTCCCATTTTTTTAAACTGAAAACTTACACTGCCACTATTGCCCAACACACCATGTCCTTTAGTGAAAATTGATTTTACATTGGCTACCGTACGCACATGGTTATCGGTTGCTGTTTCCACCAGCACCGCCACGCCATGCGGTGCATACCCTTCGTATAAAATTTCGTCGTAGTTCACCAACTCCTTACCCTGGGCTCTTTTTATGGCGGCTTCCACACGGTCTTTTGGCATGCCCACGCTGCGTGCATTTTGAAAACAACGGCGCAGGGCAGCATTACCATTGGGGTCGGCGCCACCGGCTTTTACGGCAATAATAATTTCCTTACCAATACGGGTAAAGTTTTTTGCCATTTTATCCCAACGGGCAAACATGGACGATTTGCGTACTTCAAAAATTCTTCCCATTACTTAGGTCATTTAGTAAAACATAATCAGGGCTGCAAATCTAAGTCACAGGCATCATTTGGAAAACCTGATTATTTAAGGTCTATTTCGTTTAAATTATTCCAGCCTATCACCTGGTGCAATTTCACTTTCATCATTTCATTGCCACCATAAGCCAAAGTTGTTTTTATGTAATTATGGAGTTTCACTCCATAATTACATAAGTTGAAAGAAAGGGAACGGTGCAAAAAAAGGCCGCTGGGTAAGAGCGGCTTTTTTGAAAATGAGTCTTGAATTTTTTTGTTCGTGATGTAAAGTAATTAATCTGTCAGTGGTTCCTCTCTTCCAAGTTTAGTAGCAAAAACACCTAAGTGAATTACGGCAAAAACTACCGAGATATAAAGCAGGGTGCGGTCGGTGTCGAAACCTACAACGTACTGGTGTAAAACGCCGGCAACAACTAACAATAGCGATAAACCAATGCCTGTATATCTCGCCACTCTCATGCCCTTTCTTTTTACAGTACCATTTCCTAAATGACTGTTTTTTGCACCATACACCAGGTAAATGTCAAGGCCAATTAACATCCAAACCAACAACCTTATCCAGGTATCCATTGGCAGAAACACCATCATGAATAAGCAGGTAATGATGCCGAGTATAGGTACCAGTGGAACTAATGGTGTTTTAAATGATCGAGGCAGTTCAGGCATTTTTTTCCGCATCACCCAAATGCCGATGCACACAAGTATGAAGGCGAACAAAGTGCCGATGCTCGTCATCTCTCCCACTACCCTTGCCGGCACAAACGCGGCAAAACAGCTAACAAAAAGCATGAACAGCAAATTGTTTTTAGCTGGCGTTTGAGTTCTTGGGTTAACACTCGAAAATATTTTTGGAATCAACCCATCTTTACTCATGCTGAAGAACACACGGCTCTGTCCCATCAACATCACCAGTATTACCGAGGCATAACCAGCGAGAATAGCAACTACAATAGCCCTGTTGAGCCATGGATAATCTTGACGAATAACGCCTGCCGCATCGGCCGTGCCCATCTGTTCGATTGCCACATAAACAGGAGCTATACCATCCTTACCTGCAAAGGTTGTGTAAGAGGTTACACCAGTCATTACATGCGCAAACAAAATATAAAGCACAGTACAAATCGCTAGTGAACCCAGGATGCCCCAAGGCATATCCCGTTTCGGATTTTTTGCTTCCTGAGCCGCGGTGCTTACCGCATCAAACCCTATGTAAGCAAAAAACACAATGGCCGCGGCCCGAATGATTCCGCTAAATCCGAATTCACCAAAAGTACCCGAGTTATCAGGAATGTATGGATTGTAATTGGCACTGTTGATGTACTTCCAGCCTAAAAAGATAAATATCATAACTACAGCGAGTTTCAATGTTACTATAATCCCGTTGACAGTGGCACTTTCTTTTGTGCCTTTTACCAACAACAAACTCATAAGCACTATTATGAAAACGGCCGGTAAATTAATGATACCACCATCCCATGGCCCAAGCGTTAACGACACGGGCAAATGAACATCAAAGCCTTCAAGAAATTTTACCAAGTATCGGCTCCAGCTTATCCCAACAGTTGCTGCACCAACGGCGTATTCCAACACTAAATCCCATCCAATAATCCAGGCAATAAACTCACCCATGGTTGCATAAGAATAAGTGTATGCGCTACCGGCAACGGGAATCATAGAAGCAAATTCGGCGTAGCACAATCCGGCAAACAAACAACCCAGCGCCGCCACCACAAACGAAATGGTAATGGCCGGCCCGGCATGATTGGCTGCCGCCATACCTGTAATAGAAAATAAGCCTGCACCAATAATGGCACCAATGCCCAAAGCAATCAGGCCGCCTGCACCCAATGTTCTTTTTAATGTATGACTACCAGTTTCCGATGCTTCGTTCATCAATGCAGCCATTGGCTTTCTGACAAATAAACTCATAAGTAAATTTTGAAATTATGGTTTGATTAATGGCGGTAAAGTAAAGCAATAATTCAAATGCAGCACTACTTGTTTTGTACAAACACCAGTACGCAATTCAAGAAATTTCCAGCGGCTCCATTATTTTTCCGATTTTCGGCCCTCGTTTAATTATTGCACCGATATGAAGAAAGGAAACAGGCTTACCGTTTTTATCATCGCCTCAATGATATTGGGTGTTGTTGCGGGTTATTTGGTGCATACCGGTGCCGACACGGGTTTCCGTGATTCGTTTGCAAAAAATATCAAACTGCTTTCCACCATTTTTATTCGGTTAGTGCAAATGATTATTGCACCGTTGGTTTTTACTACACTGGTTGTGGGCATTGCAAAACTGGGCGACTTAAAAACAGTTGGCCGCGTAGGTGGCAAAGCCATTCTCTGGTTTATTACCGCATCACTCGCCTCATTACTCATTGGCATGCTGCTGGTCAATTATTTTCAGCCGGGCAAGTACATTGATCTTTCGCAAAAAGATGTTGAAGGCTTAGCCGATTTGGCTACCAAACAAAAAGGTTTCTCTATTCAAAATTTTGTGGAGCATATCATCCCGCGTAGTGTGTTTGAAGCCATGGCTACCAATGAAATTTTGCAGTTGGTTGTGTTCTCCATCTTTTTTGGGGTAGCCGCCGCCGCCATTGGCGATTATACAAAACCATTGGTGAAAGCCCTGGAAATTGCATCGCACATCATTTTAAAAATGGTGAACTACGTTATGAACTTTGCCCCGATCGGGGTATTTGGTGCCATTGCCGCCGTTGTGGCCGCAAAGGGTTTGGGCATTTTTAATTTCTACATAAAATATTTTGGTTTTTTTTTAATGGGCATCGGCATTTTGTGGGTGCTGTTGCTTAGCATTGGCTTTATTATTTTAAAAGGAAGAATGAAAGAACTGCTGCGCCGCATTTCATCGCCTTTACTAATTGCATTCAGTACCACAAGTAGTGAAGCCGTGTTTCCAAAACTCACCGAAGAACTGGAACGTTTTGGTTGCAAGGATAAAATTGTAGCATTTGTATTACCTCTTGGTTACTCATTTAATTTAGATGGCAGTATGATGTACATGACCTTTGCATCGCTGGCCATTGCACAGGCATACGGTATAGATTTACCGCTGTCAACACAACTAACCATGTTGCTGGTGTTAATGTTAACCAGCAAAGGAATTGCGGGAGTACCTCGTGCCTCGCTGGTGGTGGTGCTGGCCACTTGTGCCATGTTTGATATACCACCCGAAGGAGTTGCCTTAATTTTGCCCATTGATCATTTCTGCGACATGTTTCGCACGGCCACCAATGTTGTAGGCAATGCACTTGCTACAAGTGTGGTAAGCAAATGGGAAGGCGAACTGGGCGATTAAACTCTTAACTACCGAAAACAAAAATTACGCATGCTGAACAATTTGATTGACTGGATTATTGAAAACGGGGGAATTTATTTTTTACTGTTAGTGGTGTTTGCCGAAACCGGATTGTTTGTTGGTTTTTTTCTTCCCGGCGATTCATTGCTTTTTGCCGCGGGTATTAAAATGGCCAAACTATCCGAAGAATTTTATGGCACTCACTGGTCTATTATTATTTTATTAGTGGCACTGGCGTCGGTGCTCGGCAACATGGTTGGTTACTGGTTTGGTTATAAAACCGGCCCCATGCTTTTTGAAAAGAAAGACACATGGATCTTTAAGAAAAAACACATGCTGCGGGCAAAAGAATTTTACGATAAAAATGGAAAAGGCACAATCTTCCTTGCCAAGTTCTTACCCATCATTCGCACATTTGCCCCCATTGTTGCCGGCGTGGTACGCATGCACAAACCCACATTTATTTTGTACAACGTTTTAGGTAGCATAGCCTGGGTAGTATCAATGATGCTGGGCGGCTATTTTTTAGAAACATGGGTGAAGGAAAGTTTTGGCTTTAGCTTAGCCGAGCATATTGAAATTATTGCGGTAGGAATAATTGTAGTAACCACTATTCCCGTTTTTTACAAATTATTTTTCGCCAAAAAACATGTGGTGCCGACAAACCCCGATGATGAAAACGCGATATTGTAAATGAAATCTCCAGCAGTTTCCACAACCAAAACTTCGGGCATCTTCAGCTTAGCCGTTGTAGTAGCAGCACTTGGTTATTTTGTTGATATCTACGATTTGTTGCTGTTTACCATTGTGCGGGAACCCAGCCTCATTGCTTTAGGTGTTGATGGTACTAAAGCGGGCGAAATGATTGCGGCCAGCAACAAAGTAATCAACTGGCAAATGCTTGGCCTGCTCATTGGTGGGATTGTATGGGGCGTAATGGGCGACAAAAGAGGAAGGCTGAGTGTTTTGTTCGGCTCCATTATACTTTATTCTATAGCCAACTTCGTTACCGGTTTTGTTACATCAGTCGACCAGTATGCAACGGCACGTTTTGTTGCCGGCATTGGCCTTGCGGGTGAGTTGGGTGCTGGCATTACTTTGGTGAGCGAACTACTACCGAAAAATAAAAGAGGCATTGGCACTTCATTGGTTGCGGGCATAGGTTTGTTTGGGGCCGTGTTTGCCTACTTTACTTTTCAATACACCGACCAGGACTGGCGGCTCTGTTATAAAATTGGCGGAGGCCTTGGCATTGCACTTTTGTTATTGCGTGTAGGGGTTGCCGAAAGTGGCATGTTTAACCAGGTGAAAGAACAGAATGTTACCCGCGGAAATTTTTTGATGTTCTTTAATAACGGCACCCGTTTTCGAAAATATATTCTTGCCATTTTAATTGGCCTGCCCACCTGGTATGTAATCGGCGTGCTGGTAAATTTAAGCAACCGTTTTGCCACCGATTTGTACGGACAAAATTTAATTGTTAGTGGTAAAGCCATCATGTTTGCCTATGTAGGTATTGCCATTGGCGATATTTTAATTGGCTTTGTAAGCCAGCTTTTTAAAAGCCGTAAAAAAGCATTGTTTTTATTTTATGGGCTTTGTTTAATTGGTGGGTTTTTATTTTTTAGTCCCTGGAATAATTCAGATGTCAGGATGTACTGGATCTGTGGGTTCCTTGGATTTAGTACCGGCTTCTGGGCCATTTTTGTAACCATGGGTGCCGAGCAGTTTGGTACCAATTTAAGAGCAACGGCAGCAACCACCATTCCCAACATGGTGCGCGGGGCTCTGCCATTAATCAACCTAATGTTCAAAGATCTTTTTCAGAACACATGGGGATGGGCTTTAGTAAAAAGTGGTATTGTAACCGGTATAATCATCATTGTTGTTACACTCGTTGCCGCCTGGTTTACCGAGGATACTTTCCATAAAGATTTGAATTACGTGGAAGAATAATTTATTACCACTTTTCTCCTCCATTTTTGCACAATGACAAGCAAGGCCTGCAACGATATTTTCAATAAAAGCATAGCCGATTATCATTTGCATGACGACATTGATGCCGAAATTAAAAACCCTTTTCCTGCAAACTCAATTAATCATTTACTCTATGCAAAAAACTGGGTTGATACCGTGCAGTGGCATTTGGAAGATATCATTCGCAACCCTGAGATAGATGCCGCTGAGGCATTGAAAATTAAACGGCGCATTGATCAATCAAACCAGGAACGTACCGATATGGTGGAGTTTATTGACAGTTGGTTTTTGCAGCAGTACAAAAACATTACCATAGCAGGTGATGCCACCATCAACACCGAAAGCCCGGCCTGGGCCATTGACCGGCTTTCCATTCTTGCCCTCAAAATTTATCACATGCAACTTGAGGCAGACAGAAAAGATGCTGATGAAAACCACAGAAATTCGGCACAGCAAAAACTTTTAATTCTTTTGCAGCAACAAGAAGATTTATCAGTTGCCATTGAGCAGTTACTCCATGATATTGCAACCGGCCGCAAATACATGAAGGTGTACAAACAAATGAAAATGTACAACGATGAAACGCTGAATCCGGTGTTGTACAATCAAAAAAAGTAGAGATGCCAAAGCCACAACATGTACTGGTTTTTCGTTTGTCGTCGCTGGGCGATGTAGCTATGACGGTACCGGTGCTCCAACTTTTGCTGCAACAACACCCGGAGTTGCAGGTTACAATGGTTTCGGTTCCATTTGTTCAGCCGCTTTTTGAAAATATTGAACGGCTTCATTTTGTAGCGGCCGAAGTAAAAGGCAAACACAAAGGCATAACCGGCCTGTTTCGGTTATACAAAGAAATTAAACAACGGTTTGAGGTGAACGCAATTGCCGACCTGCACGGCTCGTTACGTACAAAAATTCTTCGGCAGTTTTTTTCGTCTTCAAAAATGATTGTGGCCGTAATTGATAAAGGGCGAAAGGAAAAGGAAGAACTCACGAGGCAAAACGATAAAATTTTAAAACCGCTTATATCAACCTTTCAACGTTATGCCAATGTGTTCGCAGAACTAGGCTTTTCGATTGAGTGGAATACTGCGAAAGGTTTGTTGCCAAAACCAGAAGAGGGGGCACTGACTGCCTTTCCCAGAGCAGCTGGAGCAAAAGTTGTTGGCATAGCCCCTTTTGCCCGGTTCGATGAAAAGACCTACCCGTTGGTAATGATGAAAGAGGTAGTACGTATGTTGGACTGCACCAAAACAATAATGATTTATTTATTTGGAGATGAAACGGATCACCAACACCTAATGAGATGGGATAAAGAGTTCAAAAATGTGAAGAGTATGGCAGATAGGGGTTCACTCAATAATCAGTTAAACACTTTGGCACATCTCGATGTAATGGTGAGTATGGACTCTGCTAATATGCACCTGGCTTCGATGTACGGTGTACCAGTCGTTTCTATTTGGGGTGGCACACATCCTTATCTTGGTTTTTATGGTTGGGGACAAAATTTGGAAAACGCTCTGCAAATAGATTTGCCCTGCCGGCCTTCCTCCGTTTATGGTAACAAAAAATGTAAAAACAACATGGCCTGCATGAATGGTATTGCTCCTATAACCATTTACGAAAAAGTAATGTCGCTTTTGAAATAACCCGTTATGAAAATACTTGTGATTCGCTTTGGAGGAATAAGTGGCGTGTTGCTGACAACTCCCATTGTGCGTTGCATAAAAAAACAATTGCCCGAAGTTGAATTACATTTTCTTGTTGCAGTTGAATACAAGGCCTTGCTTGCAAACAACCCATATATTGATGCCACACACATTTGGTTTCATGGCATATCGGTGACAGATGAATTGAAAGCGAAAAATTTTAATGAGGTAATTGATCTTCAAAACAACGCCGACAGCAGGGCAATCACTAAAAGGCTAAAGACAAAAACAAGTTTTGCCGCTAACCAGAACTTCCAAAAATTTGTTTTCACCAATTTAAAAATCAACATCATGCCGCACCACCATGATGTTGACCGCAACATTAAGACGGTGGCGCACTTAGGTGTACAAAACGATGGTGCAGACCTTGATTTTTTTCTCACCGCAAGTGATGAAACAAAACAATCCGACATACCGGCGTCGCATCATTTAGGTTACATGGCGGCAGTAATTGGCTCCTCAAAATTTACAAAACGAATGCCCGTAAGTAAGTGGCAGGAGCTCTGTAAAAAAATAAATCACCCCATTATTTTGCTGGGCGACAAACACGAGAAAGAAGCAGGCGATGCGATTGCTTCTGTTGACGAAGTAAAAATTTATAACGCCTGCGGTAAATTTTCTTTGCACGAATGTGCGTCGTTACTGCGGCAGTCAAAACTGGTAATTACACACGACACTGGACTGATGCATATTGCCGCCGCCATGCAAAAACCAACTATTACTATTTGGGGAAGTACAAAACCATCATTGGGTAAAGCCCCCTATTACGGAGCGAAAAAAAGTTCATCCATAAATATTTCAGTTGAAAATCTCTGGTGCCGCCCCTGCACTGTTAATGGAAAAGATGCATGCCCGCTCGGGCATTTTAAATGCATGAAAAATATTGATGTAAATAAAATATTGGAGGCTGTACAAAGTTTGCGATTCAAGGTGTAGTCATTCAGCGCTTGCCGCGGCAAATTGGTAAAACAAAATGTAGCTACGTGCAATTGCTATTGGAAGAATTTAACGGGCGGTCAAAACTCAAACTCTTTTACACTGCTATGGTGTAAAATTTCTTTACTGAATTTGTTGTGATTTTTTTCCGAACCCTGCACCATCCATACACCAATAATGTAGTCGCCGTTTTTTGCACGCTTCATTCTTTTATAGTGCAACCGGCAATCATCCATCAGGTGTTCGTATTCCTTCAACAAATCATCCTTATACGCACTTACAATTCTATAAGTGTGCACTTGGTTAATACGGTCGATCACTCTTTCCAGTTTAGTGAGTAACAAAAGTGAAACCAGGATGACCAAGGTTGCAATGCCGGTAATTTCATAGGCCCTAAATGCTATACCCATACCCAGGGCAGCAACCGCCCATATAGTGGCAGCGGTGGTAATTCCATTAATCCGGTTATCGCTTTTAAAAATTACACCCGCACCTATAAAACCAATACCGGTTACAATGTTCGATGCAATCCGGTCGGTTTCGGTAGCAGTAGCATGAATAGAAAAGGTAGTAAACAACATTGATCCTAAACAGATAAGTATCATTGTGCGAAAGCCTGCGGATTTGGATCGAAATTCCCTTTCAGCACCAATTAACCCGCTTACGAGAACACATATCAGCAGCTGTAATAAAAATTCTTCTCTTGAGGGCATACGTTTTTATATCAAGTTACGTAATGTGATAATTGGCCAGCAACTTTTTTCCTTCTTATCAATTGCCCTTCCCAATTTATACCTTCCTTTTATTTTTTTTACAAAAATTGTTGAGCGATTTTAATACAGCTTGTACATAAAAAAGCTGTGTGTCTAAACCAGGATTTTGTTTCGATTGCACCTTACCCTGCAGCACTATTTTTTTATTATGTGCAATGGCCCAGTAGGCAAATAGTTTATTACCTCCTTCGGGCACCGAGGTTGCATACCCGGTAATACCAATGCCCCATTGTGCGGAAAATAAATTACACACATTCATACTCATTTGCGCGGCTACCTCCTTCGATACACAATCACACTCCTGCGCATGAATAGGCTCAACAGCAAGGTGCCGGTATTTCTGGCCCAGGTTGTAAACCGTTATTCCGCCCTGGAAAAATAAAGACGCATTTTGAGCTGCTGCAATGGCCGCCTGTAAAAATCCTGCGGTAACACTTTCCGCTACAGCAATGGTTTCTTTTTTTGCAATCATGTAGTTTTTGATCGTCTGTGTTGTCTCGATGTCGAACATGAGAAGCGTTTTTACTGTTTTAAACAAAAAATTCATGCCTGTTTTTTACTACAGGCCGGTGCGGTTCAATCATTTTAATTAATACAGGCACAATCAAAAACTTCTTTACCCGATATTTACAACAAAAATTTTTATGCTCCACGTTCAAAAGGTTTTGGAAAGTAAAACAAAACCATTCAACACTATACCGCCCGATGCGTTAGTAATTGATGCACTGAACCAAATGAATGCCGTAAACCTGAGCTACCTGGTGGTAATGGACGATGAAAAATATATGGGTGTGTTTAGCGAACGGGACTACAGCCGCAACGTTATTTTAAAAGGCCGTGCAAGTAATGCCACAAAAGTAAAAGATGTGATGACGGTTGACCTGCCCATTGTTGCGTTAGACGATACCGTAGAGCACTGCATGCACCTGATGAACAGTTTTAAAACCCGTTACCTGCTGGCATACGATGAAGAGGAGATTTTTGTTGGTGTTGTTACTATCCACGACCTGCTGCGGCAGGTAATTAATAACCGCGAAGCTGTGTTTGATGCCAAAGTTGCCGATGAATTGATAAGCAATGATGAAGAAGGAAATATTTACTGATGCTATTTGACACATGACCCTCCTTCCATTTTTACTTTCACAGAACGCAGTTCGTTATCTTTTGAACACCGGCATTTACATGATAACTCTACAAGTTTTTGGGCGATGATGACCGGAATATTTTAACGCCTATAAAAACACAGATCAGTAATATCACCACACTTAGATAGCCAAGCCATTCGTAGCGATAAATTTGCCCCTGCTCACCACTCACCACTACAAAGCCTGCCGTAATGGAGGCGAAGAAAGTCCCTAACTGCTGAACGCTGCTGTTGAAGCTCATAAAGCCTCCCCGTTTTTGCGGCTCCACCACATTGCTTACCATTGCCTGCGCCGTAACACCACGGCCCGTGGCTACAATAAACCAAAGCGCAAAAAATACAAGCACAATAGAAAAAGAAATGTCGGGCATATTGGTAATTACAATTACCAACGGCAACGATAGAAAAATACAAATGACAAACATTTTCAACTTGCCATACTTATCACTCAGCTTACCCAAAATGTTCGCGGCAAAAAAAGCTGCTATTCCGCCAACCAAATAAATCATTGGCGTTTGTTGTTTGGAAAAACCTTGGTTGAATTCTAAAAAAGGATTGATGAATGGAATAATTAAAAAATGACCCATCATTATAAGCCCTGAAAACAACAGTGCTAATTTTTGGGTGGGGTGCTTCCACACATCTTTTAAAATATCCATTTTACTACCGGTCACGTCTCCCTCCGCCACGATGTGCTTGTTCATTGCCGGTACAAATTTGTTAATGAGCGGAATAATGACAACACCCAAAAAACCAACCAGTAAAAAAGGCGCATGCCAGGAAAAAATATTCGCCAGGTACAACGCAAACGGCACGCCTATTGTTGATGCAATTGAAAAGGACGACATAACAGCTCCCATTGCCGCACCACGTTTTTCATAGGGAAAAACATCGGACACGATGGATAAAACCTGTGCGCCAATTAAACCGCCGAACACACCTGCTAACAACCGTGAGGCCAGCAGCAACTCATAACTCGGCGCAAAGCCACAGGCAATGGTGCCCAACAAAAAACCGATATAGCCAATGAGCAAAACTTTTTTTCTATCGTAGCGGTCAACAAAAAAAGCGGCAACAAAACCTGAAATGCCGGCGCTTAAAGTGTAAGCCCCTACGAGCAAAGTAAACTGCTGCGGGTTGATTTTAAAATATGGCATCAGGTAATTGCCCAGTGGCATCATTATCATGAAATCAAGAATATGCGTGAAGTTGATGGAGGCTAGTATGATTAATAAAACCCTTTCTTTTCGGTTCATAGTTTGCGAAGGTCGGGGGTTACAATTTGTTTAGTCCAATTGGGTTTGATTTATACTCATGAAACCCTCCACCCAATCATTACTACCAGGCATTTTGCGGTAGAAAGTGTGCAGCGTATCCATTTTATCCATCATCATCCACCCCTTCCTTTTCCGTCTCCTCCTAAAAAAAATTCCTACATCGTTTTTTTCTCCCCTGCACTCATAATCAGCGCAGGCAAGTTTTTATTTTTAAAAAGGGTATTGTATGCATCCACATCTCTGCGGAGCTCAGTACTCAGTTGTTGTTTATGAGTAAGCCATTCCTTTTCTAAATCGGTTGCACGGCTTTTTACGCCTTCAGTTACCATGGGCTCGTGTGCATCGGCTAAGCGTTTTAAATTAAACAACTCCGCATTTAATTTACTGGGCCAGTTTATTACGTCCTGCCCGTTTTTAATTCTGGTTTCCACAATGTTTTGTTCCCAGGCATCAAGTTTTGTCAATAAAGTTTTGCCTGCTAAAATCAAATCCTCATTGCCCGGTTTTTCTTTCAGCAGCTCGTTGTATTGCTCAATACTTTTTTTAATGCGGCGCACTTCATTTACGGCCGTGTGCATGGCGGAAATATGCCCGGTTAATTTTTTCAACAACGTCTGTTGTGCCGTCCATGCCGTGGCATCGGCTTTTACATTGGGGTCGGGTAGTAATTCAATTTCCGTTTCTTTCATTTCATTTTTGTACTGCAACGTCATTTTATATTTTCCCGGCGCAACTTTATAGCCGCGGTAATCGCCATACACAAAAACATTGTTTACATCGGGGCCAATGTTTTCGGTTCTCCCATCCCAGCTAAAACGGTTTAACCCTTTTGTTGCTTCAAGTACCAGTGGCGGCAGCGGCCCACCGGGATATCGTTTGTACAAAGAATCTCTTTTGTTTGTATAAGTGCGTACCACCTCGCCGTTTTGGGCTATAATTTTTATGCTGAGGGTTGATGTATCTAACTTGTTGGGCAACCAGTAATCTATTGTTACACCATCAAGGGGGTTGCGACCCACTGTACCCGCCATGGCAGGGTTATTTCCTCCGTTAAAATGAATAGCCGGTTTTGGTTTTACCAACGCAATGCTGTTTGCCGATGCAATGTTTTGCTGAAGCGCACCCACATCATCCAATATCCAAAATGCACGGCCCGCAGTGGCCGCAAGCAGATCGTTTTGATGCACCATTAAATCGGTTATAGGTACCACCGGCAAATTCAATTGTGCTTTTTGCCAACTGCTTCCGCCATTGTACGAAATATAAAATCCTCGTTCGGCACCACCGTATAAAATATTGGCAACTTTTTTATCCTCACGTATCACTTTTAAAAAATCATCGGTATCAATGCCATTGTTGATTCGCTGCCAGGTAGTTCCGTAATCGTTTGTTTTGTACGCATAGTTTGTAAAATCGTTGAACTTGTAACGGTTAACAGCAATGTATGCAACACCTTTCGCATGGGGCGACACCTCAATGGAGTTAATCATTCCTTCAGGTAAATTTTGTGGCGTTACATTTTTCCATGTTTTGCCACCATCGCGGGTAATGTGT
The DNA here is from genome assembly GCA_031425835.1 of Chitinophagales bacterium. Classification (GTDB taxonomy): domain Bacteria; phylum Bacteroidota; class Bacteroidia; order Chitinophagales; family Chitinophagaceae; genus Flavisolibacter. The sequence continues at coordinate 125,684 of JANPKD010000014.1, forward strand.
ACTAAACCACAATCGCTGCCCGTCCAAATCAAATCTTTTTCAAGGGCCGATTCAATTACATAATAAATGGTGTTGTAGTTTTCACCACCAGCACCTTCATTGGTTAATGGCCCGCCACCTGCCCCTTGTTTTGTCGAATCGTTACGGGTTAAATCGCCACTGATGGCCTCCCATTTTAATCCACCATTTGTTGTTTTTAATAACACATTCGCTGCATGATAAATTACCTGCGGGTTGTGGGGCGATGCTACAATGGGAGCGTTCCAGTTAAAGCGATACTTCATTTTTTTTGGCTGCACGGCAAGGTTTAGCGATGGATACGCCTGCACATCTTTGCCTTCATTTGTTTTTACATTTTGTTCTTCAATGTAACCCTGGTAACAACCGCCATAAACTTTTTCGGGATTGTTTGGATCAAATGCCAGCCAGGCACTTTCACAACCGGCGCTTGCGGCCCAGTCTTTATCGCCAATGCCTCCACTGTTGGTGCGGCTGCTAATCATTACCGAAGTGTTGTCCTGCTGCCCACCGTAAATTTTATACGGAAATTGATTGTCGGCATTCACCCTGTAAAATTGTGCTGTGGGTTGGTTGTTCAGCGACGACCAGTTTCTGCCACGGTTAAAACTAATTTCGGCACCGCCATCATCGGCAAGGGCCAGGTTTTCAGGATCGTTAGGATTGATCCAAATATCATGCGTATCACCATGACCAACGCGTACAGGTGCAAATGTTTTTCCTCCATCAATTGATTTCATTAATGGTGCATTGAGCACATAAACTATATCTTCATTTTTTGGATCGCCTGCTACTTCCATGTAGTACCAGCTTCTTGCACTAATGTCATTGTTGGTGCTTTGCAATGTCCATGTTGCACCCGCATCATCACTTCTGTACAAACCAGATTTCGATTTTTCCGATTCAACAATTGCATACACGCGGTTAGAATTAGCAGCACTTACATTAATGCCCATTTTGCCCAACAAAGGTGGCAGACCAGTGTTTATTTTTTTCCAGCTTTCACCACCATCAACACTCTTCCACAACGATGAACCGCTGCCGCCACTGTTAACCGTCCATGGCAAACGCTGGTGTTGCCAGGATGCAGCATACAGTACTCGTGGGTTGTTAGCATCCATACACAAACTGGATATACCCGAACTATCGTTTATAAAAAGTGTACGCCTCCACGTGGTGCCACCATCGGTTGATTTGTAAATACCTCTATCATTGTTTGGACCATGCACGGTGCCCTGTGCAGCTACGTAAACAATGTCTTCGTTGGTGGGATGTACAATTACATCAGCAATATGGCGGGTGTTTTTCAGTCCAATATTTTTCCATGTTTTACCTGCATCGGTGGATTTGTAAATGCCATCACCGTAGGAAGTCATTACACCCCGCACGGCATGTTCGCCCGTGCCTGCATACACTACGTTGTTATCGGATGACGCAACGGCAATATCACCAACAGAACCTGTTGTAAAAAAGCCGTCGGAAATATTGCGCCATGATAGTCCGCCATCTTCCGTTTTCCAAACACCACCGCCGGTATAACCAGCGTAATAAGTGTGTGGTTTAGATGGTACGCCTGCTACAGCATTGGCCCGGCCCCCACGAAAAGGCCCAACGTTGCGCCATTGTAATTGCTTATAAACCGAATCGAGGTGAATGGTACCTGTAGTTGCAGTTGTTGTTTTTGAATTTATTTTTTGTGCAGAAGTAAAGGATGGAACGAGCAAACAAAAGCAAAGAATAAAGAAACGCATGCGGTTGGTTTTAGTAAACGGAAGCTATGATTTTTTTGGAAAAGAGATGACTTCGAAAGGCGTAGACTCCGCTCATGTTCTCTCCGGAGTTTTTCAAACCCCGGAGAGAATCAACCGGTGATGTATGGAGTGGCGTAGCCAGTTGCCTACTAATTCAGAAAAAAATATAAGGCGGAATTAAGGTTCCTGGCTCCGCCATGCTTTCATTTTTAAATCGTTCTTACCAACGGGTTGAAACCTCCTGCCACTGGTAAGGATATAGGCGAAACAAATCGTGCATCAATATTGAACAAGCTTCCTTTTGAACCTTAAAATTTTACTACCCCGGCAAACCCGCCATCACCGGTGCATTTGTTTTTGCAAGCAAAATTTCCACGTGGTGTGTATGCCCATCATTCAACAACTGAATTGAATCTCCTTCACGATAATTGCCATCGAGTTTTATGATGGTTGTATTTTCCTGGTGGTTTTGCACGAGGTCGATATGGTACATCGTATTAAAAAACCGGTAGAGAATTTTTACCGAAGGCCACTCGGGCGGAATGCATGGCGCAAAAGTTAAACTGTTTCCGTTTTTTCGCAGCCCGATAAATGATTCCAAAATCAATTGGTACATCCACCCCGCAGACCCTGTGTACCAGGTCCATCCGCCACGGCCGCGGTGCCGCTCCACTCCATAAACATCAGCCGCAATTACATAGGGCTCTACTTTGTATTTCTTTATGGCGGCATCATCCTTTCCAAGATTGATTGGATTGATCATTTGCAGGAGTTCCCATGTTTTTTGTTTGTCGCCCATAGCCGCGAACGCCATTACCAACCACACGGCGGCGTGTGTATATTGCCCGCCATTCTCCCGCACTCCCGGCACATACCCTTTTATGTATCCCGGGTTGCGTTCGGTTTTATCAAACGGTGGTGTAAACAACCGGATGATTTGATCGTCTTTACGCACCAAATGTTTGTTGGCCGATTGCATGGCTATATCGGCTTTTTCTTTCTCCCCACCCTTAGAAATAACCGACCAACTCTGCGCAATCGAATCAATTTTACATTCTTCATTTTCCGAAGAGCCCAAGGGTGTTCCGTCATCGAAATAGGCCCGGCGGTACCATTCGCCATCCCAGGCTTTTGCATTTATGTTATGCTTTAATTGCTTTGCCTCTTCTGCACAACGCTCAGCAAAAACGGGGTCGTTTTTGATATAGGCTACTTCAATAAATTTTATTAGAATATCGTACAGAAAAAATGCAAGCCATACACTTTCGCCCTTGCCATGGTGGCCTACTTTATCCATGCCATCATTCCAGTCGCCCGAGCCTATGAGCGGCAAACCATTTACACCTAACCGCAAACCATGCTCGATTGCTTTTACACAGTGTTGGTACAACGATGCTGCTGTGTGCGACTTGATGGGCAGATCGTAATACGAATCTTCATCGGCATTCAGCAAACGACCCTCGAGAAAATAAACCATCTGATCCAACACTTCCTTATCACCTGTAGTGGCTATATACCTGCTGGTAACAAAAGGCAACCATAGAAAATCATCCGAACAAGTTGTTCTAACCCCACGGCCCGTGGGCGGATGCCACCAGTGTTGCACATCGCCTTCCTTAAACTGGCGTGAGGCGCAAAGCAAAATTTGTTCTTTTGCATACTGCGGTTTGGTATGCATTAAAGAAAGTACATCCTGCAACTGATCTCTAAAACCAAAGGCCCCACCCGATTGATAAAAACCACTGCGGGCCCAAATGCGGCAGGCAATAGTTTGGTAGTTCAACCAGCCATTGGCCAAAATATTTACCGCATTATCGGGAGTATAAATTTGTACGGCACCCAGCGCCTCATTCCAATATGCATGTACGTTATCGAGTGCATTTTTCGCCGCCATGCTTCCTTCAAACTTGCGTATGAGGTCGAGTGCCTCGTTGGTACTTCTTCCGGCGCCAAGGGTGTATACAATTTTATGTTCTTCATCGTCAACCAAATCAAATGTCACTTGTATGGCTGCGCAGGGGTCGAGTGCCGCACCGGTTTTGCCCGATAGTTTTGTACGGTGCATGGCGTCGGGATTACTTATACTTCCGTTGCGGCCAATAAATTCTGTACGGTCGGTGGTGTACGATTTATTAGGATCGTCCACATCAAAAAAAGCAACCCGGTTTTCAAATTCGGTGTTGTACCCATTGCGGGCCAGCACTGCACCGCTTCGTCCATCCAACTCCGTTACCACGTGCATGGTGGAGCGGGAACGTAAATCGCCCAACACCCATTCAATGTAACCGCATACCGAAATGCGGCGGTTGCGACCCGATTTGTTGTGCACCTTAATGACGATAAATTTTATTGGCTCGGCAATGTCGGCATACACACTCATTTCTGTTTCAATGCCATCTTCGCTGTGTTCGAAAATGCTGTATCCAAAGCCATGCCTTGTAATATATGGCGATGTGCCGCGACAGGGCAATGGAGTAGGCGACCAAAATCTTCCGCTCTCCTCATCTCTAACATAAAATGCCTCGCCCTTTAAATCAGATACCGGGTCGTTGTTCCATGGCGTTAGTCGAAACTCATGCGCATTTTCTACCCAGGTATAACTTTGCCCGCTTTCTGAAACGATACTGCCGAATTGCGGGTTGGCCAATACATTTATCCACGGTGCCGGTGTCGGATTTTTTTCGGAAGTAGTGATGATGTATTCTTTTCCATCCTGCGTAAAACCGCCATGGCCATTGCCAAATAAAAGATTTGAAGGCGGTGTTACGCTTGTAACTATCGAGGCAGGAAACTTACCCGGGCTGAATAAAGGAATATTGGTTTTGATTTTTGTTCTTCCATTTATCTGCTCTTCGAGTGTGCCCGCTTTATCGGTAATAACCACATGCGCCACGGTTTGAAAAAGTATGCGGTCTTCATTTGAAATTTGATCGGCGGAGCGAACAAAAATACCCCCGGGCTGGTCCTTGGTTTCGTTGGATAATGCAGGAGATACAAACCCCTGGATTTGATTTTGCAATACCTGGCGGTAACCGCCGTGGTCTTCGTTCCAGATAACCAAATCAACCAGCAAACCTTTCAATCGCCAATACGCATGTGCCTGCACCAATTGTTTGACCAGTTCAATGTTTGATGAGTCTTCAATTTGCAAAAGCACGATGGGCAAATCGCCTGAAATAGCATAACTCCACAAACCCGATTGACCGCGACTATTTTTTAAAATGGTTGATGGTTCGGTACGTAACGAAGCGTTGGGGTAAATAATAGAATTTGCTAAGCGGGCATATAATTGTGCATCGGCTTCCACCGCATTTATCTGCCTCAAAATAACCTGGCTATGTGTAAATGCCAGTTCGAGCACCCGGTTAATTAAATGGCGATCCTGGTATTTTTCAATCAATGATGTACACTGTTCTTTGGTATCGGCAATGCCATAAATCATGTCAACAATTGCCGATTGATATGGTGCGAGTGTAAAACGATATTGGATGGAAACAATTGGATCCAACACCGAACCACTGCTGTTTGAGAGTACCTCGTTTTGTTTTATTGCTTTCGGCGATTGAATGCTGTTGCCACGGCCAATAAATTTTTCCCGATCCGACTCGTAACCCACATGTAATAAATCGGCATCGTGCACTTTCATCAGGTGAAACATCCACGGAGTGTGATCGTTTTGCGAGCGGGGCCTGCGTGTACATACAATGGCGTTACGGTTTTCAATGATTTCGGTTTGCACAAATAAATTGCTGAAGGCGGGATGCATTTCGTCGGCGATAGCAGTAGTGAGTACCACCTCCGCATAACTGATTACTTCAATAGTTCTTTTTTTGCGCGACCGATTAGTGATGTGCACCCTGCGTAATTCAATATCATCCTCAGGAGAAACAACTATTTCGGTATGCGATTCAATTGCCTGGTCCCTTCTTCTAAACTCGGCCCTGCCCTGCGAAAAAACAGCCTCGTAATTTTCGGCTTGTACAGCAGTTGGCTGGTACCCGGCCGACCAGGATAAATTTGTATCAAGGTCTTTTATAAAACAAAATGTTCCCCAGTTATCGCAAGTATAATCCTGCCGCCAGCGGGTTACTGCAATGTTCTTCCAACGGCTGTATCCACCACCCGCATTTGTAACCATAACATTGTACCGGCCATTTGATAATAACTGCACTTCGGGTATGGTTGTATCGGGTGTGTCTAAAATGCGCATACTGCCACCCGTTGGTGTAATGCTTGTATCGGCTTCGTGTACCGATGGAGAATAGAATGTTGTAACTCTTGGTATCCGTTCCTGTAATAAAAGTATAGCCGATTTTACCTGCAGGTCGGCTTCAAACCTTTGTTGCATGGGTTGGTTGTGCAGCAGGTACGAAATGGATAAAAAGCTCATGCCCTGGTGGTGCGCCATGAAAGATTTTACAATAGCGTTGTTTTGTTTGCGCAACAACCTTGATGGTGTATAATCTATGGCTTCGTAAAAACCATACTTGCCTTCAAAACCTTCATTCTTCATTTCCTGTAAATTATCGTAGGCTTCGCGGGGGGCCACCATCAATGCCATTATTGTAGAGTAGGGAGAAATAACAAGGTCTTCGCCCAGGCCTCTTTTAAAACCCAAACCCGGTACACCAAAAGCATGGTACTGGTAATTCAGGTTGGCATCAACCATATTGTAACCCGACTCGGAAATACCCCAGGGTACTCCACGTTTTTTTCCATAGTCAATTTGTTTTTGAATTACTGCCTTTGTTGTTTGATCAAGCAAAGTGTTTTCATACGCTGGCATTACTAATTGCGGCATCAGGTATTCAAACATAGATCCGCTCCAGCTTAATAAAATAGGAAGGGTGCCAATGTTGGTTAGTTGCCGGCCCAATGCAAACCAGCTTTGCTGCGGCAGTTTGCCCTGTGCAATGGCGGTAAAGGTTGTAAGCCTTGCTTCGGAGGCCAGCAGGTCGTAATAACTATTGTCTTTTCTATGCTCTTCGGCATTGTAGCCAATGGTTAATAAATGTTGAGTGCGGTCGTATAAAAAATCGTAATCCACTTCGGCCAGTTGTGCGCAGTTGTCAGCCAGTTGTTCGGCCAATAACAATAATTCTTTTGCCCGTTGGCCCGCTTCGGTTATGGCCTGCCGATAGGTATTGAGCCATTCATCTTCCTCCTGAGTATTATTGTTTTCGTACAGCCGGTGAATTTTATTGAGCAGGCTTTGTTCAATTTTTGACAATTGAATAAACGTGGGCATTCCCGGCAAAGAAGGAATTAATGAAATAAATTTTTGTGGAGGCGGCGCTATTTTCAACCAGGGTACAAGTGTTTCAATATCGGCGCTGATGTTTTTTACATGCGCTAGTATCTTATCAATCCACACTTTGCAACCGGCATCAAAACTTAGCTGAGGATTGGTAAAAATGCCATTGAGTGTTTCCTCAATTTTCAACAAATAATTTTGTGTGTCGGGCAAACTGTTTAAATGCGCGGGGTAGGTTTCCAGTAGTTCATGTTCAAATTTTTGGAGAATAGCCTTTTTATCTTTTTCATTTACCAACCGTATTTCATCCAACAATCCATCAAACATGCTGGCGGTAATTATTTTTTTATCGTGAATAGTATGCAGGCCCTGCTTCAACGTAATCAGGTGACCTATATAATTTCCACTATCAACGGTTGAGATATACCGCGGGTACAAGGGCCGGAGCGTTTCGGTATCGTACCAGTTGTATAAGTGCCCACGGTACTTTTCCATGCGCTGCAAAGTGCCGATGGTTTTTTGCGTACGTTCCAACAGTTCTTTGGCCGTGATGTATCCAAAATCGTAAGCCGTTAAATTTGATAGAAGTGATAATCCAATATTTGTTGGCGACGTTCGGCGGGCCAACCTTTCAACAGGTTGCTCCTGGTAATTATCAGGGGGTAACCAGTTATCAGCTTCAGTGATAAAGGTTTCAAAAAAGAACCAGATTTTTCTTGCCAATTTTCTTAGGTAAATGGCATGCCCCACCGGAACCTTTTCTACTTTCTCTTCGGCCGGCTTGCTGATGTACCAAACCAAAAAGGGTGATAAAAACCAAACAATTAAAAATGGCAGTACGGTTATGAGTGTGATGGGAAAAGTAAAAACCAGGTAAACAAAAACGGCGAATGCAAAAAACGGGGCGAACCACATTTTTTTATAACTCCCTGCCAGCGACTCGTCGGTGTGGGGCTTGTATGGATTCCATTGCAACAGGTTACGCCTTGTAATAAAAATGCGCCAGAGGCTACGGAGTATTGCATCAAGATTAGTGAATGCCTCGTAGGGCAAACAAACAAAATCAATCACTATTTGAGCAAGATTATCTCTAAACGAACGGGCGGAGTAAATAAAGTGCTGTACAAAAATCACATCCTGCGGTACACGCAAAACTTGCCAGGCAAAGTTGATGAGTGCCGGTAAAAAAATTATCGACAACACGGTCATCGTCCAAAAAAACGAACTGTCGGAAATTAGCCAGCCAATAAAGAGGAGTATAATAAATGAAATGGGTACGAGGCTGCGGCGAATGTTATCGGCAATTTTCCAAATAGATAAAATGCTAAGTGGATTTTTTTGCAACTTGTTATCGTGGCCTTCTACAATCGGTAAAACCCAGGCCCCTATCTGCCAGTCGCCACGTATCCAGCGGTGGCGGCGTTGCATGTCGGAGAGATAGCTGGATGGATATTCTTCGTACAACTGCACATCGGTAATCAATCCCGAACGGGCATAAGCACCTTCTAATAAATCGTGACTTAAAATGGCGTTTTCGGGAAGCCGATCTTTTAATGTTTTTTCAAAAGCAGCAACATCATAAATTCCTTTTCCAATAAAAGAACCTTCCTGGAACAGGTCCTGGTAAATGTCGGACACTGCTCTCGTGTATGGATCGGTGCCCGGTTCGTTGCCATGAATGCGGGCATAAAACGAGCTGTTGCCAATAGCCAAACTGTTTGACACACGAGGCTGCAAAATGGAGTAGCCTTGCGTTACCCTTCGTTTTTTTTCGCTGTACACAGGGTGGTTAAGTGGGTGTGCCATAGTACCCACCATGTTCCAGGCAGCATCCCGCGGCAACTGTGTATCTGAGTCGAGCGTAATTATGTATTTGGTTGCTGTGTAAATTTCCGCATCGCCAATAATGTGCGAAAACAAACCTTCGCCACGACCTTGTATCAGCGCATTTAAATCGCCCAACTTACCTCTCTTGCGTTCGTAACCCATCCAAATTTTATCGTGCTTATTCCATTTGCGGGGGCGGTGAAATAAAAAGAAAGTATCGTTGGTTGTGCGGTGGTATTTTTTATTTAATTCAATTATGCGGCTAATGGCAAATTGAATGAGCCGTTCATCTTCGGGCTGGGTTTGTTCTTTTGCATCCTTAAAATCGGTGAGTAATGCAAAAGAAAGATTGGCATCTCTGTTGGCCAGAAAACGAACTTCAAGGTTTTCGAGCAGGTGCTCAATATCGGTAGTGCTATTAAGCAGTGTGGGCACTACCACCATTGATTTATAATCACCAGGAATGCCTTTTGAAAAATCCATTCGTGGCAGTAGGGATGGCCTTGCCATGATGGAGATAAGCCAGTTGACGATGGAAACCGCTATTTGACTACCGGCTATTAATGCAGTTACAGAAATGAGTATAAGTCGCCAACCTCTGAACTCTTCGGCGTACGCTTTTGCGGTTAAGCCCCAGCAAATAAGCACCGTTAAAATAATGATGCTGCCGGCGTAGGTAAAAAGAGGGACTTTATTTACAACACGGTTACAGGCTTCTCTTTTTGAGATTTTTATTTTTGAAAGTTTTTCAGTTTTATTTAAACCCCTGCCCTTCAAAAAATAACCCACGTGCCCGGTTCTGACATCGTTGTTTATTTCAAAATCTTTTTTAGCTAAATCAAGTGCTATGGCTGCAATTTCTTCTTCGTGCAACACACAGTTTTTTGCAATTTTTTCCACCACGTGGCGGTACTCATCCCTGGTATGAAAATCCATGAGCGGATAAATACCTGCGGGGTCCTGTCGTAAAATTTGTTCAACAATATTTGTTTGTTCAACAAACTCCCTCCAGTCCGTATTACTCAAAAAGCGTAAGCTGCCAATACTGTTGCTGATAGAAACCTGGTCGGCGGCCTGCTTTTGATTTTCCTGCTGAATAAGTTCAACAGTTGTTTGCCCATTCTCTGATAAGGTTTGCTCTAACCAACTAAGCGCAAGTACCAACTCGTTGCCTTTTTCCTGCAGGCGCCGGGTAAGTTCGGCAACAAAAGAACTGGCCATTGGTGGCCCCGAGCGGGCCATATCTGCAATTACCAGCACCAGGTTTTTCGGATCTTTTTCAACTACCTCAATCAGTTGATCGGCCCATTCTTCGGCCAAAGATTTATTAGTGATATCAATTGAAATTTGAATGGACAGGCGGCGCAGGTTTTCTAACAACGCAAGCCGTAGCATAATGGGAATGGCCCATAGCTCGCCTAATTGTAAAGAAGTAACTGTTTGGTAGGCCGTGATAAAACTGGTGAGGCTTTTAATATTTACATGCCCATCGCTATGCGAAAGAATTTCCAGTACAATATCATATACCCGCGGCAGGCCGGCCGATACACCTTTCGACAGTTGCGGCAGTGCCTTGCTGTAACCTTTGGGTAAGTGTTGTTTAGCCGTGTACACCTGCTCTTCTATCAAATAAAAATTATCGAGCAGCCATTCAGCTGCCGGCACTATACGGTTGCTTTGTTTTACATTTTCGGTTAAGATGGAATGTACTTCCAGTAAAATGCCTTCGTTCTCGGCAAGTCGCTTCAATAATTGTTCGGAGGGATGTTTTTCAATGAGCGTATGCTTTTTAGCCAGCAGTTTTGCATGCTGCTCCAGTTGCAGTTCGGTGTAAATTTCGGAACGCAATGGCAGGCTTTCATTTTCAAGTGCATGGGTGGTTAAAAAAAATGGGTCGAGAATATTTTTTTTAACCCGGGAAATGGCCTGGGGTATTATATCTAAAATGTCGCCTTGCGGATCTTGTTTTTTCTTTTGCATTTCCGTTGCTGAAATTGGTTTGGGGTTGCTGAAATTTATGCGAATATCGTGCCTTAGGGTTAAGCTTATATTGCTTTGCTGTGTTGCCGTTGATTTTGCGGTATGAAAATAGAAAAGCCCCTCATTACTGAAAGGCTTTTTTTACGTGTGCCAACTCACCGTTTTTCGGTGTACCTATTTAAGCTAAAGCAGATAGTGTTATGGTACTTTTGAAAATGCGTTTGCGTGAGGGATAGGAGCGGCACCCCCTCCCCGCCTCCCCCAAAGGAGGAGGAGCCAAAGCCCCGACGGCGCCTCGCCGGTTGTTTTTGAGCATGAGTTTTAGTTGGTAAAAACTCGCTGCAGTTAGTCAGGGTGCATAACAACTTAAGAAGTAGGCATGGCAAAATAAGAGCAGTACAACTCTGGCCTACCCCTGCCCGTCACGAACCTATCATTCAGGCGAACAAAAAAAATAATAAACACACCAGTGAGGGATATCAGCAGCAGAACGATCAAGCAAACGGAGCCCTATGAAAACGCCAGGTATAAAGCGGAGATGTCAAGACAAAACCTCCACGATAACTAGTAGTATGGCAGTAAGCAGTAGCTGGTAAAACTGCCACTTGTTTTTTTATCCAAACGTTGTACCTTTTAATTACATTTCTACCCGCCGATAAACTTTTCTTTTTTGATCTAAGGCCCGGAATTTATTACTCACTAAAATTTCCCGGTCATGAAAAAAATACTCCTGCTTGCAAGCCTGCTTGGTTTCTCCGTTTTTGCCCAGGGCCAAATACTGAAAAAAGTTACTGACCGCGCAAAAAACAATGCAAATAACAAAGTGGATAATGCCGTAAATAAAACAGTGGATAATGCAATGAATCCCAATGTCGGCAAGGATAAAAATACCGACACAACAAAGAAAGACGAGACAACAACCGAAGTTGCTAAATCTGAAACAGCTCCCGCAAGTTTTAAAGCTTACAGCAAATACGATTTTGTGCCCGGAGAAAAAGTAATTGGCTTCGAAGATTTTTCAACTGGTAGTATTGGTGACTTCCCTGCCGGATGGAACACCACGGGAGCCGGAGAGATAGTAACGGTAGAAGGAAGGACCGAAAGATGGCTCATGTTAACCAAGCCCGGGGTGGTTGTGCCTGAGTTTACAGACACCTATCCCGAAGACTTTACGCTGGAATTAGATGTGCTCCATGGATTGCCTTTTGCAGGTGCCTCTTTTAAGATTGTATTGGCGCAATTAGATAATGTGGCACAACCACAACATTGGACCCTTGGGCCTAACAATGTTGCCTTTGAATTTTACACGCCCAGTTCGAAAGAATCGCCAACAAATGGTTCATCGAGCTATAGTAACCGGAAGAACTCAGTATCTGAAGCTGCTAACCAGGTGGGTTCAGATTTGTTTGCACAACACGGCAGTCCCGCACACATATCCATCTGGAGGCAAAAAGAAAGGGTTCGGTTATACGCAAACCAGGAAAAAATATGGGATATACCAAAAGCAATTGTCAAGGACGCAAAATTCAATGCCATTGTTATCTATGTTTTGTATGCCGACGAAACTGTTCCATTCTATTTTGGGAATCTTCGCCTGGCCGTTGGTGCACCCGATACCCGCAACAAAATGCTTACACAAAACAAATGGGTAACACACGGAATTTTATTTGATGTCAACAGCGCTAACATCAAACCAGAATCTTACGGTACCATAAAAGAAATGGCAAATGTGCTGAAAGAGTATGCCGACATGAAAGTAAAAATTGTTGGACATACTGATGCTGATGGAAACGACGCAAGCAATCTTGATTTATCGAAACGCCGTGCAGCATCGGTGAAGGCATCATTAGCAAAAGAATTTGGCATTGATGAAAGCCGGATGGAAACAGATGGCAAAGGTGAAGGTGAGCCGATTGATAAAAATGATAAGCCTGCCGGTAAAGCCAATAACAGAAGGGTTGAGTTTATAAAAATCTGATTGAAAAAATATTCAGCCATGCGAATCTTTCCTGTGCTACTGCTTGTTTTACTTTTTATACAGCCTGCTTTATCGCAAGCCCCTTTAAAAACACAGAAGCCTGCAAAAAATCAAATGCAGGCACAAATGGCAGAAGCGATAAATGAATTGAACAAACAGATTGCTGACCTGGAAAAACAATTGGCAGAAGCAATCAGAAATAAAGAAGATGAAGCAACAATTAAAGACCTGCGAGGGCAAATTGCAATGTTGAAAAAGCAGGTGACGATGATGGGTGGAGTGAATAAAAGCCTATCAGGTGTTTCTGAAAAAACATTTCAGCAGGCAGGTGAAGAAGAAGCGTTGGTACCAAAGAAAGACATTGCCCGCCTCAGCATGCTCCCGAAAAAAATTCTCACAGCTCCGGAACTTGCAGTGTTCCTAAAAAGCGTTCACGCACAAATAGAAAAGACGATACCGGCAGTAGAACGAACAGAGGCTCTGAAAATGTTTAGTGAAATAAAAGAAGAACATAAATCTGTAGTTGTTACTGGGAATGCAGCAACAGGATACTGGATGCTTGGTCATTGGGAAAAGGCTTTGTTCATCATAGGCAAAGTTTGCATAGAGGATCTATCGAACTCCGATAACTTAAATAACTATGCTTCTTTTCTGATTGCAACGGGAGGCGAACAAGCAGCATTGCCCATTCTTCTGTATCTGGATAATAATTATCCAGGTAACAGTACAATAAAAAACAACCTTGGCCAGGCTTGGTTTGGATTGGGCGATATGGAAAATGCAAAAAGGAATTTGGATAGCGCAACGCTTTTGTATTCCAATCATTCAATGGCCAATAGTACGCTTTCAACTATCTACGAGGCTGAGGGTGATAAAGAGAAAGCAATATCCTTTTTACAAGCTTCATTAAAAGGAAGCTACGATCCTGAAAAAGATGCCCGGCTTGCCAGGTTGGGTTATAATGTAAAGTTTGCAGATTTGCCCGCGTTGAATTATCCAATACAGGAAGATCCGTTTGGCTTAATACCCTTAATAAAATCATGGAACCCCGATAAAATACAATCTAGTATTGCTGACGAGGGAAATGCGTATGCGATGCAGAGATACCTGAATGGAGTTACAGCCTTTGCTAATAACCTAAGTGATGAAAATGAAACTTTAAATCAAAAACTTAAAACACGGGATGAAAAAATAAGTCAGGATTCGTCTTACAGGCACGAATTTCTTGAAGCGCATAACTCGCCTGCTTATCTGTTGGCGGCAAGGTCAATTCAGCTTGCCTGCATTGAGATGCAAAGCAGGTGTGGAGTGAATACTTCCCCGGGGGCGCCTTTTATTTTGACTGCATTATGGTTACCCTATACAAAACCGGATAGAGAATTAGATGACCTCTATTCTATTAACGCACTAAGATATGACTGCGAAGAGGTTTGGTTTAACGAAGTGACGGTCGCAATGCAAAGGCTTGATCAGGCTTTACAAAGAGAAGGCACGAGCGATGGAGAGTTAGATTGCTCCTGGTACAACCAAAGGTTAAACGCTTACCTGGCCAAACGAAAGGAAATATATTCAAGAGGCGTAAAGTTGATCCAGAATGAGTTTATAAGAAAATCTCCAAAGCTCACCGAGTGGATAAAAACAAGTTTATACTCTGGATTGGATGACCCTCCTAAAACTATTGATGATCTTAGTTATTATTTGATCTCCAATACCGAATACACAATCCGAAAACGACGATTTCAAAATGACGTTTATGCGGCAGTGTTGGATATGATAGATGAGGCACAAAAATTTCAATCAAGATACCAATCTTATTGCGAGAGCCGACCCGATGTGCCGCAGGGGTTGGAGAATTTGCTGCCATACAAAAAAACAAAAGTGGAGTGTGTGTATTTAAAAAGAATAGCTACTCCTGTACGCTTTTACTTTGAATTAAAGTGCCATACCATTACCGAAAAAACTAATCCACGGATTAAGAAAAGAAAGACGGATGTGCCAAAGGGTGCGGCAGAAAATGCAAACCCCTCATTTCGCGATGTTATCGGTCCACTACAGCAAGCTTTGAGAGGGGGAACAAAAAATTACAGCTTCAAACCGGACATAGCCCCGGGCATGCATACCGGGCCTTTAACTCCTGAAAAAAAAAACCCTTCACAATTTTCTCTTGAATACAACAGGCTGGGAAATCTTGTTGGATTTAATTTTCAACTGAATAACGAGGGCACTAATTTAAAAGATGCTGAGTCAGTGGAATCTGGAATAGACAGCCGTTGGAGCTGGAATGCTTTGGGTTCAGCAAAAAAAGGTTTTTTCAATAAACTGCTCGTAAAATAATTTTATGAAAAAGCATATCATTTTCTATATCCTGCTCTGTACATTCCTAGTTGGATGGGGCCAGAATAGTATTAAAACCGATATGACCTGCACTGATGCAATGGCACACAATACAAAAGGCAGGTGGATTTTGACGAAAGACAATGCTGCTCACAACACCATAGAAACAACCCGCAGACTGAATGAAGTTCATGAAATGCTTTTGAAAATATATCCGCAGCCCACCGGCGTGGATGCAGTGTGGCATCGCACGGCAGGCAAAAGTTATTTTGGAGCAAAACGTAAGTACTATAAAACTAATGATGGCAGCCTCACATTTGACTATTCGAATTTGCCTCATTTTACTTACTATTATTACAATGTTCTATTTTTTCCCTGGCAATGTGAGCATGGCAAAACCAATTCATTAATACCTACTTACCCTGGCGAAACCGGCACTTCTCTCAACATCATTGCAAACGTTCAACTGGGAGAAGTGGCACAGGATGATGATTGGACAATAAACGGTTTGCCCGTAATAATGTATAAGCCGCCAATAACAAGTAGCGATGGCATTGAGTTTGCACATCCCGAACCAGGCCGCAATACCCGTCAGGTGCTTATCCACCGTAAAGGTGTATTGCCATACATTCCAGTAACTAGAAAACAATACCTCGACTATTGTCTTGTTTACCACACTAAACTTCATGACGGCATCATTAAAAATTTTGAACAAATGCCAGTGCGTTCAACCCAGGTTCAGGCAAAAGAAAAACAGGAAAAGCTGGAGCGGTTTCAAAAACAATTTGGCAACGATGCAAAAAAATTACAAGCCAATGTTGATTATTACTTGGCAGGTTATCAAACTGATGAGCAACGAAGAGATGAACAGGTAACAAAAGCAAAAAAGAATAAAGTAGTTGAACTAAAAAAGTTTATTGATGAAGTGGAAAAAACAACGAGTGAAGGACGGCTTGATTCCACTGCCATGGTAGCAGTGAAATATTACTCAAGTCCCTCGGTGTTTGAAACCAATCCGGAGAGAGGATTAATACTTGTTACTGAAAACCCCCAATACATTCGAAGGGATTTCCCCATACATGTACCCCAGCTTTTTATAGTATCGTTTACATGGGATGACCTGGTACCGCTAAAAAAGATCGCCGAAATTGTTGGAGTGAAATTTCCTTTTGAAAAACTGCAGGCGATGATTGATAAATGAATTGGAAATAATAAGAACTGCGATGCAGCTATTCATTTTGTTTCAGAGCTGCACCCTTAGAATAAACGAAGTAAAAAATGCCTCTAAGTGCTGACAGGGGCTTGAAATAAATGTGTCAGCTACCTACTCACTTCAACAGTTAGCGGATCCACTACCCATCGTCCGCCAGTTGGCGGATTTACTTCTCTGCTCTCTTTTAATACCAAAAACAAAAAAGCCTCTGATTGCTAAAAGGCTTTTTAAATAAATATGGCAGCTACCCACTCTCTTCGACAGTTAGCAGCTGCAGTTCCATCGTCCGCCAGTCGGCGGATTACTTCTCTGGACTTCTTCATCGCCAAAAACAAAAAAGCCTCTCATTACTGAAAGGCTTTTTAAATAAATATGGCAGCTACCCACTCTTCTCGACAGTTAGCAGCTGCAGCACCCTCGTCCGCCAGTCGGCGGATTAATTCTCTGGGCTTCTTCATCACCAAAAACAAAAAAGCCTCTCATTACTGAAAGGCTTTTTAAATAAATATGGCAGCTACCTACTCTCCCGCATTTTGGTGCAGTACCATCGGCCATGAGGGGCTTAACTTCTCTGTTCGGGATGGGAAGAGGTGAACACCCTCGGCAAAACCACCATAAAAAGATAAGACAAGTAGTACTTAAGTTTGAGTACAAAGACTGGACACTGCAAGGCGTAAAGTCTAAGTACTAAGTACTTCAAGCTTGAAATAAAGTGACATATTGGAAAATAGAAGTTAGAGAGAGCTAAAAAAAAAATTAAAGCGTACGAGCAATTAGTACTACTCGGCTTTGCTATTAACTAGCTTTACACCTGTAGCCTATCAACGTAGTAGTCTCCTACGGCTCTTAAAAGTAAACTCATCTTGAGATAGGTTTCACGCTTAGATGCTTTCAGCGTTTATCCTGTCCGTACATAGCTACTCTGCGTTACACCTGGCGGCATAACAGATACACCAGCGGTACGTACGACCCGGTCCTCTCGTACTAAGGTCATGTTCTCTCAATTTACTAACGCCCACCACAGATAGGGACCGAACTGTCTTGCGACGTTCTGAACCCAGTTCACGTGCCACTTTAATCGGCGAACAGCCGAACCCTTGGGACCTTCTCCAGCCCCAGGATGTGACGAACCGACATCGAGGTGCCAAACC
>JANPKD010000015.1:0-5271 GCA_031425835.1 Chitinophagales bacterium
TGCTGCAAACAGCGCACTTTTTATTGTCTTTTTTTCATCCCTAAAGAAAAAGCATTGAAACCGCTTTCAATGCTTTCCGCTTAAAATCTTGTCAGTAATGTATCGTAGCGATTTTTACCAACTGTTTTCTACCACATTATCGTTTTTTTATGTCCCACCTTTTTGGGCTGGCTTGGAAGATTTATTTCGGATCCTGGTAATGCCCTTTTTCATCGTGGAGGTTCGGTTCTAGTATCCCGACTGATCCGCGCAACTCGTTTGAATGACCCTCGAGGATGGTTGACTTGGGCTCACGAAATAATCAGATTACAATAACACGCAATCACATCAACATCAAATCACCCTTTCCAATCCCACCCCATACATCTCCTTCAATCGCTCCACACAATCATCCTCAACTATCTTCGGCACGCCGATAATCATCCTGCAAAACAGTTGCATCTCGCTGGTGATAATGAAACAACCAAAGCGTTTTATCAACGTTTGCACGTCGTTCATCAGGGTGTAGTCAAAATTCAGCTCGTAATTTACCAGCACCGGCCTTTGTATGATGGGTGTTAGTTGTAAAGCAAAAGAGGCAACTGTTCTATAGGCATTAATTAAACCCGGCACACCAAGCAAAGTGCCACCAAAATAACGCACCACAACAACGGCTGTATTCAATAATTCCCTGCTGTCGATAACACCCATTATGGGTTTGCCTGCCGAACCCGAAGGCTCGCCATCATCGCTTGCACGAAAATTATTTCCGTCGAAACCCATGCGGTACGCAAAACAATGATGCGCCGCTTTTGGGTGTTCTTCTTTTAATGCCCTTAATCGATCTTTAAAATTTTGGGTAGTAACCATTGGAAATGCATAGGCCAAAAACCTGCTTCCACGATCCTTGTGTTCCGCCACCGCTTCTTTTTCAATTGTGTTGTAATGGGTCATTTTTCTTTGTAGTTCCAGGCTTTCGCGTAACAGAGATTTTTACTCCAATGCCGGTGGGATTAATACTTTTTTGTCAATTGTACCTCTGCAAAACACCATGCTTCTGTGAGGATTGTCGGGCAGAGTACCAGAAATTCGTAATCCACGTTCACTCCATTCCGACAACCAGTCTAACCAAAAGCAATGAGTGCAATAGCACCTAGTGCAAGTAAAATACCCGCTAGGTTTATGGCCGATAATTTTTCTTTGAACAAAAACCAAGCGGTAACAGTGCTAAATAATACAATGCCCATGTTGTTTATGGGTATGATGGCCGAACTGTTGCCCTCATTTTGTTTCAACACTTTTACCAAGCACCAGATGGAAAAATAGTTAGGAATGCCTATGGCTATGCCTGCAATTATGCTGCGCTTGTCAAATTTTGTTTTGCCGCCAACTACCAGGCCAATCAAAATAATTAATCCAATGATGGCAGCCGTGGCAAACGATGCTATGAGGTATGCATTATTGTTGGTTTCATTCAAATAAGTTTGCTCTACGTACTTCACCATTGCATCTAACAAACCGCTGCCAAAAAAAACTACAGCAGGTAATAAAATCAAAATGCTGCTTTTGGTGGGATGCAAGCCATCGGCATATTTTCTTTCTTTCCAGCAGGTTAACACAACCGAAACCATGGCAATGGCAATGCCGGTTAACTTTAGTGCAGTTGCCTCTTCGTTATACAACCAAATGGAAAACACGAAGGGAATAACCAATGATAATTTATTGGCCACCGACGCCACAGCCACACCAATTTTTTGAGTGGTGATACCAATAACATTAAATAGCACAATAAACATACAACCCATTATGCCCGCCCACTTTAACCAGGGCTGTTGCAGCGTATCGGCCGAAAATGGAAAAGACTTGTTGACGGCTATGCCGGTGACTACGCAGGTGACGTAATTAAAAACAATTGCCTGGAAAACAGGAATCCCGAACCGTTCCACCATTTTAAAAGACAGTGTGAGATAGGAAGTAAAAATAATGGAGCCAATTAAATAAAGCAATTGAGTAAATTATTATTGTTGTTGAATGATAGGGTGATAAACAGAAATTTCATCTGTAGCAATTATTTCTTTTTTTATAGGCCGATGATTTTTTAAAACCGGCACACCAGGGCCATTGTCGGTTACCAGGTTTGTATTGGTGATCACCCTGGCCTCATCCCACAGGTTTTCATTGATGAATGATTGCAACAATTGTGTGCCGCCTTCAACAATTAACGATTGAATGCCGAGGGAGTACAACGCCGAAACAATTTGCTGCGGCAGATTTTTTTCCTGCTCAACTTTATAGTATGCCACACCCTTGCTGCCGTCACCTTGCATCCAGGCGTTTGTTACGGAGTGTTTTTTTGTATTAAACACAATTGCAGGAACCCGGCCATCGAACATATGCAAATGATCGGGCAAACGCAGTTGTAAATCCACCACCAAACGCAACGGATTTTTTCCCGGCCACAAACGCGTGGTAAGCGATGGATCATCGAGCAGGGCAGTATTGGTGCCAACAATTATCGCTGATTCCTCGCTGCGCCATTTATGTACCAACCGGTTCGTCATTTCATTGGTAATAAACAATCGTTGTTGATTAGCGCTGGCAATGAAACCGTTTTGTGTTTGCGCCCATTTCAAAATAATAAATGGTCGTTGCTTTCTATGAAATGTAAAAAAACGTTTGTTTAGTTCAATGCATTGCTTTTCCAAAACACCTGGTAGTACTTCAATCCCCGCCGCCAACAACTTTTCAACACCAAGGCCATTCACCTCTACGTACGGATCGGCGCAGCCAATTACAACCCTGGCAATTTTATTTTGGATAATGAATTCGGCACAGGGTGGTGTTTTTCCAAAATGAGCACAGGGTTCTAATGAAACATACAAGCTGGATTGCGCCAAAAATTGTCGGTCTTTTTCCGCCACCGCGTTGATGCAATTTACTTCGGCATGTGGGCCGCCATGTTGTTGGTGATAGCCCTCGCCAATAATTTTATTTTTATACACCAGCACCGCTCCTACCATTGGGTTGGGTGCAACAAAGCCTTTGGCAAGTACAGCCAATTGCAAACAGCGTTGCATGTATATTTCATCAATGGAGTTCAATATGATAAAGCCAAAGGTTGGGGCCGCAAAATTAGGGCAATGCTATAAGTTTGCGGCATGAAATGGGCCGACGCGGAAAAACAACTAAGCACCGATCTCAATAAAATTTATAGCCCTGGCGAGGCTTCTGGTATTGCGGCACTTATCCTGGAAGCAATTACCGGAGCGGCAAAAAATTTGCGGCTGGTAAAAAAAAACTTATTGCTTACACCGGAGCAAAACCGTTTGCTTTCCATGTGCACACACCGTTTGCTTGATAACGAACCCGTTCAATACATTTTAAACAAGGCACATTTTTATGGAATGGAACTGTATGTTGACACCGCCGTTTTAATACCGCGACCCGAAACGGAAGAATTGGTGCAGTGGATTATTGATGACATGAAAGAAAGTGGCAAGGATGTTTTTATCCGCAACCAAAACGAGGCGGATGCCACCACTGAATTAAAAGTTATTGACGTAGGCACAGGCAGCGGTTGTATAGCACTGGCATTAAAACAGGCTATGCCAAAAGCAGAAGTTTGGGGCTGCGATGTAAGTGAAGCGGCACTGTCGGTGGCAAGCAGAAACGGCGCCGCGTTGAATATTCGTGTAGATTTTCAGGCAGTCGATTTTTTGGATGAAAAACAGCAAAAATTATTGCCGGCCGTTGATATCATCGTAAGCAACCCGCCCTACATTCCCGAAAAAGATAAAACAACAATGGCCGCTAATGTTGTAAACCACGAACCACACAATGCTTTGTTTGTACCCAACGATGATGCATTGATTTTTTATAAATCAATTGCAGTTTTTGCAAGAGAAAAATTACACGAAGGCGGGAGCATTTATTTAGAAATTCACGAAGACCTTGCTAATGAAGTTGTGGCGTTATTTGAAAAAAATGGTTATAAAAAGACTGAGGTGAAGAAGGATATGCAGGGGAAGGAGAGGATGGTTAAGTGTTTTAAGTTTTAAGTGGAGCTGTGTCCTTGCCTGAAATACGTTGACCGTTTTTGAGTTTACAAAACTTCAAAAACCGTTGATTATGGCAACAAGAGCAAATTTAGTAGGGAAACCTTTACTACGGACGACGAGGTATTTCAGTGAAGATTTCAAGCGCAAAAAAGTGGGAGAGATTGAAAGGCGTATAACATCTGTATCAGAGATTTGTAAAACCTACGAGGTTAGCTACACGTCTGTTTACAGATGGATTTATAAATTTTCAGTGATGAGAAAAAAATCGGTCAAGCTGGTTGTAGAGGCTAAAAGCGACACAACCCGTATCAAAGCCCTGCAGGACCATGTTACACAGTTGGAACAGCTATTGGGTCAAAAGCAATTTGAAATTGATTTTTTGAGCAAACAAATGCAGATTGCTTCTGAACAATATAGTGTGGACTTTAAAAAAAAACAGAGTGGCAAGCCTTCCTCTGGTTTTGGCAAAACAGACAAAAGCACGGCTACAAAATGAACGAGATATACAGATATAAAAGCATCAGCAAACAGTCTTTTCATCAGCGGATGGATAGACAACTCAGGCACCAGGAACAGCATTACCTGCTGTTGCCATTAGTCTTTGAGCTGAGGCAGGAACATCCTGGCGTGTCGGCCCGCGTCTTATACGAGATACTTAAACCAGAAGGCATTGGCAGAGATGCGTTTGAACAGCTTTGCTTCGCCAATGGATTGAAGCTTGAAAGAAAGCCTGCATTTAAAAGGACAACCGATAGTACGGGAGTGATTCGTTTTCCCAATCTAATTACCCTTCGGGAGTTTACAGCTATTAACCAGGTGTGGGTCAGTGACATTACTTACTATAATATTGGAGAACGGTTTTACTATCTGACATT
Source organism: Chitinophagales bacterium (assembly GCA_031425835.1). GTDB lineage: Bacteria > Bacteroidota > Bacteroidia > Chitinophagales > Chitinophagaceae > Flavisolibacter. The sequence continues at coordinate 4,913 of JANPKD010000015.1, forward strand.
TGTGATGGACTTGTACTCGAGAGTGGTTGTTGGATACAGCGTAAGCAAAAGACTTTTAACCAACGATACTACATTGCCCGCTGTAAGAATGGCACTTAAGCAACGAAAACCTGGAGAAGGATTAATCTTTCACTCCGATGGTGGCGGACAGTATTACTGCAAAGAGTTTTTAAAACTAACATCTGAAAGACAAATGAAAAACAGCATGGGCGAGATGGCTTATGATAATCCCAATGCAGAAAGAATAAATGGTACCATTAAAAACCAATACTTAAAAGGATATGCTCCACAAAGTTTTGAACAGTTAGTGGCAATGACCAAAAGAGCAGTAAGAAACTATAACGAAGTGAGGCCACATA
>JANPKD010000016.1:0-11554 GCA_031425835.1 Chitinophagales bacterium
TTATAAATATGTATTAGTTTACAAAAATGACTAGCCATCTATGAAACAGACAATTTTCGCAGCACTGCTGCTCATTATTACCAATAGCATATACGGACAGTGCAAGGCTTGCCCGGATGGTTTGAAATTCGTGAGAGCTGATTACGATGGTGCCGCGCTGCGAGTAACCGACAAAAGTGAATATTTTACTTTGTGCGAAGAGAATTCCTCGACAGGCCGTTATTTAGGTTACCAGCCGTATTACACGAAGAGTGCAAAAATTGCTTGCAAAAAACTAACGTTTATTAAAATCAGCACAAGTAGTGATGCCGATGATTACCTCATTCAAATGAACGATCCAACCAAAATTTTTTGGTTGAATTGGCAACGGAGCGAGGCCGGTAATTTTGTTCAACTACTGCTGTTTGATGCAAAAACTTTTAAAGAATTAAGTCGAAAGATTTATAAAGAACAATAGCCATTTACAAAGCCGTGTAAGCTGAAAGGCAGCAGGGGTGGGGATTAATGTCATCCAATCCGGGTCACCAAGAATAGACAAGTCGAATTTTTTCAGCTTGTCTATTTTTTTTGCCCTACTCTTTTACTAATTTTTTCTCCAACTCCTCCAGCGACACACCTTTTGTTTCGCGTACTTTAAAAAATACCCAAACTAATTGCAATGCCATCATAAAGGCAAAAAAAGCAAAGATGGGCCAGGGGTTTTCTTTGTAAATGCCAGTGTCTTTATCTAAGAACACGGGGGTAATTAGTGTAATAATGGCTGCAAAAACCCAGTGCACACTACTGCCAAACGCGGCTCCTTTATTACGAATGTTGTTGGGAAAAATTTCGGACAGATAAACCCAGATTACCGCACCCTGCCCAATGGCATGCGAGGCGATAAACATCAGCAAAAAGATCAGTAAAAATGAGGGGCTGGCACTGGTTTTAAATGCATACGCCACTAGTGCAAGACTAAGTATATAACCAACAGAGCCGAGTAGCAGGAGTGTTCTTCGGCCAAGCCTGTCAATTAAATACAAACCAACAAATGTGAAAATTAAATTAGTGCCACCTATGAAGATTGAGTTTTTTAAAGAGTCGGCAGTTGCCAGGCCCGCCTTCTCCAAAATTTCGGGAGCGTAGTATAAAATGAAATTGATGCCTGATAGCTGGTTGAAGAATGCCAGTAGAAAAGCAAGGCCGACTAATCTGCTGTATCGTGGAGCGAACAAGTTTGCCGAATAATTGTTTGCCGTCTGTTGTTCATGACTTTCCAAAATTGCATTCACCTCCGCATCCACATCGGCAACGCCTAATTTATGCAACGTGTTTTTTGCGCCGTGTACATCATTTTTTGCGGTTAATAACCACCGCGGACTTTCGGGAATACGCAACACCATTAGCGTGTAAATAAGTGACGGGATAGCCATCACACCCAACATCCATCGCCAATCGCTGCTGCCACCAACACCTTGCAGCAGGTAGTTAGAAAAAAAGGCAATAAAAATTCCAAACACGATATTGAATTGGTACATAGCTACCAGCCGCCCCCTTGATTTTGCTGTTGATATTTCGGAAATGTAGATTGGCGCCGCCACCGATGATACCCCTATACCAAGGCCGCCAATGAATCTAAAAAATGAAAATGAATACGGGTCCGGAGCAAAGGCCGACCCGATTGCCGACAGGCTAAATAAAATGCCTATCCATAACAATGTTTTTTTTCGGCCGTAATACTGTGTGGGTTTGCCTCCGAATATTGCGCCAATAACTGTACCCCACAAAGCCATCGACATAATGAAAAAGCCATGAAACCAGGGCGATATTTCGGTGGTATGCCACAAGTCTTTTATCGGCTGATTGGCACCGGAAATAACAACGGTATCAAAACCAAAAATAAACCCGGCTAATGCGGCAGTAAGTGAGATGCCAAAAATATTTTTTCCGCCGGTGGCAGATGTTGTGGAGGAGAGGTTAGTTGACATGCAATCGTTTAGGTTGTTAAATTGTTTGTTTAAGATTAGTCTGTATCTGGTGTTGTTGTAAATAAAAAATCCACTGGTCAGCATCGGCAACAATAAATTTTTCCGTTCCATCACTGGTTGTTTCAAGCATTAACCCATTATTGATTATGCCCAGGGTTCTATACTGGCTAACATTTTTTATCTCAGCTAATGAAATGGAAAACTGGCGTACCCTGATGTTGAATTTGTTCGATTTAAAAATGACCCGCTGCCGGGTGAGATAAAGCCTGCCACCAACCCCTTCCCATTTCGTGCAATGATTAGCGTTGGTTTGGTGAATAATTTCTTCACCAAAATTAAGCACCACCAGTACGGACTTGGGTACCGGTTTCGTTTTGGAAAAAACACCAATCAGCAAACCAAATACGGCACCGGCAACAATGCCGGCTATCAATCCCGAAATGATGGATTTAATAACAATTGTGGTTGTTTGACCTTCGAAGGGAAGCAAGTCTTTCACCGCAAAAAAAATAGCCATTCCAATAGCAAAACTTATCGTTGCGGTTATCTTGCCTTTTTTGTTCATGAACATATATACTGTTGATGCCTGATGAATTCAGCTAAAATTTCTGCACACCGTCACTTCCAACGGCCAGGTAAAAGTTAGCGTTCCACAAAGTCCAATTCTCTTCCAAAAGATTCTGTGGTATGCAGTACCGAAAGCAAACCAATACTCATTACGATAATACCCGTCACCCATGCAGCAGTAATATAATCATCAAAAACCTTTTGGCTCCGCAAAAATTGAAATAAGAGCAGGAGCAGTGGAAGGCAACCACGTACCAGGTTAGGAATTGAGATGGCAGCAGTGGCCCGCAGGTTAGTACCAAATTGCTCGGCACTCATGGTAATGTACAGTACCGAAATGCCGCTGCCAAAACCCAGGCCCATACAAATAAGATACATATTGGTGGCATTGCCCCCACCCTTTAAAACAAAAAATAAAAAAAGAAAAATAGAAGTGATGGCGTAAAAAATGAGCAGAGTTTTTTTACGGCTTTTGATGTAGTTGCTTAGAAAGCCGGCGGTCATATCGCCACCGGCTAAGGCCACGTACTGCAGCATTAATGCAGTGGGCTGATCGAAGTTGGTGATGTTGAATTGCTTTGCAAATTCATCGGAAAAAGTAATAAGCACACCAATGATATACCAAACCGGCAGGCCAATTAATATGCTGCGCAGGTAACGAAAAAGTCGCTCACGGTTATTGAGTATCATTAAAAAATTACCCATTTTAACATCAACCTGTTTGATGCTTTCGTACATACGGCTTTCGAGCACACTCACCCGTAACAGCAGTAATGCAAGCCCCATGGCACCACCAATAAAATAACAAAGCCGCCAGTTTTCTCCGCTTAACTTATGTACGAAATATGCGGCAATGGTACCCATTACACCACTGGTTGCAATGATTGCTGCAGCTATTCCTCTTTTTTCTTTTGGTAGTAGTTCGCTGGTAAGGGTAATGCTTGCACCTAGTTCGCCGGCAAGGCCGAGGCCGGCAATAAAACGCAGCCAGGTGTATTGATCAATATTGGTTACAAAACCATTTGCAATTGTAGCCAGAGAGTACAACAAGATGGATCCAAACAGCACACTCTTTCTGCCTTTTTTATCACCCAATATGCCCCAGGCAATACCCCCAATGGTAAGCCCAATCATTTGCCAGCTAATAATGTTTTCGCCAATGGTTTTCATATCGGCGGGGGCTACACCCAAATCGGCAAAGCTCGATTTGCGTACAATACTAAAAAGCAGGAGGTCGTAGATGTCAACAAAGAACCCAAGTGCACCAACAATCACAGGGAGGGAAAAAATGCCGTATTGTTTTTGTTGAATTGTCATGGTGAGTTGTGAATGGTGAGTGGTGAACTCGTGAATTGGCAGACTCGTCAACTTGTGAACTTGTGCCCCGAAGCTTCGGGGTTGTAAACTTCAATTACACCCCGCCAAAAACACTAAACCCACCATCAACACAAATCATGGCACCGGTTACAAATTGCGAGGCGTCGCTCAGCAACCAAACCAATGCGCCTTTTAATTCATTGGGATTTCCAAAACGTTTGAATGGCGTTTGATTGATTACGGCTTCTCCTCTCGGTGTAAATCCACCTTCGGGTTTTGTGAGCAGGTTTCTATTTTGTTCGGTGAGAAAGAACCCGGGAGCCAGTGCGTTCATCCTTATTTTATCGCCATACCGGTTGGCTAATTCAACAGCAAACCATTGCGTGTAACAATCAACCGCTGCTTTGCCCATATTGTAACCCAACACTTTTGTAATAGCTCTTTTCGAATTCATTGATGAAATGTTGACGATGCTGCCACGGCCGTTTTTGGCAATGGCTTCGCCAAAAATTTGAGTAGGTAACAACGTGCCCCAAAGGTTTATGTCCAGCACTTTTTTCATGCCCTCCATCTTCATGCTAAAAATATCGTCGGTGGGTTGCAATACACCTTCGGGCATGTTACCACCGGCGGCGTTTACCAGTCCGTCAATTTTGCCAAAATGTTTTAGTGCTTTTTCTTTTGCAGCAATCAGTTGTTCTTCATTCAACACATCGGCCACCAATGCAAGTGCATTACCGCCGCCTGCATTTATAGCCGCCGCACGTTCATTGGCAATGTTCTCATTTCTACCCAAAATACCAACGCTGCCCCCTGCTGCAACAATTGCCTCAATAAATGCATGACCCAAAATACCGGTGCCACCGGTTACAATAATTACCTTGTTGTGTAGTGAAAAATTTTCCATTGATAGTTTGAAATGTTAGTGATAACTACAACCGCAGCAAAATGTTTGTTGGTGAAATATTCTATTATTGAATGAAGAAAACCCCGCGAAGCCCCTTACAAATCAGTGATAGGTTTATACTTAGGCACGAGGCTTTTCATTACCATCCACGCAATTAAATAAGCTACTGCACAGATTGAAAACATAATGGTGTAACCGGTTTGGATATGGCCCAATGCTTTGTAATGATCGAACAATGCACCACCTAATTTTGATGTAACCACACCACCAATACCACCGGCCATACCGCCAATGCCAACCACTGAACCCACCGCATTTTTTGGAAACATATCAGATACCGTTGTAAAAATATTTGCACTCCACGCCTGATGCGCCGAGGCGCCAATACCAATAAGAATCACCGGGAACCAAAAACTGATTTCGCCAAGCGGTTGCGCCAATAATATAACCAATGGAATAAAAGCTATCAGCAACATCGCCTTCATGCGGGCATCATAAACCTTATGGCCTTTCTTGATAAAATACATGGGAAACCAACCACCGGCAATACTGCCCACCATTGCAATGGTGTATAAAAGTGAAAGAGGTAACATCACTTCTTTGCCCACGATGCCATATTGCACTTTTAAATACGCCGGCAACCAAAATAAAAAGAACCACCACACGCCGTCCGTCATAAATTTTCCGAAAGCAAATGCCCAGGTTTGTTTATAGCCAAGTAATTTAAACCACGATACTTTATTTTCCGCAGCCACACGCTGCGTTACAATTTCGCCTTCATCATCCGATTTTATATAAGCCCGTTCCTCTGGCGAAATCTTTTTTTGTTCATCAAGCTTATCGTAATAAAGAAGCCAGAAAATCAACCATACAAAACCTATTAACCCCATAATTATAAACGCCCATTCCCAGCCCCAGTTGATTAAAATCCATGGCACGGTGAGCGGTGCAAGTATGGCGCCTACATTTGAGCCGGAGTTAAAAATACCCGTAGCAAACGACCGTTCTTTTTTGGGAAAGTATTCCGCCGTTGCTTTTATGGCCGCCGGAAAATTGCCCGCTTCGCCAAAGGCAAGAACCGCACGTGAAAACATAAAACCCAAAACAGAAATGGAAAATCCAGCTATGCCAAACCAACCTAAAAAAACGGAAATGCTTTCACCAATTGGTATGGCTAACGCATGCACCATTGCGGCTAGCGACCAAATAATAATGGCCCAGGCATATCCTTTTTTTGTACCCAGTTTATCAATGATGCGGCCTGCAAACAACATGGAAAGTGCATAGCCAAATTGAAACACAGCAGTGATGTTTGCATAGTCGGTATTGGTCCAGCTGAATTTTTCGGCCAGGTACGGTTGCAATAAACTCAACACCTGGCGGTCTAAATAATTAACCGTGGTGGCAAAAAATAGAAGGGCACAAATCGTCCACCTGTATTTGCCTAAGGATTGTTGCATGTTTGTACTGGTTGTGTTCCATTCATTTTTTCCCAAGCAATCGTTAATGATGGAGCGGTTATTTTTTTATGGTTTGAATTAACTCAAGCACTTTTTTTGTTTCCGTTTCAATGGCAACATAATCCTTTGCTTCCATTAATTGCTTGCTGATTAATTTACTGCCCATGCCCACGGCGCAAACGCCGGCTTTAAACCAGCCTGCAATATTTTCTTTGGTGGTGTCAACACCGCCGGTGGGCATAAATTTTAGCCCAGGAAAAATGTCTTTAATGCCTGATAAAAATTCGGGGCCCAATAAATTACCGGGAAAAAGTTTGATGAATTTGATACCTGCATTTTCGGCTGCAATAATTTCTCCGGGTGTCATGCAGCCGGGTGCATAAAAAATATTTTTGGTAACAGCGTATGCTGCTACTTCGGGTACATAACCCGGACTTACTAAAAAATCGGCACCGGCTTTTAAATAATCTTCGGCCTGCGCTACATTTTTAATTGTGCCAACACCCATCATCAGCCCGGGCATTTCGGCATTGCGCACTTCCACCATTTTTGTAAAATTGGCTAGTGCTTCAGCCCCACGGTTGGTATATTCAATTGCTTTTACGCCGGCACGGTATAAGGCACGTAATACTTCTACGCTTACGGTTTCGCTGGCGTTAAAATAGAGAGGTAAAATGCCTTGTGAAATAATTGTGTCGGTTACTTGTTGGGTTGTATTCATTTCTAAATTTTTACTGTACTATTTTTTTTGGCTAAAGCCCATTTACGTGTTTGTTTTATTTTAGTCCACAGGATAAATCCTGTGGCAATTCATTAGATTTTTACTTTAATCACCAATTTTTTTATCTTACCCTCGCCTATCATTGGTGCATGTACATCTTCAGGAAAAAAGATTACGAACTGATTGTTGGTTAATTGGAAAAACATATCAGGTGCATCATTGTAAAACTGTACGTCTTTTTCGGTGTTGTAATCACCATTGGGTGATGTACAATTTTCTCTTGGCTTCCAGCCAAAAGTTTCGGTGCCGTTAATGCAAAGCTGTATGTCAATGTTTTGATTATGGCATTCAAATTTGGAAACGCTGGCTACTTTTGTTTTGCCGGGCCCGTTGCTGAAAATAGCTTTTAATCCTGTGGAAATATCTTCTTTCCCATCGGGAGACGATTGCAAATTTGTTTGGTTGATAAATTCAAATGCTGCTTTAAATAATGGATGTACAGAAAAATATTTGGAGGCGTTTTGTATTGTGTCAATTATCATTTTTAGTAGTTGATTTTAATCTTTTTTTTACCACACATTCCGAGACTTCGGGATCGAAGACACAAAGGAACACAAAGGGTTTTCTTTTGTGATTGTACTTTTCTTATGTGGTGTAAGAACTTTGGTTTTAAAAATGTTGAATTGAATATCGACTTTTCGAAAATGCTGAATAGAATTGTTGGTGTACAAGAGTGCGACGCAACAAAAGCTTCATAGTAGCAATGCTGCTCACTACATAATTATCTCTGCACTCTCCCACTTGCATCGCCTTTCATTAAATCTTTTACATCGCTTAAGGTTGCATGATTTAAATCGCCGGGAATGGTGTGTTTGATGGCACTTGCCGCAACGCCAAACTCCGCCGAATCTTTTAACGACATACCGGTTACGAGGCCATAAATAAATCCGCTGGCGAACGAATCGCCACTGCCAACACGGTCAACAATTCGCACTTCGTACTGACGTGTGTGATAAAATTCGTTGCCATCGTACACCAATGCACTCCAGCCATTATCGCTTGCACTATGGCTTTCACGCAGCGATGATGCAATGTATTTGAAGCCGAATTTTTCTTTCATTTGTTTGAACACATCTTTGAAGCCATCGAGGTTTAATTCGCCTTTTGTAACGTCGGTGTTGGCGGCTTTAAAACCGAGTGTTGTGTCGGCGTCTTCTTCGTTGCCAATACACACATCAACATACTGGCAAAGCCGACTCATTACTTCCCGGGCTTTATCTTTTGTCCATAATTTTTTGCGGTAGTTCAAATCAATACTGGTGGTAATACCTTTTGCTTTAGCGGCTTTTAATGCTGCTTCGGTTAACGCTGCGGCTTTATCACTGAGCGCCGGTGTTATGCCTGTGGTATGAAACCAATCGGCACCTTCAAAAATTTTATCAAAATCAAACTCGCTGGCATCCACATCGGCAATGGAAGCACCGGCACGATCATAAATTACCTGCGAGGCCCGCATGGAAGCTCCTGTTTCTAAAAAATAAATACCAAGTCGTTCGCCTCCACGGGCTACAAATTGTGTGTCAACACCATAGCGACGCAAATGATTGATGGCCGATTGACCGATGGCATTGTTGGGCACTTTGCTTACAAAAGTTCCGTTCAATCCATAGTTACACAATGCGGCTGCTACGTTGGCTTCGCCGCCGCCATAGGTTATATCAAAACTGTCGGCTTGTACAAATCTTTTAAAGTCGGGAGTGGATAACCGAAGCATTATTTCGCCGAGGGTGACAACTTTTTTTGACATGGTTTATTTTGATTTATATTTTGATTTTTTTGGAACACGAATTTTTTGAACACGGATGACACGGATGGGATGGATTGACATGGATATTTTTTATTGAACTGAATTATTTTTATGTTGCCACGAATGGTCACGAATGAATCTGGCACGCAGATTTTTTTTGTTTGCTACTAAGCACTTGTTGCAGCGGAGCAGAAAAAATCCGTTTTCATCAGTTCTATCTGTGTTATCCGTGTTCCTCCATTTACTCATGCCATCCAAAATAATTGTTAGCGTTGTTGTAGCAAATATCCTGGACGATTTTTCCTGTCCACGCAATATCATTTGGCAACTCGCCGCCTTCTATTTCGCTGCCAAATAGATTGCACAAAATTCTTCTGAAATATTCGTGGCGCGGGAAAGATAAAAAACTTCGGCTGTCGGTAAGCATGCCAATAAAGCGGCTCAGCAAACCCATGTTCGACAAAGCGTTTATTTGTTTGATCATTCCATCTTTTTGATCTAAAAACCACCAGCCACTTCCCCATTGTACTTTGCCTGGGGTGGTACCATCGTTAAAGTTGCCCGTCATGGTGGCCATCAATTCATTGTCGGCGGGATTGAGGTTGTACAGAATTGTTTTTGTCAATTGGTTTGTGCTGTCCAGGCGGTTTAAAAATTTTGAAAGTGATTTTGCCTGCGAAAAATCACCGATGGAATCCCAACCGGTATCAGCACCTAACTCCGATAATCTTCTTGCATTGTTATTGCGCAATGCACCTAAATGATATTGCTGCACCCAGCCTTTTTCATGATCCCACAATGAAAAAGTGTGCAGCATTGCCGATTTGAATTTTAAATTTTCTTCTGTTGAAAGTTGTTTGCCTGAGCGAATTTTATTGAAAGCATTTTTTATTTCAATGTCGGTATAATCTTCTGCATATACCTGTTCCAATCCATGATCGGAAACTGAGCAACCCATGTTGGCGAAAAAATCGTGGCGATTTTTTAATGCTACAAGAAAGTTTTTATAAGAATCAATGATGGTGTTACTGGCTTCCTCAAGCTTTATTAAATAAGTATTGAAGGACAAAGGATCATCTACATTCATTGCTTTATCGGGCCTGAATGCAGGCAATACTTTTATTTCGAAGTCGCTGTTTTTTATTGTTTGATGATGCTCCAAATTATCGGTAGGATCATCGGTAGTGCAAACAACTTTTACATTCATTTTGCGCAGCAGGTTGCGAATGGAAAATTCTTTTGTTTGCAATTTTGTGGAGCACTCTTCGTAAATTTTTTGCGCCGAGTTTACATTCAACACGTCCTGCACATCGAAGTAGCGTTGCAGTTCCAAATGCGTCCAGTGATATAATGGATTGCGTAAAGTATATGGAACAGTGGCTGCCCATTGATGAAATTTTTCTTCGTCGGTTTTATTGCCGGTGCAATAGCTTTCATCAATGCCATTGGTACGCATGGCCCGCCATTTATAATGATCGCCATAGAGCCATGCCTGCGTAATGTTTTCAAAATTTATATCATTGGCAATTTGATCAGGTGGCAGGTGGTTATGGTAATCAATAATGGGCATTTGCTTTGCAAAATCGTGATAGAGTTGCTGTGCCGTTTTTGTTTGCAGGAGAAAGTTATTATTTAGAAAGTTGTTGCTCATAATTTGTTGAGTTCTTAAAAATCATTTTGCTGTAACAAAGACTGAAAAAATAAAAATGGTTTCGACCTAAATCCTCCCACCGGGGGACAGGGGGCTCTCACAAACTCACTCCTCTTTTCCACGGTATAAAATCATCCTGGTTTAGTAACACAGCTTTCGGTATTTTTTCGCCGCTTGCTACACGAATGCAGTACTCCAAAATCTCTTCACCCATTTGTTCAATCGTTTTTTCGCCATCGATTATGCCACCGGTATCAATATCAATAATGTCGCTCATTCTGTTTGCCAGTTTTGAATTGGTGGCAACTTTTATGGTAGGACAAACAGGATTTCCTGTTGGTGTTCCAAGACCAGTTGTAAATAAAATTAAGGTTGCGCCGGAAGCAGCTTTACCTGTAGTGGCTTCAACATCATTACCTGGTGTGCATACTAAATTCAATCCGGGTTTTGTGGCAGGCTCGGTGTAATCCAGCACATCAACCACGGGTGATGTGCCACCTTTTTTTGCAGCACCGGCACTCTTCATGGCATCGGTTATCAATCCATCTTTTATATTTCCCGGCGATGGATTCATGTGAAAACCCGAACCTACTCTTGCAACAATTTCTTCGTAGCTGTGCATTAGGTGAATAAATTTATTGGCAACCGTTTCGCTGACCGAACGATCTATCAACTCTTGTTCAACGCCACATAATTCGGGAAACTCTGCCAACAAAACTTTTGCACCGAGGGCCACTAATAAATCGGAACAATATCCAACAGAAGGATTAGCCGATATGCCACTGAAACCATCGCTGCCGCCGCACTTTACTCCTACAGTTAATTTATCAAGCGACGCAGGTGTTCTTTCAATTTTATTTATTTCAATCAGGCCTTCAAAAGTTTTTTTGATTGCTTCACCAATGAGTTGTTCTTCGCTTTGCGATTGCTGTTGTTCAAAAATGAAAAGCGGCTTATTAAATTTTGGATTGCGTTCTATTAAATCTCTTTCAAAATCACTCACCTGGAGATTTTGACAACCCAAACTTAACACCGTAATGCCTGCAACATTTGGATGATCGGCATAAGCTACAAGCAGTTTACTTAGTATAGCCGCATCTTGCCTTATGCCACCGCAGCCACCTTGGTGATTTAGAAATTTGATACCGTCAACGTTT
>JANPKD010000017.1:0-169174 GCA_031425835.1 Chitinophagales bacterium
TACGATTCACTCAGGTATGAAGATTCTGAAAGCACCCAAATCAACACTTCAAAAAGCACTGTAATTATTTTTACGTAAAATGAAAAAACAAATACACAAAAACCAATTTGAAAACGGTCAACGTTTTTTAGGCATTGACAATTTTGAACTCTTGACTTTCGACTTTGAACTCTTGACTTTTGACTTTGCACTTGCCGTCACTCATGCTGTCTGAAATAAAAAGTACTTAGTTTAAGCATTACGCGTATTGTGTAATACGACAGCATTTGTTTGATATGCGTGAACGAAAAAATAGAAAGCTGTTTTTCGGGGCTGATGTGCACACTGTCTTCTGTAATAATTCGCATTAGTTCAGTGGCCAATTCCTCCGCCAGTGGTTTGTTTTTTACTTCCAAATTCAGTTCAATGCTGGCATAAGCGCTAATGTCGTTGATGTTATATGAGCCAACGGTTAGCCAGCTATCATCAGCCACCGCAACTTTTGCATGCAGCACCGTTGGTTGGTATTCGTAAATTTTAATGCCGTTGCGCAGCATCCAGCGGTACAAATAACGTTCGGCATTTTTTGCAATTTTGATATCCGACTGGCCGGCAAGAATCACTGTTACTTCCACACCCCTGCGCACCGCGTTTTTTAAAATTTGTTTGTAGGTGCTGCCGGGTAAAAAATAGGCGCACATGATGGTAATGTTCTTTGATGATTTTCGGAACAATTCGGCATAGCTTTTCCAAATTTGTTCTTTGCCCATTACCCAATCGTTTCGCCGGATGCGCACCAGGCAATCGTCTTCCTTAGCGCCTGCTTCGGTAATTTGCTGTCCGTTTTTTTTGCGTGTAAAGGGGATGTAAATTTTTTTCTTCCACAATTCGTTGCATACCTGTTGTAGTTCCAGCGCTGCCCCGCCATCTACCTGCAACGCCATATCCATCCATGCTTTTTCATTGGGCATGTCGTTATACCTGTCTGCTAAATTTAAGCCCCCAACCAGCGCAATGCTTTCATCAATCACAATCACTTTATGGTGCAGGCGGCGTCCAAAATAAAAATGCCTGCTGCGGAACACGGGTTCAAAAAATCGAAAATGGATACCCGCATTCGTTAGCTGCTGAATAAATTCTTTTGGCAGCGATGATGCGTATCCATCAACCAATAAATATACCTGCACGCCACGGGTGCTTGCTTCAATCAATGCATTGGCAATGCTATGGCCGGTTTCATCATCGCCAAAAATATACACCTGTATGTGAATGCAGTTTTTCGCATTTTTTATTAATTGGTGCAGGCGTGTGAAGAAAGGTTCGCCACCCGCTATGAGTGCTGTATTTGCTCGGTGATAGATTTTTTTCCTTTTTCGGATGATTGACCTGGGCATGAGTTGTCAAAAGTAATGTGCAGGCAACCAATCTACTGCCCCGGCTGTCTTTCTTTTACACAATTTGTGGAACCAGGTATATCAAAAGGTTGAAAATGCTGATCTGGCTGGCTTCCATTTTTAGCTCCATAAAGTTGTAAGTTTATCCTACCGTAAAACACCATCCCTCAGTCCTGCTTCATACAAAACAAAAAATGTCCGTATGCTCAGAATAATTGCAAGTTTACTGTTTTTAGGTAGCGTTTTTTTTTCTTCGGCGCAAACCGGGTCTGTTACCGACGGGCCGTATTTATTCTATCGCGGCGATTCGCTCATTATTCAATGCATTGCCAATGGTGTACTGGCCACCGATTTACACTCCGTGCAAAAAAAAATGCCCGCCTCCATTAATCTCCCCATACCTGGTAACGCCGGTGGTGTTTTAACGGTGCCGTTAAAAAAGAAATTAGATACGGAGTCATCGGAATACAAGCCCGCCCAAAAATTATTCGTCACTTCCGACATAGAGGGGGAGTTTCATGGATTTCAAAAACTGCTTGTGGCGGGTGGTGTAATAAATCAAAAGTTCAACTGGACATTTGGGGACGGCCATTTGGTTGTTTGTGGCGATTTGTTTGACAGGGGCGATGAGGTAACCGCCTGTTTGTGGCTGCTGTATAAATTAGAAGAGGAAGCCAAAGCCGCCGGCGGTTATGTGCATGTGATTGTAGGTAACCACGAAGTAATGAACCTTTCGGAGGATGTACGTTATGTGCATCCAAAATACATGAAAGCCGCGGCTATCATGAATAGAAATTACAATGAACTGTATGCCCCCAATACAGAACTTGGCCGGTGGCTGCGTACAAAAAATATTATCGAACGCATTGGCAAAAATTTGTTTTTACATGGTGGCGTATCGCAGGCGGTCAATGAACAAAATCATTCGCTCAAAAAAATAAACAGCCTTGTGCGGCCCCTCTACGATATGGATGGCCTGGACAGTATACTCAATGCCGCTAACGCCATGGTATACTTTAATAACCTTACTTCTCCGTTTTGGTACCGTGGTTATTTTGCGCCACCACTTGCATCAATGGCGCAGGTTGACAGTACCCTTAAAGTTTTTGATGTAAATAAAATTATAGTAGGCCATACAATTGTTGACTCCATACAAACCCTCTACAACGGTAAAATCATAGCTATAGATGTAAACCACCACAAACAAAATCACCAGGCCCTTTTTATTGAACAGGACCGCTTTTACCGGATGAACGCCGACGGAAAAAAAACAAAACTGAATTGAACCACTTAAAATCAAAGTGAACAATATAGGCGCATGCAATGGCACATCAGGTTATAATTTTTTTCATTGCGCCATTTATATTAAGTACCTTTTCCATCGTATAAAAGCCGGTTAAAAAACCGCAATCGCTTCGCAACCTTTTTGGAAACTAACGCCACTGATGAAGACTGCTACTTTTCAAACCCCTTTGAATATTGGTCCCGATCCCGGTATTGTTTCACAATTAAAAAAAATTGCCGTGAAATTACTGAGCACCTTGCTGCTGCTGCTGGCATCTGTTGGCGGGATAAGTGCGCAAACAAGCGAACAAAAAATTGACCCGGTTGCGTTTTTTAAAGACGAATCGGTATTGGAAGTGACGATGATGCTGGACATTAAAAAGTTGTTGTCGAACAAAATGAAAGATGGTAAAAAATTTCCCGCACATCTATGGGTAAAAATGAATGATGGGACGGAGGTGGTGGAACCCATCTCTCTTGAAGTACGGGGCAAGTACCGAAAGGAAAACTGCGACATGCCGCCATTAAAAATTAATTTTAAAAGCAGCGGCGCCCCGGTATTATCCTCACTGGGCTCGTTAAAGCTGGTGAATGTTTGCAAGCCATCAATAAACGACCACACCGAGTTTATGCTGAAGGAATACCTGATTTATAAAATGTACAATGTACTAACCGACAAAAGTTTTAGAGTGCGGTTATTAAAAATCAGGTACGCCGACAGCTCGGGAAAAAGAAAGATTGATGAATATGCTTTTTTGATGGAGGATATAAAAGACATGGCTAAGAGAAACGACTGTGTTGAAAGTAAAAAGCCAATCAAACATACCGAGCATACCAACCGCAAACAAATGACCAAAGTGGCCCTTTTCGAATACATGATTGCAAACCTCGACTGGTCGGTGCCGGCAAAGCACAACATAAAAGTAATTGTTCCAAAAAATGATACCAATGCGCTTGGCTTTGCAGTGCCTTACGACTTTGACCATGCAGGTTTGGTGCATACCGACTATGCATTGCCGCCACCAAGTATTAATGTAGAGCAGGTGACGGACAGAAACTATCGTGGTTTTCCACGCCAGATGGAAGAGTTGCAGGAAGCGGCCGATGAATTTTTACTGAACAAAGCCAAAATATACCAGGTGATCAATGATTTTCAACTGCTGCCGGCCAACACACGGAAACAAATGATTTCGTTTATTGATGATTTTTACGACATGATTACAAAACCAAACAAAATAAAAGCCGAGTTTATACAAAATGCACGCAAGGACTGAACTGCTCTTTTTCAGCTAAGCCAAGGCAACTAAATTTGTAAACATGCCCGCTATTCAGCCGCTTGAAAATACGCCCGAGTGGAAACAGGTAAAACCGAAAAAAGATCAGGGGTTGTTAAGCCTTGTGCTTGTGCTGCTTCGCCCCTACAGAAAATGGCTGATAATTATTTTCTGCGCCTTATTACTTGAAACGGTTATGAGTATTGCGGCGCCATGGCCACTAAAAATCATCATTGATAATGTTATTCAAAAAGCCCCGTTACCTGCGGGGCTTGCCTGGCTAAACGGAAGTTTTATTACAGGCGATTATCAAACTATGGCAGGTGCCGCCGCAATTGCCCTGCTTCTATTTGCGGCATTGGGTTCGTTCGCAGGGTACATCAACAGTTACTATACCGAAAGCGTTGCTCAATATGTGGCCAACGATTTGCGAAAACGCATGTATCACCACTTGCAGCGACTCTCACTTGCTTATTACGAAAACAACCAGATAGCCAAAATTCTCAACACCATTACCGCCGATGTTTCCACCATACAGGATTTTGCATCGCAAACAATAATACGCTTAGTGGTTGATCACCTTACTATAATGGGTATGCTCAGCATAATGTTTTTTTTGCATTGGGATTTTGCACTTGTAGCAGTAGCCATCACTCCATTTTTATTGTTCTTTGTAATACGCTTCAAAAAGGAGGTGAAGAAAGCCACCCGTGAGGTGCGCAAAGATCAAAGCACTATGGCAGCAGTAATGCAGCAGGGGCTCGAATCAATCAAATCAATAAATGCATTTGGCCGCCAGGAGTTAGAGGAAGAAAAATTAAAAAAAGCAAGTTTGGAAACCGTAGCCGCGGCGTTAAAAGCCCGGCGGTTAAAAGCCCTTCTTGTTCCAGTAATCAACATTAGTGTAGCCATTTGCGTGGCACTTGTCATTTGGCGTGGCGCGGGCCTGGTAATTACCGGTGTAATGACCATAGGTGCACTCACCGTTTTTCTTGCCTACCTCAATAAATTTTTTGCACCGGTTCAGGATATTGCAAAGATGTCGAACATTGTAGCGCAGGCAGGTGTGGCACTGGAAAGAATACAAGTGATACTCAATGCCGATACCATAATCCCCGAAAAAGAGGATGCTATTGTTCCCGGAACACTCCGCGGCAACATTGTTTTTGACAAGGTTTGTTTTGGCTATGTGGAAGACTCGCCCGTGCTGCGCAGTTTCGATCTCACCATTAAAGAAGGACAGCGCATTGGTATTTGCGGCAGCAGCGGTGGTGGCAAGAGTACTATTGCAACCCTGATTGCACGGTTTTACGATTGCAACGGCGGAAGTGTACTGGTTGATGGCGTAGATGTGAGAGATTATACCATTGAGGGGCTGCGCAGAAACATTGGTTTTGTATTGCAGGATACCTTTGTTTTTTTTGGTACTGTTAGAGAGAACATTGCTTATGGAAGACCGGACGCCAGCAATGAAGAAATTATTGAAGCCGCTAAAATGGCAAGGGCCCACGACTTTATCATGCGTATGCCGAATGGCTACGATACAGTAGTGGGAGAGAGGGGTATAACCTTGTCGGGGGGACAGCGACAGTGCATTGGTATTGCCCGTGCGGTTATTCGTAATTCGTCTATTTTAATTTTAGATGAACCCACCGCATCGCTTGATACTGAGTCGGAAAAAATTGTGATTGAGGCACTGGAACATTTAATGGAGGGGCGAACAGTTATTATTATCGCACACCGGCTAAGCACATTGCGGCATGCCGATAAAATTGTAGTATTGAAAGATGGACTGGTGGCCGAGGAAGGAACGGAAGAACAACTGCTTGCCAAAAGAAAATTTTATTACGAGCTGCACCAAATGCAGTCGGGCACCGTACCAATTTTTGATAACCAATTGATCAAAGAAGTTAAAACAGTTATTTAAGCCATAATTTAAAAAGATGTCGCACCGCACCATTATCGTTTTGCCCGATGATACGATACAGCCGCTCCTTGATGCCATAGCCTCGGCTACGCAACAGGTACGCGTAAAGATGTTTTTGTTTTCCGAACAACGATTGACAGATGCATTGATTGAAGCCCACCGCCGGGGTGTGGTGGTAAGAGTAATGCTCAATCATTTCCGAAGCAACGGAGAGGAGCTAAATAATACAGCAAGAACGCTTTTGACAGCGGCGGGCATCGAGGTAAAAGATTCCAATCCTGTGTTTAAAGTGTCGCACGAAAAATCGATGATTGTTGACGATAGAGTGGCATTTATTCAATCGCTAAACTGGGATGCAAAACACTTTTCCGAAACCAGGGATTATGCCATTACTACTACACATGCCAAGGAGGTGGCTGAAATTATTGATTGTTTTGAATGCGATTGGGACAGACGGGAATTCAGCCCCGGCGAAACAGCCCATTTAATTTGGTGCAGAGGAAATGGGCGGGCCCGGATTGCACATTTTATCGATTCGGCAAAACACACACTCTTTTTACAGAATGATCGCTACCAGGACATGATCATTATTGAGCGGCTCATACGTGCTGCACATAGAGGAGTGAAAGTGCACGTTATGTCGCGGCCACCACATACACTAAAAATTGAAAAGATTGTGGAAGGTGTGGGCGGCTTAAGGGTAATGCACGATGTAGGTATTAAAATTCATAACCTGCAACACCTGGTTATTCATGCAAAGATGCTGATGGCCGATAACGAACGGGCTATCATTGGTTCCATCAATCTCACCACTGGCAGCTTCGACGAACGCCGCGAACTGGCGATAGAAGTAAACGACCATAAAATAATGGAACGCCTCCACCATATTGCGCATCACGACTGGAAACATTCCTATCCCCTCGATCTTTCCGACAAAGGGATTTACGACGACCTTGAAAACCGCGGCGGCGGCGGCTCGGAAAAACTGGTACTTGATTTTGAGAAAAGGGGGAAGAAGAAGTAGCCCATAATTTCCAGGAATTTTTTTTATCATCACAATAATTAGGAGCGTTGTTGCTATTTCAAAATTGGGCAAAGCGTTTGTGTTTTTCCATTTAATATAACTAGCCTGATAATAAAAAGACTGTTGCATCTATTTTGCAGCAGTGTATTGAGCAGCAAAAATCTAAAAATGCACCATCATGGTATCATTTGAAAAAGAGCTTTCAGATAAATTTCCACAGCTCGAAAAAAAATTGATCGGGGAAATGGTTGCCAAAGGCACCAGCAAATCAATAAAGGAAGGCGAGGTGATTATTCAGTCGGGTCAAAATATTCGTTCCGCTTTTTTAATTGTAGATGGTCTGGTAAAAATTTATAGGGAGGATGAAGATGGTCATGAATTTTTTATGTATTACCTGGAGGGCGGCAATGCCTGTGCCTTATCGTTGGTGTGTGCTGTAAAACAGGAAACCAGCGAAGTAATGGCCAAAGCACTTACCAATACCACACTGTTGGCAATACCTTTAACCGTGGTAGATGAATGGCTGCTGAAATACAAAAGCTGGGGGCAGTTTGCCCTGGGTTCGTACAAGCAACGTTTTGAAGAATTATTAAAAACCATTGACCACATTGCTTTTCGTAATATGGATGAACGATTGGTGTATTATTTAAAACGCCACCAGGAAAAAACCGGGAGTAATTTGGTGCAGCTTTCCTTTACCCAAATTGCACAGGATTTAAATTCTTCCAGGGAAGTTATCTCACGATTAATGAAAAAACTTTCCGACTGCGGCCTCATTCAATTGCATCGCAGCCATGTAGCCATCGTCAATCTTGAAAAAATCCGTTCGTGATGTTTATCACGAAAGTTGAAAATGGATTAGTGCAATATTGCCGCAAATAAATAATGATGGAAGTTGTTGGTTATTTCGCTGCAGTATTCATAGGCGTTTCATTAGGCTTGATCGGCGGCGGCGGTTCTATACTAACCGTACCCGTACTTGTTTATCTGTTTCATATCGAGCCGGTTTTGGCAACTTCTTATTCGCTATTCATTGTAGGCACATCAAGTTTAGCCGGCGTTTTTTCAAAATTTAAACAAGGTTTGGTGAATGTAAAAACGGCTGTCATCTTTGGTATCCCTTCCATTATTGCCGTGTTTGTTACCCGCAAGTTTATTGTACCGCTAATACCCCAAGAGGTGTTT
Organism: Chitinophagales bacterium; assembly: GCA_031425835.1. Classification (GTDB taxonomy): domain Bacteria; phylum Bacteroidota; class Bacteroidia; order Chitinophagales; family Chitinophagaceae; genus Flavisolibacter. The sequence goes on from JANPKD010000017.1 coordinate 8,068, forward strand.
AGTATTGGAGATTTAGTGGTAACCAGGAATATTTTGCTGATGCTGGTTTTTGCTTTGCTCATGATTGCCGCTTCCATTTCAATGATAAGAAATACGACAATAGAAAAGGAAAAGCCCCGGCAAGCCGTTCAAAAATTTAATTACCCTTTAATTTTTGCAGAGGGTTTACTTGTTGGTGCATTAACAGGGTTAGTTGGTGCCGGAGGTGGTTTCCTTATTATACCCGCATTGGTATTTTTGAGTAAACTACCAATGAAGGAAGCCATAGCAACCTCCTTGCTAATTATAACTGCAAAGTCACTTATTGGTTTTACGGGCGACTTAACCAATTATAAAATGAATTGGCAACTCTTGCTGGTTGTTACCGCACTTGCCATTGCCGGAATATTAATTGGTGATGGATTGAGTAAAAAAATTGCCGGTGAAAGGTTAAAGAAGGGCTTTGGTTGGTTTGTGTTGACGATGGGAGCGTATATCATTGTAAAAGAACTTTTTTTTAACAACACTGCGTGATACATGTCACGAAAAATACTTTGCCCACTGCTGAAATTTACAACTCAATTCGTTCAATGATGATGAGAACATGGCTAACAAAAAATAGGTTACCCCTGGTGGGTATAATTGTTGGCGCAATTGCCGGGTTTTTGTACTGGAAATATATTGGATGCATTACCGGAAGCTGCGCTATAACTTCCAACCCCGTACGCAGCACCATTTATTTTGCGGTAATGGGCGGACTGGTTTTTTCACTGTTTAAGAATACTAAGAAAAATGAAATTACTTCGCAAACACCACAATAAAACAAAATGAAATTTATTGCTTCACTTGTATTTCTTCTTTTGGTATTTGCCGGTAACTCATCAGCGCAAAAGAGTAGTGAAAAAAATCACGCAGAAAATCCAAAACCTCGTTCGCATGTTCATCGCATTGTAATGCAGCTCAGCTCGGCCGATACGCTTGAACACAAAGCAATGACGATGAACCTAAAAAATTTAAAAGAAGGGTGGGGCGATAGTGTGCAAATTGAAGTGGTGGTACATGGCCCCGGTATTGGATTTATTATAAAAGAAAAATCAACTCAACCCGAAACGGTGCAGGAGTTGATGAAAAAAGGAATTGAATTTGTTGTATGCCGCAACACAATGAAGCAAAGGAATGTTACAGAAGCCCAAATAATGCCTAATGTAAAATTTGTACCGATGGGTGTTGGCGAAATTGTATTGAAACAGGAGGAGGGATGGAGTTATTTGAAGGCGGGATTTTAATGATGAATAAGGAATCTGAAAAAATAAACACACGATGAAGATTAAACAGTTTGAAGATAAAAACCTCTCGCATTTTAGTTACGCGGTGCTTAGCGATTGTGAGAAAAAGATAGTGCTGATTGACCCTGCCCGTAACCCACAACAATATTTTGATTTTGCGATGGAGCATGATGCAAAAATTATCGGCGTTATCGAAACACATCCACACGCCGATTTTGTAAGCAGTCACCTGGAAATTTATAAACGCACCGGCGCAACTATTTATGCCAGCAAGCTGGTAAACGCTTTCTATCCCCATCAAACTTTTGATGAAGGCGACACGATAGAAACAGGCAAAATAAAACTACTCGCTATTAATACACCGGGTCATTCGCCCGACAGTATTTGCGTTGTGTTGGAGCATGATGGAGAAAAGAAAGCAGTGTTCACCGGCGACACATTGTTCATTGGCGATTGTGGCCGCCCCGACTTGCGTGAAGGAGCCGGTAGCATAATAGCCACCCGTGAAAGTCTTGCCAAACAAATGTATCATTCGCTTAGAAACAAGCTGGCAACTTTACCTGATGAAGTAACTGTTTACCCGGCTCATGGTGCGGGTACGCTTTGTGGTAAGGCCTTGAGTGCAGCACATAGCAGTACAATTATCGCGGAGAAAAAAACAAACTGGTCGTTGCAGCAAATGAGCGAGGATGAATTTGTAAAAAACCTTTTGGCCGATCAACCTTTTATACCCCTTTATTTTCCTTACGATGTGGAACTTAACCGAAAAGGTGCTAGTGATTTTAAAGAAAGCATTTCCAAAGTAACAATTACACAGGAAATAAAAGATGAAAGTGGAGCTGCGCATTTACAAAATAATTTGTGGGTTGCTGATGCAAGAGATGAAAAGGAATTTAAGAAACAACATCTTTCTCATTCGGTTAACCTAATGGAAGGAACCAAATTTGAAACATGGCTGGGAACTATCATCAGGCCCGAAGAAAAATTTTACCTCGCCGCGGAATCGGAAAACCAGTTACAAAAATTAATTGAACGCAGCGCCGCCATCGGGTACGAATCGAAAATTGAAAAAGCCTTTGTTATTGATTACGGAACCCAAAATATGGGCCAACTGAATGTTGATGAATTCAAAAAAAACACAAACAATTACACCATTGTTGATGTACGCAACCCTTCCGAAGTAAAGGAGAAAAAAATTTTTGAAAACAGCCTTTCTATTCCATTGGCAGAAGTAAGAAAAAGGGTTGCTGAAATACCAACCGATAAACCAATTGTTGTGCATTGCGCGGGTGGTTACCGCAGTGCGGCAGCGAGTTCTTTAATCAATTCAAAATTAAATGGCAATGCAGTTGTTTATGATTTGGGAGATGCGATAAAGCAATTTCAATAAACTTACAAGCAATAAAAAATGACAAGTGCACAACAACACTGGGATACAATTTACAGCACGAAAGCCGAGGATGAGGTAAGCTGGTTTCAGGAATATCCAAAAACGTCAATGGCATTTTTAAAAAACTTTCAACTGCCACTTACCGCCAACATCATTGATATTGGCGGTGGCGACAGTTGTTTTGTTGATGCACTTTTAGAAATAGGCTATCAAAATATCTGGATGCTTGATATTTCGGGGGCGGCTATTGAGAAAACAAAAAAAAGATTAGGCCAAAAAGCAAACAGGGTGCATTGGATTGTTGCCGATGTTACAGAGTTTATACCACCAGTTCAATTTGATTTTTGGCACGATAGGGCCGCCTTTCACTTTTTAACCACTGAAGAAAAAATCTATCAGTACGTTTCCTTAGCCGAAGATGCCATCAAAAAAAATGGCTACTTAGTACTCGGCACCTTCTCTGAAGATGGGCCTGAAAAATGCAGCGGATTACAAATAAAACAATATTCCGAAACCTCCATGGCGGCAAGGTTCGAACTGGAATTTAGCAGAATAAAATGTGTAGTGGAAGATCATGTAACCCCTTTCAACACCGTTCAAAACTTTTTGTATTGCAGCTTTCAACGAAAATAGAAAACTAAAGTTTGCATCACCACCATTTGAACTTTTGCAAAAAATGGGCCTGTATTCAACCACTAAATGCTTCGCCAAAATACCCTCCCAACTGAAACGCATATTCATTTGGTGCATTTTAGTTTTTATTATGCCGTTTAGGGGAATAATAAATTGGCCAGGTGATGTTAGGAAAATTGCAATCTCGGTTCAACCAGCAAAGGGGCAGTTATATTTGCACCAGGTTTTTTGCTGAATTAATTCACCCGATCACACATCTAATTTTGTATGACGATGACTCTAAAAAACAACAGAACTGCATTTGTATTGCTTTTACTTTTTGCTTCTTACTCTTCTTATGCCCAAAAAAATTTGTCTGTTGCCGGGTTCGAAAGTGAAATGGACAAAGCCGACATCCAAATTTTGGATGTACGCACTCAAACTGAATACAACACCGGCCATTTAAAAAATGCTTTTCTTGCCGACTGGACAAAGTCGGAACAGTTTGAAGCAAGAATAAAATCGCTCGACAAAAGCAAACCCGTTTATGTGTATTGCCTTAGCGGTGGTAGAAGCAGTGCAGCTGCCCGACGGTTAACTGAAGCCGGATTTACCAAGGTTTATAATTTACAAGGTGGCATAAAAGCATGGAAAGAAGCCAACAAAAAAGTGGAGGGTGTGGCCTTGGTAAAAGCCATAAGCATGGATGAATACCTTGCTAAAATTACTGAAGCGCAAACTGTACTTGTGGATATCAGCGCCGTATGGTGCCCACCTTGCCAAAAAATGGAACCGGTACTCAAAGAATTGCAAAATCAAAAGACGTTGAAATTTGCACTGATCAAAATTGATGGCGGTGCACAGGAAAAACTGGCCGCCGATTTGGGTGCAGCCGAGTTCCCCACTTTTATTATTTATAAAAACGGTAAAGAATTTTGGCGGCACACCGGCCTCATTTCGAAAGAAGAATTGATGGAACATCTGAAGTAGAAACCTTTCGGCTTAATGGAACAACAGTAATTTTTCCATTCCTGCTATGGGATAATGGTAAAGAGACACCCACTAAAATTTCCGAACTTTATTCTCAACTATTTTCTGCCAAAATAATGATTCGCTCTAACTTATTTGTGGTTGTACTTTTTGTCATCATTACAATTGTTGTGGTGGTTGAGGCATGCAATAACAGAAATGAAATGGTTAGGGGCGTTGTTACTGAACCTGCCGACAGCACCTGGGTAGCACCAAGTTTATACACCGATGCTGTAACCACCGGGAAACAAAGAGCCATGATAATTTATGGCGAAGATTTAATTGCCAACACTTCTAAATATTTAGGCCCGCATGGTTCGGTGATGCAAATTTCGAATGGCATGAATTGCCAGAACTGCCACCTCGATGCCGGCAAAAAACCATGGGGTAATAATTATGGAGGCGTGTATTCAACCTATCCAAAATTCAGGGCACGCAGTGGTACAGTGGAAAATATTTACAAACGTGTAAACGATTGTTTGGAACGTAGCCTCAACGGCAAGGCTTTAGATACTAACTCTTACGAAATGCAATCAATTTTTGCCTATATGAAATGGCTTGGTGCAGATGTGCCAAAAGATAAAAAACCCTACAGTGCGGGTTTGCCTCCCTTGCCTTATTTAGACCGTGCGGCCGATCCGCAAAAAGGAAGATTGGTTTATAACAGTGCCTGTCTATCATGTCATGGAAAAAATGGAGAAGGCTTGTTAAGTGCTGATGGTGTTAGTTATACCTATCCTCCACTATGGGGTGATAAAAGTTATACCGATGGTGCAGGACTGTTTCGGCTGTCCCGCTTTTCATCTTTTGTAAAAAACAATATGCCTTTTAAAATTGCGTCGCATGATAAACCTGCACTTACCAATGAAGAAGCCTGGGATGTGGCGGCCTTTGTCAATTCTCAGCCCCGGCCGCATAAAGATCAAAGTGGCGATTGGAAAGACATTTCAACAAAAATGGTTGACGAACCTTTTGGCCCATACGCCGATGAGTTTTCGGAAACGCAACATAAGTTTGGCCCTTACCAACCCATTCTGCTGGCGCAAAAAAATATCAGTGCATCCAAAAAAAGCAATGCCAAAAAACTATGAACAACTCCCGAAGAAATTTTTTACGCCATTCCACTTTAGTAGGGTTGGGCTTAACTCTCCATCCACTTTCTTCCTTTTCTTTTGGCAATGAAAAAATAAATAACCAGTCCAAATTTGATACGGGAAAGTTGGCTGAAGGCCAGCAACTAATTACTCTGCTGCAAACAACCGATGTGCACTGCCAGTTACATGCACACGACGAATTGTTCTGGGAAAACAATAAAATGGTTTTTCGAAAATGCGGAGGCTATGCACAGGTAGCAACGCTGTTCAATCAAATAAAAAAACAAAACCCAAACACCTTTCTCATCGACACCGGCGACATGTTCCAGGGCAGCCAACTGAGTGTAGAAACTACGGGCAACGCCATACAGCCAATATTAAATGCAATGGGGTACGATCTTTTTTTACCCGGTAATTGGGAGGTAGTGTATTATAAAGAAGCCATGCAAAAATTGCTGGGCGGATTGAATGCGCCAAAAATTTGCGCCAACATGCATCATCAATCAGATGATGGAAAAAAAGGAGCATTAATTTTTCCACCCTACTATACATGGACTGCTGCGGGTGTTAAAATTGGATTTGTAGGTTACACCGATCCATTGGTTCCCATCAGGCAATCCCCCGCATACAGCAAAGGAATTATGTACACCCAACCCGAAGAAAGTATAGCTCACTACACCAAAGTTTTGCGGGAAGAGGAGCAATGTCATCTTGTTATTGTTCTATCCCATCTGGGATTGTCGCAGCAAATTGCTTTGGCAAATTCCAGTGTATGCAAAGGGGTTGATTATATTTTTGGTGGCGACACGCACGAGCGGGTACGCAAACCCATTTTATGTAAATATGCAAAGGTGGTGGAGCCCGGTGCCTTTGGTTCTTTTGTGGGCAGACTTGATTTAATTGTTGAGGATGGAAAAATTATCAACCAACGTTATTCACTTATTGAAGTAGATGCTGCAAAATATAAAACCAATGAAAAAATTTTAAAGTTGATAAATAGTGTGGAGCAACCCTACACCGAAACAATGAATGAAATTGTCGGGTACAGCAAGTTGCCATTGTACCGGTATTTTGTGGTGGAGAATACTATTGACACTTTGATCATTGATGCGTTGAAATGGAAGGTGGGCACCGACATAGTTTTATCAAACGGCTTTCGATTTTGCCCGCCCAATAAAACCAAAGATGCAACCGGCAACATACCCATCACCCAATCTTATTTATACGACATGCTGCCGGTGAATGCCCAGGTGCGCACCGGAAAGGCAACAGGCGGTCAAATAATAAACTGGCTGGAAAATGAATTGAACAATGTGTTTGCAAAAGATGCATCAAAACGATTGGGTGGCTGGATGGTGAAGTTTAAAGGAATGAAAGTTACGTTCAGGGCTTTTAATGAAATGGGCAAGCGGGTGCAATCGGTTACGGTTAATGGAAAAAAAATTGACAAGCAAAAAATGTACACCGTTTGTGCCTGCGAAAGGGAAGGCGATGCCACCACGATGCTTTGCCGCATGAACAACGTAGCCGAGGGAATGAATACGCCTTTTACACTGCACCAGGTGCTCAAGGATTATTTAAAAATGCATTCGCCGGTTTCGCCTGCACCGGAAAAAAACGCGATTATTTTAGATGCCCCGCAAAATTTACTGACGCAGGTGAGCGGAGTAGATTATCAATTTGTGTGAGTAATTCAATAACAGCAAAACATATTTTTGAAGGGGGGAATGCACGCAGATTCCGAAACTTCCGGAGCCGAGAACGAAAAGTTTTTTCTTCCGAACTCCGCGTGAAAAATTAAAACAACAACAGCAGAATGGAAATTTTAAAACAACCCTGGCCCTGGTATGTAGCCGGCGCATTGATAGGCTTAATAGTACCGGCCTTACTGATACTAGGCAACAAACATTTCGGTATTTCGGCCAACCTGCGTCATGCGTGTGCGGCTTGTTTTCCAGCCAACATTCCCTTTTTTAAATACGAGTGGAAAAAAGAAATTTGGAATTTCTTTTTTGTTGCAGGCATTATAGCCGGTGCATTTATCGCCGCCCGGTTTTTGGCCAACCCTGCACCCATGGAGGTGCATACAAATCTTGTTACCGAATTAAATACTTACGGCATTAATGATTATAGCCAAATGATGCCTGCCGAAATTTTTAGTTTCAAAAGTTTGTTTACGCTGCGGGGATTTATCATGCTGGTAGTTGGTGGTTTTTTGGTTGGCTTTGGAACAAGGTATGCCGGCGGCTGCACATCGGGCCACGCCATTATGGGGCTCAGCAATTTACAGGTGCCCTCACTGGTTGCAACCATATCGTTTATGGCAGGTGGTTTTATTATGGCCAATTTAATACTGCCATTTATTCTCAGGTTGTAATCGTTTTTTTAAACCATGAAAACAAAAATTAAATGAATGACAGAGTTATCATAACGCCGGATCAGGTAAAATTAAAATCGCCGGTGATTGTAATGGATACCGACTTTGAAGTGCGTTCGCTCGATACCATGTGCATCAACGAATCGGTTCAGCAACACCCCTGGTGGTACAATTTTAAGTATGCCGCCGTGGGTGTGTTATTCGGTATTGTGTTTGTAAAAGCCGAAATCATTTCCTGGTTTCGCATACAGGAAATGTTTCGCTTGCAAAGTTTTCACATGTACGGGGTAATTGGCACTGCGGTAGTGGTAGGAGTAATTTCGGTGTGGCTCATCAAAAAACTAAAAGTGAAAACCATTTACGGGGAGGATATTCCATTTCATCCAAAAAAATTCAACAAAGGACAGATTATCGGCGGCCTTATGTTTGGTTTTGGCTGGGCAATGACGGGTGCCTGCCCCGGCCCGTTGTTTGCGCAAATTGCAAGCGGATTTTTTGTAGTGGTTGTGGTATTGCTCAGCGCTATTGCCGGTACATGGGTGTATGGTTTTTTTAGAGAAAGGCTGCCGCATTAGCAGAAGATCCCTCTATGTGATCCCGAAGTTTCGGGTCCGAGGCTTCGGACTATGTTGCTATCTGCCTATGTGGTTTACCTTTTTTTCAAATTGAAACACTACATTCCTGTTTCTTCAATAAAAGATTTTTGCGAAAATGGAGTAGCTTTAATTAAGTGCCTTACTCATCAGCAAATTTAAAAACCAAACAATGGCAAAAGTGTTCGATATTTTAAAAAATCGTGGCGTATCAAAATTACATTCCGTTAGCCCTGATATAACCGTATATGAAGCGGTGAAGGTTATGGGTGAAAACAACATTGGCTCGGTGCTGGTGGTTGATGATGCCGGAAATATGGCGGGTATTTTAACGGAGCGGGACTATGCCCGAAAAATTGTTTTAAAAGGCAGGCGTTCCCGCGACACCTATGTGCATGAGATTATGACGCCGGCCGAAAAGCTAATTACAGTAACACAGGAAACGAGTATTGAAGAGTGTATGCAAAAAATGACGGGCAATAAAATCAGGCACCTGCCTGTAATAGAAGATGGTAAAGCCTTTACCGTAATTTCTATTGGCGATGTAGTTTCATCAATCATCCAGGAGCAACAGTTTACCATCAACGCTATGTCGAGTTATATACGAGGGGTGAGTATGTGATGGCGTTCAATTCTCCAAACTAAATGAGGTAGTCTGTTGGGCTGTAATGTGCTGGCACCATTGGCCGAAGCGGTGCCCGGTTTGTTCTTGATTTTTTATCCCGGCAATTCATCTGCAGGCAAATAAATAGTAAAAGTCGCACCCTCCCCTTCAACCGATATTGCTTCAATTGAACCGCCGTGCGATTCAGCAATTTTTTGACAGATGGCCAACCCAATACCTGTGCCGGTATACTGGTTGCTATGCATCCGTTTAAAAATTTTAAACACTTCATGGCTATAGGCATTATTAAAACCAAGGCCGTTGTCCCGAACCGAAATTTTGTAAAAAAAGGGGGTGGCGGTTTTATTATTTTCAGCTGAACTGTTCTGTAATTTTTCCGAACGCACAATTATGTGCGCTGGTAAGGCCGGTTTAGAAAATTTAATGGAGTTGCTGATTAAATTTGTAAACAGCTGTTGTAATTGAAATGGGATGCCCTTAACCACGGGCAGGTTTTGCCATTCTATTTTAAATTCTTTTTCATCTACAGTTTCTTTAAGTGCTGCCTGCACCTCGTCCAGAATCAAGTTCAGGTTTACATTTTCAAAACGTTTTTCCTCGTTTACTATTCTTGTATAAGCCATCAGGTCTTCAATCAATATCTGCATTCGGGCGGCAGATTTTTGCATGCGGGTTACATTGGTCTTTACTTTGTCGGGGAGTTCATTTGCTTCGTTCTCTAAAATTACCGAAGCGTAAATTTGAATTTTCCGCAATGGTTCTTTCAAATCATGGGTGCTTATCCAGCTCATATTGGCCAGTTCGTCATTGGCTTTTTTCAGTTTTTGATTAAGTGTTAAGTATCGTTCTTCCTCTTCATTTAAATAATCAATATGCAGTTTTCTCTGGAGCATCGAGGCAATGGTAGCGCCGGCATTTAGTTCGGCTTTTTTCCAGGGAACACATTGGTGCTGTACCATTTCTTTCCATAATTCAAACGACTTGCGTGGTGTTAAACCCTTCGTTACTTCATTGGTTAAAATAGCGTTATCGGGGTTGCCCGCCCAATTTATTGTGGTTGCTACTTCACCTCTCGTCCATAACAGACAATTATTGTTTGCCAGGCCAAAATAAAAAACACCTGCAATGGTATGGTGTAGGCTCTCCGCATTTTGGTAATCATCAATTAGTTTATCGCAGCTAAAGCTTTCGGGGTTGTTGCTTGCAATCCATTCAATTAATTTTTCAATATCCTGGTTTGGAGGCAGGCTGCCGCTTGTGTATAATTGATTTTTGTATTTGAATACAAAACCATCGGCGTTCAGCAGTTGTTGTAGTTTCTGAAGCCCCTTCTCATTTAAAATTTCAGTGGTGTTACCTGTAAGGTTTTCATTCAGCTCATTCAATTTTATGTCGGTAGTTTTTACCAGTTCAAAATTATCTGCTAGCTCACGTACATCGATTTGGGAGGCTAAAAAAATGGCCTGCAAATGCGCCGCCAACCGGGTGTAATAAGGTATATACCTGGTGGTGTAATGATGGCAGGAAATGAGCCCCCATAATTTTTGATTGTGGATAATGGCTATATTGAATGTTGCGGTTACGCCCATGTTTTTTAGGTACTCAATATGAATGGGCGAAACCGACCGGAGTGCGGAGAGTGAAAGATCCAGGTTTTGAACGGAGTGGGTTTCATTCTCTAATCCATAAAGTGGCACAGGCGTGTAATGCACATCGGCAATAAGCCTTACCAGGTTGCGGAAAAAAAGATTGCGGGCCTGCACCGGTATATCTGTGTGCGGATATTTCAATCCCAAAAAAGGCTCAAGGTCCTCACGTTTTGCTTCGGCAATCACTTCACCGTTGGCCTGCTCATCAAACCGGTAAATCATCACCCTGTCAAACCCGGTAATGGTTTTTGTTTCATTGGCAATATCCTCGCAAAAACTTTTCAAATTATCGGTACGTTGGGTGTGGTAAGCAAAACGTTTTGTTTGAATAAAAAGATCAGGCAACTCAATGGTATCCTCGGTAAAAGCCTCAAACTCCAGTACAATACAATCGTTATTTACATGTGCCGACGTATTGTAACTCTTGCCACCCCGCGTAAATAAAAAGGGCCGTGCCAATTCTGTTGGCTCCTGCTGATAATAGCCGGTAAAAGCTTTGATCTCTCCTTCATTGAAATAAGTAGCCAACGATGATCCTAAAATTTGCGACAGCCCGGTTTGTAAAAAATCCGTGCAATTTTCGCTGCAATACCTAATGGTAAAATCGTTTGCATCTACAGCTAGTAAAAAACCATAAAGTTGAATAGATCCGGGTATATGTATGGGTTCAGTATCGCAATCGGTAACCGTTACCGTGTTGCTAGCTTGCAGGTTTACCATTTTCATCTTGCGGGTTTTTTAAGTTGTTTAAAGTAAGCCATAGATCAATGTTTTTAAAGGTTTCAACCGCGCCGCTGATTATCTCGTCTTCTACGCCATCGGCCGCTTTAGAAAGTTGTTCTAAAAAAGATTTCCACCTGCTTCCCGTATTTGGGCTGTACGCATTTAAATATCCGGTACTGCCTGCCACAGCCCGCCCTAATGTTTTTTGCAGGTGATTTGTAATAATAACGCCACCCAGCACCGATCCTTCCAACACGTACATGCCGCCGAGGGCAGCGGGCAAACTTGCGTAAACAGTCAAAAAAAATGAGGGTTGTATTGCGGGCAGGTTGTCTACTTCTCCGCCAAGTGTAACAATATCGTCGCGTAGTAAATGCAGTTTGCGGCGTTGTTCAATATCGGTAACCGTAGGAAGCAAGTTGGGAAATACGAAAGTTTCAAAACCGAACACAAAAGGGTAGAGTTTTTCAAGGTAAGTTTTATAATCCTGAACGGTAACTGTGCCACTCATTAGCGTAGCCGAATATTTATTCTGTTCCAGGGCCCGGTGGCCGGCGGCAGTTTGGAAGCGTAGATTTGGCAGAAACAAGGTTAAATAATTAAAAAGCCCTAAAGATTATATCCTGCGATTGACGAGTCCTTTAATGATTCAAAGTCAAACTGAAGACACTGGTGTAGCCGATTTTTAAAAGATTTAAAGCTCACTGGTTTTACCATGTATAAATCGGCTCCCAAATCATAAGCGCTATTTATTTGCGCAGGGTGCGAAGATGTGGAAAGCATCACAATTTTGATCTGCTGCCAGGCGGGTACTTTTTTTATTTCCACGAGACATTCGAAGCCGGTTTTACCCGGCATGTTTATATCAAGGAAAACCATTTCGGGCAAATTTTCGGCTTGCTCCATTGTTGCTAAAAGCTTTAAACCATTGTCAACTACGTTAACTTTCACACAGTCATTTAATTCTAAAATAGCTTCTACAAAAATTTCTGCGTCATCCGTGTCATCTTCGGCTAAGTATACATTTTTAACTTGCGTTGCTGCCTGCATGGGAAAAGCGGAAATTAGGTTGGATGCAGCAAAAATTAACTGCCGATGCAATTAACACATTTAATCCATTGAATGGAAAATAATTCGCCCGGTTTGAGTAGGTGAGTATTCATCCTTACAACCATTGGTTATATTCTTAAAATGGTTGGTGTTTTGACCCACGCTTAACCGTTAGCGGCTAGCGGAAGGGAAAATATTTTCGGCATTCAACCTGCCCTGGTTGAACTCAGTTTATTTGAACCCATTGTCAGCGACAGCTGATGCCAGGTTACCGGGCCATAAGCCTTGGCCGGCATTACAATTCACCTACTCTTTGTTTATTTTCAGATCAGAAAAAAATCCCTCCGTACCTACATCAACCCATAGGGCAATACCACCCAAAAAAGCAGCACCGTGTTTTAAATCATTTACAATAAGCGAAGGCTGCTTATTATCATTGATGAATAGTTTGGCTTGTGCATTTTTTATTTCAATGCGCATGGTTATCCATTTGTTCATTTCAATGTCCGCGTAACATTCGTACCGCTCCGGCCACTCTTTTCGCAGCCTGTCAAACTTATATTTGGGATAGGAGTAGTATAGGATGGTATGATTACGCCGTACCTGATCATCATCTACTCTTGCTTTAACCGGGCGTAAATACATACATTCAAACTTTGGGTTACTATCATTGATGCGAAAGGCCAAGCCAATAAATCCTCTTGCAAAATCGGGTGCGTTCTTTAATAGTCGGCTCAACACTTCCACTTCAATAACACCATTTGTAAAACCAACACCTTTAATTTTTACAATCGTTGGCTCATCTGCTTCTTTATACTTGAATCCTTGGGCAACCAGAACCACCAAAATTTAGGCATTGGATTTTTAGGGTGGATGGTGTTTCTGCGGAGAATAATGCTCTCATTATCCGCATTATTTAAGGAGATTAGCTATTATGCGGAGAATAAGAGCTACATTCACCGCATAATTTGCGGAGTATGACTTACATCCATCAACTTACAAACTGGCCCGAGTTTCATTGGAACCAGAATAAACTTTTAAAGGTGTTGGCAGAGGTACGCCATCATCAAGGCAAATTAATTGGCCGGATGGAAGCACTTGGATTTAACCTGCAGGCCGAGGCTACATTGCAAACCCTGACGGTGGATGTAATAAAGTCGAGTGAAATTGAGGGGGAGATTTTAGAAAGGGAGCAGGTGCGTTCTTCCCTAGCCCGAAAATTAGGAATGGATATAGCCAGACTTGTGCCCGCCAACCGCCACGTTGATGGGGTAGTAGAAATGATGTTGGATGCCACCCAGCATTTCAGTGATCAGCTCACCGAAGAACGTTTGTTCGGGTGGCACGCCGCATTGTTTCCTGGTGGCAGAAGTGGAATGCATAAAATTGTTACGGGTGCCTGGCGAACCAATACAAAAAATGATCCCATGCAGGTGGTGTCGGGTGCAATGGGTAAAGAGGTAGTTCATTTCGAAGCGCCGGATTCGGAAAGATTGGCTAAGGAAATGAAAAGGTTTTGTGATTGGTTCAATAAGGAATACGGCATTGATCCGGTAGTTAAATCCGCCATCGCTCATTTATGGTTTGTAACAATACATCCGTTTGATGATGGCAACGGACGTATAGCAAGAGCCATTGCCGATATGCAGTTAAGCCGGGCCGATGGTACGCATCAGCGCTTCTATAGCATGTCGGCCCAAATCCAAAAACAGAGGAGTGGCTATTATGATGTTTTAGAAGAAATACAAAAAGGAACACTCGATATTACAAATTGGGTAGAGTGGTTTCTACTGTGTTTGGATGAGGCATTAGCAGTTACCGATATCACCCTGGCAGTAGTATTAAAAAAGGCGAGGTTTTGGGAGAAACATGCCGAAACTTTATTTAACCAACGCCAGGTTTTATTGCTCAACAAATTGCTTAATGATTTTGAAGGAAAATTAAATTCATCGAAGTGGGCAAAGATTGCAAAGTGCTCGCAGGACACAGCGTTGCGTGATATTCAAAATTTAATTGACCGGAAAATATTGATGAAAGACGAAGGCGGAGGAAGGAGCACAAGTTATGTCCTGGCTGATTCTTAAAAAGGTAGTGTAGCCTCGCCGCGAATCGAACGCGGATCCAGGGCTTCGGAGACCCTTATACTATCCATTGTACTACGAGGCCAAAAATTTCAAATCAAAATCCCGAAGTTCCGGGACCAAATTTTAGATGCACACTGTTGCGATTTGTAATTTGGTTTTGTTATTTGATTAATCCGTGCGCATTGGTTGCAAATATTTTTACGGCTATGGCCAGCAATATTACACCAAAAAATTTGCGCACTGCTATCAATCCCGCAGGGCCTAAAATTCTTTCAATTAGCGTTAACGACTTTAGCACGGCAAACACAATTGCCAGGTTTAGGAGTATGGCAAACAGCAACGTTGTTTGTGTATAATTTGCTTTCAGCGATATAATTGTTGTGAGCGTACCCGACCCGGCAATGAGTGGAAAAGCTATGGGTACTACCGTTGCGGCCCGCACATCTTTTTCGCTTTTGAAAAATTCGGCGCCGAGCACCATCTCTAATCCCAAAATGAAAATCACAATCGAACCACCAACGGCAAATGAGCTCACATCAAGGCCAAGTAAATTCAGAAAAGGCTGTCCCAAAAATAAAAAGCCAACCATCAATGCGCCGGAAATAAAGGTTGCCCGCAACTCTCTTATTCCACCCATCTTTCCTTTCAATGCAATCAGCACCGGTACCGAGCCTATGATGTCAATAATGGCGAACAATGTAAATGTTACCGTTAGCAATTCTTTAATGTCAACTGGCATGGCAATGTTTTAATAAAGGTAAAGGCTTCAAATTTTTATACTGGCAGCAAGTCGCAAAAATGAAAATTCACCTGTTGCTGCGCAACTGTAAAACAATCATCATCGCTCTTCGGCGCGGCATAAGTTTTTGTAACTACTTCACCTGTTATAAATTTCACCGGCTGAAAAAATCCCGGTCCGTCAAAAACAAAACTATGGTACTCGCCATTTTCGCCGCAAACATCTACACCTGCCGGCAGGTGGCTGATAAAATTCTCGTCTAACATTTTGCCACAAAAACTTTTGTCTAAATAATTTTCATTTACGCACACAACGATGGCTTTAAAGCCTAATGAAAAAAATTGCTGCAACAATTCTTCACCATTCATTTTCCACAAAGGAAATAGTGGGAGCAATTTTGTGGGTGCTAAAATTTTTTCGCGGTAAAGTTTCAGGTCTTCTAAAAAAATATCGCCAAAAACCGAATGGGTAAAACCTTCGCCTTGTAACTGCAAATACTTTTGGGTCATCAACTCGTCGTAGGTATTTATGCCTCCATCGTCGGGCAAGACTACGGTATGCAAATGAATTTGCAGGGCAGTGGCCTGCTGTTTTAATAAGCTGGTTCTTACCCCATGCATGGTAATTCTTTCCTGCACCTGGCTAACGGTTGTTACCAATGCCTCTACCGAAAAATGTTGTTGCCTGGCTTTGTATAAAGCAAGAGCGGAGTCTTTACCCCCGCTCCAGTTGATAAATGTTTTCATGTTTACAAACTAAATCGTACGCCACCGTACGCATTAACGCCCGCGGTGTTGTAACCATAAATGTCGGCGTACTTTTCATTGGTTACATTTCGTACGTCGGCAAAAAGCTTTAAGCGGTTTTTACTAACTGCATATTCTGCATAAAGGTTTAGCAGGGTGTAGTTTTTTAAAGTAACGGTTGTTTGCTGAAACGTTGGTGGCGGAAAAAATACATCCTTTCTTGCGCCAACCTGGTTTGCCTGTACTGAAGCATACAGCGACTTTGTTATTTGCATACCTGCCAACACCTGCAAAGTATGTAGTGGACGCCGAAGCAAATTAAAGAAGGTAGTGTCCTTATTATTTTGTTTTGTAGTTACATTGCCGTTTACATACGAGTAAAAAACTTTCACATCAACTTTATCAGACAGCTTTATGGTGCCATCCAATTCAAGGCCATAATCTTTTTGTTTATCCTGGTTTGCATACTGTGCATACGGGGGCGTTGGCAAACCCAAAAATGCAATTACATCTTTTACATTCCTTTTAAAATAGGTTGCTCTAACAGCACCCTTGCCATTCTTTGCAAATAGTTGCGCACCCGCTTCTATATTCACCGAGGTTTCGGGCTTCAGTTTTTTGTCTCCATAAATAGAGAAGAGTTGATAAAGACTTGGCGTTTTATACCCGGTAGAGAAGTTGGCAAACACCTTTACCCGTTGTGCTATAAAATAGGATGGATTAATGTTGAACGCAAAATTGTTTCCGTACTCCGAATGACGATTCAATCTTCCCCCGCCTTCGAAAGAAAAATTATTTTCATTGTAATTGAACGCTGCATACACGCCAACCTGGCTTTGCTTGATGCTATCGCCCGACGTTGCTGTTTTTATTGTCGATGCCGGGGAAAAAGGTGGAAAGCCCGGGTCACGTGCAATGGAGTTGTAATCGGTATTTGAACTTCTAATATCCGCACCTGCGGTCAGCTTTATCCTATTGAGAGGGTACACTACAAAAGCCTCGGCAAAATGTTCCTGTGCAGCGTAGCGGTAATCGTTATACACGTAATAACCATTGCGGCTGCGGGTTGAATCATCCAAATAACTGCGGCTGGTTTTATTCAATTGATACAACAGGTTTAACTGCCCCTTGCCAACACCAATTATGTTTTTAATTCCGGCCTGCCAGTTTTTGGTAGATGATGTAAAATCCAGTTCATCTGTAAAACTGCCATTATCTAAATCGCCTTTGAATTTGCTCCACCGAAAGAAAGGTTGCAGGCGTATGTTTTTAGTTGCCTGTAAACCAAAGTTTGCCTGCACACTGTTTTGATTGTATTTGTCGTTGTCGAAAGGGGTGGTTGCGTTTGCAGGCATCGCCGCTTCTGAAAATCCGTTTGTGGTAAAACGGGAGTAGCCAATGTTGTAATCAAATTTTTTTCCCGAACCGTTTATACCGGCATTACCACGAAATGTATTGTAGCTGCCGTAATGCGCCACACCAGTTACGGCAATTTTTTTACTGCCACCTTTTTTGGTAATGATGTTGATAACACCCGCAATGGCGTCGCTTCCATACAATGTGCTTTGGCTTCCTTTTAAAATTTCAATGCGTTCAACATTATCAACCGGAATATTTCTGATATCGAAATTGCTGCCAATACCCGAAGCATCGTAGATCGGCACGCCGTCAATTGTTATCAGTGTGTAGTCAACCTTTGCCCCGCGCAGGTAAATGCTTTTGTCTTTGCCTGCATTGTTGGTGTATCCATTAATAAAAACACCACCCATCTCCGTTAGTACCTGTGCCAGGTCGCGGCTGCCGGCATGTTCTAATTGTTCCGCTGTAATTACGGTAACTACTTTCCCTGTTTCGGTGGTTTTAGCCGAAAACTTTGTGGCCGTTAATACTACTACGTCTAATGTTGTTACCGTGTCGGTTTGTGCAAGTAAGTGACTGCTGAAAAAAATAGCAGGCACCAAAAAAAATTTTCTCATTGTTGTGAGTTTTTTAGGTGACTGCTTCCGGAAATTAATAGAGAAGATAAACGCTGGCCTTATCATCTCTGCCTTTCACCCGAAAGCATTGAATTGTTTGTGCAACGGGCAGGTCTTCTGGCTTAGTTCCTCTGCTTTCGCCTTCCCTTAGAAATTCTAAAGTGGCATTGAAGTAGCAGGGTTAAGTAACTAAACGGAGGCGGCTTATTCACCACTCACCATTCACCACTCACGAACTTTACAGCTACGGGGATAGCTCCTGAATTGAACAGGATTCCCATTTTAATCCCGCGGACGCGGGAACCAATTGCGGGGGCAAATGTAGGCAGCTAAAGGAGACGAAGAAATATTTTTTCTTGTGGCCGAAGTTTATAGAAGTTGGGTACCGGGCTGTAATACTACCATCAACTCCTGTTGCGTCGCACTCTTGTACTTCCGATAACACTACTCGCCATTTTGTACCCCTCCGTAATTACAGTAACGCTTTCATTCGCCGGGTAAAAATGAAATTGAGCAATTCACCACAAACCATTCCTTCTTATTTTTACCTCACAACATGTCAAAAACAAAAACACAAATCAATTTCGAATTCTCAGATGACAACACGCCGCAACCAAAGGCAGCCGCGGCTTTGCCAATTACAACAACCACAGATAATGCAGCGCCACAAAAACCAAAACGTGGCCGCCGCAATCTCAAACAAATGGAACATGAATTCGAAAAAGTTGAAGTGCCGGAAGACGAAATACTTTTTGCAAAACAATACTGGTCAATTGGCGAAGTATCGGGCATGTTTAAAGTAAACACTTCGCTCATCCGGCACTGGGAAAATGAGTTTGATGTGTTGGAGCCACGCAAAAACCGTAAAGGCGACCGGTTTTTTAAACCCAGCGATGTAAAAAATTTGCAGTTGATACATGATCTGTTGCGGCGCCGCAAGTTTACCATTGAAGGTGCAAAAGACTACATTAAAAAGAACAGCCAGGCCGGTGAAAAACATACGATGGTTCAATCGCTGCAAAAAATCCGTTCGTTTTTATTGGAAGTAAAAGCCAATTTGTAGCAGCAATTTAACACCGCGCAACTTTCTCTCTTCCATTTGCCTCTTAGTTTTGAAGATCAAGAAAAAATATGAAAAAATTTCTTTCCATTTTTGCTTTGGCATTTTGCATGCTTAGCGCTTTTGGCCAGCAGGAAGTTACCCGCGAAGCTGATGGTACAAAAATCATCAGGGGCTTTGTCACAAAACAGGAGCTTGCCAATGATTCGGCCTTTACCTGGTTTGCACAAAATCAAAAAGGTTTTGTTCCGAAGCCTGCGGCGGTGGCGGCATTTAAAGCAATGAAAGATTCCATCAACATAGTAGTTTTTGGTGGTACCTGGTGCGGCGATACAAAACTTTTGCTTCCACAATTTTTTTCATTGACCGATGCAGCGGGTTTTGCACAGGAGCGCATAACTATGCTGGGTGTTGACCGCAGCAAAAAAACCGTTCACCATTTAACCGAAGCATTTGGCATTACCAACGTACCCACTTTCATCATAATGAAAAACGGAAAAGAAATTGGCCGTGTAGTGGAGTATGGAAAGTATGGTGCGGTCGATAGGGAGTTGGGGGAGATTGTGCTAAAGAGGTGAGTGGTGAGCCGTGAGTAGTCAGGCTTGATAAGTTTTATTATTTGGCGAAAAATTAAAAATGACAACAAACCAAGAAACAAATTCATTCCAAGAATTTTATTGGCAGGGCTGACTCTTTTACTTTTGGCCTTGACTTATTTGCTAATCTTTGATTAATTGAAAGAACATCTCTTCACTCCGTTACAAAGTTTGTCAACAACTTTAGTATTTCGATAGATTAAAATAAACAAGAACCCCAAACCCTAAACACAAAACCCCTCACCCCGCCACCCGTATCTCCATTTCCTCCATCGTTTTTAAAATAAAAAAGTTCAGATCGTGTTTTAATTGCGTGAATTGTGTTTGCGGCAGGTTGGGCGTAAAAAATTCTATGAGCAACACAAAAGACTGAAATCTTATTTCGTTTAAAATTTCGTTGTGCGTTTCTACTTCTCTAATGCCTGATAAATATTTGCTCACTGCAAATTGCAGATCGGCAATTTTTTGCTGTGGTGTTTGCAGGTGCAAAAATAAATTCACCTCACCACGCATTTGGCTGCGTAGCGACACGTTGTCGAGGATGGAATCAACCATTTGTTTATTGGGAACAGTAACGTACGATTTATCGGTGGTTCTTATCCTTGTACTTCTTAACCCAATGCGCTCCACATTACCCGCTATGTTTTGCACTTTTACAAAATCGCCGGTGGTAAAAGGTTTGTCGAAAAAAATTACAAAGGATGCAATGAGGTTTTCCAAACTCTCCCGCAAGGCCAATGCAATGGCGGCACCAACAATGCTTAAGCCGGTAAATAAGGTGGTAACATTAAAGCCAAACGCAAAATGCAAAACCATCATCACGCCAAGTATGGCCAGCACTACTTTTAAAAAATCGCGGAAGAAAACAATTAGCTGGTTATCGCTTTGTGTGGTGGTTTGGTTGGCGGCAATCTCCAGCACCATGGCAATAAAATCAATAATGCGCATGAGCAGCCAGATGAATGCAACCAACTGAATAATGATGGCTATTGAAAGCAGCACTTCACTCAGCTTGTACTTGTACAGCTTTACATCAAACTGCGGTGGAAAATTTAGTTGTGATAGTGTGATGATGCAAACGGTGATGATGAGAAAACTGCCAAGCGGCGAAATAACGAGGTCAATAAAACTTTGTTTGTCCAGCGTCTTCCACCGACGGTGCAGCAGCTTGTACAGCAGTATGGCAATGTATTTTGAGATGAAGCGATTGAGTAATAAAACAAACAGAATGATAACGGCGGCCCACAAATAATCACGCAGTGAATTGCCAAAAAAAACCTGGTTCAAAAACTCATTCATCAATAAAACTTTGCGGTGAAATTAAAACCGATATGTGTAAATGTACAGGGAGGCGTTAGAAAAGTTTACGAACCGGGTGGCTGTGCTAAACGAACGTAATGCGGGTTCAAAATAGCCGGGCAGCATTTTTTTTGTGTCCATAAAAGTTTGCGTGTTATATACGCCAATGCTGGTGGAGTTGGTGCTAATAATGTAGTTGTCTTTTACAGCAATGCTCTGCCAGTTTTTTGCAGGTATCTTTTTTTTGTAGGTGCCGTAGTTGTCAAATACAAATACACCAGTGGCGGTGTCGGCCAAATACACCAGGGTGTTATTGTCAATTATTTTTTGCGGCCGTACAGGTTCGTTAAATGCAGTACGAAAATCAACTGTCGACAACAAAAGATTGCCGCTCTCATTTATCTTTTTCAGCTTGTTGTCCCACTCGTCATACACCCAAATATTGTTGTCGTATGAAATGCCCACAGCAGCGGGTTGTAAAATATTAAACCTGCGTAAGTCAATGGAAGTGCGGTTGGCTAAAAACCTGTCGAGCAATACAACGGTTGAAAAATCCTTGTAGAATAAAAGCGGCTGTAATGGGTTGGTAACATCAATAGAAAACAGTTTGCCAAAGTTGCGGGTTTGGTTGTAAATGGCCACCGAATCGCCATTGGCGTTGTACTTTCTTATTTGCCCGCCCGATGAAATGAGGTAAAGATTATCAAGGTTATCCATTACCGCATCGGCAATATCGCCGGTGTAGGTTTTTATTAAAACAAATGAAGAATCGCCACCGTTGGTTTTGGTTTGTGCCAACGCCCCAAAGCAAAAAAGAGAAAGGGAAAGAATGGTTATGGCAAATTTTTGTTTCAACGGTTTGTATAAATTTTATGTTCCTTACCACTAAACGATTTTATCTGCACATCATTGCCATCAAACACGGCGTAGGTGTCATAATTTATCCATTCGCCTAAATTAATGTAGCGGCTGCCAATTGTCCCACTTCCAAAGTTTGTGGAAAAATATCCGTCTGTTTCCCTCACATCCAGGTTTGCGACTTTAACGCTGCCCATTGCCCCGCTCTCCAGTTCCGCTGGAGAGGGGTTAGGGGTGAGGTCGAAATCAATCGGCA
Source organism: Chitinophagales bacterium (assembly GCA_031425835.1). GTDB lineage: Bacteria > Bacteroidota > Bacteroidia > Chitinophagales > Chitinophagaceae > Flavisolibacter. Next base: position 30,089 of record JANPKD010000017.1, read on the forward strand.
AATGCCTGTGCCCGAAAATAAAAAAGTCGAAATGTTTTTTTTTCAAGCATTGCTTGCTGTAAGTTAGCAGCCATTCTTTTTCTTCGCCCAAAAAAAATTCTTCATTGCCTTTGCCCGTATCCCTGCTTTTGTTGCTGAAGTATTTGGCCAAGTTCATTCCAAAGTATGGAGGCAAAAGGCCAAACAACCATTGGCATACGGGATTACGAAAAACCTTTTTCATGAACTTGTATCCATGATCTCCGGGACCTAATCCATCGCCATGACCAATTAAAAAATTTTTGTTGTTCAACACAAATTCCTTTGGCTCAAAATACACCGGTACATTCAGTTCTTTCTGAAAATAATTCTTCATCCACATATCGTGGTTGCCCACAAAAAAATGAATGGCGATACCTGAATCGGTTAGTTCGGCAATTTTACCAAGCAGGCGCACATAACCACGCGGCACAACGGTTTTGTATTCGTACCAAAAGTCAAACATATCGCCAACAATAAAAATGGTGTGTGCTTCGTGCCTGATGGTTTCTAAAAATGTCACAATGCGCTTTTCTCTTTCGGTGCTGGCGGCGGCATTAGGCGCACCCAAATGAAAGTCGGAGAGGAAAAATATTTTTTTGGTGGGGGGGAGGTGCATTTGCGTTTTTCCAAAGTGGACATTTAGCGATCAAAATTGGTGATTCGGTGTACATAAATCTTAGTAGAAAATCCACTATTTCCGTCAAACCTTATCCCCTTATTAATTTCTTTATTGCCGGTCAATAAGCTAATAAGGTCTGATGTTTTGTGTCTGCTACGTTTCTACTAAGGTTTAATACAGTTTCCATCGATTTTTTAATCTTCAAATAGGCATCATACATTATGCCCGGGACATGCTATGGCATGTCCCTACCTCGGCCTGCATCACACGTAGCACATGCTATGGCATGTCCCTACATTGGGCTACATCATCCACTGTTCTCCACTACAAAACAATAAACCTCTTTCGGGCCATGTACACCAACAACCAATGTTTTTTCAATATCGGCAGTGCGGCTTGGGCCGGTGGCAAATGTTATGAGCGATGGCAATGATTGACCGTACTTGTTTTTCATTCCGGTAAGCCCTTCTTTAATATCGTACACCAACTGGCTTGTGTAGGCTATGCACACATGTACGGGTGCATACACACTGGGTATGCGGCCCTGTTGTTTGCTGCTTAGCACCATGCTGCCCGTGCGGGCAATTAAAAATTCGGCAGAGGTAATGGCGGCTTCACAACTGGCAATATCATTGTGCAGACTTGTAGGTTGCACCAAATTTTTCCATTGCTCTTCGGCGCAATAAATTTTGGTCCATTGATTTTGGAAACAAAGGTTTGCAAATTGTTCGTTCAATTCTTTATCATCGGCGCAAAAAATAAACTTGCCTTGCAAAGAGGTAAACTGTTCGGCAAACTCCACTACTAAATCCTGTTGCTGAGGTTGAAAAACAGTTTCATTGTTTTCGGCTTTTGGAAATGGCAATGGCGTTGGATGTTCCAACGCCATGCGTATTTTTTTGAGAATTGCATTTTTTGCCGCGGAGTTACTCATTGTGGTGCAGGTGCCTGGTTTGTTATTGATGGATCGTATGGTGGTACTCCTTCGCTAATGCCGCCTTCGGGATGTTTTTCCGCTGATTCATCCGTTTCAACGTCGAGTAGGTGTTTGTCTTCGAAAGGCCGTTTGCCAATTAAATCTTCTACATCGCTTTGAAATAAAACCTCTTTCGTTAATAATGCTTCGGCAAGCTTTTCAACATCACCTCTTTTCTCGGTTAGCAATTCTTTTGTGCGCACGTAAGCAACGTCAATTAGTTTTCTTACTTCATCATCAATCAATCTTGATGTTTCTTCGGAGTAAGGTTTTGTAAAACTCTGGTCCTGGTTCGGATCGTAAAAACTAATGTTACCCACTTTATCATTCATGCCATACACTGTAACCATTGCATAACCAATACGGGTAATTTGCTGTAAGTCGTTTTGTGCACCAGTCGAAATTTTTCCGAAGAAAATGTCCTCACTTGCGCGGCCACCGAGGGTCATACAAATCTGGTCGTTCAACTGATCGGTGTTATAGAGATACTGTTCTTTTGGTGTGTACTGCGCATAACCCAATGCCGCTGTACCACGTGGTACAATGGTAACTTTTAGCAGGGGATAAGCATGTTCTAAATACCAACCGCAAACGGCGTGGCCTGCCTCGTGGTAGGCAATAATCTTTTTTTCTTCGGGAGAAATAATCTTGTTCTTTTTTTCGAGGCCACCAATAACTCTGTCAACGGCGTCTTGAAAATCGCTCATGTCAACAGCGGTTTTTCCTTTACGTGCGGCAATCAATGCTGCTTCATTGCACACGTTGGCTATATCGGCACCCGCAAAACCAGGTGTTTGTTCGGCCAGTTTATGTATGTCAACTTTTTCGGAAACCTTAATTGGTTTCAAGTGCACTTTGAAAATTGCTTCACGGCCCTTTACATCGGGTTTATCAATAGTTATTTGGCGGTCGAAACGACCCGGACGAAGTAATGCGGTATCTAAAACGTCGGGGCGGTTTGTGGCAGCCAAAACAATGATGCCCGTATCGGTACCAAAGCCATCCATTTCAACCAATAACTGGTTTAGTGTGCTCTCTCTTTCATCATTGCTCATCATCATGTTCTTTCCACGGGCACGGCCAATAGCATCTATTTCATCAATAAAAATTACACAGGGTGCTTTTTCCCTGGCCTGCTTAAATAAATCACGCACACGACTGGCACCAACACCAACAAACATTTCAACAAAGTCGGATCCGCTCAAACTAAAAAACGGAACCTGCGCTTCGCCGGCCATTGCTTTTGCCAGCAAGGTTTTACCCGTGCCGGGAGGGCCAACAAGCAATGCGCCTTTTGGAATTTTACCCCCGAGCGAGGTATATTTTTTTGGATTGCGGAGAAAATCAACAATTTCCATCACCTCAACTTTTGCTTCGTCAAGGCCGGCAACATCGGCAAACGTGATGCTCACTTTTGCGCTTTTATCAAACAGGGTTGCCTTCGATTTTCCTATGTTGAAAATACCACCGGGTCCACCACCGCCGCCTGCGCCGCCACCCATTTTGCGCATCAGCAAAATCCAAAGGCCAATAAAAATAAGTATGGGCAAAAGGGTTTGTAATATGGGGCTGAACCAATTGGCATCGGAGGCAGCGGTGCCTACGTCATCTATCTGTGGATTGTTAGTGAAAAACTGCCGCATGTCGTCTTTAAACGATTCGACGGAAGCAATGGTAAAACGAGCATGGTATTCATCAGAGGCTTTAAGGTTTTTTCCAATCTTGCCTTCGTACTTGGGCAACGAAGCTTCCTTAAGTTTTACACGAACCAGGTTTCGGTTGCTGATGATGGTGTATTTCTGCACATCGCCGGCAACAAGCATTTGTTTAAACTGTGTTGGATTAACCTCGGCCGTGCTTGATGAAAAAGAATTAAAAAACTGTGCGCCTATCAGTACTGCAAATATGATGGCATACACCCAGTAAATGGAAAAGCGTGGACCTTTGCGAGGTGGCTCACCATCCCCCGAAGGAGGACGACTAGAGAATTTGGGAAGTTTTGTTTTATTATCGTTCTTATATGGTTCTTGTGACATTTTATTAGTCTCCTTAATCTTGATTATATGCTCTATAAATTTTTGGCCGAAGCTAGTTGATTACCTCATAATTCAAATCAGTCCTTATGTTCTTCCAATACCGCATCGCTCCATAGCTCCTCCAGTTTGTAAAACTTTCGTTGCTCGGGCAGCATCACGTGCACTACAATGTTCACATAATCTATCAATACCCATTGCAGGTTCTGTTTGCCCTCGTGCCGGTAAGGTAATTCGCCACATTCTTTTTTCACCATGTCCTCCACCGAATCGGAAATTGCCCTCACCTGGGGTTGGTTAGAGGCTTCGCAAACAATAAAAAAATCGGAAACGGCTTCAGGAATTTTGCGCAGATCAAGAGAAACGATCTGTTCGCCCTTTTTTTCTTTGATAGCCCGGATGATGGTTTTATAAATTTTTGCATTTCGGGTAAGCCGGGTAATGCTCTTTTTTCTCTTCGTCAATACTTCTAAAGGTTCCAAATATCAGATTGATTTTAGTGAATGATTTTATTTAGCGGCAGTAAACAATGAAAGTTATTTTCCTTTGTTCAAAAATAGGAGATAATTGTCAACCCATTCTGTTATAGGTTTTCCTTTTGTTGAACTGGCGATGGTTGACAGCACCAACAACTATGCCATGCGAATGGTGCATGAAGGTATGGCACACCATGGGACAGCCGTGTTTGCACATACACAAAATGGAGGCAAGGGCCAACGGGGCCGGCAATGGATTTCGGAAGCCAACAATAACCTTGCATTAAGTGTGGTAATTGAACCCATAGAACTGTCTCCCCCGCAACTTTTTTTCTTAAGCAAAACCATTGCGGTGGCTACGTGTAAACTCATCAATAAATATGTAGACGGTGAGGCTAAAATAAAATGGCCCAATGATATTTATTGGCGTGACAGAAAGGCAGCAGGCATACTCATTGAAAATGTATTGATGGGCAGCCAATGGAAGTTTGCAATTGCCGGTATTGGCATCAACGTAAACCAGACTCATTTTAAGCAATTGGATAGCAAAGCGGTTTCGTTAAAACAAATAACCGGGAAAGCATTTCAGCCGCTAACGCTTGCTAAGGAGTTATGTGTTTTGACTCATGAAGAATTAAGCCTGCTGCACACAAACTGGCAACTGGTTAAAGATGATTACCACACGCATTTATATAAACGAAACGAGAAAGTGAAACTGAAAAAAGGAAGCCGTGTGTTTGAGGCCACAGTTATTGGCGTAACTGATACCGGGCAATTGATAGTTGAGGGTGGTGTCGAGGAAAGGTTTGAAGTGGGAGAGGTGGAGTGGGTGATTGAGTAGGTGGCTATTGTATGCTCTTAATAATTTCCTCCGCATGCGCCTTATTTCTTGGCTTCAAAAAAATTTTTGCAATCGCTCCTTTTTCATCAATAACAAAAGTAGTGCGGTGCAGGCCCAGGTACTTGCGGCCGTACAAATTCTTTTCGCCCCACACCCCATACTTGTCAATTATTTTGTGTTGCGGGTCGGCCAATAAGGTAAATGGCAAACTAAATTTTTCTTTGAATTTTTGATGGCTGCTTTCATCATTGGGGCTAACACCCAACACGGTAAATCCATTTTTTTTCAGCAGGCAATAATTGTCGCGCAGGTTACAGGCTTGTATGGTACAAGTAGGCGTGTCGTCTTCGGGGTAAAAAAACAAAACAACTTTTTTGCCTTTCAATTCAGCCAACGAAATTTTTTTTCCATCCTGGTCGGTGCCGGAAAATGTTGGTGCTTTATCACGTGCTTTTAAATGTGTAGCCATAGATTATTTGTGATTTATGAAAACGCTATAGCGTGTAAAACCGAAAATTATTTTTAGAACGGCCATAGGGAGAGTCTCCGTGCAAGCTGGCCTTGTGCCGCTGATGGTCTTCCCTTGGGGACAACCAACGGTTAGGAACGGAGTTCGGGGATGGGCCGTTCCTACCGCCTAACCATCCAAACCTTCTCCATCACATTTCCTGCCTCATCTTCAACTGTCACTTTTAATTCATGTTCGCCTCTTGTAAATTTTTCATCGAAATTATAAATCCAGCTTCTGCCTTTGTCGTTGCTAAATCGCAGCCATTGTCCATCCAATTCTACTCTAAATTTTTTAATGGTATTGAAATTATCCTTTGGTACAAAAACAATTCGTGCTGCCTTCGACAAATTAGGCAGCGGCGCATTAACTGTTGGGGGCACATCATCAATAAAAACCTGGTAACTTCCAAACTGGCGAAATTTTGCTGTGGCCCAGCCATTTTGCCACCTGGCTTTTTGTACAAACGTTCGGGTGCCCGAAGTGTTTTTTATTACCAGTCTTTCTTTTTGCCCGTTGCTCAATTCCATTGTCGTTTTTATACGAACCGTAACTGAATCGTGCGCCGGAATGGCGGCCGACAAAAAATTGTGCAGTGCAGATGCTGCGTTTACAGCTGGGGGGGTTGTAACTGAATGTGTCACTGCTACGGTGTCGTATATAGTTTGTTCGGTTGTAAACAGCTCCAGTGTACCCGACTCATACACGTTTACGTTGTTGGGTAAAAACCTTTCGCCACCAAAACCGGTTAACGGCTTACTTAGTGCCGCATCGTATTGTACCGTAAATTTTATTTCTGATCTGTTCTGGTTCGCGTCCAGTACCTCAATCATTATCTGGTGCCGAACCGTATCGTTTAAGTAAATTAATCCATCGCCGCTAAACACATTGTACAAACCTGTAGCGCCGGGCAGTGGACTAATGTGCTGCAAACTCCTGCCGGCTCTAGCTTCGTATGGGTAATCAATTTGCGCATTAATAAAACGCGTTTCATCGTATCCAATATTATCGTGCACAAAACCTGCAATAGGTTTGTCATCAACCAAAATTTTTGCCGAGTAAATACCGTTTGGGTTGTTCGACCCGGTGAAACGGTCGGTTGCGCCAATGGCGAAACTTATTTTGTTGGAGCCCACTTTTATTGCCGGTGAAGTTGCAGTTGTATAATAGCCGCCAATTTTTTTCAATAATAACAATTGCGGCTGTTGGCTATAGGTACTTAGGTTTCTGTTATACAAAGCCAGGCGGGTAATGGTTGGTGGTACCGCATCGGCAATTGGAAACTTAAAAAGCAGCGGGTTCAAACACTTTTCCGTTTCTGTATTCCGTATTTCAAAATGAACATGTGGCCCCGCCGAGCCGCCGGTGCTGCCACTTAACCCGATAAAGCCGCCTTTTGTTATGCCGAACTTATTTGACGGCAACACCAGGTTAATTTTCCAGGATTGTTGTGCATACTGCTGCTCTCGTACGTACGCAGCTAATTCCGGATAAAAAGAATTTAGGTGAGCATAGAGTGTTGTAAAACCATCAGGGTGATCAATATAAATGGCCTGACCAAAACCACCCGGCTCCACTACTACTCTCGAAATAAATCCTGCGGCCGCCGCATACACGGGCACATTTACCTTTTGCTGCGTTCTTATATCAAGCCCCATGTGCCAGTGGTTGGTACGTATTTCGCCGAAATTGGCCACCAGCTGCATGGGAATATTCAGCGGGTGACGGAAATAATTTTGCGGATAGTTTTGCGCATTGGCTAAATAAAAAAATATTATCGCTACAGCCAGGGTTACAAGTCTTTTACTTCGGGTCGTCAATTTCATACTGCTTTTACTCAATCTTTATTCCATTTTAAAAAGGCATAAAATTGGTAACTTAACAGTTACGAAAAAATTTTATCACCTCTAAATTTTATTACAATGAGCGTTAGCAATAAACATTTGGCAACTTTTCTATTAGGCGCCGCCGCTGCGTTTGGTGCTTATAAATACGCAAGCATGACTGACGAAGAAAAAGAAAAACTGGCCAACAGTTTAAAAGATAAAGCGAACAGGCTAAAAAAATCGGCAGTGGATGCGGAGGAGCAGGCAGTAGATTATTTTAACGAACTAAAAGCAAAAGGCTCCGAGGCTATGAAAGAATACGGACCTAAAATGGAAGCATTTATTGAAAATCTTTTTAAAGGTGGAACAAAAGCCACAACCAATGCGGCAGGTACCAATACTTCAACGGATGTAAGAACGGTATGATATTTTCTAAATCATCATTGCCCTATTGGCAAATTATAAATCACTTAAATTAAATAGTATGACACGCAAACCCAGTTTAGGCTCGCTACTTTTATTAGGCGCAGCAGCATTTGGCGCTTACAAGTATTCTAAAATGACCGAACAGCAAAAGAATGACCTGGTTACAAAAGGCAAACGTTTGGTTGACGAAAATCTTGGTGGACTTAAGAGTGCATTCGGTAAAAAAACCAACCCGGTATCGGTGAACGGAACGGTGTAGAAAATCCTCAATTTTTCAAAGCCCCCTTAGTTGCGGGGTTTTTTTATGCGCATAACCCAGGTAGTTTTCAAACCCAACTAAATTGTTCATTTTCATCTGGCGTCAATCCCTACTTTTGCTCCCCGGGCAACAGCCCGGTTTTTTATAACGCCGAACCGCAGTTTGCAACAAGGCTTACAACTTGTGAACTTGCGAACTGTAAACTTTAATAAATGCCAAAAAACAACTCCATAAAATCCGTTCTAATTATTGGCTCGGGTCCTATTATTATTGGGCAGGCTGCCGAATTTGATTATGCTGGCACGCAGGCTGCCCGAAGTTTGCGGGAAGAAGGGGTGGAAGTTATTCTTATCAACAGCAACCCGGCCACTATTATGACCGACCCGATGATGGCAGACCGGGTTTATCTTTTACCACTGACTGTTGAAAGCATTGAGCAAATTTTGGAGGAAAATAAAATAGATGCGGTGCTGCCCACCATGGGCGGGCAAACTGCACTCAACCTTGCTAAGGAAGCGGAAGATTTAGGCGTTTGGGAAAAGTATAATGTACGCCTCATTGGTGTAGACATTAAGGCGATAGATAAAGCCGAGGACCGTGAAAAGTTCAGGCAGTGGATGATACAATTAAAAGTACCCGTTGCTCCGGCCCGCACTGCCAATTCTTTTTTAGAAGGAAAAGAATTTGCACAGGAAATCGGTTTCCCACTCGTCATTCGCCCCTCATTTACTTTGGGCGGAACGGGTGCTGGTTTTGTGCATGATGCCAGCGAGTTGGATGAAGCACTACAAAGAGGTTTACAGGCCTCGCCTATACACGAGGTGTTGGTGGAAAAAGCACTTTTTGGATGGAAAGAATTTGAATTGGAACTGTTGCGTGATGCCAATGACAACGTGGTAATTATCTGCACCGTCGAAAACTTCGATCCAATGGGTGTGCACACCGGCGATTCGATTACCGTTGCGCCGGCTATGACCTTGAGCGATACCGCTTTTCAACTAATGCGGAACACTGCAATAATGATGATGCGTGACCTTGGCAATTTTGCCGGTGGTTGTAATGTGCAGTTTGCCATAAATCCCGAAGACGAAAAAATTATTGTTGTTGAAATCAATCCGCGGGTAAGTCGTTCATCAGCATTGGCATCAAAAGCAACCGGCTATCCTATTGCAAAAATCGCCGCAAAACTGGCCATCGGTTATACGTTAGATGAATTGAAAAACCCCATTGTTCAAACCACTTCGGCCTATTTTGAACCGGCGTTGGATTATGTGATTGTAAAAATTCCAAGGTGGAATTTTGATAAGTTTAAAGGGGCCAATGATACATTGGGTTTGCAAATGAAAAGCGTTGGCGAGGTGATGGCTATTGGCCGGAGTTTTACCGAAGCCATTCAAAAAGCCTGTCAGAGTTTGGAGAACAACGCCATTGGTTTGGGCTATTATGGTAAAAGTGCCATGAAGTCGGAAGAGTTATTGGAGTACATAAAAATTCCAAAATGGGATCGCATTTTTCGAATAAAGGATGCGCTGATGTTGGGCATTAGCGTAAATACTATTGCAAAAGCCACAAACATTGATCGCTGGTTTTTGTACGAAATACAAAAGATATGCTCTATAGAAAAAGAGTTAGGTAATTATTGGCTGGAAGAACTGCCGGTTGATTTATTGCGCAAAGCAAAAGTGCACGGCTTTAGCGATGAGCAAATAGCAAGAATTATCACCGACGGCAGCGAAGATGAAGTGTATGAAAAAAGAAAAACAGCGGGCATAAGAAGGGTGTATAAAATGGTGGATACCTGTAGTGCGGAGTTTGAGGCGAAGACACCCTATTTCTATTCAACTTTTGAAAACCTGCCTCATACCGAGACCTCGGGCCTTTCCAAAGGAAAAGGTGGAGACTCAAACGAATCGAAAGTTTCGGAAAAGAAAAAAATTATTGTTTTGGGCAGTGGCCCCAACCGCATCGGGCAGGGAATTGAATTTGACTACTGCTGTGTACATGGCCTGCTTGCTGTTAAAGAATGTGGTTACGAAGCCATAATGATTAATTGCAACCCCGAAACGGTTTCCACCGATTTTGACATGGCCGACAAACTGTATTTTGAGCCGGTGTTTTGGGAGCATCTATGGGAGATAATCGAGCATGAAAAACCCGAAGGAGTGATTGTGCAATTAGGCGGGCAAACGGCATTAAAACTTTCGAAACGCCTGTACGAGAAAGGGATAAAAATCATTGGCACATCGTACGATAATATGGACATTGCTGAAGATCGTGGCCGCTTCAGCGATATGCTGAAAGAGCTCGGAATTCCCTATCCAAATTATGGAACCGCCTTTAATGTCGATGAGGCAATTGCGGTGGCAAAAAAAGTGGGCTTCCCAGTTCTGGTGAGGCCGAGTTATGTATTGGGTGGTCAGCGTATGCGCATAGTTATTAACGACGAGGAGTTAGAGAAGGCAGTGATTAGTTTACTCAAGCACATTCCCGATAATAAAATTTTAATCGACCATTTTTTAGACCGCTGCCAGGAAGCGGAAATTGATGCCATATTTGATGGGGATGATTTTCATGTGATGGGTGTAATGGAACATATAGAACCGGCCGGTATCCATAGCGGCGATAGCAACGCTGTATTGCCTGCATTTAACCTTACGCCCCTGGTGGTTACAACAATGGAACACTACGCTGAAAAAATTGCGAGGGCATTAAACATTCGTGGATTAATCAACATTCAGTTTGCCATAAAAGATGGGAATGTTTTTGTGATAGAAGCTAACCCACGTGCGTCGAGAACCACGCCGTTTATTGCAAAGGCTTACGAAATTCCGTATCTCAATATCGCAACAAAAATTATGTTGGGTGTAAACAAACTGAAAGATTTTTCGTACGAAAAGAAACTAAAAGGTTTTGCTATTAAAGAACCTGTTTTTTCGTTCAATAAATTTCCCAATGTAAATAAAGAGTTAGGCCCGGAGATGAAAAGCACCGGCGAGGCCATTCGATTTATAAAAGATTTGAAGGATCCCTACTTCAGACAATTGTATAAGGACAGGAGCATGTATTTAAGTAAATAACAGGTCCACTACCGTCCCCGGAGGCTATGGGTGTGTGCGGTGTAGACACCTATTAACAACAGGTCTCAAGCACTAATATTTTTTGCTGTTGACCTCAGGTGTATTAGCACTTCAACACATTCACTCCGCCCGCGACCATGCCCTTGCATTGCATAAACCCTTCAACGATGAACACAGAAATTGCATTTATCACCCGGCAACTCAAAGATGCATACGAAGGTGATCCCTGGTTTGGGAGAAGTGTCACATCCATCCTGGCTGACACAACGGAAACCACCGCTTTTCAAAAATTAAATGGACAACACAGTATTGTAGAAATTCTCTGGCACATCATTACCTGGCGTGAGTTTGTCCTTGACCGCTTGCAACCGGCAAAGCCAATGGGTTATTTTGAAGAAAACGATTGGCGGGACCTGGATCACACCAATAAAAAATTATGGTCGCAAGGTGTAGAAAGATTGCAGCAATTACAGGGTGAATTGATCTTACTCCTGCAAAAGTCAAGCGATGAAATTTTAGAGAATATTGTTGCTGAAAGAAAATACAACTTTAGAAAGCTCCTGAATGGGTTAATTCAGCATGATATTTACCACCTGGGTCAAATAGCCTTCATCGGCAAAATGCTCCAATAAAAAAAGGGGGAAGATTGGAAGGGATATCAATATCTGCCTGAAATTTAAAAATAATTTTGGAAGAGCGCTGGTAAAAAATGGCCCGCCCTAGAAAGGGCCGGCCGTTGCTAACCTATGATAAAAAACACCAGTTCAAAGATAGGTAATAATAAAAATTCCTATAATCCTTCTTTTATCCTCTTGTTAGCACGGCCTTCAGGATGATTTTGCAATCTGTCGTTCCTTATTTCCTGAACCTCTTTAATAAAATCACGTTCGTGAGTGAAAACTTCGTTGCTTCTTTTTTCACCAATTATCGGTTTAAACTGGTCGCGGTAACGCAGCCGCAGTTCAACAATCTTTTGCTGCAGTACCAACCTGTCGCCTCTAAAATCGCGGTTTGTTTTGCGTAATTCTTTGAAGTAGTCTAAAAAAATCGGGCTAAAACGCTCTGCCTCTCCCTTTGAAAGACCCAGCTTGTTTTGAATATAGCTGGTCATTTTTTCGCGGAGCTTGCCACCCTGGTCGCCATCATCATCCTGTGCAAAAGCGGCAAAATTGAGAAGTAATAAACAGGTTAAAAAGTAAAATATTTTTTTCATAATCAGGTTTAATTAATCAATTACAAATCATCATCTTCAGTTGGAACCTGGTTTAAAAAGGCATCAAGTTCCGAGTCGGAAACATCCTCAAACAGGCCTTTTAATTCATTGTTTTTGTTAGACACAGTTTCTGCACTGGCGCTGCTAATGTCGGTGGTATTAATAAATTCATCGAGCTCTGTAGTACTAACATTTTTTAATTGACCGGCTATTGGCTTGGCAGGATCGAAGCCGCCGCCTTGGGAAAAATAAAAATAACCGGAGAGGGTAATGACACCTGCTACCACAGCGGCAACGGCCAAACGCATCCATTTTCTCTGCGTAATGGGTAATATTTTGGCCTGCACCGGAACAATTTTTCTAATAATGTTAGCCGGCAGGTTGTTGAAGTAACCAACGGGCAACTCATTTGGCATTTGCTTCGGTATGCTGGACAGAAGCAACGACGGCTGCTCATCTTTAACAAAAAGAGGTAGATCGGCTAAATTGGTTGCAAAATAATTTGCGGGCACTTCAAAGGGCATTTTCCGGGAAATGCCCGCTAACAAAGGCGATAAATTTTCAGTTTCACCGGCAGCGGTTTCCTCAGCATCTTTAATGCGGGCCATCACCGAGGCTCTTAATCCTTCAAAGTATCCTTCGGGTACCGAAAGCGGGTTATCCAGCCGTGACAGGTTACTGTTCAGCTCATTTAATTCATCATTTATGTAATCGTTGTTATTCATTACGGGCTTTCTGACGCTTTTTGGTAACCAAAGTTTAATGATTTTTGATGTAGTCTTCTATTTTTTTCACAGCGTGGTGATAGCTGGCTTTCAGGGCGCCTTCGCTTGTACCTAAAACCCTGCTCATTTCTTCGTAAGGCATTTCATCATAATACCGAAGGCCAAACACCAGTTTTTGTTTTTCGGGCAATTGCTGCATAGCCAACTGCAGTTTCCATTCAATGCGGTTGGGGTCAAAATGTTTGTCGGCTTTTATCTTGTTCGTCAGCCCGGTGTCTACATCGCTCAAACTAACAGCTGTCCTTTTTTTACGACCTTCTAAAAATGTAAGCGATTCGTTGGTGGCAATCCGATAGAGCCACGTGTATAGCTGAGCATCTTCCCTAAAATTTTCCAGCCCGTTCCAAACCCTTATAAACACATTTTGCAACACATCGTTTGCGTCATCATGATCGGCCAGCATACGGCGTATATGCCAGTACAATTTTTCCTGGTATTTTTTTATTATGGTGGTAAAGGCCGGCTCTTTGGTAGCGGCATTACGGAACTGAATAAGGAGTTCTGCATCCGATCTGTCTGTTAATGCCATAGTGAAATTTTGGTTCGGGATAAATGGATTTTTTAATGAGGATAAAGATAGGAAATGAGGGAATAGTTCAAAGTTGTCAGCCAAAGATCAAAGTCGGGGACCGTTCAAACGATCAAAGCCAAAAATCCGAATTGTTGAGTCTGCCGGCCGCAGTCCGTTCAAAACGTGAAATGATATCTGCTTCTACCAGAACCCCAACCGGGAAACGCCAAACCCCAAACGCCAAACGCCCAACCCTACTGCCCCTGCGCTAAACTATAGGCTTTCATTCCATCCCACATATTGAGTAACTCCAAAGAACAAATTTTATAATCGGCGCTCAGGCTAACATATAAACCTATCACATCTTGCTGCGTTAGTGGCTGTTCATTCAGAGCTTCAAACCGTAGGTTGTACTGGTTAACCAGGTTGGTGTATTTCGAACCTGTGGGCCATACCTGCGTGCCGCGGTTACTAATGCTGATAAGACTAAATTTTACACCCCCGTGATGTAAACACTTTTGTGCAATTACGCCAGGCTGCTCAACGCTTTCAATAAACAGATCCACACCCACAATCTTTTCGTTTTCGCCTTCTTTTGATACCATCATTGGGTTTTTTTCCAGGTAGCAGACGGCAGGGGTAATCGGGTTGTTTACAACCATAGGCTTTGCGGCCACTGCCGGTGTTTTTCCAAAGTTGGCGATAATTGCATCGGCAAAGGCCGTGGTATTTACCGAAGGTTTGCTGCGGTCGCCAAAATCGCCGGTGTGTATGCCCTGCTCCAGGGTAAACAACAAAGCGTTTTCAATTACCGCCGCATTTTCCAGAAAGCCTAAATGACGAAGCATGGATAGACCACTTAATAACAGGGCAGTAGGGTTAGCTATATTTTTACCGGCAATATCCGGTGCGGTGCCATGCACTGCTTCAAAAATAGAAATGTGGTCGCCAATGTTTGCCGATGGCGCAAAGCCCAAACCACCAACCAGCCCGGCGCATAAATCAGAAATGATATCGCCCTGCAAATTGGTCATTACAATTACATCAAACTGGTCGGGGCGCACCACTAACTGCATGGCTAAGTCGTCAACAATTTTATCATCGGCCTTTAAATCAGGGTACTCTTTGGCCACCTCATAAAAACTGTCTAGAAACAATCCGTCGGTGAGCTTCATAATGTTGGCCTTGTGCCCGCATGTAATGCGGGTGGCTTTTTTTTGCCTTGCCATTTCAAACGCGTAACGAAGCACCTGCATGCTCCCAGGGCGGGTAATAAAGCGGCGGCTCAGTGCCACGTCGTGTGTAAGCATATGTTCAATACCACCGTAAGTGTCTTCAATATTTTCACGCACAATGGTAATGTCAATTAAAATTCCGGCCTTGCTAAAAACCGTGTCAACCCCATGCAATGTTTGAAACACTCTTTTGTTGGCATAGGTATTCCAGGTTTTGCGGGCGGTAACATTTACACTTTTTACGCCTTTTCCTTTCGGTGTTTCCATCGGGCCTTTAAACAAAATGCCCAGCCGTTCAATGGTTTCCTGGGCCGCTGTGGTCATACCGTTCGAAAACCCTTTATCAAACACCCATTTCCCCATGTCTACATATTCGTACTCAAGCCCGGTGTTGTTAGCATCAAAAATTTTAAGCACCGCTTCCATTATTTCCGGCCCAATTCCATCGCCTTTCGCTACTGCTATTTTCATGTGTAAGTATTTTATTTTCAGTGACCAAATTCCGCAAAAACTGCTTTATTAACAGGTAATCTAATTTTTTTTCCTTGGCGTAAAAGAAAGTTTTACGGCGGTATTATAACAGGTTTGAGGTTTTTGTGCCGCAAAAATAGTTGTTGTAGAAAGTTTTTCTCCCAATTATTCCTTTATAAATTGTGGCCGCAACTTTGATTTATATGTAGGGTACATCAAAAACCATTTGTATGATAAGCATGATCTCGGAAGGCGTTAAAGTAAGCGTGGAAACTTTTTATCAGCAAGATTATTCAAACCCGATGCAGTCGGAATTTATGTTTGCTTACCGCATTACAATAGAAAATCACAATTCATTTCCTGTAAAATTGCACACCAGACACTGGAATATCTTTGACAGCGATGGCAGCCACCGCGAGGTAGATGGCGAGGGGGTAGTAGGCATGCAACCTGTAATTAGCAGCGGCGAAGATTATCAATATGTAAGCGGATGCAACCTGCATACCGAAATTGGCCGTATGCATGGCGTGTACAGAATGGAAAACCTGCATACTAAAGAAATCTTTGACGTGAACATACCTCCGTTTGATATGATTACGCCGTTCAAATACAATTAGTGCGTGGTGAATAGTGAGTGGTGAGTAGGTGAACTGTGTTATAGAAAAAGCTTCGTTGAAAGACGGGGCTTTTTTTGTTACTAAAAGAGAGGAAAAGGAGAAAAGGAGGAAAAAAGTTGTACGGAGATGATTGTTTTTTTGCTGGCATTCTTATGAAGCGGGCAACTATTTATTTTCTTTTTTTTCACCGGCAGAAAGACCTTGGCCGGTTTTTCTCCTTATCCCTTCCTCTTTTTCTCCTTTGCATCTCACTTCGCCTCTACTTTGGCCTATACTTGGCTTCGGCGAAAATGGTTTTGGCTGGCGTTGCTATAATCTGCGCTACCGTAAGTGCATCATTTTTTTCTTCAAACCTTTTTATCATTTGCCAACCCACCCACTGGCCAGTATTGCCTGGGGCAAAACCTTCGGGCATGCCGCGGGTAAATGGTGCCTCGCCAATGTAATCCTGAATAATAATGGGGTCAATGGTGTAAATGTCAACATTGCTTGTAAAAAAGCCCCACACGTTTCCTTCATTGTTTTTGAGCCACTCGAGTTGCTTATTAGTAAAGCCTGTTTTTAAACTGTCGTGTATAGCCGGTAAAAATTTGTCCACCAAAAACCATTGTTTTCCTTTTTCAATCATCTGCTCAATCAGGGGCCGGCCGGCACTGCTGTCGGCATAAATATCATCGGCAATTCCCTTCAGGCTGTTGGCAACAATGTACTCTTTATCAAACCGCCGGCTGATATAAGCGGGGTACATTTCCACAAGCTGCGGATCTTTATAAACCGAAAAATTTTTGCCGGCATACTGGTGCAGGCCAATACTTAAATATTGAGGTGTAACTACAATACCAGGTGCATCAAAACTTGCAATGAACGTTACAACATCTGGTGTTTTGTATTGGGGAAAATAGTTTTTTATGTGTTGAAATCCCTTCACCAGATCATCGTGCAGCCAATTAAGATTGCTGTATTTTTTTTGGAGCGAATCGTTGATAGGACGATAGCTGCTTAAAATTTGTTTGTATGCCGTGGCCGCATCGACACTTATCATTAGTTGCCCCTGCTGAATAACCGGAATACGCAAAATGTTATTGGTGAATAGTGGAAAAAACTGAGGGTATTTTTGTTGCAATGCATGCAGGCTGGTCTGTAAATTATTTGTATCAACTTCAAAAAAATCCTGTTCAAATCTTTTAATTTCTACCTCAACTTTTATAGCCGAAACATTGGGCCCCTTTGAATTATTGCAGGATAAAAGAAAAAGCGACAGTAGAATTAAATAAAAAAGTAAAAAACTTTTTACGGACTGTGTTTGTTGACACGAAGGCAGGAAGGTACCAGGCAGTACAAAATCGCTCTCTCCTCTTTGTGCCTTCATCCTTTTAACCCCGGGGTTGTGGCAAAATAATTTTATGTTGGAAACTAAACGCATGGCAGTGTAAACGGCTGTATTCATTATTTATTACGGAACTTTGAAAGCAATTGAATAATTGACAAAAATGAAGATTTTTTTAGCGCAGCAAAATTATCACATCGGAAATTTTGAACACAACATTGCAAAAATTATTGAAGGTATTGACAAAGCAAAACAGGCAGGCGCCGACTTAGTGGTCTTTCCTGAGCTCTGTATATGCGGCTACCCGCCCCGCGACTTTTTAGAATTCAACGACTTTATAAACCAATGCAACGCAGCGGTTGATACCATAAAACTACATGCCGATACCATTGGCGTTTTGGTTGGAGTGCCCGTACGCAATCCGCAAAAAGATGGAAAGGACTTATTCAACGCTGCTCTTTTACTTTACGAAAAAGAAATAAAAGGCGAGATACACAAAACGCTTTTACCCAACTACGACATATTTGATGAGTACCGGTATTTTGAACCGGCGTTTGAATGGAACTGTATCGCATTCAAGGGAAAAAAACTGGCGGTAATTATTTGCGAAGACATTTGGAACCTTGGTGACAACCCACTCTACCGCGTAACACCGATGGAGATGCTGATAAAACAGAACCCCGATGTAATGATTAATCTATCGGCATCGCCGTACAATTATGCAGCCGACACGGTACGTAAGAGCATTATAAAAGCCCATACACTCAAGTACAAAATACCGATGGTTTATTGCAATGCCGTTGGTGCACAAACCGAAATTGTTTTTGATGGAGGCAGCCTGGTTTACGATACCGAAGGGAATATGGTGAAGGAGATGAAATATTTTGAGGAGGATTATTACCTCACCCCAACCCTCTCCAGCAAAGCTGGCGAGGGAGCTAAGGCCAACACACAAAGCCAGCTTACACAACCACTCCGCAGTACATCAAACATTGCTGAAAGCAGCGAGACCACCAATCCATCAACATCTTCATCGCTTGATGAAATGGAATTGGAAAATGCGGTAGGGAATCAGTCAGTTTCATCGAAAAGTGAGCCTTTGCAGAATGGCCAGACCCCCCACTTGGGAGGACGGGAGGCCAATACCGGCTACTTTTATTCCGCTGCCGAAGTGGGCCATGGTATGGATACACTTGCGTACCTGACCGATGAAAAAAATATTTCTGAAATTCACTCGGCATTGATTTTAGGCATCCGCGATTATTTTACAAAGATGGGATTTACCAAGGCTACACTTGGTGCCAGTGGTGGTGTGGACAGTGCTTTAGTGCAGGCATTGGCGGTAGAGGCATTGGGCAAAGAAAATGTGCATGTCCTATTGATGCCCTCGCAGTACTCCACCCCACATTCGGTAAGCGATGCTGAATTGCTGAGTAAAAATTTAGGTAACCGCTATGATGTTGTGCCCATTACGGCAGTGTATGATGAATTTCTCTCGACGCTAAAACCAATTTTTAAAGACCTGCCATTTAGTGTGGCCGAAGAAAATATTCAGAGCCGCACCCGCGGAAATTTGCTGATGGCCTTAGCAAATAAGTTTGGTTACATTTTATTAAACACCTCGAACAAAAGCGAACTGGCAACGGGTTACGGAACACTGTACGGCGATATGGCCGGGGGCCTGGGCGTGTTGGGCGATTTATACAAAACGCAGGTCTTTGCACTGGTAAAATACATGAACAGAAACAAAGAAATTATTCCGCACAACATTTTTACGAAAGCACCATCGGCAGAATTAAGACCGGGCCAAAAAGACAGCGACAGCCTGCCCGAATATCCCGTGCTTGATAAAGTGTTGTATCAGTATATCGAATTACGGCAAGGCCCTAAAGAAATTATAGCACAGGGTTTTGATGCAGCACTAGTAAACCGCATTTTAAAGTTGGTAAATACCAACGAATACAAACGCAATCAATTTTGTCCCATTCTTAGAGTAAGCAATAAAGCATTTGGTGTGGGAAGAAGGATGCCGATTGTTGGGAAGTATTTGGGTTGAAATAATTGTTGCTGTTGATTTGGTCTCTACATTCAACTAGAAAAAGTGCTCAATCACGTAATGCTCTCTCAAAACAGATTGTGCTGACATAATCCGTGGCTGAATAAAATTATACAACCCAACCAGTTTTAAAACAAAAAACGATGACCAACCAAATTTTAAGTAGGGTATTCCTCCATTCAAAGAAAACAAAAACCTTAATTGGTTTATACAGGAGCGGTAGTCAAATTGATGACTTCACTGTTGGTTATGTGTTAGATTACAATGATTCTTTTGTAATCATTCAACATGTAACAAAATATGGTGTTGAGGACGGAATTCATGTTAATAAGCTAGCCGATCTCGAAAAAATTGAAATAGATGAAGACTACATAAAATCTTGTCAATTATTTTTTGACAATCCAGCATTGTTGCCCATGCAAACAGTCAGAAAAGCAAAATTTAATTTTTCTGAGTCTTGGCAATTCGACCTGCTAAATGACAACTCTTACCAAGGCGAACTAATTGCATTCCAACTGAGAGGAGAGGATTTATTTAGTTTCGGTTTTGTCATTGACTTTGACGAACTCAATATCTTAATACATTTGGTTAGTGAGTCTGGCAGTAGCCAAGGAACAAATGCTTACCACCTAGTTGACATCGCTTCTTTTGGTGTAGACACAATTCAATGCAGAAGAAGAAAATCAATGTATCATTTAAAAAAGAAGGCCGACAAATAAAACTGATCGGAGAGAGAATTGGAAGAAGGTGGAAGAGCATCAATCAAAGAGAGAGAGAAGAAATTGGTAAGATTGAATTTTCCGAAAAAAAGGAGTGAAACAATGTCTATGGAAATTGCGAGCTATGAAAGGCAAGGGATATACAATCAATGCAATTATGGAACTTACTAGACTAACACCGGAAGAAATTGACAAGCTATGAATACTTGGCCTCAAACCTCAAACTCCAAAACATCAAATCCTATAACTCCACAACCTCAAACTCCGCTCCACCACCCCAGCACTACTCACCTGCACTTCGATAATCCCTGTGTCCCTTGCAAAATAATAATCAATGGTAAAATCAAGCGGCAGCGTAATAAGAGTGCTCACTAATTTTAATTCGCTGCGCACGTGCATCACATTGCTGTAGGTTTTTTGAAAAACGCTTCTCGAAACATTTTTTTCAATCATCGTGTATTCTAATCCAAACAATAAAGACAAGAACGGTGGAAGGGAAAGATTGTAAATGGTATCCGTCCACATACCGCCAACAGGTACGGCGGTTTTTAATACAGAGGTTTGCACTGTTGTTGGAATATTAATTAAACCCGGTGGAAGAGGAATGGGTAATTGGATAGTTTGCAACAGGTCGTTCACTATCGAATCAACATCAATCCCTAATGCGGAAAGCGGAAACAACAACCTATAATCGCCACCATCACAATTGGCATAGAGGCCCGTATTAAAAGTGGCAAAGCCCGATACTGAAGTAAATTTTTTCCCGGCAATGGTTGTGTCGCCGAAAATCTGCATTGTGTTTTCCAGTGTATCAATGCGGCCATCCACCGAATCAACATAAACAAAAACCGAGCTGTCGCAAACCGGCAAATACTCGCAGCTAACACAATTGCGAAAACTACCGCCTTCGCGGCTGTATTCTTTTTTGCAACTACTAAAAAATAAAATTGCAATGAGGAGGGTAAAAAAACTGAATCGAAAAAACATCGGGCTTTAGTGTTTCAAGTTTAAGATGACGGAAGCGGCAAACCCCTGCATCGTAGTATCTTTTGCCAGCCCTAACCTTGTTTCTGTTAACTCCCTTATTTTAAAAACACCACTTATTCCACCAAGTCCGTTACCTGTAATGGATAGTTCGGTTTCGTTTGTTTGCAACGCCCAGTTAAATGCAGTTGTTTGTGGCCCACCCCCCAAACACCTGGTTGCACCTTCATCATTCACCCCACTTCCGTCGTTATTAAAAGTTCCTTTGTTGTCGAGTAAGCAAGCCGGTGGCGTGCCCAAAACTTCGAATGTAAACTCAATGGTTCCATTCTTGTCCGTATCAATCCCACCACTTTCATACACCCAAACGGCTTTTGTAATCAAATCTTTTTTAGAAACCGTAACGGAATTTTTTTTGCAGCAGGGCAACAATGTGCAAATGGCAACACACAGGATAAAATATTTCATAAAGGTTGTTTGAGGGTTGTTTTAATAGGCTAATATACCTCCCTCTGCAATTTTTTGGACTTTTAAGGTTTATTTTGTTTGAAGAGCAACAATGAAAAAACCAATTTTACATTACGGCAGAAAATTTGCTAAAGCTGCTACACACCCCTAAACCTATAGTATGGTAAAAACCGCCGACGATATTCGTCAGTTAAATGAAAGGATTAGTTACTCGGGCCGATTTATTGATACACTACGCAATGAGGTAGGTAAAGTTATCGTGGGCCAAAGCTACATGCTCGACCGCCTGCTCATTGGTTTGTTAAGCAATGGCCACGTGCTGTTAGAAGGAGTGCCTGGCCTGGCAAAAACACTGGCCATCAAATCGCTTGCGCAGGCCATTCATGCACAATTTAGCCGCATACAGTTTACCCCCGATCTGTTGCCGGCCGATGTAATTGGTACACTCATTTACAACCAGCAAAAAAATGAATTTGTTGTACGTAAGGGTCCCATTTTTTCCAACTTTATTTTGGCCGATGAAATAAACCGTGCCCCCGCAAAAGTGCAAAGTGCATTACTGGAAGCCATGCAGGAAAGGCAGGTAACCATTGGCGATACCACGTATAAATTAGATGAACCTTTTTTGGTGCTGGCTACACAAAATCCCTTGGAGCAGGAGGGTACTTATCCATTGCCCGAAGCGCAGGTTGACCGCTTTATTATGAAGGTGGTAGTTGGCTACCCTACGCGTAAGGAAGAGCAAATGATCGTGCGCCAAAATGTACAGGGCCAGGCCTGGCCCGTGGTTAGCCCCGTTGTATCGGTAAGCGAAATTATAGCTGCCCGCCAAATGGTGCGGGATATTTATATGGACGAAAAAGTGGAGCAGTACATTTTAGACATTGTATTTGCCACCCGCAACCCGCAGGATTTTGGGCTTGAAAATTTAAAGCCTTTAATCTCTTACGGTTCATCGCCACGGGGCAGTATTAATTTGGCAGTTGCATCGAAGGCGCATGCGTATTTAAACAAACGCGGTTATGTAGTGCCGGAAGATGTGCGCAGCATTTGCGTTGATGTACTGCGGCACCGCATTGGATTAACCTACGAAGCCGAAGCAGAAAACATTAACGTGATCAATATTATTGAACAGATTTTGGCGAAGATTAATTTACCGTAGTTCTTTGATGAATGCGTATTTTTTTAAAACAACTCAGTTCTTTTAATGCAACGTTTTTTTGGAACCCGGCATTAAATCTTTTATCAACTGCATTGGCGTCGCACACTTGTACGGTTGCAAATAATTCAGCAATAACACAAACCTTACTGCTGATTTCGAAAATTAAAAACGTTGATTCTTGCAGAGGGCTGCAATAAACATCGGGTAGTAAGTGGATAACGTTTGAAACCTTTGTAGAAATGCAACCATACACAACACCAACCTTATTACCTTATTACCCGGGACTAAACGATCGAATAAGGTAATAAGGTAGGTTCAAGAGTTATCAGGGAACTCTACTAAGGTTTAAAGCCAACTTGCCTTCACTAATTGCGATGAAGGAACATTAAGATATATCAACCATAACTTGGCAAAAACAAACATCAAATTCAACTACTCACAAAACAAGAGAAATAACAAATGGTGTAGCTCCTTTGATCTTCCCGCGAAACAGGAAACAAACGTCGCACAAGTTCCTAAGGTCCTACAACCAGAAACAAAAAACGAGAAACAACAGCAAACAACACATGCTCACAACCGCAGAAATAATTAAGAAGGTTCGGATACTCGAAATAAAAAGTAAAAAGCTGGCAACAGATCTTTTTACAGGCGAGTACCACTCTGCTTTCAAGGGCAGGGGCATGTCGTTTAAAGAAGTGAGAGAGTATGCGGCAGGCGACGACATCAGGTTCATTGACTGGAATGTATCGGCCCGATTTGGCCACCCGTACAGTAAAATGTTTGAAGAAGAAAGGGAGCTTACCGTAATGATGTTGATTGATGTTAGTGCCTCATCCCAATTTGGAACCGTGCATGCGTCGAAAAAAGATATTGCCACCGAAATAGCGGCGGTATTGGCTTTTTCGGCCGTAAACAATGCCGATAAAATTGGGGCGATTTTGTACAGCGATAAAATTGAAAAATACATTCCGCCAAAAAAAGGAAAACAACATGCGTTGTTTATTGTTCGTGAATTATTGTCGAACGAATGGGCCGGCAGCAAAACTATGTTGAGTACAGCCCTCAGGTATTTTAATAATACCACCAGGCAAAAAAGCATTGCTTTTGTTTTAAGCGATTTTGTTGATGCCAATTACCAGGATGCCTTGCGGGTGGCCGGTAACAAACATGATATTGTTGGTTTGAAGTTGTACGATAAAATGGATAAAACTTTACCAAATCTTGGTTTGCTGCGGGTGAAGGACGCCGAAACCGGTGAAGAAAAATGGATTGACAGCAGCAGCAAACTGGTTCGGTTTGAATACGAAAAACAATTTTTTGCGGCAACCGATTACGCCAACGATGTTTTTAGAAAAGCAGGCTGCGACCTGCTGCACATTCGCACCGATGAAGATTACGTAAAAGTGCTGCAGCGCTTTTTTATCAGCAGGAATAAATAATGAAGAAGAGCTTTTGTTTTTTAATAGTTGTACTATTTACGTTGCCCGCGTTTACACAGCGGCCCGCAGTATCGGCTACCGTGGATAAACAAACCATTTTAATTGGCGAAAGAATACAGTTGACACTTGAAGGCACCGTGCCAAAAGCCATGAGCAATAACTGGTTTACCCTTGACAGTATCCCTCATTTTGAAATAATTGAACGTTCGAAAATTGATACACAAAACGCTATTGCCGGTTTAATTTTAAAACAAACTTTTACCATCACCAGTTGGGACAGTGGCCGCTGGCTTATTCCATCGCTTACACTACTGCGCTATAAAACAAACCCGGTATTAATAAGTGTTGGTCACTCGCCAATGGACTATGCGCAACCCTATCACGACATCAAAGACATTCTAAATGTACCCAAGCCCCAGCGATCGAACTGGTACTGGTATTTTATTGGCATTGCTGTGCTCATTGCATTGTTCATGCTTTTCTTTCCACCAAAAAATAAAGAAGAGGCAAAAGCACAACCGGTGGTTGAAGAGGATGTGTTCCAGGCATCAATCAGGCGATTAGAGAAATTGAATTTGGATGATGAACCAAAATATTTTTTTACTGAGTTGGTTGATATTTTTCGCGGCTATGTGCACAAAAGAAAAGGCATTCAATCCTTTTCAAAAACAACCGATGATTTAGCTATACAGGTGAAAGAGCTTTCGTTGCCCGTAGAGCAATACCAGCAGTTAGTGCAAACGCTGCGGTTGAGTGATGGTGTTAAATTCGCAAAGTTTGCACCAACGCAAGCAGAGAAAGAGGAAGCCATCAGCATCGTCAGAAAAAATATCAATACCATAGAACAAAACAAATAATGTTATACGAGTGGATACAAAAAATTGAGTTTGCCAATCAATGGGTTTTGCCTTTCCTCGGCATACTGCCCGTGCTTGTATTTCTATATTATCGCACAAGAAAAAAATCGGGTTTTACCGTAACTACCACCAGGGCATTCAACATGCGCACAGCAAAAAACAGCTGGCTGCATTTTCCATTTTGGTTGCGGCTGTTGGCTGTTGCCTGCCTGATTACTGCATTGGCCAGGCCGCGGATAAAAAATATACTTACACGTACCAAAGGGGAAGGCATTGACATCATCATGTGCATAGACGTAAGTGGCAGTATGCTCGCCAATGACTTCACTCCCAACCGGCTAACCGTGGCCCGCAACATGGCGGTTGAATTTGTAAAGGGCCGCCCCATTGATCAAATAGGCCTGGTGATTTTTGCAGGTGAAAGTTACACGCAGTATCCCCTGTCAACCGATCATGCAAGTTTGCTCAACCAAATACGCGGCATTACACCCGGCATGTTGGAGGACGGTACCGTAATTGGCGAAGGACTGGCCAAATCGGTGGAACGACTTGCCTCTGCAAAATCGAAGTCAAAAATTATTATTTTACTTACCGATGGCAATGAACAGCCACCCGATTCAAGGATTATAGATCCATATACAGCACTTGAAATTGCTAAGGCAAAAAGAGTAAAGGTTTACACAATTGGAATGGGTGCCGTAGGTATCAGCACCACGGCCCGCCCCGGAGTTGCAGCCAGGAGCAATTCTTTTTTAGACGAAACTTTACTCAAACGCATTGCTGCGCAAACCGGGGGCTCGTACTTTCGGGCTGTTGATGGAGAAAGCCTGCAGCAAATTTATTTGCAAATCGACCGGCTTGAAAAATCGGCAGTGGAAATTGTAACCAAAGAAAAGTTTGATGAACAGTTTCCGGTGCTTCTACTTGCCGCGTTGTTTTTTTTGGGACTGGAAATAATTTTGAGGTACACATTTTTAAGAACATTTCCCTGATTATGGAAGGACTGGTTTACAAAAGCACGGGCAGTTGGTATGTAGTGAAGGATACGGACGGAAGGGTTTGGAATGCCCGCATGAAAGGTGTGTTTAAGCTGGATGGTATTACTTCAACCAATCCCCTTGCCGTTGGCGATGTAGTAAGTTTTATATCTGAAAACGAAGGCGAGTCATCGGCCACTATTACTAAAATTCATGACCGCCGTAATTACATCAACCGGCAGTCGCCAAAAGTAAAAAGCCACCACCATATTGTTGCCGCCAATGTAGATCAGTCGCTAATGATTGCTACCATTAAAGAGCCCCGTACATCGCAGGGTTTTATCGACCGGTTTTTGGTAGCCTGCGAAATGTATCATGTACCTGCAATAGTGCTGTTCAACAAAATGGATTTGTACAAAGAAAAAGAGATGAAGAAATTCGAACACCTCAAATCCGTGTATGAAAAAGTAGGCTACAAGGTTGTAGGTCTTTCATTAAAAGACGGATTGGTTGGCGAGGAAATTATCCAGCTGTTGAAAAATAAAACAACAGTAATAAGCGGCCATAGTGGCGTGGGCAAATCAACCTTTATCAACTGTATTTTTCCCAATAAAAATCTGCGCACACAAATCATCAGTGGCTGGAGCGGTAAGGGCCAGCACACTACCACCTTCGCCGAAATGTTCGACCTTCCTCAACCTGCAACACAAGCAGGTACCGTTGGAAAAATAATTGATACCCCAGGTATGAAGGAATTTGGTTTGGTAGATGTGGAGAGCACAGAGCTGTCGGGTTATTTTCCAGAAATGCGCCAACGATTAAACCAATGCCAGTTCAACAATTGCCGGCATGTAAACGAACCCGATTGCGCAATTAAAGATGCAGTAGTAAGTGGCGAAATTGATGAAGACCGGTATGTGAGTTACGTAAATATGCTGGAGTCAATTGGCAACCCCCAAACCCCCTGAAGGGGGCTTTCGAGTCTGAAAGTTCGAAATTACTTTTAGTTAGCCCGTTCAATATTTTGATAATCCTTTAAAAGGGAAAAGTTGCTTGGTGCTTTGGGGTCGGTGCAAAAAAAGAATGTAACCTCAAATTGCAGAGTATAAAGCTCCCGCCAGCCGGCAGGGTTTAGGGGTGTACCAACTTCCCCTTCAGCACACTTGCCAGCTCCACCACTGCATTGTTTTCTCGTCTGCGTGCATCTTTTGTTTTGGTAGGGAAAACAGAAATGCCGTTGTAAATAGAATAGTACAATGTGAGGAGGTGATTGTTGAGATTAAAGTCCCAACTGATGGCATCGAAATCATCTTCCTTTTTTGTAAAACTTGCCTGGAGGTCATCGCTCAAAATATTGGCGATCTGGTAGAAGCGTTTTAGTCCGCCGTCATCATCGATTACGGCTTCGGTGCAGCCTAAAGTAGTTCGTAGGGTAAGACTCATGGGGATCGTTTTTTTATAAATAAATGCGTTATCTGAAATTTGAGTGAATCTACTTTACAGACAACGTGAGTATCCTAATTGTTGCATTAACCAATTGTTACGAATTGAACTTCTTCGTCTTTTTGGAGCTACCGCCATCTAAAACTTTTTCCGCGCCAACATTGCGGCCGCCGTTATCGCCACAGCCATATTTATTTTTGTTGAAGAGGCTACAGGAGGATAAAAGAATTGTGAAGGAAGAAAGCAAAAAAGCGTAGCGAATCGTTTTCATAACCAAAGGTATTTTCCGAAAGATAAATCGAAAAATCCGGTATTAAAAGGTTTTGCCGGCTTCGTTTACCGCAGCAAACCATCGTGAATAACCTAAGTAATTGTTTGCTATGCGGTTAATTTCACCTTCAATTTTTTCGGCCGAAATTTCCTTTACTTTTTTTGCCGGCACACCGGCATAAATGCTACCGCCCTCGCAAATCGTTCCTTCAAGCACCACCGCCCCTGCAGCAATTATGGTATTGCTTTGCACCACGGCGTTATCCATAACTATGGCGCCCATGCCAATCAGTACATTATCCGCTACGGTGCAGCCGTGTACAATTGCGTTATGGCCAATAGAAACATTATTGCCAATAATAGCCTGGGTTTTTTGGTAGGTGCAATGAATTACCGCACCATCCTGTATGTTAACCTTGTTGCCAATGCGAATAATGTTTACATCGCCCCGAACCACTGCGTTAAACCACACCGAGCAATCATCGCCCATCACTACATCGCCAACTATAGTGGCGTTGGGTGCAATAAAACAATTGTTGCCCCATGCGGGCATTTTGTTTTCTACCGGAAGTATGAATGCCATGCGAATTAAGAATTAAGAATCAAGAAAAAAGAATCAAGAAATACGGATCAAGCGTTAAAAATCAAGAATCAAGAATTATCATTGACGTGCTGCCTAATTGCTACGCTTGCGCCGTGGTTAAACCAGTGAGCGTCCATTGCTCAACTGCCGGATGATTTTGCTGCGTCCCAATTACCTATCTGTCTATTGTCCGTTGTTCTTTGTTAATGGGCTGCTTATGTTACCTTAACATCATCGCCTGTCTGCTCATTTTCAATTTTCTTTTTTACTTCCTGCTGCCTGAGTGAACCTGTACCATCTTCCACTTCTATGTTTTTAATCCACACGGCATATTTATTTGGTTGAATAGAGCCGCCGTACCTGGCTGCATAGGCTTTGGTAAACTCGGCACCAAAGTACAGGATGATGGCGGAATAATAAACCCATAACAATAGTACAACCAGGGAGCCGGCGGCGCCATAAGTTGTTCCAACATTGCTGTTGCCAATGTAGTACGTAATGCCAAACTTGCCCATCATAAATAAAAGCGCTGTTACAATGGAGCCGGTCATTACATCCCGCCATTTAATTTTTGCATCGGGCAAGGCCTTGAAAATAATGCCGAATAAAAGAGCGGTTATCAAAAATGTAATGAGCAGGTTCACTATATATACCATAACCACCGTAAGCTGCGGAAAGGAGGCTTGCAGTTTTGCCATGAGTGCTTCAATCAAACCGTTTATCACCAGCGATACCAGTAAAATAAAACCAAGGCTTACAATAACCGAAAACGAAATGAGGCGGTTGAGCACCATTTTCAACCATTCCTTTTTTGGTTTTGTTTTCAGGTTCCAGATGGTGTTGATGCTGTCCTGAATTTCGGTAAACACCCCGGTAGCCGCAATGAAAAGGGTAACAAAACCAATGGTGGCTGTCAATTTATTCTGCGTACTAAGTGTTGCATTTTTTATGATTGCCTGGATTTGAGCGGCTGCATCGGCCCCAACAAAACCTTTTATCTGCCCATAAATAGTGCCTTCAATTGCTTCGCGGCCATAAAAAATATCGGCGAAATAAATAATTACGATGAGCATGGGCCCAATGGCAAAAATGGTGAAGTAGGCCAGGGCACCACTTAGCTTTAAAACCTTGTCATCAAGAAAACCGTTGAAGGAATCTTTTAAAACGGAGCCAATGCCTTTAAAGGTGAGTCGTTGGTTCATGCCCATGTTTTTTTGGTTGGTGATGCAAAAGAACAGCCAGCAGTTTTGGTAAGGAAATAAATTTTGACGCCCCCAAAAAAATACCAGGCTTTTTCGGGCCTGGTAATACATTGCGTTTGCTCTGTTATTGCTTAATAATTTTTGTTGCGTTTACCCTGCCGTTCATTTGCGTTCTAACTATATACACCCCGTTAGCCACATTTCCTATTGATAAAGTATGCAGGGATGGACCTGCTTGTTTCCTGAATGAAAAACTTTTGGTAACGGCTCCTCCTACGGAAACGATGTCTGCTTTAAACACCCCTTCATAATTGTTGTTGAGCGATAAAACAAAGTTGTCCCGCACGGGATTGGGTGCTACAGACAGTTTATTGTTTACCCCATGTGCCAAAGTTGTTTCTGCATTTGCAAAAGCTGTCTTTGTGAGCACAGTATCTGGCAGTGCAGGCGTGTGATGGTCAAACTTCAGCCAGTGAAAATTCCACAAACCGCCCCCTCCCGCCGAGGTTATTTTGAGGGTATGACTTCCCCCGGTCAATAAAACCAGCACTTCGACATTTTGCCAGTTGTCAAGACCCCCGGTGTTGGGTATCTCCACCGTTGTTATTCTCTCATTAGCCAATGTGATTGCGAACGCAGGGTGGTTAATGCCCCATGACGCTACTCTAGTTTGCAGTTTGTACAAGCCAGTGACCGGGACGGTGATTCGATATTCCATCCAATCGCCATAATCAATATTTGTTAAGTACTCAACAATTTGACCTTCTTCTATAGCAACTGCATCTTCCACTTTCCATCGTCTGTAGGTGTTGCCGGCCTGCACCTGTGCGGGAATGGGGGTGAAACTTGCGAATACATATTCAAATTCTAGCCAGTTGATGTTCCAGTTGCCTCCACCTGTAGACGTAAGTCTGATGGTTTTAACACCCGCAGAATAAATGGGTACAAAAAATTCTAATGTTCGCCAGGTTTGAAACCCTCCGGTGTTGGGAACAGTTATGGTTGTAATGCTGTCAGTGCCAATAGTCAGCACAAACTGCGGAGTTTCACTTGCAGAGCTGGCCACTCTGAAACGCATACGATAAAAACCCGCATTAGCTGACAGAACTTTGTACTCCATCCAGTCGTTACGATCAATATTTACAAGATTTTGGTTGCCAGTTGAATCCATTGTTGCTTCTGTTTGCACACCGCTCATGTTAGTATAATCTTCGGCTTCCACCCTGTCGGGTATTAATAAATTATCATCCTGCGGTTGGCCAAATTCCATCCAATTCAAATTCCACCCACCGGCGGCAAGGTTGGTGTGTACGCGTAGGATGTGTTGCCCGGCGGTAAGATTTACGTTACCCGAAATTGTTTGCCAGTTTTGAAACCCACCCGTGTTTGGTACACTAATGGTTTCGAGCACTACACCCGCACTATTTTTTATTTGAAATTGTGCACCGGTAAACATAGTTGCCACTCTAAAGTTGATTGGATAAGAACCTGCTGTTGGTGCATCGATGTTGTAATCCATCCAGTCACCCGTATCCTGCCAACCCACATTTAATCCACCACCTTCATCAGCGGTTCCTTCAAGCAATACACCATTCATGTTATTGTAATCTTCTGCTTCAATTTTTGCGGGTATGAGTGTGTAGTTGCTTTGCTGTGTAAACTGTAACCAGTTTAAATTCCATCCGCCTGCGGCGTTGGAAGTAGAAATTCTAATTGTTTGATCACCCGCGGGCAGGTTAATTGTTGTTGAAATGGTTTGCCAGTTTTGAAACCCACCTGTGTTGGGAACTGTAATGGTTTCGAGTACAACGCCCGCAGTATTTTTTATTTGAAACTGCGCACCAGTGAACTCCGTGGCCACTCTAAAGTTGATTGGATACGAACCCGCTGTTGGTGCATTGATGTTGTAATCCATCCAGTCGCCCGTATCCTGCCAGCCTACATTTAAGCCACCACCTGCATCGGTTGTTCCCTCGAGCAAAACACCATTCATGCTGTTGTAATCTTCGGCTTCAATTTTTGCGGGTATAAGTGTGTAGTTGCTTTGCTGAGTAAACTGCAGCCAGTTTATATTCCATCCGCCGGAGGCATGAGAAGTAAAAAGTCTAACAGTTTGCCTGCCTGCGGGCAGTGTGATATTTGTTGAAATGGTTTGCCAGTTTTGGAACCCACCAGTATTGGGAACGGTAATGGTTTCGAGTAGAACGCCAGCAGCATTTTTTATTTGAAACTGCGCACCGGTAAACATTGTGGCTACTCTAAAGTTAATGGGATAAGAACCGCTTGCTGGTACATCAATGTTGTAATCCATCCAGTCATTATCATCCTGCCAGCCAACATTTAACCCGCCACCATCATCGGCAGTGCCTTCAAGTAATACACCATTCATGCTGGTGTAATCTTCGGCTTCAATTTTTGCCGGAATTGTTACATGGTTAACAGGTGGTAGCGTGATGACATCTCTTATGA
Source organism: Chitinophagales bacterium (assembly GCA_031425835.1). Lineage (GTDB taxonomy): Bacteria > Bacteroidota > Bacteroidia > Chitinophagales > Chitinophagaceae > Flavisolibacter. The sequence goes on from JANPKD010000017.1 coordinate 61,939, forward strand.
GTGGTGATGTAGTATTCAATCTTGTAAGCAGCATTTTTGTTTGATTCTGATAACTTGGGCTTGCCAGGCCGCTTACAATTAATTTGTTTCCCTGCGATGCGAAAGAGCCGCCAATATCAATTGTGCCTGAATTAGGTGGCTGATAAGGTTCTGCAAAAATTGTTCTTTTACCTGATGCGGTAAATGAAACATCAGTAGTTCCGTTTTGATTGAACCTGAAAACATTAATATCAACAACAGCTTCCGAACCACAAATGCCGGTGCAAAGATTAGTTCCGCTCATAATTATTTTCCCATCGTGCTGAATACCCAAATCAACACCCCAGGCCCGGCCTCCTATTGACAATGTAATGCGGCCCGTGCCAGCCGTACCAAAACTTTGATCGGCGGTACCACCAGGCAAAAAACGCATCAGTACAAGGGCAGTAGCATCTTCATCAATCCTGGCAAATTGATGTCCGGAAATGATGATGTTTTCCGAAACTGGTTCTATGGCGATGTTGGTTGCTTCTTCTTCCTGGTTGGCTGTTATTACAGTAGCTACTCCATTATTGCCAAAGCCGGTATCAACCGATCCATCAGGATGATATCGAAAAAGAGCCACGTCCTGCTGAATAATTGTTTGACCTTGAAAAATGGTTTCGTTGTACGAATATCCTGCTACTACTATTTTCCCATCATTCTGCACCTTTACATCATTACCTCTTTCGGTTGAGCCACTAAAATCGGCGGCAACAATGCCATCCTGATCAAAACTATTATCTATACTGCCATTTGACAGCAGGCGTAACAAGGCAACCTTGCCCGAAACCGAACCTGTTACAATAATTTTTCCATCAGCTTGTAGTGTTAGCGCATTTGCTGATGAATTATCTGCACCCATGCTCACAACAATTTTTCCGTCGCCATCAAAATTTATATCGGGTGTGCCGTCAGCATTAAACTTCATTACTCCAAAACCTGTGGTGGAGGGAGATAGCTGCCCGGAGCCAGTAACCAGAAACTTATCATCGGGCAATAGCAGCGCATCTTTTGGTTGAATGACACTGTTTTGCACGGGCACCGTTACCGAGCCATTTACCCCAAAGGCACCATCAACCAGTCCATCGGGTAGAAACCTTGTAATCAATACACCTTGATTTGTGGGCACGCCATTAATCAATAAAATACTTCCATTAGTCTGTACGAGTGTAATGGGTTTGTTTTGGTTGCGTAATTGATTTGAAATTTGTTGCGCAATCGGTGGGTTCCAAACTATACCGTTAGTGCCGAAGAGTTGATCGCTATTGCCTTCTTGTGCAGATGAACCGAAAAATAAAACGCAACAAACAAAAGCCAATAAACTGTGCAGCGCAAAGCCTGGTTTCATAAAATGATTTAAGGGTTGTGAAGAATGAATGATGAATGTAGGATTGTTGTGCAGCAACCCGGTGCAGGCTTTACTAAAAGATGTTGGTGCTTCTAAAGTAGGGAATTTTGTAATTCGATTGGTATATTTTTTGGTGCTGTACCTGCCCTGATTTATGTAAAAAATACTGCAGTGTTGTTAATTGCAACACTTGAGAATATTATTGAAGACACATTGTAAAAGCGCAGGCATTGCTTACACCAACTTATCATTTCGCTTATGGCGTTCGCCATCACGCAAAGTTTTTTTCTCAAGGTTTTTTTGCAAGGCTTCCGTCAAATCAACACCGGTTTGGTTGGCAATGCAAAGAACTACCCAAAGCACATCGGCTAATTCATCACTCAATTCCTTTTGCGTATCTGTTTCTCTAAACGATTGATCGCCGTACAGCCGGCTCATTAGCCTGGCTACCTCGCCAACTTCTTCAGTTAATATCGCCATGTTGGTTAACTCACTAAAGTAACGGACGCCGGTTGTTTTTATCCATTCGTCAACTTGCTGTTGTGCGGTTTGTATTGTCATTGTAGGAAGTATTACACGAATTAAGTGCACGAATTACACGAATTTCCTTCACCTAATTACACGAATTAAATTACAGCTTGCTGGTTTTGTCCGAAGCAATTTTTATGTTCATTAGCGTGGCGATAGAAACGGCTCTTTGTTTGATGAGCTCTGCTTTTTTACCTGCAAACATCCCATCCACGGTTGTTACAAACAAATGCACCCACCTGTCTAAATGTTTTTTATTGATGGACGATTTTTCACTGATCTGCCGGTGTATTTCCATTACATTTTTACGGTAACCCTGCGTGTTGAAAATTACCGCCTCCCAAAAATCTGTAATCACGGGCAGGTGCGTTTTTAAATCAAGCGGCACTACTTCTGTAAAAAAATAGCCAATCTGTTCGTCGGCGAAAGCCTTTTGGTAAAATGCTGTAAGCATCTGTTCAATGTCGGCTCTATTTCTTAAATCTGTATCCAGCATTTGGTTTACTATTTATGTCAGGCGTTTTAGTTCGTTCAATGCCTACTTGCTTTTTCTGTTGTCACTTTTGTTTATTGCCTCTTGCTCAGGTGCCTATTCCCTTTTGCCTTGCGCCATTTATCTTTTGTAGTGTCACCTCTCACTCCCTGTTCTTCGAATCAATAACAATGGTTACCGGCCCATCATTTACCAACGACACTTTCATATCAGCACCAAAAATTCCTGTCTGTATTTTTTTGCCCAGGTCGTTTTCTAATTGTTTTATCATTTTTTCGTAGATGGGAATGGCCACTTCGGGTTTGCTTGCTTTGATGTAACTGGGCCTGTGTCCTTTTTTTGTAGACGCCTGCAAAGTAAACTGGCTTACCAACAAAATATTACCTCCAATTTCTACAACCGATTTGTTCATTACCCCGTCGGCATCGTTGAATATTCTTATTTGCACAATTTTATTGCTTAACCATTTTATGTTTTCGTCTGTGTCGGCATCTTCAATACCTACCAGTACCAACAACCCGGCTTCAATTGAACCAACAATTTTGTCTTCAACTTGTATGCTGCTTTGCAACACTCTTTGAATAACCACTTTCATTCCTGCGAAGGTAGAAGTCGTAACTAAATGAGATCGATTTTAAAATGATTTGTAGGCATTACCCCTTCGCTCATCATTAGATTCGTGGTTTCTAAATTTCAAAATCCCGGCTACCTTCGTCACAAACTTTGTCCACATTATTTTCTACATCGTACCAATGATTGACTTTACTCCAGAGATAAAATTGCAAACAACACGCAGCGGCGGTGCCGGCGGGCAAAATGTAAACAAGGTTGAAACCGCGGTAATAGCTTATCTCAACATACACGCATCTCAATTACTATCGCCTGAGCAAAAAGCAATACTTATTGAAAAATTAGCCAACCGCATGAATAAGGAAGGGCAGTTGGTAGTAAAAGCCCAAACCCATCGCACGCAATTATCCAACAAGGCCGAGGCCATTGTTAAAGTAAATGAGCTGGTGGCTGCTGCCTTAAAAAAGAAAAGAATTCGCATAGCAACAAAGCCGTCGAAGGTGGCAAAAGAAAAACGGTTGGAGAGTAAAAAAATATCATCCCAAAAAAAGGCCGGAAGAAAAAGATTTGACACCCGTAATCTTTAACACAAACCAATTTTTCATTTTTATCGTTATACCCACAAAGCCCTGTAGTGAAAAAGAAGCTGACTATTTTATGTTTATTCATTTTTGTACTGGTTGGCATTCTGTTGATAGATGGATGCAAAAAATCTGACTTCACGCCTGCTACTCCCCTCAGCTTTGTGGTACCACAGGGTTTCCCAACAACGGTTTATAATTTTCAAAATAATCCATTAACCGAAGAAGGTTTTTTATTAGGCCGAAAACTATTTTACGATGGCAGGCTTTCGAAGGATGGTAACTTTTCCTGTGCCTCCTGTCATCAGCAGTTGGCAGCTTTTACTACTTTCGAACACGACCGCAGTCATGGTTACAACAATGCCCACACTTTGCGCAATGCTCCGGGCTTATTCAACCTTGCATGGGTGCCCGCCTTTCGGCAAGATGGTAGTGCAACCACAATTGAGCAGGTTGCATTAGCGCATATCACATCGCCGGTCGAAATGGGCGAAACCATTTCCTCAATCATAGCCAAAATAAAAGACGATGCTGCATACAAAACAATGTTCGGTGCGGCCTACGGCACCGAAATAATTACACAGGAAAAAATACTGAACGCCATTACACAGTTTGTTGTGAGCATGGTATCGGCCAATGCAAAATTTGACAAAGTGCAAAGAGGTGAAGTAGCATTTACTGCGCAGGAACAAAATGGCTATACAATCTTTCAATCGAAGTGCGCCACCTGCCATGCCGGAAATTTATTTACTGATTTCAGTTGCCGCAATACGGGTTTACAAATTGATCCAATACTCAACGATTTTGGAAGAGTTCGGGTAACCGGAAATAAAAACGATTCACTGAAATTTCGGGTGCCTTCGTTGCGCAACCTTGAAGCGACTTCGTATTATGCGCACGACGGAAGAATGAGTGTTTTTAGAATGATGATACAGCATTACAGAAATGGTGTAAATCCGGGTGCAACAGTTGACCCATTGGTTGCCGATGGTATTGCTATGACCAATACCGAAGAAAATGATTTGGTTGCTTTTTTGAGAACACTCACTGACACTGCTTTTATAAATAATCCACGGTTCCGTGAATAAATTACACGAATTAAATCACGAGTTACACGAATTGCGAAACAGGAATGATTGATCACGATTTGAAATTGAAATCATGTGAATTCAATTTTAGAAATGGTTGCACGATTAAAAATTCTTTTTTTGCTTCTCCTGACTATCTTTTAGTTAAAGAACCATTTAACACTGCATGATGAGTGATATTATTTTGAAAGAAGAATCGTACGCAATTATTGGCATTTGCATGGAAGTACATCGCGAACTAGGGATGGGGTTTAGAGAAGACGTGTATAAAGAAGCATTGGAAATAGAGTTTCGGGCAAAAGCAATTCCGTACCAACGGGAAAAATTATTTGCGATTCAATACAAAGGCAAAACACTCAGGCGAAAATACCCGGCAGACTTTATTGTTTACGATAAAATTGTACTTGAACTAAAAGCCCGGTCAGTTATCGTTGAAAATTTTGTGGCACAAACAATCAATTACCTCAAAGCTTCGGGTTTACAATTGGGCATCATCGCCAACTTCGGCGAACGATCACTCAACTACAAAAGAATTGTTTTCTAATCGCAAGAATTCTGATTAATTATTTTTCCCAAAAAATTGGTGTAATTCGTGCTTCAAATTCGTGTTTTCTAAAAAATGAGTGGTATTAAAAAATTAGCTGGGCAAACAATGTGGTATGGCATTCCTACAATCGCCAACCGGTTTCTTGGCTACCTTATGAACCTGTCGCTGCCATTCATTTTTGCGCAGCCTGCCACCACCGCCGATCTTACACAGGTATATGCCATCATTCCTTTTTTGAACGTGCTTTTTACTTACGGTATTGAAACGGCGTACTTCCGTTTTTCAAATGAAGAAGACCGCAGTAAATTGTACAACACTCTTTCCGTTTCAATATTTTTTACAACGGTTTTATTCACTTTTATTTTATGGTTGTTTCGGGCCGACATTGCTATTGCCGCCGGTTTAAATAAACATCCTCAGTACATAGCCTGGATGTGCTGGATAATTTTTTTCGACACACTTGCTACGCTTCCATTTGCACGTTTGCGGCAGGAGGGGAGGCCAAAAAAATATGCGTTTGTAAGAGTTGCCGGCATAGTGGTGAATATAATTGTCGTGGTATTCTTTTTAGGGCTACTGCCTGCGTATGCAAAAAGTCATCCCAATAGTTTTGCTTCTGTACTCTATAATGCCGAAGACCCAATCAGTTATTTTTTGCTCGCAAATTTATGTGGCAGCATTTTTACTTTTTTGTTATTGTGGAAAGAATTTAAAGACATTAGTTTTCAATTTAGCACTGCCTTGTGGAGCAAGATTATGAGGTATGCCTATCCACTTATTATTGTTGGCTTGGGTGGTATGGTAAACGATATGCTGAGCCGGTTAGTTTACCGGCATGTTGTTGATGTTTCCGCCGCGCAGGCCGATAAAGAGTTGGGTGTGTTTGCCAATTTATACCGGATAGCGGTGTTGGTTACAGTACTCATCCAGGCATTTCGTATGGCCGCCGAACCATTTTTCTTCAGCAGGGCAAAAGAAGAAAATGCGCCAAAAACTTATGCAAGGGTGATGAAGTTTTTTGTAATTGCCTGTTGCTTTATGTTTCTGTTTATTGGCCTTTATCGCGATGTACTGGAGTGGGTCATCACACTCAAATCAAAAGCCTGGGGCGAAGGCATTTACATTGTACCACTACTGGCAATGGGAAATATTTTTTTAGGCATTTACTACAACCTCTCCATTTGGTACAAACTATCCGACAAAAATTTATACGGCGCATTTATAACCATTGCCGGCGCTGTAATTACGGTTGTGCTCAACATTATTTTAATACCCAAATTGCATTACCTCGGTGCAGCCATTGCTACTTTTTCCTGTTATTTTTTTATGATGATCATCAGCTACCTGCTGGGGCAAAAACATTATCCCATTCCCTATGCCCGAAAAAAATTGATTTGCTATTTAATAATTGTTACCGCCATTTACCTGGCGCACCGCGGTTTGCTTTTGCTGTGGGATAATTTGTTTTTCAGCATTGCATCGGCTACGGTTTTGCTGGCCATTTTTACCTGGTTTATTGGGTTGGTTGAAAAAAGGGAGTTGAAAAATTTGCCTTTTATTGGTAAGTATTACCGGTGAGTTCTTGGCGTCAATTGCTGGGCCAATTGCCAAAAGAAGTTCTGCACACAACTACATTATTTCCACAAAAAAAACATCATTATTGTCACACGATTTGATTCTATTTTATGGTAGAGAAAAGACGATATTTAATTGACAAAATTTCTGTCAGATGGAAAAGAAAAACGAAATAAAAATCTTTGAACAAAAAAATGTTAGAACGCTTTGGGATGAGGACCAGGAGAAGTGGTACTTGTCAATAGTTGATGTTATTGCTGTACTTACCGACCAGGCTGATTTTCAAGGAGCCAGAAATTATTGGAAAGTTTTGAAACACCGGCTTGTTAAAGAGGGAAATGAAACGGTTACAAATTGTAACCGGTTGAAATTACCGGCTGAAGATGGCAAAATGCGAATGACTGATGTTGCCGATACCGAACAACTTTTTCGTCTCATCCAATCCATTCCATCGCCGAAGGCCGAACCATTTAAACTTTGGCTTGCGCAAATTGCGGCTGAAAGATTAGATGAAATGCAAGACCCCGAACGCACAATTGACAGGGCATTGAAAGAATATCTGCAATTGGGCTATTCGGAAAGCTGGATTAACCAACGGCTTAAAAGCATTGGAATACGAAAAGATTTGACCGATGAATGGAAGAAACGAGGCTTAAAAGAGGTGTTCAGTTTGCAACCTTAACCGATATAATTACGAAAGCGTGGAGCGATAAAACGACCAAAGAATATAAAATCCTAAAAGGATTAAAAAAGGAAAATCTAAGGGACAACATGACCAATACTGAGCTAATCTTGAACATGCTTGCTGAGGCATCTACACAAGATATTTCTGCGGTTGTAAATCCAAAAGATTTTGATGCCAGTGAATTGGTGGCACAGCAAGGCGGCAATGTAGCTAAGGTGGCACGCCAAGAATTGGAGGCAAGAACGGGGAAAAAAGTAGTTAGCGCATTAAATGCAAAATCGGTTTTGCAGTTGGGAGAGGGCGGGCAAAAGGGAACGAAAAAATGAATGCTTTTAGATTCAGCATCCATTATCCCAAACGGCAAATACGCTGACAGTCGCAGTTTAAATTGCCGATGATTGCAATGCAGTACAAGAGGGCGACGCAAGGGACGATGATAATAGTACTTCGGCTGGACAAAAAAACCAGAATTTTAATGTGGCAACGGTGGAGAATTCAAAGCCAGATTAAAGCCTTGCTAATTGCCTATTGCCTATTTCCCCCACTCACTCCATCTTCACAAACGGGTTACTCTTCATTTCATCACCCACTGTTGTTGTATCCCCATGCCCCGAATAGACAATGGTATCACCGGGCAGGGTAAACAATTTTGTTTTGATGCTTTCCTGCAGAATATTAAAACTGCCTCCAGGCAAATCGGTACGGCCCACACTACCCTGGAACAACACATCGCCGCCAATAACAAATTTATTTTCCTTGCTGTAGAAACTAATGCTGCCGGGTGAGTGGCCCGGTGTAAAAAGCACGTGCAACTCATCATCACCCAAACGCACCACATCACCCTCATCTAAAAAATGCAGCGGGCCATCGTAGTTGTCAAAAGGCAGGTTCCACATTTGCCCCGATGCAGGGCCAAATGCAAGCACTGCTTCTTCCAATGGATGCAGGTATAGTTCAAGCCCAAAGGTTTTATGTACGTAGCGGTTGCCAAAAATATGGTCGAGGTGGCAATGGGTATTGAACAGATACTTTGGGGTTAAGCCATTTGTTTCGATAAAATTCTTCAATTCCATCTCCTCCGAGGCAAAATAACACCCGGGGTCTATAATACAACAGTCCTTTTTATCGTTGTACACAACATAAGTATTCTCGCTTACCGGGTTGAAAGTAAAAGGCTTTACGGTTAACATGCAGATTTTGTATTTTTAAGCGCAATTTACTATCCAAAAACGGGAGCTATGTTCATTTCGAAATATCATTCTACTTTATGAATAAATTCTTTGGGCGAATTACCTGCGCCGGTTTGCTATTTTTTTCTGTTACACAAAAAATCAATGCACAAGTAAATGCGGTTGAATTTGGAAAAAACCGTGTGCAGTACCAAAAGTTCAACTGGAAATATTATCAAACCGAAAACTTCAACACCTATTTCAGCCAGGATGGTTTGGAATTAGGCAAATACGTGGCGCAGGTGGCGGAAAAAGAACTGTCGCAATTAGAAGAGTTTGTTGAATACGGACTGCAGCGCAGAGCTAATATTGCCGTGTACAACAGTTTTGATGAAATGCAGCAATCGAACATTGGCATTGGCATTGACTGGCAAAATACCGGCGGTGTTACCAAATTAGTCAACAATAAAATGCTGCTTTATTTTGACGGCAACCACCAAAACCTGCGCAAACAAATACGGCAGGGTATTGCCGGCGTGTTGGTAGCAAATGTTTTATTTGGCGATGATTTGGGTGAGCTGGCGGCCAACCAAACTTTGCTCGATCTGCCAAAATGGTTAACCGATGGGTACATTCAATACGCAGCCGAGGAATGGAATACTGAGTTGGACGACCAGTTAAAAAGCGCATTGCTAAGTGCCGAATACAAAAATTTTTATTCCCTGGCTTTTGCCAAACCGCAGTTGGCCGGCCATGCTTTCTGGTATTACTTCGGTAATAAATACGGCCGTAATAAAACCACTTACCTGCTTTACCTATCCCGCATTTATCGCAACCTCAATAGCGCCACCAAACGTATCGCCAAGAAAAAATTCAAAGAAATTCTGAAGGATTTTATGACCGAAATGCCCGCCGCATATTTTAAAGATATTCGTGCAAGGCGCCTTATGCCCAAAGGCCAGCTTTCGGTAACCGAAGAAATTGGGAAAAAGGATTTCATTCGCTTCAATGCCAACCCGCAAATACGCAGTTTTGCCTACGCCGTGGTTGAGTACAAGCGGGGTAAGTACTCCATCGTTTTTCATCCAAATTTTGTTGACAGAAAGGTGATTTTAAAATACGGCATATTGAGCCGGGAGGATGAAGTGAATCCCAATTATCCAATAATGGCTTGGGATGGTAAGGGTACCAGGTTAGCCGTTGTGTACAACCACGAAGGCAAAACCAATCTCTTTGTTTACGACATTGTAAACCGTGTTCGCATCAATAAACAAGTATTGCCGCAGTTTACCCAGGTGCAGGATGTAAAGTATATGCTTGATGCCAACACACTTATTATAAGCGCAGTAAAAAGTGGGCAAACGGATATTTTCGTTTACAAAATTGATAAGCAAACAACCGAGCAAATTACCAACGATGTGTATGATGATCTTGATCCTTCGTTCGTTTCTTTTCCCGGTAAAACAGGTATCATTTTTTCTAGCAACCGGCCCGGCCCCGACGCAGTGAATACCGACACTGCCATTACCGATCGGCGGTACAATATTTTTTTGATTGACAACTGGAACAAATCCGAGTTCAAGCAAATTTCGCAGCTCACTAATGTAAAATTTGGCAATGCCCGCTTCCCATCGCAGTACCAAACAACACACTTCACTTTTGTAAGCGATGAAAACGGAATTGCAAATCGCTATGCTGGCTTTTTTAAATCGGAACGAGCCGGGCTCGACACACTCGTTTACATTGGCGATGAGATATTGCGCAACCCACCGTTAAAAGAAGTTGATAGTGTGTTGAAAGAATGGAGTAAGAACGACATTGATTCCGTTGGCTATGTATCCATGACCAGCGATTCGACCTATGTATTTCCACTAACCAATTATCAAAGTAGTTTGCTTGAAACCCGAACCGCCGGCGATAATAGTTTGGTAAGCGAAGTAACACGACAGGGTAATTATAAGTTTTTATATCGCCTGAAAGTTGATGAAAATGCACTGCGCCGCCGCAACGTTACCGCCAAACCTACCGAGTATATGAAGAAGTTGATGGACAGGGAACGGATAGCGGTTTCTAAGCTGGAGGAGGAGGAGCTTGAAAATAGCGATACAACAAAAAGGTCAACCGACTTTTTTCAAAGCGAATTTGATAACGAGAAAAAAGACTCTTCAACATCGCAATTGGGTAAAGTGTTTGAAGCAACTGAAGTGGTAACAGAATCGCCATTGCAAAAAGCAAAATTGTACGAGTACCGGCCGCCAAAATTCTTTAACGATTATGTAGTGGCGGGTTTAAACAACACGGGTTTTTCGGTAAACAGGTACCAGCCCTACCAAGGCGGCAGCGGGCCAATTGAACCGGCCAACGGCAATGATTTAAATGGATTGATACGATTGGGCACCGTTGATTTATTTGAAGATTATAAAATTTCGGGCGGCATACGCATTGCACCAAATTTGAAAGACAATGACGTACTTTTTGAATTTACAAATTTGAAAAAAAGGTTTGACTGGGGTTTTACTTATTTCCGCAGTTCGTTGCCACAGTTACTTGACACTACGGGCAATTATAGTGCAGCTCCGGCATTTGTAAAATCGTATTCAAGCTATTATTTAGCCAGGTTTCGCTATGCGCTCGACAAAGTAAAAAGTGTGCGGATAACAGCAGGCCCAAGATTTGACAGATTTATTTTCCCAGGCATTAATCAGCAAAATTTAAAACAACCCGACATACGCAAAACTTATGCTCAATTAACCCTGGAGTATGTACATGATAATACATTGAACCCTACCATGAACATCTGGCACGGGTTGCGATGGAAAACCTACGTTGACTGGTTTACGCAAATAAACAATCCAGGTAATAGAGATGGTAAGTTTTTGTTTAACGCGGGCTTTGATGCCAGGCATTATTTGCCTATTTACCGAAATGTAATTTGGGCGGTACGGGCAGCGGCCGATTTTTCATGGGGCAGCCAAAAAGTTATTTATTACCTGGGTGGGGTAGATGGCTGGTTGAAGTTTAGAGAAAACCAGGATGCTAATGGCAGTTACCGCTATTTCGATCCGACAAACCCTCCGGATTTTGATAACGATTACACCTACCAGGCTTTAGCCATCAACCTTCGTGGCTTTAAACAAAACGTTGCCAATGGAAATAACTCATTCGTTGTAAATAGCGAAGTGCGTATGCCCGTGTTTTCTACCTTGCTGAACAAACCAATCAACAATGCTTTTTTACGAAACCTGCAGTTGGTTCAGTTTGTTGATCTGGGCACTGCGTGGAATGGCAAGTACGATAATTTTGAAAGGCCTACCGTACGTTATCCCGATGCGACAGGCGTTGCCACCATAAAAATAAAAGCCGGTGGCATTGGACCTTTTGCCGGTGGTTATGGTTTTGGTGTGCGCAGCACACTGCTTGGTTATTTTGTGCGGTACGATGTAGCCTGGCAAATGAATGGAATATTTAAAGGCAAACCACAAACCTATTTGGCGTTGGGCCTCGATTTTTAAATTTCCCCTTCCCCTATAATCCAAAGAGATGCTGAACCGGCATCTCTTTTTTTTTGCGTTGTTTACCAAAGAATTTTGATGAGATTTTTGCCCGGCCTAACCCCCGGGCGATACACCTGATGGGTGGTAAAGAATTTTGAAAGGCTGCCATATTGATGTAGCTTTCTATTGCATTTCCCGCTCTGCATCCAATCACTTTTTGAAGACTTCTCAGCCGCTAATCTCCACCCGGAATTTATTTTTTCACCTTAAAATTTCAACACTATGCTAGTTATTGCGCATCACAACATCACCGACCCCGAAGGTTTCTGGTCACGTGCAGCAGAAGTAACCAAAAACCTTCCTTCCAATTTAAAAGTACATGGGGTTTATCCGGCTTCGGATGGTAGAACAGGAACCTGTCTTTGGGAGGCCGACAATGTTCGGGATGTTCAGGCTTTCCTTGATGAGCATGCAGGGCCTTACGCTAAAAACTTTTGTTACGAAGTAGATGTAGAGAAGTCTGTAGGCCTGCCTAAAACTCAAATGGCCGAAGCATCGCTTAGTTAACCACAATGATTTTTGTTGGTACATTTTGCGAAATGGAACGCTTGCACTTAAAAGCTAAATGACAAAGCCTGTGTTTATAAACTCAGGCTTTTTTATACAAAACTTGGGCTGGTTGTTTTTCAGTTGCAGTCGGTACACATCTTTACAACCCTGTTGATTGTATTTTTTGAATAATGCCATCATTGATAAACAAATTCGAAAGTTGATCCGGTGGTATAATCTTTTTACTAACATATATGGCTCAAAAAAAAAGAGTCGCATCAATTTTTTTACAACAACTAATATTATATGGACAGCATTAACAAGCAACAGGAGGAAGAAAACCAAAAAGATCTTTCAGGGACCGAAGCCGGAAAAAAAATTAAAGAGCTGGCAGGTAAAACAAAAACTTGTTTTTTCTGTACGGCTATCACATCGGGCAGGGCAGTTAAAACCCGCCCAATGGCAGTGCAAAGAATGGATGAGCAGGGAAACTTTTGGTTTCTCAGCGCAAACGATAGTTATAAAAACGCCGAGATACAGGAAGATAATGGCGTTCAATTATTTTTTCAGGGTTCCGCGCATTCCGATTTTTTGACCATCTACGGCACAGCAAGTATCTCAACCGATAAGGCATTAATAAAAGAATTGTGGGAACCCATCATTAAAACCTGGTTCACCGGTGGGGTAGATGACCCACGCATAACCGTTATAAAAGTGGCAACAACCGATGGTTATTATTGGGATACAAAACACGGCAACGCGGTAGCCTTTGCAAAAATGATAACCGGTGCCATTCTGGGAAAAACAATGGATGATAGCATTGGAGGAAAGGTTAGTGTATAGCATTGGCATGCCTGAGCAAACCTCTGTGTTATAAAATATCAGAGGGTTTCACTTCAACGGTTGAACAATTTCTTCAGCTCTTTTTCGGTAAATACAATATGGTTTTTGCTGGTTGACAACATGATGGCTGCACTAAGCAGTTTTGGATAGTGCTGTACATGCACCCGCTCATTTCCAAGCCGGAAAATTTTTTCGAGCTTTTTGTCTTTCCGGTTTTCGGGTTTAAAAAAAGAAATCAAAGCGTCGTACAACTTGCCAGTGGTGTTATCAATGCCATTAAAGCTGATGCTGAAATTTTGCACCACATTCATGCCCCTGCTGTTCTTTAGTTTTTGTTCGTCTTGCATCGACAATAGGTAAGTGGTATCGGTTTTACCTAAAAAATATTTCAAGCTTGCTTTGGTGTTGGCCAGCCATTTTATTTCACCAACCGTGGTCCATTCTGTTTTCGATGGATCGAACTCCTGCAATTGTGCCAGTGAATGGATGCTGCATACAACGCTCAATAACAAAGTGAACAATGCTCTGTAAAAAGATTTTCCATTTTCCATGTTGAATAATATTTTTCGGTGCATATAAACAATGACTTATGCATATAGCTGTACCGTAGGCTTTGCATTTTATGCCTGAGATAAATGGTAAGTGCTACAGTTCTGCTATTGAACATTTGCCGGCTCCATAAAATACAGTTGATAAACTGCAAACAAAATCACTGCTGCCATTACAATACCGAAACCCACAATTGCCGGCGAACCCCAGGCACCATTGACAGTATTTCTTTGGGGATTAGCAGGTAAATAATAAACAGCTATCGTGTCGCCGTTTTTGTAAGCCCCGGCTTTTATACTGAGTGAGCCGGTGTATTGCTGTGTACTATTTTCTGCATAAAACCAATACAACACACTCTCTGCACCTGCACGGGTAAATGGTCTCACATCATACACAATTGCTTTGGCTTGCAAGCCAGTAGTTAAAATTTTTTTGACCCTGTTTTTTTTATACAAAATGATCATGAGTGGCATAAAGCCAAGAAGGCCAAGGAACAGTAAAATGAGATTATACCCCGACATAAAACTAAGTTTGTTTGATGGTACACGAAAACCTTGCGCTGACAGCCGATACGATAATTAAGTTACGGCATAAATTAATTATGACTGCAAGTTTTGTTGTAGGGAGGCCAATCCCTCTAGCCTCGGTTACCTGCTACTAACGTCACACCTATTTTAAACATGCTTCGGCTAGCAAGATGGATGAATTTTTTTTCGGACAATGGTTGCTCATGCAGCAAAACCTCGCAATGTAGAGAACCAATTTTCAAAAGCATGGAAATGTCAGTCGCATAACTGCCAGCCTGCTGTTCAATCATTCATCATTACAGTTAGATAACCAGATCACCCGCACTATCCGGTGCCTGAATATTTTGCGCATAAATTTTAAATGATGAAAGCAATCACACTCCTTCTTGGCACGGTTTCATTTTTTATTTCCTGTAAAAAAAGCGGTGTCGAACCGGCATTGCTTGAGGAACCGTATCCGCATCAATGGATTTTTACAGCCGATGCCTCTGCAGATAAATATGTGCACCTTGAACTGGCAGGCAATAATATGAAGCGTTCTGAAATACTTAAATCGTACTCCCTTTCTCAGCTAACACTCGACAGGTTTTGCGAGTTTAATGTGGCAGAATCGAAAACTGAATTTACCAACAAGCTTTGTTACACCATTCAGTTTGAACGGCAAAGAAAGCGCTGGTTGTTTGCGGGCAATAGCAGCAATGGGCAGGAAGTGCACCTGAGCACAACATTGACCAGCAGCGAAACAGCAGACCCCGGAGGTGATGGTTACAAATTTTTTATTCACAAAATGCCTAAGGTGAATGATGTAAGAACCGTTGCAATAGAAAGTGTTGATAAACCTGGTTATTACATCTCCACGGCTCCGCCGGGCCCAAACTATTCTTCCACACAAGTAGTACTAAAAAAAGAAACCAGCCCGCAGTCTGCTACCCAATGGCAGTGCAGGTCTGCTAAGTGAGAATGGAAAATGGAAAATGTTGTAAACAACAATATATTATCGTGTAGTTGCAAAGTATGAAACCAATGCAGTATCCAATGTTTCGCAACCAAAACCTTCTGCCACAAATAAAAAACGTTGCAACAGGCGCAATACCTCGGGTAAAAATAATCACCTAAGAAGGGTTTGAACCGTATAGCGAAGAAACCAGGCACCCTGTATACGCAGAATTTAATACCCTGCCCCCATTTTGTTTAAGCCGCTACACACTGTGTTGGAGTAAAAACAATCCTTAAAAAATTAAAACTGCTGCCATGAAAAAAAGTGTATCAACCCTTATATCAATCTTAGCTGTTTCACTAGTGGGGTTATCACAGAATCTTACACTAGCTACCGCTACAGTTGCAGCGGGTAATATTGCACAAGGCAGCACCAATAACATTGTTTATGCAGTACGTATGGACGTTACCTCATTACCCGTTACAGTCAACAGCATGCAGTTTACAGTAACCGGCACCAACGATAACAATGATTTGACGGTGCTTCATGTATATTTTAATCCTACTGCACCAACTATTGCGGGAGCCACTCAAAAAGCGGTCAACGTTAGTGCCAACTTTGCCGCACCGCATAGCTATAATGCCATTTTTAATTTAGGCAGCCAGGGTATAGCAGCCGGCGCTTCGGGATATTTTATTGTTGTGGCAGATGTGGCCGCAGCAGCCACCAGTGGCAACACGCTTAAAATAAATGGACTAACAGACCCCGCAACTTTTGGTTACAGTAGTACGCCCACTGTTACCAATAATCAAACAGATATTGCGGGCATCCAAACCATTTCAGCTGCAGGTGTTACACTAACTACTTCAGCACTTGCAGCGGCAAATATTACACAGGGTACAACCAACAATATCCTTTATGCAGTAAAAATGGATGTGGCTTCGTTTCCCGTTGTAATTAGCAGCATCCAGTTTACCCTCACCGGCACACATGATAATGATGATTTAACGGTGCTGCATGTATTTTTTAATCCCACTGCTCCCACCATTGCAGGAGCAACTCAAAAAGCGGTAAATGTAAGTGCCAACTTCGCGGCGCCGCATAGCTACAATGCTATTTTTAATTTGGGCAACCAGGGTGTTGCAGCCGGGGCTTCGGGGTATTTTATTATTGTGGCCGATGTGGCTGCGGCAGCCACCACTGGCAATACCATTAAAATAAATGGCCTAACCAATCCCGTTGGCTTTGGCTTCAGCACTGCACCAACCATTACCAATAACCAAACAGATATAGCAGGTACGCAAACAATACTGGCCGCAGGGGTTACTTTAACTACCTCAGCTCTTGCAGCAGCAAACATTACACAGGGCACAAACAACAACATTGTTTACGCAGTAAGAATGGATGTTGCATCGTTGCCTGTTACGGTCAACAGCATACAGTTTACCCTCACCGGTACTCATGATAATAATGATATTACTGTGCTGCAAGTGTTTTTTAACCCCACCGCACCAACGGTTGTGGGAGCCACACAAAAGGCAGCGAATGTTAGCGCCAACTTTGCCGCGCCTCATACTTACAATGCCATTTTTAATTTGGGTAACCAAGCCATCGCAGCCGGGGCTTCGGGCTATTTTATTATTGTGGCAGATGTAGATGCAGCAGCCACCAGTGGCAATACAATTAAAGTAAATGGCCTCGCCAACCCAGTAAGTTTCGGCTATACCACTTCACCCACCATCACCAACAATCAAACAGATATTTCCGGTACGCAAACCATACTGGCTGCCGGTGTTACGCTAACTACATCAGCCATTTCAGCGGGTAATATCACACAGGGTACAGTCAATAATATTGTTTACGTGGTAAGAATGGATGTGGCGTCGTTACCTGTTACCGTTAGCAGTATACAATTCACTTTATCCGGCACCCATGATGATAATGACCTCGTAGTACTGAATGTGCTTTTTAATCCAACTGCACCAACGGTTGCCGGGGCCACACAAAGAGCTGTAAATGTTAGCGCCAACTTTGCCGCGCCTCATACTTACAATGTCGTTTTTAATTTAGGCAACCAGGCCATTGCAGCAGGCGCGTCGGGCTACTTTATTATTGTGGCCGATTTGGCTGCTACAGCTACCACAGGTAACACGGTTAAAATAAATGGCCTTACCAATCCGGTTAGTTTTGGTTATACCACTTCACCCGGCATTGCCAACAACCAAACTGACATTGCAGGTGCACAAACAATCACCGGTGCCCTACCATTAACGCTGGTAAGCTTTGCAGCCATCCGAACAAATGCACAAACAGTGATGTTGCAATGGACAACCACCAGCGAAATAAACACCAAACATTTTGAAGTTGAATGGAGCAGCAACGGGCACCAGTTTATTACCATAGCTGTGGTGGCGGCGGCAGGCAACAGCACACAAACACTCCAATACAATAATCTGCACACCCAGCCAGTGAGCGGCAATAATTTTTATCGCCTTAAAATGGTTGACGTAGATGGCCGCTTTACTTATTCTCCCGTTGTCCGCATCCACGCTGATGCAGCATTGTCATCAATAAAAATATTCCCTAACCCTTTTGCCAATATTCTACAGTTCACCCTTCAATCCGAAAAGAACGAAGCGGTTGTGTACAGTTTATACAACATTGAAGGAAAGTTGATGGCTTCATTAAAAGCCGAACTGCTAAAAGGCACCAATCTTTTACGCTGGAACGTTTTTCAATTAACACCCGGCACTTATTTTCTTTCCTCCACAAGCCAGGGGTTTGAAACACTAAAAATTCTAAAACAATAATGGTGTTGTGATAAAAGAATTCTTGGCGTTGTACCGTTTGTTGCCGCACATTAAATAGCTGCTACAG
Source organism: Chitinophagales bacterium (assembly GCA_031425835.1). Lineage (GTDB taxonomy): Bacteria > Bacteroidota > Bacteroidia > Chitinophagales > Chitinophagaceae > Flavisolibacter. The sequence continues at coordinate 80,320 of JANPKD010000017.1, forward strand.
AATAAAAACGGGTGCGTTTCTTTAAATGGGCTTTGTCATAGTTGCTATCGTATCCCAAGCCGGTAAATGCGGATAATTACGGCGATGGACACACCGGGGTAAAAAAATCTTACATTGGTAAAGTGAAAAAAGCTGCACTTCTATATAGCTGCTTATGTTTTTTTACCACACGGCTGTTTGCCCAACTGCCCGAATATCATGTGCAGAAACTCCACGTAAAAAACGGGTTGGTTCAGCCACGGCAGGTGGATGAAATGATGCGGGATAGCAAAGGTTTTTTGTGGCTGCTTACACCAACAAAAGCACAGCGCTTCGACGGCAAAAATATTTTATCCTTTTCGTTCAACGACCGCTGTATTGGCATACAGGAAGATGAAGAGGGAGCCATATGGTTAGCATCGCGGCAAAATATTTACCGTTTTAAAAATGCTTACGAAGGCTTTGAAAAATTACCCGTCTTCACCAGCACCGTAAATAAATACATCAGCATACTGCGGGGCAGGCAAAAAAATTTATACCTGCTCAGCACAGAGGGTTTGGTGAAGTGGGCGCCTGCAAAAAATAACCTGGGACCTGTAAATATTTTCCCTTTTAAAGCCGGTGGTAGTTTTAATTTTTTGGAAGCCTTTGGAGATTGGCTTTTTTTCAGGTTCAGCAAGGCAAGTGTTGTGCGGTTGAATACAAAAACCGGCGCCGTAGATTCGGTGGCAGTGCAGGAACCCAACTTTTTTGTACCACTCGATGAGGATCATATATGGATGCGCCAGGGTATTGCAAGTACGGTTTTGGTATCTTTTAAAACAAAAACAGTAACAACACTAAACAGCACACAGTTTAGTGAGGCCTTCACCGACAATAACTTTTTTATTACCGCAGCGTATAGGGGCAGAACAGGAGAGTTTTTTACCATCATCCAGGACAAAGGGTATTTTACCTACAGCCCCGCAACCAACAGTTTTAAAAGAGTAAATTTTTTCAATAACGGCATGCTGCTCACTGGCAAACCATTGTTAACCCGCAATAATTTTTTCCAGGAAAAAGATGGTACTGCCTGGTTTACAAATGAGGAAGGCATCTTTCTGCTCAACCCATATACTGCCAGTATAAAGGTGTTACGCAGCCAGCAAACAGCCAGTGCTGATGATGCGGCAACGGGCCAACCGGCAGATGGAGCTATTGGATGGAATAATGATGTGCGCAATTTTGCTGAAGACAATAATGGCAATATATGGTTTACCACTGCAGATGGTTTTTGCAAGTGGAACAAAAAAAGCGGTAAGGTAACTGCATGGCATGCCAACTACACCGCTACTAATTACCTCAACTATTCATCGGGTAAAGCAATGGGCTTTGCCAATAATAAAATAATCGTTGGCCAGAGCGAAAAAGGTTTTTGGCTTTTCGACCCTATGAAACAAACATTTAGCCGGCCGAAATTTGAGGCTGATAGCCTGCGTAAAAAATTTGAAAATGAATTTAACCGCAATATGCTGAAGCTGAGGGATGGAAATTTTTTGATACTCAGCAACGGATTGTGGGTGTTAGACACACAGTCATTTTATATAAAGCCCGTAAAGGTGCATGCAACTGCAACAGCCTCCCGTAAAGCCTATGAAGATGAACAGGGAAGAATTTGGCTGTTGGGTAGCAGAGGTATAGTTGCGCTGGATAAAGACTTTGCTCTGCTTTATTATTTAGATGATACAGAAAAGGGCAAATGGTACAATGCCATTGTGCAAAAGGATGAAAATACTTTTTGGGTAGCGGCTAAAAGTTTGTACGAAATAAAATTGCTGCCGCAAAAAAAACTGGCCATAAAACCTATTTTCCCTGAGTTAAAAAATCAGCATTTTTCCAATTTGTTTAAAGACGCAGTTGGCCACATTTGGATGTGCCACGATGAAGGAATGGGCCGGTATATTCCGGAGAAAAACATCGTGGAAAAATTTGACCGCAGCGACAACATCCAGGATTTTTATGTTGGCGTAAGCAACCATTTTCGCGGCAGTGATGGAACGGTGTATTTCGGTAGCCTGAGCGGCATTAATTACTTTGTGCCCGAACAACTGCCGTTGCAAACTGATTCGCTGCAGGTGCTGCTTCTGAACATTACCGTGAACAAAGATGATTCTTCATTCCTGCTCAACCGCCCCGTGCAAAACCTTCGGCACTTTCAAAATTCAATTGTATTTGATTTTGTAACTCCGTGGTTATACAATGCCGAAAAAGTACAGTACCGTTATAAATTAAACGGAGCCGATGCAGAATGGATAAGCCTTGGCAATGCAACATCGGTACATTTTAATTCGCTGCAGCCTGCCAGTTATTCTTTTGTTGCCCAGGCTTCGCTTAATGGAAAAGATTGGTATGGTATGGCGGCTCCATTTTCATTTATTATTCAACCACCATTTTACAATACCTGGTGGTTTAGGGCAGTAACGATAACCTGTGCCGCGGCATTTATTTTTTTCTATTTCCGCAAAAGAATACAAACCATAAAAACCAAGGCGGTCATAAGGCAACAAATTACGGAGCTGGAAATAAAAGCCCTGCGGGCACAAATGAATCCGCATTTTATTTTTAATGCCATGAACAGCATTCAGCAGTTTACATTGAAAAACGATGTTGATAATGCCAATCTCTATATTTCAAAAGTTTCAACCCTGCTGCGTAAAGTGCTGCACTCATCGCAGCAAAATTTTATTGTGCTGGAAGAAGAAATAGAGCAACTGCAACTTTATCTTGAAATAGAAAAACAGCGAATGGGCAATGAATTTACATATGTCATAATCACCGATGAGGAAATAGAAACCGATGCACTGAAAATACCCGGTATGCTTATTCAGCCTTTTGTAGAAAATGCATTGAAGCACGGCCTTTCGCCAAAGGAAGGATGTAAGAAACTGGAGATTGAATTTGGGGCTGTTGCAGACAATAAGATTTCTGTTACCATTACAGACAATGGTATTGGCCGGCGTAAAGCAGGTAACCTGAAAGCGCAGCAGGAAAAATTTTTGCCCCATACATCAAATGGAATACGGTTGGTAGAGGAAAGACTACAGTTGCTCAACCATACACATGGCAGCACCAATGTACGATTTCAGGATGTATGTGATGTTGAGGGAAACCCTGCAGGCACAAAAGTTTTCCTCAGCATTTCATTACACACTGCCATCTGAAAACGTAGCGGCCTCGATTTTTACTAATTTCAGGCTATGATAAAGGCTCTTATCATAGATGATGAAATAAGCGCAGCCAATGTGCTGCAACTTATGATTGAAAGACATGTGCCGGATATAACCGACCTGCGTATTGCCACCAAAACAGCTGAAGCGTATAGCCTTATTAAACAGTTTCAACCGCAACTCGTGTTTCAGGATATTGTAATGCCGGAGAAAAACGGCTTTGAATTTTTAAGCGAGATTAAAAACATCAACTTCGAAATCATCTTCACTACCGCATATAACGAATACGCCATCAGGGCCATTCGTTTCAGCGCTTTGGACTATTTGCTCAAGCCAATTAATGCAGAGGAATTGCAGGCCGCTGTCAGCCGTTTTTCAGAAAAAAGAAACCAGCAATTACAGTCCGCCGCTTTGCTGCAAAACCTGATTAAGAATCTCGGGCATAAAAATGAACTCGACTTTAAGCTGGCCATACCCACAGTAAGCGGTGCATTATTTTTTTCGCCATCGGAGATCATCCGGTTAGAGGGAGAGCGGAACTACACACTGTTTTATTTAACGCAAAACCGAAAATACCTGAGTGCAAAAACAATGAAGGAGTACGAAGACATTTTGGTGCAGCACAGGTTTCTTCGCATACACAAATCGCACCTCGTAAACAGGCAGTTTATTGATAGCTACAAAAATGAGGGGTCTGTTTTGCTGAAGGACCATACCAGCCTGCCCGTATCAAGACAACGTAAACAGGAGGTGGCTGCAGTGTTGAAGGGGGGATGATTGGGGGTTACAACAGGCCGCAAATAAAAAAGCTTAAAGCTAAACAAGGTAGCGCAGCAACAACGAGGCTTTCCCAATTAAAACGAGGTTTTGATTTTAGCTTTATTTACCACGAACCTGCGAAAGTGAATGACATTTGTTTTGTCCTCCTTTTTCTTTTTATAGTCTTCGTCTATTTCCAAATCCGTGTATTGCGTTTTGTAGCAGGGCTTCATTTGCAATGCCAGGTCTTCTTCTTTTTCGGTATATGCAATCTGCACATTAAAATAGGACTGATGAACGTGGCCAAGGTCTAATTTTTCACCTTGGTCTTTTGTCCAGGCTACATAGTACAAAGGATATTTTTCTACCCAAGCTTCCCGCAGCAATAATTCGGTAACGGCTGCACCTGCAACAATATGCTCGGAGTGATGTGTATCGCCATCGGGGCCAAAGGTGATTATGAAAGAAGGCCGAATGGAATCAATTTTTTGTTTGAGCAATGCAAGCATTTTTTTGTGCTCCGCAAAATATTTGCCTACGTCAATTTTTGTATCCAGCCGCTCAATGGCCAAAAAAATAGGTGCTGCAATTCCAATTGTTTTACAAGCACATTTTGTTTCTTCTTTCCGCAAATTGCCTAATGAATCGCCGGCAGGTATTTTTGTAACCCTGGTACCGTCTTTACCATCGGTGGCAATAATGAGCTGCACATTGTAACCTTCATTTGCATACTTTACCAACACCTCACCAATGGCCGATTCATCATCTGGGTGAGGGAATATGGCAAGTACAGTTTTTTTGGGTTGCGCCTGCGTACTTAGCGACAGGAGTAAGAAAATGCCTAAGAGTTGTTTCATTGCAAGAAATAGTATTAAACCAGCACCGCCTTCATCACCGCCCCATGCATCCTTTCTAAAAAACTAAACACATCCTGCATATCATTCACGGGCTGTACCACAATCATAAATAATTTGCCCACCTGTTTTAGTTTGGCTTTGTTGGTGCCCGTTTGTAAATGCTGCAAAATATTATTGAAGGTAGCCGATTCAAAATACAGCGAATCGGCCTTGAAGCAATGGCATTGGAGCCCAGCTTACCAACACCACACCGCTTAGGATTACTTGGTAGGGGGTGTTGGTAGGCCAATCACAAGGTAGTAGCATCTTAAAAATCAATGGTGTGCTGCTTTCGCAACAATACCGACGGTGGCAAAAAAATAGCTGTAAAACAACAGGAATACTTCCCCAAAAAAATGCGGCGACAAAACCTATAACTAGTTGCCGCAATCACCAAAATTAATGTGTTATACATACTTCGTTACACCCGGGATGGCGATGGGATAATAGCCATCATCATTCGGTAATACCGGTGGCGCTGCATTCCAGTCATACTGTTTTGGTTGAAGACTGATACCCGAGTTCAATATCTGTTCCCAATCCAATACCTGGCCGGAATAAGTCGCCATTCTTCCAAAAATGGCGGTCATGGTGCTCTTGGCTCCATTTTCTGCATCCGCAAATTTGTATTCGCCTTTGGCTATTGCTTCAAACAATTCATCATGCTCCGTTTGATAGGGATTGTTCTCTGTCGTTTTATCAAACTGAAACAAAAGTTTTCCCTTTGAATTTATGATCTGTGCTGCACCTCCTTTTATCGTTCCCTTAGTGCCAATCAATAATTCATCTACACGACTCATGGTGCCGGGAATATGACGGCACTGACTGTTAAGTATCGAACCATCCGCATAAGTGAATTCGACATAGTGATGATCAAAAATCTCTCCATGATCTTTTCCCTTGCGAACCTGGCGGCCACCAATGCCTTGTGCTTTTACTGGATAAGCACCCTTAAACCAGTTTACCACATCTATATTATGGATGTGTTGCTCTACGATATGATCACCGCAAAGCCAGTTGAAATAATACCAGTTACGCATTTGGTATTCCATTTCGGTTTGATGGTATTTGCGTTTGTTAACCCACACACCATCACTATTCCACCAGGCCTGCGCAGAAGTGATATCACCAATGAGGTTTTTGCGTTTGAATAATTCAAGGTAAGAATTCTGGTAACGGCGCTGAAGGCCAACCACCACATTTAGTTTTTTTTGTTTGGCTACTTCAGCAGCATCCAATACTTTTTTTATACCCGCAGGATCAGTGGCAACCGGTTTTTCCATAAACACATGTTTGCCCTGTTTGATTGCTTCTTCAAAATGAATGGGTCGAAAACCGGGAGGCGTAGCAAGAATCACGACATCGGCCAACGGAATTGCTTTCAGGTAAGCATCAAAGCCAACAAATCTTCTTTCTTCCGGCACATTCACTTTATTTTTTACTGAGCTGCCAGAGCCATCATCACTGGTCAACTGTTTATAACATTTATCGAGCCTGTCCTGAAAAGCATCTGCCATAGCCACCAGTTGCACATTTTGTTTGGTAAGTAATGCCTGTGTAATGGCACCTGTGCCGCGACCGCCGCAACCCACAATAGCTACTTTGATCGTTCCTTCAGCGCCGGAAAAAAAATTGGCTTTGGAGAAAAGGGGGGCTACCAGTAACCCACCGGCCAGCAAGGAACTATTTTTTACAAATTCACGACGGGAGTTGTTGTTTTCAGCCTTCATGCTTACAGTTTATTTTGTGTTATTTAAAAGGATAGTTCTCTCTGTTTTACGACACTCAGCACTCTCTTATTCACCCAGATACTTCTGAAAAAATGCTTCCACTTCTTCTGCTGCCGGTTGTTGATAGGGCCGAATGATCCGGAATCCAACAAAAGGCGCATCGGCATTCCACCATTTGCTTCTTGGTATCTGTGGATCACGGCGATTCCAAACCGGGTCTGATTTTAAACGATTGGCACAACGCAATTCTTTTGTTTCATCCTGGTAAGTACCACCACGAACAGTTCGTGGGTACCGGGTAGTGGGTTCAATAATCGGATCGCTGTTATCGGATTTAATCGTTGTAAAATAATCTTCCTTGTATTGATCCATTGTCCATTCGGCTACATTACCCAACATATCATACAAGCCCCATGCATTTGGTTTTTTCTGCCCTATTTTATGATAACGGTTCTCACTGTTTTGTTTATACCAGGCATATTCACCAATTTGTTTCGCATCATTGCCAAAGGGGAAAACCGTTGTTGCCCCGGCACGGCAGGCATATTCCCATTCAGCTTCTGTTGGGAGCCGATAAAAGATACCCGACTTTTGATATAACCACTTACAGTACATTAAAGCGCTGTACTGCTGCATACTGTTAGCGGGAAATCCGCCTTCTTTACCCATACCCAAAGTCATATCAATATAAGGAGAGCTTGGCCTTGTAACCGCATCAACAGAAGAATTCTGGCTAACGGATTCATCGATTAAAAATGCACTGAATTCATCAAATGTTACTTCATAAGCCCCCATCCAGAAAGCGGAAATGCTCACAGTGCTTTGAGGGCCTTCATCGGCATCTCTTTGCTTATCATGGTCATTACTACCCATGCTGAAACTGCCGCCAGTGACCGCAACAATTTTACACTGGAGTGTTGTACCGGGAATGTTTTGAGAATAGTTGTGAAATGTGGTATCAACTCCCTGGCTTTTGGCAATAAAATAAATGAGTAAACAAGAACTCACCAATAAACCTTTTTGCTTCATAATGACAAGAAAAGTAAGAACGAAAGGTAATAAAAGAACCCATACATTAAACCATTTAATCCTGTTAGAAGCAAGCGTTCAATTGTGCTATCTGTTGAACAAACTAATGAACGATGCTATTGTTTCTGCCAACGTGCATCAAATCCGGCAGAATAATAAATCTGAAGTTTCCCTTTCTTCATCACCCCAATCAATACTTTGGCACCAACTTTTTTTGCCAGTTGCTTCACTTTTCGAATGGGAAGAATGCAGGAGGTTGTGGCTAACCAATCAGCAGTAACGGCATCTTTGGCCATCACGGTTACGTTTCGTTGCGAAGTGACGCCATAGCCTGTCCGGGGATCTAAAATATGCGAATATCTTTTGCCATTATATTCCATGTACTGATGCGCATCACCTGATGTGGATACGGCACAATTTTGCAGCAATAGTTTTGTAGTTAGTAGTTCCTCCGATTGTTCCGGAACATTCACCCCAATGGTCCAGCCATGTTTGCCTGGCGGTGCGGTACCTATTGCAATATCGCCGCTCACATCAACAAGTGCATGCATAGTTCTCGCTTGTTGCAACCGCTGCAATACTTTTTGGGCAATATAGCCTTGTGCAATGCCGCCAAGATCCAGTTGCATACCTGGTTGGGTAAGGCAAATAGTTTTTGAAACCGTATCAATTATTACTTTATCAAACCCAACCGCTTTCTTTTTTTCTATGATCTCTGCGAACGCAGGAAATCGTTTTTCTTTTCTAGCTCTCCGCCAAATCCGGGTTAATGGCCCGGCGGATATATCAAACGCCTTACCGGAAAGCCAATACGCTTTTTGCGAAAGAAGCAGGATGTCAAACAATGCAGGGCTAACCGCAACAAATGTATCCTGACCACTGCTTCTGCTAAGCCGGTTTAATTCGCTGCTATCAATATAATCACTGTAAATAGCAACAAATGAGTCTACCAGATTAAAACAATCGTCCGCAAGTTGGTGGGCCTGGGCACTATCGGAATGATAAAAGATAATGGTGAAAGGAGAACCCATTTTTGGGCGGGTGAAACTGAACCGTTGTTGTTGTGCCGTAGCTGCATTGGTAATACAACAAAAAATAAAAAAATAAACCAGTTGTTTCAATTTGTTTGTTTATGAAGTTAGTTAGTCGCTAAATTTAGCGCAGAAACAATCATCCATATGCAACGCAGAAAATTTCTTCAGCAGGGTTTATTAGCTGGTGCCGCAACAATGACGGGGGCCACTGTTTTAGCCCATACAAAAAAAGCAAATGATCAAAATGGTTTTGCAGACAAGCCTTTTAATATGAACTATGCTATTCATGCCGGCATGTTTCGAAATCATGCAGGAGATGACTTCATTGAACAGATAAAATTTGCACATGAGCAAGGTTTCCGGTCAATTGAAGACAATGGTATGCGTGGAAGAGATAAAGCTTACCAGGAAAAAATAGGTGATACACTGAAAAACCTCAACATGACGATGGGTGTTTTTGTAGCACATGACATTGATTGGCAAAAACCATCGTTAACAACCAATGATAAAACGATCCGTGAAAAATTTCTTTCACAAGTGACTGAGTCGGTACAAGTGGCGAAACGATGTGGCGCCAGATGGATGGTAGTAGTTCCAGGAATTATCAACCATAACGTACACATAGCTTACCAAAAATCCAATGTGCTGGAAACGCTTCGCCGTGCGGCCGATATACTGGCACCACATCAACTTGGTCTGTTGCTGGAGCCTTTAAATTTCCGGGATCACCCCAGCCAGATATTGCCGGATATCCCCAATATTTATGAAATGGTGAAATCGGTAAATAGCCCTGCTTGCAAAATGTTGTTTGATGTATATCATGTGCAAATACATTCGGGTAACCTGATTCCTAATATTGATCTTTCCTGGGATGAAACTGTGTATGTGCAGTTAGGCGACAACCCTGGAAGAAAGGAACCAACAACCGGTGAGATCAACTACAAAAATATTTTTCGGCACCTGGATAGTAAAGGATATAAAGGTCTGCTAGGAATGGAACATGGTAATTCAAAACCCGGTAAAGAAGGAGAATTGGCGTTGATAAAAGCTTACAGGGAAGTAGATGCTTTTAAATGAGACTGGCATGTCTGTCCGCAAATGTGTGAGCTAAAACTTTATTGTGGCGTTTTACGTAACTGCAACTGCCACCAATGTCAGCGGCCCGATGAACGGAATTAAACTTTAAAGCATCGTCATTCAAAATTAAATCACCACCGCCTTCAACACCGCCCCATGCATCCTTTCCAGAAAAATAAACACATCCTGCATATCATTCACCGGCTCCACCACAATCATAAATAATTTGCCCACCTGTTTTAGTTTGGCTTTGTTGGTGCCCGTTTGTAAATACTGCAAAATATTATTGAAGGTAGCCGATTCAAAATACGGCGAATCGGGCTTATTTACGAAGTAACATTTTACCGTGTTGTTTTTTAGAATCATTCTTTCAAAACCCAGGGCCACGGCCAGCTTGCGGCTGCGCACGGTAATAAATAATTCCTGCACCTGGGGTGGTAATGCACCAAAACGGTCGGCCATTTCCTGCTCCATCGCCAGTAGTTCTTCCTCGGTTTCGCAGTTGTCTAACCGCGAGTAGAGCGATAGTCTTTCAACAATGCTCTCTACATAATAATCCGGAATCAAAATTTCCAAATCGGTATCAATGGTACAGTCCTGCACATAATCATCCTGCTTCGAAATTTCTTCTTTAAACAACTCTTTAAACTGCGTTCGTTTTAAATCGCGGATTGCTTCATTTAAAATTTTCTGGTAGGTTTCAAATCCTATCTCGGCCATAAAACCACTCTGCTCGCCACCGAGCATATTGCCGGCACCGCGTATATCCAAATCCCGCATGGCAATTTGAAAACCACTACCCAACTCACTGTGTTGCTCCAGGGTTTGTAATCTTTTTTTCGAGTCGTTTGGCAGTGTGCTCATTGGCGGAGCCATTAAATAGCAAAATGCTTTTTTATTGCTGCGGCCCACACGGCCACGGAGCTGGTGCAAATCGCTAAGGCCAAACTGGTGCGCATTATTTATAAGAATGGTATTTACGTTTGGTATGTCCACACCACTTTCTACAATGTTGGTGCAAACCAGCACGTCGTATTTTTTGTCAATAAAATCCATGATGCGTTCTTCCAATTCATGGCCTTCCATTTGCCCGTGTGCAATGCCAATACTCAGGTCGGGGCAAAGGCCTTGTATCATGTTGGCCATTTCGGCTAAACCCTGTACGCGGTTGTGTATAAAAAATACCTGTCCACCACGTTCGGCTTCAAAATAAATAGCCTCACGTACAAAATCTTCCTGGTACACCCGTACCTCCGTTTGTATAGGTTGGCGGTTGGGTGGGGGTGTGTTCATTATAGAAAGATCTCGTGCACCCATCAAGCTAAATTGCAACGTTCGCGGAATGGGTGTAGCCGTAAGCGTTAGCGCATCAACATTGGTGCGGAGTGTTTTTATTTTTTCCTTATGGCCCACACCAAACTTTTGCTCTTCATCTATAATCAATAACCCAAGGTTTTTAAATTTTACTTCTTTACCCAACAGTGCATGTGTGCCAATAATGATGTCCACTTTTCCCTGCTCAACTTTTAAATAGGTTTCTTTTTTTTCTCTAGCCGATTTAAAGCGATTGACATAATCAACGGTAACCGGAAAATCTTTCAACCGCTCACTAAAGGTTTTATAATGCTGAAATGCAAGTATGGTTGTTGGTACAAGTATAGCTGCCTGCTTACCATCCAAACAGGTTTTAAATGCGGCACGTACAGCAATTTCGGTTTTGCCAAAACCCACATCGCCACATACCAATCTGTCCATGGGCGATGCCGACTCCATATCTTTTTTTACATCGGCCGTGGCCTTGCTTTGGTCGGGTGTGTCTTCGTAAATAAAACTTGCCTCCAGTTCTGTCTGCATGTAGTTATCGGGGCCGTGCTGAAAACCCTGTTGCGCCTTGCGTTGTGCATACAATTGTATCAGGTCGAAGGCCACTTCCTTCACCCGGGTTTTTGTTTTTTCTTTTAGCCGGTTCCATACATCGCTGCCCAGTTTATTAACCTTTGGTACGGTGCCTTCTTTACCTGTGTACTTGGCAATTTTGTGCAGCGAGTTTATGTTTACGTACAGTATATCACTGTCCTTATAAATTATGCGCACCGCCTCCTGCAATTTTCCATTGGCCTCAATTTTTTGCAGGCCGCTATAAACGCCAACACCATGGTCAATATGTGTCACAAAATCGCCGGGTTGTAATTCTCTTAGTGCACGCAGGGTAAGTGCCTTATTTTTATTGTAGGTCTGCTTAACACGGTACTTATGGTAGCGTTGAAAAATTTCGTGGTCGGTGTAGCAGATAATTTTAAGGTCTTCGTCAATAAAACCTTCGTGAATTGAAGTGGCCAGCGGGTTGAAGTGAATTTCCTCTTTCAGGTCCTTAAAAATGGTGTACAGCCGCTCTAGTTGTTTTGGATTTTCGGCAAAAATGTTGAGCGAAAATCCTTTGGCCTCCCAGGTTTTTAAATCCTTCATCAGCAAATCAAACTGGCGGTTGAAGGCGGGTTGTTGTTTTGTGTTGAATTGAATAACCTCATTTGTTATGTCCTGACCTTCATTCAAAGCAAAGGATGCAGGCTGCTGAAAACCGTAATGCACTACATGGCGACGGTTTAATTCTTCAAAAAAAACAGGAGCCGTGGTAAACTCCTCAACGCTTATTTCATTTTTTATCAGCTTGTCTTCTTCACCTCTCTCATCCTTTTTTGTGATGGCTGCCTGCGTGGTAATAAAATGTTCAACATCGTCAAAAACATTGTTCATCCTTTCCTGCAGCAGTTCTTCATCCTGCATCCACACTACTGTATTTTGGGGTAAAAATTGTAAGAGCGAAACCTTTTCGTCGTCGTCAATTTTTGCATCGGCACCGGCCTTGCTATAGCCAAGGTTAGGGATAATGCTTACCTGCAGCAATCGTCGTTCACTCAATTGTGTTTCGGGGTCAACTATGCGTATCGAATCTACTTCGTTGCCAAAAAGTTCAATACGGTAGGGCTTTTCGTTACCAAAAGAATAAATGTCTAAAATGCCGCCACGCACGGCAAACTGGCCTGGCTCATATACAAAATCAGTTCTTTCAAAACCATAGTTAACCAGCTTAGCATACAGTGCATCGGTATCTATTTCATCTCCACTTTTCAGGTAGATGATATTGTCGGAAATGGTTTTTGACAGCACCACTTTTTCAGCAACCGCCTCGGGGTAAGTAACCAATGCACCAACTCTGTTACCCGAACCGGAAGCAAATTTTGTAAGTGCTTCGGTGCGCAGCATTACATGCGAAGGATTGAGTAACCTGAAATTTTTTTTGGCTTTAAAAGAAGAAGGGAAGTAATGAATATTCAGCGCCTGTGTAAGGTTTTCAATTGTATTGTGGAAGTAGGCCGCCTCCTCCTCATCGTTACAAATAAATAAATGATTTAGCCCATTACAGGAAGGATGTAAAAAAGCGGCTGCGGCTACAAACTGCGAAGCACTGCCCTGTAAGTTTTTTAAAAATATTTTTTGACCGGGATTTTCGGATGGGGGAATAGCAAGCCGCTCCGCCAAAGTAAAAAGGTGGGGGGCATTTTTATATTGATCCAATAACAGGCTAACACTCATCAATCTTTCTTCCTGAACTATTTTTTATTTCCCGTCCCGAAGCTTCGGGATTTCGGGGGGAGGCAAAGATAGCCCTGCAAAGTTTAGTAAAAGGCTTTGGCGCTAATCGTAATGTTAAGTTGTGCAACCTTGTTGGCCTCCACCGTTACGGGCTGAATATTATTTTGCCCGTCGAAAAGGTTGGCGTAAAATTTACCGTCCACTTTTGTAAATGCCGAGTACTGGCCAGGGAGTAGTTCAATGGCGAATTCACCTTTTTTGTTTGATACCGTACTGTCAATAAATTTTGTGTTGATGGCGGTGTAAAAGGGTTGCGTGCCAGTTGCCACCACCTGGTTTTTGTTGGTTAATTCATAAAAGTATATGGTTGTTTTTACTGGTTGAGGGCCGGTGGGTTTTTCATCTGGTGATGGCATCTGGTTACCGGTAGCTTCTGCAACAATACCCGAAACACCCTGTGTAATGTTTGCCTGTCCGCCTTTTTGGGAAGAGCAATAAACAAGAGAGAAGAGAGCGGAAAAAAGCAGGACAGAAAATATTTTCATAAAAAAAACTTTTGTGTACGAAAGTATCTATTTTAGTGAGCCTTACATCAAACTACCTGTAACACAAAAACTATCATGCTTAAGAAAATTGTTATTGCGGCCATCGCCGTATATTTTTTCAACATTTCGACATCCGCCCAACTGAAAACGAATGTTGCCGCACTAGAAAAAACCGCCAAAGGACAGAAGGAAGCGGAATTAAAAAACTTTGAAAAAGCTGTTGCAATGGCCGGCCAAAAAGGTTGGCAATTAAGTTTTAAAACCCGCAACAACAATATTGCATTTTTAACAGGGGTTGATGAAGCAGGGCTTCCTGTATATTATACCACCGAAAATAATACCATCGCCGCGGCTACCACAGGGGCCAGCCAACTTTGGGCTGGTGGAGCCCTTGGTTTGAGCTTGAGTGGCTCGTCAAATAATGTAAAAGACAAGATGGCTGTTTGGGACGGCGGCAGGGTTTCATCAAGCCACGTAGAACTAACCGGCCGAGTTCTGCAAAGAGATGCACCTACGGCAATAAGCGAACATTCTACACACGTGGCCGGCACAATGATGGCGAGTGGCGTAAATCCTTTGGCCAAGGGTATGGCACATGGCCTGCAGCAATTGGTTGCTTATGATTTTACAAGCCATATTTCTGAAATGAGTACAGAGGCACCGGGGCTGCTACTTTCCAATCATTCTTATGGCACCGTTAGCGGTTGGACGTATAATGCAGGCCAAACCCGCTGGGAATTCAGGGGGCGATTTAATGAAAACGAAGACTATAAATTTGGTTGGTACAACAGCGAGGCCCAAATGTTCGATTCAATTGCCTACAACGCTCCGTACTACCTCATTATAAAATCGGCGGGTAATAACCGCAGTGAAAACGGGCCTGCCGAAGGCCAACCCTTTTTTAGGTTTGATGTAAATGGCTCCATGTCTGCCGCTGGTAACCGGCCCTCGGGCATTAGCAGCAACGATGGGTACGACATCGTTTCAACCTACGGCACGGCAAAAAATATTCTTACCGTTGGTGCGATTGACGGTTTGCCATTCGGCTATAGCAAACCAAATGATATAGTAATGAGCGACTTCAGCAGTTGGGGTCCAACCGATGATGGCAGAATTAAACCCGATGTAGTAGCCAACGGTGTTGATGTGGTTTCTTCAACATCGGCTACGGACAACAGTTATGCATCCTTCAGCGGCACTTCAATGTCGGCTCCTAATACAACAGGTTCGTTGCTTTTATTACAGGAATATTATTCCCAACAAAATGCCGGTGCATTTTTGCGATCAGCCACTTTAAAAGCATTGGCCATTCATACCGCCGAGGAAGCCGGCTTTTCTCCCGGGCCCGATTATCAACATGGATGGGGATTACTAAACGTGGCAAAAGCGGCTACTATCATCAAAGCAAAAAATACCGGTAGCCATTACATTTATGAGAACGTGTTAAACAACACCGCAACCTATAATTTAAATATTGTAGCATCGGGGCAGGGGCCGTTGGTAGCAACAATAGTGTGGACCGATCCAAAAGCATCGTTTATTGGAATTCCCCCTTTAAATGACACCACAAGAAAATTGATACACGATCTTGACATGCGCATCAGTAAGGATACAATTGTTTACAGCCCCTGGATTTTAGATCCGGCTTTTCCAGCCGCGGCTGCAACAACGGGCGATAACAATCGGGATAACGTAGAAAAAATAACCATTAGCAACCCAATTCCCGGAGTTACTTACAGTATTCAAATTAAACATAAGGCTACACTGGAAAGATTTTCACAGGCGTATTCATTGATAATTAGTGGTGCCGGTGGCCAGGCATATTGTTCTTCATCGGCCACGTCTACCGCCGGTGCCCGTATCGATGAGTTTTCGTTTGGCGGGATATTGAAAACAAATCCGGCGGGATGCACGAACTATACAAACAATACTAACCTTACTGCTTCGGCGCAGCCAAGCGCAACGCTCCCCTTTTCGGTGAAGGTAGGAAGCTGCGATGCGAGCATAACTGATAAAATGGTAAAGATTTTTATTGATTACAACAGCAATGGCAACTTTTCGGACCCCGGTGAGGAAGTTGCTGCAAGTGGCGTAATAAATGGGAATGGAACCTATACCGGCAACATAGTTACGCCGGGGAACATAACGCCTGGTTTTTCAACTATAATGCGCATCATTGTACAGCAAACAAATTCAGCCGGCAGCGTACTAGCTTGTGGCAGTTATACAAATGGTGAAACCCAGGACTATCGGTTGACCTTCGCCGCACCTGCAAATGATATTGGCTTTGTGGAAACGGTTATACCCGGAGCAGGTACCTGTGCCAGTACAAATGCCTTAGCGGTTGTGAGAATAAAAAATAATGGCGCAAATACCGCTTCAAATATTCCTTTAACACTGGTTGTAAAAGACGGCCCCACAACCGTGGCTACGCTAACAGGTGCCATACCAAATGTTGCCGCAGGCGAGGTATTCACCTATACGTTTCAGTCAGGCTTCACTACGGTTGCCGGCAAAACGTATTCAATAACAGGCACCGCCAACAGTGGAGCCGATCAGAACAGGGGCAACGACACCTTGCGTACCAGTATAACAGTTGCCTCGCCAGCATCACCAACGGGTGCCGCCGAAATTTGCGGTAATAGTGTAACGCTAAGAGTAGCTAATGCCAACAGCAATCTCAATTATTTCTGGTATCCTAATGCAACTACCGATCTGTCGCTTGCTTATGGCCCTAACGCAAATACGGCAACCATAACCGGCAACAGCACCTACTACCTTGCGTCGGGAGCAAGCGGTAATTTGGGTGTTACCAGCCGCACAGTTTATAATGGTGGGGGCGGATACCTTACCTCGCCGGGAGGTAACTACATTTCATTTAATGCCGCCGTGCCTGTAATACTGGAAAGCGCAAAGCTGTACATAAGGTGGCCGGGTAAAATTGAGTTTATGTTGGCAGATATCGTTTCCACAAATCCACAAACCGGTGGTTATAGTTACCTGCCTATTTCTTCAACAATAGTTGATGTGTATGCAACCAGCTCTACCCCCGGCATGGGTCAGGAGCCTTACGATGGAACAGATACCGGAGCTGTTTTTCATTTTGGAATGGCATTGCCACAGGGCAATCACGTAATTATTGTTCGGCCAATTGACAGTGCCAACATCTTCCGTAACAACAATGTTACCGGCAGTCCGTATCCGTTTGTATTGCCCAACGTTATTTCTATAACCGGCAATAGTGTAGGTATAGCACAGCCAGCAAACGAGCAAAATTTTTATTATTACCTGTACAACATGAAAATACGCACCCTCGAGTGTGCGAGTAGCAGAACAGCCATAGTTGCAGGGAATATTCCCACCCCAACCATTACCCAGGCAGGTGATTCGCTCATTAGCAGCGCCACAGCTAACAACCAATGGCTTCTGAACGGATCGGTAATTAATGGTGCCACCGGCAAAGTTTATAAACCAACCCAGGCCGGTAACTACACGGTTACTGTTTCGGGTAATTTGGCCTGTGTGCAAACATCCAACACCATTAATTTCGTACTTACATCGCTTGTAAATACACCAGCCACCGAAATAGACCTTTCTGTTTCGCCCAACCCTAGCAATGGCTCATTTTTGGTGAAACTAAAAGTAGTTGAGCGGAAGGACCTCAGTATAGAAGTGATCAATACTGCCGGGCAAAATGTTTACAAGAGGCACAGACCGAATTTTGTTGGCACATTTACCGAACCCGTGCACCTTAAGGAATTGGCCGCAGGTGTTTATGTGTTACGCGTAATTCATGGCAATAAGCACTACACAAAAAAATTAGTGGTTGAATAAGTAATGGTCAACGTATTTTACGAAGCCGTTTCGCTCGCAGCTGAAACGGCTTTTTCATGCAACCTAATGCACCTGATTTACGTTAAACAACTGTAGCAAGCCGGAATTTATAATCCCACTTATGCGCAACAATGTGGAATTATCAGCGATTACGCCCGATAATCTGTAATGACAAGTCGTGGCATAGGTTTTTTGCCTGCTAAGACCACAACTGGAGATTAATTTTTTTTTAGTGAATACCCTATTAAAAGTTTTTACAAATTTGCTCAATACTTCAGCCTGAAAATATTACAATGAATACAAAACTGGTAGCCGGCATAGCCGCATTAACCCTTGCAACTGCAGCCATAATTTACTATAACAAGCCTGTAAATTCTGGTGCTCCACCGCATGTAAAGGAAGCAGGCGGTAAGGAGCGTACACGTTTTGTAAAGGAAAGAATGTTGCATGAATTTAATTTGCTGAAAGACCCGGCGACGGGCATCATCCCCGCAGGCATTTTTGAAATTGAGCAGGCTTTTGCAAAGACCCTTCCGGTGAAAGGCATGGATGTAGCAACAGGGACTGGCGGTGTGGCAAGAACAATGGCGTTGAACAATTACATTCCCGCCGGGCCAAATAATATTGGTGGCCGTACACGGGCAGTGGCGTACGACAGAAGGTATAATGGCGGCAGCAACCGGGTTATAATTGCTGGAAGTGTTAGTGGAGGTATTATGCGATCGGCCGATGGTGGCAGTAACTGGACAAGGGTTTCACCTGAAAATGAGATTCATAACCTGACATCACTAGCACAAGATCCACTCAACCCTGATACCTGGTATGCAGGGGGCGGCGAATCTTTAGGCAACACCGCGTCTGAACTGGGTGCGCCGTTCATGGGTTTTGGCATCTATAAATCTACCAATAATGGGTTGGCATGGACAAGATTGCCATTGAATACCATCACCAATTTTGCCAACACCGGATTGTTGGCAGCAGGAACTTTAGAACTATTTGATCACCCTTTTGATTTTGTACATGCCATGGCCGTGAACCCCACAAATAGCGATCTGTATATTGCGGGCCACCGCCGGCTGGTAAAGTCAACTGACGGGGGGGCTACTTTTAGGGTGGTGTTTGAAGGTACCTTGGGTGCCACCAGCGCAACGGGCCAGTTAGATGTGGCACTTACCAATGCAGGTATGATTTACATTGCTGTAAATGGTGGCAACCCCGATCCCGGGGTGAGAGGTGTTTGGGTTTCGGCTTCGGGTAATGCCGGCAGTTTTTCCCGTATTGCCGGAGGCAGTACCCTGGGCATAGACTCGGTAGCCGACTGGCGGGCAGCTACCGGCACCGGCTCAAAACGAATATTAATTGAACTAGCCCCATCCAACAATAACATAGCCTACGTTTTCTACGAAAATGGGTTAAGTAGCGACCCCCCGGATCCAAAACCTGAGGCTGATTTTTTTCGATTGGATATTTCAGGCAGCACATATACCTGGACGAACCGCTCCGCCAACATGCCCGATATTGCAGGCGGCAATTTAACCGGGTCTGATCCACTTTCTTTACAGGGCGGATACAATATGCTGGTAGCAGTAAAACCAGATAATCCAAATATTGTTTTTGTTGGCGGTACCAATCTTTATCGTTCGAATGATGGATTTGCCACAAATACAAATACGGCGTGGATTGGCGGGTACCAAACTAATTTTACCTATGCGCAATATCCGCAGAGCCATTCCGATATGCACCTGCTCACCTTTAACCCATCAAACTCAAATGTTGCTATTTGCGCAAACGATGGCGGCGTACAGGAAACACAGGATATTACTTCCGGCTCTGTAACCTGGAGCATGTTGCCTAATTATCAAACACTGCAATGTTATAATGTGGCGATTGATCCCACACCTGGCCGAAATAATTTTGCTTCGGGTTCGCAGGACAATGGTGTTCGATTTAGAGATAAAACCGGACTGTTGGGCACCCAAGCTTCCGACAGCAATAACCATCGCCTATTGTTCAGCGCCGATGGTGCTTTTGTTGGCATATCATCCGACAATGCGGGCACACAATATTTGTACGAGTCCATTCAATTTGGCCGCATTTTCCGTGCACGCCTTACTAATCCGTTTCCGGGCTCAACAGAAATTACCCCCCCGGGACTTACAGTTGCATTTCCCGGAGCCGGGAATGAGTTTGGTGAATTTGTTACCAATCTGCGGTTAGAAACCGACAATTCCGACGATCTCTATTACGCCAACTTTAACCGGTTATTTCGTACAACATCAGCTTCAACCGTAACGCGTAACCTAAACAATCCCCCTACTACCACAACCGACTGGTCGGAAATGACAGGCGTATCGCAAGCCGTCAATCCCACCAATCCTACCTCGGGAGCAAACGTTGGCATACGTGGTTTTGGTTTTAGCAGAGGCCCGTACGCCACCAGCCATGTATTGTACTTAGGCACCACCAACGGCAAAATTTTTAGGCTTGATGATCCGCGGAACGCTGCACCCACCACTGCCCCAGTTGATATTACCCCCGTTGGCCTCACGGGTAATGTTCAGGATATTGCTACCAATCCTAATAATGATGATGAAATCATGGCTATCGTTTCCAATTATAACGTTGTCAGCATCTGGTGGACAAAAAATGCAAAAGCAGCCGTGCCAACCTGGAAAAATGCGGAAGGCAATCTTACCATTCCATCTATACGTAGTTGCGCCATAATTGTAAAAAAAGATGCGGCCAACCAACCGGTAACGGAATATTATGTAGGCACATCTGTGGGCTTGTATAGTACAATTAATTTGGGCGCCGTGTTAGATGCGAACGGTACACCAACCTGGCTAAGAGAAGGCGGCAATGTGTTGAACTTCGCTGTAATTACTTCACTGGCGTACCGGCCTACCGATAACACTTTGTTAGTAGGTACGCATGGCAATGGCATTTATTATACCTCTGTGGGTACTGCCAACTTCACTCCAAATTTAAATACGGGTATACAACCTGTTTTAAACGACAGGAATTTTATCAGGGCCGTTTATCCAACACTATCTTCCAGCACTATACAATTTCAACGAGGCAACATTAATGGCATTCAAAAAATTGTTTTGCAATTAATGAATATGAAAGGCCAGGTAGTTATGCGTAAAGAAACCGGTTACCAGAATGGAACGGTTGACTTATCGGGGCTTGCGTCTGGTATCTATATTCTAAACATCACCAGCAACGATTTAAAATATCGTCACGTGCAAAAAATCATAAAAAATTAGGGAAGTCAAAATGTTGATTCAGTCCTTCCTGATGCTCAGTAGTTCATCTGCCCATTAATAGTGTTTAGAAAAAAAATTGCTGCGGAAAGTTTTTGCAACAAAATATTTTAAAATCCTGTAGCTACTATTGGAGGTGACCAGGCAGTTTCCAATGGAGAAAAGAGTTTTAAAGACCGGCACAGATACCTGCCAAATGTTTTAACAGGACCGCCTGTGTATTTTCAAACAACAATACATCAAAGCTGTATGAAAAAAATATTTTTGACTGCCACATTTTTAATCGCCCTTCAAATTGTACATGCCCAAACCGGCGTACGGCTTTACACTTACAAGCAACAAGTTTCCTCCGGTGTTAGACCAGAAACGGTTGTTGGGGAAGATGGAGTGACTGTTCAACCTGTGGCCAAAACCCGCCACAATTTGTGGATTTATTTTTCCCATCCGCAAAAATCACAAGTGAAAATTACAGGGCTTTTTATCAACGGTAAAAAATACAAAGCAAAACAAAGTAAGGTGGCGCAAACCCCGGTGGTATATAATTATGGCGATACACCTGAGCTTTCAAAAAGCATAATACTGGTTCCTAAAACAAATGCCGTTGTATATTTTATAGAGCCGGCTGGCGTGTTATCGTTTACACCGTCGGCAGTTTTAAAAAAGATGACTTCGCAAAATGAAGTGGTGGTGAGTTACCTTATCAAAGGAAAGACGTATTACATCTTTGCCAGGCAAATGAAGGAGTTGACATCTGCAGCGATGGTATAAAAAAAAGGTCAGTAAGAATACTGACCTTTAACCTAAACCGTCCGACTAAATATTTTGAAGTATTGATTTCTAAATTATAATTTTCAACTACTGTGCCAAGAATTCGATTTTGTGGATAACTTACAAACGGAAAAAAGACGCTCTTGTTTTTTTACTTTGTTAAAACAAAATCGAAATGGCATTACAACCCTGGCGCACGGGCACTATCACCCGCATTGAAAATGAAACGCAAAATACCCGTCGTTTTTGGATTCAGGTTTCTGAAATTGAAAATTTTGATTTTGCTCCCGGGCAGTTTGTTACACTCGACTTACCCATTCACGAAAAGCCAAATAAACGTTGGCGTAGTTATTCAATTGCATCGTGGCCCGATGGAACTAACACGTTTGAACTATTGATTGTTTTACTGGAAGGTGGGTTGGGAACCACCTACATGTTTAATGAATTGTCGGTAGGCTCGGAGTTAACCCTTAGGGGACCACAGGGTGTGTTTACGCTGCCCCAGTCAATTGAAAACGACCTGTATTTTATTTGCACGGGAACAGGCATTGCACCTTTCAGAAGCATGGTACACCACATTCAAAATCATAACATTCCTCATAAAAATATCCATCTCATTTTTGGCACCCGTGTGCAAAACGATTTGCTTTATGCCGATGAAATGAGGCAATTGGAAAAAGAGGTGAAAGGCTTTCACTACCTGCCAACACTATCGAGAGAAAAATGGGAAGGCTGCTGCGGGTATGTACATGATGTGTACGAGAACCTGGTAAAACAAAAAATGAATGGCAGCAGCGAACTACCACCGGCAAAATTTTATTTGTGCGGATGGAAGGTAATGATTGATGAAGCCAGGCAAAGAATTGTAAACCTCGGGTACGATAAAAAGGCAATTCATCTGGAGTTGTATGGGTAGAAACGATGGCCTGGGCTTCACTCAAAGCGACTTCACAACCAAATCCTTCACCGCATCAATCGCTATCCGCTCCTGCTGCATGCTGTCTCTAAACCGCACGGTAACCATATTGTCTTCTTTGGTTTGATGGTCAATGGTTACACAAAACGGTGTGCCCAACGCATCCATTCTGCGATAGCGTTTACCGATGGTATCCTTCTCTTCGTAAAAACAACGGAAATGCGGTTTACAGTCATCCATGATTTTACGGGCCAGTTCGGGCAGCCCATCTTTTTTCACTAATGGCAGAATGGCCAATTTTATCGGAGCTAATTTGTTTGGAAATTTTAAAACAACCCGGCTATCCTGTTTGTCATTGGTTGACAAATCTTCCTCAACATAGGCTTCGCTCAACACCATCATCACGGTTCTGTCAACACCAATTGAAGTCTCAACCACGTAGGGAATATAATTTCCAAAAGGTTTGCCGGTGGTTTCGTCAATATCGTTATCAAAATACTGCAGCTTTTTTTTGCTGTACTCCTGGTGATTTTTTAAATCAAAATCGGTGCGGCTGTGTATACCTTCTACCTCTTTAAAACCAATGGGAAAATCGTATTCAATGTCGCAGGCCGCATCGGCATAATGCGCAAGTTTTACATGATCATGAAAGCGATATTTATCAGCAGCAATTCCTAAACTCAGATGCCATTCCATTCTTTCGGTTTTCCAGTGCTCATACCAATGTTTTTGTGTGCCGGGCCTTATAAAAAACTGCATCTCCATTTGCTCAAACTCACGCATTCGAAAGATAAACTGGCGGGCCACAATTTCATTTCGGAAGGCCTTTCCAATTTGCGCAATCCCAAACGGAATTTTCATGCGACCACTTTTTTGCACATTCAAAAAATTTACAAAAATGCCCTGGGCTGTTTCGGGGCGCAGGTAAATTTTATTGTCTTCTTCACCAGATGCTACAGCGCCAAACTCGGTGGAGAACATAAGGTTGAACTGGCGCACATCGGTCCAGTTTCCCGTTTTACTAACGGTGCAAACAATATTATTCTTCTCGATTAATTTTTTTAGGCCGTTAAAATCATCTGTCCGCAACAACTCTTCCATCTCATCAATCAATTGTTTTGCCTGTTGCTCATTGCCTGCTGCCAATTGCTCCTCTGCTTTTGCTTCAATCAAATGATCAACGCGGTAGCGTTTCTTGCTATCCTTATTATCAATCATCGGGTCGCTGAAATTATCAACGTGGCCGCTGGCCTTCCAGGTAGTGGGGTGCATAAAAATAGCAGCGTCAATACCTACAATATTTTCATGCATTTGCACCATGCTTTTCCACCAATAGTCTTTTATATTTTTCTTTAACTCACTGCCCCACTGGCCATAATCGTACACGGCGCCGAGTCCATCATAAATTTCTGACGAAGGAAAAATAAAACCATACTCTTTGCAATGCGAAATAATTGCCGCGAACTTTTTACTGTCTATTGCCATAGGGCGCAAAAGTAGGCAGGTTTTTAGTTTGTAAATTATTGATGTTGTAGGAGCGAAATGTTTGTGGTGTTTTTTTACTGCAGGGCATCAACACACAAACAATACACACAAAGGTAATTGCCGCCTCTTCGTCCAACTTTGTGCCCCAGTGGCTTGGTGTTTTATTGTTTTAACGTATAACAGAGTATCAGTTCTATCGAGTACAAAATCACTCCCGTACTTTGCAGCATGAACCAACGGCAACTGTTTCTACAACACGTGGCACAAACCTCAATGGCACCCATGGCTTTAGAAATTGTAAAAGCCAGGGGTAGTAAATTATTCGATGCCGGGGGCCGTGTTTACATTGATTTAATCGGTGGTATTAATGTGGCAAACGTTGGTCATTGCAACGCCAGTGTGGTTGCTGCAATAAAAAACCAGGTTGATGCTTACCTGCACATAATGGTGTATGGCGAGTTTGTACAAAGCCCGCAGGTACAATATGCACAACTGCTCACGCAACATTTGCCAGCATCGCTCAACTCGGTTTATTTCACTAGTTCCGGCGCCGAGGCGGTTGAAGGTGCTATGAAATTAGCCAAGCGGGTAACAGGCCGTACCGAAGTTGTTGCATTCAATAATTCTTATCATGGCTCTACGCAAGGTGCGTTAAGTGTTATTGGCAGTGAATATTGGCGCAATGCATACCGGCCACTATTGCCGGGGGTGCAGCACATAAACTATAATTCGTTTGATGATCTTTCTTTTATCACCAGCAATACGGCTTGTGTAATTGCCGAAACATTGCAGGCCGAAGCGGGCATAATTGTGCCGCAAAAAAATTGGATGATGGCCTTGAAACAACGGTGTAAAGACACCGGTACATTATTTATTCTGGATGAAATTCAGGCTGGTTTTGGCCGCACCGGAAAGCTTTGGGGGTTTGAAAATTTTGATGTTCTTCCAGATGTACTTCTCTTAGGAAAACCCTTGGGGGGCGGCATGCCATTGGGTGCTTTTATAGCCGATAAAAAATTAATGAACACCCTGGCCGAAAATCCGGTGCTGGGGCACATTACCACTTTTGGCGGCCACCCGGTTTGCTGCGCCGCAGGCCTGGCGGCGTTTAAAGTTTTGCTGGAAGAAAAACTTGTTGAAACAGTAAAGCAAAAAGAAAAATTGTTTCAATCACTGCTCGTTCATCCAAAAATAAAATCCATCAACTCTTTTGGTTTGTGGATGGCAGTGGAGCTTGCAGATTTTGAAACCTGTAAAAAGATCATTGACTACTGCATCAATCCTGCTCAAAATTCAATGGGCATTATTACCGATTGGTTTTTGTTCGCCCCAAACTGCCTGCGCATTGCGCCACCGCTCTCTATTTCGGAAGGCGAAATAAAAGAAGCGGCTGAAATAATTTTGAAAGCATTGTAAATTATTCTTGTCAATACCAAAAATTGCAACTTACTTTGTATTTCAAAGTGCTTTTTATGTTATCAGAAACAGACCAGCTTCGCTCCATACAGGACATTAAACAGATGATGGAAAAAAGCAGCCGTTTTATTAGCCTTAGTGGGTTAAGCGGTGTAGCCGCCGGTATTTGCGCATTAATTGCCGCCTGGTTTGGGCGGCAGGAAATTGCAGATTATCAACAAGGCCGCATTACTACAGGCAGCTCTGCCACAGATGGCAACTACGGTTTGCGCACGCCCCACGAAAACCTGGAACAGCAGTTACTGCTTATTGCCGCCATCACTTTTGTAGCCGCTTTTGTTTTTGCCTTTATATTTACCTGGCTGCGCAGTCGCAAAACCGGTGTACCGGTTTGGGGTTTTACCGCAAGGCGGGTGATGATAAATGTCTTGATACCTATGATTGCCGGGGGCTTGTTTATATGGCGAATAAAGGAACTAAACGCCTATTCATTAATTGCACCTGCTTGTTTAATTTTTTACGGCCTTGCATTAGTGAACGCCAGCCGGTACACGCTGCCGGAGATCAGGTTTTTAGGATTTGGACAACTGATCTTAGGCCTGATTAATTTATGGATGCCAGGTGAGGGAGTTTATTTTTGGGCCGCCGGCTTTGGGCTGCTGCATATAATTTATGGCATTGCCATGTGGCAGAAGTACGAGCGCAATAACAATTGAGTTACCGATTATGGCAAACCCTATCTCAGGACTGAATAAAATTTTTGACAACCGCATACGCATGGGTGTAATGAGCATTTTGATGGTGAACCAATCGGTAAACTTTAATGATCTGAAACAGATGCTGGAAGTAACGGATGGCAACCTTGCCACGCACCTGGTTACCCTGGAAGAGGAAGGATATTTAAAAGTGCATAAAGGTTTTGTGGGTAAAAAAACAAACACAACTTATACGGTTACCAAGGCGGGAGAAAAAAATTTCAGAGACCATATTGCGGTGTTGGAGAAAATAATAAAGGGAGTGAAGTAAATATTTTTTTGTCCATTCACTTTGAAATACAAAGTACTTTTTAATAATCAATCATGAAAAAGAAGGTAAAAATTATCAAACTGCTTCTTGCATTTTTTATAGTTGCGCTGTTTATAAGTGGCGCCACAGCTATACCCATTGATACAGAACTGAGTTTTCTGTTGAAATTCCTACAACCGGATTCGTCACTTTACGTTTGGATAGACAGAGTATTGGTCGGTTATCGCCAGGTAAAAATGGAATACCCGTTTTTATTGTACGGTTACGATTGGCTAGCCTTTGCGCATTTTGTCCTGGCAATATTATTCATCGGGCCATACCGCAATCCGGTAAAAAATATTTGGGTGATTGAGTTTGGTCTTATTGCCTGTGTACTCATTTTGCCTTTGGCATTTATAGCTGGATACTTCCGTGGCATCCCCATTGGCTGGCAATTAATTGAATGCTCGTTTGGTGTGGCTGGGGCAGCAATTCTATGGCCCGTATGGCGCATGATTAAAAATCTTGAAAATAAATCAAACAATAACATTCAAACATCAAACTAAAATAATGGAAACGCTTGTACAAAACATCTGGTCGAAAAGTAAACTGTTGATTAAAGCATTGGTCATTGGCTTCATCATATTAATTCTTCAAATTCCGTCGTTTTATGTTACCGAATTAATTGAAGAAAGAGAAAAACGACAGTTAGATGCCATTGATGAAGTGAGCTCAAAATGGGCGGGCAAACAAACTATTTTAGGTGCGGTACTGGTGCTGCCGTTTTGGGAAAACAATACCGACACTTCAAAAAAATCGATCAGGTTAAAACAACATGCCTATTTTTTGCCGGGCGAACTAAAAATAAACGCAACGGTGCAACCCATTGAAAAACACAGGGGCATTTATAAAGTAATGCTCTATTCATCAGCCATAAATTTATCCGGCAAATTTAATTCCATTCAAATTGAACGTATGAACATTTTACCGCAGGATGTAATTTGGAATGAGGCCATGATAAAATTGCCGCTGAGCGATAATAAAGGTTTGAATGAAGAGTTAACTATGAGGGTAAATGATTCGTTGATTACACTATCACCACAATCGGCTGCCGATGGTGCAATTAGTTCGGCACTGGAAGGCAAGTTGGCGTTAACCGGCCCGCAGGATTTAGAGAACATTAACTTCTCTGCTGCTTTTAATCTTAATGGCTCGCAACAATTGTTGTTTACACCTTCGGGCGGGGCCACAACCGTTAATGTAAAAGCTGCCTGGCCGCATCCAAACTTTACCGGTGACATATTGCCGCAAACTTCCGCTATAGATAAAAATGGGTTTACGGCAAGCTGGAAAACCATTGCGGGCAAAAATAATTTTCCGCAGCAATGGGTGGGCAGAGATTATACAATTGCCCCAAATGATTTTAATACAACTGTGCGTCAGTCTACCGTAGAAGCCAACCCTAAAAATATTAATGCTGCTGCTTTTGGTGTAAGCTTGTTTGTGCCGGTTAATGGTTATCAAAAAACCATGCGTTCAATTAAGTACGCTGCCCTGTGTATGTTGCTAACGTTTGCCGCTTTTTTTATTATTGAAACAAGCAACCGTAAATCAGTACATCCATTTCAGTATGGCCTGGTTGGTTTAGCACTTGTTCTTTTTTATACCCTGTTGCTTTCTTTTTCCGAGTACATCGGTTTCAATTTTGCGTATGCTATTGCCGCCTTTTTAACTATTGGTTTAATTGGGTGGTTTGTAAAAGGACTACTGGCATCTAATAGGTTGGCTACTTTTTTATCTACCATCCTGATGTTGTTATACGGTTATGTTTTTACCATTTTGCAATTGCAGGATTATTCGTTGCTATTGGGTAGCCTGGGCTTGTTTCTAACACTTGGCGTTATCATGTATTTCTCAAAAAAAATTCAATGGTAATGATGATGATAAATCTTTGGTACAAGGGCTGTTTTTAAACCCAGGCCCTGTACCAAAAAATAATTTCAAAAAAAATATTTTAATAAAAAACAAAACGCATCATGAACAATAAATCAATCATTGGAAATTTAGCAGGGTGGGTATTTGGATTAATTGTTTTAACTGTTGGTACCATCAATTCTTTTTGGGGTAACGATCCACTGTTTGGTGTATTTGTTATGCTTCTCTCTCTCATTTATTTTCCGCCGGTAAATGCGCTGATGAAAAAACAATTTGGTTTCTCCGTTCACCGTGTGCTAAAAATTATTTTGGGATGCTTTATTATCTGGGCGGCATTGGGTGTAGGCGAGTTGTTTAATAAGATTGAACTAATTAAAATGGATTTATAACATTGCCCGAATGGGTGTTACAGTTTTTATGTTTGCAGTAATATTTAAACAACCGGGAGCAATTTTTACAAAAAATCAATCAAAATAATGTCACAGAAAAAATTCTCTCTCCGGCAACGACGCAATTCTTTTGTATACGCATTTAGTGGTTTGAAAGCCGTGTTTGCAACTGAACACAATATGTGGATTCATTGCGCCTTAACTGTTGTTGCAATTATACTTGGATTTGTAATGGAAATAAGTAAAACTGAATGGCTCGCCCTTGTTATCATGATGGCAATTGTATGGATGGCCGAACTCTTTAATTCGGCTATTGAAAAAACAATGGATTTTATTTCAACCGACCACCATCCGCAAATAAAATTGGTGAAAGACATTGCCGCTGCCGCAGTACTCGTAACAGCGTTAGCAGCCGTGGTAGTTGGCGGTATCATTTTCATTCCTAAATTTTTATTATAATGCTGAAGCAATTAGAAAAAAACTTATTACTCCGTACCCTTTATTTCAACAAAACGGAAATCGAAAAACTGCTGTTGCTCTCCTGCTTTTTTAGTGTGGCGCTTTGCGCCATAAGAGTTGTGTACACCGGTGAGCTTTTATTTATCTCGCTTTGCTGGAATCTTTGTCTTGCCTTCGTTCCCTATGCCATTACAAAGTGGCTGACGGTTAAAGTTGACTGGATAGAACATAACCTAAAGTTTGTGGCTGTTTTTATTGTATGGCTATTGTTCATTCCCAATGCTTTTTACATCATCACCGATCTTTTTCACCTGCAACAAAATGTTGGTGTGCCTCTTTGGTTTGATTTGGCATTGATACTTTCTTTTGCCTGGAATGGATTACTCTTTGGCATTTTATCAACCAGGCAAATGGAAAAAATTGTAACCGTAAAATTTGGCTGGATGAAGGAATGGCTTTTTATCTATCCAATGATGTTGCTCAATGCTTTTGGCATTTACCTGGGCCGGTATTTACGGTATAATAGCTGGGATGTGGTTTCAAATCCTTTTCAACTGTTGGGCGATATTGTTTACCTGCTCATTCATCCATTACGAAACACTACCGACTGGGGCATGATTGTTTGTTACGCGGCCTTAATGACGTTGATGTATTTGATGCTGAAAAAAATTAGCAGGTCAGTTTGGTAAACAGCTGCGTTACCTGGTACAGACTTAGTGGAATTCCTTTACTTTTTACGAATAAATTGAGATGCCAGGAGTTCCGCATTAAAAAGTTTACGATTCGATAGCGATCACAAAAGAACGGCAAATGAAAAGAGGCTGCTTTAACAAAAGCAGCCTCTTTTCTGTACATGACAATCATCGAACATTTAACGACTGATCACGAATTTTGAAGTTTGCGTTCCATCCGCACCTACAATCTGTACATAATACAATCCTCCTGCCTCACGTTTCAAGTTGAACTGAATTGTTTGTCCTTTACCGTTAATGTTCACTGTCCTTCTTTCCACCAAAACTCCATTTGCGTTTACTATTCGTACTTCCACTCTTCCTGCTTTGTAGTTGTTCAGCTGCAGGCTAAAGTTTCCTTTGTTTGGATTAGGGAAAGTAATGACACCCTGACTTGTACTCACTACATCATCAGGAACCCTCATGCGTGGAGCAATCATCAAATCGCAACTGCCAAGGCGATCGCCTGTATGCGCCGGCATATGACCTGGAACTGCATTGGTGCTCACCTGGAGTGTGTGGGGGTTGTTTGGATTGTCTGGAGGTACATGGCATAAGTAAATTTTCTTTCCATTGGTACCAGGCACCCGTATGTCGTACACATTGATGGTGATGCTACACGTTGTTGGGCATCCACCTGCACCTGTAACAGTTAACGTAAACACATAAGTGCCGGGGGCTGTTGGCGTAAATACCGGCGCTGCGCTTGTTGTGCTACTTAAGCCCGTGGCTGGCGACCATGAATAAGTAAACGGCCCGCCGGGTCCTGTAACTGTTGACTGTAGTGTGGTGCTTTGTGGCCCATAGCCCAAATAAATATTTGTGGGCACACCACCGGTGTAAACATTATTGGAAGGAACAGAAACTATGCTGCACGTGAACTGTGCCTGCACATTTAGAATAACTGGAACCATTACTACAGGGGTATTAGCCGCATTGCTGCTCACTTTTACTTCGCAATTGTAAGTGCCGCAATTCAATGCCGTTGCATCAACACCAATAGTACTTGCGGTGGAAGTGCCGCCAGGTGTGGTGCCTACAAATGGATTGATGGAAGTGATCCAACTGCATTCAGAAAGTGGCCGGATTGAGTAGCGTACCGCCAGGTTGTTGGTTACAAATGCCTGGTTGAATGCGGTTTGAACACCCTTGGTTCCATCCACATTTTCAATGCCAATTGTAGCACTGTTTACCGCTCCGGTCATGTTCAGGTATTGATACACAATCGTGCCGTCGGCATTCAAAATCATCTGGAAGGTATACGCACCAGTGCCGCTGAAAGGCCTGATATTGGTGAATTGCACCACGAAGCGTGTAGCTGAACTAAGGTAATGAATCGTTCCTCCACCCGGTAGTGACGGGTTTAGATCATCCCAGAAACCAGCCACCAGATCGTTCGGATTAGTTGTGGCAGGGATAGTAGTATTTGTAAAAGTGTTATTACCCTGGTTGCGGAAAGAAAGGAAGCCGTTCGACGCAACAAACACCGTTGTTTTGTCCTCGCCAAAGAAGGAGAATGTAAACGGAAGTGGCAGGCTGGTATTAGCATCATCGCCAAGTACAAGAGCTGTACCAGTGCCAGTAATATCTGTCCAGTTGAATACAGGGCCGCCAACGTCGTTGCTGGTTTTAGCTACATACGGCTGGTTCAAATCATTAATAGCCCAGTTCAAATCGGCCGAACCTGCTGCATTGGCAATATTCAACACTCCCGAGCCGGTACCGCCATAAGGCACATTAATCACCAATGGCGATGGCGTTACAGTAATCAGCGGTGGACAAGTAATGTTGAGTGTAAAGTTGCCCGATGTAGTTCCGTGAACCAGAATATAGTAAGTAGTGCCAACAACTGAACTCCATGTTACCTGCGATTGACTGCCGCAGAAGTTATCATTCGCACCAACGCAAACAAGAGCTGCGCAACTACCGCTATAAACAGAAAGTTTCGAATCGAAGGATGTACCTGTACACAATGATGCTGTTATAGGATACCCTGTTCCGGCAATGGAATACCAAACGCCTTTGCCCGTGTTGGTAACGGCATTGCAGGTTGGTGCTGCATCGGCAGCGGCAAAATTCGTGCTGCCCGTTACAGATGATGCACAGCTTACAGCGATGGCGTTAACGCAGGCATCGTTTGCCGGTGGAGGCACTCCCTCGCCCTGCAGGTTTACTAACACCGATGGCGTGTTAATCGCATCGCTGTTGATATTAAAAGACGCCGATTTGAGGCCTGCTGTGGCCGGAGTAAATTGCGCATAGATGATGATAAAATCATTAACCGGAATGACGGCTGGCAGTGCGGGCAAACTGGTTAAAGAAAAATCGCCGCCCGGTGCTGTAATGCTGCTGATGGTAAGCGGTTGATCGCCGGTGTTGGAAATAACAATTTGTGCCTGCGGCGCAGGTTGCCCAACTGCCACCTGCCCAAAGTTGATTGTAGTGGGAACTACATTTATATTCTTACCGGGGACGGTACTTGGCGAAAGAATTTTTTCGTAGTACACACTCGGGTCCTTGCGGGGGGCACCACCGGGCAAATCGTCCCGGTTATCGGCCCACACCACGTGAAAGATTCCGGGAGTAGTAACGGTGTGATCGTAGTCGCCCATGTAAGTTGTATTCACCACCGCGTCGCGTCCAAACTCGGGCAGCGAAGCCACATCGCTCACTGCAAAGCTGGGCATCCAGTTAATTGTTGCCCCATTTATTCTTGCTATGCGGCCATAGTATTTAAACAGGTTATTGCCAGCATCTTCCTGCCGGCTGTAATAGAAAACACCTACCTGCAAACCATCGGGCATCATAGCAATAGTTGGCTGCCATTGGTCGGTTTCAGTTGCATCGTCGTTAACACGTATCGGTGCACCCCATGTGGCACCGTTATCCGTTGATTGCACCAGGTACACGTCGGCCTTATCGGCACCGGCGGGGTTGTTAGCAAAAGTTGCATATAAATGCCCGCTTACCGGGTTGATAACAACGTGCGGAAACTCATTGCTGCGAAAGGGATTGAACGTTGCGGTACCCTGCCGCTGACCGGTGAGTGCCAGGTCGCCATTAATGCCTCCAATAAGTCCGGTAGCCACTATAACACTTGCGCCATAGGTAAGTCCTAAATCTGTTGATCTGCGCATCTTAATTTGATTGGTGCCGTCGTCAAAATAAAAAGCGTACACCGAGTGGTCGGGTCCAACTGCCACATAAGCTCCCTGCACATTTCCACCGGCACCACTGGCTATTAGCACACCACCAGTTGGCCCGAACGAGGCGCCATTGTCGAGAGAACGATACATGTAAATACCATTGCCTGCACCAAAATTGCGTGAGATGAGATAAACATTTCCGTTACCTGCGCCAGCGAAATTGTCTACGGCATGCCATTGTTTGTCTTCCGAAGCGCCGCCGGGAGTAGCATTTACCGGAGGCAACCAGCTAACCCCGTTATTGTCGGAGCGCCACATTTGAATGGTGCCTACATTAAAGCCTAGGGTTGAAAAATAAATGCGGCCAGTAGTGTTGTTTCTTGCCAGCACCGGATCCCCGGCATCGCCGCCCGCACTGGCTGGCAACACGCCGCCGTCAGTAAAGGTGGCACCACCGTCGGAAGAGTAGGTCCAACCCGTGAAATGATTCGCCCCGCCTGCTGCGGAACCCGCATCATTAAAGCCAATAACCACGTTGTTGCCAAAAGCCACAATGGAAGTTTCGCTTTGTGTAAAATTTGCTGTGCCAGTGGTACCGTTGTTGTTGTTGCCGCGAATATCGGTTTCAAGTGGCAGGCCCAACTTGCTGGTAGCCAGGCGTTGAATTACTTTTTGTGGTTTTTGATTAATGGATATGGGTTTGGATGCCTGACTTTTTCGTGCATCCTTTTCTTCGTTTCGAACGGACAATCGTTCATCCTGGGCATTGGCTATTATAGCCGCCAGTAAGAACACCAGGGGAAATAGCCCTTTAAGCGTTAGATTTTTTCTCATTGCAGGAGATTTTTGAAGATTAATGATTATTAAAAAGAAGTGGTGATAGCAATTGAAGCAACGGCATTGCAATTGCCTAACTGAATAAGTAAATTTGAGTAAACTCAAAGGGGATTAAAACATCACAAATCCTGCATGATTTCAGGGGAGACGGAAACTTAGTTCTGATTTTAAAATTGAACCCGGAACAGATAATTAGGAAGGTGTAGGGAAAATTGGTTCAGGAAGGAGATTGTAACTTTAAGGTAGAATTATTTTTTGAACGCCAACAAAAATTTTTTGTTACCGAGTGCCCGTGCCAGGTAATAATTATTTTAATTAGGGCCAAAATATTTTTTATGAAACGTGTTTGTCAACTACTCATTGCCGTAACCAGTTTATACAGCTTTACAAATGCCTCGTGTAACAAAGTTGGCAAAGGTTCGCCGGGCAATCAACTAACTGATGCAGTCATTACTGGAATTGACCAAAGGCTTTGCCCATGTTGCGGCGGATTTTTTATCAACTTCGATGGTGAAACAAAACCTCAGAGCGGAAAATTCTATCTCGTGGACAATGACCTTTCTGCATACGGTATTACACCTTCACTTACTTTTCCCCTGGCCGTGAAGGTGGAATATCAAATGATACAAAAATGCAACAGCACTTTTGTAAACATCAGCAAACTCGAAAAAAAATAGGCCGTTTTGTTTTCATTGGGTTTCGTTGCACTTGGGGCTGATGGTGGCACCGCCCGATACTTTAAAGATTGTTAGTTAAGAGGACTAAAGCCTAATCAACAAACCAACAGTCCACCTAACAAAATATGCACATACTGCTGATAATAATCCTCCTGGCAATTTTGATTTATGCTTTCTTCATGGCACCACAATTTGGCAAATTGCCGCAAGGTGAACGACTTGAAAAAATTAAGAGAGCACCTAATTATCAAAATGGTTCTTTTCAAAACCAAAGCGAAACACCGGACCTGACCGAAGACGCAAATTATTTTTCTGTAGGAAGAGAATTCTTTTTTGGGCAAAACAAAAGAGTATCACCAAAAGACAAAATTCCTTCCGAAAAAACCGATCTCTTAAATCTCGAGAGTAATAAAGATGTTTTGGTTTGGTTCGGCCACTCATCTTATTTCATACAAATAGATGGAAAAAAAATTTTGGTTGACCCCGTTTTTTGTGGTTATGCTTCTCCATTTTCTTTTTCAACAAAAGCGTTTGAGGGAACAAACAATTACTCCGCCGACGATATGCCCAATATTGATTTCCTTTTTATTTCGCACGACCACTGGGACCATTTTGATTACAAGACTGTAAAAAAATTACAACCAAAAATTACACAGGTTATTTGCGGTCTGGGCACAGGTCAGCACCTTGAGCATTGGGGCTATCATCCAAAACAAATTATTGAGAAAAATTGGAACGACCATACCGTTTTGGAGAAGGGATTTACAGTTGACGCAGTTCCTTCACGTCATTTTTCGGGGCGGGGATTAAAACGAAACCAGGCACTCTGGACATCTTTTGTTTTGCAAACACCAACAATGAAAATCTTTATTGGAGGCGACAGTGGGTACGATGATCATTTTGTGGCAATAGGACAAGAGTTTGGAAGGTTTGATTTGGTAATATTAGAAAACGGCCAGTACGATAAAAGCTGGAAATACATACACCTTATGCCCGGCCAGGTTTTACAGGCAGCAAAAGACCTGAACGCTAAAAAATTATTGGCGGTTCACAACTCTAAATTTGCAATTGCCAACCATGCCTGGGATGAGCCCTTGATTGATATTGCTAAGGAATGTAAGGAGGAAAATATGAAACTGCTGACACCTAAAATTGGTGAGCAGGTAAATTTAAAAGATGATAATCAGATTTTTTCGGAGTGGTGGCAGGGCGTTGAATAACATGAAGACAAACGCCGGGTGCGAGCTGTTACTAAGTAACACGAGGTTAATGCAACGGTATTTCCACAATTATTTCACAACCATCTCCCGGCGATGAATTCAAAATAAATTTTCCGTTAAGTGCCTCCGTTCTTCTTTTGATGTTGCTGAGACCAATGCCTTTTCTTAAATGTTTTACGTCGAAGCCTATCCCATTATCAGCAATGCGCATGGATACTAAACGGTCGGTGGCCATCACTGATATTTTTATTTCCGTTGCCTCGGAGTATTTTGAAATATTTTTTATTTGCTCCTGTAGTATGCGGTAAAGGTTTACCTGAACATCAGCGGCTGGCGTTTGGCCCTGCAGATCAAATTGAAGCTGTATAGCAAATCGCTGGTCGGCATTGAAGGTACTTAAGAGGTTTTCAAAGTCCTCTTGCAAATTGCTGCCATCAAAAATAGCTGGCGCAAGTTCGTGCGATAATGTGCGAACTTCCTGTATGGCATTGTTAATGAATGCCTGGCTTTCTGCTATTAACCTGTAAACTTCTTTTGGGTCGGCCTGCTCATCTTTCGCTATGCCCAGGTAAAGAGATGATGTAGCGAGGATCTGGTTTACGTTATCATGGAGTTCTGCACCTATATGCCTTCGCTCTGCTTCCTGCGCATCAATCACAGCTTTCGAAATGCGTAACTCCTCCTCTTTCCTGTAAGTAACATCCTGCATCGCTCCAATCATCCTGGTTGCAATTCCTGAGGTGTCGTAAATAATATAGGCTCTGTCAAAAACATATTTGTACAATCCATTGGCGTTACGAAAACGGTATTCCATTTCAAGAGTAGTCAACTTCTCCTCAAACGCATCGCTTAACAATTCTCTCACTCCGGGCAAATCGTCAACATGCACGTTCTGTTGCCACCAACTATCCACGTTAGTCAGTCCCGTTGCCTGGTAGCCAAACGTCTTTTTAATGCCATCGTTGTAAACAATACTGTTGTTGGTAATATCCCAGTCCCACACTGTATCGCTGGTAGCCTGCCAAAGAATATCGTACCGCTCAATTGCTTTTGAAATTTTTTCTTCCGCTTTTTTGCGTTCGGTAATGTCGTGGGCAATAAGTGAAAAGTAAAGGGGTTGGCCTTCTTTATTTTTGTGTAGCATTATTATTTGCAAAACGGGAATTTGCCCTCCATCTTTTGCAAGCCATGCGGTTTCGCCTTCCCACTTGCCCTCATTCAAAATTTGCGGTATGGTGTAGTTGAGAAAAGATTCCCTAACACTGCCTGGCACGAAGTCCGATATCTTTAAATGCGCCGCTTCGGAGTCTTCTATCTGCAGGGCCCGCAAGGCAGCTTGATTGGCATATAACATTTTCAAATCCACTGAGGAGATACCTACAAAATCAGTGGTGTTTTCTAAAATTGATGCCAGCATCTCCTTTTCCCGTTTAGCATTTTCTCGTGCTGTAATATCATGCACCGACCCTACGAGCATAGTGCAGTTGCCCTCGTTGTTGAATATAGGTGTAATGCTAACGATTCCGGTTTTTTTGCCCCCGGGATATTCGTTTGTTTCCTCCCATTGAACGTTTTCTTTTCTGGCAATTGCAGTCGCGTAGTTCTGCAACCCAATCGAAAGTGATGGCTCCGGAATTACCTCAGCGACAAGTTTGCCCAGCACCTCATCTTTCTGAAGTCCGGTGTTATTGTAGAACGATTGGTTTACTGCGTTAAAACGATAACCTTCCTCTCCAACCGTCAGGAGAAAAATGACATCCTTTGTATTATTAAAAATCAGTTCCAGTTTATGCTCATTTTCCCTGATGGATTGGGTTGCTTGTAGGCGTGCAGTGATATCTCTTACAATTGCCAGGATGCGACCGTCGGAAAGTTTTTTGGCTGTAATCTCTACTGGTATCTGCCGCCCGGATCTATGGCGCATGTTTCGTTCTATGTGGGTATTTAAGCCGCTCATTAATTCTTTCTGCATGATGGGCCTCACCAATAACTCTTCCTCTTCGTACAGGTCGTCTACCTTCATGGTTATTAGTTGTTCCTTTGTAAAGCCAAGCATGGAAGCGGCGCTATTATTCACTTCCAAAATGTTCATGTTTTCATCGTTGATAAAAATGGCATCCGCGGCCTGGTCAATTAATGCGTAGTATTTTTCTTCGCTCTTCCTAACAAGGATTTCTCTTTCTATTTCGTCTGTAACATCAAAGAGCATATTTACGCTGCCTGTCAGCTGGCCATCTGCATTAAATAAGGGTGAAGAGTAAGTGAGTGCGTGTCGTTCGTTGCCATTAGGCTGCTCAAAAATTATTTCGGTGCCATGTACGGCCCTGGCTTCTTTTACAGTAATGGCCATAGGGGATTTGTCAATGGGTAAATTGGTACCATCGGGATTTTTAATTTTCCAGGTGGCACACCACATATCTTTACCAATCACCGGCTCCCTTCCCCACAGTGCTACTGCTGCTTTATTGTACAATTTAATAAACCCGTTTTCAGCACAGGTATAAACTGCCTCGGGCAAATTTTGAATCAACTCTTTATATTGTCTTTCACTTTCCAGCAGCTGTTTTTCGCCTTTTTTTCGTTCGGTAATGTCAGAAAATACAAGTACCACTCCTGAAATGTTTCCATCCGCATCGGTTATTGGTGCACCGGTGCTACTGATTACAAATTTGCCTCCCTGCCTGGCCTGCAAGAGGGTGTTATTTGCCCAGTCATATTTTTTTCTGTCTTTTATAATCTGGCTTACAATGTTTTCAAACAGGTCACCCGTTTTTTCATTCACCACGTTAAATACCTTTTGTAAAGGCTGGTTTTTTGCTTCGTGCCATGGCCACCCCGTAAGTTCCTCGGCCGAGGGGTTCATGTAGCTCACCTTACCTATTTCATCGGTGCATATTAAACCTTCCTGAATGCTATTGAAGGTCATTTTAAAAACATCTTTGCGCTCCTGTAATTCTTCGGTTATTTTTCTCGTGCGTTTTATTTCTGTTACCAGCAACAAAATTACAATCGTCACAAGCAGCATAGATGCACTTATGCCGAGGTACGCCAAACTGTTGTTCGACCTGTCTGCCAGGATAAAACCTGTTTGGGACGCATGCAATTGCTTTTGCAGCACCATCATCATTTGCGTATTTATTTTGCCGATCGAATCGGAAAGCTTCAGTCCCTTCTTAGTTGCAATTAACGCACGTGCGGATTGATGTTGGTTACTGTCGCATAATGCAATTACCTGCGTGTTAAAGTCAATTCTTCTTTTGACTAAACTACTTAACTGTAAAAACGATAAATCGAACGCCCTGTTGTTTTGCCTGTACCGAGACACTGTGCTGTTTTGATAAAGGTTGCGGATAGATATATTGGCGGTTTCTACATTTTCAATAAAACTGCGGTCGCCGGTAACCGCGTAGCCCCTCACTCCTGCCTCTGCTTCCTTTAAATGGAACTTGGTATTGTCTATTTCATCTTGCAGCCGAATGGTTTCAATTTGGGTGGCAAACTCCTGCTGCAACCTGTGGTTCTGCGTGGCAAAAAGATAAATGGCAGCGGCTATTGAAGCCAACGCTACACAAAGCAGGGCTGCCAATATTATTTTTTTGCGGGAGGAGGAAGCAATTTGTTTAAAATCAGTTTTCAATTCTTTATTTATGTCCTTGAATAATTCCGGCTATTTTTTAAAGTCATTGGATGGATATAAGAAAAACTGCCTTTGGTCTGGATACTCTTTTGTTTCGCTCGTATGAGCAAAGCGGGTGCCACTGTCACACAGACGTCGGATTTTAATCGCTTAAGCCCCCGGAACTTTTAAAAGATTCGACAGCCCGGCACGTTGCGGCAATAGTTTTAGATGTCAACCGCATCAGTGCCAAACGGTTTGAGGCGTTGTACAGGTTACCAATAATTAAATAGCCGCATCGTAATAAAACTGATACATAAAACAGAGCTAAGCGGGCTGCCCGCCGATAGCGATAAGAACTTTTTTTTAACGGAAGTAGGTGGTGGATAAGCGTAATGGTGATTTCAGATCGCTCAGCAGATGAATGCGCTCGGTCATGAACATGTTCAAAGTAACGTAAGTTTTTATTCTGCTATTTAAGAAATGATGTGTTACAATTGCTACCAAAAAGATAAACTCATTAACGGGAGGCCAGGTCATCTTTTCGTCATTGCTTCACCAACCCACCCGCAGTGCGCACATCTGGCAACTTTAGTTTACCGTTTATTTTATTATTTTTATTCCTCCAATAAATATCCATGAATCCGAACCGCTTCTTTGTCCATTTTGCATTTTGTATTTTTCTGATCACTTCTTCTAATGCTTCGGCGCAAAAAAACTATTCTGTAGATTTTAAAAATGGTTCTATCGTTCCCGAGCCAAATTTGCGCAAAGCCTATCTCGACTCTTTCAGTACAACACTCAAACGGCACAATAACAAAGCACTTGTATTGCTGCAATTTGAAAATATTCCCGATGCCGCGGCTTTACAATTGCTCTCCGCCAATGGTGTTCAGCTACTGGAGTATATTTCAGGTAATGCCTACACGGCAACCATCGGTGCCACACCAAATGCCGGCGTTTTGGCTAATGCAAAAGCCCGGTCCGTTGTAGCGCTACAGCCCCGCCAAAAAATGGATCCCTTTTTAGCCAAAGGGATGGTTCCTTCGTGGGCGGTAAAAGCTCCGGGCACAATAGATGTGCTTATCTCTTTTCCAAAAACATTTTCTGTTACCGAGGTTTTAGCTGCTCTTAAAAATTTGAATGTCGAGGTGATTGATCTGGCATACCAACAATACCGCATTTTATCGCTTCGCATTGCTGTCAGCCGTTTTGAAGAAATAGCCGCCCAGCCTTTTGTTGAATACCTGCAGGCTGCCCCACCCGAAAGCCAGCCACTTAATTACAATAGTCGGTACGGTGTACGAGCCAATTTACTCAATGCTTCTGTTGCCAGTGGAGGCAGAGGTTTAAATGGCGAAGGGGTAGTGGTTGGCATTGGCGATAACGCCGACATACAAACACATGTTGATTTTAAGGGAAGAACCATCAACCGGGCGGCGGCACCATCATCGGCCCACGGTACGCACGTAAGTGGTATAGTTGGGGGTGCAGGAAATATTAATGAACAGTACCGCGGCTTTGCCCCAAAGGCAACACTACTCACGCAGGTTTTTTCCCGCGTTCTTACCAATGCTGCCACATATGTACAGGACTACGGAATGGTGGTTACCAATAACTCCTACGCCGACATTATTGAGTGCGATTATTTTGGCACCTACGATTTGATGTCAAGAGCCATGGACCAAATGGCCTTTGATTTGCCACAGCTTTCCAATGTGTTTGCCGCTGGCAACAGTGGCCTGCTGGTTTGCCCGCCATTTGCACAAAGTTTTAGAACAGTTATTGGTGGCTACCAAACTGCAAAGAATGTACTAACCGTAGGCGCCACCAACGACTCTGGTTTGATTGCAAATTTTTCTTCCCGCGGCCCGGTGCGGGATGGGCGTTTGAAACCCGAGATTGTAACAATGGGCCAGTTTGTCGCCTCCACCTGGCCTACCAATATTTATTCGTATAACAATGGAACAAGTATGGCTGCACCAGCTGCATCGGGTGGGCTGGCTTTATTATACCAACGGTACCGGCAATTAAATGCAGGTGCCAACCCCAAAAATGGCTTGATGAAAGCCCTGCTTTGTAATGGCGCCGCTGACCGTGGAAATGCCGGCCCGGATTATAAATATGGTTATGGCTGGATGAATTTATTACGCAGTGTGGAGATGATGGAAGGCACCCGTTATTTTAATACCACCGTTGCCCAGGCCGCAACAAATACGCATATTGTTACTGTGCCTTCCAACACTGCCCAGCTAAAAGTGCTGTTGTATTGGAACGACCCCGCCGCATCGCCGCTTAGTAATAAAATGCTGGTTAACGACTTAGACCTGCAGGTTGTTGACGCATCATCGGCCACCAATTTACCCCGCATTTTAGATACGGCTGTAGGCAATGTAAACAATGTGGCTACCATGGGTGTGGACCGGCTGAATAATATAGAACAGGTAGTGATTAATAATCCTGCCGCGGGGAACTATTCCATCAAAATAATTGGATCGGCCCTGGCGCAAAATCCTACACAGGAATATTTTGTGGTGTACGATGTAGTGCCAGTTCAATTAAAAATTACTGCACCTGCAGGCGGCGAAGGTTTAGCGCCAAGCAATAATGCTTTTGACATGATGAAAATAAACTGGGAGGCCTACGGCTTTTCATCAGGTACGGCAACACTTGAGTTTTCAGGCGACGGCGGCGCCACCTGGTCGGTTATTGATGCCTCGGTTGATATTAATCGCTCCATATTTACCTGGTGGGTACCCAACGTTGCTACCGATAAAGCACTGGTGCGCATTACAAAACACGGAACAGGCGAAACAAGCACCAGCGGAATGTTTACCATAGTGGCACAACCAGTTGTTACATTAGATGCCTTGCAGTGCGAAGGTTATATAAAAATGAATTGGACGACCATTGCTGGTGTTACCGACTATGAGGTGATGATGTTATTGGGTGATGAGATGAAGACCGTGACCACCACTACCGGTAACACTTACACTTTTTCGGGGCTGAGCAAGGACAGTGTGTACTGGGTTACCGTGCGGCCGAGGGTAAACGGGAAAAGTGGTAAAAGAGCCCTGGCTATACAACGGCAACCAGCTTCGGGCACCTGCGCAGGCAATATTTCGGATGGTGATTTAAAAATTGATGCTATTCTTTCGCCAGTTTCGGGCAGAAGATTTACATCTACACAATTGACAAGTACTTCAGCTGTTTCGGTTCGCATAAAAAATATTGACGACGCCCCTGCTGCCAATTTTGAGGTAAAGTATTCCATCAACGGCGGAGCTTTTATCAGCGAAACCGTCACTGCGGCTATTAGTGCGGCAGGCACTTATGTTCATACATTTTCCACTCCGGCTAATCTGCTGGCAACCGGTAATTACCTATTCACTTTCATGGTAAAAAATACTGGTGATGCGGTGGCGGTTAACGATACAATGTATTCGGTTGTAAAACATATTGACAACCAGCCGCTGAATCTTTCCACCTATTTTATTGATGATATAGAGACCGCCATTGCCGCCGCCTACCCAAAAGATACCGTAGGCCTGGCCGGCGTTGAACGGTACGATTATACCCGCTCAACAATTTATGGCCGTGCCCGAACTTTTGTAAACACGGGCATTGCCTTTTCGGGCAGCAAAGCCATTACGCTTGATGCCGACAGGTTTTATCCGCCAGGTAATTCAAATTTTTTGTATGGCACATTTAACCTCTCAAACTATAACGCAGTTGTAAACGATTTGCGTTTTGATTTTCGTTTTTTAAACCATGGTCAACCACAAAATGCTGTAAACAAAGTTTGGGTGCGTGGCGCCGATACCCAACCGTGGGTGGAAGCTTACGACCTGGATGATAACCAGGAAGATGCAGGGATTTATAAAAAAACCGGGAGCATTGAGTTATCAGACCTGGTTGCAAATGCAGGCCAGTTGCTTACCGCCAGTTTACAAGTAAGGTGGGGGCAGTGGGGCCAACTACCCGCCACCGAAAAAGACGCGGGTGCCGGCTACACTTTTGATGATATTCGGTTTTACGAAGTGGCGAACGATGTACAAATGAAAAGCATTGATGCTCCACTGACCATAGGTTGCGGGTTAACAAACGCAACACCTATTACCGTGTCGGTACGCAACAGCGCAAACATTACACTCACAAACATACCTGTGCAATACCGGGTGAATAATGGCCCATGGGTAGCAGGTACTATCACTTCCATTGCCGGCAACACCACTGTGCAATACACGTTTACCGCCACGGCTAACTT
The DNA here is from genome assembly GCA_031425835.1 of Chitinophagales bacterium. GTDB lineage: Bacteria > Bacteroidota > Bacteroidia > Chitinophagales > Chitinophagaceae > Flavisolibacter. Next base: position 124,136 of record JANPKD010000017.1, read on the forward strand.
AACGGCTTTGGGCACACATACCATTGAGGCAGTTGTAAATTTTGCTACTGATAACTTTAAAGAAAATGATACCATTTCTGTTATCATTCGTAATCAGCCAGTGGTTGCAACATTTCCCTATTTGCAAAATTTTGAATCAAGTGATGGCTACTGGTATGCCGTTGGTAAACGAAATACCTGGGAGTACGGTACACCGGCATCGGCCCGTATCAAATCGGCAGCTAGTGGCAGCAAGGCCTGGAAAACAAGGCTGCGCGGACACTACAGCGATATGGAAACTTCGTACCTCTACTCACCTTGTTTCGATATTACTTCAATGGCTAAGCCCACCCTTAGCTTTAGTGTGGCACTGGATATTGAAGACTGTGGCACCACGTTATGCGATGCCGCGTGGGTTGAATATTCGACTGATGGAGTTAGCTGGAGCAAGTTCGGTGCAGCCGGCAGCGGCACTAACTGGTATAACAAAACTGCCAGCCAGGTTTGGAGTACGCAAACTTATCACTATTGGCATGTGGCATCAACCGCTTTACCTACCGGCATGAATAGCTTGCGTTTGCGTTTCGCGTTTGCATCCGACGAAGGCGTTACCAGAGAAGGAATTGCTATTGACGACATTCATATTTACGATAACACAAAAGGTATTTACGATGGCCTTACTATGACCGCACCGGTAACTCAATCAGTTTCGGGTAACACCTGGGTTGATGTAACAATTGGCGGAAAACTGGTGGCTTCCCTTCAACCCATGAATCAAAATTTAGGTAGTACTGCAGTACAGGCTTTTATTTTGGATAGTGCAGTACGGTATAATAACAGTCAGTATTACCACCACCGCAACAGCACTATAAAACCAACAAACGTCATTACCGATTCGGTAGGTGTTCGTTTTTATTTTTTAGACAAAGAAACCGATACGCTGCTGAGAGCCACCGGTTGCAGTACCTGTGGTAAACCCGCAAGTGCTTATGAGTTGGGGGTATCAAAATATTCTGATCCGGATAAAAGTTTTGAAAATGGAACGGTACTCGATAACCAACAGGGTTTCTGGCAGTTCATCCCGAAAGGCAATGTTGCGATTGTTCCTTTTGATGCGGGTTATTATGCCGAATTTAAGGTGAAGGACTTTTCTGAGTTTTGGTTGAATAACGGTGGCTTTGCAGGCAGCACACCATTACCTGTGAAGATGATGGATTTTGCAGCGCAGAAAACCGGGGCCACTGATGTGTTGCTCACCTGGAAAGTGGGTAGCGAAACCGATGTGCTGCGTTACGAAATTGAAGTAGCGAAAGGGAATGATGCATTGCAGGCCGGGCAATTTATAAAAGTAGGAGAGGTGCTAAGTGCGGGTAACTCTACAACCGTTCGCAATTATAGCTTTACTGATACCGAAGCAAATAAATCAGGTGCAAGATTTTATCGCCTTAAGATAATAAATGCGAGCGGCGCACCGGTTTATTCTCCTATAAGGTCGGTTGTTTTTGATGATGTGGTTTTGTGGCAGGTGTATCCGAATCCATCGAGGGGACAGTTCTTTTTACAGTACCAGGTTAATAACAACCAGCAAATGGAAGCAAAGGTTTACGACAGCAAAGGAAGCCTGGTAAAAATGGAGAAAGCAATGGGTACCGGCCTTCAGCAAAAATTAGTTGTCGACTTATCGAAAGGTGTTTACGCAACGGGTGTTTACCTGTTGAAAATACAAGCGGGCGATGTACAAAGGAGTTTTAAACTGTTTAAGCAATAACGGAAAGGCGCTAAATAAAAGAGGCTGTTACTTTTTAGGTAACAGCCTTTTGTTTTTAAATTATTTCTTTTAGTCGGTCCAGCCTTGTTTAGCGGTACCGGCTTTAATAGCGGCCATTGCTTTTTCGGCGTTGCATAAAGTTGTAAGCTTGTTGCCTTTGCCATCGTGGCCCTGCGCCATGTAAGCACCCTTAGCTGTTTTTGTTACAACAGCATCCTGAATTGGAACACCTTTTTCTTTTGTTTTTACATTATAAGCGGTGAGTTGATTCTCTGCCATATTCTTAATTTTTGTGGTTAGTAATTAATAAATCTACAGTTTTTCGGCAAATCAAAGGCTAAAATTTTTGTTTTGCCCCATGAGCTTGTTGCGATTTCATGTTTGTTTTGACAGGCCAATCCGCAGATTCAAGGTGTTGACACCGCCATTGGGTTTTTTTAAGCTGGCATTTGATAAGTGCCGAACAAAAAACTGAACGTTGAGAAACAGCGACCTCTTATCATTCAGCTTTTTTAAAAAGCCAACACCGAGGTTATCGGAAAACAAAAATCCTGTTGCCTGCCTGGGTATTGTTGCCGACATGTAGTGTGGCCCTGCACCCAACATTTGATATAAATAAAAGCCAGGCGACAATTTTTGAAAATATCGCAGGCCAATGTTTGTTCCCACTTCAAAATCCAGTGGTTTGGCGGTCAACACCAAATTGAATTGTGGTTCGAGATAAAATGCAAAAAAGTTTCTTTTCTCACCCCGGCCCATTTGCCACACCAGGTCGGCTGCAAAAAAAATGGGCTGGTATTTTTCACCAATCTGTATTTGCCGGCCATAGCCGGTTAAGGCGCCGGTTGTTTTAAACCGAAATGTAGTATCCTGCGCGGCTATATTATGCACTACGAAAAGGTAGAGAACTAAGTGTATCAGTTTTTTTGTCATGAAGAAAGATTCTGAATGGCCCTAAAGAATGGTGGATAAATGGGTAGTGTTTTTGAACACGGACTGTAGATTGGTACTGCTCAAGATGCCCGCCTCTCCTATTAAGCGGCGAGTTGTTTCACTTCTGAAAATCTGGTTTGATTTACTTCATGGCCACAAATACCTGCAATGGCAATTGATAGGAAACCGCTTTTCCGCGAAGGATAAAAACTATGTGAGCATGCTATCAATAGTGCTCAATTCTTCTGCAGTGAAAGAAGTGTTTTGCAGCGAGCCAATTGAATCAGTTACCTGCTCTGGTTTGCTGGCACCAATGATAACAGAAGTAATTCGTTCATCTTTCAACACCCACGCAAGAGACATTTGCGCAAGGCTTTGGCCGCGCCTGCCCGCCAGTTCGTTTAACTTTTTTATCTTTTCAATCATTTCCGTGGTAATAATTTCGGTTTGCAACGCACCATTGCCCCGGCCACTTGCTGCCCGCGAATCGGGTGGTATTCCCTTGAGGTATTTATTTGTAAGCAGCCCCTGTGCCAACGAAGAGAAGGTAATACAACCCACGTTATTTTGACCCAATACGCCCAGCAACTCCTTTTCTATGCTACGCTCAACCAATGAATACTTGGGTTGATGAATAAGCAACGGTGTGCCCAGTGACTTTAATATAGCAATTGCGTTTTCTGTTTCGCTGGCCGAGTAACTGGAAATGCCAACGTACAATGCTTTGCCCTGCCGCACCATCAGGTCAAGTACCATCATTGATTCCTCCAGCGGCGTAGATGGATCGGGGCGATGGTGATAGAAAATATCAAAATAATCAAGGCCGGTACGCTTAAGGCTCTGATGGAGCGAGGTCCATAAATACTTTTTAGATCCACCATCGCCATAGGGTCCGGGCCACATGCCCCAGCCGGCTTTTGATGAAATAATCAATTCATCGCGGTGCGCCAATAAATCCTGTTTCAAAATTTTTCCGAATGTGGTTTCGGCGCTGCCGGGTGGGGGGCCGTAGTTGTTGGCCAAATCAAAATGGGTGATCCCGTTATCAAACGCCGTGTGTACAATGCTGCGGCATTTTTCGTAATCATCTATTTCGCCGAAGTTGTGCCAGAGGCCAAGCGAAATTGCGGGCAATTGAATACCACTGTTGCCGCAACGGCGGTATTGCATTTTGGAGTATCGGTTGTTAGCAGCTGTGTAACTCATGAAAAATGTTTGCGCAAATTTAGGCGCAAGGCCTTGAGAAGCGGTGCGTTTTTTTGGCCAGAAGAATCAACCGCCATAGTTGCTTAACTCTTGCAAACTATATTTGCATCTGCACCTTAGTATTTGATGATGGTTTTTAATTTACCCCAAAGCTCATTATCAAAACTTGATACAGCTAATTGCGGGTTACCTGCGCTGTCGCCCATGCGAACAACAACCAGGTTTTGCGAGGGCACTACGTAAATTTTTTGGTCATTTTTTCCCAGAGCTGCATACATATCGGCCGGGGCGTTCGCTGCCAGTGCACCGTTAAAAACAATTTGAGTGGAAGGCAACATGTGTGAAGTTTTTCCATTGAGCCAGGTTAGGTAGCCGTAGGAATTATTGAGCGATTGCGAACTATTAACCTGGGCATTAAAATATCCCGTATCGGGTAAAATAGTTTGTTTGTCCCATTTGCCTTTGTTCAATAACAGCAAACCAAAACGGGCCATGCTCCTTGGTGTGCTGTACAAAACATTGTTGTAGCCCGTTTTTATGTACAGCCCATTCATACCAATTGGGGTGCGTATTTTTTGTTGAAAATAATTATTATATGAAGTGCCCGTTGCGGCTTCTACCACTTTATCTAAAATTGTGTAAGGTGCGTTGTGATAGGCCCATCTTGTACCAGCATCAGCCTTATACTGCATACAGGCAGGTAGGGTACAGTCATTATCGGTTACGCCATCATCCAGGCCCGATGTCATGGTTAATTGGTGACGAACAGTAATTAAATTTTCTTTTGCCAATGGCAACGCTGTCCAACCCGTTCCTAAATATGCCGATGATTTATTGTTGATGTTGAGCAGACCTTCGCTCTGCGCTATCCCCACCAAAAACGCCGTCATGGTTTTACCCGCAGAAGCCCAGTACCAGTTACTGTCAACGGTAAACGTTCCAAAATATTTTTCAGCTACAATTTTTCCATTTTTAATAATGATGAAGGCTTTGGTATTTTTTTGTTGGAGGTAGGTGTAGAGGTTTGTGAGTTCTGTTTCATTCCAGCCCAATGGAGCAGCCGATGTGGTTTCCCATATTGTGCTGCCAACTGGTGGAAAGTAATTTGTTGGTGCGGGTGTTACGGGAGGTGATAATACCTGCTCTTTTTTGCAAGCTGAAAAAATAACGAGTGTTGATAGCAGTGAAATGCAGAACGATTTTGTCATAAGGTGGATTCAGATGGGGAAGATAGAGATTAGTTTAAGCGGTTGCAAGCAAGAAGGTATTCCCTGCACCGGCGCAAAAGATCTTCCATATCTACGCAAATATGGAAGATCTGCAGTGCTATTCAGTGAGTGTAGTTGATGAAGATCCTCGGGTGCTGGTGATCGTTTACAGCATCAGGCGTGGGGCTGAATAATGTTATACTGTTGCAGTGTGCGACGCCTAGGCAGCTTAATAGTAGCAATTTAGCCTGGTAAAAAAACTTTCTAATGCCTACTTTGTTACCGGCATTTTAATAAGAGGCAAAAAAAAACTCAACCTGGTAAAGATTGAGTTAGTAAAGTATTGCTTAAAAGTTGGCTGGCCGGCTTAGGCTGAACGCCTATAGGGCCAAGGGTTTATACATCTATCCTTGCATACTTAGCATGGCTTTCTATAAACTCCCTGCGTGGTGCCACTTCATCGCCCATGAGCATGGCAAAAATTCTATCTGCTTCAGCGGCACTTTCTATAGTTACCTGTTTCAAAGTTCTTGTTGATGGGTTCATGGTTGTTTCCCAAAGTTGTTCCGAGTTCATTTCACCCAAACCTTTATATCGTTGAATGTGTACGCCGCCTTCGCTGCCGCCGCCTAATCTTTCCACCAGTGCTTTACGCTGATCTTCATTGTATGCGTAAACCTGCTCCTTACCTTTTTTTACCAGGTAGAGTGGGGGTTGTGCAATATAAACGTAGCCCTGTTCTACCATTTCCTTCATGTAGCGATAGATGAAGGTTAATATCAGTGTAGCGATATGGCTTCCATCCACATCGGCATCGGTCATAATAATGAGTTTGTGGTAGCGAAGCTTTACAATGTTCAGAGCCTTGGGGTCGTCGGGGGTGCCAACAGTTACGCCGAGGGCAGTGTACATATTTCGTATTTCCTCGTTCTCATAAATTTTATGCTCCATGGCTTTTTCAACGTTCAATATTTTACCACGTAGCGGTAGTATGGCCTGGAAACCGCGGTCGCGGCCCTGTTTGGCAGTGCCACCGGCCGAGTCGCCTTCCACTAAATACAACTCACATTTTTCAGGGTCACGTTCCGAGCAGTCGGCCAATTTACCGGGCAGGCCGCCACCACTTAAAACAGATTTCCGTTGCACCATTTCCCTGGCTTTTTTTGCGGCGGCCCTGGCTTGTGCGGCGAGTATAACTTTTTGAATAATGTTCTTTGCTTCTCTTGGATTTTCTTCCAGGTAAGCATCAATCACTTTTGAAGCGGTGGTGTCAACAATACCCATCACTTCATTGTTGCCCAGTTTTGTTTTTGTTTGTCCTTCAAACTGCGGCTCAGGTACTTTAACCGAAATAATGGCGCTTAATCCTTCACGGAAGTCATCACCTTCAATGGTTACTTTGGCTTTTTCGAACATGCCGTTCTTATCGCCATAACTTTTGAACGTGCGGGTAAGTGCCCGCCTAAAACCGGCAACGTGCGTGCCGCCTTCTATTGTGTTGATGTTGTTTACGTAGGAGTAAATATGTTCGTTATAGCTGGTGTTATAGGTCATGGCTATTTCAACCGAAACATTATTTTTTTCATCGCGGCCTTCTACAAAAAGCGGTGTGGGTAAAAGCGATGCACGGCCGGCGTTGTTGTCGAGCATTTCAACAAATTCAACAATACCGCCCTGGCTGTAAAAAACTTTGGTGTAAGTAAGACCGGTTTCTTCATCCTTTTCCCTAAGGTCGTTGAGGGTGATGCTTAAACCCTTGTTGAGAAAACTTAGCTCACGGAGCCGGCTTTCTAATATTTCGCGGTTGTATTCGGATACGATGAAGATGGTATCGTCGGGCCAGAAGTGAACGGTGGTGCCCCGTTTTTCACTCACACCAATTTCTCTTACCGGGTATTGCGGAATGCCAATGCGATATTCCTGTTCAAAAATTTTACCGTCGCGGTAAACGTGCACGTGCAAATGTTTACTTAGTGCGTTCACACAACTTACACCTACACCGTGCAACCCACCCGAAACTTTATATGAATCTTTATCAAATTTGCCTCCGGCATGCAGCACCGTCATTACCACTTCAAGGGCCGAGCGGCCTTCCTTGGCATGAATACCAGTAGGAATACCACGGCCATCATCCTCCACCAGGATAGAATTGTCGGGGTGGATGGTAACAAAAATGTTTTTACAATGGCCGGCCATTGCTTCGTCAATGGAGTTGTCCACCACTTCGTAAACAAGGTGGTGCAACCCCTTTACACCAATGTCGCCAATGTACATTGCGGGTCGTTTACGCACTGCTTCTAATCCTTCTAAAACCTGTATCGAATCGGCGCCGTAGTTTGCTGAAATAGATTGTGCCGGCGTTGTTGCTAACGTTTCTAAAATATCGCTCATTTTGGAGGTAAAATTTGTGCACCGGAGCGGTGCTTGTCAATTGCTGCAAACATACCGAAAATTGGCGGTTGAAACCGGGGAAGAATTGGTTAAAAAGAAGTGGAGGTTAAAAGGGAAAATAAGGCTTGAATAACCAGTTTGGTCCCTTGTCACGAAGGTTTTTATATCGATCTAAATCTTCGATTAAAAAGCAAGCATTTTAAAAGGTTTTTTTTCAAATACCCATTAAGAAGATAGAAAAATGGGGAACCAGCACATAAGCCAATAGTCGGAAATAAACATCTACAAACTCGCTACCTTCTCCGCCATTAACTGCTTCACTAATTTTTCCAGTTCGTGTATACGTTTTTCCATTTCGGGGAGGTTGCGGAAAATAGCCTGGCTGCGGAGTACACTGCTATAATCGGCGGCAGGGGAACCGGTTACTATGCTATAGGGTTCTTTCATTGATTTGCTTACACCGCTTTGGGCGTTGATACGGCAGCCGTCGGCAATTTGTATGTGGCCAACAAGACCGGCCTGCCCGCCAATCATTACATTTTTGCCAATTTTTGCGGAGCCCGACACGCCGGACTGCGCCGCAATAACGGTGCTTTCTCCCACCTCTACATTGTGTGCAATTTGAATGAGGTTATCGAGCTTAGCCCCGGTTTTAATTATGGTTGATCCAATAGTGGCGCGGTCGATAGTTGTGTTGGCACCAATCTCCACCTGGTCTTCAATAACTACATTACCAATTTGAGGCACTTTTTTAAAAGATCCGTCGGCCTGGGGTGCAAAGCCAAATCCATCGCCACCAATTACTGCTCCCGCATGAATGATTACATTGTTATGTACCTCGCAGTTGTGGTAAATTTTTACACCCGGGTGTATAATGCAACCACTGCCAATGGCAACGTTATCGCCAATAAAAGAGTTAGGGAAAATTTTTGTACCGGCCCCAATGGTTACGTTCTCTCCAATGTAACTAAAGGCTCCTACAAATACGTCGCCGGCAAGCTTAGCCGATGGTGCAATAAAGCAGGGTTGCTCTATGCCGGCCATTTGCTGCGTGGCCATTTCCTGGTATTTACCCAATAGTTGCGCAAACGACGAGTAGGCATCGGCCACCCGGATGAGTGTGGGTGTTACCGGCTGCCGCAATTCGTAATTTTCGTTTACAATCGCAATAGAAGCGTTTGTCGTGTATAAAAAATCTTCGTACTTAGGATTGGCGAAAAATGTAAGCTGACCACTCTGGGCTTCTTCTATTTTACCGAACGATGAAACAACTGCATCCGCATTCCCCTCAATTTTTCCACTAAGCAGTACAGCTATTTGGGTGGCGGTAAATTTCATAATATAAAATCAATAGTTTTAAAAAGGACAATGGCCGTTGTAATTACGTTGCTTGTGGGTTAAAAACTAAACGACAATTAGTAAATTCTGTTATTGCAAAACAAAAACAAATTGGTTAAAAATGAACTGTAGCTCAAAACCAAAATTGTTAAATCAAATAGTTGAAACCTGCGCCGCGTCAAAAGCTTTTGGTTCTTGTTTCTACGTTCTGTCGGAAAAATTATCGAAAGTGGCAAAGATAATATTTCTTCACCGTGGCCGATACCTGCTGGTGAATAAGGGCATTGTCCACTTTCGATATGTCGGAAACCGTGCCATCCTTGTACAAAATTTTTATGTGCTCATCATGCGGATTATAGGTGGTGTTGACTACCTCCCCGGTAAATACAAAATACTCCCCCTCAGCAACCGTTAGGTTTAGCTGCGTGCATACGCGGTTTTTTAGTTGCACTATTAAAGCTTCATCAAAAGGTTCCGCACTAAACTTTACTTTCAGCAACTGCCTGTCAACAAGGCCCTTGCTTAACCTGCTTAATACCACATCGGGATGGCCAAACCAATTTTTAATGGTACACATCACATCAGCATCATCCAACTGGGTAAACTTTTCGAGGTGATGTATGAAATTTTCACCCGGCTGTTCCTCCTTTAAAAAAAAACTCAGGTTGTTGGATGCTGCAGGTACTTCAACACCATTGGCGATTAATTGATTGGCCCTGTCAATAATTTTTAGCAGCATTTTTTCGGCTACCATTACCGTTTTATGCAAGTACACCTGCCAGTACATAAGCCTGCGGGAAACCAAAAATTTTTCTACCGTGTAAATGGCTTTTTCTTCAATCATCAATTGCCCCTGGTGCACCGTCAGCATTGTTAAAATGCGGTCGTACCCCACCGCGCCTTCAATTACGCCGGTGAAAAACGAATCGCGGGTGAGGTAGTCCATGCGGTCCACATCCAACTGACCGGAAACCAGCTGGTGTAAAAAATGTTTGGGATAGGTATCGCTAAAAATGTCAATGGCGGTTTGCAACTGCCCGTTAAATTTTTTATTAAGAAGTTGAAGTATAAGGGCTGAAATTGTTTCGTGATCTACTGCTTTAATCAACTTTTTTTCAAGCGCATGAGAGTAGGGGCCGTGCCCCACATCGTGCAGCAGAATGGCAATTTTTGCCGCCTGCTCCTCTACGGTGCTAATGGCAACACCTTTGTTGCGCAACTCGTTTAAAGCAAGACCCATCAGGTGATAGGCACCAAGTGAATGATGAAGCCTTGTATGTACTGCTCCCGGATAAACAAGAGACGCAAATGCCATTTGATGAATACGCCGGAGGCGCTGGTACCACGGGTGCGAGATGATGTCGAAAATAAGCGGGTCGTCAATTGTGATAAAGCCATACACCGGGTCGTTGATTATTTTGCGTACATAAGCCATACGGGTTGCGATTTACGAATTGTCGATGGACTTTTCGGTAATACGTTAATACTTGAGCACCGAAGGTCATTAAAAATCAGGCACAAAGGTGTAATGGCTATTTTTGTTGCAACCCCCCTGGAAAAATGAGAATGATATATGAAGTAAGTAATGACCCGGGTAATGCGCAAAATCGTAATTCTTAAATCATAAATACAAGATGGCAATAGCACAAATTCTTTGGGTAGATGATGAAATAGAAAGTCTGCAGTCGCAAAAAATATTTTTAGAGAATAAAGGTTACCATGTTCACACACTCACAAATGGTTTTGATGCCATCGACTACATAAAAGAAAACATTGTTGATGTAGTGCTGATTGACGAAAGCATGCCAGGCATTACGGGTTTGGAAACCTTAGCCAAAATAAAAGAAATCAATTCTCAGATTCCCGTTGTGTTGATTACAAAAAACGAAACGGAAAACCTGATGAATGAAGCCATTGGCAGCCAGATTTCCGATTATCTTATAAAGCCTGTGAATCCTAACCAGGTTTGGCTTTCGCTTAAAAAAATTATAGACAACAGAAGGTTGGTTGCAGAGAAAACCACCATGGATTACCAGCAGCAGTTTCGCAATTTGTTTATGGCACTTAACAGCAACCCAAGCCATGCCGAGTGGATGGGTATTTACAAAGAGTTGGTGCACTGGGAACTAAGTTTACAAAAAAGCGACAGCCCCGAAATGCAGGAAGTTTTTCAAACCCAGAAGAACGAAGCCAACACCGAATTTTTCAAATTCATTTCAAGGAACTACGCCTCGTGGGTAAAGGAAAAAGCCAAGGAAAAGCCGGTAATGTCGCACACTATTATCCGGGAAAAACTGCTGCCGCAACTAGAAAAGGGTACTCCCGTTTTTTTTGTACTGATAGATAACCTTCGCTTTGATCAGTGGCGTACCATTATGCCCATTTTTTTAGAAAGTTTCAGGTTGGCTGAAGAGGATAGTTTTTACTCGATTTTGCCCACGGCTACCCATTATGCACGCAACGCAATTTTTGCCGGCATGCTTCCCATTGATATAGAAAAAAAATTTCCACAGCAGTGGCGCAATGATGATGAAGAAGGGGGGAAAAATTTGAGCGAAGAAGAATTTTTGCGGGCTAATTTAAAAACTATGGGCGAGGGCAATCTGCGTGTTTCGTACACCAAGGTGGTTAACAACCATGCGGGGCTCGATTTGGTAAACAACATTCACAACCTTCTTGAAAATGACCTGAACGTTATTGTTTACAACTTTGTTGACATGCTCTCTCATGCCCGTACCGAAATGGAAGTACTGAAAGAATTGGCGGGTGATGAAGTTAGCTATCGCAGCATCACGGCATCCTGGTTCGAACACTCGCCATTGCACCAGGCGCTGAAAAAAATTGCCGATAAAAAAGTAAAAATTGTTTTAGCTACCGATCATGGAAGTGTGCGGGTAAAAACCCCGGTGAAGGTGGTTGGCGATAAACAAACCACTACCAATCTTAGGTACAAACATGGCCGCAACCTGGCGTACGATCCAAAAGAAGTATTGGCTTTTAAAGAACCGAAAGATGGAGCATTGCCTTCACCAACCATCAACTCATCGTACATTTTTGCGGGTGAAGATGTGTTTCTGTGTTATCCCAATAATTACAACCACTACGTCAATTACTATAAAAACACTTTTCAACATGGAGGTATAAGCCTGGAGGAAATGATTGTGCCGGTGATAACGATGGTGAGTAAATGAGTTACCGCAACTTTTTCAGAATTACTCTTTGATTAATAATAGCATACATTTTTTCAAAGATTTTTTTTAGGGGATCGTACTCTTCCTTCTCGTATATAGACCTGTGCATTAAAAAATTGCTCCGGCACATGAGCAGCCCTTCGCTTTTTTGATAGAGCACGGTAAAGGACAGACTAGAATCCGCCATAATCACCCGCTGGTTAGTAGGCAATTCTTCAATAAACGCATTGTCAGGCAGGGATAAGGAAAAAAAAAGATCGAACTGCTGATTGCTGCCAAATTCGATACTGGAATTACGGACACTATCCCTAAATGGGTTTTCACTAAATGAAGAAAGAACAAATGGATTGAGAAAATAAAAGTCGCCCGTTTGCGACATTTCATAGTCAAACGTAAATCGTTTTTTGTAAGGTTTTAAATCCTCCGTTTCATTTTCCTGGACAACACTGTCTATTGTAATGGTTTCATTTTCCGTTTTGAGTGGTTTGTCCCTCATTTTTTCCTTGTTCTCCTTTTCCTCAAGCAACTGTTGGCTACGTGCATGATCATAAAATTCTATAGTGGCACTGCCTCGAATTTGAAAGTCGTTTTTTAAGATTGCATTGATGAACACGCGGCTTTTTTGCAGAAGTCTTTCATCGGCAATATTTATCCACCCGCCCGCCGCTGAATCCACCAAAAATGCTGACCGGTTCATTACATTCTGTGGCGGTACTTTGTATGATAAAAACTTTTGCGTGGCATCCAAAATAAATATGTCCGAAGAATCGCTAACCAACACATCTACCCCGTTAAACTGGCTGAGACTAGGAAAATGTTCGTCCGTTTTTCCGTTCTGCCTCGTGCTTATCAAAATAGGAAAGCAATCGACGCCCGATTTTTTTAGCAGGTTAAAAAGCGTCAGGTTCATTTCAGCGCTGTTGCCAAAACCCGTTTGCCAACATTCATCAATATCGCCGGCATAGAATGTTTGGTGATCATCCCACTTAATTTTTTTCTTTACTTCCGTGTAAATAAAATTTATTTTTTGCTGCGTAGTTTTCAGCAGAGCTGCTGAATCCAGCAGGCTTTTTGTGCCAATAATTTCTGCGGTAAAATGCTTGCCAAAAAATGGAGCAGCATACAACCAGCCGGTATAAGTTTGCCATTTTTTATTGCCCATAAACAGCAGCGGATAAATTCCATATCTGCGAACAATTGTAAACTCCGCTCTTTGAATATTGTCCCTGAAAGAACTCATCAGCGGTTCCATTTTAAAGGCTGCTATATTTTTCATTTCCAGTGTGGTAATGTTGTCGGTTGAGTAAAGGTGCTTTTGCGAACTGGTTTTTTCATTAACCTGCCTGCTAGTAATCAACCGTTTTTCAATCTCAATTTTTGAAGGGGAAATAATTTTGCATACAGACAGAAGCGTGGGTATCTCATCCTGGAAAAACCAGGGATCGAGGTGCAGTGTGCTTTTTTCTTTTTTTGTGTATTTATATTCAATAACACAGCCTGGCTTTACATTCGGGAATGTGAACGCAACTTTTCTCAGCCCTTCCTTCGACTGGTTTCTATAAATTTCGTCTGAATCTAATTTTTCCGTAACTGCTTCCCCTTTCTCGTTCAGGTAGTATATATAAGCGGTTATGTCGCCAATCTTTGCCCTGTTATGCCTGGTGTAGGGTAGAGAAACTGTGGCGTATTTATAACCCTCCTTTTTTAAAATCTTTATCCTCACTCTTCTCTCAGTGGTCAATTTGATGAAATCCAGATCAATAAAAAATTCCGATTCGCGGTAGTCTAATAATTTTATTGCTGTCGCCGATCTATCTTCTGCGTATTCCTGCAACATCAGTTCTTTTATATCTGCTTTGCCAAAACCGGGCAGTTTATCCTGTGCATAAACGGTACATACGGCAAATAAAAAGGCCACAGTAAAAAGGAGTTTAGTCATAGCACAGAATAAATACAAGTATATCTCAAATTCCTATCAATTACCAATTGTGCTAACAAAATTTAAGGCAAACCCCACTTACATTTGCAACATGAAATACACACAAACCACTTTAGATAAAATTGAAAAAATAGCCGAGGAGATGGGCTATATCATTCGCTACGAACGCGGCAATTTTCAAAGTGGCTTCTGTATTTTAGAAGACCGGAAAGTTGTTGTGCTCAATAAATTTTTGCAACTCGAAGGCCGCATCAATACCATGATTGATTTAATTCCGCAACTAAAAATTGATATCGAAACTCTTACACCAGATAGTAAAAAATGGTTTGCCGACATTATGGGCCGCTTTCATTCGACCAGTCAAAATGAAAAAGAAGCCTGACAAGATGCGGCGTTGACAACACTTTGAAGCAAACTTGTGCCCCGAAGTTTTGGGGTTGTAACTTGCAAGCCAGTGAACGCTCCACCACTCAAAATATCCTTTCTTGGCACAGGCACCAGCAGTGGCGTTCCTATGATTGCCTGCGGCTGCGACGTGTGCACCTCATCAAACAAAAAAGACAAACGTTTACGCTCAAGTATTTTAGTTGAATCGGCCACCACTACAATCGTTGTTGACACTACCCCCGATTTCCGTTACCAAATGCTGCGCATTGGCGCAAAAAAATTAGATGCCGTTTTGTTCACCCACTCGCACAAAGACCATATTGCCGGCCTCGACGATGTGCGGGCCTTTAATTATTTTCAGCAGCAACCAATGAAACTCTACGCCAATCAAATGACCATTGATGCACTAATGCGTGAGTTTGCCTATGCCTTTGCCGATAAAAAGTATCCCGGCGTTCCAAATCTGGAGCTGATATCAATCGACCTTACCCCTTTTTCCATTGGGGATATTCAAATTACTCCCATTCAGGTATGGCATTTAAAAATGCCTGTGTATGGTTTCAGGTTTGGCGGCTTCACGTACATTACCGATGCCAACCACATCGATGAAAGTGAAAAACAAAAAATAAAAGGAAGTGAAGTGGTTGTGTTGAATGCACTGCGTATTGAAAAGCATATTTCCCACTACAATCTCGACGAAGCAATAAAGTTGGTACAGGAATTAAAAATACCCAACGCCTACTTCACACATATTTCGCACCAGCTGGGCCGGCACGATGATGTGCAGAGAGAACTGCCTGGAGGCATGCATCTTGCTTATGATGGATTACACCTCACCCCCAACCCCTATCCAGCGAAGCTGGAGAGGGGGGTAGTATAGCACAGCTACCCAACTTTTTACATTAGACCAATAAAAACTTAACCACTAAACAATTTTTTGCTGTGCAATGGAGAGGGAAGCATAGTACGGCTATCCAACCTTTTACGATACGCCGCCAAAAAATAAACCATCTTCAAAAAATGAAGAAGAATTGACTAAGCCTTTGCTGTGCGTTGGGGCCTCCCTCTCCAGCTATGCTGGAGAGAGTTGGGGTGAGGTATTGGGATGAGGTTCCTATATTTGCCCCCCATAAAACCATTTGCTATAATGAATTTCGAAACCTCTGAAATCACCCTACAGGTGGCGCATACTGCCCGCGACTTTGCTCAAAAAAATATCAAGCCGTACTTAATGGACTGGGATGAAAGCCAGGAATTTCCATTACAGATTTTTAAACAATTAGGCCAGTTAGGTATGATGGGTGTGTTGGTGCCCGAAGAATATGGTGGCGCAGGCCTTAGTTATTTTGAATACAAAACCATCATTGAAGAAATTTCAAAAGTATGCGGCTCAATTGGTTTGAGTGTGGCTGCGCATAACTCACTTTGCACTGGTCATATTTTAAGTTTTGGTAGTGCCGAACAAAAAACAAAATGGCTGCCGAAACTGGCAACGGCCGAATGGTTAGGCGCGTGGGGATTAACCGAACCTAACACCGGCAGCGATGCCGGCAACATGAAATGCACCGCAACAAAAGATGGTGATAATTGGAGGATCAACGGTACAAAAAACTGGATTACGCATGGCATTAGTGGCGATGTAGCCGTTGTTGTTTGCCGCACCGGCGAACCACGCACAAAAAATAATGCAACAGCCTTTGTAGTAGAGCGGGGAACGCCAGGTTTTAGCGGAGGCAAAAAAGAAAACAAGTTGGGCATGCGTGCATCTGAAACAGCCGAAATGATTTTTGATAATTGTTCCATACCCGATGCCAACCGTTTGGGAAATGTGGGCGATGGATTTAAACAGGCAATGAATGTTTTAGATGGCGGGAGAATATCTATCGCTTCACTGTCGCTGGGCATTGCCAAAGGTGCCTACCTGGCCGCATTACAATATGCGCAGGAGCGGCACCAGTTTGATAAACCAATTGCATCTTTCCAGGGCATTTCATTTAAGTTAGCGGATATGGCAACCGAAATTGAAGCGGCCGATTTATTAACGCTGCAGGCCTGCGATTTAAAAGAGCGAAAACAACCGATGACTAAAGTTGCCGCCATGGCAAAATATTATGCAAGCGAAGTAGCAGTAAAAGCTGCCAACGATGCGGTGCAAATTTTTGGCGGTTATGGTTACACGAAAGATTTTCCGGTGGAGAAGTTTTACAGAGATGCCAAACTGTGTACTATTGGAGAAGGCACAAGTGAAATACAAAAGCTGGTTATTTCGAGGGAAATTATAAACCCCCAAACTTCCTAAAGCGGGTTGTCCGTCTCAAGCTTGCGATTTGTTTTTGTAATTTGTAACTGTACCGAAGCACGCAATGAAGCCGTTTATTTGACGAGTTTAATTTGTAAATTTGAAAGATGTCAGAAAGCCGACTACATAGAATTACAACCGACCCGAACATCTGCCTCCACACAACACGATTATTGAAATAGCTGATCTTGAAAGCAGGATTGTAATAACTAAAGACAATGATTTTTTAAGAAGTCATGTTCTTCAAATAGCACTGACAAATTATTGTTGGTAAATACAGGAAATATTGGCAATGCTGAGTTACATTCCAAAAAAATTACGGCCTCCTAAGCACAATCTTCCAAACTGAAAAGCTTGTTGAGCTTACTAAACATGAGCTAATCGTACATAATTAAAAAGCCCACAAAACCCCTAATGGGGACTTCCTACTCCCGAAATTTGCAAGTCGTTTTTGTTTCTGTGCAAAACGTGCAACTTTTTTTGCAGCCTGCTTGTGCTTACGACTATGAAGATGAATCATTCTACTATCAGGCTATAAATCCTCCACCAGCCGACGGAGGTTGGGGGTTCTTTGTGGTTTGCCTGGGGGTTTGCATTTGTACCAGCTTATAATAATATCCCTGTTTCTCAATCAAGTCATCATGCGTACCTCTCTCAACAATTTCGCCTTTTTGCAAAACAATAATTTCATCGGCATGACGAATGGTGGATAGCCGGTGCGCAATGACCAAACTGGTTCGGTTCTCCATCATTTTATAAATAGCATCCTGCACCAGGCGTTCGCTTTCGGTATCAAGGGCCGAGGTGGCCTCATCTAAAATAATAATCGGTGCATTCTTGAAAACGGCACGGGCAATAGTCAGGCGTTGTCGCTGCCCGCCACTTAGTTTTAGTCCGCGGTCGCCAATAACAGTATTGTAGCCATCGTCCGACTCCATAATAAAATTATGCGCATTGGCAATAGCTGCGGCCCGCTTTACCTCTTCGGGGTTTGCGTTTATTGTTCCGAAGGAAATATTGTTGAAAATAGTGTCGTTGAATAACACGGCATCTTGCCCTACAAATGAAATTAAACTGCGTACATCATTCAAATTAATATCGGCCATGTTTACGCCATCAATCAAAATCTGTCCTTCGGTAGGGTCGTAAAACCGCGACATTAAATCGGCCATTGTTGATTTACCCGAACCACTTTCACCCACCAATGCAATGGTTTTTCCTTTCGGTATGGTGAGGTTAATATTTTTTAAAACATCGGTGGTGTTGTAGCGAAAGGAAAGGTTTTTAAATTCGATGCCGGTAGTAAAATCAGTTTTGGAAACATGCCCTTCTTTTTGCGTAATGCGCACTGGTTCATCAAGCAACGAAAATATTTTTTCGCCGGCAACAATGCCACGCTGCACATTGCTGGTGGCGTTCGAAATACTTTTTAACGGCTGAATAATTTGCGAATACAAAACCAGGTAAGTAATAAAAGAAGAACCCGAAAGGCCGGCCTGGTCACCTTTAGTAATAAGCAAATACCCTCCGTACATAATGATGCTTACAACCACTAAAATGCCCATGAATTCGGAGATAGGAGAAGTAAGTTCTTTTTTGCGAAACATTTGCCGGCTGGTATCTGAAAACTCTTTGTTTATTTTTTGAAAACGATCAATAGAATATTTTTCTGCCGAAAAACTTTGTATTACCCTAATGCCCGAAATAGTTTCTTCGGTATGGCTCAATATTTTTTCCAGCAAAGCCACGCTGAAGTAACTTATTTTTTTGAGCTTGTTGGTGATGGTAGCAATCAGCAAACCCGATACCGGTAAAAACACAATGGTGAATAATGTAAGTGTGGGCGAAATGTAAAAAAGGCCAATAAAGTAGATGATCAGTACGAAAGGTTCTTTAAGCCATATCTGTAGAGCGTTTATCAATGAGCCCTCCACCTCCTGCACTTCATTGGTGATGGTTGAAAGCACCGCACCTTTTTTTATGCCATGGTAAAAATGCAAACTCTGATGGGCCAATTTTGCGTACACTTCATTTCTTATCCGCTGCATGGTGTTCAGGCGGAGCCTTATCAAAACCCGCACAGCCATGTACCTGAAAAAATTGGAAAGAAGGGTAGCAATAAAAATAATGGCACAAACAAAACCCAGAGCATACAACTTGCCCTTGCTGACAATTATTTGCGAAAAATGAAAATTGAAAATGTCGATAAAGTAGTTAACGGAAAAGCTAAATTCAGGCGCCTGGTTTACCACTGTTGTTTTAGCCACGCCAAACAAAATGTTGAGCATGGGTATCAACATGGTAAAGTTTACAACGCCAAACACAATTCCAAGGAAGGTGTAAATGAGGTATTCGGGAACGTAGTGGTGCAGCGGCGCTGCATATTTAAGAAGGCGTTTAATTATTTTCATGAAAAGACAGGCTTGTGCAAAGCGGTGCAATTTATACCATTTGATTTGTACTGAATTAAACGCCTGTCCATTCCATGCCGTCGGTTAAATTTGCTTTTTCGAATGCAAAAACAGAAACCTACCTGCGCATTGGTAATAGCTACCTACAACTGGCCAAAGGCACTGCGGCTTTGTTTAGAAAGTGTGCTACGGCAAACGGTTTTACCCAACGAAATAATTATTGCCGATGATGGTTCGGGTGAGGATACTCAATTTTTAGTGGAGCACTACCAACATCTGTTTGGCGTGCCTGTTATTCACGTATGGCAACCCGATGAGGGGTATCAATTATCACGCATTCGCAACAAAGCATTTTCAGCGTTAAAAAGCCAGTATGTTATTCAAATTGATGGCGACCTCATTTTGCATCCTCAATTTATTGCCGACCATTTGGCGGCGGCCCGGCCAAACAAATTTATTAGTGGTACCAGGGCTTTGCTAAATGAAACAGCAACGCAAAAAATTTTGGCGGGCAAAAGTTTTAGTCACCCGATCAATATCCAAACAACGGGCAAGCCTTACAACGCAATTAGAAGCCGCCATCTGTCGACAGTGTTAAGATTATTTCAGCGGAGCAAAAAAAACCTTCACTTTGTACTGGGTTGCAACATGGCATTTTGGAAAACCGATCTGCAGAAAGTGAACGGGTACAATGAAGCCTTTGTTGGTTGGGGAAAAGAAGACAATGATATTGCAGCAAGGCTGTTGAACGCCGGTGTTGCTTTAAGGTTTTTAAAATTTGGTGGGGTGGTTTATCACTTGCATCATCCGTTGCAGCAGCGGCCGGCTTTAGGTAGCAATGAAAATTTACTTAGCCAGAGCCTGGAGAAAAAAATTACGTATGTAGAACAAGGCATGGATAAACACAAAGCCGAAAATTAAAAATCATTTTATGGAGGAAAAGAAAAGACAGAAACAAATAGGCGGGCTAATTCAGGAGGAGATTAATGCTATTTTTCAACGCATTGGCTTAAGTTTTATGGGCGGGGCAATGGTGTCAATATCATCGGTAAAAGTTACCCCCGATTTGCTGGAGGCCCGAATTTATTTAAGTATTTACAATGCCGCCGACACAAAATCAGTTTTAAAAAAAATTGAGGAACGAGCCTGGGAAGTAAAAAAAGAACTGGCAGCAAGCGTACGCCACCAGCTGAGAAGAATACCCGAGCTAAAGTTTTTTTTGGATGATACACTCGATAACGTTTTTAAAATGGAAGAGTTATTGAAACAGATAAAGCAGGATGATGAGAAAACCCAACCTGGAAACACACAGGCCTAAATTTTCAACGCCTGACTTTGACCTCCGAACTTTTGACTTCGAACACTAAACTTTGAACTTTACTTGAACCTCCACTTTCTTTTTGCCTGGCGATATTTTAAAGCGAAAAAAACCACTAATGCTATCAATGTAATTTCGTGGATCAGCATTGTGGCAATCGTGTTTGGTTCTGCTGCACTTATTATTGTGCTGAGTGTGTTTAATGGTTTTGAGGGAATGGTAAAATCGCTCTATTCATCTTTTTACCCAGATGTAATTATCTCCCCGGCATCCGGTAAACAACTAACATTTACACCAGACCAGTTACAACGCTTGCGCGGTGTAAGTGGCGTGCAGTATGTTTCCCTTGTTGCAGAAGAAAAAGCTTTGCTGAAAAATGGCGAGTCGCAAACCATCATCACATTAAAAGGTGTTGACTCAACGTATACAAAGGTTTCGGCGGTTGGCAAACATCTCATCAAGGGGAATTTTGAAACAGGTACACCTGAAGCAGCCTTGCTTGTGTTGGGCTCGGGGGTTGAAAACGCAGTAGGCGTGCAGAGCGACAGAAATATTTTTCCACTCACCGTATATGTTCCCCGCAAGGGCGAACTCAGTTTGAGTGACCCCATCAACTCCTTGAGCGTTGATACACTGAACACCGCCGGTTCGTTTTTTATCCAGCAGGAGTTCGACAACAAATTTGCGATTACCAACCTGCAGTTTGTAAAAAATTTATTGGGCATGCAAGCCAACGATTATAGCAGCGCCGAGCTTTTATTGCAGCCATTGGTTGATGCTGAAACACTGGAAGCTGAAATAAAAAAAATACTAGGGCCTCAATACCTGGTGCAAAATCGCTTTCAGCAAAACGCCAGTTTATTCAGTGTAATGCAGGTGGAAAAATGGATGATCTATGCTATACTGTCCCTGATATTGGTAGTTGCCGCTTTTAACATGATTGGGGCTTTAACAATGCTTGTGCTCGAGAAAAAGAAGGACATCAGTGTGTTGCATTCAATGGGTGCCAGCCGGGTATTTATTAAAAATATTTTTTTGAGCAGTGGCGTTTTGATTGCCGTGATCGGTGGAGGCCTCGGTATGCTGATTGCCTTTATTATTGGCTGGGCACAAATAAAATACCACCTCATTCCCCTACAGGGCAACACTTTTATGATAGATTATTTCCCGGTAAAAATGGTTTACACCGATTTTATTTTAGTAGGGGTTACTGTGTTTGTAATAGCCATCATTGCTTCTTACATACCGGCAGGCAAAGCGGCTAAACAACAGTTTTTATTGAGAAGTGAGTGAGAAGTTTGAGAGTTCAAAGCCTAAAGTTTAAAGTTCAAAGCCCGAGCCTTCGGTTTGGAAGGAAGTCCAGAATTCTTTTGATTATGTTTTGCGGAAATTTTTGAAGGAATGATTTAGAAACGAGTTCAATATTCACTTTCCCACCTTCTTTTAGGTAGTATGATACGCCGCAGACTTTGAAACACTTGACCCCTTCCCTCTGGGAAGTTAGTTTCAAACAAGCTCAACAATTTAATATGCTGGGATGGGCCGCCCCCCTTCAATAATCCCCCATGGTCTCCGGTAATAACGCCAGGCCTTTGGCTAACTGTTCATCGTTTGGTGCTACACCATGCCAGTTATGATCGTTCTCCATAAAATCTACCCCCTTGCCCATAATGGTTTGCATAATAATGGCAATTGGTTTTCCTTTTCCAACCAACGATTTTGCTTCCTCCAGCGTATGGACCACCTCATCCATATCGTTGCCATTCATCTGTAATGTTCGCCAGCCAAAGGCTTCAAATTTTAATTTAATGTCGCCCAGGTCGTTCACTTTATATGTTGGCCCGTCAATTTGTTGTCCATTCCAGTCCACAACTGAAATTAAATTGTCCACGTTATGGTTGGGTGCAAACATGATAGCCTCCCAATTCTGCCCTTCCTGCAACTCACCATCGCCGTGCAGCGAAAAAACAACCGATTGATCTGAATTTAATTTTTTTGCAAGGGCAACACCAATCGCCACACTCATGCCCTGGCCTAACGATCCGGTGGCTACTCTTACCCCTGGTAAGCCTTCATGCGTAGTAGGATGGCCCTGTAGCCTGCTGTTCAATTTACGGAACGTGGCCAGCTCAGCTGCGTCAAAATACCCCGATCGGGCTAAGACCGAATAGAGTACCGGCGAAATGTGGCCATTCGATAAAATAAAAACATCCTGCTCCCGGGCATCCATGTCAAATGGCTTTGGCTGGTGTTTCATGATTTTAAAATAAAGCGCCGTCAACAGGTCGGCACAACCCAACGAACCACCGGGGTGCCCACTGTTTGAACCGTGAACCATTCGAATAATGTCTCTTCTAATTTGTGAAGCAATATCGGGGAGCGTTGGCATAAATTTTTTGTAGTTGGATAAACTTTTGAAGAAAAAATGATCAGAGCAGTGAGCGTTGCAAATGTGCAACCTTTTTTATTTAAAAAAAGTTTTCCTGCCCTAACTTATTACCTTTGCCGCGAACTTGAAAAAAACAGGGCAATTAAAATTGCTAACCCAAACCAATGAAACATAATTTCTCCACACTAAACCCTGCTGAATGCTAAATGTGTTGTTGTCAGTTCCGGTTTCCTTTTTAATAACCTATCTGGTATTGCCTGCCATTATGCGGGTGGCTTCCGAAAAAAAACTGTTTGATCTACCCGATGCCCGTAAACTTCACACAAAACATATTGCCTCGTTAGGTGGTGTCGGTATCTTCCTTGGCTTTTTTCTGTCTACTTTTTTGGTTGTGGCCTATTCTGATACACAAAATTTTCAATACTTTTTTGCAGCCGCGTTGGTTATTTTCTTCCTGGGCCTTAAGGATGATATCCTGATTCTATCGGCCCGAAAAAAATTTCTTGGCCAACTGAGTGCTACTGCCATACTTGTTCACCTTGGTGGCGTACGTATTGAAAGTATGTACGGTGTTTTGGGCTTTGGCAATGTGCCCGAACTGCTTGGAATTGTGTTGAGTTACACCACCATTATGGTGATCATTAATGCCTTTAACCTGATTGACGGGGTTGATGGTTTGGCCGGTACACTGGGCCTGCTCTCTACTTCAGTTTTTGGTGCTTACTTTTTATTTGCGGGGTTACACGGCTTCGCAGCCCTTTCATTTTC
Organism: Chitinophagales bacterium; assembly: GCA_031425835.1. Taxonomy (GTDB): domain Bacteria; phylum Bacteroidota; class Bacteroidia; order Chitinophagales; family Chitinophagaceae; genus Flavisolibacter. The sequence continues at coordinate 147,661 of JANPKD010000017.1, forward strand.
CATGACGGCGGCGCTTACTGCTTTTTTGGTTTTTAATTACTATCCGGCAAAAATCTTTATGGGCGATTCCGGCTCTTTACTTTTAGGAATGTTGAATGCCATACTTGTAATCAAATTCATGACCGTAGCCAGTTCGCCTACGGCTGTCTTCCCTGTTGCATCCGTAGCTGCGATAGGGTTTTCAATCCTGATTGTTCCTCTACTCGATACGCTGCGTGTGTTTACTATCCGCCTGTTGCATAGGCGTTCGCCTTTTTCCCCCGATCGCAATCATATCCATCACCTTTTGCTTGACAGGGGGATGAGCCACAACAGCGTAACGCTCACGTGTGTGGGTCTGAACGCTGCCTTTATTGCTATGGCCTGGTTTGGACGGTCAATGGGTTCTACTTTTCTTTTGGTGAGTATGATAGGTGTAGCCTTTGCCATGCTGGCCGGGTTAACTTATCTTAAAAAGCCAAAAGCAAAATTGGTTATTGCCCGATCTTTTCAACGCCATACCGAAACGGTACTGCAGTCCGCAACAAAAGTGGTCTCGATCAATAAAGAGGTAGCGGCAATGGAGCAGTAACCAAACTCCCCGTTATTTATTATTTACTCCTTTCTTAGATTTGCGCAAACAAATACTTAAATGATATGTCGGACGAAGATGTGTCGCTCACTATAGAAATGGCCGAGGAAGCCATGCTGAAAGCCATTAATCACCTGGAGGCCGCACTCGGAAAAATAAGGGCTGGGAAGGCCAATCCCCAAATGCTCGATGGCATCACAGTTGACTATTATGGTTCGCCAACACCAATTGGCCAGGTGGGTAACATAAGTGTGCTTGATGCACGAACCATCACCATCCAGCCGTGGGAGAAAAATATGTTGCAACCAATTGAGCGATCAATTATTGCCTCTAACATTGGCATCAATCCCCAAAACGACGGAATCATTATCAGGTTATTTCTGCCACCTTTAACGGAAGAGCGCCGCCGCGAATTAGTAAAACGTTGCCAGGCCGAAGGCGAACATTCAAAAGTTGCAGTACGTAACATTCGCCGCGATGCGATTGAGCATATAAAAAAAGCGCAGAAAAATGGACTGAGTGAGGATGCTGCGAAAGATGCGGAAGCCGCGGTGCAGGAAACAACCAATAAATTTATTACTCTGGTAGATAAACATCTGGCTACGAAAGAAAAAGAAATAATGGTGGTGTGAGGATGAATGATGAGTAACTAGTAATCATATTCGGGAAACACTAACCCCTCATTAGTCAGTATTCCCCTCTCATTTATTGGCCAAATACACCCCGCCCAATATCATTCCCAAACAACCCATTTGAATGGCGGTCACATTTTCTCCATCCATCATTCCCCAAAAAATAGAAATTACCGGAATGCCGTAGGTAACCAGTGATGCAAATAAACCGCCTGCCCTTTTTATCAAAAAATAAAATATTGCCGTTGCAATGGCACTGCCTACAATGCCCAAAAGAACAATGGCAACAGTTGGCATCCGGGCCGCTTCATCGTACCGCACAATAGAAAATACATTTTCCCGCCAGGCTATAAGGCCGGCAGGCACCATCATAAAAGCCAATGACACCGTGGCCATCTTCATGGGATTGACCCCCTGCAAATAATGGCTTACCATATTTACATTAAGTGCATAACACAAGGTGGCCAGGAGAACCAAAAGTGTAAATCCAAAATTATCAACGGTAACCGCCCCTTTTGAAAGACTTAAAATGATTAGCCCCACAAAACCCACCATCACGCCGGCAATTTTTTTGTGCTGCAATTTTTCTTTAAAAAGTAAAATACCAATTACAATCACCAGCAAAGGAGTAAGCGAATTAAGTATGCCCGCCAACGAGCTGTTTATTTTTTTTTCAATGGCAATGGCAAATAAAAAGGCGGGAAATAAATTACCTAACACACCGGACAAAATAATGAGCGGAATTTTGTTTGCAGGAATACTACGCAAATGAAAAACAGCAAGGGGCAAAAAAAATAGTCCAGCTGAAAAAATGCGTATAGCGCCAATTTGCCAACCAGAAAGCGTTTCAGCACTTCGCTTCATTATAATAAATGACGAACCCCAGATGAGACAAAGAAAAATGAAAAGCAGCCAGTTAACTAGTTTGTGTTGCAACATTATAGCTGCAAAAGTGCAGAAGCTTTACATTTATGGAACAGAAACTTTTTTATGAAGCAATTAGAAAAATTGAACACTAAAGCGCCGGATGATTTAAATAAGAAAGAAACCAAAGAGAAAACATTGGTATTACTTGAGGAGCTCGACGAGCTGCAAAATGTTTTATACGCCGAAGGCAAACATTCCGTGCTGGTAATTTTGCAGGGTATGGATGCCAGCGGCAAGGATGGGGTGGTAAACAACGTGTTTGGTATGCTCAACCCCCAGGGTGTACGGGTTCAATCGTTTAAGGCGCCTACCGACGAGGAGTTAAACCATCATTTTTTGTGGCGCATAGATGAACATACACCCGCCAAGGGTTACATCCAGATTTTTAACCGCAGCCAGTACGAAGATGTATTGGTAACCCGTGTACACGGATGGTGCGATGATGCGCTGGCCAAAAAAAGATTTAAGGCCATTAATGATTTTGAAGAACTACTGACGCAGCACAACAACACCCTGGTAATTAAATTTTACCTGCACGTTTCGGCCGAAGAACAGCAGCAGCGATTTAATGAACGCTTAAACGACCCGACGAAACACTGGAAGTACAATGAGAGGGATTTTATTGAAGCCGAATTACGGGATAAGTATTTGCACATGTATGAAGATGTTTTTGAAAACTGCAACCTCGTGCCTTGGGTGATTGTACCCGCCGATCAAAACTGGTACAAGGAATATTTAATTGCCAGCACAGTGGTGGATGGCCTCCGCGGCTTAAAGATGAAATACCCCGATCTGCCGAAAAAGTAAGAGTAAACTATTAGCAACTTCTACTTTGCCGGCTAAAACTAACATCTATGGGCTTTGTAAAAGAATTTCGAGAGTTTGCACTAAAGGGCAACGTTGTTGACCTGGCAATTGCTGTTATCATTGGTGCTGCCTTCGGCGCCATCGTTTCATCATTGGTTGATGATGTAATTACCCCGCTGCTGCTAGCACCTGCGCTAAAAGCCGCCGGGGCCGAAAATTTAGACCAGCTGGCCTGGGGCACCGTCAAGTACGGAAAATTTCTTGCGGCTATCATCAAGTTTATCATTGTTGCATTGGTGCTGTTTATGATCATACAGGGTATGAACAAGATGAAGCGTCAAAAAGAGGCCGCAGCCGGAGAGCCGCAGGCACCGGAAAACACTTTGCAGGAAAAATTATTGATGGAAATACGCGACAGTCTTAAGCGGTAGGCGTTTGCGCTAATCCTATATCTTTGGCGGCGTTCAGCATTTTGCTGAACGCCTCTTTTTTTTAATGCCGTTGGGCGATTTAGCTATTTAAACAGTTAGCCAAACACTGCATTTTCAAAACAAAAAACCGTGAGTGCTACCTACCAGATAAAGCTTACCGAATTTGAAGGCCCCTTCGATCTGCTGCTGTTTTTCATAGAAAGGGACGAACTCGACATCTACAATATTCCCATCACCCGCATCATCAACGATTTTTTAGATTTTATTCATGGCGATGAACCGCTCGATATTGAACTGTCGTCAGAATTTATTCTGTTCATCTCCACCCTCATGCGTATAAAAGCAAAAATGCTTTTGCCCCGCAAAGAGTTAGATCAGTCGGGTAACGAAATTGACCCGCGGCAGGAGTTGATTGATAAAATTCTGGAGTACAAAAAATATAAGGAGGTAGCTGCGCAAATGGCCCTGATGGAGGCCGAACGAATGCTGCTGATACGCAGGGGCAATATTCAAAAAGAACTATCATTAATTGGGGAAGAAGCCAGCGAAGGCACCGAAGTACAAACCATTACACTTTTTAAATTAATGAAAGCATTTGAGCGGGTAATGCTGCGCTACCACGAAAGGTTTAATAAACCTATGCACACCGTAGTGCAATACAACTACAGCATGGAGGAAACCAAAAGCAATTTAATTGCCACCGCGCAAAACAACCGCACCCTTTCATTTGAAATGGTTTTTGAAAAAGTAGAAAACCGGGTGCATGCTATCTTCCTTTTTTTATCCATGCTTGAGTTGGTGCAGGGAAAATTTCTGCGCATAATTATGGGCGAGGGCATGAACAATTTTATAGTTGAGTACAATGAGGTGGAGGAAGTGTTGGATGATGACGATGCGCAGATGCGATTGTTGTGATGACTGCGGTTACAGGTTTTGCAACCAATATTATGAGCACCAGATTCAAATAACCACGGAGGGCAGCGACTGCTGCCTTCCGTGGTTATTATGGGTTATTTTGTTTCCCCTTCCATGGCCATCTTTACAGCATTGAAAGCATTAACAATGCGGCCGCTGACCGACAATGATGCAAAAGACAATTTTTTCTTTTCTTCACCCGGCACATCCACTTTCATATTTACTTGTTCGCCAGAGCTCATTAGTATCTTAATCATCTGCTCGGGCGTTAGTTGCGGGAAATAAGATTTGAGCAACGCAGCCACTCCGGTAACCACAGGTGCAGCCAAACTGGTTCCGTCACCATCAACATAGCGGTTATCTGTGGCAGTGGAATGAATGTATACACCCGGGGCGAAAATGTCAACGTACTCTTTACTGTAGTTCGAAAAGCTTGCTACCATGCCATCAAGGCTGGCGTCGCCGCTGGCACCTACGGTAATATAATTAGTAGCCCGCATCCCGTCTAAGAGTTCCTGACTTGGGTAAAACATGTCTTTAGAAACGTCTTTACCATCATTGCCGGCTGCATGCACAAGTAGCACTCCTTTCAGTTGAGCATACTTAACTGCATCATCAACCATTTGCTTGTAGGGAGACACGGGTTTCCCAAAACTCATATTCACTATTTGTGCACCATTGTCCACTGCATACCTTATAGCAAGTGCCACATCCTTATCATGTTCGTCACCCCCCGGTACAGCACGAATTGCCATGATGTGTACATTATCTGCAATACCGTTTATGCCCAATCCATTGGAGCGTAGAGCAGCTATTACACCTGCCACCGAAGTGCCATGATCGCCACTTGATGCTTTAAGATTATTGTTTCCATAAAACCGGTCTTCAATATCTGTATAACGGTCTTTGGTTAGTTTTCCCCTGGTATCTTCAGGCAAATCGGTTTTCCTTTTGCGGTTGCTCACTAATTGGTTGCGGTAGTCTGCTATCTGTGAAAGGATGGTAGTACTTATAATGCTTTGGTCACCGCTTTGCGTAAATATATCACGCCATAATGCGATTGCCTTAGCAGTCTTTTCTCCTGCGTCGCGGGCAAGTTTGATTATTTGTGTTTCTGTAAATTGTTTTGTGCCAAGGCGTTCATTGATTATTTTGGAGGAAGTTTCTAAGGCATCAATTAAAGGTTCAATGTTTAGCAAACGCCTTTCTGCATCTTCGGCATCTTTCTCAATAATATCGGCTGCCTTCACCCATTGTTGAAATAAAAAGCGTTGGCCAGCCGGTACATTTTTTTCTTTCATATCGGCAAAAGTGCTTTTCCATCCATGATAAACACGGGCTACTTCGTGGCTGTTGGTGCTCACGTTTTCGCCACTGCTGCTACCACAAAAATTCCAGCCATTTACATCATCCGCATAACCATTACCATCGTCATCATGTCCATTTCCGGGCACTTCTTTAGGGTTGCGCCAGAGTATCTGTTTTAAGTCTTCGTGGGTGGTGTCTATACCACTATCAATAACCGCTACAACCACGGTAGTACTCTTGCGGCCCTTTAATAATTCGTAGGCTGGGTTCAGGCTTATGCCATAGTATCCATCCGTTCTGGCATCCAGCAAATGCCAGCCTTGTTTTTTTTCTTTGGTTTGTGCCAAAAGCACTGATGGAGAGAAGAAGAGAAGGAAAAAGATTTTGTTCATGAAATAATTTTTTACTTGAAAAATTGGCGGAAACTTTTAAGTGTAAAAAAGGATAACAGCAATTGAAGAAATCAAAAAAGAACAAGTGCGTGTGTTGCAACGCCGTCATCTAGTCAGAAATAACAAACGTTACTGGTTGTGTGTGATACGAGCGCACCTTTCTACCATTTTGCTCACCAGCCTGCCAATTAGGTCCGGTTTTTACTGCTTTTACAGCTCCTTCTGCCAGCCCGTACCCGGGATCGTTCAGGTACACCGCATCGCTGATTTTTCCATTTTTTTCAACAAGAAACCTAACATTTACTGTGTATTGTCCTTTGGGCATTCGCTTCCTTGCTGCTTTGTTTATAATGGGCAATAATACTTTTTGTAAATGGTTGATCCAGGCAATCCTGTTCACACTGGCTTCAATTTCCACTTTATCAAAAATTTTTAAAGAGTCGCCGGCCAGCGGAACACCAACCGTATCAACTATTGCTAAGGCATTTTTAAATTCAGAAGCAACAACAGGTTTATGTAAAAACAAAAACGAAATAGCGAAAGCAGTAACGGTTTTAAAAATATTGCGCATGGTGTAATTTTTTCTGCCACAATATATTAATTATACACCCAAAGCAAAACTGGTTTGCTTGATTGATAATTTTGCGTGGAAACGAAACACTTTTTTAAAAAATCACAAAGTGGAAAAATAAACGGGAGGCCATAATAATTGCGGCAAACCAATGTCTTTTTCAATTATTGATTTCAAAAGTGATTGGCTGATGATGATACGAGCGAACTTTTTTTCCGTTTGATTCAGCAGGATTCCATTTAGGTCCAGTCTTAATTATTATTACTGCACATTCAGCTAAGCGAAAACCTGGATCGCTTAAGGCCATTGCTTCTGATATGCTTCCATCTCTTTCTACTAAAAACCGAACTTGAATTGTATAACTTCCCGGGGGCATTTTATTTCTAACGCCCTTATAAACAATCTTCAGGGTTTTTTGTAAATGGTTATCCCACGCTTCTTTCGATACAGTGGGAACCACACTTGCCCTTTCAAAAATTTTTGTACTGTCAAATATTAGATTGGGAATTGTGTCGGATGCGGTTAACGTTTCAGGATTGTTTATTTCAGTAGCGCTGCTTTTCAATGCGCACAAACAAAAAATAAAAGCAACGATAGGTTTGGGTAAGAAGTGCATTGACTAAATTTTTTCTGCGACAATATATCAATTATACACCCAAAGCAAAACCGGTTTGGCTGATTTATTAATGATTGATTTTAGTTGCAATAAAAACTGCGGCGATACGGTTGGGCAACCATCACTCTGGCAAATTTCGTTGCCGCCTTTTTCATTGGGTACACATTCATGCGCATGTAGCACCACAAACCGTTTATAGGCATTGCTGTTGCTGCTGTCTAATCCATACAATTTATACGCTAACCCAAACCGGCCCTGGTAGGGGTTGCCAATTTTATACCTGCCTAACGATGTGCAACCGCTGCCAACTGAGTTACTGTATTTTCTTCCTTCCAACCATGGTTGGTTGCAGCGGCCATGCGTAACCAGGCCGGCGTTTTCAATGCTGTCGGTTTTTACATTGTAAATAAAAAAACGGTTTTCATTTGAGGGCAGGCTGGCATCTACAAAAAAACAAAGGCGGCTGTTGAAGCCTTTTGTTTGCCTAAATGTTTTTGCAGCAGTGGCTTTTATTTTTAGTTTATGATAGGAAGCTGGAGAAATGTTGTGTGCACCATTTGCACCGGAGTTTTGCAGTGCCAACAACTTTTGTCGGTGCGCTGAATATTGGAGCAAGCCAAAAACATAAACACTTACCAACAATACAAGCAGGATGGTAATGGAAAGCTTTTTCATAAACCCTTTTGCGGTAGATGCAAAACGATTTTGTTTCCATAATGATCTTTAGAATGGGGAAGGATGAGGACAACAGAATTTTGCGTGTTGGCGCAATCATAAAATCATTTTCGAGGATTGAAATTTCTGCCAGACGTTTTAATTATACAAACACGTCTTCCCGCATCATTTCCACAACCGCTTCCTTAATCGCCTCCGCATCATAACCACATTCCTTGTGTAGTTCCTTCAACGTTCCGTGTTCAATAAGTGTATCGGGAATGCCCAATACCTTCAGTTCATTTTTGTAATTATGCAACAGCATAAATTCTGCAACGGCACTTCCAAAACCGCCAACCACTGTTCCATCTTCTACCGTAATGATTTTTTGATAACGTCGTAAGGCTTCGTGTAATAACTCTTCATCCAATGGTTTTGCAAAACGCATATCGTAATGTGCGGGAGTAATGTTTTCGTTTCTTAAATCTCTTATGGCTGCAGCTGCAAAATTTCCGGGATGGCCAAAAGAAAGTATGGCGATGTCTTTCCCATCACGCAATTTTCTTCCTTTACCAATTTGTATTTCCTCAAATGGTTTTTTCCATTCGGGCATCACACCTTCGCCACGTGGATAACGAATAACAAATGGAAGTTTAGTGCTTTCCAGTTGCGCCGTGAACATTAAATTCCTTAACTCCTGTTCATTCATCGGCGCAGCAATAATCATGTTGGGTATGCAACGGAAATATGGTACGTCGTAAGCTCCGTGGTGCGTTGGGCCATCTTCGCCAACAAGGCCTGCTCTATCTAAACAAAATATTACCGGCAGTTTTTGTATGGCCACATCATGCACCACCTGGTCGTAAGCCCTTTGCATAAACGATGAATAAATGTTGCAGAAAACCTTCATTCCCTGCGTGGCCATGCCTGCACTTAAAGTAACGGCGTGTTGCTCGCAAATGCCCACATCAAATGCGCGGTGCGGCATTTTTTCCATCATGTATTTTAGCGATGAGCCGCTTGGCATTGCAGGTGTGATGCCAATGATTTTTTCATTTGCTTCGGCTAGTTCAATAATGCTGTGCCCAAAAACATCCTGGTATTTTGGTGCCTGCGGCAGGTCAAATTTTTTCTTGTAAATCTCACCGGTTATTTTATCAAACAAACCCGGTGCATGCCATTTGGTTTGGTCCTTTTCGGCTAATGAATATCCTTTGCCTTTTACAGTAATGATGTGCAAAATCTTTGGTCCCGGAATATTTTTTAAATCTTTCAGCGTGTCAACCAGCTTGGTAATATTGTGGCCATCAATGGGGCCAAAATATCTAAGGTTTAATGCCTCAAAAAGGTTGCTGCTTTTGGTAACAACCCCTTTTATAGAAGCCTCCAGTTTCGAAGCCATGTCTCGTGTAAATCTTTTTCCCACCGGCAACTTGCCCATCAAATTCCAAACATCATCACGCAGTTTATTGTAGGTGTGAGATGTGGAAATATCTGTGAGGTATTCTTTTAAAGCACCCACATTGGGGTCGATGCTCATGCAGTTGTCATTCAAAATTATCAGCACATCGGTATCGGCAACGCCGGCATGATTCATTGCCTCAAAAGCCATCCCTGCCGTCATTGATCCATCGCCAATTACCGCCACTGCTTTGCGGTCGGTTTCGCCTTTTATTTTTGCCGCCATTGCCATACCCAAAGCCGCCGAAATAGAAGTGGAGGAATGACCAACACCAAAAGTATCATACTCACTTTCGCTGCGTTTTGGAAAACCACTCAATCCCTTGTATTTGCGGTTGGTTGAAAAAACATCTCTGCGGCCGGTTAGAATTTTATGACCGTATGCCTGGTGGCCCACATCCCAAACCAGCTGATCGTAAGGGGTGTTGTAGATGTAATGCAGCGCAACCGATAATTCAACTACGCCGAGGCTTGCGGCAAAATGCCCGCCGTGAACGCTTACCACATCAACAATAAACTGGCGTAGTTCATCGCAAACCTGGTGTAATTGCTCTTTAGGGATTTTTTTTAACTGGGCAGGATTATCTATCTGCTGCAATAAAGGCCCGGCGGTTATTTGCATTGCTGGTTTTTATGGCTGTAAAAATATTTCATTTTTACTTACATCGGGGTTTGTGATTATTGCTTAACAAAACGAATGATGGTGGGCTTGCTGTTGGTGTTGCTTTGTAAAAGTATTTGGTACACACCGGCAGGGAGCTGTTGCACGTTTATTTGTTTTGCATTTTGACCAATGGTAGAAAAAAACCGACCCGAGTCCACTTCTTTATTTACAGAATTATAAAGTTTATAGCTGGTTATTGCGTTTGCTGTTGTGTAGAATTGGATGTTCAGCATGGTTTGTACCGGGTTAGGTGCTACAAAAGCCATGGGTGCTGCGGAGGATGCGCCGCCCAAATTGATGATTTGCGAGTAAATAACATTTCCATCTTTACCGGTTAACTTCAGCCGGTAATAATAAGTGCCCCACTCTTTTGGCACCGTGTTCAAGTAGGTTGATGTGCCGGATCCTTGCGGATTTATTGATTGATGGGCAAAGAAATTACGGCCATCACGGCTTTTTTCCAGCGTCATTTTTTGTGCAAGCAATGTTTCGGCAATCATCCACCGAAAGGTGTACGCCGTGTTGGATTGTTTTATCAAATCAAAATTCAGAATTTGTGCCGTCAATGGATCGGTGCAGGATAGGATGCTTAAGTTGAACGTCGCCAAAAAACATCCCAATGCCGAACCCACGACAATGCGGTACCGGCCAAGCGGCAAATTGTTTATGTCGATACTGGGTGGGGTACTGTCGGCACCATATGTATACGTATCGTCAAAGTCAAAGTCGGCATCCAGGTCATCATCTTGCGCAATGGCGAAATTCATTGGAAACATTTGCGCATAATCGGTAACGGTGGCATCTGTAATAATAACCTGGATATTGATGCTGCCACCCGAACCACAATCACGGGCTCCTGTGATATTTAATTCGTATTGAACCGCCGAAACATCGCCGCTGCGGTTATTGGTAGCATGGGCACTTTGCGGCGGATCTTTTACCCATTGACAATCCCCGTCGATAGTGCGGGCAAAACTGTTGCTTCTGCCGGTTGACATACCCAACACCTCGTACTTCACTTTCATTGTATCAAGGTCAAAAGTATGTGGCGCACAAGCCCCGGAAATTGTCGCAGTAGTTATTGGGTCAGCCAGCATTGGGGGGCATCCCTGGTTACGGCATCCACCACCTGCAGCAAAGGATTAAGCAAAACTACTTTTTCGTTTGCCGCGCCACCATCGGCAAAAAAACCATCACCAGTTGTTAACACCGGCAAATTGGTACAGTTACAGGTAGTCCAGTTTAACTGGGTGGTAATACTGCTATCAACGTTGCCACAATCTATAGGCAAAACGTCCGAACCCGCGAGCACAAAATATTCACCGGGTTGAATAATAGTGTTGGGAGGGATGGTTACTGAATATTTTCCGTTGGTTACAATATAGCAGCCAATGTTCATGGGGCCGGGACCAAAATTCATTAGTTCAATAAACTCGCCGTTCACTGCACAGGTGTTATTGCTCCAGGGTAAAAATTCATTGATAACCACTTTCCCCTGGCCCGAAGAATTTTCGTGGATAATACTGAGCAAGCAAAAGAAAAAAATTTGTAGGAGGTAGGGTTTACGTTTCACGGGTTGGGATTGCGGCCAAAGTAGTTATTGCTTCTCTCAACCGCAAGATTTTTTTCAGATGTTTTGGGGTGATAAGTGTATTGCACTATCGCTAACACCCTGTTCCATTTGTAAAACCTATTGTCCACTGATATATTTAGCCAAACACTTAACAAAACACTACTGTTATCTTTACTAAATGCGCATGAAGCTTGCCCGGTACTGGGCTTTTCAAATTGTTGGCTGGGGGGGCTTTTGTTTAATAAATATTCTGAACGCCTTTGTGTTTTGGCAATTTAAACCCGAGATGCTTTGCCGGTTGTTGTTTTTTGTGGAGGTAGGTATTATCTGCTCTCACCTTATGCGCCTGGCCATAAAAAAAAACGATGTGCTCATTAAGCCCGTTAACCTCCAGATAATTTTACTGGTAACCTTTACCCTGCTTTTTGCCGCAATTTTTTCACTTGTTCAAACACCATTCGAATCGTTCTACGGGTTTTATCCTACCAGTAAATCAATTCCATTTCAGGCGCACTTGGTGTACAACCTTTCCTCTTCCTTCGTATTGCTTTTTATCTGGAACAGCATTTACTTTATTTACCACTACATCACAAAAAGCCGTAAACAACAACTGGATACATTACAACTGGAAGCCCTAGTAAAATCGCTTGAGTTAAAAACCATAAAGGCACATATCAATCCTCATTTTATTTTTAATGCCCTCAACAGCATTCGGGCTTTGATTGATGAAAACCCTGCCAGGGCACGAAGAGCCATTACCGAATTAAGCTCAATTTTGCGGAGCAGTTTAAATGTTGAAAAAGGCGAAACGGTAAGCCTTGAAGAGGAATTGAAAATTGTAAAGGATTACCTGGCATTGGAAACAATGCGTTTTGAAGACCGGCTGAAAGTTGAGTACGATATTGATGAAGATACCCTGAGCCAACAAGTACCACCAATGATGTTGCAACTTTTGGTAGAAAACGCCATCAAGCATGGCATCAGCAAACAGGTGCGGGGGGGCGTGGTTAAAATTATTTCGCATTTTAGTGATGATGACCACAACCTTTCGGTTCTCAACACGGGCAACTTGCAAAGCCCTGCTTCGCACTCAGGTTTTGGATTATCAAGCACGCAGGAAAGACTGCACCTTTTGTTTGGGGAGAAAGCAAAATTTCAAATTCAACAGGCAACTCCTGAACTGGTTGAAGCAAAAATAATAATGCCTGCATTTGTAATGCAGCAGTCAGAGAACTAATTTTTTTAACGCTTAAAAACTTTTTTCATGAAAGCAATATTGATCGATGACGAACGCCTGGCACGTGTAAGCCTGCGGGCCTTGCTGGCCGAATTTCCTGAAATAGAAATTGTGGATGAAGCATCAAACGCCGAAGAGGGTTTGCAAAAAATTGAAAACCTTAATCCCGATTTAATTTTTTTAGACATTCAAATGCCGGGTAAAACGGGGTTCGATCTATTATCGGAACTGGACCATGCACCACAGGTAATTTTTACTACCGCCCATGATGAATATGCCCTCAAAGCTTTTGAGGTAAACGCATTGGATTACCTGCTTAAGCCCGTAGAACCGCGGCGCCTGGCCGATGCGTTGGAAAAATTAAAAAAGGCCGGTATAAACGGACACGGGGAAAAAGCGCCGGCCACGGGCGACAACAACTCCATGCTTGGCGAAAACGACCAAGTTTTTGTAAAAGATGGCGAACGTTGCTGGTTTGTAAAATTGGCCGAGGTACGATTGTTTGAAAGTGTAGGCAACTACGCCAAAGTGTTTTTTGGTGGCAACAAACCACTCATTTTAAAATCGCTTAACGCACTCGAAGAACGATTGGATGAAAAGGTTTTCTTTCGTGCCAACCGCAAGCATATTGTAAACCTGCGCATGATTGATAAAATTGAACCCTACTTTAATGGAGGCCTTTTACTGGAATTAAAGGGTGGTGAAAAAATTGAAGTGAGCCGTAGGCAAACGGTTAAGTTCAAAGAGATGATGAGTTTGTGAGCAGCGGAAGTAAGAAGCAAGAAGCAAGAAATAAGAAGTAAGAAACAAGAAGTAAGAAATACCACTTTTAAAAAAGTAAAAAATAAGATGAAAATATTGTTGTTGGTAATTGCTGTTGTAGTGCACACCGCTACCTCTGCGCAAAAAGTAAGTGAAGTAATAAACGTAAAAGAAGTTGAACGAGTTGAAACAATACTTGCCGCCAACGAGATGCAGGGCCGAAAAGCAGGCACCCCGGGAATAGAAAAAGCCGCAGCATTTATTGCCGCCGAATTTAAAAGGGCAGGTTTGCAACCACTAAAACCCGAAAGCTTTTTGCAGTCATTTGTTATGCTGCGTTCAAAACTTACCACTTTAAAAGGCGATATGGATGGCACCGAGATGGACACAAAAAACATCGTGATCGTAACCGCGGAGCCCGAGGTGAAGGTGAACGAAAAGTCGGGCTACCAAATACTGCAGATAAATGCCGGAGAGAATATTTTTGAAAAGGCACAGAACATAAATGCTGCAGGAAAAAATTCGGTAGTATATGTCGATACAAGTTTTGCCAAAAATTTTTCGCGGTTAACTTTTTTAAAACGACAAATTTTTCAGAACAACCCAACCATTGTTTTTATTTTAGGCAAACCCGCCGTAAAAGAATTTACCATAAAAGCTGAACACAGTTTTACTGAAACATCATTTGCTAACGTGGTGGGCATTTTGCCGGGCAAAACCAAGCCGAATGAGTACGTTATTTTTTCGGCGCATTACGATCATTTAGGGATTGGCAAACCTGTTGACGGTGATAGCATTTACAACGGAGCCAACGATGATGCTGCAGGAACAACGGCAGTGATCATGCTGGCCAATTATTTCAAAAAACAAAACAACAACGAACGCTCCATCATTTTCGCCGCATTCACCGCCGAAGAAATGGGCGGTTATGGTTCCAAATATTTTTCGCAGCAACTGAAGCCCACCGAAGTGGTTGCCATGTTCAATATTGAAATGATTGGTACCGAGAGCAAGTGGGGTAAAAACTCGGCTTACATAACCGGCTTTGATAAAACAAACATGGGTGAAATACTGCAGCGCAATTTGCAGGGAAGTGGATTCACATTCCACCCCGATCCCTACCCCGATCAAAATTTATTCTATCGCTCCGACAATGCAACGCTGGCAGAACTTGGTGTGCCCGCTCATACCATCTCCACATCAAAAATGGATAGTGAACCAAACTATCATAAAGTAAGTGATGAAGTAAGCACTCTTGATTTAGAAAACATGGCGCAGATAATAAAGGCCATTGCTCAAAGCAGTAAAACTATAGTGGGTGGAAAAGATACACCAACGAGGGTGAAGAAGGAGTAAGTAGATGATTGGATTTTTTTGGTTAGCCTCTCCCAGGTTTTCTAATACCACCCCTTTGTAGTTAGCTCCGATTCGAGTTTTTTTATAGTACTGCTACCCCTTCGAGGTTTTAGCTTTGTCTTATTCATGATGTTCATGGAGTGTAAGACGGTCAGTTCGTTGATGTTTGAAGAATCCCGAAGGGATGACATTTATATAGCCAAAAGCGAAGCAAAAAAAAATCCCGAAGGGATAACGTTAATATAGGGATTGCATTAGTGTAGCCCATGAAAGAGGTTGGTAGAGAGCACAAACCATCAGGATGCAAAACGTGCCCCATGCACAGCAGCAGCAATTTCCGCAACGAGCGAAGCGTCTTTTTCAATAGCATTTCCCACCACAATTACATCTGCGCCAGCTTTGCAATTCAGGTAAGCTTTCTCCGCGGTTCTTATACCGCCACCAACGATCAGGGGTATTTCAATATGCTGTGCAACCGCGGCGATCATTTCTTCGGTGATGGCTTTTTTGGCGCCGCTGCCCGCATCCATATAAATGGTTTTCATGCCCAGCATTTCGCCGGCCATTGCGGTGCATAATGCAATGTCAGGTTTGTCGGCCGGCAGGGGAGTGGCATTGCTGATGTACGATACAGTTGTAGCAGCACCACCATCAACCACCATATAGCCGGTAGAAATAATTTCGAGGCCGCTCTTTTTTACAAACGGCGCCGATATTACGTGTTGCCCAATTAAATAATCTGCATTGCGACCTGATATAAGAGAAAGGTATAGGAGTGCATCGGCGTTCCGGCTAATTTGCGATGGGCTGCCGGGAAACAGTAGCACCGGTAGGCTGCATAAATTTTTTATTTGCCTGATGCAATCATCCAGGTGATCGGAAATAACCAAACTTCCGCCCACAAAAAAATAATCAACCCGGGCAGCAACGGCCCGCTCAACAATTTGTACAATAGAAGCATGGGTAACCTTATCAGGGTCTATCAATACAGCAAAAGATTTTTCTCCTTTTCTTTTCTTTTCCAGCAACGACGCATATACAGGTACTTGTACAACCATTGGTTGCAAAAATGCAAAAATTTTTGCAATGCCTCGTCAGTAAATGAAGTGGGCTATCAATGGGCTGCTGCCTCAACCTTGTTCGGGTGTTATAAATAAACTTTACTTACTACCACGTTTGTTCTCCGTACTTATTAATGTATTTGCGCAGGCAGGCCTGGCCCATTGTTTTCCCGTTGCTATTTTTATTTGCATCACTATACAATGCAGGCCCGGCAACGCTTTTGTGATTGCTGCAAAAAAGCTGAATTACTTCCAAAAAAATTCGCCCAAAAAATTTTTTTTCCAGCGTCTTCAGTCGCAAACCGCCACAGGCTTACACCTTAATTTTTATCGTTTCCTTTATCCACAACTGTGCGTAATTCTGGATTGATTTTTTCAGGGCACAAGAATATTTTCGTCGTCCGCCACAATCTTTTCATTCTACCAACACCATTAAATTTAAAACAGGAGCTATGCCAGTTGCACAAAAAACCACCACCTCAAAAGGACTTTCCTTTCAGCGCAAGTACACAAAAGATGATGTACCTGTATTTGATCAGTTTGAATACGACTACCGCACTTCCATTATTCGCAACCCAAGTGGCGAAGTGGTTTTTGAAATGAACAATGTAGAAGTGCCCAAACAATGGAGCCAGATTGCAACCGACATTCTTGCCCAAAAATATTTTCGCAAAGCAGGTGTGCCGCAGCCCGATGGAAGTTTGGGTCGCGAAACATCTGTAAAGCAGGTGGCACACCGCATGGCCAATTGCTGGCGGGTATGGGGGGAACAATACAATTATTTTTCTACCGAAAAAGATGCCCGCATTTTTTACGAAGAGCTGGTGTATAGTATTCTTGCGCAAATGTGTGTGCCCAACTCACCGCAGTGGTTTAATACTGGTTTGTACGAAAGCTATGGCATAACCGGTAAGCCACAGGGCCATTATTATGTTGATCAAAATGATGGTCAGCTAAAAAAATCAACATCGGCGTACGAAAGACCACAACCTCATGCCTGTTTTATCCTGAGTGTTGAAGATGATTTGGTAAGTGATGGCGGCATTATGGACCTATGGGTTCGTGAAGCAAGAATTTTTAAATATGGTTCGGGTGTTGGTACCAATTTTTCGAACCTGCGTGGTGAAGGGGAGAAGTTAAGCGGCGGTGGTACCTCAAGTGGATTGATGTCGTTTTTAAAAATTGGCGACCGTGCAGCCGGTGCTATAAAAAGCGGTGGCACTACAAGGCGGGCCGCAAAAATGGTTTGTTTAGATTTAGATCACCCGGAAATATTAGGCTTCATCAACTGGAAAGTTGAAGAAGAAAAAAAGGTGGGTGCTTTAATTGATGCCGGCTATGCAAGCGATTACGAAGGCGAGGCATACAAAACTGTGAGCGGACAAAATTCAAACAACTCCGTTCGCATACCCAATTCGTTTTTCGAAAAATTAGAAAAAGGGGAAGACTGGGAGTTAACGGCAAGAACCGATGGCCGTGTAATGAAAAAAGTTCCGTCAAGGGAATTATGGAACCAGCTTTCGTATGCCGCCTGGCGCTGTGCCGACCCTGGTACACAATACAACACAACAATTAATGAATGGCATACCTGCCCCGAGGGTGGAGAAATAAGAGCGAGTAACCCCTGCAGTGAGTACATGTTTTTAGACAATACCGCATGCAATCTGGCCTCGGCCAACCTCATGAAGTTTTATAACAGCGAGGCAAACAGTTTTGATGTTGACGGCTTTAGTTACGTGTGCCGGTTATGGACAACCGTGCTGGAAATTTCTGTATTGATGGCGCAGTTTCCATCAAAAGAAGTGGCGCAATTAAGTTACGAATACAGAACACTTGGTTTAGGATATGCCAACCTTGGTAGTATGTTAATGGTAAGTGGCATACCGTACGACAGCGAAAAAGCAAGAGCCATTGCCGGGGCCATCACCGCAATCATGACGGGTGTATCGTACAAAACATCGGCTGAAATGGCTGGTGTGCTGGGTGCCTTTCCCCGCTACGAAGAAAATAAAGAACACATGTTGCGGGTTATGCGTAACCACCGTTTGGCTGCATACGATGCCGACAGCTACGAAAATTTAAGTGTAAAGCCACAAGGATTAAAGGCACAATTCACTCCCGATTATTTATTAAAGGCTGCATGCAAAGCCTGGGACGATGCAGTAGAGTTGGGCGAAAAATATGGTTACCGTAATGCGCAGTCAACTGTAATTGCGCCAACGGGAACAATTGGATTGGTAATGGATTGCGACACTACAGGAGTAGAGCCCGATTTTGCGTTGGTGAAATTTAAAAAATTATCGGGTGGTGGTTATTTTAAAATCATCAACCAATCAGTGCCCGCTGCATTAAAAAATTTAGGCTACAACGAAAAGCAGGTTGATGCCATTGTAAAATACGCGGTTGGTTCGGGCAGCTTTGCCGGTGCACCACACATCAACCACCAAACATTAAGCGAAAAGGGATTTATAGCCGAAGAAATTCAAAAGTTAGACAAAGCAGTAACCGCGGCTTTTGAAGTGGGTTTTGTTTTCAACGTGTACAACTTAGGCGAGGCTTGCCTGCAGCGTTTAGGCTTTGCACCCGAGCAATACTACAATGTTGAATGGAGTTTATTAGAAGCACTTGGCTATACCGATGAGCAGATTGAAGAGGCAAATGATTTTGTTTGCGGTACCATGACCATTGAAGGTGCCCCGCTATTAAAAGAAGAACACCTGGCGGTATTTGACTGTGCCAATAAAAACGGAAAAAAGGGCCAGCGTTTTATTCATGCACACGGGCACATAAGAATGATGGCGGCGGCGCAACCATTTATTTCCGGCGCCATTTCCAAAACAATAAACCTGCCGCACGAGGCGGTGATTGAAGAAATTGCAGACGCCTATTTATTGAGCTGGCAGTTGGGTTTAAAAGCATGTGCATTGTACCGGGATGGTTCTAAAATGTCGCAGCCATTAAGTAATAAAAGCGACAAGAAGAAAAAAGCAGATGAGGGTTTGCAGTTAGCAGATGATAGTAACGAAACGATGGCTGTTAACCAGCTGTCCAACGGCATAGAGTCGAACATTGTTGACATGGCAAAACTCACCATAGATGAATTGCTTGATGAAGTCACCAAACGTGTACAGGCATCGCCCGACACACAGTTAAAACGCAAACTTGCCAGTATAGTTGAACGCCGCACCCTGCCTGCAAAACGCCGGGGCTTTACCCAAAAAGCAAAAATAAACGGACAAACAATTTTCCTCCGCACCGGCGAGTACGCCGATGGAACGGTTGGCGAAATATTTATTGACATGGCTAAGGAAGGTGCCACCATGCGCAGTATGCTCAACTGTTTTGCCATCTCCATTTCAATTGGTTTGCAATACGGAGTGCCTATGGAGGAATTTGTAGAAAAGTTTGTGTTTACCAGGTTCGAACCTTCAGGTTTTGTAGAACATCCAAACATCAAATCAACAACATCAATAGTTGACTTCATCTTCCGCTCTTTAGGTTACGAATATTTAAACCGTACCGATTTAGTTCATGTGTTAGACAAGCCCGAGGTAATGAATTTAGGAAATGAGGAGTGGGACCAAATAACCCCTGAAGGCATTGAAGCAGCTAACGTCAAACAACCTGAATTATCAAGCGTACGTATTGTGGCCGCCACACCGGTGGCAATGAAAACGCAAAAGCAGGTAATAAAAACTGAAAGCAGTTTAGATGCTGTAAATGCCGCGGCTAAAAGCATGCAAAGCGATGCCCCATCCTGTAATACCTGCGGGCACATTACTGTAAGAAGCGGCACCTGCTATAAATGTTTGAATTGTGGTAACTCAATGGGTTGCAGCTAAAAATATCAGGACGGAAAACCAGTCAGAGTATCGTACCAAAAAATCCCGCTGTGTGGCGGGATTTTCATTTAATAGCTTTTTCAAAAACCTAGTTCGGTAACCATGCCGTCTATTAAGTTGGCAACGCTCCCCAAGGACGGTCTACACATTGTCCGTCGCCCCCCAATGCTGATTGTAATGGCTGCGCAAACTGAGGAAACCTTTCGCGTAGAAATGATGAAACGGTTTTCAAAAATTTCTGCGCTTTATCGGCAGGGATGCCGTTTTTTTGAACGAACTCCTTGATAAGCTTTGGCGTTATGGTTGATACAGATATAAAAGTAATGGCAAAAAAAGGCTCACGAAAAATGCACGCCTTTGTTTCATTTATACCAACAATTCAACACCGCGAAAAGTATCGGGTATTTTCCCAACCACTAAATCTTTAATGGTTAATTGCCGGCTGTAGCTCCGCAACACCGAAACTTGCACCGGTTATTGTTTCACCCAATACTTTGTTTGCCCGTGTTTGTACGATGCCTTCGGCATTCAAAGAAGCTGCTCAACTTCCTCCCCTCCGAAATTTTTCAATTATTTCTTTTACGATAATCAGAGAAAATTTGCGTTGGCTACCAACTAACGGAAAGCAAACAGCGAAAGTTTCCCCTTGGCAATACTCGTAGTTTTACTTATAAGCCGTGTAAAAAAAATAATAGAAGCAGTGCTAAACAACTATTTTTTTTCAGGGTAAAATGTAAATTTTACTAACGGGGTCGGGTAATTCTTCGTGTAAAAACTTGCATTTGTAGCAAACGCATACTTTATTTGTGTCAGCAAGTAGAAAAAACTAATCCCTAAGAAAACAAAACAATTTCCACTATGAAGCAAGTAAATCGGCTGCGCCATGTACCATCTGATGTACACTTACAACAACCAGCTATTTTTACGTTCTCCTTCGTTTTAATTGAGCCTGTTTTTTTTGGAACAAATTCTTCTACACAATTTTTTCGAAACATTTTTTTTCGCTTATCGCCAGCAAAGTGCTGCTGAAGTTCAGGGTGTTTTTTTCTTACGATGGCAGGTTGAACTAAGGATAGCACCTGGTTCCCAAAGCACTCAGTTGAGTTTTTGTTTTAAATGTTCGTATCCGTACCAAAAGCCTAAACAACGTACCTAACAAAAATTATTATGAAAACAATTTTACCCAAAATTTCAAAGGCTTGTTTTTTACTTGTATTTTCTATTGCCTCTGTTCCAAAGTTGGTATTGGCCCAAGCGCCTGAACTTAGTTTCAGCAACCCCGTACTCATCTCGGGAACCGATAACAAACAGGGAGCGGTATACCGCTTTTCAAACGTTACTACAGGTGTGGATGCAGAGTTAAAACTGAAAAAGTGTCAATGCCTAAAAAACGTTGACCGTTTTCAAATTGGTTTTTGTGTATTTGTTTTTTCATTTTACGTAAAAATAATTATAGTGCTTTTTGAAGTGTTGATTTGGGTGCTTTCAGAATATTCATACCTGAGTGAATCGTAATATCAATACTTCAAAAAGCGCAAGCCGCCGGCAGGCTTAGTTGCTCATAACCTGCCGGAGTTTTTCTATTTAAGGACATATGTGGCCTCACTTCGTTATAGTTTCTTACTGCTCTTTTGGTCATTGCCACTAACTGTTCAAAACTTTGTGGAGCATATCCTTTTAAGTATTGGTTTTTAATGGTACCATTTATTCTTTCTGCATTGGGATTATCATAAG